>CAVWHM010000001.1:0-11159 GCA_963754775.1 uncultured Verrucomicrobiae bacterium
TTGGCCCACGAACTCAAAACGATCGCGCAAGTTCTATGAGGAGACGCTCGGGCTGGAGTTCGTGGCTGACGATCCGTTTGCGCTGGTGTTCCGAATTGGCCGGATTCAGTTGCGCATTCAGAAGGTGGATCGCAAGCCCAGGATCGGCTACACAGTGCTCGGTTGGGCGGTGACCGACATTCAGAAAACTGTGCGGCAATTGTCGAAAGCCGGGGTCAAGTTCATGCGCTACGATGGTCTTGATCAGGACGCTGACGGCGTTTGGCAAGCTCCCGGCGGCGCGCGAGTGGCCTGGTTTCAAGACCCCGATGACAATACGCTGTCGGTGACCGAGTTTCCGCGATGACCCTGGAAGCGTCCAACCAGAACAGTCGAGCGAACCCGGATACACGGCATCGCGAGCGGGCACACTGCCACGTTGGCCCCGCAGCGCGGGATTTGCACCGTTAGGTTTCATTCTCCGGCTCTTTGCAGTTCAAGCTTTCCTTCGGGTTGCATTTTCATTCGCCGAATCCGGCGGTTGTGATATTGTCCGGGGCAAAGAAGATTTGCGCATGTCGTTTTCATTCACTTTTCTCGGCAGTGGCACGTCGCAGGGCGTGCCGGTCATCGGCAAGGAATATCCGCCGGAGTTTCTGGCCAATCCCAAAAACCACCGCACGCGGCCTTCGATCTACGTCGCCACGGACAAGACGAAGCTGGTCGTGGACACCACGCCGGAATTCCGCATCCAGATGCTCCGCGAAGACATCCGCTGGCTCGACGCGGTGATTTTCACGCATGCGCACGCCGACCACATCATGGGTCTGGACGATTGCCGCCGTTTCTGCGACGTGCGCGAGGGCGCGCTGCCCATTTACGCAAACGAGGAAACGATGACGGCGCTCAAGCGCGTTTTCCTTTACGCCTTTGACGGGCGGCCGATTTCCAAGGGGTATTTCCGACCGGACCCGCACGTGATTAACGGACCGTTCACGCTCGGCGATCTGGAAATCATTCCCCTGCCCCTGCCGCACGGTTCGATGATGACCAATGGTTATCTCTTCGTGCAAAACGGCAAACGGCGGCTCGCCTATTTGAGCGACTGCAAGGAAATTCCCGCCGGCGCAATCGAAAAAGTCCGGGGCGTTGAGGTTGCCGTGCTCGACGCGCTCCGTCCCAAGCCGCATCCGACGCACATGTGCCTTGACGAAGCGCTCACCGCCGCCCGGCGCATCGGCGCGCCGCGAACGTTCTTCACGCATCTCACGCACGATTACGACCACGACCCGGCGCAAGCGGAATTGCCATCCGGGGTCGCACTCGCGTATGATGGCCTCAAGGTGACGGGCAATTAAGAGGAATTTTCCAACGTTCCGGCCTTTCAAAGGTCAAATGACCGACGCATGAAATTTGTTTTGATACGATTGGCGTTTTTGGGCATCGCGCTGGCGCCGTTGCTGGTTCGCGCGGGAGGGGACGAAGCGGTTGTGATTTACAACACGCAAGTGCCGGAGTCCAAGGCCGTCGCGGACTATTACGCCCGGATGCGGCAGGTTCCGGAAAAGCAAATCTACGGCTTCGCGCTGACTCCCAACGAGGAGATGTCACGCGCCGAGTTCCGCGATTCACTGCAAAAGCCGCTCGTGGAAAAGCTGGAGGCGGACGGTCTCTGGAAATTCGCCAAGCGGGTTGTTATCGCAACGAACAGCGGCCTGATGCACGTCGAGTACCGCGTCGCCGCGTCCAAAATCCGTTACGCCGTCCTGTGCTATGGCGTGCCGTTGAAAATCGCGCCCGACCCGAATTTGCACGAGCTGGCCGCAGACAACCTGCGCCCGGAATTCCGCCGCAACGAGGCCGCCGTGGATTCCGAACTGGCCTGTCTGCCGTTGAGCAAAAACGATGTGATGTTATCCGGCCCGTTGCCGAATTGGGTCTATGGCGTCACCAACACGGCCCTGCTCAATCCCACCAACGGCATTTTGCTGGTCGCGCGGCTTGACGGCCCGTCACCGGAAATTGCGCGCGGCCTCGTGGACAAGGCGCTGGAGGCGGAACGCGACGGCTTGTGGGGTCGCGCCTATTTTGACGAGCGCGGCATGACTGATCCCGGCTACAAGCTGGGCGACGATTGGATTTCGGCCGCGGCAAAGATAAGCCGCGAAATCGGCCTGGAAACGACCGAGGACAACAACCCCGGCACGTTCCCCGCCGATTTTCCCATGAGCCAGATTGCCATTTACGCCGGCTGGTATGCCAACGATGCCGACGGTCCGTTTGCCTTGCCCAAGGTTGAATTCATGCCCGGCGCGTTTGCGTACCATTTGCATTCCTTCAGCGCGGCGACTTTGCGCAGCACAACGCAAAACTGGTGCGGCCCGTTGCTGGCCAAAGGCGCGACCTGCACCATGGGCTGTGTGTATGAACCTTATTTGTCCTGCACACCCAATGTGGCGGCATTTCTCGGACGATTCGTCAGCGGCTACACTTTCGGTGAAGCCGCCTGGGCCGCGCAACCGGCCTTGTCCTGGCAGACGACGGTTGTGGGCGACCCGCTTTACCGGCCCTGCGGCAAGTCGCTCGCGCAATTGCACGCCGAACTCGCGCGCACCCACAACCCGCTCATCGAATGGTCCTTTTTGCGACTCGCGGATCTGGATCTCGCCCACGGCTTGCCCGTGGCGCAACTGGCGAACTTTATTGAAAATCTTCCCGCCACCAGCAACAGCGCCGTGCTCAGTGAAAAACTTGCCGATCTTTACGAAACGCAAGGCAAACCGTCCTCGGCCATTGACACTTACGAACTCGCCCTCACCCGCCATCCGTCGCCGGAACAACGCATTCGCATCCGCCTCGCGCTCGGCGATAAACTTGTCGCCGCCGGACGCGAAACCGACGCCATTGAAAATTACAAACAACTTCTCGCGGAATCCGCCGATTACCCCGGCAAACCGTCCGTTGAAGCAAAGATGGCGGCGCTCGAACAAAAACTCACCAACACGAACAACGCGGCGAAGAATGAACTTCAAGCGAAATAATTTGCCGTGGCGGTTTGTTTGAAGGCCGGCTGGTACTGATGCCGTCTCGGTGGGGCGAGGCTACTGACGAGCCGGCTCGCGGGGACGCTCGCCCCACCGGGAAACAATTTGTCCACACCACGGCTTGCTTTTTTACGTTCAGCGTTCAACCTGTTCTCATGGCGACGTTTTACGACACGCACGCTCACCTTGATTATCCCGACTACGAAAAGGATTTCCCGGAGGTCATTGCCCGCGCCCAGGCCGCCGGTATCACCAAAATGATTTCCATCGGCACGAGTTTGAGCAGCAGCGAACGCGCCATACGTCTTGCAGAAAAGTTTCCGTCTATTTATGCCGCCATCGGCTGGCACCCGTCCGAGGCAATGAAAGCGCCGTCCGATCTGCGCCCTGCCCTGCGCGAGCTTGCCAAACATCCCAAAGTCGTTGCCATTGGTGAGATTGGCCTGGATTATCATCATTTGCCCTGCTCGCAAGGCGGCACCGCCGAGGACGACGAGCGCTACAAACAAAAGCAGGCGGACATTTTTCAGCAGCAAATCGAGGTCGCCATCGAGGCCGGACTGAACTGCATTATCCACCAGCGCAATGCCTTCGACGACACGCTGGCGCAACTCAAGCCGTTTGCCGGCAAAGTCCGCGGCGTTTTCCATTGTTTCGGCGAGAGCGCCGACCGGATGCGCCAGGTATTGCAACTCGGTTCGCTCGTCAGCTTTACCGGCATCGTCACGTTCAAGAACGGCCAGAACGTCCGCGACACGGTGGCCGCCACGCCGCTCGACCGGTTCATGCTGGAGACCGATTGCCCGTATCTCGCGCCCGTGCCGTATCGCGGCAAACGCTGCGAACCCGCCTACGTGAAGGAAATTTCGGAGGTCGTCGCGCAGGTCAAAGGCTGTTCGCTCGAAGAATTGAGCGCCGCGACGTGCCAGACCGCCAGGAACTTTTTCCCGAAGCTGACTGCCGGCAACTGACAAGACCGTTGAAAATCCCCCATATTTTTCACTTGCATGTATGTCTAATGGATATACATTGCTTCGCGCATGCTTGATCTGCGGGCAATCACCGGATTTGAGTGGGACAGCGGCAACCTGGAAAAGAGCCAGACCAAGCATCGGGTTTCCGCCCGGGAAGCTGAGGAGTTATTTTTGAACGGACCGGAAGTTTTGGAAGACGCCAGGCACAGCGAACGCGAAAAACGATGGCTGGCTTTCGGTCACACCGACGATGGCTGGTTGCTGGCGTGCGCGTTTACGTTGCGCGACACGCGGTTGCGTGTGATTTCGATCCGGCCAATGAGCCGGCGTGAAAGGAAATGGTATGCTGAAAAAGTACGTCAAAGCGGCGCGGAAAACTGACTGGGCTGACGCCGATTTGTCGAAGGCCCGGCGGGCGTTTTTCCCAAATCTAAAGCCGACCCGCGAAGCCATTTCCTTGCGCGTGCCCACCGTCACGCTCGACAAAGTCCGGCGGATGGCAAATCGCGCTGGTGTGCCCTACCAAAGTCTGATTAATGCCTGGCTCACCGAACGGGCTGACGAGGAACTGGCAAAGGCCGGCGATCAGGTTACGCCAAAGGTTGTGCGCTCGAAGAATTGAGCGCCGCGACGTGCCAGACGGCCCGGGAATTCTTCCCAAAACTAAAGTAGCGACGGCCTTGAGTGCCGGTCACTGCGGAGCGTTGCCGCAAATTTAGCGACTCGCCATCGTTTTGCCTTTCTTGTATCTGTTTCCGACAGAATGAAACTACAGAAGGGCCCGCAGCCGCCGTTAAGCTGGGGGAAATCTTTTCTCTTCGCCGCCCTGGCGGTTGTTTGTTTTCATCTGGCCTACACGCCGCTGCAACAGCCCGCCTTTGGCTTGTTCATTTTCGGTTACGCCCTCTGCCTGGTGCAACTGACAAATCAGAAAACAGTTCGCCGCGCGTTTTATTCCGGCCTGGTTGTCGGATTTCTATGTGTCGCCCCGCAATTGCATTGCTTTTGGGAAATCTTCAGCATCGTCGCGATTGTGCTTTGGTTGATAATGGCCTTTTGGATTGGAGTATTTGTGGCGATTGTCTGCGCCTGCATCCGGCGGTGGGGAAATATCAGGGCGATGTGGCTGGTCCCGTTCATCTGGACGGGATTGGAGTATTTCCGGAGCGAACTTTATTACCTGAAATTTTCGTGGTTGAATGTCGGGTATGTTTTGCCGGTTGCAGATCACATCTTTGGAATGTATGGACTTGGCTTTTTGGTATTTGCCGCGGTTACGATCTGTTTTCACCAATCCCTGGTCAAAGTCTCCCTGGCCGAAACTTTTTTATTTATCGCGATCCTGGCCACAGTCTTATGGGTTTTGCCGGCAGCTTTGGCCGAAACGAAACCTCGTCACCCTCTGACGACACCACTAACCATTGCCGGCATCCAAATGGAATTCCCCAACGAAGGCATTATTCCCAGGGCCCTGGACAAAGTTGTCACGAAACATCCGGATGCGCAGTTGCTGGTCTTGAGCGAATACACCCTCGACGGCCCGGTTCCCGAATCTTTAAAACAATGGTGCCGCGACCACTCACGTTACCTGATTGTGGGCGGCAAGGACCCGACAACGAATGATAATTTCCATGACACCGCTTTCGTGGTGGGCACGAACGGCGAGGTGATTTTCAAACAAGCCAAGAGCGTGCCGATTCAGTTCTTCAAGGATGGCCTTCCCGCGCTAAAACAGGAAGTTTGGGATTCGCCCTGGGGGAAAATCGGCATCTGCATTTGTTACGATTTGAGTTATGCGCGCGTCACTGACCGGCTCGTCAGAAAGGGCGCGCAACTCCTGATTGTTCCAACGATGGACGTTGAAGACTGGGGCCGGCACGAACACGAATTGCATGCGTTGGTCGCTCCGGTCCGCGCGGCCGAATACGGCCTCCCGATTTTTCGCGTCGCCAGTTCCGGCATTTCACAGGCAGTTGATGGCGGAGGCCGGGTTATTGCTCAAGCTTCATTTCCCGGCGTTGGTGACGTCGTGTCCGCAGAACTCCGGTTGCCGGCGCGGGGATCGCTTCCGCTGGACAGATTTCTCGCGCCGTTTTGTGTCCTGGCAGTTGTGGTCATTTTGATTGTGCTCACAGCCATTTCACTCCGGGAAAATCATCCGAAGGCGCGAAACGATTCTTCGCAGTAGAAGGACGGAATGTAATCGCGCATTGGCGGCGAGTTATTTCCCTTCATGCTTGAGACCTCTGAAAGTTCCTGATTGGGCGCAGCGTTGGTCGGCAGACGGCCGCATTTAAATCCGCTGGCATTAAAGATGCGTTATTCCGGATTGGCAACTGACGGCGTAATAAACACTTAGACAGATGAACCATTCGCAAAGCTCCCCGCAAACAGGAGGATGTAATTTATGAAAATCCGCACACCGATGGCGCTGGCCACCCTGGCAATCTTGTTGACCTCCTGCGCGACCACCAGCCCGCCGCAGGCATTCCACAAAACCGATAACACCTCGGTGGTTATTGATTCGTTGGATGGCAAGACGGGCCAGATGCTCGAACCAACTGCCTCCGTCAGAGAAGAAAACGATGCCGTTCTGGCAAAAGCCCTGAGCCAGTCACAACGCCAGACGGCCGTGGTAATCCTCGAGAATTACACCGAGCCACGGATTGGCTGGCAATACCGTGACCGTGGCACACCCTGGTTTGTCGGGTTACGGAGTCTTGGATATCAACACATTGTCTTCCTTCAAGGCACAGGCGTCGCCAACCCCGAGGGATTGACAACCCTCGCTGAATACTTTTGATAAAGTCGGAGCGGCTTGACCCGCGGGGAAGCTGCCCATCAAGGCGCTGTCATCTTTCTTCGTTGAACAGCCGGCTCCGGCTGATTGATAATCACCGGAATGATGGCAGAGGAACTGCAACTGCGCATTCACGGTAATGCTTCATTGCCGACGCTGATTTATCTGCCCGGTTTGCATGGCGATTGGACACTCGTCGGCAGTTTCCGTCACGCCCTCGGCGGCCGGGCGCGCTTCGTGGAGGTGACGTATCCGCGCACGCTCACGTGGTCGCTGGACGATTACGCGGCGGCCATTGAAACCGCGCTGGAAGAGCATGGCATCACGGGCGGGTGGCTGCTCGGTGAATCATACGGTTCCCAGCCCTTGTGGGCCCTGGTCGGTCGTGGAAAATTTGCGGCGCAGGGCGTGATTATGGCGGGCGGCTTTGTGAAACATCCCATGCGCTGGGCAGTGCGGTTGGCAGAAAAACTGACGGCCAGGATTTCGAACGCGGTCTTCGTCTGGGTCATCTTTAGTTACGCGAAGATTGCGCGGTTCCGGTATCGCCGTTCACCGGAGGTGCTGGCAACGATTGATGAATTTGTCACCCGCCGGGCGGAATGGCTGGACCGCCGCGCGGCACAGCATCGCCTGCATTTGATTGCCGGGAACGATCCACGGCGCATTGCCAGCCGGACGGTGTTGCCGGTCTTCGGCTTGAGTGGCTGGCTTGATCCCATCGTGCCGTGGCCGTGGGTGCGGCGCTGGCTCAGGAAACATTGTCCGGCCCTGCGCGATTACAAAGTCCTGCGGAGGGCGGACCACAATGTTCTCAGCACCGCGCCGCGTGAAGCGGCGTTGCAGGTCCTGGAATGGATGCTTTAGCCATTTACGATTTACGATTTAGGATTTACGATTTGAGGCGTGAAATTTAAGCGCTGGCGTCAATCGCCAATCACTAATTGTAAATAAATATGACACGACAACAGGTTCTTGACCTTTATTTCCTCGACGCCCGGCACAAGTTGATTGAAGTCGCCGCCTTCCTCGACCGCGTGGAGCGCGCACCCGGCAAAGACGATTTTCGGTTGAAGGCCTTTCGCTCGGCGGTTGGCAAGTTAGGCAACCAAAAAAAGGAAAAGGTAAAAAACGTTTTGCTGGCTTTCAGCGATCAACGAAAGAACCCATTCCCGCCGCTACGGGCAAAGGCGCGGTTGGCGCGTGGCAGTTGACAAAATGAAGCTCCAACATCCAACATCCAAGTTCCAGAGAAGCTCAAACTTCAAGCTCCAAAATGTTCCGGCGGGCGACACTGGTTTGAAGTTTGGTGCTTGGTATTTCCCTGGAGCTTGGAGCTTGCAGTGACTATGAAATACATCGAGCCCCACGCCCACATGGTCAGCCGCGTCACGGATGATTACGAGCGCATGGCCATGGCGGGTTGCGAAGCGGTCTGCGAGCCGGCGTTCTGGGCGGGTTTTGACCGCGGTTCGGCCGCCGGGTTTTACGATTATTTCCGCCAGCTCACCGAGTACGAGCCGAAACGCGCGGCGAAATTCGGCCTGAAACATTTCAGTTGGCTGTGCATCAATCCCAAGGAGTCCGAAGACGTAAAGCTGGCCGCAGAGGTGATTGCGTTGATCCCGGAATTTCTCAACCGCCCGAACGTGCTCGGCATCGGCGAAATCGGTTTGAACAAAAATTCGCGGAACGAGCTGAAAGTCATGGAAATGCAGGCGGACCTTGCCGCACGGCACGACCAGTTGATTCTGGTCCACACGCCGCATTTGGAGGACAAGCTGAAAGGCACGCGGCTGATTCTGGACGTATTAAAGAACGACAAACGCATCCAGCCGGGGCGCGTCATCATTGACCACGTGGAGGAACACACGGTTGGACTGGTGCTGGACGCAGGCCACTGGGCGGGCATGACGCTTTATCCTGAAACGAAATGCACGCCGGCGCGGGCGATTGACATTCTGGAAACCTACGGCAACGAACGCGTCTGGCTGAACAGCGCATGCGACTGGGGCGTGAGCGATCCGCTGGCCGTGCCGAAAACCGCCCTGGAAATGAAACGACGCGGGCACCTCGCCGCCGCGATTGAAAAGGTGATTTTTCAGAACCCGAGGAAATTTCTGGGCCAGTGTCAGAAGTTCAAAATTTAACGCGACAGCTTTCGGCAGAAAGCCTGGGATTTGAAAAAGGGTGGCGCTCTGCCGGGAAGCCGCCAGGTTCAATACCCCCAAATAATTCCCGCGGTACTGACCGGCATAAACCGGCCGTTGCCGATGTACTGCAATTCCACCGCTGTGCCCTGCCCTCCCGTAATGCCGCCGGCAGTGCCAACCGTCGTCAGGGTTTGGGGAGATGCTTGCAGATAATAAATTCCGCCGCTGGAGGTGCTGTTGATCACCGCGGCCAGTTTGCTCCCATCCGCCGAGGAAGTGATGGCGGACCAGCTTGCGTTGGGCGCGCCGGATGGCTGCGTCCAGGTCGCGCCCCAGTTGAGCGATGTGTAAATGCCGCCGCCACCCACCGTCGCCGCCAGCTTGCCGCCATCGGACGACGAAGTAACTGAAGTCCAGGCTGCACTGGAAGGCACGCCGGTCGTTTGTTGCGTCCACGCACCTCCATTGGCCGAGGTGTAGATACCGCCGGTGTTTTGCGCCGCGACCAGTCTTGTGCCGTCAGCTGACGACGCGATGGATGACCAGGTGGACCCACTCGAAGAAGACGACCACGAACCGCCGGAGTTGGACGAAATGTAAATCCCACTGCCGCCCGCCGCCGCCAATTTGGTCCCGTCCGACGACGACGCAACCGAAGTCCAGGCCGCCACCCCGCTGTTGGGCAGGCCGGAGGTTTGCTGCGTCCACGAACTGCCGGAGTTGGCAGAAGTGTAAACACCGCCACCGTTCACCACCGCCACCAATTTGGTGCCGTCCGCGGAGGAGGCAATCGAAGACCAGGCCGAGCTGCCGGGCAAACCGGTCGTTCGTTGCACCCAGGTGCTGCCGGAATTGGTGGATGTGTAAATGACGCTGCCATTCAAGGCCGCCGCCAGTTTGCTGCCGTCGGCCGATGAGGTGACGGCGCGCCAGGCGCCGGGGTTTGCACTGGTTGAGCCCCATGTTCTGCCGGAATCTGTCGACGTGTAAATGCCGCCGCTGACCCCGATCACCGCAACCATTTTGGTGCCATCCGCGGAGGCAGCAATGTCATACCAGCTCAAGGTGGACGCACCGCTTGCGGTCCATGAAGAGCCGCTGAAGCCGGAAAAACTGCCGAGGATGGCCTGGCCGGCGTTTTGCGCGACTTTCCATCCGCCCGCCCCCCGCCGGAAACGCGCACGATGTCGTCCACGTTCGGCGATGGCGGCAGTGTCACCGTCGTCAATTGCGTACTGACCAGGAGATACCCGGCGTCCGAAATCGCCTGGGTGGAAATACCCGACACCACGATCCAGCCCACCAGGCCGTTGCCGAAGAAACTGCCGATAAAACTGTTTCCCGAATTGGTGAAGGTATTGACCCCGGTAAAGGTGTTTGTGCCGGCAAACGTGTTGGCGCCCCTGAAAATATTGGAGCCGGTGAAAATCTGATTGGTGTTGAGCAACGGCACATTGGCAGAAAGGCGCGCGTCCGCCACCGTGCCGGCGCTGATTTGGGAACCATTCAGATTGGTGAGATTGATGCCGTTGCCGCTGAATGCGCCGCTAAAACTGTTGGTCGGCCCGCTGAACACATTGAACCCGCCAAAGAGATTCGTGCCGGTGAAAACATTGGAACCGATGAACGTTTGATTGCTGTTCACAAACGCGGTGTTGGACGGCAATTGACTGTCCGCCAGAACCCCGGTCAAATTCATCACATTCACATTAGTCAATCCACCGCCGTTGCCGCTGAACCCGCCGGTGAACGTGCCGCCGAAAATTCCGCTGAAAATTCCGGTGAAAGTTCCGCCGAAAAGGTTCCCGTTGTTGGTCAAGGCCACCGTGTTGGTATAACCCCCCGAAACGCACTCGCTGGCAGGGTGCCGGTCAACTGGGTTGTCGACAAAGTGCCCGACAAATTGCTCGCGGTGTTGGCGAAAATGGCATACGGCGTCGGCGTCAACATCTGGCGCGGACTGAGCACGACGAATCCGTTCGTGCTGCCGTTGGTCCGCACGCCAAGGTGCAGCCAGCGGGCCGGGCCGGTGAAAATGCCCGGACCATAATCCAGATTCGCCGTGAATAATCCGTTGCTGACCGCCGTGGCGGAATTGGTCAACGGGCCGGCGATGACCACGCCGGGAATGTTCGTCGAGTCATAAATTGTGAATCGCAGATCGTAATTGCCATTGGCCGGATTGCCGCCGTCGTTGACCGGCCCTGAT
>CAVWHM010000002.1:0-16334 GCA_963754775.1 uncultured Verrucomicrobiae bacterium
TGTTTTGTCGCGTCTCTTGGTTGGTTCGTATTGCTGGTGGGACGGAACGACAGCCGGTCGAACAGGGTGAACCCGGCGTGGGCCACGTCGGTTGACTTTTCGCGAACTGTTATAGGCGATCCCCTGGGGCGGAGTCAACCCCACTTTTCCCAAAAGTGGGCGCCGCGAGTTTGTTCCCGAAATCCTGGATCGTCGAATCACCACCTCGGTTCGCCCAGCGTCCATGGTCAGGTTGATTTTTTGTGCCAACTTCAGAAAGGTCCCGGGGTTGAAGGCGAGGGTGTAGTTGACGTTGTTGGCGTTGGTGAAACGGGAACCCGTGAAGGAGCTGAAATCGTTGAGCACACTTCCCGTGTAGCTCACGGACGGCGTCAAGCCCAGCAGGCTGCGGCAAGTCAGGCCGACCTTTAGGTTGGATCTGCTTCTGCATGGGGGTGTAATGATCGACGTTGCTTTCCTGGCCCACATAGGTGGTGTTGCCCTTCGCCTCGGTATAACCCCAGGAATAACCCGGAGTGAACACCAGGCGTTTGAGAATCTCGGTGGTGTTGGTCCAGGCATAACTCTGGGCGCGGGTATCGCGATAAAAATCAGGCGTCGTAGCGAGCTCGAAATTCTGCTGGTCCTGGGTCGAGGTGTAGTTCTGGGTGAACTGGTTATTGCCGATCGGTAACCACCAGATCTTCTTGGGCGCGTCGATTACACCCGTCGCGAGTGTCCAGGTCTGGCCCCTCTTGTCGAAGCTTCCCTGCACCCCCCGGTTGGGTCATGTAGGCGGGCAGGTAGATATCCTTCTCGTTCGTTTCGCTTCCGGATAGGCGCAGGCTGGTGATACGCCCCAACTTGTCCGGGAGGGTTTTGGAATAGGACAGGCTGCCCGTCATGGTCTTCTGCCAGATTTCGGGCTGGTCGTAATAGAACGGCTGGTTCTTGTACTGGTCCTGTGTGAGTTTCTCGTCCTTCGAGATGGAACCCTGGAAGTTGATCAGTTCCTTCCAGACCTTGATGGCGTTGGAGGCCAAGTCCACCCCGTTGTCCTTGGACAACTGGTATCGGGTCCCCGTCTGGTCCAACTGGGAAAAACCGCCGTCCACTTCCCGGTAACGGGTGGACACCGTGGCCAAGTTCTTCCCGATCGTGGTCGTGCTGTTGAAACGGCGCGCGATGCCCTCGCGGCTCACCGCCCCCGAGGCCCGGAGGTTGTTGACCCAAACCTCCCGGTACACATTGGTGGTCGGATTGGGCGACAGGACGCCGATGGAGATCTGGTTGATCTTGTTGAGGAACGGCTGTCCCACCTGCACGCGGTTGTGGTCACTGCCATCAATCTTGGCCCCCGCCGGGTTCCAGGACGCCACCGGCAACGAAGTGCTGGAAAGGGGGATGTTGTACTGATAGTAGTTGTTCGCGTCGTTTTCCAGGCGGATGAACATGACGTCCCCGGCCTGGATGTTCCGGGGCTCGAGGTCCACCTTCAGGTCCGAGTAGTCGGTGAAGTCCAAGACCGGGGTGAAAAGCCGCGTGGCGAAATAGATCGGCTTGCCCGAAACGTCCCTCCGCGGCTCGAATCATAGTTCGAGAGGTTGTAGGTGACCTTCAGGGCCTTTTCGGTGCTGAGGACGGTATCCGAGTTCTGGTCGCTGGCGACCTGGATGAAGCGCAAGGTGGGATCGTAGTTGGTGTTGGTGGCCTTACTGATCGACGTGACGTCGAACTTGGAGGGATTGACCTCGGCCCCCTGGTTCAAAGCCGCGGTGGCGTCCACCCTGGTCTCCCAACGGTTCTTAGTCAATTCGACGCTTTCTCTACGAGGATGTCGCCGTCCACGGGATTGGTGGAGGTTCCCGTCATCCAGAGGCGCACGGCATGCACAATAGAATAGGGGGTCCCGAAGTTCCCCTGGTTGTGGAAGTTCCGTCAAACCGTCCGAAGTGGCGTGCATACCCTCGCTGGCGGTCAAATCAATGGGGATCTTCACCAACCTCCATCCCGACCAGTTGGTTCGAGCGCCCGTAGGACATATAAACCTGCGTGGTGGAAATGTAGTTGTCCCCGTTGATGTCTTGGGTGTCAAACTTGTTGTTGTTTTGCCCCTCCGGACTGGGGTTTTCGCCGGAAAAACCCTGGATCGTTTCCGCCCCGCTCCCCGACAGGGGCGTGTCCGGGTCCGAATGCCCAAATCGTTGTGACCCGGGTTGGCCGAATCGCATTCCTGGTCGCGTCCGGAATCGTAGATGACGTCTCCCGGATCGTTCCCGCAAATCACGGAAGTGCTTCGGGGGTCATGCCCAGGCATCACCGTATGGGGCCCGGCGTCGTTGGTGTCCTCCGAGATCGTGCCGAAATCATCGCAGACGAGCCACTTGTCCACTCCGTCATTGTAGACCCAGCTTTCGAGGAACTTAACGCCGGTGGCGTCGGACCCTGTTGACGAAATTATGTTACGCATCCCCGCCCAAGTCTGGTTGGTCAGGCGGCTATCGGGGATTTCCATGGTCTGAACCCGGTCCTTCGGCTCGCTGGTGATGGCGTAAAGGTGCCCCCGTTCTGGTCGGAGGTGTTGTCCGGGTAGAGTTGGCCGGTGTTGTAGTTGATCAAACGCACCCGATTGTTGTTGAGCGGCCCCGCGATGAACGAAACGCCGCCGCTGAGGAAGGGCAACGGGGCGGGCGCGGAGGACGTAATCCAGTTTTCCACGGCGGCGGTGGCCGATGACGTTGTCGATGCCTTCCATGCTGTCGACCATGGCCACGCCCGTTTCCCCCTCTGCGTTATAGGTGTCGGGGTCGAAAATGCTGTCGGCGACTTCCCCCGAAAATTTTACGTCCACGGGTGGTTTCCAGTCCGCCAGACCCGGGAGCAAACCGGTGAGCGACTGGATATCCTCCGGCCCGAGGTCGTACTTGGTGTCCGCGTCCAACAGGGTCAGGGAATTGGGGGTGGAACCGATCTGGGGCTGGTCGATGGGAGTCTGGGTGGAACTGTAAAGGAAGGTCGAACCCACGAAAAATGATCCGTGAGGTCGTATTCGGCCCGGGCGCCCAGGATATTCCCTGAGGAAGAGCCGAAGGGCGAGTACTCGTAGGTCACCACCACCTGGCTGTCGGGGTCCTGAGAATACTCTTGTCCAAAAATCCAGGAAGCCGGAGGTATAGTCGATGGTGTAATCCACGTCCCGGCGCAAGCGCCTGCCGTCCAGGTAGACCGCCTCGCTGGCCTTGATGATGTTAAAGCGGTCGAGTTTGAAGAAATCCACCTTGGTCTTGTACTTCAGGTGGATGTGGTAGAAGTTGGAGGGGTTCGAAACGCTTGTAGGGCTCGTTGATTCCCGTGCCGCCATCCGTGGAGGCGCCTATGAAGGGCCGCTCCGGGAAGACGGCGTTGTTCTTGTCCTTGATCGTCAAAAGGTTCTGGTCGAGGTCGACGGTGAAGCTCCAAGCGGGAGGCCCCGCTTTGGCCCGTCTGTTCGACCTGGTTGGTGCCCTGGTTGACGATTTCGAGGAGGAAGTCCGAGTCCTGCTCGGGGGGGATGATCTTGTCGCTCCCTAGGCTGTAGATGTTGGGAAGGTACAGGGGGCTCACCAGGTCGGTCATCACGTTGTCCTCAGAAGGTGGGCGGCGGATGTCATCACGCCGAAATTCGGCACCACCAAGCCGGACCCCAAGTCGATCGTTCCGGAGGAATCCACCCCGATCCGCGTCGCCGCCGAATCGCGTTCGACGAACCCGACCGCGATCCGGTAGGAGGTTTGGACACCCTTGAGGAAGGAAAGGATTCCCGTGGCAACTCGACGTGGAGCGGATGCCACGCAAACAGCGCGGCCACGGCCGCGCTGCGCCACATCGCATCGGCCGGTGGTACCGTAGCCGTTATCGTTGCGTTGGCCGGCCCGCCTGCCTTCCGTAATGGAGAGTCGCCCGGCTGTTGCGGATCGTTACGGCAAAGGCCCATCATCCGGCTCAAAACTGAAAATAAGAGCAGCGTGCTGGCGACGTGCAGCAGGACGTTGGTCAGGTGATGGCCGCCGGCCCTTGCGCCGTAGAGCTGGCAGTCGGCCATGTGCGACAGCCAGGCCAGCGGATGCCAGTTGGCGGCGTGAAAACCAAATGCCCAGACCAAACCGGTCCACGTCAATCCCGCCTGTACGCGGGGGTTGTCCGTCACATATTGCTGGTCATCATAATCAACGAAAACCATGGTGCAGCGCCGGCAGATACACGACCAGCGTGACCAGCGCCAGCCCGCCGTAAATGAGGCATCGGTGGTGGAATTGTGGATCGCGCATCCGCATGGCTCCAGCATGATGCGGAGGCACGGTGTTTTTTCAATGGCAAAGGCAAAAATCCGGAAACCGTCATCAAAACGCAACGAAGCATGGCTCAAAAAACTTATTCACAACCGTTGACTGCTTTCACTTAAATGACTATACTCGACCTTAGGAATTAAAAAGCTTATGCGAGCCGGTTGATTGGATTCAGAGATTCAAAATTATGAAACGGCCAGAATTCTCAAAGCCATTGCCCAAGGCTTTTACCCTGATTGAATTGCTCGTGGTCATCGCCATTATCGCCGTTCTGGCAGCGATGTTGTTGCCGGCGCTGGCGGCAGCAAAGCGCAGGGCACAAATAACACAATGCATATCCAATCTGCATCAATGGGGGCTGGCGCAACAAGTTTATGCCGGCGACGGTGGCGACTGTATTCCCTGTGATGGAACCATGACACCAAGCAGTTCGGGTTACGGCCAGTACGCCGCAGACACCGGCGCCACGACGGGACCCGGAAGCCCACTAGACCCAGTTGCATGGTTTAATGTTCTGCCACAGTTGGCCGGCGATCAGCCATTGTCTTACTACAAAACCATACCGGGAGCGAATGTTCAGGTAAAATTCCCGTTTCCGGGCAACGATAAAGGGAAAATGTGGATTTGTCCGGTGGCACAATTTGTCAGCAGTGATTTAACTTCCGGATTTCTCGCCGGTGGAACTGACGGCATTTTCTGTTATGTTATGGATTTGGACCTTAAACTCAGCAGCAGTATCAACAATGGCGTGATAGGCAATGCGCCTTTTTGGCCAAATATGGCCAAAATGTCCAGCATCCGGAACCCTGCCGCCCAGGTTTTTATGTTTGATGCCACCTTCAGCCCAACCTTGGAGGGCGGACGCAACAGCGGCACCTATCCGTCGGCGCGTTTTGATTATTTTCCACAGCGTCACAACCTGGGCGGAGTTATTTGCTTTCTGGACGGCCATGCCGCCTACTTCAAACAGAACTATGTTACCAACGGTTGTGTCGGGCGCGTAGAAGGACAGAATAGCGACATAATTTGGAATCCCAACCGGAACAAATGAACGGGAGAATTTGCCCCCGGGCGGCCAGCAATGGCCGCCCTTTTTGTGAGCAAGTCTAAACTTATTAAATCGCCGCCGTAATCGCGCCGCCCACTTTGAAGGGCCCAACGCCCCCCAACCGCAAACAACCGGACGAAGCATTACTCCCCGATGATTTTCACCAGCACGCGCTTGCGGCGGCGTCCGTCAAATTCGCCGTAGAAAATCTGTTCCCACGGGCCGAGGTCCAGTTTCCCTTTCGTGATGGCCACGACGACTTCACGACCCATGACCTGGCGTTTCAGGTGCGCGTCAGCATTGTCCTCGCCGGTGCGATTGTGGTGGTATTGTGATGTCGGCTCGTGCGGTGCGAGCTTTTCCAGCCACACATCGTAATCCTGCAGCAGACCATCCTCGGCGTCGTTGATATAAACGCTGGCAGTAATGTGCATGGCGTTGACGAGGCAAAGCCCTTCCTGCACGCCGCTTTTACGGACCAGCTCCTCGACCTTGTCCGTGATGTTGAGATAATCGCGCCGGTGCGGCGTTTCAAACCACAGGTGTTCGGTCAGACTTTTCACCGTTGGAGTTCAAGCTTCAGCTGGCCGCCATCAAACCGCGGCCGCCACCAGATCGCCGACTTCACGCGTGCCGTGGCCCATCTTGCCGGCAGCGAGCGATTTGATTTTCGTATTGATGATTTTCACGACGGCGTTTTCCACCGCCGCGCCCGCTTTGGCTTCGCCGAGGAAATCGAGCATCATGCCGGCGGCGTTGATGGCCGCAATGGGGTTGATGACGTTCTGGCCGGTGTATTTGGGCGCGCTGCCGCCCATCGGCTCGAACATGCTGGTGCCCTCGGGATTGATGTTGCCGCCGGCGGCCACGCCCAGACCGCCCTGAATCATCGCCGCGAGGTCGGTGATGATGTCGCCGAACATGTTGTCGGTGACAATCACGTCGAACCACTCCGGGTTTTTGATGAACCACATGCAAGTGGCGTCCACGTGCGCGTAATCGCGTTTCACCGACGGATATTTCGCGCCGAGTTCATGGAAGGCGCGTTCCCACAAATCGAAGGCGAACGTGAGCACGTTCGTCTTGCCGCAAAGGGTCAGTTGCGCGGTTTTACCCGCTTTGATGTCCTCCGGCTTGAGGCCCTTCCACGGCTTGCCGGCGCGCTGTTTCTTCGCCAGTTCAAAGGCGTATTTCAAACAGCGGTCCACGCCGCGGCGCGTGTTCACCGATTCCTGGATCGCGACTTCATGCGGTGTGCCCTTGAACACAAACCCGCCCGAGCCGGTGTAAATCCCCTCGTTGTTCTCGCGCACGACGACAAAATCAATGTGCTCCGGCCCCTTGTCCTTGAGCGGGCAGTCAACGGCTCGATAAAGTTTCACGGGGCGAAGGTTGATGTATTGCTCCAGCTCGAAACGGAGGCGCAGCAGAATGCCTTTTTCCAGGATGCCCGGCTTGACCTGCGGATGGCCCACGGCGCCCAGGAAAATCACCTTGAACTTGCGGAGTTCGTCCACGGCGCTGTCGGGCAGCACTTCGCCCGTTTTCAGATAACGGTCGCCGCCGAAATCGTAGTGATGCCAGTTGAGTTTGAACCCGAATTTTTTGGCGGCCGCCGCGGAAACCTTGAGCGCCTCGCGGGTCACTTCCGGCCCCGTCCCATCGCCGCCAATTACAGCAATGTCATAAGTTTTCATGCGTTTTTTTGCCTGCCATCGAAACAAGGACGGCCATGCTAGCAATTTGACGCGTGGTGACAATGGAAAATTCGCTTTGCAAGCGCCAAGCTCCAGGTTCCAGAGAAACTTCAAGCTCACAATTCCACTGCTGCCGATTTTCCCCGCTCACTTTTACTCACTCGAAATTGCGTCAATATCATTGAGCAACGGGTGACAATCTGCCTCACCTTTCCAACGCTTGTCCCTTATTCACCCTCCTGCTAATGTCGCTGTCATGCCGCCAAAACTGGTGAACGCTCGTAATTATCGGGGAGGTTATGCACCTGCAACAAGCAAAGGTGAGTGCGCCTGAAGTTAATAACCAATGGCCGGGCCGCGCCGTCTTTGGCATGGTTTGCGCCCTGGTCATTGGGATTTTTGCCTGGAGCGCTGAATCGGGTTTCATTGAATCAGCCAGTCCAAGTGCGAAGGACACCTACTACAATCTGTTGGTGCAGGGTTTTCGCGCCGGGCAGCTCAACGTGAACAGAGAAGCAGCACCCGGACTGACCCGACTCGCCGATCCCTATGATCCCGCCGCCAATACATCTTATGTGTGGGATACGCGGTATCCATCGTATGAGATGAGTTATTACAAAGGGAAGTTATACCTGTATTTTGGAGTTGCGCCCGCTTTGGTGCTTTTCTGGCCGTATGCAGCCCTGACCGGCCACTATCTTCTCCACAAGAATGCGGTTGTGATTTTTTATGCGTTGGGTTTCCTGGTTGCCGCGGGTTTATTACGTGCGGTCTGGCGGCGGTACTTTCCAGAAGTGAGTATTTGGGTGGCCACGGTCGGCCTACTCGCACTGGGATTGGCCACAGGCATACTGGAAGTTTTGTCGCACTGTGATGTTTACGAAGTTGCCATAAGTTGTGGGTTTGCGTTCACGATGCTGGCGTTAGCGGCGATCTGGTGTGCCTTGCACGAGCCGAAACGGCAGGTTTTGTGGCTGGCATTGGCAAGCCTGGCTTATGGATTGGCCGTAGGGGCACGACCCTCATTGTTGTTTGGGATAATAATTCTTTTGATGCCGGTGGCTCAGGCAGGGCGTGCAACGACTGAACCAGGGTCACGTCGGCGGGTTGGATGGTTGTTCGTGGCGGCGGTTGGTCCGGCGATGCTGATTGGGTTGGGGCTGATGCTCTACAATACGTTGCGTTTCGACAACCCATTCGAATTTGGCTGGCACTATCAGTTGACAAGCAACCAGAATAATGCCGCCCAGCAATTCAGTCTGCATTACCTCTGGTTCAACTTTCGGTACTATTTTTTGGAACCACTGCGCTGGAGCAGTCATTTCCCCTATTTGCAAGCGATTCCACCGTCGCCGTTGCCGTCGGGTTACTATGGGTTGGGAGAATGTTTCAGTGGGATACTGATCAACTATCCGGTGGTATGGCTGGCCCTGGCCGCACCGTTGGTATGGAAAGGCGGGCCGGTGGAGGAGGTTTCCGCCTTACGCTGGTTTGTGGCGGCTGTGTTTTTGCTATTTGTGAGTTGTGCGTTGACCCTCTGTCTTTTTTTCTCAGCCAGCAGCAGTTATGAGTCGGATTTTCTGCCGGCGCTGATGCTGCTGGCGGTCTATGGTATTCTTGGTCTGGAGCGTGCACTGGCGGGTTCGCCGGTCTGGCGGCGTATGGCGCGTTTGGGTTGGTGCCTGCTGCTGGCCTATTCGATTGCATTTAACCTGTTAGCAAGCATTGAAGCCCGGGCGACGACCAACTGGCTCGCCGGCAATTTTCTTCTCAATCAAAACAGGGTGGACGAGGCGATTGGGCGTTTCCAAAAGGCCTTGGCACTTGATTCAGAATCCGCGTCTTTCCACTTCGCTCTTGCCAATGCTCTATGCCGGGAAAAGCGGATGGACGAAGCAACGGCTCAATATCAAAAAACTTTGGAAATCAATCCAGACTTCGCAGAAGCCCATAACAATCTTGCTTATACACTTCTCCAGATAGGGCGGGTGGATGAGGCAATTGCTCATTTTCAAAGAGCGCTGGAAATTCAGCCAAGTTACGAAGGATATTACAACCTCGGCTGTGCTTTTCGTCTAAAAGGGATGGCAACCGAAGCAATTGCATATTATCAAAAGGCCATTGAACATCAGCCTCAATTTATACCTGCACAAATAGATTTGGCTTGGATGCTGGCGACTTGGCCGGAGCCGTCGGTTCGCAATGGAGGCAAGGCCGTCGCCTTAGCCGGGCAGGTTAACCAGTTTTCCAAGAATAAAGACCCGCTCATTCTTCGCGCTCTGGCGGCAGCTTATGCGGAAGCGGGACAATTTCCTGAAGCGGTATTGACAGCAAAACAGGCGTTGGCATTGGCTGTGACCCAATCTAACACAAGGTTGATAAATGTATTACAGACGGAGATTGGCCTTTACCAAACTGATTCCCCTTGCCGTTCCACATCCTCTTACCGTTCCATAAACAAATAATTGCCCCCCATCTTCTGCGTTTTGATGTGATTATGCCCTATCGACTCAACTCAAAATTTTAAAGCAGGCACCGCCCAACTTTGGGGAGGTTCAAGCCCGGAGCTTCTCCGGACGTTGGAACCTGGAATTTGGAGCTTAAATTTTGCTCCGAATCATGCTTAATTCCCACTACATGATTTTGCCTTACAAAATCGCCACGTTGCTTTATTGCTTCGGCGAGCGCGACGAAGTGCTCCTGATCGAACGCGCGCGGGAGCCGAACCGCGGCTTCTGGAGCCCGTGCGGCGGCAAACTGAAAATGGACGCCGGCGAATCGCCCTACACTTGCGCCTGCCGCGAAGCCGCGGAGGAACTCGGCGTCAAAATCCGGCCGCCGGATCTGCATCTGACCGGCATGGTCAGCGAACACGGCTATCAAGGCCGGACGCATTGGCTGATGTTTTTGTTTGAAGTGAAGACGAAATTGAAGTCGCTGCCGCCGGCACATTCCGAGGGAACTTTTCAATTTTTCCCGCGCTCGGCATTGGCCGGCCTGAAAATTCCGCAAACCGACCGCGAACAAATCTGGCCATGGTTCTGGCAATTCCGCGGCGGGTTCTTCGCGGCGCACTGCCATTGTCATCCCGACGGACGGAATGATTGGACCTTGGAGGAAGCCTTTGGGAAAACATCCAATATTCAGCGTCCCACGCCCAACATCCCATGAAATGGTCGAACGCCTCATCATCGGATGTTCGAGGTTCGATCTTGAAATATGAATGACGAGCCGATCATTGATTTGCACAGCGATGACTTTTTTATGGGGTACGCGCTGCGCCAGGCCGCCAAAGCCCGCGAAGCGGGGGAAGTGCCGGTCGGCGCAGTGATCGTCCGTGCAGGTAGAATCATCGCGCGGGCGTTCAACCAGGTGGAATTGCTCAAAGACGCCACCGCCCACGCGGAGATGCTCGCGCTCACTCAGGCGGAGGAAATCGTGGGCGACTGGCGGCTAACCGATTGTGTGCTTTACGCGACGAAGGAGCCGTGTCCGATGTGTGCCGGCGCCATCGTGCACACACGGGTGTCACGGGTCGTCTTCGGCACCAGCGATCCGAAGGGTGGCGCAGCCGGCAGTGCGATGAATCTGCTCCAGTGCCCGGCATTGAATCACCGTTGTGAAATCACGGGCGGCGTGCGTGAGGCGGAATGCCGCGCGTTGCTGCAAAAATTCTTCGCCCGGCAGCGGCTTTTAAAAAAGTGAGAAGCGCATGCCAACGCTGGCGCTGGCGTTTCGGACGGGTTTCTCCCGTTAAAAACAAACCAAGGCATCCTTGCGGATGCCTTGGTTCTGTTTTTTACTGAAAATTCAACGTCCCTTTTAATTCGGGAAGTTATAGTACGGGTTTACAAAAGGGGCGCCGTTCGTGGCATTCAACATGGCGGCCCACAAGGAGGAAGGCGTCGTCTGCTGAACACTCCCGTCAGCCATGCCAATGTTGCCGACCTTCAGGTGCATATCGTTTCCCGACCATGCCCATGACTTGCCCGACGACCCCGGCCAAATCTGGCCGCCAGTCATAGTTATTGCAGTGGCGTAAGTGCCTATAGCGGAGGCGGTTCCCAGATTGCGGTCGCCATCCAAAATCATTTGCGGATAAGTGTCCGCCGCGTCGCCGCAGACGAAATAGCTGATGCAGTTGGTGCCTACCGTGGCGTTAGGGCCGGGGATAAACCCTAATTGCGGGAAATTCGTGGCGACATTGCGACCGGCGGCGGTGTCAGAGGTGCAATACAGAATCTTGGGCGTGCTCAATTCATTCGACATCACGCAAAAGACGTTGGTAATGCCACTGGGTGGGTAGGTGCCCTGCTGTGAAGCACTGTTGACATTTTCCAGCGCGCCACCTTTGGCCGTGCTTACCGCCATGGGGAAGCGGTCGCCGTTATCACCTTCCCAGGTTTTGAAGGCGAGGTTAATCTGGTGAATGTTGTTCACGCAGTTAATGCGTTGTGCCTTGCGTTTGGCGGCAGCCAGCGCCGGCAGCAACATGGCCGCCAGGATGGCGATGATGGCGATCACGACGAGCAGTTCGATAAGCGTGAAGGCCTTTTTGTGTCTAAAGATGCTTTTCATAAGTTGACGGATTTTGATTTTTGTTCAGGCGACAGTTGGCAAACTTCACAGAAGCACACCCGCTGTCAACACACATTGTGACAATCCCTTAGCACCGCCGATGCCAACTGATTGTTTTGAAAAAAACCCAATGAAAACGATGCGGGGAGGAATTTTCTTATGCGTTATGCGTGAAATTTTCACGCATCGCGCGTGAAGGCCACGCGTTTTGAGGTGCGCTTTCTGGCGCCAGGATTTCTGAAAATGTTGCAGACGAGGGCTAAAAAGGGGCGTCCGAACTCTTTGACGCCCCTCATGTGCCAGTCCATTGCTTTTGAGAGAAGGTCAGGAAGGCGGGCAAATCTTCAAGCTCACGGCCGGGTTTCACAATTCCAAAGGGCAAAATCTTACTCACGATGTTTAAACATCTTATTCACATCGTCACGTGGCGTCACCTTGACAGGACGGCGCGCATCGCAAACACTGTGCAACTGTGGCCGAGCCAAAAGACAATTCATTGATGGAAAAAATTGTGTCGCTGTGCAAGCGGCGAGGGTTCATTTATCAATCCTCAGAGATCTACGGCGGCATCAACGGGTTTTGGGACTACGGCCCGCTGGGCGCGGAACTCAAGCGCAACGTCAAGGACCTCTGGTGGAACACCATGACCCGTCAGCGCGACGACGTGGCCGGCCTCGAAGCCACCATCATCATGTCGCCACAAATCTGGAAGGCCAGCGGCCACGTGGATACGTTCAGCGATCCGATGATTGACTGCAAAACGTGCAAGGGCCGCTTTCGGGCCGATCAGACGAACGAAATTCCCTGCCCCCAAAAGCCGGGCAAAATGGTTTCCGAATGTCACGGCGAAAAGACTGCGCCGCGTGCTTTCAACCTGATGTTCCAGACTTACGTCGGTCCGGTGCAGGACGAGTCAGCCATTGCCTACCTTCGCCCGGAAACCGCGCAGGCGATTTTCGCCCAGTTCAAGAATGTTTTGGAAACGTCCCGGCAGAAAGTGCCGTTCGGCATCGCGCAGGTCGGCAAGGCGTTTCGCAACGAAGTCACGCCGCGAAACTTCACCTTCCGCTCACGAGAGTTCGAGCAGATGGAACTGGAATTTTTCATCAAGCCGGACGAAGTCGTGGAAGCCATCAGCGGCCGCGTGGCAAAAGTTGGCGAACTCACTCCGAACTCCGAACTCCGAACTCCGAACTCCGATTGGGGTTGGGAAGCCTGGCACAAGTATTGGGTCGAGGAACGTATCGCGTTTTACGAAGGCATCGGCCTGCCACGCGCGACGCTGGAGGAATACTGGCAAAAGCCGGAGGAGCTCGCGCATTACGCCAAATCCTGCGTGGATATTTTGTTCAAATTCCCGTTCGGTACGCAGGAACTCGAAGGCATCGCCGCCCGCAGCGATTTTGATTTAAGCCAGCACGAACGTTTTTCCGGCAAACCGATGGGCGTGTTCGACGAGGAACTCCGCGCTGCCTGGGGCAAACTGGACGTGGCCAGGAGAGCCGAATTGTCGAGGCGCTATTATGAAGCGCGGCTGAAATATCTCACGAAGATGGGTGTCGAGCCGGCAAAGGCGGAAATGGAGGCGAAGGAAGACGCCGATGGCCTGGCGAAGGGCCAATACATTCCGCACGTGATTGAACCTTCGGCGGGCGTGGACCGTCTAATCCTCGCCTTGATTTGCAACGCTTACAGCGAAGCCACCGAAACCGGCGACAAGGGCAAAACCGAAACGCGGGTGATATTGAAATTTCATCCGCGCGTGGCGCCCATCAAGGTGGCCGTGCTGCCATTGCTCAAGAACAAGCCCGATCTGGTGCGCAAAGCGCAGGAAGTCCGCGACCGGCTGCGGCCGTGGATGAACGTGTTTTATGACGACGGCGGTTCGATTGGCCGCCGTTACGCGCGCCAGGACGAGGCCGGCACGCCGTTCTGCATAACGATTGATTTCGACACGCTGGGCGAGAAACCGGAATTGAAGGACACCGTGACGATGCGTTACCGCGATGACGGTAAACAGGAGCGTCTGGCGATTGGCGAATTGTTAAATTGGCTGCTGCCGAAAATCCGCTGATGACCGGGAACGCACAAACTCCGACAACGCCGAAGAAGCTCGCGCCGACGCTGTATTTTATTGTCGCCATTAAATTGATCAAGGGCACGGCGCTGGCGTTGTTGGGGTTGAGTATCTTCTCCTTGCGGAACAAGGATCTGCCGGAGTTGTTCAACAACTTTTTGGAATGGGTGCATCTGGACCCGGAACGGCGCTTTTTCGCGGCCATTGCCACTTGGCTGGATACAATCACGCCGGCCAACATGAGCGCGGTGGCGTTTGGCACCTTTCTCTGTGGTCTGTTCTTGGTCGTGTTGGGCCTGGGCCTGGCCTTTCGCGCGAAGTGGGCGATCTGGCTGGCGATTGGCGAATCGGCGTTTTTCATCCCGATTGAAATCTTTGAATTGGTGCGCCACCGGATCCCGGGAACGGTGGACCAGCCCCGCCCGGAATTGTTTCCTCATCCCAAAATCGGCATATTCATTGTGCTGGCGCTGAATGTTTTGATCGTCTGGTATTTGCTCGAAAATCGGAAACGGCTGTTCCGGCAGCACCACTAAGTTTCCCGCGTGACCATGGCGCATTCCTGTGGCATCGTCAGCGCGTGACCATTGCTGAAGCCATCCGTCTGCTGGAAAAATTCCGCGCCGGCGGCGTGGGCCGCGACCGGGTTTTGCAGGCGTTCCAGGCCGCGCCGGTGGCCGACATTGGTTTCGCGCAGGTGGACACGCACCGCGCGCTGCGCAAGGGTTTTCCGGAAGTCATTTTCGGCGCAGGCAAAACGCCGGAACAGGTGGTAAAAATCGCGGCTAAACTTTTGGAACATGAACGGCGCGTGCTCGTGACGCGCATCCACGGCAATCACGCCCGCGCGCTGCGCAAAAAATTCAAGCATGCCGTCCATCACCCGCTCGCCCGCTGTGTGACCATCGGGGAAAAACCGTGGCCGAAACGTCCCGGAACCATCGGTGTCATCTGCGCCGGCACGAGTGATCTGCCGGTGGCCGAGGAAGCGGCGGTCACGGCGGAAATCATGGGCAACCGCGTCGAACGGATTTATGACGTGGGTGTGGCCGGGTTGCACCGGTTGCTGGCCAAATCGGAAAACCTCCGGCGCGCCAGCGTGCTGGTCGTCGTGGCCGGTATGGAAGGCGCGCTGCCCAGCGTGGTGGCGGGACTGGTCTCCAAGCCAGTCATCGCCGTGCCAACGAGCGTGGGCTACGGGGCGAGTTTTGGCGGCGTCGCGGCGCTGCTGGCGATGTTGAACAGTTGTGCCAGCGGCGTGACGGTGGTGAACATTGACAACGGCTTCGGCGCCGGTTACGCCGCCAGCCAGATCAACGCGTTGCCGGAAAGATGAAAACGCTTTACCTCGACCTCTTCAGCGGCATCAGCGGCGATATGTTTCTCGGCGCGTTGCTGGACCTTGGCGTGGACGCCCGCAAACTGGAGATCGAGTTGAAGAAGTTGAAGCTCGACGGCTACCACCTGCACGTCACACGCAAACAAAAATCCGGCATCGCCGGCGTGAAGCTGGATGTGCATCTGAACGAAGCTCGAGAGCACGCACAGGCGTATGACTCGAGCCGCGCGTCGCGCCTTGCCGCGTCGAAGCGAAACGAAGACGGGATCACAGGCCACCACCACCACGACGGCAGCCGCAACTTCGCCGAAATCAAACGGCTCATTACCAAAAGCAAATTGTCGGCCTGGGTGAAGAAAAAGTCCGTTGCCGTGTTTCTGCGCATTGCGGAGGCCGAGGGCAAAATTCACGGCCTGCCGCCGAAACACGTGCATTTTCACGAAGTCGGAGCGGTGGATTCGATTGTGGACATTGTCGGCGCGTGCCTCGCGCTGGAAATGCTCGGCAAACCGCGCGTGCTGGCGTCGCCGGTCGTCGAAGGCGTCGGCTGGATTGATTGCGCGCACGGGCGATTTCCCGTTCCCGCGCCGGCAACGCTGGCGATTCTCGGGGCGCGCGGCATCGGCGTGAGCCAATGCGAGGAGCCGCACGAACTGGTCACGCCGACCGGCGCGGCATTGCTGGCCGAGTTCGCCGAAAGTTTTGGACCCATGCAAGGACTGGTCGCCGGGAAAACCGGTTTTGGCATCGGCACGCGGGAAAACAAGACGCGGCCCAATGTTCTCCGGGCAATACTTGGCAAAAGTGACAATGGTGTCACGTGTCCCCTTTGGATTGGGAAACCGACCGTATCGCGGTGCTCGAAACCAATCTCGACGACAGCAGCGGGGAAATTCTGGGTCATTTCCTCGAAACCGCGCTGGCGGCAGGCGTGTTGGACGTTTTTCACACGCCGGTTCAGATGAAGAAAAACCGGCCCGGCGTGGTGCTGACGGTTTTGTGCGCCGAGGCGGACGCGGACAAATACAGCGAATTGATTTTGCGCGAGACGAGCGCGTTTGGCGTCCGGCGCACGTTTGCCGAGCGGCGAAAATTGCGCCGCGAATTCACAACCGTCAAAACCCGGTTTGGCAGGGTGACCGTAAAACTGGGCAGGCTGGACGGGAAAGTGGTTCACACCGCGCCGGAATTCGAGTCGTGCAAAAAGCTGGCGGCGCAGGCAAAAGTTCCGTTGAAAAAAATTTATGCAGCTGCCATTAAACACGCCAAAACCGGGCCATAATGCTTCTTG
>CAVWHM010000003.1:0-155734 GCA_963754775.1 uncultured Verrucomicrobiae bacterium
TGGTTTGGGATTGCCCCCCGTCCAAGGGATTCTAAACTGGCGAGCTTTTGCAGCTTCGTGAGCGGTAAGTTCTGATTGCCCCCCGTCCAAGGGATAGTAAAATACGGTTAAACCGTTTGGGATTGCCCCCCGTCCAAGGGATTCTAAACTCAGCCGGCCGCGGGACCATCCAGCCAGCGATTGTTTGGGATCGCCCCCCGTCCAAGGGATTCTAAACTTGTAGGCGAACCAGCCGTCGCAGCCAACGGTTTGGGATCGCCCCCCCGTCCAAGGGATTCTCAAACTATGTTGGGATCGAGGAACCTTGTGCAGCCTAGTTTGGGATTGCCCCCCGTCCAAGGGATTCTAAACTTAGCCCATCATTGGTGCTTTTCCAGATTCAGTTTGGATTGCCCCCGTCCAAGGATTCTAAACTAAGAAAAACGCTTTAACCCGCCGATTGAACGTTTGGGATTGACCCCCCGTCCAAGGGATTCTCAAACTTAGTACAGCCTAGTCAGGCCGTGGTGTTGGAGGTCCGGGATTGCCCCCCGTCCAAGGGATTCTAAACTGAAGACCGTTTTGAGTTTTGGCAGGTCAGTGGTTTGGGATTGCCCCCCGTCCAAGGGATTGTAAATTATCCAATCGGATAGCTGCCATTCTGTGCTGGTTTGGGATTTCCCCCCGTCCAAGGGATTCTAAACTACATTGACTTCTCGGGGAGTTGGCAAGACCAGTTTGGGATTGCCCCCCGTCCAAGGGATTCTAAACTCTCAGCTTCAATGGTCCCCACGACCACCGCGTTTGGGATTGCCCCCCGTCCAAGGGATTCTAAACTATCAGGGAACCGTACGCCACCTTCATAACCGGTTCGGGATTGCCCCCCGTCCAAGGGATTCTAAACTAACGGTGGACGCCGAAAGCGCTTTGCGTTAGGTTCGGATTGCCCCCCGTCCAAGGGATTCTAAACTCCATTGGGTTTAAGTATTCGCTAGCGGATTGTTTGGGATTGCCCCCCGTCCAAGGGATTCTAAACTATGTTGATGCGGAAAGTCGGTTGGAGTAAAAAGAATGGGCGAGACGTTTGCATCCTTTGGACGGGGGCATCATCTCAAATATGTTGACCAACCTGGGGCACTGAAGTAACCGTGGCAACACGGTGAGCACCCCGCAGGATACGAGGTCTTGAACGGCACTGATGAAAGTCAGTGCCGTTCTTTCTTTTAGAAGAACTGCATCTGCGCCGGCATTTTCTCGCTTGGTTTTCTGCCGGCTCCGCATGATGATTATCCGTCCCCACTGCGCGTCAGAAATCATCAGGCCGCGAACTTCTTCATGTGCCGGGATTTTCGATTTGAGTCGGCGCACTTGCGTTTCCACCCGGTCAGCGGTTCCACAAGGGCGGGCATAGACGCTGAATTGCACCATCAAGCAGCCGTCCTTAATCAAATCTTTGCGGAAGTTAGCGGCGTCGCGCCGTTCTTCCGGCGTCCAACGGGAAGGTCAAAGAAGACAAGCACCCAGGCCATACGATATTTGCTGCAAACGGGGTCGCGTCCTCGTCTCCGCGAGAACGGCGGCAGGGCGGGGATCAGCAGCGGTTAAAGGTTGAAGTTGGAGCGGTCGGTTTAATTGGATCGAAGATTTTTCCCACGCTTTGCCTGCTGTGTCGGCCTCATCGAGTCTGACGGCATGGTCGTTCATCGGGCAACAACTCTTCCTCGTCGGGCGAATTGTCGGGTTTGTCGCTCACGGAAGCATCGGAATTTTGAGTGGGAACGCTCCGCGACAGGGCGGCATCGGCAAAACTTTGCACATACACATCAATGGCGTTCAGCAGCCGCATTTTGTTCCGGTTGACGCATACTTCCAGTTGCAAAACGCGACACGCCTGCCGCATCCATTCCTCCATCGGTCGTTTGCCGCCTTGCAGAAACAGGCGCAATTCCCGGTCAATCCACGGGCGCAAAGGCTCCATGACATCATCTGCCAGGGCAAAACTCCCAGCCTTGGCCGCGTGGGCGATGCCAATGGCGGCGATAAATCCATGCGCTGCGAGTGACCGCAAAACAGCCGTCCGTAAGATCGCGTAGCCGTAATCTAACATGCCATTCACGCCTTCGCGCGTGCCGGGACACGGCGCTTCTCATCGGTCTCCTGCCATTCGCTTAAACGTGGCAGCAAATGTTTCCAGTAATGCCGCGCCGCGCGGGATTCACACGCATCCGGCAAGTTGGAAAAGGAATGCGGCCCGCTTGGATGCAGTGATGTTGGCTAGGGAGATTTTAGTTCCGACGGCCCAGGCTCTTGACCAGTCAGGGCTGGCTCTGAACCTTTGGCTCGCGGGACGTTCGCCCCTCCCCGCATCGTTCTGCGATTTGTCAAAACTGTATGCGCTCGTTTCAAATGCGCGAGATTCGCGGCCTGATTGCGGACTTTGGCGGTGATGATCTGTCGCCACATGGCCGTCTTCCATTCCGTCGTCCAGTCGATCTGGCGGCGGAGCAGTTCCGTGTTCGTGGGGCGATAATAGGGCAGGGTGATGGCGCACGGCTCAAACTTCTCGTTGCAGATGAGCAGCAGGACATTCAATTCCGCCATGCGCCGGAGCGAACTGCTGGAAAATTCCGTGTCCCGCGCCGCGCAGACGATGACCGCCACATCCGCCAGCGGCACGGATTTGTCCGTGCCGCTATCCAAGTCCGTGATGTAAAGCTGGTCAAGCTTGATGCGGACTTTCAGATTGTGGCTTAACAGATGGAGGATGTGGTAGCTCATGGCCTTTTGCTGACGACTCGTAACCCAACGCCCACATGAATTCATTCAGCGCGAGTTTTTCACCTTCTGTATCTTTCAAGTTAATCAGCCTTTTCGGATTTTCAGGGTCGCGCACGCTTTTGGCGAGATGAGCAGGCATGACAACAACGCTGGCATTCGTTGAAGAACTTCCCGCAGTGGTTTCGCAAATGATCCAATTGTGCGAGATGTCCATGTTTTTGGCCGAATGTTTAAACCTGACAACTTGGCCATTGCGAAATGTCTCAATAAGTTTTCGGTTTTGGCATACGTCTGGCATTGCTGCGGCACGCGCTTGATTTACAGTCTGCAACTTGCCGTTTTCCTTTCGCTTTCCGTGGGTAGCAATGGACGACCCGAGCCAGCAAATAAATTCGCCTTTGCCCTTGCTCGTTTTTGGTGGCAATTCAAAAACGCGCATTTCTTGTAATGTCCCTTGCATTTCCAGAAAGTTTTACTGCCGGGACGTAGTTCGACATAAGCCTCTTCATCTTTTGTTTTGTGCGATTACTTGGACTCTGCGTATCTCTGTTTTGTATAACCAATGTCGTAATGTGGCGATGAAGTCATCGGGAAAAACAGGTTCGGGTTGCTGTGCGCCTTTTTCTTTATGAAGAAATTCCTGCAACTCTGACCAAAGCGCTGCGCTGGGATTTTCTTTGAACCACTGACTAACACGCCATAGGCGTTTGTTAATGGCTTCAATTGTCGTGGGCTTTGCTCGCTTTTCAAGTGCTTCTGCTTCTTCGTTTCCAGTTCGACTGTGTCCGTTCCAATACTCGTCGCCATTGGCGGTATTAGCGATAAGTTTTCCAAGCCGAGCCATGTTCTCGCAGCTTGGGGGAGAATATCAAATTGCCTTTGGAAGGGTTGAGAGCTTCGGGTGTTAATCAGAAGTTTTTGGGCTACGAATAAAGCGGGTTTCCCAGTGGTTTACCGTTATATCGTTAGCGCAGACCATAAAGCTGCCCTCTTCAAAAAGTTCTTGTGTCGTTCATGAAACGGTAGTGCTTAATTGTATTGCTGGTAGCTTCTGGCAACGCAGTTTTCAATTCGGAAAGCTTGGCTTCAATTGCGGCGTAGATGCCCTCCCCAAAATCGTTTTCTCCGAAAACAGGACACCGGAAGTCGACACCGATCCATCATCCGTATCGAGATTGCACCATCCACTTGCCCAGACTGTCAAATTGGCTGCCCACGGAAGCGTGCAAGCCACAACCATTTCATCAAGCCACGTGATGGCGCACGTCTTGCGATTCTTTGTGCACGAGCGCGTAAAACATCATCTTGCTTTGCCTTGTCCAGCTTCTTCCATTTCTTCAGTCGGGATGCGTGCGCCTTGCGACAGGGCGCGTTCCTTTTCCGCATTCATAATTGCCGACCATCTTTCAGGTGAGACGGTTTCGCGCAATAATTCATCGAGGTTCCACGCCTGAGCAGCCGGCGCGAGAGTGCCGCCGTTCGTGACGAGATAACTGCGGGTTGCATTGGTTAGCTTGAGCCCACCAATGCAACCCGCAGTTATCTCGTCACGAACGGCGGCACTACGCGCCGGCCGCGTCAGGCGTGGAACCTCGATGAATTATTGCGTGAAACCGTCTCACCTGAAAGATGGGCGGGCATGAATGATGCGGAAAAGGAACGCGCCCTTGTCGGCAAGGCGCACGCATCCCGACTGAAGAATGGAAGAAGCTGGACAAGGCAAAGCAAGATGATGTTTTACGCGCTCGTCGCACAAAGAATCGGCAAGACGTGCGCCATCACGCGCTTGATGCAATGGTTGTGGCTTGCACGTTCCCGTGGGCAGCCAATTTGACAGTCTGGGCAAGTGGATGGTGCAATCTCGATACGGATGATGGATCGGTGTCGAGCGTCCGGTGTCCTGTTTTCGGAGAAAACGATTTTGGGGAGGGCATCTACGCCGCAATTGAAGCCAAGCTTTCCGAATTGAAAACTGCGTTGCCAGAAGCTACCAGCAATACAATTAAGCACTACCGTTCGCATGAACGACACAAGCAAGTTTTTGAAGAGCAGCTTTATGGTCTGCGTGCAACGTATGACGGTAAACCACTGGGAAAACCCGTCTTTATCGTAGCCCAAAAACTTTCTAACCTAACACCCGAAGCTCTCAACCGAATTTCCAAAGGCAAATTGATATCTCCCTCAAGCTGCGAGAACATATTGGCTCGGCTTGGAAAACTTATACCGCAATATCGCCAACTGGTGACGAGTATTGGAACGGACACAGTCCGAACTGGAAACGAAGAAAGCAGAAGCACTTGAAAAGCGAGCAAAGCCCACGACAATTGAAGCCATTAACAAACGCCTATGGCGTGTTAGTCAGTGGTTCAAAGAAATCCAGCGCAGGCTTATGGTCACAGTTGAGGAATTTCTTCATAAAGAAAAAGGCGCACAGCAACCCAAACCTGTTTTTCCCGATGACTTCATCGCCACATTACGACATTGGTTATACAAAACAGAGATACGCAGAGTCCAAGTAATCGCACAAACAAAAGATGAAGAGGCTTACGTCGAACTACGTCCCGGCAGTAAAACTTTCTGGAAATACAAGGGACGTTACCAAGAAATGCGCGTTTTTGAATTGCCACCAAAAACGAGCAAGGGCAAAGGCAAATTTATTTGCTGGCTCGTGCGTCCTTCTACCCACGGAAGCGAAAGGAAAACGGCAAGTTGCAGACTATAAATCAAGCGCGTGCCGCAGCAATGCCAGACGTATGCCAAAACCAAAAACTTATTGAGACATTTCGCAATGGCCAAGTTGTCAGGTTTAAACATTCGGCCAAAAACATCGACATCTCACACAATTGGATCATTTGCGAAACCACTGCGGGAAGTTCTTCAACGAATGCCAGCATTGTTGTCATGCCTGCTCATCTCGCCAAAAGCGTGCGCGACCCTGAAAATCCGAAAAGGCTGATTAACTTGAAAGATACAGAAGGTGAAAAACTCGCGCTGAATGAATTCATGTGGGCGTTGGGTTACGAGTCGTCAGCAAAAGGCCATGAGCTACCACATCCTCCACCTGTTAAGCCACAATCTGAAAGTCCGCATCAAGCTTGACCAGCTTTACATCACGGACTTGGATAGCGGCACGGACAAATCCGTGCCGCTGGCGGATGTGGCGGTCATCGTCTGCGCGGCTCGGGACACGGAATTTTCCAGCAGTTCGCTCCGGCGCATGGCGGAATTGAATGTCCTGCTGCTCATCTGCAACGAGAAGTTTGAACCGTGCGCCATCACCCTGCCCTATTATCGCCCCACGAACACGGAATTGCTTCGTCGCCAGATCGAATGGACGCCGGAATGGAAAACGGCCATGTGGCGACAAATCATCACCGCCAAAGTCCGCAATCAGGCCGCCAATCTCGCGCATTTGAAACGGGCGCATACAGTATTGGACGAAATTGCGAAGCGATGCGAAAAGGGAGGGAAGTCCCCGCGCGAAGAGACGCGGCTCTTCCGCCCGCCCCACCGAATCCATCCCTCGCCACCTCACCGCGTCCAAACGCGCCGCATTCCTATCCGATTCGCCCGATGCCTGCGAATCCCGCGCCGCGCGGCATTACTGGAAACATTTGCTGCCGCGTTTGAGCGAATGGCAGGAGACGAATGAGAAACGCCGTGTTCCCGGCACGCGCGAAGGCGTGAACGGAATGTTGGATTACGGCTACGCCATTTTCCGCACGGCGGTTTTGCGGTCGCTGGCGGCGCATGGATTCATCGCGGCCATCGGCATCGCCCACGCGCCCAAGGCTGGAAGTTTTGCGCTGGCGGATGATGTAATGGAACCTTTGCGCCCGTGGATTGACCGGGAGTTGCGCCTATTTGTGCAAGGCGGCAAAAGGCCGATGCAGGAATGGATGCGGCAGGCTGTGAGCGTTTTACAACTAGAGGTGCCCATCAACCGGAACAAGATGCGGTTGCTGAACGCCATTGATGTCTATGTGCAAAGTTTTGCCGATGCCGCCATGTCGCGGATGCCGCTGGCGTTAAAAATCCCGATGCTGCCGTGAGCGACAAACCCAACAATTCGCCCGAAGAGGAAGAATTGTTGCCGGATGAACGACCATGCCGTTCAAGATTCGATGAGGCCGACACAGCAGGCAAAGCGTGGGAAAAATCTTCGATCCAATTAAACCAACCGTTCCACCTTCAACCCTCAACCGCTGCTGATCCCCAGACTCGCCGTCATTCCCGTGGCAGACAAGGACGCGACCCGGTGTGCAGCAAATATCGTATGGCCTGGGTGCTTGTATTCTTTGACCTTCCCGTGGGCACGCCGGAAGAACGCCGCGACGCCAACAACTTCCGCAAAGATTGATCAAGGACGGTTATTTCATGGTGCAGTTCAGCGTTTATGCGCCGCCCTTGCGGAACGGCTGACCGTGTGGAAACACAAGTGCGCCGACTCAAATCCAAAATCCCGGCACATGGAGAAGTTCGCGGCCTGATGATTTCTGACGCGCAATGGGGACGGATGATCATCATGCGGAGCCAGCAGAAAACCGAGGCCGAGAAAATGCCGGCGCAGATGCAGTTCTTCTAAAAGAAAAACGGCGCAGAATTTCTTCAGCGCCGTTCAAGACCTCGTATCCTGCGGGTGCTCACCGTGTTGCCCGGTGACTTCAGTGCCGCAGGTTGGTCAACATATTTGAGATGATGCCCCCCGTCCAAAGGATGCAAACGTCTCGCCCATTCTTTTACTCCTACCGCTTTCCGCCGTCAACACAGTTTAGAATCCCTTGGACGGGGGGCAATCCCAAACAACTGCAAGCGAATACGGAAACGGAAGGGAATTTAGAATCCCTTGGACGGGGGGCAATCCCAAACCAAACGCAAAGCGTGTCGGCGTAAACCGGGAGTTTAGAATCCCTTGGACGGGGGGCAATCCCAAACCTCTGCATGGGGGCGTCCGCTGTCCTGAAGTTTAGAATCCCTTGGACGGGGGCAATCCCAAACGCGGTCGCGTGGGGACCATTGAAGCGGAGAGTTTAGAATCCCTTGGACGGGGGGCAATCCCAAACCGGTCTTGCCCACTGCCGAGAAGTCAAAGTAGTTTAGAATCCCTTGGACGGGGGGCAATCCCAAACCAGCACAGAATGGCAGTGTGTTCGATTCCAGTTTAGAATCCCTTGGACGGGGGGCAATCCCAAACCACTGACTGCCACAACCCCCATAATGGGTCTTCAGTTTAGAATCCCTTGGACGGGGGCAATCCCAAACATGCGAGATCACGGCCTGACTAGGCTGACTGGTTTAGAATCCCTTGGACGGGGGGCAATCCCAAACGTTCGATCTGCGGCATAAAGCATTTTTATTAGTTTAGAATCCCTTGGACGGGGGCAATCCCAAACTGAATCGGAAAAGCACCAATGATGGGCTAAGTTTAGAATCCCTTGGACGGGGGCAATCCCAACTAGGCTGCACAAGGTTCCTCAATCCGACGTAGTTTAGAATCCCTTGGACGGGGGGCAATCCCAAACCGTTGGCTGCGACGGCTGGTTCCACGCTACGAGTTTAGAATCCCTTGGACGGGGGGCAATCCCAAACAATCGCTGGCTGATGGCCGCGGCCGGCTGAGTTTAGAATCCCTTGGACGGGGGGCAATCCCAAACTGGGGCCGGTGGAACCATCGATGCGGACGAGTTTAGAATCCCTTGGACGGGGGGCAATCCCAAACTTACCGTCTTGTCGAAGCTGCAAAAGCTCGCCAGTTTAGAATCCCTTGGACGGGGGGCAATCCCAAACCAACGGCGGGTTGGCGTGTGCGGCTCGGGTCAAATTTACCAACAGATTTTCCCCTTTCGCCCGCCGCACACGCCAACCCGCCGCAAATTTAACTTCACCGTCCTCCAAATTCACCAGCAGCCAATTTGAGCCAACCTATTCTCCGGAAGACTAACGTCCGCTGCGGCAACAAATCAAACGCTGGCCAAAGGGCGTGCCGGTTTGCTATTTTGCGATGCGCGATGAATTTTGCCGCCAACAAATGGATCGCTGAATGGCTCGCCGGGCTGGGCCGGGTCGCTCTGCTCGCCCGGGAATCCTTCCTGTCTCTTTTCACGTTCAAGATCGCGTGGCGCGACTTGCTCTACCAGATTTTTTTTATCGGCGTGAAATCGCAGGCCGTGGTGCTCATCACCGGCGCGTTCACCGGCATGGTGCTCGCCGCGCAGACGTATTACCAGTTTCACAAGGTCAAAATGGACACGGCCACGCTCGCCGTTGTCGGCGTCTCCCTGTGCGACGAACTCGGGCCGGTGCTCACGGCGTTGATGGTCGCCGGGCGCGTCGGCGCGGCCATCGCCGCCGAGATCGGCACGATGCGCGTGACGGAACAGATTGACGCGCTGCGCACGCTGGCCACGCATCCGGTGGATTATCTCGTTGTGCCGCGGCTCGTCGCGGCGCACATCGCGCTGCCGTTGCTGACCATCGAATCCATCTGCCTCGGCATCGGTGCGAGTTATGTCGTGGGCGTGCAACTACTGGGGATTGATCCGGCGTATTCGTGGTATAACTTGCTGAAATACACGCACGACATTGACGTGGTCATCGCCCTGATCAAGGCGTTCATTTACGGCGGCATCATCGCGCTCATCAGTTGTTACAAGGGGCTTGACCTGCGGGCTGGGCGCGGAAGGCGTGGGACGCGCGACGACGGAAGCGGTGGTGTATTCGTCCATCACCATTCTCATCTCAAACTTTTTCCTGACGCTGGTGCTGGACAAAATCGCGAGCTTGTTATGATTGAAGCGCGGAATTTGCGGATAGCTTTTGGCACGCAACTGGTGCTGGACGGCGTCAGCTTTCGGATTGAAAATGGCGAATCGGTTGCCATCATTGGGCGCAGCGGCTGCGGCAAAAGCGTTTTGCTCAAGCAGCTCATCGGCTTGTTGCAGCCGGACACGGGCGAGGTGCTGATTGACGGCGAAAACATTGTGCCGATGAACGAACGCCAGTTGCTGCGCGTGCGCCGGAAATTCGGCATGGTGTTCCAGAGTTCGGCGCTGTTCGATTCGATGACGGTTGCGGAAAATGTGGCGTTCGGGTTGCGCCGGCATGAACATCTGACCGAGACGGAAATCGCCCGGCGCGTGGCCGAGACGCTGGAAATGGTGGATTTGCCGGGCACGGAAAACAAGAACCCGGCGGAATTGTCCGGCGGCATGCGCAAGCGCGTCGGCCTGGCACGCGCGATTGTCTATGAACCGCAAATCGTGCTTTACGACGAGCCGACGACCGGGCTGGACCCGATTGTGTCTGACAGCATTGACCAGTTGATGTTGCGCGTGCGCGACCGGTTCAAGGTGACGACGGTGGTTGTCACGCACGACATGCGGACGGCGCGGCGCCTCGGCCAGCGCGTGTTGATGATGCACGACAAAAAGATTTACGCGAGCGGCGCGCCGGACGAATTTTTCGCGTCGCAGGACCCGGTGGTGCGGCAATTCATTGACGGCGTCGCCGATCCGAAGGAAACTCCGTTTTGAGTCATGGATAAATCGCGACTGGAAACCAAAGTCGGCCTGTTCGTGTTGATCGGACTGGTGTTGCTGGCCGTGTTGCTGATCCAATTCAGCAAGGGCACAAGCATTTTTCGCGGCACGTATGAACTGCGCCTGCACGCCTTGAACGTCGGCGGCCTCAAGCAACGCGCCAGCGTGCTCCTCTCCGGCGTGCAGGTCGGCGCCGTCTCCGACATCCAACTGGCCGAAGACGGCAAAAGCGTGACGATTCTCCTGAAGATTTACAAAGATTGCAAAATTTATCACGACGCGCGCTTCGTCATCGAGCAATCCGGCTTCCTGGGCGACCAATACGTTTCGGTCAATCCCACCGCCAATACGCTGCCGGTATTGCAGAATGGCGCGGATGTGGAATGCCAGGCGCCGTTCAACCTGCTGGAAGTCGCACGCTCGGCATCCGGCTTTATCCAGCGCATTGATGACACGGCGAAAAAATTGGACGCCTCCATTACGGATTTGCGCCGCGTGGTGTTGAACGAGCAAACGCTGACCAATTTCACGGTGGTGATAAATAACATGCGCTCGTTCTCCGACCAGGCGTTGGGCGCGGTCGGCGACGTCAACGCGCTCATAGCCACGAACGGTTCGCAGCTCAGCCTCGCCGTGAGCAATGCCGTTTTCTTCTCGCAGGAACTGATCCGCGTGGCCGATTCCGCCCAAGGCGTGCTGACCACCAATGGTCCGGAAATCTCCGCGGCGATAAAAAACATTGAATCCTCGACCGAAGTCCTGAAAAAACTGGCCGACGATTTGCAATCCGGCAAAGGACTGGCCGGGACGATGCTGCAAAACGAACAATTGACCACAAACGTGCAGGCCATTGCCTACAACCTCGCCATCGCCTCGAGCAACCTGAACCGGCTCGGCCTGTGGCATTTTCTTTTTCACCATGAACCGTTGCCCACCAACGCACCGGCGCCAATAAGTGACAGGTGACGCGTGACAAGTGACATGAATACCGAACGAATAAAAGAAGACGCATTAATGGAACGGGCGGATCGGTTGGAGTCTTTTGGCATTTACAGACTCGCCTGCCAGTTGTTCAAGGATTTCTGGGACGATTCAGAAACCCTCGGTAAAGACTATCGCGGTCGCGAATTAGTCAAGCAGCAAGTACGAAGTTTGGATTCGGTCTGCGCAAATATGGAAGAAGGGTTCGGACGTGGTTTCGGCAGGGAATTGCCTCAACATTTGAAGATTGCCCGGGGTGAGGCAAGGGAAAGCCGCGGACGGTACGAACGCTGCAGTTGTTTGCCTTCGGCGCAGGTTGTTGCCCAACGAATTTCCACTCTTTCTCACATCATAGGCGGCTTGAGTAAAACCATTCGAACTATCGAAAACCGTACCTCCCGCGCAACCTGATCCTGTCACATGTCACCTGTCACCTGACACTTTCAATATGACTCCACTTTGGGCCATTCGTCTTTTGTTTCTGGCGCTCTGCACCATGGGCGGCTACGCCGTGAGCCAGGTCCGGCCGGAATACGTCGGCCAGGAACACGGCGCCTTGATCGGCATGGTCATCGGCTTCGGCTTCGGCGGACTGCTGATTGCTTTTGACGAAATGCTCAAGGGCTTTTCGCTCCGCGCATTTTCCGCGACGACCTTTGGCCTCCTGCTCGGCATGTTCGTCGCCATCCTCATTGATCGTTCCGGCTTGTTTGAAGATACCGAAGACAAAACCCGCTGGCTCGTCCGGCTCTGCCTGTTCCTCGGCTTTGGCTACATCGGCATCATCCTCGCCATGCGAAGCAACAAGGAGGATTTCGCGCTCATCATTCCGTTCGTCCGTTTTTCGCCCCAAAACAAGCCGGACAACCTGCTGTTGCTCGACACCAGCGTCGTCATTGACGGGCGCATCGCCGATTTGATTGAAGCGCATTTCCTCGAAGGCCTGGTCGTCGTGCCGCGTTTTGTGCTCAAGGAACTCCAGCAAATCGCCGATTCCGGCGACGCCATCAAACGCGCCCGCGGCCGCCGCGGACTCGAAATGCTCAATCGCATCCAACGCAATACCAACATCGAAGTGCGCATCCACGATGGCGATTTTCCCGAGGAAAAGGAGGTGGACGCCAAACTCGTCCGCCTCGCGCGCAACCTCAACGCCAGGCTCTTCACCAACGATTACAACCTCGCCAAGGTCGCCCAGTTGCAAAAGGTCAATTACGTGAACCTCCACGAGGTCGCCAAATGTCTCAAAGTCACGTTGCTCCCCGGCGAAATTTTGCAGCTGAAAATCGTCCGCGAAGGCAAGGACAAGGGACAGGGCGTAGGATATCTGCCCGATGGCACGATGGTCGTCGTCAACAACGGCCAACCCCACATCGGCCAGCATATCGAAGCCCAGGTGCAAACCTTGCTCCAAACCGGCGCCGGCGTTATTGTTTTTGCCGAAGTGCGGCCGGGTTCTGTTCCCACCCCAGATACCACCTTCGTTCACAAATGAAACCCGCCGGGTCAAAGAGTTGGAGTTCCCGCTTTAGCGTGCCGGCGTGAAAACAAGCTGAAGCTTGAACTCCAACCAAACTCGAATATGGACTTCCGCACTGTTTTCACCGCCTTCAATCCCGCCGAGGCGCAACTGGTCCGCTCACGGCTCGACGCTGCGGGATTTCATCCCTTCGTCAAGAACGAACTCTCCGCGTTGAGCATTGACGGCTACGCGCTGGCCGCCGGCGGCATCCACGTGCAGGTGCCCGAACCCGAGGCCGCCGACGCGAATGAATTTCTTAACCCGCCCGCCGAATGACCTCTGAAAAATCAAAATTGCTCCGACGCCTGAAAAATAACCTGCCGGGCGAAATCGTGTTGGATCCTAAAACACTGGCAAAATACGCCGGTGACAAATGGTTCGCCGCGCATCAACCCGACGCCGTTGCCCTGCCCCGCTCCACCCAATCCGTCTCGGCCATTCTGCGCTTTGCCAACCGGCACCGGATCCCCGTCACACCGCGCGGCGCGGGCCACGGCTATGTCGGCGGCTGCGTGCCCGTCCATGGCGGCATCGTGCTGTCATTGGAGCGCATGAATCGCATCAAGGAAATCAACGCTGCCGATTTTGTCGCCGTCGTTGAACCCGCCGTCATCACGGAAAAATTGCAGGCGACGGTCGAGAAACGCGGTTTGTTTTATCCGCCCGATCCCGCCAGCCGCGCGAACAATTTCATCGGCGGCAACATCGCCACCAACGCCGGCGGACCGCGCTGCCTCAAATACGGCGTTACCCGCGACTACGTTCTCGGCCTCGAGGTCGCCCTCGCCGACGGGACCGTCGTCCGGCTCGGCGGTCGCACGCATAAAAACAAGACCGGTTACGATCTCCATCGTCTCTTCGTCGGCTCCGAAGGCACGCTCGGCGTCATCACCGAAGCCACGTTGAAATTGATTCCACTACCGCCGTTCCGGGCCAATCTCGCCGTCGGTTTCGGTTCCATGAAAAATGCCGTGCGCGCATTGCAGGCGATTCTGTCCGCCGGCTTTTTGCCCTGTGCGCTGGAACTGGCCGATGAATTCACCCTCGCCGCCGCTTACCGACGCACCAAAAGCAAACGCCTGCGCGGCTGCCGCGCCCATCTTATCACCGAACTCGATGGCCAGGAAAATTCCGTCCGGCGCGAGTTGAAGAAGTTGGAACAAATCATCCGCCGGCAGCAGCCGCTGTTTGTCGAACGTGGCTTTGGCAACCGGGAATGTGAGGCGGTCTGGCAAATCCGCCGCGAATTTTCCCACGCCCTGCGCGACACCGGCCTCACAAAGTTGAATGAAGATATTGTTGTTCCGCGCGGACGATTGGAAGATCTCTTCAAGTTTACGGCGAATCTGCAAAAAAAACATGGCCTGCCCGTCGCGTGTTTCGGTCATGCCGGCGACGGCAACATCCACACCAACGTGATGGTGGACTTCACCCAGCCGCACGCCGAGGCGCGCGCCGGGGCGGCGCTCGACGAACTGTTTGCGCAAGTCATTGCCTGGGGCGGCGCCATCAGCGGCGAACATGGCATCGGCCTCGCCAAGAAACGCTGGTGGCCGAAGGCAGTTTCCAGGGAAGCGCGCGAACTTCACCGCGTTGTGAAACATGCGCTCGACCCGAAAGGCATTTTGAACCCGGGCAAGTTCGTATGAAGCGGCAGCGCGGCGCTGCTTAACTTTGGCAGGAATGGCCCGCCGGGCCGGCCGCAGTCGGGAGCAGCGAAACCTTCACCGTGCCGCATACTGCACTGCCGGTTTGTAATAAATTTAATGCCTTGCATTCCGGGAACAAATTTTTAGAATATCCCGACATGAATACGAACGAACTTCTTAATCTTTCGGTCGCCAAGCTGAAACGCCTGGCGGCCTTGAAAGGGCAAATCGAACGTCTGCAATCACGGCTGGAAGCTTTGGCGGCAAATTCTTCTTCGTCGCCGGGCCGGAAAGCGGTTCGCAAGCGGCGGAAAATGAGCGCGGCAGCGCGCCGGAAAATTTCCCTGGCCGCGAAGGCGCGCTGGGCAAAGGTCAAAGCCAAAGCCGCCAAATCAAAGTAGAAATTTCGCACGCAGGCTGCGATGACCGGGCGGCTTCTCCGAAGCCGCTTTGCGCAATTTTCTCGGGAGCGTCCTACCCGGTCGCTCCAACCATCACCACAAACTCGCCTTTCAAGCTTCGCTTCCCTGCCAGCGCCAGCAGTTCCGCCGGTTTGCCGCGCAGGAACTCCTCAAACTTCTTCGTCAACTCGCGCGCGAGAACGACTTCGCGCTCGGGGAATACTTCGGCCAACTCGCCCATCAATTTTTCGATGCGATACGGTGATTCGTAGAGCACGAGGGTGCCGGGTGCGGTTTTGAGCGATTGCAATTTTTTCCGGCGCTGACCCGATTTGTGCGGCAGGAAACCGACGAAGTGAAATTCATCCGTCGGCAGGCCGCTCGCTGTTAGCGCGGCGACGAGCGCGCACGCCCCGGGCACGGCTTCGACCCGAAAACCGGCGGCGATGGCGGCTTTGACGACGCGTTCGCCCGGATCGCTGATGCCGGGACTGCCCGCGTCGGTAACCAGCACGACTTTCTCGCCGCGCCGGAGGCGTTCGATGATTTCCTCGCTGCGTCTGGCCTCGTTAAATTCGAAATAGCTGAGCAGTGGTTTGGAGATTCCGAAATGTTTCAGCAGTTGCCCTGAGTGACGCGTGTCCTCGGCGGCGACCACGTCGCACTCGCGCAACACGCGCAGCGCGCGGAGCGTGATGTCCTCGAGGTTGCCGATGGGCGTGGCCACGAGGTAAAGCGTGCTGGGCGTGAGTGGCGGCAGGTCGGCGTTCATGGCTTGACTTAATCAGAAATCAGGCGTGAAATAAATCGGATTTGTTGAATGAAAAACCGCGTAAACAATCGCTGCCTTTGCTTGAAACTGAAGCGAACCAATTTTGCCTGCAAGTCTTTGTGGACAAATAAGTTTTTTGCAAACAAAAAGAAAACCATCATCGAGGATAGGCTGCAAAACACGCTGCCTGCTCTTTAGGCGTTTCCTTACGCTCGAACAAAATGGACACAGAAACTAAAAAATCACTCATTTACGGCGCTGCTGTTGTAGTCGCCGTCAGCATTTGGTGTGCTTCAGATTACTCCATAGCACACGTCAACAGATACGAGATGCACTCCGAAGGCTCACTTGGCTTGACCTTTCTCCTCGACAAACAGAGTGGTGCTATTTGGAGGTATTACCGGAACCATGATACGAACAACGTCCTGACGGACGAAGGTTTCATGTTGGTTCATAGACCGTTGACCTCAAATGAGTTTGAAACGCCTCCTAAGAAGATGGACGCTACATGGTGAAATGCAGGCATTTATGAATTCCAATCTTTTGCGTCATTGCCCTGCCTTAGAAGCGGTTGGTTCGCTAACACCGCGCTAACGGCCACTGCCACTTGAGTTTGGATTGAGATATGAAATTTGAGAGTCCAGATTGCAGACGTAGGCCAACCTCCGGTGGCCGTGATTCAGCTATATTGGATCGTTAGCCATCATGAGCATGTCGTTCTCCGAGTACTGCGCAGCAATGGTCGGTTGCTACTCGGCCATCCCAGCACATGAGCGCAACGACCTTCATGCTTGGGAGTCTGAGCACGTAGATGGCTCCGGGGTTTATGGCTCGTCCGACTGGCCTGGCTGGGAAAAGTACATAGGCAAGTTTCAGCCACCCGCGCCAAAAGAACCAAATACTTTTGGCTACGTTTACTTGGTTCAGTCGGATACCGGTCACTGCAAGATTGGCTCATCGCAGTCGGTCGCACGCAGAATTCAGCAGCTTCAGACCGCGAACCCGGGGCCGCTCGTGCTTCTCCATCAGTATCCATCGACCAATGCGCAGCTAGATGAGTATGCGCTCCACAAAAAATTTAACCACAGACGTGTCAGGAATGAGTGGTTCGCATTGACAGATGCAGACATTGCCAGCATTCGTTCCATTAAGCCGCCGGACAATGGCTAATATGAGGCTGCAGAGAAATTTCCGCTAACTGAAACCCGCCACAAAATTCGCCATCGTTCTGGTCACTACGCCGGATTTGAAAACGGCGCGCGCGCTGGCCAGGGCCGCGCTGTAAACACATTTGATTACGTGCAAACGGGTCACTCATTATGGCCCCGTAGCATCGGTCGCAGAACCGGAAGGTTGAAGCTTGCCCAAGCCGGGTCCGGTCTGTAGAAAGTTGCCGGCCATGAACCGATTTATCCGCCGGGTTTTATTTTTACTCTTCTTTTTGTCCGGGTTCTGCAGTCTGGTTTATCAGGTGGTCTGGACGCGCATGGCGTTTGCGTCATTTGGAATCATTACGCCGGTGCTTTCGATCGTGCTCTCAGTCTTCATGCTAGGGCTGGCCGCAGGCTCATGGGGCGGCGGACGGTGGATAGCCCTTTTGACGAGGAAAAGCGGTCTCTCAGCGGTCGTGTTTTATGGCCTGGCGGAATTGTTGATTGGCTTGGGTGCTTTTGCCGTTCCGAAATTGTTCGCCTTGGGTGAGTGTCTTTTGCTGTCCAGTGGTGGAATGGATTCCTTCCGCTACCTGTCGCTGTCGGCATTGGTGTTGGCGGTCTCCATCCTGCCCTCGTGCGTGTGCATGGGCACGACATTTCCCTTGATGATGGCTTACATCCGGGAGCGGGATGACCGGAACGCGGACAGTTTCAGCTTTCTTTATCTGGCCAATGTTCTGGGGGCAATGAGTGGCACGTTCATGACCGCCGTCGTTTGGGTTGAGATTCTGGGTTTCCATCACACGCTCTGGCTCGCGGCGGCAGGCAATTTCACCATCGCGCTGATCAGCGGTTGTCTGGGCTGGGGGCAACGTTCCGCCACGCGGCCGGAGGCGGCAACGGGACAACCCGTCCCGGCAGCCAGTTTGCTTTCCCGGCAGATTGGCGGCGTCTGGGTGACGCGGCTGATTCTGTTTTCGACGGGTTTTGCAGCGATGGCTATGGAGGTGGTCTGGACCCGGGCCTTCACGCCGGTCTTGAAAACGCAGGTTTATTCCTTTGCCCTCATCGTGTTCACCTATCTGGGGGCAACGTTCCTGGGTTCGTGGTTATATCGCCGACACCTTCGGCACCAGCGCCTTTTTTCCACGTTGGAATTGATGGGCTTTCTGACGGTGGCGGCATTTCTGCCCGTGCTGATCAATGATCCGCGGTTCGTGCCGTCACATTGGGCCGGGTGGAGTTACCCGCGGGGCGTGTGCATTTTGCTGACCAGCATCTGTCCATTCTGCGCCCTGCTGGGGTATCTCACACCGGGTTTGATTGATAAATATGCGGCCGGTCAGCCGGCGGATGCCGGCCAGGCCTATGCCATCAATGTCTTCGGCTGTATCCTGGGACCGCTCTTTGCCGGTTATGTTTTATTGCCCGGGTTGAGTGAGCGGCACGCCTTGATTCTGCTCAACCTGCCCTTTGCCGGGTTTTACGTGTGGCTCGCCAAATCCCGGTTCCAGCCACGGCACCTCGCTTGGGGGCTGGCTGCCGGCGCGGTTCTGGTGTGGTCCTTGTTTTTCTCGGAGGATTTTGAAGGCCTGCTGGTCCGCACGGAAAAAAACACCACGATCCGGCGCGATCACGTCGCTTCGGTGATTTCGTATGGAGAAGATCGTCACAAGCGCCTTTTGGTCAATGGCGTCGGCATGACGGGTTTGACCCCAATCACCAAACTGATGATTCATCTGCCGCTGGCGTTTCATCCAGGCCCGCCGAAATCGGCCCTGGTCATTTGTTTCGGCATGGGGACGACGTATCGCTCGGCTTTGACCTGGAACATTGACACGACCGCCGTGGAACTGGTGCCCAGCGTAACCCGGGCCTTCGGGTACTATCATGCGGACGCTGACGCGTGCATCAGCAATCCCCTGGGCCACATCATCATTGATGACGGAAGACGTTATCTCAAACGCATCCCGAAAAAGTTCGATGTCATCACCGTTGACCCGCCGCCACCGGTGGAAGCAGCCGGATCCAGCCTGCTTTTTTCCAGGGAATTCTACGCCCTGGCCCGGCAACATCTAAACCCCGGCGGCGTCCTCCAGATGTGGTTTCCGGGCGGAGACAAAGTAACCGAGCAGGCGGTGGTCCGCTCCATCCGGGAATCCTTCCCTTATGTGCGCTGCTTTCCTTCGGTCGAAGGCTGGGGAGTGCATCTGTTGGCTTTCCAGGAACCCAGCGACCAACTCAACGCCCGCCAACTGGCGGAGCGGATGCCCGAGCAAGCGAAGCAGGACCTGCTGGAATGGCAGGATTCCAAGGATTTGCCCCAGTATCTCGAACGGGTTCTCGCAATGGAAGTGCCTGTCACCTCACTGCTCAATCCGGACCCGGAAATTCAAGTCACCGACGACCGGCCCTACAATGAATATTATCTGATTCGGAAGCTGGATGCTCAGGTCGTTCATTCCCCATGACGCCTTTCATCCGGCGCATAAACGTGTCACCTGTTGGCATGAGCGGACAGACCGGAGATGGCCTGGTAATGTTCTGATTTGCTGCCGCGTCCATGCCTCGACTTAAACAGAAACATCGAGGTTCGACAATCCATCAAGTACGGGGTAATTTCCGGAAAACAAAACGAACCAGGATAAGAATTGTTTTCCGTTGCCGTTAAAAATGTTGGGCTTTTCAATAAATATGAACACCACCCACGTTCTCAGTCTCCCGGGCTCCTGGCCGCTGCGCGCGTTGCGGAGGCCGGTGACCGCCATCGGACTTGCCGCTATTTGCTTGATCCTTGATTTTGTGACAGGGCCTTTCATTGATCTTTCAGTCGGCTTCATTATTCCCGTGGTCATTGCCGCCTGGTTCCGCCGTCCATACTATGCCTGTGCTTTGGCGATCCTCCAGCCACTGACCCGCCTTGTCGCTTTGGACATCTGGCACGATGGCCTGGACGTTTCCAGCTCGGCCATAAACGCCGTTATTCGCGTCATCGTCCTGGTGGCTTTGGCTTATGTGGTTGGCAAAGTCGGCCAGGCGAGCAAAGTGGCAAGGCGGGTCAAGTCACACCGGGGTGTTCCTACCGTGTGTGGCCTTTGTGCGAAAATCCAGGATGATCAAGGCGACTGGCAACCAATGGCGGTTTACTGCTCCAAGCACCCGGAGACACTTCACAGGCACAGCCTCTGTCCGGACTGCCTGACGCGTGATTATGGGAACCATTGCAGGCATGACTGAAATTTCCAGACCGTAGCCTGGCGCGGAAGCGAATTGTTCCTGCCTCGATTAAAGAAAACCGCCCGTGCGCTCGATGCAAGATTTTAATTAAACTTCGGGTAACAATCGTGCACAATTAACCGGGTTGACAATGTCCGAGTAAATAATTAGTATTCAATAAGGTAGCGTCCTTATGAAAAATAGAGCATTTGAGATCGCGGCAACACTTGCTCTGTTGGTATGGCTCCTGATGACCGGTACAGCAGGCGCAAGAAGCTACACGCTTACCGTCAGTGCCCAAGGCTCCGGCACGGTGACCAAAGATCCCACGAACAGCACTTATCCTTCGGGCGTCACCGTCATCGTCACCGCAACGCCCAATGCAGGTTGGTATTTTGCCAGCTGGTCGGGCGATGCCACCGGCACAAACAATCCGCTTAACGTGACCATGAATTCCAACATGGTCATCACGGGAAACTTTCTGCCCTTCATCATTTGCACGCTGACACTCGTCACCAATGGTCAGGGAACGATTGCGTTGAATCCCGCAGGCGGCAGTTACTTGAGTAATTCCGTTGTCACCGTGACCGCCACCTCCGCGCCGGGCTGGGTTTTTACTTCCTGGTCGGGCGGCACGAACAGCAGCGTCAATCCGTTATCGCTCACGATCAAGAGGAATCTCTCTTTGACGGGCACCTTCGCGCAGTTGCCCGCCTTCGACCTGCAGCCGCACAGTGTGACCAACGCCGTGGGCAGCACGGTGAGTTTTTCCGCTCACGCGGTGGGCAATGCGCCGTTGGGATACCGATGGTTCTTTAGCGGTGGTTCCCTGACCCACGCGACCAACACCACGCTCACGTTGACGAATGTTTTATCGGGTCAAGCGGGCAATTACTGGGTTATTGCCACCAATAACTATGGCCGTGCGACCAGTTCGGTGGTTTTGCTTACGCTAACCAACTCCAGTTGGTCAACCAACGTGGTCTATTCGCCGGATGAGGGAAGCCTGCGCGCGGCCATCAAAATCGGCGGCTGGGTCAGCCTTGCGTTCAACGGCACGGTCACCATCACGAACACCATCAACATCACCAACAAAGTGATTCTGGATGGCAAGAACGTCTCAGCCACCATCAGCGGCGGTAACGCGGTGCGCCTGTTTTACGTCGCGCCGGGCGCGACTTTTTACGCAACCAATCTGACTTTGGCCAATGGCAGTTGCATCGTCACCAACGGCACGCCGGGAACGCCTGCCGATGCCGGGGCGATTTACAATAATGGCGGCACGGTATCCTTGGTCGCCTGCACGTTGACGAATAACAATGCACAATCTTTGATCGCTGGCGGTCTGGCGCGCGGCGGAGCCATTTTCAATAACGGCGGCACGGTATCACTATGCCAATCCGCCATTTTAAATAATGCGGCAATGGGGGGCTACACGAATGGTAGTTATGGAACAGCCTTGGGCGGGGCGTTTTTCAACACCAACGGATCAATAGCGATCACGAGTTGCAACCTGAGCAGTAATTTCTGTGAAGGTTTCGCACCATCCGGCACTGGTCTGACGATGGGTGGTGCTGCCTATCAAGCATCCGGTTCCTTGAACATTACCAACAGCCTCTTTGCATCAAATCTGGCCTTGGGTGGCAATGGAATGGGAATGTCTGCGCCAAGCGGGAGCCCGGCGTATGGCGGAGTGCTGGCAGCCAATGGCGGCAGCGTGACGATTAATTACAGCCAGTTATTTGCGAATACAGCGAGAGGCGGAGATGCAGGCTATCATGGCTCAGGCGCTTCCGCATTCGGCGGAGCGGTTTATTCGACAGCAACGCTAACCGTTAACGACAGCTCATTCTTTGGAAATCAGACAATCGCTGGGAGCTCGGTAGATTACCACGCGTCAGGATTGATAAATGGGTTCGGTGGAGCCATTTATAATTCAGGCTCGGCCGTGCTTAATCGCTGCTCGATCTACTCCAACTATGTTCAAGGTGGAGGCGTCGAAAGTTATAGCGGTGAAGCTACGACTGGCTTCAGCGGATTGGGCGGCGGGATTTTTAATGCGTTACAATTTGCCGCTACAAACTGCACCATCGCGCTTAACACCGCCGCAGGCGGCGGCGGTATTGGCCAATCTATTTCGATGGGCACCAACGGTAATGCGATTGGTGGTGGCGTTTTCAATAATACCAATGCGACATTTAGCGCGATGAATCTCACCATCGCCAGCAATAGCTGCAGTTCACCAGCGGGTCTTTATTTCACGAACGGCATCGCCGCCGGAACCCAGATTGCCAACACCAACGGCACGTTGCGCTCGCATAACTCCCTCATCGCCTATGGCGGCGCCAACGGCAACGCCTATGGCACCATCACCGATGACGGTTACAACATCTGCTCCGATGGAACTGCGCAATTGTTCAGCGGTTCGAGTTACAATTTCACCGACCCCCTGCTCGGTCCGTTGGCAAATTACGGCGGTCCGACCCTGAGCATGGCCTTGCTGCCAGACAGTCCGGCAATTGATTCCGGCGACAGTGCAGACTTCCCTTCCACCGATCAGCGCGGATTCGCTCGCCCCTTCGGCGCCGGCCCCGACATGGGTGCTTATGAATATCAATCGGACCAGGTCCAGTCCCTGTCTATTACTTCACTATCGAACAGCGTCGTGGTTACTTTCACGGGTTACCCCGCCAGCCCGCCTGTCACGTATATTCTCCAGGCATCCGCCGACCTGTCAACGTGGACTGATATAAGTACCAACGGTCCATTTGATGATTCGACGAACATTAGCCAGACCATCAGCAATCAAGGTTCGGCCCTGGAATTCTTCAGGCTGCTGATTTTGCAATAACGCCAGGAATTGAATTCCACATTGCGCCTTGGCGACTTTGCGGTTATTTGGTTTTTCAATAGGATGAAACGCGCCAAAAACTTCGCCGTAGCTTCGGCCAAGTTGTTAACTTAACATCCAGTTCAAATGTGTATGAAAAGGTCTCTCCCGCTATTGTTTGGATTCATTCTTATTGCCGGCAATTTGCTCGCGCAACCGGCGCAGCCGCCGGTGCGCATCGCAATGGCTGGTCTGGTTCACGATCACGCGATGGGCTTCATTCCGCGCCTCGCCGGGCGGACGGATGTGCAATTGGTCGGCATTGTGGAGACGAATCAGGATTTGATTGCGCGTTATTCCGGACGATTTCATCTCAACCCAAATCTATTCTACCCCAGCCTCGAAGCGCTCTTTGCCAAAACGAATGTGCAGGCCGTGGCGACATTCACCAGCACGTTCGATCATGCGCGCGTCGTGGCAACGTGCGCCGCGCACGGCGTGGATGTGATGATGGAGAAACCGCTGGCGGCGAATATGAAGCAGGCCCGCGCCATCCAGGCCGCGGCAAAAAAGAGCGGCATTCAAATCATCGTCAATTATGAAACGAGCTGGTATCCGGGAAATCAGGCCGCCTACACGATGGTGCACAACGAACATCAAATTGGCGCCATCCGCCGAATCGTTTTTCACGACGGCCATCGCGGGCCGAAGGAAATCGGCTGCTCGACCAATTTTCTGGCGTGGTTGACCGACCCGGTTCTCAACGGCGGCGGTGCCATCAATGATTTTGGCTGTTATGGCGCGGATTTGGCCACCTGGCTTATGGATGGACAAAAACCCATCTCTGTTTTTGCCGTCGCGCAACACCTCAAGCCGGACGTTTATCCAAAAGTCGAAGACGACGCGACGATTGTGCTGACTTACCCCAAAGCTGAAGTGATTCTTCAGCCTTCGTGGAACTGGCCGTTCGAGCGCAAAGACATGGAGGTTTACGGGCAAACCGGCTGCGTGTTTGTGCCGCAACCAAATTTGTTGCGCGTGCGAACCGCGAAAACGCCCAGCGAAACTGAAATCACCCCACCGCCACTCACCGGCGCAAATGCGGACCCACTTTCGTATCTTGCCGCCGTCGTGCGCGGCGAAATCAAACCCACCGGCCTTGCCTCGCTGGAAGTGAACATGATTGTGGTGGAAATCCTGGACGCGGCGCACAAGTCCGCGCGAACGGGCAAGCAAGTCAAACTCTAAAATCGTGCCATGAAATCCGCCACAAAATTCGCTGTCGTTCTGGTCACCGCCCCGGATTTGAAAACCGGGCGCATGCTGGCCAAGGCCGCGTTGTCGGCGCGTTTGATTGCCTGCGCGAATCTCGTTCCCAAAATCGAATCGCATTATTGGTGGCAGGGAAAAATCGAGTCTGGCGCGGAGGTGCTGCTGATTTTGAAAACCCTAAAATCAAAGCTGGCCGCGCTGGAAAAAATGGTTCTCGCCAAGCATCCCTACGATACCCCGGAATTTCTTGTGCTGCCGTTGAGCGCCGGAAGCCAACGCTATCTCGATTGGGTGGTGGCAAGTTGCAGGCAGGGACGCCGCGCCTGCGGCGGCCGTTGATTTGTGGTAGGGCTGCGGGGCTCCGCACTCGTGTCCAGCTATTAATCACTGAATAGCAGGAAGTTTTGGGATTGCTCGCGTTCAGTGTTTAGGTTCTGAGTTTGTTGGTTGGTTTTAAGTAATTCTTCCAGAGGGACTTGTTCAAAGACGCTGACGCTCAGAACCTGCAAGATTTCGTTGAGCGTTTTGGGGATCTGCATTTGTTTTTTGACAATCGCTACCATCAGATAAGCACAGATCGCTGACCACACCTGAGCGCGCACGGCGTTGGGGCTGCGTCCGTAAAAACTGCGCAGCCGCAAGTGCTGCTTGATCCATTTGAAAAACAGTTCCACCTGCCACCGCTTACGATAGAGCTCGGTCAGGAGCAGCGCGGGTACGTCAAACTGGTTGGTCAGCAAAATCAATGTGACTTGGTTTTCGCCATCGTGGTATCTGATTTTTCTCAAAGTTTCCGGATAAGCTGGCCATGACCATCTGCTGGCCAGGCGAACCATTTGGTCGCAATGCAAACCGGTACTTTTATCCACGGGGCGGCGGCTCAGGACCCGCAGTTTTACATCACGCCTGTTACGGACGACGAAAAACGCACCGGTCCGGTGGAGACGAAACAGTCGCAGAAAATCCACGTAGCCTCGGTCCATGACATAGTAGGCCCCGGGGGCTACCGGAATTTCATCGAGCACCTTCATATCCGGAAAATCCGCTTCCGTCAGGGTTGCCCAAGCGGGCAAATTCCCCTGTAAAGACAGCATCAAATGCAATTTCATGGCCGCCTTCTGCGAACGGGCATAATATCCCCAGGGAAATAAATCCAAGCTCAGTGAAATCATCGAGGAATCCAAGGCAAAGGCGATGTGGCGCCAATCGGGATCGGACCAATCGTCCTGATAAAGACGGGCCGCGCGGCGCATCAGAATTTGGGCGACGGCCTGAAACAGACGCCAGTCACGGTGGTGGTTGGCATAGGCCAAATTAGTCCGTGAGATGTGGCCACGAAAGCCCAAATGATAGAGCAAGGATTGTTTGGCTTGAAGACAGCAAACAATATCACGAAGACTTTCCCGATAGGTTAATTGCCCGAACACCAGAGCCAAGAACTGGTCGTAGGGACTCAATCCTCTGGGCGGACGGCGGGTGGGAAACGACTCAACGCAACGGCTAAACTCTGCCGGAAACAACGTGCTGGTGATTTGTGCCAGAACAGTACTGGGCGATTGCATGTGCCAGATTGCCCAAGCACAAGAGCCTTGCGAGGTACAAATGCGGTGTCCCACTGCACATGGAAAACCTCAAAATGCCCGGCGGCACTCCATGTCGATAACAAGGAGGGCGGTCACAATTCACTGTAAAATTAGTGCTCCTGTGAAACTCCGAAGCAAATTAGCTGGACACGAGTGCGGTGCTCCGCAGCCTTGCGGCGCGGCAGCAACACTATCGAAGGCCGGGCAGCAGCCCGGCCCCACCAAGACACAAACGATGACGAACGAGGCGTGCTGTCCCCGCCGGCACTGTTTGCAGACCGGGTGATTTCTGCTAAATTGCGGCCATGAAAATGAACCTGGCCGTAAAACTTTCGTTTCTCGCGATTCTGGCCTTTGCCACCGCACTTATGGTCGGCTGCAAGACGACCAAGCCGATTGATTGGAACAGCCGCGTCGGCACTTACACCTTTGACCAGGCCGTGACCGAACTCGGTCCGCCGGACAAACAGACGACACTCAGTGACGGCAAGCTGGTGGCGCAATGGATTACGCATCGCAACGGCGGCACAAGTTTCAGCGTCGGCACGGGATTTTACACCCGCGGCGTGGGCGTTGGCGTGGGCCAAACCACCGGCTCGGCTTACCCGGACAGGATTTTGACGCTCACCTTCGGTAAAAATTATCTGCTCGCCGCGTACACCAAAAATTATTGAACAGAATGGAGCAAGTGAATCGAAATATGAAAAGCAAAATCGCCGCATTGTGTCTGCTGACTATCATTCCGGGACTTCTTTTCCTGGTCTCTGGCTGCGCATCAACCCGTCCCCTGGCTGTCCAACAGGCAAATTATCCGGTAGACAAAGTGGATGCCCACGGCTTGTTCATCGAAAATTGCGCGGTCTGTCACGGCAAAAACGGCCGCGCCCACACATTCCACGGCTGGCTCGTCGGGGCACAGAATCTTACCGACGCAAAGTTTCAGGCCAACACCACGGATCAGGAGATAATCAAAGCGATCAAAACGGGGCCGAGCGTGATGCCCGCCTTTGAGAAAAAAATGTCACCGTCAGAGATTGACGCGCTGGCAACGTATGTGCGCTCCTTCAATCAATCATCTTGAAACGTGAAGACAAAGTGTTTCTCTTGTCGTGGCATCTTTAAACATAATCCAAATGATTTCTATTTATTAGTCTCGCACAGGTGAATTTGGATTTAGAATGGGCAGACAGCAGCAATCATCAGCGTTTGGGCAAGGAGGTCACAATTGAGTGCCTGAATCTTGTTGAGCCTCCACCCCCTCTACCACCAAAGTTTTCCGCAGCAGAAGTCGCGGCGCTTAGCGAAGGTTTGAAAGAACTTAGAGGTTTGGTTTCTACCGTAAATTTGGGTTCTATCATAAAATCAGTTGAGGCCAAAAACGTAATTCCGACAGTGCCGGATCTAACGATTCATAACGGCCCTTCTGACGAAGATATCCGCGAATACGCCAAAGCTCGCGCTCGGTTTGCTCCACTGCGGATTTGGGTGAAAAACTTTGGCTTGCTCAACGCTACTTCCATTAACGTGAGAATCCATATCCCGAAAAATAATGACGTTGAAATAGTTGACGATAGTGATCTTCCTCGAAAGCCCAAGGGACCTTTCTCTTCATTATTTGACTCGCACATTAACCTACCCTCCAGCACCTAAGCAGGGCAGTGGTGTCTGTTCGAAAGATTCAATTCAACGCCACACCGCGGCGGATGTAGGTCGGGATGTCGAGGTCTTCGCCCTTGTGAATGGTCGGCTCGCTCTTGTCGAACCGGCCTTTGGAGATAATTGCCAGTGGCAACTGCGTTTGGAGCATTTTTGAATCCGGTTTCCGTCCGCGACCACCGCGCCGGGACACCAACTGCTCGCGTTGTTCCATGGTGAACGGCGGCGCCGCCGGCATGGCGTGGGCAGCCATTCGCGCCGTGGCGCCGCGCGAAATCATTTGTTCCGTTGCATCGCCGGGAAGTTCAGTTTTGGCAACGGCATTTTTCGCTGCGATGACCGTAACGCACAGCCGGTTCTTCAACGTTTCGTCCACCGCCGCGCCCATGATGATTTGCGCCTGTTCGCATTGGCGGCTGATTTGTTCCATCACCCGGTTGACCTCAGACATCGTCAAATCCTTTCCCCCATGAGACTCACCAGCACCGCGTCGGCTTCGGCCAGAGCGCGGCCTTCGTCCAGCAACGGGTGCGCGAGCAGTTTTTCCACAATCTCGCGCGAACGCCCCACCCCAGCGGCTTCGATGGAGGCAAAAACGCTTTCCGAATGGCGGTCGTGCACCAGCGCGCGCAAATCTTCGAAATGAATTTGAATCAAACCGCGCCGCGTGAGCAAACGCCACACACCGCGGACACTTTCCAAAAGCAATCCGCTCGTGATGCGGAACGTGTCGAGGACGCTGGTATTCTCGTCAATCATCTTGAACGTCTTCTGGTTCGGCAGGCAGATGACGCCGTCGGCAACGGCCTTGAGTTCGCCGAGTCCCTCCTGCGCCTGCTGCTGGCGGCGGTTGCCTTCGCAAGCGAACGGCAAGGTGACGAACGCGAGCACGAGCGCGCCGGTTTCCTTGGCGGCACGGGCGATTACAGAACTGATACCGCTGCCGGCGCCGCCGCCCAAACCGGTGAGAATGAAAATGACCGTCGCGCCCTCGCAGGCGGTTTTGAGCGTGGAAAATTGTTCTTCGGCCAGCGCCCGGCCGCGTTCGGGATCGCCGCCGGTGCCCATCCCGCGCATCAATTTTGTCTCCAGCTGAATTTTCACCGGCGCGGAGGATGCCGCCAGCGACGTCGTGTCCGTGTCAATCACGGCGAATGACGCGCCCGTGAATTCATCGCCCATCACCGTGTCGAGCAACTGCACGCCCGCGCCGCCGACGCCGAATATCTTGATCGTCCGCGACCGCGGCACCTCGGAAACCTTCGTCGCCTCTTGAATTTTGGCTTTCATATTTCCAGCGCATTGCCAATGACGAATGACGAAGCCCTATTGACTAAAAAATGCCAAAATCCAAATAACCAATGGCATTGGGCGCGTGCTGAACGATTTCGGAATTGAGTCATTGGAAATTCTTCAGTCATTCGGATTCAGGAATTAGTCATTTCAGTCACGGCCGTTGCAAAAAACGTCCGAGCGCACCTTTGATTCCCCGCGCCAGCGACGGTCTGCCTTCGCGTTTGCGGGCTTTGAACGAACCAAATTTAGCGAGGCCGATGCCGGTGACGAATTCCGGCTGGCCGAGCGCGGATTTGAGTCCGCTGACGGAATCGGTTTGGCCGAGCGAGACGGGCATTTGCAAAATCGGCTCGGCGAGCCTGGCGAGGTGCGGCACGCGCGCCCCGCCGCCGCACAGAAAAACGCCTGCGCGCAAATAATCGAGCAGGCCAAGCTGGTTCAGATCCTGCGCGACCAGCTGGAATATTTCCTCCAACCGCAATGACATGATGCGGCGCAAATGCTCAATATTGACGGTCTTGAGCGGCAGGCCGAGTTCGTTGGTGATGGTGACGGTCTGGCCCTTCGCCGCGTCGTCCACCAACGCCGAGCCGTGTTCCAGCTTGAGTTTCTCCGCGCGGCTCAACGGGACTTTCAGGCCGTAGGCCAGATCGTTGGAGATGTGGTCGCCGCCGACCGCGAGTACGCCGGTGTGTTTGATGACGCCATCGGTGTAAACAACGTAGTCGGTTGTGCCGCCGCCGATGTCAATGACCAGCGCACCGAGTTCCTTCTGTTCGTTCGTCAACAGGGCGAGCGACGACGCGAGGCCGTTGAAGACAATCTCATCCACTTCGAGTTGCATGCCCTTGACGAGGCGGATGGCGTTTTGGAGCCGGTTCGTGTTGCCGTGAACGACGTGCATGTCCACTTCGAGGCGCGAACCCAGCATGCCGACGGGGTTGGTCACGCCATCCTGCCCATCCACAAAAAAGTGCTGGCGAATGGCGTGCACGACGCTGTTTTCCGTCGGCAAATTGATCGCCTTCGCGTTCTTGATCACGTCCTGCACATCGTCGTCCGTGATTTCGCGGTCGGCGGAGACCACCGGATGCACGCCACGGTTGTTGAAGCCGCGGATGTGTCCGCCGGTGACGCCGAGATAAACGCTACGGATTTCCACGTCCGCCATTTGCTCGGCTTCGACAATCGCGTTGCGCACGTCCTCCTCGGCCTGCTGCGTGTCCACCAGCTCGCCCTTGCGCACGCCGCGCGAGCGCGCCTGGCCGAGGCCGATGATGTTCAGTCCGGCCTTTGCGGGATCGGCGCTCTGTTCGCCGACCACGGCGCAGACTTTCGACGTGCCAATTTCAAGTCCGACGATGATGTTCGCGGTGTCAAACATTGTTTTTCATAGGGCGCGCGGGTTTGACCGGTTTCGGCGCCGAACCGGGCACGGCGCCGCCTTCCATCCAGCGCGCGGGAATATTGTTGGGCACCGCCAGGTTGAGCGAAGCGATGGCCTTGTTCATACTTTGTCCGACATCATAAATCTCCCGCCAGCGGCCCAATTGTCGGGGAAAATCTTTCAGACCGAAAGTAATTTCGCCGCCCTGCGACGTCGTCGCCACCAAAACTTCCGGCGCGGAAACGTCAATGCGCTGCAAATCCACCAGCCCGGCCATCGGCGAACGGTTGAAGGCCGTGATCAATTGCAACGCCGCCTGCACCTGTGGCAAATCCAGGCGGCGGCCCGGCTGCAGTTGAGAGAAATTCAAGCCGGTGATGACCGGCAATTGATCGCTCACCTGTGCGAGCGACATCACACACAGGCGCGGGTCCAGCGGTTGCATTACATAACCGTCCGCGTCGAGTTCGAACACGGTCACTTGGATTTTGCCCGCGGCGTCCGCGCTGGGCACGTTCACTTGCGCCACCGGCTCGCGTTCGGTCACCTGAATCCGCAGCGTGCGCGGCAGCACGCGCTCCACCGACACCGAATCAATCATGGAAACCAGTTCGAGATTGCGTTTGACCGTCGCCAGGTCGAGCGCCAGCAGGTTGTCACCGGGTTTCACACCCGCCCAGCGGCGCAATTGGTCCGGCAAAATCACGCCGTCCGTCCGTACGTCAATGTGCCGGATGGCGAACTCGGGATTTTCATAAACAAAATGGTCGAGCGCCCATTCACCCGCCCGCCAGAACAAATAAAGGCCGAAGACCGTGCCGAAGAGGACGCCGAACGCCACCGCCGCCAGCCGTGTGCGCGTCGCGCGCACCTGGCCCGAACGCAGTTTCACGTCGAGCACGTGACCGCGGCTCAATCGCCGGTTTTTCTTTTCACGCCTGAACCACATTTTGAATTTCAGATTTCGCGGAACATCGAACATCCAACGCCCAACATCCAACATCGAATAACCCGCCCATCTGCAACTTTCGGCGTTCGATGTTCGGTGGTCAGCATTCAATGTTCCCGACCATTTCTCGTTCCAACGCCAGATCAATCATGCGCTGGCAAAGTTGTTCGTAGCTGATTCCCGCCGCCGCCGCCGCTTTTGGCAACAAACTCGTTTCCGTCATGCCCGGCAGAGTGTTGACTTCGAGCACGACCGGCGAGCCGTCCGCGCACACCATCACGTCCACGCGGGCGTAATCGCGTCCGCCTATCGCCTGGAATGCGCCGAGCGCGGCGTCCTGAATCCGTTTCGTCGTCACCGCGTCAAAATCCGCCGGGCAGAAATACTCCGTCGCCCCGGCGGTGTATTTGTTTTTGTAGTCGAGATTGCCGACCTTCGGACGGACCTCGACCACCGGCAGCGCCTTTCCGTCCAAAACACCGACGGTTGTCTCGCGTCCGACGATTTTTTCCTCGACCAGGACCTCCGAATCAAATTTCAACGCTTCGGCCAGGGCCTTTGGCCAGTCCTGGATGCGTTCAACGAATTGCAAGCCGACGCTCGAACCCTGCCGCACCGGTTTCACGACCAGCGGCGGCTGCCAGTCCTGCGGCCAGGGCGTTTTTTCCGATTTCACCACCAAAAACTTCGCCGTGGGCACCCGCGCGGTGAGGCAACACTGTTTCGTCAGCACCTTGTCGAAGGCAATGCGGCTCGCCTCGGCATCGCAGCCGGTGTAAAGCGCGCCGATTTTTTCAAGCTGCTGCTGCACCGTGCCGTCTTCCCCATAAGTCCCGTGAAGCGGTGCGAGGCATACGACATCTGTCTCCGGTGGCAAAACCCAGTCCGGAGTTTTGGGATCAATTTCAAAAACCGTATGACCGAGCGAACGCAGCGCTTTCACGACGCCAGCGCCGGAACGCAGCGACACTTCGCGCTCGGCGCTTGGGCCGCCCAGCATCACGGCAATTTTTAATTGTTGAACCATTTTTCAGCTCTGATATCTGCTATACCCGTATTTTATTACCTTAATCCTCTTATTTTCCTTGTCATAAATAAGGGCATACTGCCAAGAAGCATTCTTATTGTGTTCAAACGCTTCAAACTGAACGGCGCGTTGGCCCGTCCCGTCTTCAAAAAACTGAATAGGGCCAGCATAACCTTTCATATTATGCTGTTGGATGTAATTTTGATAGTCATCCGTAATTGCTTTATTGGGTGATTCAAAACCTAGTGATTTCCAACCTGCCAGCGGGTCTGGAGCGGGCTTTGGCGTAGCGCATCCAGCGACCCAAACGAATGCCGCCAAAAAAATACATAATGTGAATCGCACAATGTTCATCAGATTTCTTCGCCGATGATTTTTATATTCCAGTTCATGTCACTTCACAAATTTTTCCATTGAGACAGCAGCTTTCGGAAACGCCTTCAAAATCTGCCTGTCCGCCGTCACCAGCGGCACGCCCAAATCCTGCGCCAACGCCACGTATTCGCAGTCGTAAGCCGTGCAATCCGACGCCAGCACCAGCTTGAGGATCCGTTCCGTGGGTACGGAATATTCATTCGCGCCCAAATCTTTCTGCACGTTCAAATATGCGGTGTTGGCTTCGGCCTCCGTCAGCGCCTTTTGCCGCAAGTATCCCGCCAGCACGTTCCGAAACTCCGCGCGCCACAAAATCGGCGACGCCCAGACTTTGTCCCGATCCTTCACCGCTTCCGCCAGCCCGGCAAAAGCGCTTGGCAGCCAGAAATAAACCAGCAGACTGTTGTCCGCGACAATCACGCGCGGCCTTCTTCCTTGAATCGCTTCAAATCCGCCGCCGTCACCTTGAACTTGAGCGAATTACGGAATTGGCGCGCCCGCTGAATAATTCCTTCAGCCTCCACCGGCGTGCTGCGGACGCTGGATTCCAAAACGGCGATGGCTTCCGTGTTCAAACTTCGGCCATGTGTCAACGCCCGCTTCTTCAAGGCCCGATGCGCTTCCTTCGACAAACCTTTGATTGTGATCGTTATCATACTGCAACCATAACGCAACCATTTTGAATGTCAACGATCTTCGCCAATGATTTCGACTTCCGTCTGCAATTCGATGCCGCGTTCCGCTTTCGCGCGCCGTTTCAACAGCGCGATCAATTCCAACACGTCGCGCGCCGTCGCGCTGCCGTCGTTCACAAGAAAATTCCCGTGTTCCAGGGAAACCATCGCGCCGCCGACGCGTGTGCCTTTCAATCCCAGTTCGTCAATCAATTTGCCCGCCGGTATGGTTTCGGGATTTTTGAACATGCAACCGGCGCTGGGCGCGGCCGGCTGCGTGGTCCAGCGTTTCCGGCTGAACGCACTCATCCGCTGCACGATGGATTCCTGGGAATCCGGCCGGCCTTTGAACACCGCACCCAGCGCGATGTGATTTTTCAAAGCGCCGCAGCCGCGATATTCCACTGACATTTCCTTCGGTGTGAGTTCGCGCGTAATGCCGTCAAAATCCATCAGGCGCACAGACTCCACGACCTCAAACGTCGCGCCGCCCATTGCCCCCGCGTTCATGCGCAACGCGCCGCCGACGCTGCCCGGAATGCCTTCAAGAAATTCCAACCCGCTCAGCCCGTGGCGTCTGGCCTCGGCCGCGACATTTTTCAATTTCGCGCCCGCCCCGCAAACCAAACGCTCACCCGCGACCTCGATGCGGCTGAAATTCGCTTGCGACAAACAAACGATGACACCGCGGAAGCCGCCGTCGCGCACGAGCAGATTCGAGCCGCGCCCAATCACGAAAAACGGCACGTCGTGCCCATTGCAAAATTTCACGACTCCCGCCAAATCCTCTTCCGACGCCGGCTCGACATACACATCCGCCGGCCCGCCGACGCGGAGCGTGGTGTGTTTTGCCAGCGGTTCGTTGCGGCGAACGACCGTCGCGCGCGAAACAACGCGTTCCGCCAGTTCGTCGGCAATTTGTGCTCCGGCTTTCATCGGTTGTTCCAAAATGGTGCTCATGCGGCGAAAAGATTCTGTTGTTCAACGGGATTGGTGCGCGGGCAGGCTTGTCCACGGGTTTGTTGGAGTCCAGGCTTCAGCCTGTCTTTTGCCGGCAAGCTGAAGCTTGAACTCCAACACGCGCTTAAAATGTTTTCCGCGATTTGTTCCGCGGCCCTGGGGGCGTGCCATCGCGCCAAAGCGGTTTGCATTCCGGTGCGCGCCGTTTCATTTTCGATCAACTCGCGCAACAGCGCAGCCACTTTTTCCGGCGTGGCGTCCTTTTGTTCAAGCAACCTCGCCGCACCGGTCGTCTCAAAAGCGCGGGCGTTGAAAAATTGGTGATTGCCCGCCGCCGCCGGGAATGGCACGAGCAGCGACGGCAATCGCATCGCAGCCAGTTCCGCCAATGACGAAGCACCGGCGCGGCTCACGGCAGCCGTCGCTGTGCCCAGCGCCAGATCCATTTCAGCCAGAAACGGTTTCACGATGGCACTGATTCCGCGCGCAGCGTAAGCGGCTTTCACCTTTTCAAAATCGTTGGCGCCGGTCAGGTGCAGCCATTGCCAGTTCTTTTCAGCGAGCAGCGGCAAGGCGGATAGAATCATTTCATTGAGGCCACTCGCGCCCTGGCTGCCGCCCGTCACCAGAATGACCGGACGATCCGGTCCGAGTCCAAGTGCCGCACGGCATTGAGCAATTTTGGTGGGGCGAGCGCCCGTCGCGCCGCAGCCCGGCGAAGGCTGATCCCCGTGAGCCGGCTCGTCAGTAGCCTCACCCCACCAAAATTGCGGACGAACGGGAGTGCCGGTGGTCGTGACTTTGCGCACCTTCAGTCGTGCGGCAGCTTCGGGAAAACCGACGAACGCCTCATCTACGAACCGTGCGAGAAAACGGTTGGCGCGTCCGGGAATCGTGTTCGATTCGTGCAAAAAAGCTTTCGCGCCGAGTTTTCTGGCGGCCAGAACCGGCGGTGCGCTGGTAAATCCGCCCATGGCCAGCACGGCGTCGGGCCTTTCGGCTTTGAAAAGTATTCGCGCCATCTTGAACGATCTCCAAAAACTCAAAGCGAACGAATAGTAGTTGCGATTTTGCAGCCCCACTGCCGGCAAGTGCCACTTTACAAAGCCATTTACAGATTGCATGGCGTGCCATTGCACGGCTTTCAGATCAATTTCTTTCGAAGAGAGGAGCAACAGCACCTTGCAACCGCGCTTTCTCAATTCCTCGCCGACAGCAATTCCCGGAAAGAGATGCCCGCCCGTCCCGCCGCAGGCGATGGCGACGAAGGGCGTGTTGGCTCCGGGTTCGGTCATGTGGCGTGAGCGGGCTTTCGCCGGGCGAAAGGGTTTTTGGCCGCGCGGACGGGTGAAAATTCATCGGTCTCGACCGGTTCGGAAGCAATGGCACCGCGCGGGCGCGCGTGCCGCGCGACGCTAAACAAGATGCCGACACACGTGAGCATGGCGAGCAGGTTTGAACCGCCGTAGCTGATGAACGGCAACGGCAGGCCCTTGTTCGGCAGCGCGCTGGTGACCACGCCAATGTTGATGGCCGCCTGCAGGCCGATTAAAAACGTGATGCCCGTGGCGAGCAAAAAACCGAAGGGGTCGCGGGCGTTCAGCGCGATGTAAATACCGCAAATAGCGACGACGACAAAAGCGACGACGATGAGCAACGTTGCAACCAAACCCAATTCCTCGCCGATGATGGAAAAAATGAAATCGGTGTGATGTTCGGGCACGAAGCCGAGTTTCTGACGGCCGTTGCCGAGGCCAAGCCCGGTCCAGCCGCCGGAGCCGAGCGCAATCATCGCCTGATATGCCTGATAGCCGACACCGTCCTTGTGTTGTTCCAAATCCCACCAGCTAAAAATGCGCTTCATGCGCATCGGGTCATGCAAAATGGATACCGCGAGCCCAGCCGCGCCGACCGAGGCCGGAACGAGGATGTGTTTCCAGCGGACGCCGGCAACGAGCAACAGCGAACCGCTGACCGCGGCCAGAAGAATGGTTGTACCCCGATCCGGTTCAACGAAAATCAGGCCGAGCACCAGCGCGATGAGTATTCCCGGAAAAAGGATCCCGCGTTTCCAATTTTGCATCTGCCGCTGATAGCGGTCGCCGCACCATGCCAGCATGATGACGAGAGCGAGTTTGGCGAATTCAGACGGTTGCAGACGCATCCCGGGAAGGATGAACCATCGGTGCGCACCGTTGATTTTTTTGGTGATGCCGTGCGGCAGGGGCAGCAGCACCAGCACGAGCAACACCAGGGCGAAAATAAAAACCGGCCACGCAATTTTTTTGAGCAATTGATAGTCGAGGACGGTCGCCGCCACACAGAGGACTAAGCCGAGCGCGCACCAGACCAGCTGCAGCATCAGGTAGTGCGCACCCACTTGCGTCATGCTCGAGCTGTAGAGCATCACCAGCCCCAGCGCCAGCAGGGCGGCGACGCAAAATGCCAAAGTTGTGACGGCAACTTTCATTGCAACAGTTCAAAATAATGCCGGCCGCGGTTCAACCCGCGGTCATTGCTGGGGTGCCGCGCCCGGCGCGGGTGCGGAAGCCGGGGCTGCCGGAGCAGGCGCCGTCGAAACGGGGGCCGGCTCGGGAGCCGGAGTTGCGGCTTCAGCCTTCGCCGGAATCTTCAGCTTGTCTCCGACCTTGATATGATTCGGATCCACGGTCGGGTTGGCAGACTCAATTGCCTTGAGGGTTATCCCGTGAGCCTTGGCAATTTTGCCTAAATTGTCACCGGATTTGACGGTGTAGATTCCCTCGCCACCGCTTGCACCGGCGGGGGCCAGTCCGGTTGGCGTGGGAGCGGCCGTGTTGCCGGACGCAGCAGGAATCGAGAGCTTTTGTCCGAGTTTCAATTTGGTCGGCTCAACGCCGGGGTTCGCCGCCTCAACGGCCTTGACCGAGACACCGAACTTCTTGGCGATTCCCGAGAACGTATCGCCTTTGACCACGACGTATTCGGTCGCTGCCCCTTCCGGGACCGCCGGCGGTGTGGGAGTAGCCATTGGTGGCGGTGTCACGGGTGGATTCGTTGCCACCGCTGGCGGTAAATTGGTGTCCACCACCGGCGGCGCATTGGTGTCCACTGGCGGCGGGGTGTTTTCAGCCTCGGTCTGCTCACGTTTGCAGCCTTGCATGAGCAAAGCCGTCAAACCGAGCACGTTGATGGCAACCACGCAAAATACGGCGAGTTTCACGCGGGAGCGGGTTTTGTTTTTTTCCTCCAACAGGGAGCCTTGCGGAACGAACGGATTGGGATTATTCATCGGCTTGGCGCTGATTGCGTCCTTTCATTGAGGTTGGGTTGAGTTTTTGGCCGCGAGATTTTCCCTCTAAAAACTTCGCGGCTTGTTAAAACCAGTTTATTCATGAGCCTGACTTGCACGGCACGCCGGCGGCGGTTTTGAAATTGGCCAAACCCCGAATTTGCGCGTGAAAATAAAAACATTCCGCCTGACGCGCACTGAGCCGTTGCCGCTGTTCGTTTTAACAACAAGCCCGCGCACGCGCAAGGGGTAAAGCGCGCTGGCACCATTCTTAAAACAGGTCTGTCTGCCGGATCGAACATGGTCAAATGCCCCGTCGTCATCTCAGTTTCAATGTGCTCAACGCGATGAGCGCGAAGAGCACGCACAAAATGTAAAAGCGCATCACTACTTGCGATTCATACCAGCCCTTTTTCTCGAAGTGATGATGCAGTGGCGCCATCAAAAAAATCCGCCGGCCCGTGCCGTAACGCATCCGCGTAAAGCGAAACCAGCCGGTTTGGAGCAGCACCGAAACCGCCTCCATCACGAACACGCCGCCCGCAATCACCAGCACGAACGGCTGGTGGATCAGCACCGCGACAATGCCCAGCGAACCGCCGATGGCGAGCGATCCCGTGTCGCCCATGAACACCTGTGCCGGATGGCAGTTGAACCATAAAAACCCCAGGCCCGCGCCGAGGAGCGCCGCGCAAAACACCGTCAATTCGCCCGCGCCGTTCACGTACGGAATCTGCAAATAGGCCGCGGCCTTGATGTTGCCCGCCACGTAGGTGAACACGAGAAACACAAACGCCACGATCAATGAACAGCCAATCGCCAGGCCGTCGAGACCATCCGTCAGGTTCACGGCATTCGAAGCGCCGACAATCGCCAGCACCACGATTAAAATTCCGAGCCAGGCGGCATGTTTCGCCAACGGATATTTGTAAAACGGCACCGTGATTTCCGTGACGAGCTTGCTGATCGAGGGCGTCTCCCACAAATACACGCCGATGAACAAACTCACCGCCATTTGCGCCCACAATTTCACCCGCGGCGGAGTGCCACCCCCGCTCTGCTGGATGATTTTGGCGTAATCGTCGTAAAATCCCAAACCCGCCAGCACGATTACCGAGAGCAGGGTCAACAACACCAATTTGTTGTCCAATTGCGCCCATAGCATCGTCGAAAAAAACAACACCGCGACAATCAAAATGCCGCCCATCGTCGGCGTGCCCTTTTTGCTCAGGACACGCGCCGCCAGACCGCCCGCGGCCTCGGCCTTGTCGGCGTAATCCTGGCCGAATTTCTGTTGCTTGAGCCAGTGGATGATCTTTGGCCCCAGCCACCAGCTCAACACCAGCGCCGTGATGGCCGCGCCGGCGCTGCGCACCGTGATGTAACGAAACAACCGCAACGCCGAAAAGTGGTCCGCCCAGGGCGTCCCTTTCGACCAATCGAGCAGTTGCTGGCTTAATAAATAAAACATTCGTCTTCGCTCACGATTTTCCGGCCTTCAACGTCTCGGTGATGCGTTCCAAACGCACCGCTCGCGACGCCTTCAACAAAACCACGTCGCCGGTTTTCAAAAAACTTTTCACCGCCGCCATCGCCGTTTCGACATCCGCAAACTCAATCACGCGATTCAATCCCGCGTCGCGCGCCGCGCGCGCCGTGACCGGGGCCATTTTGCCGACGGCAAACAACTGTCCGATGCCCAATTCCGCCGCGCGCCGTCCCACTTCCGCATGCGCCGCCTCGCTGTGCGCGCCCAGCTCGTTCATGTCGCCCAGCACCGCCACCCGCCGGCCCTGCAACGGCAGATCGCAAAGCGTTTCAAGCGCCGCCAGCGCCGAATCGGCGTTGGCGTTGTAAGTGTCGTCCAGCACACGCACGCCGCCGGTTTCCCAAAACTGCAGCCGCATCTTCGCCGGCTTGCACCCGGCCAGGCCGTCCCGCACCGCGGGACGGCCCAGGCCCAGTTCCTCACTGACCGCCATCGCCAACAAGGCATTGGTCACCTGATGCCGGCCCAGCAAATTGATCCGGTACTCGCCGTTCCATTCCATCTTTGGCGCATCCACGCGGAACGTCACGCCATTTTTATCAGGGCGAATTCCCTTCGCCCGCCAGTCATTCCGTTCGCCGAGGCCAACGCGCACGATGCCCGCGCGCGCGCGCCGGACAACTTTTTCCGTCCATTCGTTGTCGCCGTTGACAAAGAGCCTGCCGTCCGCCGGCAAAAGTTCCGCGAGCCGGCCTTCTTCCTCCGCGACGCCCGCAACGTCGCCAAAAAATTCCAGATGCTCCCGCCCGATGTTTGTGATCACCCCATATTTCGGCTGAATCATTTTCACAAGCGGCGCGAGTTCGCCCGGGTGGTTCGTGCCCGCTTCGAGCACGGCCGCCTGGTGCGATTTTTCCAGTCGCAACAACGTCAGCGGCACGCCGATGTCGTTGTTGAAACTCGCCTCGCTCCACAACGTCGCCAGTTTTTGCCGGAGCGCCGAAGCGATTAATTCCTTCACCGTCGTCTTGCCATTCGAGCCGCCGACACAAACAACCGGCAAATCAAATTCGCGCCGGTAAGCCGCGGCGAATCTTCCGAGCGCCGCGCGCGGGTCGTCCACCGCGAGCAAGGCGCATTCCGGCAGGGGCGCGGGAACTTTTTTCCGTGCCACGACGACGGCCACAACGCCTTTGCCCGCGACTTCAGTCAGAAAGTCGTGGCCGTCGAAATGTTCGCCTTTAATGGCGAAAAACAGGTCGCCGCCCTGCGCCTGACGCGAATCGGTGCATGCGCGCTGAACGAGTGTGTTGCCGGAGCCGCGCTCGAGTTTGGCGGCGCAGGCTTCGGCAATAAATTTCAAAGAACGTGGTTCCACGGCAAATATCCCGTTACGTCACGGGGCCTGTAAATTGGCCGGCCTTCGCGGGCCTCCCGCGGCCACGAGCGGCGGCGAATTGGTCAGCCCCGAGGTCTTGTCCGGCGGAATGTTCAAATAACTGGCGCAGCGCTCGGCAATTTCCCGGAACACCGGACCGCAAACCTGACCGCCGTAGTAGCCTTCCTTCGGCTCGTCCATGACAACGGAAATGCAGAGTTGCGGGTCGTCCGCCGGGAAAAATCCGATGAACGACGCAAAGTATTTGCCCCGTTCATAGCCGTCCGGCCCGACTTTTTGGGCTGTGCCGGTCTTGCCGGCCACGGTGTAATCCTTCATCGCCGCGCCCGGCGCGGTGCCATCCGGCGAAACGACCGTTTTAAGCGCCTCGATCATCAATTTGTCCGTGGCGTCGTTGATGACCTGTCGCACGCGTTGCGGCGTGTACGGTTGCAACACGTCTCCGTTCTGGTCTTCAAGGCGGTTCACGAGCATCGGCCGCATGAGCCAGCCGCCGTTCGCAATAGCGCACATGGCCATGAGCATTTGCAGCCGTGTTACCGCCACGCCCTGCCCCATCGGTATTTGCGCGATGGAAACCTTGCTCCATTTTTTTACCGGATGCAAAATCCCGTTGACTTCACCCGGCAACAGAATGCCGGTAAGCTGGCCAAACCCGTATTCAGTCGCATAATCGTAGAGCCGATTTTCGCCGAGGCGGATGCCGATTTTGGCCGCGCCGATGTTCGACGACTTTGTGATAATGCCCTTGGTGGTAAGAATCCCAAACGGCTCGTGGTCATGCAAAACCCGCCCCGCATAAGCGAAATGACCTTCTTCACAATCAAACGTGTCGCCCAAATGCACCACGCCATCATTCAACGCGCCCGACACCACCACAATCTTGAACGTCGAACCCGGTTCCATCATATCGCAGATGACGCGGTCGCGGCGCGCGTCGACGGGCGCGGCGCCGGGATTATTCGGATCAAAATCCGGCAGTGTCGCCATCGCCAGGATTTCGCCCGTGCGCGGACGCATGACGATGCCGGTAATGCTGATGGGTGTGTGCTTCTGCATGGCGTCGGCCAGCGCGGTTTCGACAATATGCTGAATGGCCGAATCCAGGGTGAGCACGACATTGAGGCCATCGCGTGCCTGCACGTCCTGATCGCGCAAAGCAACCAGTTCCCGCTTCTGCCGGTCCGTCTCCGTCACGCGCCAGCCCGCCACACCGCTCAACTTGGAATTCAAATCCCATTCGATGCCGTCGCGACCTGAAAGCTGCGAGATGCGGGTACCGCCCAACGTCACCTCATCCGAACCCACGAACCCGAGCACGTGGGCCGCCAGCGGGCCGTTGGGATAAACGCGCAACTGGTCTGCCTCGGCGAAAATTGCGCCCTGACGCAGGTTGCGGAAAAACACGCGGTTGGTTCTGGACAGTTTGCTTTCATCCACACCAAACGAAAGATTGGTCATCGTCATTTGAATCTTCTGCCAGGTCTCATCCGGGACGTTTTTTTGGAGACGGACATAATAAAGACCGTTGGTGACAGTCTCGCCTTTTTCATTTTTCCAGACCCGGGGAACCAGCCGTTGACAGAGACTGCCCTCGCTCATGCCCAGCAACGGCGCGAGCGCGTGCGCGACTACCGCCTGCTGGTTGCCAATCAACGATGGATTGGCACAAATCGTTTTCACGGAAATGCTCGTGGCCAACAGGTTGCCGTTCACGTCCAGAATGTTGCCCCGTCGCGGCGGCTTGAAAAAGTCATGCTCTGTGTTCAACTCCGCCATTTGGGCCAATTCATCATGTCGCAACACCTGCAAGTCCACGAGCCGATAACCCAGCCCGGTGAACGCCGCGCCCAGTAGCAGCAGCAGCAGCAACACGCGTCGCAGTTGCAGTTTGTTGCTCATTTCCAAAACGGCCGGCCGCCCGCGGCGATCGGTTCCTCACCCGACGGCGTCACGGGCGGCGGCCAAATTTTCACACGTTATTGAGTCATCGCGTCGGTTTGACGCACGGCCAGTCGTTGCGCTGCGTCCGGATCCACTGACGACACCGGCGGAGGTTCGGGCAGCCGCCAGATTTGCGATGGTTGCGCAGGTCCCAGCCCGAGATTCAATTCCCGCGCGCGCTTGTCCAACATGGTTGGCGAACGCAGCATCGCCAGTTGGTCGCCGAGCTTTTGATTCGTGTCCTTCACCTGCGCCAGGCGGGTCTCCTGCTGCCGGATTTGCTGGCTCAGCTGGTAGATCTGGCTTTTTTGCCAGACGTAACCGACCGCCGAACCTGCAATCAACAGGCACAGAAAAGACGCCTTTAACGCCGCTCCAAATCGGATCACCGCTGACTGACTTCTTCGATTTTTCATCGCTTAAATTTTCTCCATCACCCGTAATTGCGCGCTGCGGCTGCGCGGATTTTCCGCAATTTCCGCCGCCCCCGGCTTGATGGCCTTGCGCGTCACCCATTTCAACTCCGGCACGCGCGGTTCGCGCAACTCCGGAACGTCCACTCCTCCCGCGAACGTGTAATCCCGCGACCGCGCGCGGCCGAAATCTTTCACCACCCGGTCTTCCAGCGAATGAAACGTGATGACCGCCAGCCGTCCGCCGGGCTTCAACGTTTTCACCGCCGCGTCCAATCCCCGTTTCAAAGAGCCAAGCTCGTCATTCACCGCGATTCGCAACGCCTGAAAAACTTTTGTCGCCGGATGCGCCTTTTTCCCGCGGCGCGGTGAAATTTTCTCAATCAATTCCGCCAGTTGCCGCGTCGTTTCAAACTTCTGGCTCACCCGGTCGTAAACCATCGTGTTCGCAAACCGCCGCGCGTCCCGTTCGCCGCCCAGTTCCTTGAACATTTTCGCCAGTTCTTCGGCGCTCGCGCCATTGACCAAATCGGCCGCCTTCAGCAATTGCCGTGTGTCCATCCGCATATCCAGCGGCCCGTCGTGCTGGAAACTGAATCCGCGTTCGGCGCAATCCAGTTGCGGTGAACTCACGCCCAAATCCAGCAGCACACCGTCGCAACCCGCCGCCGGGATCCACCCGGCCAATTCCGCAAAATTGCCGTGGCGGATTTCAAATCGTCCGGCGAACTCCGCCAGCCGCGCACGCGCCGCTTCAACCGCGTCGCCATCGCGATCGCATCCAAACAGCCATCCAGTCGGCGAACTCACGGCCAGGATAATTGCCGCGTGTCCAGCCCCACCGATGGTCCCGTCGGCGTATCGCCCGCCCGGCCGGGGCTTCAGTGCGTCCAGCACCTCCGCCACCATCACCGGTTTGTGAACGAAATCTGGCACTGAACATGGGTTTTTCGCGTGTTCAACCCGCTTTCATCTTCAAAAACCGCTCACCCAACAGCCCCCACGTGTTTTTAGCCGGTCCCGGACCCGGCTCCCCCGTGTTGCCCGGCGGACGGGATTTGAGCGGAACAACCTCAACGTCCACATCGCTGAGGTCGTTCCGCAAAACTTTTACCGCGTCCAAAGAAAGTTCCGCTTGCACGGCGATTTTCGCATTCTTCCCCCTTGTCGCCGGGAGCGCGGATTCCGACGCAAACGGGTTCAACCGGCTCATCCATTTCAGCGAACGGCCTGGTTTCTGAACCGGCCCGGCCGGTTGTTGAACGGCCGCCGACCGGTTGTTAACCGCCTGCGGCGCCGGAGAAAACGTCGGCAGCTTTTGGGTTTTGGCTGCAACGACGGTGATTGGTGTTTTGACCGGCGCCGCGGCGGCTTCTTCCGGCGGGGTTGCCCCTCCGGGTTGGTTCGCAGACGCAAATGGATTCTTCGGCGAACCAAATTTAGGCAGATAAATCTGTTTGTCGGCGCGATACGGACTTTCTCCCCGGCGACCGAGCGCCAAACTTTTTCCGGCAGCCAGCAATGTTCCAAGTTTCATAATTATTCCATCAGTCTGAAGGCGTCCGGCGCCAACGCGGTGTCGGCGGCCTGAACCTTTTCGTAACGTTCGGGATTCCAAATCTCAAACCGGTCGAGCAACCCGATCAACATCGCTTCGTTCTTGAGTCCCGCCTCGCGGGCCATTTCCTCCGGCAGACAAATCCGTCCGGCCTTGTCCACGGTGGCCTGCGCCGAACCGCTTCCGATAATGCGTTTCAAAACCACTTTTTTGGGGTCGCTGTTTGGCATCTCGTCAATGGATTGCATCAGTTTCGCCATCTGCGTCGGCGGCAGCACCCGCACACACGGCCCGACGCCTTCGCGCGGCCAGAGGATCAGCGTCAGTTCCAAATCCGCCTTTTGCGGCAGCCATTTGGCCGGGATTTGCACGCGCCGCTTCTCATCCACGCCATGCCGAAAGCGTGAATTGTAGTAAGTCGGTTCTTTGCTTGTCGTACTGCCCATTTGTTCACCGTGGGAACAGCGAACGGCCTTTCTCCCCACGACGCCCCATTTCTACCCACTTTAACCCACTACGTCAACAAAAAAATTGCATTTTTTTGGCGAATTATTCAGGAGTTATTCACAACCCAAAAATCCGGGCCAAAAGGCTGGATTTTAAATCTCATTGTCTGACAACTTGCAACTTAAAACGTGAAACTTGAAACTCAGCGGGATGCGAACCGCCGATTTCGAATTCATACTGCCACTGGAATTGATCGCACAACATCCCGCGCCCCGGCGAGATGATTCGCGGCTTTTGGTTTTGAACCGCAATGACGGGCATATTGAACATCGCCGATTCCGCGATTTGCTGGAATTTATTCGTGCCGGTGACGTGCTGGTCATGAACAATTCGCGCGTCATCCCCGCACGCCTGCGTGGCGCAATCGCCCGCACCGGCGGCCGGCTCGAAATCCTGCTGGTCGAAGAAAACGCCACAAACGACTGGTGGGCAATGCTACGACCGGCCAAGCGCGCGCAGGTCGGCGTGCAAATTGGCCTGCATGACCCAAAGGGAAATCCGGCCGGCGTCTGGGCTGACGTCGTTGAAACAAATGACGAAGGTCACCGGCGGTTGAAATTTTCCGGCACGCCGGACATCCGCGACCAGCTCGGACGGCTCGGGGAAACCCCGTTGCCACCCTACATTCATCGCGACCACGAGCTGTTGGAGGACCGGGAGCGGTACCAGACGGTCTTTGCCGAAATTGGCGGCTCGGCCGCCGCGCCGACAGCGGGACTGCATTTCACCGCGGAATTACTGGGGCAAATCCGCGGGCGCGGTGTACAGGTTTGCTTCGTCACGCTGCACGTCGGTCCCGGCACCTTTCTGCCGGTGAAAACCGAAACCCTTGCCGCACACAAAATGCACGAAGAACGATTTGAGGTCGGTAAAGAAACGGTGCGCATCGTAAACGAAGCCAAAAGTTCGGGGCGGCGCGTGATGGCCGTTGGCACGACGACGGTGCGTGTGCTTGAAAGCATCGCTGCGCAGAACAGCGGAAAAATTGCTTGAAAATGCAGGAAAAACGCGCATTTTCATACATCCGCCATTCCAGTTTCAAGTCGTGGACGCGCTGCTGACCAACTTTCATCTCCCCTGCTCCACGCTGTTAATGCTCGCGAGCGCGTTCGCCGCGCCGGGTGAAACACGCGGACGTGAAATGATTTTGGCGGCCTACACCGAAGCGATCCGGGAACGTTACCGCTTCTACAGCTATGGCGACGCGATGCTGTTGTTATGAGTTCAAAGTTTAAGGTTCAAAGTTCAAAGTTGCCGTTCGTGCTTGTGAACATGGCGATGACGGCGGACGGTAAAATTGCGACGGCGAACCGGGCGGTTTCGTCCTTCGGCAGCGCGCGTGACCACGAGCATCTGCTGGAATTGCGCGCCACGGCGGACGCCGTCATGGCCGGCGCGCGAACGGTGGCTTCGGCTCCAATCAACCTGGGGCCGGGACCGGCCAAATTCAGGCGATTGCGTTTAAAAAGGGGGTTGGCTGAGCACAATTTGCGCGTCGTCGTGAGCGGCAGCGGTTTGGTCAATCCGCAGGCGGAGGTTTTCAGACATCGTTTCTCGCCTATCATCGTGTTTACCACGAGGCGCGCGTCACCGGCAAGGCTGCGCCAACTGCGGGCCGTCGCAGATGAAGTGAAGGTTTTCGGAAGACAAAAAATCAATCTTCGCGCGGCACTCTGCTGGTTGCGCGGGAACCGGGGCGTCAAACGCCTGATCTGTGAAGGTGGCGGTGAATTGAATGCAGCTTTATTCCAAGCCGGTCTGGTAGATGAGTTGCATTTGACAATTTGCCCGAAAATTTTTGGCGGCCGCGAGGCGCCAACCATCGCCGACGGCAGCGGTTTCCGTCTGCTGGCCAAAGCCACGCCGCTTCAAATCAAATCTTTCAAACGCATTGGCAATGAGATATTTGCCGTGTTCACTGTCTGCGGGCATAAGTAACTAAACCTGATGTTATTCACAAGGCAGGCGTAACGTTCTTAGCCCTTCGCTACCAAGGTCGGAATGTGGATTTTGCCGATTCAGGGCGGTTACAGCGATAACGAAGCAGGGCGGGCTTTTGCCCGCCCTGCCTTGTGATTCAAATTTCCAACCTCAACTTGTTACGGCTGGCGCAAGATGTAGAAGCGCGTTGAATTGGTCGCCGGGTTCGGATCGGTGAATTGATAATTGCCGGAGCCCGCCGGATTTTCGACTGCTGTCCCGATGACCGGCCAGTTGGCTATCGCCGCGGTGATATTGTTCGTGGCCAGAATCGAGAAGCTCAAGCCGGGTGCGTTGGTGAAGGTGAATTGCGCCGTGGCAGATGCGCCTGAACCGGTGATGTGCATCGAACCGGCAGTGATGTTAAGCGGGGTAATTACGGTTGGAGGAAGGACACTCGCGGCGCTGAAGTTCAAGTTGTCAATCGCCAATCCTTGAGCGCTGCCGGCACTGTTGGTCTGCTGCCAGACGAGCCACAGAGCCGTGTTGGTCGGCCAACTTCCAATGTTGAAGTTGGTCACGGCAAGACTGATCTGATTGATGCTCTGCGAACCGTCAACCGTCGTCAACGATCCACTCGGAGCGAAGCTCACAAACAGATTGGGAACCAGATTTGCCAGCGCGTTCGCCGGCGCGAAGGCATCGTTCGTATCGGTGTCAATGTAGTAACCGAATTCGAGAGTGTTGACATTCGGCTGGTTGCGCCACAATTCGCCGATGAACTGCAGCGTGATATATGACAGCGCATTGGTGCTGTTGTTGATCAATTTCAAACCGAACGCGCTGTTGCCGGTCGTGCTGGTGGACTGGACGCCGAGCGCACGGTTGGTTTCACCAATGTTGACGTTGGTTGAAAGCGTGCCGTAATCAATAATGCCGCCCGTGCTTTGGTCGCCTTGATGCGCACCCAGTTTTGAGGCTACTGAACCCCAGCCATACCAGCCTATCATGGTATTGGTCAGGCCAAGCCCGCCAACGCCACCGCTGCTGAGAACCGGATAGGTGAAATCAAACGGATTGTCCACGGAATAGGTCACGCTGCCACCGCCAACCTGACTGTTGCCAACCTGAAGGAAGGTGACAGGATTGGCAGTATTCACCGTGGCGTTGGTGATTACCGGGAGCGAATCAAAATTTTGAACGTAGATTTGTCCGGCGTTCGTGTAATTTACAAACGAATGCGGCGGCGGTGCGATCACCGTAACGGTGGCAACCGCACTCGTAATCGCCCCGCCAAGATTGGTAACTGTGACGTAATAACCTTGATTGGTGACGGCAGGGTTGATCTGTAGGGTGGACGAGTTGGCACTCGCGATGGCCACTTTATTGGATGTGAACCACTGAAATTGCGGTGAGGGGCCAAAAACGGTGCAGCTAAACGTAGCGGCAGTATTTGACAAAACAATCGTTGATCCCGGCACGGACGAAAACACCGGCGGAGTGTAAACCAGCGTCAGATTGGCTATGAGATTCGAGGTCAGACCAGCTATGTTAGTCACAACACAATAATAATTGGTATTATCAACGCCAATCTGCGCATCGCTGATCGAAAGAGTTTTGGTAGCCGTGCCACTGAACTCATTTGCGTCGCTGAGTGGCTGTCCACCGACATACCACTGATAGCTCAAAGGCGTTGTCCCGGCGGCTTTGACGGTGATGTTCACATTGTCGCCGATGGCATTGGTCAGATTTTGCACGCCACCCGAGACGGTCGGAGAAACACTGGTGGCCGTCACCGTAAGGTTTATGGGCGGAGTGCTGGTCACGGAGCCAAATTGATTGGTAACAATACACTGATAGGTGCTGCCACTGTCAGTCAAAGCCGGTGAATTGAGTGTAAGGGTGGAACTTGTCTGTCCCAGGAGAACAATCGTGCCATTTTTGAGCCACTGATAACTAATCGGAGAATAGGATGCCGCCGTTCCACTTTCCGAGGCGGTCACGCTGAATGAAACCGGGGTGCCGGCAACCACTGATTGGTCATCTGACACGGAACTGATTATTGGTCGCAAGTCAGGGGTGAATTCAATGGCCCGGAAACCGACGTTTGTCCCATAGGCTTGAGCGATGACTGTAAAATTAGTGATGTCCACTGGAGAAAATGTAGTGTTGGTGTCCACTATGCGAACAACGCGGTTTGAATTGAAATTGCCGGAGTAAAACGAGAAATCGCAAGTGGTCGCATAAATGACCGGATTGGTGCCGCTAAAATCCGCCACCACATCCCATGCGCCACCGATGCTGTTTTTCACGTCGTTGGTAACAAACAGACCGTTGTAGCCTTTGAATTGTTCATATCCTTGGACATTGAAATTACAGAGAAACTGCCAGGTGCCACCCGATTTGACATATTTTTGAATACCCCAAACCTGGTCGGCCATGTAGGCAATGGTCCCTTGATCATTCATGAAAAAGCCGGAGATATTGGTATATTTGGTAGCGGCTGGAACCACCAAATGAAAGCCGGCAAACGCCATCGGCATGGGATCAGGGTTGTTGTCAAAATCAACGAAGTCGTAGATTCCGCAGGGATAGGCGTTGAGGGAATCCTTGCCGGTGATGGTCGTGTAAACCGAGCCGTTGATGATTTTGACTGCGCGCGTAGGCGTAAAGTCCTGAATTTCGACGGGCTGCCCATCATTGGCACCCGGATTATAATACAAAGTTCCACCATTATTGCCGGAACCCCAGAAATTATTGGTGCCATCGCTCACCACACCTCGGGGATTGGTTTTTCCGGTGGCGATGCCATACCAGTTGTCGCCAATGTAGGCGGCTTTATTATTGCCAAAGGCATCAATCACGGAAATGATGCGATGGTAAGGCTAGAGCAGACGGCGTTCCTGGTATTGAAAGTATGTCACCCGTATAGGCGGAATAAGTCAGAATGCTGCGATCCGCCGAACGACCCATGCTGTCGGCTTCGCTGCCGGCATTGCCATTATTCCACAGGGAATTTGCCCCGTTGGTGGGGAATGCCATCGTATAGGTCGGCGCGGTGGGACCCGTAACATTCGGATTAAATTCATCAATGAAATCCATGTTCTGTTTGAAATTCCAATCTGAAGCTTCATTCGTATTGCCGGTGTCCGGCAGACCGTTGCCTATCCGCAACACCGCCAGCCTGCCGGGGGTGAAGGCGGTTTGCGCCTGGCTGCCGATGACCACTGCCGCCGCCATTCCGAGTGTAATAATTAGTTTTTTCATTTTTTGATTTTTAATTGTGATAACAAGGCCGCCTAAATTTCACGGTGAGTAAATAAAAGCTGCGTCACAACCGTATGGCTTTCTGGTGACGATTTTGTGACTTCGACCAAAGGCCTCCCCACCCGCCTAATACGTCACCCGATTGTCACATTTTCTGCACTTGTTTGTAACGTGGCGTTTTCATAATCCGCCGGAATGTTGAGGATTCAAACCATCAATGGAACATCAAGCGGGATGAAAAACCAAAAATCATGAACTCAAAAAATCAACGGGGACAGGGCGAGGTTGGATTTACTCTGATTGAACTGCTGGTGGTGATTGCCATCATTGCCGTTCTCGCGGCACTGTTGCTGCCAGCCCTGGCTGCGGCCAGGGAAAAGGCCTACCGCGTTACCTCTTTGAACAACCTCAAACAATGGTCCTCGGCCCAGAACCTGTATGTGGACGACAGCAGTGATGTTTTGCCGGACACTAAAATCCCGAATGGCACACCGGGAACTGGTCCTACCTACAACGAAGATACTCCGACCTGGGCCGATCTGACCGGCGTTGAGTTCATGAACCGGCAAAACGGCACAAGCTACGGTCGCGATGCCTGGTTCAACGCCCTGCCGTCGTATGTGGGCAGCATGCCGTTATGGCAATACGCCACGATTGCGAACGGCCCGGCAAATTTCAATGACAACAAGTCAATTTATCATTGCCCCACCGCAGACGCCGAAGGGGTTGACCCAACAAGACAGGGAAACACCATTTATGTGCCATTCAATTACGGAATGAATTCCAAGGGAACGGACGGCCTCGCCACCAATGCCTTGTTAAAAACGTCCATGATACGCCATTCTTCTGCGTTTGTGGTCTTCTCCGAAGTCCGCACCATCATGGCCGAAACGCCATACGCCGCGCCGGGAACCACCTACCAGAAAGTCATCTGCACGCCGCAGTGCTATACCACCCGCTTTTCCTCCCGTCATTCCGCCGGTGCGGACATCGCATTCCTGGATGGCCATTCTGCCTGGTATAAATACGACTACGTTGTCACGCCCATCAACGGCAACAACGGCCTCAAGCCCGGCGATCCGGGACTCTCCGACATCAACTGGTCTTACGATGGTCACGCTGTGCCTTGATTGCCAAACAAATCCTCTCGCTTTGAACACAAATGAAACTTTCCATCAAATCATCTCCGCTTTTCCGCTCCGCCAGTCTGGCCCAACTGCTGTTCTTGGCCATCATCACTCCGTCCCTGCGCGCCGACGACCAGATGGCTCAACCGAGCCAGCCGGTTCAATTAAACCACCTTCACTATCTCGCCGACGGCAAACCCAACGCCATTGCCTTGCTGGCACCGCCGCCACCCCTCGATTCACCGGAACAAGCCGCCGACATGACGGAGGTCCACACTGTTTGCCGCGCCGCCCCCGGCAACGACGTGGCCATCGCCTTTACGGAAAAGAAATTCGACATCTTTAATTTCACCCCGGCCATCGGCCCGTTTTTGGTGCCCGGCAAATTCCCGAAGACTGAAGCTTTCTTCCACGGCGTGCAAAAGGACGCCGAGGCCGTGACCGACCATGCCAAGGATTTCTACAAACGCCCGCGCCCGTATGTCCTCGATCCGAGCCTCGCCTCCGGCAAATTGGAAAAAAGTTTCAGCTATCCCAGCGGACATGCCACCGAATCCATGGTCCTGGCGCTGGTGCTGGCCGATCTTTTTCCCGACCAGCACGACGCCATCATTGCCGAAGCCCGCACCATTGGCTGGCACCGCGTCGAAATTGCCCGGCATTATCCAACGGATATCTACGCCGGACGCGTACTGGCCCAAGCCATTGTGCGACAAATGAAGGAGAGCGATACGTTTCAGAAAGATTTTGCCGAAGCCAAAGCCGAACTTGCCGCCGCACAAACCGCCGCTAAAAATTAATGGGCGACAGGAACCGCGGCGGCGGCACACCCCGGTAAAACTTGAAAACCGTTCCCGCAGCCGGCCGAAGTTAAAATCCGCCGGCATCCGGCTTATGTTTTTGCCAGGCCCGCCTTCGTCTCCACCCAACGCGCAAACAGCCACAGCAAATCGCTCAAACGGTTGAGATAAATAATTATCTCGCCGTTTTTTAATTCGCCGGATTCCTTCAACGCACACAGGCACCGCTCCGCGCGACGGCAAACCGTCCGCGCCACGTCCAACGTGGCGGAATTTTTCGTCGCGCCCGGCGTCGCCCACCCTTTGAAGCTGATGTTTTGCGCTTCAATTTCATGGACGAGCGCGTCCAGTTTTGCAGTCATGCCCGGTGTGACGAGCGAGTAACCATCTTTGACGTAGCGCTCCAGATCTTCCAGCGGAACGCACAACTCGCCCATCAATACGACAAGGTCCTTCTGAATCGTGAGCAGATTCTCCCGGACGAAATCATGTTCTGCCATCGCGCGCGCCAGACCGAGCGCGGCGTTGAGTTCATCCACCGTGCCGAAAGCTTCAACACGAGGATGCGATTTGGAGACGGGGCGGCCATACATGAGTGCTGTTGTGCCGCCGTCCCCGGTCCTGGTAGCAATGCTCACGGCGACCAGCTAATCCGCTAAATCCGCGCTTGCCAAGCAGAACTTCACGGCAACTCTCCGAAACTCCCGACGCGGTCGTCTATGGCCGGGTCGAGGCCATCAACGATTTCCTGGCGCAGAACAAAGCCGGTTGCCGCTTTGACCGCGGGTTGGATGATGACTTCGATAAATCAAATTCTTCCAAGTCGCTTGTTTAATTTTGTCCTCACGTCGTGCTTGAGTTGGTCAATGAACCCGCAGACAAACTCTGCAATGTCCAGTGCTTCATCCTGAACCAACGGCGTCAAATCCATGCCGAAAATGAGTTGGTTGGTTTTGTCCGTCGCGTGCGATTCGAAGAACGTCGCGTTCGCGGCGCGCCGGCCCGATGTGGCGAGGTCGTAGCGTTTGCCGCCGGCGATCTGGGAATCGAAAATCCCGTTCAGCGCCGCCGCCAGATGGTCGTGGCCACTCACGTCCATCAACACTTTTCCCGCGTCCGGCAGCCAGTCCAGATTGCGCCACACTTCGCAGCCAATGACGCGTTTCGGACGCTGGCCGCGTGGCAGCTCGCGCATCGCCTGCAACGCCGCGATGACCACGCCGACGTGCGTGTCATGCTTGTCCGCCGGATTGTGCGTGTAAACGATCTGCGGCCGGGTGGCGGTGAGAATGTTCTTCAAATCGCTTTTGAGCGCCGTGCCCGTCGCGGATTTGATCTCGCTGCTCGGATAATCCAGTTGAATCATCACGCCGTAACGGCCGACCACTGCCGCTGCGTTTTGCTCGCGCCGCCGCACCGCCATCATCTGCGCGTCGGTGAATTGTTCATAAGCGCCAGTCCGCGCGCTGCCGGAGCCGTTGGTGCAGGTGACGCCGCCGAACCACTTTTCATCGCCGGCATAACATTCCAGGATGCCTTGGAACGCCATGAACTCCAAATCATCCTGATGGGCTCCGATGCCCAGGTGCGTGATGCGTTTGAGCGCCCGGGCAACCGGCAATCCGTCCGGCACAAAAATCTCAGTCGTGGAATTATGGAGCTTCATAGGGTATTTTTGATTTTTGGTTATTATGCGTCGCAGAAGCAAGCCGCAAAATGCCCCACTCCTGCTGACGGTGGAAATCCGCCTTCACATGGGGAGAGGTCGAGGAAATCACCGGATCGATTCGCCCGCGCGTGTAGTCATAGCGGCTGAATGAGAACCGCCATTCCAAACGGGGCAGCAACCGTGTTTTCCCGCACACCGAGCAAACTGGTATTTGAGCCAGCACAAACCATTTTGCCTCCTTTAAGCGCACCCAGGTGCGAGCGCGGAATATTCTTTCTTGAGTCATAAAATCCTCTACCGAACCGAGTGTGCGCGCGCGCTCAACTGCCTCCGGGTTCGGATAACGCAATTGCAGCCGGCGATTGTTCGGCGCTACTTGAAGCTCGAGATATGACTCCTGCCCGGCTAATCGCAGGAAGATTTCGAAGGTGTCACCAAGCTCCCACAGACGTTGATTGTGCGCCGTTGCCCCCGTAAAGATGTCTGCATCGGTCAATTCCGCAAACACAAATAATTCGTCGCGGCGCCAGCCGGAACGGACGGTCATCGGGGCAAAATCAGGATCGGGTTTCGCCAGCCAGCCTTGTTGCGATGACACTGGCGTTGCCGGATCGAATGCCAAGCGCGCATCCGCAAGGTCGTCCGGATCAAACGCTCGCAATTCGGGACCGATGGCAAGTGGTGGTTGAATGGGAACGATTTTCTTCGTCATGGCGGCCATTTATTTTTTGATCGCCGGCAGGCTCGCCGCGGCCACGGCCTGGCCGACCCGGCGGCTTTTTTCGTCGGGAACATGCAATTGGATTTTGTCTGCCAGTTCTGGAAATTCCGCCTTCAACACTTCGCGCGCCTTGGCGAGAATGATGTCTCCCCCCTTGCCGGTCGTGAGGCGACCGAGGATGAGCAGGTGTTCAAAATCGTAAAAGTCGGCGTAGTGCGGAATTGTGTAGCCAAAATATACCCCGATGGTCTCGTAGATTTTGGCCGCCCGTGCATCTCCCTTGGCCATGAGGTTTTGGACTTCCTTGAGTCGCTCAGGCAGGCCCATTTCCTTCGGCAACTCGATTTTGGCCGCGGGCAAGAGCTTGTTGACCGCCTGCTGCGAAAAATAAAGCGCACCAACACCCCGGTCGCCCGACCATTCATCGGCAGCAGCTTTCGGATTATAATCCACCGGGGCAAAGGCCAGTTCGGTCAACCAGCCGGTCATGCCCCCTTTGGCATTGATGTAACCGGCGGCTTCGCTCGAACCCATCGCAATGCCCAACATTCCGTTGGTCTTGAGCGACATCGCTCCGGCCAGCGCAGTCACGTCGCCGTCGTTGGCTACTTCCAGCGGCACCTTCCATTCGTCACGGAGGCGTAGAAAAATGTTCTTGGCGGCGTCAAATTTTTCCGTCGGCACGGCGCGGAACAGCGACGCCACCATGATTTTGTTGTCCACAATCACACCCGCCGAACTGCCGCCAATGGCATCCACACGCGGCAAATGGGCCGCGGCTTTCTTCAATCCACCATTCAAATGTTCGTAGTGGTAGTTCGGATCGGGCTGGTCTTTGGGATTCCACGGAAATTCGTCGCTGAAGACCGCTTCGCCGTCCTTGACCGCGGCGACTTTGTAATCGCTCGCACCCAAATCAAACCCGATCCGGCAGCCTTCAAGGTGGCCGCCGCTTACGGCGGTCGTTTCCTTTTCAGTGGGAACAAGCTCCGGCTCGGTGATGATGATTTCAAACGGGCGCTCATAGACACGGCTCATCAATTGCACGTCAAAATTTCGCTCGCCCGTTTTGGAATAATTACGAGCAATCTGTTCACCAATTTCCGGTGGCCCGCTGACATAAATCCGCCAGCTACCGCGTGCCCAGAGCAGAAATTTCACCAGCCGTTCGGCATAACGCAGCGTGTCGGCGTCAACGGCGGACTTCACAACCGTCTCGAAACGCGAAAACAACCCGTTTTCCCGTTCCAAGCCAATGACGAGCGGTACGGATTTGCCGGAAGCTTTCGCGGCTGCAACGTAACGGTGGTTGAACAGCACTGCCGGTCGAAAACCAGGGTCGAGCGGGGGTATGAATCGGGATTTAGTCATCAGGCGATTGTGCAGGTTGAAGGTTTGATTTTGTTGTTTTCACTTTGTGACGATTGAAATTCATACCGGGATTTTACAGCAAAAGGCTGATTGCGGAAATGGCTGGACAGGCCGGGGGCTTGCGGAACGGCCACGCGTTGCTGATTTGTGCAAGCGCGACTGCCGTCCTGGCGTCGTCGCCGGTCTTGGTAGCGATGCTCACGGCGACCAGCTAATCCGCTAAATCCGCGCTTGCCAAGCAGAACCTCATGGCAAATGCCGCGCGGAAAGTGGTATGGCTGCGTTGCCGTAGCGGTCTGTGATCGCAAAAAAGGGCGCTCGTAGAGCGCCGCTATGCCTGAAAATGTTGAAATCATGTCATCCGCCGCAAGATAGGAATTTACTTTTCCGCCGTGACCCGGTTTACTCAACAAACCAACAATTTTAATCTTTGATTGAGACAACAACGTGAGCACCAGGCAGAACATCTTTATCGGCACGGACAGCGGAGCAACCACGTCGAAAGTCGCGCGGTGTCTGGGCCGACGGGACCACCATTTCCACCCAACTCCTTCAACGGCCCACCAACTCTCAGAAAGGCCCCGACGCGGTCGTCCATGGCTGGGTCGAGGCCATCAACGATTTCCTGGCGCGGAACGGCCTGACTTGGGACCGGGTGCTCGGCGTGGGCCTGGCCACCCCCGGGCCCTTCCGCCGCTACGGCGTGCTTGATCGTTCACCCAACCTGCCCGCCAGTTTCGAGGGTTGGGACGTCCACGCGGCCTATAGCAACGCGCTGGCCGCCCAGGCCGGGCGGCCTGTTCCGCTGACCGTCGGAAATGACGGCACTTACGGCGGCGTGGCCGAAGCGCAACGCGCCCGCGGCACCAGCTCCAGCTCCGTGCTCATGCTCGCCCCCGGCTCCGGTCTGGGCTGCGCCTATGTGGACCGAAATGGTCGGCCGCTCGACGGCGACACTCTGGCCGGAATGGAAGCCGCGCACATGCCCGCGCCGCTGCACCTCTTGAACATTAAACCTTTTCCCTGCGGTTGCGGCAGGAACTGGGGCTGCGTCGAAGTCTACACCACCATCTCCGGTCTGCCGCATCTTCTGGCCGAAAAGCTGCCCAAGTATCCCAACCACGAGTTGGCCAAATCCCCGGCCTCTCCAAAGGAAAAAGCACTGGCCCTGCGCGGTCTGGCCCAGAAGGGCGATCCCCTCGCCATCGAAATTTTTGATTTTCAAGCCCGGGCCTTGGGCCTGCACGTGGCCAACCTTGCCATGGCCCTCGACCCGCATTTCGTTGTCATCGGCGGCGGCCTGATGGATCCGGAAGCCACCACCGCGGAATTCCGCGCCCGTTACCTTCGGATCATCCGCGAAACGGCCCACCCTTACCTCTGGCCGACGCAGCGGGCCCAGATGACCATCGTCCCGGCGGCATTGGGTGAACTGTCCCAGGCCATCGGCGCGGCCTTGGTCGCCCTCTACCAAAGCCGTTCCTGATTGACCGGCTTCATTCGGTGCAAAGGTAGGCGAGGCTGCCGTCGTGCCGCCGTCTGCGACCTGGGCGGCTGGAAAACATCGAAAGCGCAAGGAAGCGATGCAGGCCTCACAAATGACGCGACCGAGCCTGCCCCCACGAAAAGGGCCTGGGTGTGTTGTCCCGCACACCTAACACCGCATGCGAGCGCGGCTTATCATCAGAAATATCGCACCGCCCATTATGGAAAGTGCAACCGAGTTTGGCTCAGGAACTGGCACAACGAACAAGTCCGCCGATGAAAAGTTGTAATTATTCGGGAAGTTGGCGGTCAATAAATTATAACTGACATCCAGCGGTGAACCATCGCTGTTTGTTCCACCGGGACTGAGGCTGCTCAGATCAATTCCCACCAAATCCTGAAACAGGGAAGAGGCCGAACCCAGTTGAATGCCAACACCGTACATTTGCGATCCGGAGTTTTCCAGGCACAACCCGGGAAAGTTGGTAACCACACCCATCAATGTCGCCTGCCCGTTGACCGTGCTGATCTGAAACAAATCCGTATTGTTGGCACTGACTCCGCCATCGGTGTCATAAAGGTTGCCGTCGGAACCAAAGCGGATGTTTTGTCCCGAATTGCCAATGGCGCTGTTGTTGAAGGACCCCACCAGGGTCGCCAAACCGGTGAGAGGGTCGATCGTGTAAAGCGCGCCTTGAGTCGCTCCGTAAAGCGTCCCGTTGGAAGCAATTGCCAGGGACTCAATGCCGCTGACGCTGAACGCAACGGTGGTCAATATCGCGCCATTGTTTGTGTTCAACGTCACCAGCGAAGTCGAATTGACAATGCCGTAGAGATTGCCATTGGGTGAGGCGGCAACGTCGTTAAAAAGGGTTGACCCCTCGCTGCCCAATTGCGTGAAACTGCCGTTCAACAGGTTGATGCTTCCAAAAAGATTGTTATTTTGGTTAAACTCCACGGCATACGCCGTCTGGCCAAAAGCAGTAGTGGATGAAAACAGCACCAGCCCCGACAAAATGAAAAATACCGCTCTGAGCGATGGCCCAACCAAGTCCGCCCACACGCGCCGAATCAGTACCGCCTGACAGTCATTTTTCATAAATTCTTCATCTTGAGTTCGTGCATCACCAAAACCTATAAACTGAAAATGCGCCGATGCAGCCCCGCCAACAACGAGCGCAGTCTGGGTCAAACGGTATTCCTGCCCATTTTCCCAAGGTCGCCGGTTAAGCAGCGACAATGCCATCCAGGCGTAAGTTGTTATAACACCTTGATGGAAAACTTCTAATCTGGCAGGAATGGGGAAAAACGTCCTGTTTGGATGAATCCTGTCTCAAAAAACGGCACGGTTGGCGGGATTTGGCTATTGGTCGGGCAGCGCTGCGCGCCGCCGCGGACGACCGGCAGGTCGTTCCGATCAACCAAAAGCCACCTGCCCTATCTCCCGTTATCCATCGAATTTTTTCCGGCAGAATCGTAGGCCCCCTTCGGCGGCGGACGATTGGTTGCCGGCAACGGGGACGAAACCGGCGGTGAAGTCAGTTTCTGACAGGCCAGGATGCCCTTCACGATCGCCTGCGCCATCTGGCGGCGATAGGCATCGCTGTAAATCTTGCGGCCTTCGACCGGATGCGTCATGTAGCCGCCTTCAATCAAAATGGCCGGCATGGTCGTGTCGCGCAGCACGGCGAAACGTGCCCGTCGCACGCCGCGGTCTTCCGCGCCGAGATTCCGAACGAGCGATTTCTGGATTTGATACGCGAGCAGCAGACTTTTTTGTTCATTGCGATTGGCAATCGTCGTGCCGGTGCCAACGGCAGAGCCAAATTCACCGCCTTCGCCGCGCGCATTCGTTGAACTCGCCCCGACGGGTGTGATGCAATAAGTCTCCGGTCCTTCGACTTCGTTTTTCCCGGTCGGCGTCGCGTTGAAATGCAAACTCACGAACAAATCCGCCCCGCGCCGGTTCGCCAGCGCCGGACGAAGTGGCAGATCAACGTAAGTGTCCCTGGTCCGCGTCATGATGACGTTGAAGCCGGCCTGTTTGAGCTGGTCGCGCACTTCCGCCGCCAGCGCCAGCGTGTAAATTTTCTCGTAATGCCAGCCCACGCGATTGCCGGTGTCCTTGCCGCCGTGACCGGGATCGAGGCAAATTGTCGTGATTCTTTTTGTGGACCATTTTTGCGGATAAACCAGCGGGCGAACCGCCGTGTCGAGATCCAGTTGGGCGATGAGCAATGCTCCCTTGTTGTTCGCGATGGGGAAGGAAAGCGCGACCCGGACGCCGTTGATGTCCGCGTAACGCGCGTCCGCGTCAAACACGAGCCGCGTCGTCTGATTGGCAAGAACCATCTCGTCACCGCGACTCGTCCTCGACGCGTTCAAGCCGTTCGCGCGCGCCCAATCCGCCAGCGACACGTAGCTCTGGCCGTTGATGAAGGCGGCATCCACCGGCGCAAGGCAAAACACCAGGCACAACGCCATCCACCACGTGAATTTTCTCAGCCCGGCGACCGGTTTGTTCATGAGCCGGCCAACTTGCCCGCGCCCCGCCACAGATTCAAGGGAAATGGTTGCCGGGGGGAGCCTGGAAGGTGGCGCAGCCGCTTGGATTCCTGGGCGCCGCAGTTGCGCGGCATTGAGAGTGAAAAACCAATCGAGGTCGGGGAATATTGATCTCAGCCCTTGGTTTTGACACCGTTCTCCCCTGCCCGGTTTGGCTTGGACGTCCCGGCACACCGCTCATCAGCAATACGGCAAGCAACCCGCCGCAACGCGAACAGGCTGCGGATGAATTGCACACCGAGAATAACATTCAAAGAGGACGGAAGCTGCAGGCCAAACGCATGATTGCGATAACTGTTTAAGACAATCAAGCCCACCGGCATGCCGAAAACAAAATACACGATTGGAAAGGCAAGCACAGCCGCTGACAGCCGGAGTGTCCATTGAGTAATCGTTCGATTGGTAAAAATCGGCGCAGGTCATCGGAAAATAACTCCCGAGGTTCCCGGTCATCGAACAGCAACACGACCGCGCCGGCCCCGAACAAACACGCAAACAGCATGGTCGCGACAGTCATGCGCCCGCCGCCACGGAAGTGTAGATATGCGCTTCAATGGCATTGTTGATTCCCATCCACGCGTAAACAGGCCAGCCGATGATCGCAAAACGCGTCCAACGGCTCCCCCGAAGCCGTCGCGACAGCTCAGCGAGTGCCATCGCAAGAATGACTCCCGCGCCGAAGGCATAAATGCCAAACAATCGCAAATCCAGTGGCTCGGGAAATTGAGGCTGCTCCAATCCTGACGCGGTCGAGAACATGCCACCTGCCACGGCGCCGACCACCAGGCTCAAAGCGCACAGGAAAATTTTCAAAAAGTAATTGGTCAGGTAAAACTGGTTTTAATCTGGCTATGAGTTGTCAGGCTCAAAACGACGTTTCCGCCGGCGCTCGGAAATCTTCGCCATCAGCGACGGAACAAACCCGAGCGTCAGAAACAGAGGTATGCAAGCGATGGACCCCGTGAAAACCCACCGCATGTATTTCGCAACCCATGGATTGAAAAACTTGTCGGCCAATGGATCATAAACCCCGGGACCGATGGCATGTTTTCCCCACGCCATGGCGCCGTCGGCGTAACAACCGAACACGGCCCCACCGATTGCAATCGGGGCCATCGCCACTCCCCCCATCGCCAACCACAACCCCACCGCCACGCTGCCCAGTGCGAACACCCCGACCCCAACGACCGAAATGGAAACCACGCCGTAGCCGAATATCCCGCAAGCAATCACTCCCACCGCCACGTCGCCAAAGGCAATCACGCCCCTCGGCCGGCAGCCCAGCGCGATAATCCCTTTCGCGTTCCGCTTGCGGCCCGTCGCCGGATCCACACCCATCGCCACATGCAACAGCGGCCAGCCAAACAGCGTGGCTTGGGAACGGTATTCGTAACTGAGTTTGCGACTCACTTCCGGCGAAAGCTTCGAGGCCACGCCGGCGATTGCTTCCAATTGCAGTCTTATCTCGCTGGCTTCCTGGAAACGGCGCTGGGGATTTCTTTCCAGCATCCTCAGCACCAGCTCGTCAACCCGCGAGTCCACCGCCGATTTCCGGGAAGGCAATTCAAACCGGCCGAGCGGCAATTCGCCCGTCAGCGTTTCGTAGAACACCACGCCCAGCGAATAGAGGTCGGCGCGATGGTCCACTTCAAGCGGTTTGTCAATTTGTTCTGGCGCCATATAGTGCATCGTGCCCATGACCTGATTGGACTGCGTCAACTGCACGTCCGGCTGTGCCGCCCCCAGCAATTTGGACAGCCCGAAATCGGCGATCTTTACGTGCCCTTTTGGGTCCACCAAAATGTTCTCCGGCTTGATGTCGCGATGGACAACGCCTTCGCCATGGGCGTACTCGAGCGCTTCACAGATTTGCAGTATCAGGCCCAGCGCGTCGCGCGGCGCCAACCGGCCGGCTTGCAGCATTTGCCGCAAATTCACCCCATCCACGAATTCCATGAGGAAGTAATAGAGCGAACCGGATTGTCCGAGATCAATGACCGTGACCACGTTCGGATGACTGAGCCGGGCCAGGGCCCGCGCTTCGCGGGCGAAGCGTTCGGCAAAGGCCGGTTCGGCGGAAATTTGAGGAGGTAGAATCTTGAGCGCCACCATCCGGTCGAGACCGCGCTGGCGCGCCTTGTAAACGGCGCCCATGCCGCCGCGACCGAGCAAGCCAAGGATTTCGAGTTGCGGGAAAAGACTTCTTAGCGCGACCGGGTCCGGTGGAGAAAAACCAGCGCCCGGTCGTGGCGATGGTCCGATGCCCATGCCCGCCTCAAGGCATTGAGGACACAACTTCTGCGTTGAATCCGCAGGAAGCTCTGCATTGCAAGACTCGCAAATTCGGAGCGTTTCCATTTCGCCTACGGCCAAGACGTGCCTGTTTTAAGTTTCGGCGCAGCGCAAGGAATTGGTCTGCCCGCAATTTGGCTTTTAATCCACTTCCTTTGCGTTCAAGGAAAAGTGCCGTTGAGCATTGAGGGTTGAAGGTCCGGGATTTGGATCCGTGCCGTGGCCATCCGTGGCCATCCACCCTCCGGCTTCTGCGTTAAAAGTTTGATTTCCGGGCGCAATCGTTTTTAATGCGTCGGCTTAGTTTTTGAAATGAACATCCACGAGTATCAGGCCAAACAGTTGCTCGCCCAATACGGCGTCACCGTCCCGCTTGAAATCCCCGCCCGATCACTCGACGAAGTCCGCGTGGCGGCGGAGACCATCATCGCCAGTGGCAGCGCAAAAGTTGTCGTCAAATCCCAAATCCACGCCGGCGGACGCGGCAAGGGCATGTTCACCAGCGGATTTCAAGGCGGTGTGAAGGCCGCCGCGTCGGTGGACGAAGCCGTTTCCTGCGCCGGGAAAATGCTCGGCAACCTGCTCGTCACCAAACAAACCGGCCCGGACGGACGCCGCGTGCAGACGCTGCTCATTGCCAGCGGCGCAAAAATCAAAAAGGAATTTTATCTGGCCGTGCTGCTCGATCGCGCCATCGGCCGTCCGCTCGTCATGGCCAGCACCGAAGGCGGCATGGACATCGAGGAGGTGGCCGCCAAAACGCCGGAGAAAATCTTCAAAGAATGGATTGATCCCGCCGTCGGCATCATGCCGTTTCAAGCCCGCAAAATCGCCGCCGCGCTCGGTTTCAAGGCTGATTTATTCAACGCCGCCGCAAAGTTTGTCACCGGCGTTTTCATGACCTGGTGGGAATGCGACGCGTCGCTCGTGGAAATCAACCCGATGTGCGTCGTCGAACTCCCCGACGGCAAGGAAGGCGTCGTGGCGTTGGACGCGAAGATTTCGCTCGATGACAACGGGCTTTACCGCCACAAGGACATTCAGGCGATGCGCGATTTGAATGAGGAAGCCCCGCTGGAAATCGAGGCCAGCAAGTTCAACCTGAATTACATCAAGCTCGATGGCAACATCGCCTGCCTTGTGAACGGCGCGGGTCTGGCGATGGCGACGATGGACATCATCCAGCATTCCGGTGGCATGCCGGCGAACTTTCTCGACGTGGGCGGCGGTGCGAGCAAGGAACAGGTGACGGCGGCATTCAAAATCATTCTCCAGGACCCAAACGTGAAGGGCATACTGGTGAACATTTTCGGCGGCATCATGGATTGCAACGTCATCGCCACCGGCATCGTCGCGGCGGTGAAGGAAACCGGCTTGAAACTTCCCCTGGTTGTCCGGCTGGAAGGCAACAACGTTGTTGCCGGCAAGAAGACGCTGGCCGAATCCGGCTTGAAACTCATCCCCGGCGATTCGATGGCGGATGCGGCGCAGAAGGTCGTAAAGGCGGTTGGTAAACAATGAACGTTTTGAAAAATTAAGGCACATGTCCCGGGGCAGGAACGAAAATCCAGGGGTGAAAACGGTCGCGAGGGACCTCGAGCCTTATCGTCGGTTGGTGGATTTGCAGAAACAAATGATTGAACTGGCCCAACAACACGAGCATGCGAAACGCAAGCGCGATGACCTGCACGAACAAATGGTGCGCGAGGTCGCAGATCGCCGGCACGACCGCCGCGGTTTGCGGCATCGCCTGCAACGGTCGGCGGCCAGGCTTTTGAAACGCGTGTCGGGGTTTACCGCGGAAAAAACCGCTCCCGGCACGTCCAACTATAAATAACCACCGTCATGCTGAAAGTCATTGAAATTGCATTCAGTTGCTATCCGGTCACTGATATGGCCCGGGCGCGGAAGTTTTACGAAGGCGTGCTCGGACTGAAACCTGCAATAACTTTCGGCGAACCCGGCGGGATGCAATGGACCGAATACGACATCGCCAGCGGCACGCTTTCGCTCGGCTGCGGCGCGCCGGATTGGACGCCGCGCGCGGACGGCTGTTCCGTTGCGCTGGAAGTGGAGGACTTCGACGACGCCATCGCGCACCTGAAGGCCAAGGGCGTGAAATTCAAAATGGAACCATTCCCCACGCCCGTCTGCCGCATGGCATTCATTGCCGATCCTGACGGCAACACGATTTGCATTCACAAGCGCAATGCCAAATGATTTTATGCCGGATCAGACCAGCAGCGGTGAAAATGTCTTGAAGGAAACATCTTCAGCATACATGACCGGCGAAGCCGACATTGATATTTCGTTGTTGGAAGACAGTCTGCGGCTCACGCCGTGGCAGCGATTGATTGAAAATGACCGCGCGCTGGCACTGGTCCGAATGTTAGAGCAGGCGAAAATTCGCGAACATGGAACAACCTAGCCAAATCCTTGAACGGCTGAATCACGAGCAGGTTGAATTCGTCCTGGTCGGCGGCCTTGCCGCAGTGGTCCATGGCGTGCCACTGGTGACGCGCGATGTGGATATTTGCATCCCGTTCACGGAACAAAACCTGATGCGTTTGGAGAAGGCCCTCGCCGGATTGAATCCGATCCATCGTCAAACGCCCCAGCGCCTGCCTTTCAGCGTAGCCGAGGATTTTCCGCGGGGTCTCAAGAACATGTATCTTCGTTGCGACTTGGGCGTGCTGGATTGTCTCGGTGAAATCAAAGGCGTTGGCGGTTACGAAGAAGTTCGCCAGCGAAGTGTGATTGCGGATTTGCCGATCGGGCCTTGCCGGATCCTGAATCTCGCGGCGCTCATTGAATCGAAACAGGCACTCGACCGGACGCAAGACAAGCTCGCCTTGATTCATCTGCGGGAAATCCAAAAAAGAAAGGCCAAAATTTGATTTTTATTGGCATCCACAAATCGTAAATCGCAAATCCAGAATCGAAAATCTTCCATGTCCATTCTCGTTAAACCCGACACCAAGGTCCTCGTGCAGGGCATCACCGGCAGCTTCGGCGCGAAACACGCGCAGCTCTCGATTGATTACGGCACACAAATTGTCGCCGGGGTCACGCCCGGCAAGGGCGGCCAGGTTTTTGAACATGGCGGAAAGAAGGTTCCCGTTTTCGACACCGTGGCCGAAGCGGCAAAACAAACCGGCGCGACGGCGTCAGCAATTTTTGTCCCGGCGGCCTTCGCGGCGGATGCCATTCTTGAAGGTGCGGATGCCGGACTGGAAGTGGTCGTGTGCATCACCGAAGGCATTCCCGCGCGCGACATGATTCGCGTGAAGCGCGCGATGGAAGGAAGCAAGACGCGGCTGATCGGCCCGAATTGTCCCGGCATCGTCACGCCCGGCGAGGGCAAGGATTCGCACGGCGGTTGCCGCATCGGCATCGCGCCGGGTTACATTCACAAAAAGGGCCACGTCGGTGTTGTCTCGCGCAGCGGCACACTCACTTACGAGGCGGTCTGGCAATTGACCTGCCGCGGTGCCGGGCAATCCACCTGCATCGGCATCGGCGGCGATTCGGTGCCCGGCCTGTCGCATCTGGACATCATCAAACTGTTCAACGACGACCCGGACACGCACGGCATCATCATCATCGGTGAAATTGGCGGTTCGGCCGAAGAGGAGGCCGCCGGGTGGGTCAAAAAGAACTGCAAAAAGCCAATGGCAGGTTTCATCGCGGGCGCCACCGCGCCGCCCGGCCGTCGCATGGGCCACGCGGGCGCCATCATCAGCGGCGGCAAGGGCACGGCGGCGGCGAAAATCGCGGCTTTCAAGGACGCCGGCATTGGCGTGGCCGCCACCCCGAGTGAAATCGCGGACACACTTTTGAAAAAGATGTAACGCAGCGTATCGGGTGACAGGCGCCCGGAAAACACTTGCTTGACACTCGCCACCTGACACCCGTCACTTGTCACTTTCATGGGCCTGGTTGACTTCATACTGAACCTTGCGGGCCTGCTGCTGTGGCTCAACTGGCGTGCGCTTCGCTTCGATCCGCTCGGCAAACGGAAGCCGGCGACATTGATTGGCACCTTGCGGCGCGTCGAGCCGCAGCGTTTGCGGCATTGGCACCTGCTGGCGGCCATCGGCGGGCTGTTGTTGGTGCGTGCCGGGTTTTACTGGCAGATCGGCCCCCTGTCCAAGCCGGTCTGGGCGGCAAAACTGGATCTGGCCATTATCACCCCCTCATTTCTCAGCAATTCATTCGACCGGATGTGCCTGTTTTCTATTTTTAGCTTCGGGCTGGTGCTTGCGGTGTTTTATCTGTGGCTGCTGCTGCTCTCGATTCTGGCCGGACCGGAGCCAATTCACGGGCTGGTGCGCATGCAACTGGGCGCGATGGACCGCCGGCCGCGGTGGATGAAATTATTTTTGCCGCTCCTGGCGACGACGCTGTTGTGGTGGCTTGCGAGCTGGTTGTTGGAATGGCGCGGGATAATTCCCGGGCCGATTTCAACGGTGCATCGTATTGAGCAGTCGCTGCTCATCGGCCTCGGCAGTTACCTGGTGTGGAAATATGTCATCGGCGTGGTGCTGGCGTTGCACCTGCTGAACAGCTACGTCTATTGTGGCCGGCATCCGTTTTGGAATTACGTGAACGCGACGGCGCGGACGCTGTTGCAGCCGTTGCACCGCGTGCCGCTGCGCGCCGGCAGGGTGGATTTCGCGCCGGTCGTGGGCATTGCGCTGGTGTTCTTGCTGGCCGGGCTGGCCGAACGCGGGCTGATTTTTATCTACGAGCGGTTGTCGCTCTGAAAATGGTCCACCGGTCTCGTCTTGGGCAGTTTGACGGTGATAGTTGCGCCCGCGCCTTTTTCTCCGGCGATGAAAAGCGAGCCGCCGTGCAATTCAACCAGCCGTTTGGCGATGACCAACCCCAGTCCCAATCCCTGCTGGTCCTGCATTTTCCGGTCGAACTGCACATAAGCCCCGATGCGCTTGATTTGCTCGGTGGAAAAACCGCAGCCCTGATCGCTGACGGAGAGAACAAGATTGTTGAATTCTTCGTCCAGGGTGACGCGCACCGGCGAACCGGATTCGGAAAATTTGAAGGCATTTTGCACCAGTTCGCTGACGACCTTGCTGAAATACTCTTCGGACATCGGCACAGAAAGGTCGGACGCCTCCACGCTTAAATCCGCCGGACGAGCGGCCTGCGCGGCCTGTGCGGTGGCGAGTTTGTTGATGAGGGTGGCGGTGTGCTCCGTGTTCCCGATGCGCAGAGCGCTGACATTTTTCGGGTCGGCGGCAATCAGCTCGAGTTGCGCGTAAACCAGAAAATTCTCAATCAGCCTTTCGAGTCGCTGGCTGGACTTGTGGATTTCCTGGCCCATTTCGGCAATCTCGTCCGGTTTAAGGGTGCTGGCGGAGGTGGCCAGGAGTTCGGCGTTGGAAATGATGCCATTGAGCGGCGTGCGCATTTCGTGCGGCATGATGAGGCTGATGTTGTCGCGCAGGCTGGCCAGCGTGCGTTCGGCCTCGTCGCGCACCGTCTGCGCCTTTTTGAGGCGCGCATCCACGGCGGCATAAAGCGCGTCGGTGGTGAACGGTTTCGGCAGGTAATCGTCCGCGCCGAGTTCCATGCCGTGCCGCATCCCGACATTGTCGGCGAGGCCGGTCATCAAAATGAACGGGATGGCGGCCGTGGGCGCTTCGTTGCGGAGCGAGGTCAGGGTCAGATAACCATCCACCTTTTCCATGTTGACGTCACAAAGGATGAGATCGGGCAATTCTTTGCGCGCGATTTCAATGCCCTCGGCGCCATTGGCCGCCTCGACCACGGTGAAACCCTTTTGCTTCAGCGCCAGATGCATCATCTCGCGCAACCACTCCTCATCGTCTATGACCAGGATTTTTTTCATCAAATAATGCGTTTGAATGGAGCAATAACCGTGCCCGCCAAACGGGTTAGCCCCGTTTCCGCCTTTTGTAACTTGCATCCGTGCAACTACTTCCGCTCTTCGATTGGCAAGTAGTGGCTGAGCGTACGGCCCGTGTAAATCTGGCGCGGACGATAAATCCGGCTCTTTGTCTCCTCCATGATTTCCTTGTAATTCGCAATCCAGCCGGGCATGCGGCCAATTCCAAAAATCACCGGAAACATTTCCACCGGCAGGCCGATCGCCCGCATGATGATGCCGCTGTAAAAGTCCACGTTCGGATACAATTTGCGTTCCACAAAATAGGAATCCCGCAACGCCGCCTCTTCCAGACGTTTGGCAATATCCAACAGCGGGTCGGTGAGCCGCAAAACTTTGAACAGGTCGTCGCAAGCCTTTTTTATGATCTTGGCGCGCGGGTCGTAATTTTTATACACCCGATGGCCAAAGCCCATGAGCTTTTTGCTGCTGTTCTTGTCCTTGGCCGCCTCAATGAATTTTGAGCCGTCGTCACCCGTCTTGTGTATCTCTTCGAGCATTTCGAGCACCGCCTGGTTTGCGCCGCCGTGCAACGGCCCCCAAAGTGCGCAAACGCCCGCGGCGCAACTGGCAAACAAATTGGCCTGGCTCGACGCCACCATGCGCACCGTGGAGGTGGAACAGTTTTGCTCGTGATCGGCGTGCAGCAAAAAAATCAAATCCAGCGCCCGCACCACTTCCGGCTTTAATTCATAGTCCTCATACGGTGTCGAGAACAGCATGTGCAGGAAGTTGGCGGTGTATTTGTAGGCCTTCTTCGGGTAAATCAGCGGCAGGCCGAGCGATTTGCGATAAGAATACGCGGCAATCGTCCGCACTTGTGAAATCAATCGGGCGGCATAAACGTCGAATTCCTTCGCCTTGCCCCAATGCCAGCGCATCAGCCCCTCGTCAAAGCAACTCGCCGCGTTGATCATCGCCGAGAGCATCGCCATCGGATGCGCGCCCGCCGGAAAGCCCTGGAAATGAAACTTCATGTCCTCGTGGAGAAACTGATTGTCCGTGAGCAAATCGGAAAAGCGCCGCAGTTGCGTGCGGTTCGGCAACGCGCCGTAAATGACGAGGTAGGCCGTCTCGATAAAGGTGGACTTCTCCGCCAGCTCTTCAATGGGAATCCCGCGATACCGCAAAATCCCCTGCTCGCCGTCTATGAACGTGATCTGGCTGATGCATGAACCTGTGTTGCCATAGCCCTCGTCGAGCGTGATGTAACCGGTGTTCGCGCGTAGCGACGAAACATCCACCGCCTTTTCACCCTCGCTGCCTTCGACAACCGGCAGCGTGTAAGTCTTGCCTTCCAGTTCCAGTTTGGCCTCTTTGCTCATGTGTCTCCTTTGGGTCGCGTTCTCGAAATATTTGTTTTTAACAGTTTGCGTTGAAAATCGCTTTTGGCAAGGCGTGAAAGTAAAATTTCAGAAAAAATTGCGCGCCGATTTCGCTGGCGCGGTGTTCAACTTTTTGACTCAATCCCGACCATTATGAAACGCTGGGCCGTTCTCACCGTGTTCCTCTACGCGCTCGCTTTGATTTTCCTCACCTTGCCGACGATGTTCATCGCGTTCGCCAATTGGGGGTTAAAGGACGAAAATTTTCAAACCAAAGATGCGCTCGAACTTTATTTGCAATGGGGCTACTGGCTCTGGCTTGTCGTCATGGTCGCCGGACAGGCACTGCTCCTGTTGCTGCCCATCAATATCGCGGAACGCCGGCTGCCCGCCCGGCGTCCGCTCAAGATGCCGGTCATCGTCAGCGCATTTTTTCTGGCCAACCTTTGCTTTGCCGGAATTTTTTCAGTCCTCTGCGCCATTTTCACCGACAACGCGTTCAACTATTTCGACCTGTTCGCCATTTTCACGACCGGCACAAATCAAAACGGCCAAGCCAACAACAACTCAGGATGGGGGATGTTCTGGACCGTGATTTTAACCGTGCTGGTTTTTTGGCTGATTTGGACCGTCGTTTTTTGGCGCTTCGCCAAATCCGATGACCCAGGATCGTTGCTCAAGCGTCTCACGCGCTGGCTCCTGCGCGGCAGCATCCTTGAACTCCTCGTCGCCGTGCCCAGCCATGTCATCGTCCGCCGCCGCGACGATTGTTGCGCGCCCGCCGGCACGTTTTGGGGCATCGCCACCGGCATTTCCGTCATGCTGCTCTGCTTCGGCCCCGGCGTGTTTTTCCTGTTCGTCGAACGCTGTCGAACGGTTGAACCGAAATCCACAAGCACGGATAAATCGGCAAACTGAATTGATTCGTCTCGGCGAGGTGACCGAAGCGCCGTAGGCGTGACATATTTGTAGAAATCCGCAACAAAGTCCGGTTCCGGAGGAACCATCGAAAATAGCCCGGCGTTTCAACGCCGGGAAGGAATGGGAAGCAAGTCGCGTCCCACAGGGACGGTTGAAATGAAACGCTTTTCTCGGTCGTCCCTGCGGGACTTATGGCGATTTCGTCACATCCCGGCGTTGAAACGCCGGGCTATTTTCAAAATGTCCATTTGGGACAGAGCACCTGCGGTTATCCAAAAATTGAGATGTGCCCGCAACGTTTTTGGACTCAAAACTTGTTGGACAGAAACGTAAACGACGAAATAAAGTCAAAACATGAAAAAGGATAGGCTGCACAATGCGGCGTCCATAATCTAGTTAGGCAGTATTACGTGCGCCATGAAAACAATCTTCTGGCTGTGGATGGCAATTTGCTTCGTTGGCGGCATAGCCGCCTGTTGGATTCCTTGGGGTCAGCCTGACACGTTCCACGGACAGGGATTTCCAGTTGCCGTAGTTTGTTGGGACAAGGATACGGAAGGACGATTCATCCCTTATGAGAGTTTCTGGGGGTTTCTTTTGAATCCCATCGCGTATTGTCTAGCCGGTTTGATTATTTGGCTTTTGTTCTGGATGACGCGAAGGCTGATTGTGTTAATTCGGAGGTGATATGCCTAATATGAGGATAGGCTGCAAGCTTCCTTTACCAACCACGCGTCCTTTCCGCCTTCGCTTCCGTCTTCACTGCGTTACGACGCGACCAGCCGCTTCGGCGCGACAAGCGCACGACAAAATTTCTTTTCTTTCCCGCGCCGCGCTTTAACTTGCGCTGACGCAAATGGCTCTAAAGCTGTTCAACACACTGTCACGCTCGATTCAGGAATTCGCGCCGCTCGATCCACCAAAAGTCGGCATGTATTGCTGCGGGCCGACGGTCTATGACTTCGCCCACATCGGCAACTGGCGCACGTTCGTCTTCGCCGACCTCGTCCGCCGTTACCTCGAATTCAAGGGCCATGCCGTCACGCACGTGATGAACATCACCGACGTGGAGGACAAAATTATCAAGCGCGTTCGCGAAACCAAAAACTTCGTTGCGCGAATTCACCGGCCCGTATGAGACGGCGTTCTTCGCGGACATGAAAACGCTGAATTGCCTTGAGCCGCATCACAAACCGCGCGCGACCGATTATATTCCGGCGATGATTGAGTTGATTGAAAGGCTCGTCGCTCGTGGCGTTGCTTACCAGGCGGCGGACGGTTCGGTGTATTTCAGCATCGAAAAATATCGCGGCTGCGGCTGCAAGTATGGCCAGTTGGTAAAATTGAATTTTGAAGAAATGCGCGCGGGCGAACGGGTGAATAGCGATGAATACGCCAAGGAATCCGTCGCCGACTTCGCACTTTGGAAGTCACGCGCGCCGGAGGACGGCGACGTTTTCTGGCCGAGTCCATGGGGCGAAGGCCGGCCCGGCTGGCATATCGAGTGCAGCGCCATGAGCATGAAAATCCTCGGGCCGGGCTTCGATCTGCACCTTGGCGGCGAAGACCTGATTTTTCCGCATCACGAAGACGAAATCGCGCAAAGCGAGGGTGCAACCGGCCAGCCGTTCGTCAGGCACTGGCTGCACGGGGCGTTTCTGCTCGTCGAAGGCAAGAAGATGAGCAAATCGCTCGGAAACTTTTTTACGCTGCGCGATTTGCTGGCCAAGGGTTTCAACGGACGCGAAATTCGTTACCTGCTGCTCTCCGCGCATTATCGCGAGACGTTCAATTTCACGCTCGAAGGTCTGCAGGGCGCGCGCGCTGCGCTGGCGCGAATTGACGAATGCCTCGGCAAATTGCGTGAAATTTCCGGTAGGGACGCGCTGCCGCGCGTCCAGGCCAACCAGCAGGTCGGCCCTACCAAGCTGGTTGATAACTTCACCGCCGCGCTCGATGACGATTTGAACATTTCCGCCGCTTGGGGCGCGGTTTTTGAATGGGTTCGAGAAACCAATCGTCAGTTGGCGGATAATTCCTTAAATCCGGCCCAGGCTGCTGCCGCTCTGGCGGCGTGGAATAAAATTGATTCCGTGCTCGGCATCGGTACAACGTCGGAGCTTGAAGTCCCCGCCGAATTGAACGCGCTGCTGGAAGCACGCCAGGCCGCGCGCAAGGCGAAGGATTTCAAGCGTGCCGACGCGATTCGCGACGAGTTGAAGGCCAAAGGCTGGGTCATTGAAGACACGCCCAAAGGACCGAAATTGAAGAAAATTTAACCACGAAACACAGGAATTACACAAATCAGAAATCACGAACCCGGATAAATTTCTTTCGCGTGTTTCGCGTATTTCGTGGTTTGATTCTTTGCGCAAATCGTAAATCATCAATCGTAAATCATAAATAGTGAAGGCTCCATTTATCACCTTTGAAGGCACGGAAGGCTGCGGCAAATCAACGCAGATCGAATTGCTCTCGAACCGGATACACGGGTTGGGATACCGTGTGCGCGTGTTCCGCGAGCCGGGCGGCACGCCGGTCGGCGAGGAAATCCGCCAGACCCTCAAGCACAGCAAAAACTTCGTGGAAATGACGCCGGAAGCCGAATTGCTGCTGATGAACGCCAGCCGCGCACAACTCGTCCGCGAAGTCATCCGCCCCGCCCTCGCCGCCGGTGAAATTGTCCTGTGCGACCGCTTTTACGATTCGACCACGGCGTATCAGGGTTATGGACGCGGGTTGGAACTGGCTTTGATCAAAAATGTGATTGATTTTGCCGTCGGTGAAACCCGGCCCGATCTGACCCTGCTTTTGCACGTGCCGCCGGAAGTCAGCGCCGAACGCCTGCGCTCGCGCCAGGTCATTCTCCCTTTCGCCCGCGACCGGCTGGAAGAAGCCGACCGCCATTTTTTTGACCGTGTCGCCAAAGGCTACCAGGCCGTCGTTGCGGCTGAACCCGATCGCGTCCGCGTGGTGGACGGGACAGGGCCGGTGGAAGTTGTCTGTGCAAGAATCTGGGAACTCGTCCAGCCCATCCTGCCGCGCATCGGGCGGTGGTAGGACTTTTGACCTGAAGCTTAGCCTTAGACGGAAAAATCGGCCAAAGCCGGTACTTCGATCTTTTCGCACGCTTGCCGAACTGGCAGCAATCGGTAATCTTCAGGCGGAAACCATGAACGAAAAGACGATTGACGAAATTGAGGCGCGCATCCGCAACGCGGATTCGATCAGCGATGACCGCAAACGCGAACTGCTCCAGTTGCTGGGCACGCTCAAGTCCGAGGTCGGGGTTTTGGAAAAAACGAACGATGAACAGGCCCGGAGCATCGCCGGCTTTGCCCAGTTGTCGGCCCATGAAGCCACGCGCACCGAACAAAATCCTCAACTGCGCGAACTTTCCATTCAGGGACTGCGCTCGTCCGTCGAAGGGTTCGAGAAATCCCATCCGCAGCTCGTCGCCATCGTCAACACCATCAGCAACACGCTGTCGAATTTGGGAATTTGACCAGATTCGCGATTGACGATTCACGATTTACATTTTCGGTTGCCGCAAGCCGCTGGAAAATCAGCAATCATAAATCGTAAATCATAAATAATTCAATCTTCCCGCGGCTCCAATTTCGCAATCGCCGCCATGATTTCGTCGGCGATTTCCTGGTAAATTTCCTTGAGCCGCGGCTTGGAACAATGCTTCGCCTCGGCCCGCAGTTTTTCAAAGCGCATCGGCTCGCCAAATTTCACCGCGATGCGGCGCGGGCGCGGAAATCTGTGATTTCGCCCGAAGGCCTCAAAAGTTCCGAACACCCGCACCGGCACCACCGGCGCGTCGGACTTGACCACCACCAACCCGATACCGGAGCGCGCGGGCTGCAACCGTCCGTCGCGCGTCCGTGTGCCTTCGGGAAATAAAATGATTCCGCCGCCGGCGAGCAACCGGGTCGAGAATTGCCTTTAATCCCGCCGCGCCGCCGCCGTCGCGATCCACCGGCACCGAGTTCCACGAACGCAACAGCGCGCCGATTCCCGGAAACCGGAACAGACTTTCGCGCGCGAGATAATTGATCGGACGGTGAAGCGCCGAGCCGACGAGCGGCGGATCAATGAAACTCGCGTGGTTGGAGGCGAGAATGACCGCGCCGGTTTGGGGAACCCGCCCGGCGTTGAAGGCGCGCCAGCGGAAATAAAACCGCGTAGATCGTCCGGAAAAAAATCCAGCCGAGACGGTAGCTGAGGTTCATACGGAATGACTAATGTCGAAATCCGAATGACTAAAGAATTTCCAAATGACCAAATGACCAACCAACAGGCCTGCCGGCTTATTCGTGCTTCGGGCTTCTTTCGTCATTATGGTTTAGTCCTTAGTCATTCGGCAAGGTGCCGTGACTTATTTTCCCGGCGCCAGCCGTTTGCGGACCTCTGCCAGAATCAAACCGCTCGTCTGCTCGGAAGTCAGGTTTGAATTGTTGATGATTTTGGCGCCCAGCGGAATCATCAATGGCGCCACGGCGCGCTGGCTGTCGCGCTGGTCGCGCGCGGCGAGATTTTCCTGGACGCCATCGGCAGCGCGGCGGCGCGAGCGTTCCTCCAGTTTCGCATCGAGGTAAAATTTGAAATCGGTTTCGGGAAAAACATTCGTCCCGATGTCGCGGCCTTCCATGACCAGGTTGCCGAATTGCATGCACTCGCGCTGGCGTTTGACCATCCACTTACGCACGTTGGGCACCGCGGCCACGTGTGGCACGGCGGCGCTGGTCTCGGCGGTGCGGATTTCCTTTTCGGGATAATGCCCGTCCACGAGCAGGCGCACCCGGCTATCCACGCAGACCAGCGATGTCTTCCATTTGCGGCACGCGGCGGCGACGGCTTTGGCGTCATGCACGTCAATCCGGTGCGTCAGGCAATACCACGCCAGCGTGCGATACATCGAGCCGGTGTCAACATAGACGTAGCCGAGCGCCCTGGCGACGAGCTTGGCGTTCGTGCTCTTGCCGCTGGCGCTCGTGCCGTCAATGGCGATGATAATTGGATGTTTCAAATGTCAACTTTCAGGTTTCAATCTGCCAAAGTCTTAATCCGAATCCTCGTCTAATCTCAATCTCAATCTCGAGCTCAAGGACGATGATCGACGTAGGATTTCATTCCGCGAACAATTCCTCAACTCCCAATTTTCTGCCTGTCTTCGCATCCAGAATCGTCGCACCCAGGCCTTTTGGCGGCGGCGCGGCGAGTTTCTGGAAAAAATTCGGGAACGTCTTCTTCACGCACGCGGGATTTTTGATTTTTATGCCCGGCACTTTCAATCCCAGAATTGCAAAACACATCGCCATGCGATGATCGTTGTAGGTCTCAATCTCCGCGCCATGAAGCTGTGACGGATAAACCGTCAGCGTGTCGCCTTCCTCGACCACCTTCGCCCCGCACTTGGTCAATTCCGTCCGCAACGCGACGACGCGTTCGGTTTCCTGGACGCGCAGACGGCCAAGATCGATGAAATTCGTTTTTGCTAATGAGAATGGTGCCAATGACATTGCAATCATGATGCTGTCACCAAAATCTTTGTCGTGAAATTTCCATAATCTTCTTAGGCCAAGTGGCAATTCGCATGTTTGCGTCCAAAGGAGAATTTCGCACCACTACAAAGTGGCGATCGAATGTGTAAACGAAATCACCGGGAAGCGAGTTCATATTTGCAAACCCAAGTTTGGCCAAGCCGCAACTTTGACGGTCAGTTGCCATGAAATTGCTCCGTTGAGAGGCTGGTCCAGGTAGCGGGGCGGATTCCAACTGCCTGCTGCCCAAAAATAACTCCCGCTCGAAGCATCCGGTTCGATTTGAAATTTCCCGCCGTGATGAGGAAATGCCTCGATCATTTTGGAGGTCATCGCCACGTAAGGCGATTCTTCCGCATTTTCTCCAACAATTTCGACTTTCCAACCGCCAGCTTTCGCGCACAGCAGCAGCGCCGACGCAAACTGCGAGCTTTCCTCGATGCTCACCCGGCATTTCCTTGTAGGAGACGACGTGAGGAGTCTCTGACTTCCATCTCATATTGAGTCTCGTCACCTCGACTCCTACTGCCACCACCAAAGATTCTCGCCGGCAATTTGTCATTCCCGTTTTCCGAATCCACGCGATACCCCAATTCGCGCAGGGACTTGAACAAGGCCGCTTGCGGACGTTCGTGCATCCGCGGCACGCCGTTCAAGCGATAAACTCCATTGCCCAGACAAACAAACGCCGCCAGAAACCGCGCCGCCGTGCCCGCGTTGCCGACGAACAATTCCAGCGGCTTTTCCGCCGTCCCGCCGTTCGGAATTTTTCCGCCCAGACCTTTGACCGTGATCGTCCGGTTGCAGAATTCCTCCGGGTCCGGCTGCAACCTTGATTTGAAATCCGAGCTTTTGCAGCGCCTCGGCCATCACCTGCGTGTCCTCACTCCAGAGCGCGCCGGTGAGTGTGACCTCGCCGTCCGCCAGCGCTGCGAGGATGAGCGCGCGGTTCGTGATGCTCTTCGAGCCGGGCACGGTGATTTCCGCGCGCACCGGTTTGTCCAGCGGCACGATTTCGATGAGATCAGGCAGTGCCATTTTAACCACGGATGGACACGGATGGACACGGATAAGCTTCAGAAACACTCCCCTGCACGCCTCGGCCAATGCGGCGCTGGACCCTCTCCCCGTCAGGCGGCGGAGAGAGGCCTAGTGCGAGTTGGCCATTCTGTTTCTCTCGTGTTTATCCGTGTTCATCCGTGGTTGATTCATTCCGGTGACGGTGAGGCGCAGCAGGCACACCAGTCGTCGCGGCGTTTTTTGGCCGTCTCAAAAAATGTTGCAATGGCCTGCGCATCACCCTTTTTCACCGCGCGCTGGAATTTCTGCAAATCGGCGACAAAGACATTCAGCGACCTCACCAGATTTTTGCGGTTGGCCAGGGCGATGTCGCGCCACATTTCAGGCGAACCGGACGCGATGCGGGTCGTGTCGCGAAAGCCGTTGGCGCAAAGCGCAGCCTGTAACTTCGGTTGCGCCGGATTCAAAACCAGGTTCGCCAGGGTGGCGGCCACCACGTGCGGCAAATGGCTCGACCGGCTGACCAGCGCGTCGTGCGTCTCCGGCGTCAATTCCAGCACACGCGAGCCGAGCGCTTTCCAAAATCGTTCGACTTTTTTCAGCGCCGTCCGGTTGGTCTTTTTTGTCGGTGTCACCACGCAAACGGCATTTTCAAACAAGTCCGCGCGCGCGGCGCTCACGCCGGTTTTTTCCGCGCCGGCCATCGGATGGCTGCCGACAAAATGCGCGCCGGAATTGGCAATGAGTGATTCCAGTTCACGCACGACGCCGGCCTTGACGCTGCCGACATCGGTGACAATCGCGCCGGGTTTCAAGGCCGGCAACATCCGCTCCGCAAGCAAACGCATCTGCCCAAGTGGCGCACACAGGATGACGAGGTCGGCTTCCCAAACGGCGGCGAGCAAATCGGTCGTGGCAAAATCCACCGCGCCGGCTTTTTCACAGTCCTTCAGACTGGCGGCGCGGCGGACAAAGCCCGCCGTTTGGCGCGCGAGTTTCCGGCGTTTGACGGCCAGCCCGATGGAACCGCCGAGCAGGCCGACACCGACGATTGTGATTTTGCGAAATTGCACGCGGTGAGGATAGCGGATGGAAGATGGCGGATGGAAGATGGAAATTCTTTAACCACGAAATACACGAACCACGCGAAAGGGTTCCTTCCTGTCATTTCGCGTGCTTCGCAGTTTCAGGAAATTCTTACGGGCTTTCCAGCCTCCTGACCCGATTGAAGACACGCATCGAGCACCTGCTGCGTTTTCAGCGCCCACATCGGCCATTCTTCATTGAGTTTCCCCGAAAAAACCTGGTTGGCGAAGTTGTGGAACATGATGGTGTTCTGCGCGGTCTCATGGCCCAGCTCGGCCGGGTCGGAACCGGCAGTTGGCGCTTGAGCGCCAGCAACCACCGGGACGCGAATTTCCGTCCGGTTGACCTCGAAAGCCGGTTCCCGGCTGTTGAACGGGTGGACGAAATCGGGCACCCACACCCAACCATCCGCGCCACCGACAATGACCCATTGCTGATACGCGGCGAGAAACGAAGAGTAAAATCCCGCGGAAACGCCGTCGTCGAAAAAGAGTTCGGCGGAAAATTCAGTGGGTGCCGGCTTGCGGCCGCCGGCGGATTCGGATTGCGAGAGAATCCGGCCGGTGACGGTGTGCGGCAGTTGCCATTTGAGCGCCCAAAGCGTGAAGCGGATGCAATACCACCCCAAATCGCCGAGGCTGCCGAACGGTTCGAGCTGTCCGTCCACACGAATGTTATTGTCGGAAAATCCGCCGGAACCGAGAAAACTGAACGCCGACGAAATCCGCCGCACCGGGCCGACGCTCTTGCCATCCTCGAGCACTTCACGAATGCGGTTCAGGCGGGGATTATGCATGAACATCACGCCGTCCATGAATTGCACGCGGTTTTTACGGCAGGCATCCGTCATTTCCCGGACGTCGGCGAAACTGACGCCGCACGGCTTCTCACAAACGACGTGTTTGCCCGCCGCCGCCGCGCGCAAAACCCATTCCTTGCGCAGTCCCGTCGGAAGCGGAATGTACACGGCGTCAACGTTTTTTGACGCCAACAATTCCTCGTAACTGCCGAGCGCAGCCGGTTCGGCGGCGAACGGAAACTCGCCCTGGCTTTTGCGGACGAATTCGCGGCTGCGCGCCGCGTCACGACTGGCCACGGCGGTGACGATGGCATTGCCGGAATTGAAAATGGCCTTCCAGTTTTGGCGGCCGATGTTGGCCGTGCTCATGAGTCCGATTCGCAACTTGTTCATAAAATCAATCCTCTTCTTCGTAGGAGACGACGTAAGAAGTCTCTGAATTTTATTCAGTTTGAGTCTCGTCACCTCGACTCCTGCAGGCTTCCCGCACGCGCTCCAAAATCACGTCGGCGACGTGCGGTTCGCTGCCGATGGCAGGCGCATACCAGACGAGCTTGCCGTTTTTCCCGGTCGGATTGCGCCAGGGCGGCTGTCCGCCGGCGAGCCGTTGCCGGACGATTGGCTGCGCTTCACCCAGCATCACGGGAATGTCTTCCTGCGTGTGCAAACCGTCGCTGATGAAAAACGGGACGACCACCAGATTTTTTGTTTGCGCCAGCGCGTAGCAATCGGCAATGCGCGGAGATTCTTCCAGGTAAATCGCATGGACGCCAGCGTAAAGGTCCAGCGCGCGAATCAATCCGGCCTGCCGCTCGATGGCCTGGCGCGAATTTTCGTTTTCCTCCGTGCCGTGACCGGCAATGAACAGCGTGATGTCCCGCGGTTTGGGCGGGCGCGGGAACGGAAATTGTTCGACGATTTCCCGTGCACGGCCGAGAAGCACATGGGTCATGCTGTCGTGGGTGCCGACGGGCTGGCAGTAGAAAAATTCGGAGTTGGGAGTTCGCAAATGGGAGTTGGGGCCAAAGCCAAGCTCGCGGGGAATCACGTTGCTGCTGAAATAGCCTTCGCTGATGAACAGGGGCGCGATGAACACGCGCGGCGCCGAAATTCCGGACAGGACTTTTTTGATTTGCGGCTCCTGTTTCCAGAACGCCTCGCGGACGCCGGCGAAAATTTTCCGGCGGCGCAATTCCGCCGCGTGCTGATACACCGGGGCGGCGGAATTGAAGTTTTGCTCCGTGCCGTGTCCCAGCACCACCAGCCAGGCGTCGGAAAGTTTTTCACCGTTCACGTGAAAGGGTTAACCCAGGAACCGGCCGTCCGCAAGCAGACGCATCCGGCACTGCCCTCTACTCCGATGGCAATGGCGGAATGCCGATCTCCGATCCGGCGCATTTTTGAAACCATCCCAACAACCGTCGGGCCGGAGGCCGGCGTTCCAAGGACATTTTTTGCTTGAAACCTTTTGGCCTTTGGAGTGTCTTAAGTTCAGGTTGTCCGTGAAATTAACCCAACGAAAACAAAAAAATAATGAATCCGATTAAATTCACCGCTGTCGCTTTTGCCGCCACATTTGGGCTGGCCGCCGTTGCTTCCGCCGATGACGCGGCGGGCAAATTGCCAGCCGCTTCAACCAAACAGGGCGTCACCTATGCCACCGACATCAAACCCATCCTTGATGTTTCCTGCGTCAAGTGCCACAGCGGCGACAAGCCGAAGGCGAAGCTGAAACTCGACAGCCTTGAAAACGCGCTCAAAGGCGCCAAGGACGGCAAGGTCATCGTCCCCGGCGACAGCGCGAAAAGCCTGATGGTTCAGGCCGCCGCGCACGCAACGAAAGACCATGACCAGTGGATGCCGCCGCTCCACAACCGGGCGAACATCGGGCCGCTCACGCCGGAACAAATCGGCCTGATCCGCGCCTGGATTGACCAGGGAGCGAAGTAATTTTTGTACCGACTTTATTTCGGGAGGGACGCCGTGTCGGCGTCCCAGTCTTTTTACAAACCAGTCAGGGACGGCGACACGTCATCCCTCCCAATTTCAAGGGATGAGCGGGGCGCGCTTTTGTTTCCGCAATTCCTGTTCCTCGCGCGAGCATTTAACTTGATTGGACTCGGAAATTCCCGGTTGGCTTGCCTGCTGAATGCAGGCGGCAATCTGCCGGTCCAGAAATTGATTGCGCAATCTCAAAACTACGTCAGGCATTTGTTCGGCGGAACGATCTTGTTGCTTCCGGAGAGTAGTCCGCGTGCCGTCTTTAGTCCGTTCAACTAATTCTCCAATTAAAACCCCGGTGACGAGACTTCGCATTTCCGTCGTTTCACATTCGTCTAAGAACGCGGCGATGTTTTTCCAAGTTTCATTCGTCTGCGCGGCCAGCCTTTGCTTGACGATCTGCCGGACCAGCGGATGCGCAATCCAGTTCACGTCCAGATGTAATGCAGCCCAAGCAACTAATTCGTCATGCGACAAAAGCAACTTAAGCAGCAAGAACTCCTCCGAGTTCGGGCGCGGCGCTTCGGCTTCGGATTCCAAAACCGGTTCGCCTGACTCTGAATCCTGAGCTTTGAACCCTGAACCTTGAACCTTGAACTTTGAAAATTCAGTGCGCACGGCTTCAGGCGATACGCCCAGTCGCAATGCGGTTTTCTGAGCGAATTTGTCTATGAGCACCCCGTTGCCGGTCTTGTGAACGGCCTCGGCCATGCCGCGCAGAACGGCGTTCCGGCCCTTGTCACTGTTGGCGTCGTGCAATTTGCAAAGCCGGTTCAAGAAGTAATCGAAAAATCCTTCGGCGCTTTCTACGAGCTTGCGAAACGCCTCGCCGCCGTTGGCTTTGATGAAACTGTCCGGGTCGTGCGGTGCGGGCACGACGGCGACGCGCACGGCGAGGCCTGAGGCGAGTAAATTGTCGAGTGAACGCACGGCGGCGTTCTGGCCGGCTTCGTCGGAATCGAAACATAGCACCACTTCATCCACATAACGTTTGAGGATGCGCGCATGCTGGTCGGTAAAGGCCGTGCCCTGTGGCGCGACGACGTTTTGGACACCACCCATGAAACACGCAATCAAATCGAGCTGGCCCTCGCAAACGACGGCGAAGCCGGCGTCGAGCAGCGCACGTTTGGATTTGTCGAGACCGAAGAAGACCTTGCTCTTGGTGAAAATGGGCGTCTCGGGTGAATTGACATATTTCGCCGTTTTTTCATCACCGGACAAAACCCGTCCGCTAAAGCCAATCACCCTGCCCTGCTCATCGCAAATCGGAAACATCAGCCGCCCGCGGAAGCGGTCGTAGTAATTTCGGGTCTCGGGCCTGGGGTCTGGGGTCTCGGAGTTCGGAGTTCGGAGTTCGGAGTTCGGAGTTCGGGACTCGGATCTTGTAATGATGAGGCCGGCTTTCTCGACGAGTGCAGAGTTCGTGGCCCTTGCTTTTGGCCCAGTTGACGGTGTCGTCCCAGGCGTCGGGCGCGGCGCCAAGCCGGAACAGTTTCACAGCTTCCGGTGATACACCTCGTTTTGCCAGATAATCACGCGCCAGTTGTCCCGCGGCTTCATTGAGCAGACAATTTTGCCAGCGCTGCGCGATTTGCTCGTGGATTTGCAGAAGCTGGTCCTTGAGATGGCGCGATTGTTGTTCGCCGGGGTTTTGGTCGAATTCAACCGGGATTTTCGCACGGTCAGCCAGCCGGCGCACGGCGTCCATGAACCCGATGTTTTCGTATTCCTTGACGAAGGTGAACACGTCGCCGCCCTTGTGGCAGCCGAAGCAGTGAAAAATCTGGCGGTGCGGGTTAACGCTGAAGCTGGGCGTCTTTTCCTTGTGAAACGGGCAAAGCGCGACGAAGTTCGCCCCCGCCTTTTTCAATGGCAGATACGAGCCAATGACATCCACGATGTCGCTGGCGGCGCGGATGCGCTCGAGCGTGGCGGAGGAAAATAAACCGGCCATGCATCCGGTCTAGCATTGGCGTGCGCATACGGCAAATCCATTTCGCAACTGTTCAGGGCCTGGCCGGCGGTTTAGCGGCGATCGGTTGAAGAAGGACAGGGATGAAGGACGCCAGGTTCTCCCGGAAAGAAGAGCCGTGGCAAGGGGCAAAGCACGACAAAATTGGCACCGGCCTTTTTGAGCGGCAGACCGGAAGCGATGACATCCACGATGTTGCTGGCAGCACGGATGCGTTCGAGGGTTGCGGGAGAGAAACCGGCCTGCTCATTCAGCACGCGCCGACGCGGGTCATTGATGGATCGTAATCACGCCCTGCGGTTTGGCTGCCGGTTTTGGGGGCTCGGGCGGCGCGATGTTGATTAGCAGTGTGCCAAGATATTCCTTGATGTACGGACCGGCGAAGGATTTTTTGAAAACGCTTTCCTGCACCGTTTGCAGATCGGGAATGTAATTGCCACCATAGACGCCGCCGCCAAACCAGCGTTTCACGTAGGCCTGATGGGCCTGGATTTCCGCCTGGGTGTAAACCGGCGCGTTCAGCAGGGCCAGCACGAAGAAAATCATGCACGCAAAACGAATCATGCCCGAAAACATCCCCAAATAGTATTCACCACTGCCGAAAATGTTGCTGCCGGTCAGCCGGGGAACAAAAATCTTCTTGAGAACCGCAAACACAAGCCACACCCCGAACGCGAGAAGCAAATACCCCGTTACATAACAGGTCGGTTTCTTCCACCCCGCGATGTTGATCACGGCTTGAGCCGCGGTCTCGTAGAACAACCCGCACACGATGACCAGCACCAGCCATTGGGACACCCGGAGGACCTCCTTCGTCATGCCGTTTTTGCGTCCGCGGAACAGCCCCAGGGCCAGGATCAACAGCACCGCCATGTCGAACCAGTTGACCGGCACCTTGTCGAGCGCCAGCGATTGTGTGGTCGCAGCAGTCATAAGCCAGAAATTAATTTGTCCAATTCAAGATACCAAGAGAATCTACAGCCCGTTCCATGCCAAATTCCGGTCATGTAGCATCAGGTTGTGCATGGGGGAAAGGGATTCCCTCCCGATTTGGGGGCATGCCGCGTCCCCGATTTGAGAAAGGAATCGACACGCCCCCCACGCGCCCCAGGGCAGAAGATTGCTGGAGCAACGCGAGGGAAAAACAAAGCATTTCGTGCGCCGATTATTAACAGTACTTGATTAGATTGTGCGGCCGCCTGGGCTGGAAACCGTGTCAATCAGTTCTTGGACTGTCCAAGCACGGTCTGTCAATTTGTTAGCCTGCGCTGGCGTTTGACCCGTTGTCGTGTGTTTCCAGCACCAGTTCCAATAACACGCGAACAAGGCAACCGAATGATGCAAATTTGACAGCTGCTTGCGGTAACGAATGTCCGTCGCCTGCAGATTGGCCGGAAAGACCCCGGCGATGCGGTGCCCCTGTCACATCGTACAACTCCTGCACGCAAAGGTCGCCCAAAGCCAGGGACACCCGCCGGTGGCCTGCAAATCGAAGCCAGGCCACGAACTCCGTTCTTCATTTGTTCGCCTGTGAACGCTGGTAATCTTGAGAGGATGACCCTGACGACCAAGCCTTGATGAAAATGGCTGAATCATAATTTTGATCGCCACAATCCGCGACGGCAATTTTGACATGGTGGGGAATGTCGGGAGAAATTTGTGTTTGCGCTTTGAGCAGAGTGGTCATCCCATCATATTGTATGTTGAACGCAGGCAAATACCAGTTGTCCACGTAGTATTGCGAATTCGTTGCCGCATTGACCGTGTCGACAGTCACTGGCTGTGAAGTGGATGGCACGAGGGCAAGGTTTATATCATCAACGAAGATTGCACATGGGTCGTCATACTGACCTACATATTCCGGATATTCTTCGGAGGCAAAGACGTATTGAAATCGCAAAACAAAGGAATTTGACGAAACGATATCAAACTCCAGCACGGCTGCATCGTAGGTTGTCTGGCCTCCGACTATATTGCTCAAATCCACATCCCCCGGGGTCTCATTGTTCGTACCCGCGTCCGGTACGGTATTGGGGCCAATGGCCAATCTTACATCGCCTGAAGAAAGGACGACCCCGCTGTCTATCGGCAGACCACAGCCGTTGCCACCCATGAAAAGGCCGCAAGTCACACCCGCGCCGGTGTAAGTCACGTTGCTGATCGTGACTTCCGGTGCCACCACCAGTTGCGCCAGTTCCTGTGGCGTCACATTGGTCGTCACCGTCAAATCGCCGTTGGTCTGGCCCAAGACAAAAAATCCGTGCGGCTTGGCCAGATTCGGCACGAGGACGTTGGTGGAAACACAGCGCACCAGATAATGCCAATCGGTCGGCGATGACAAATTGGCGGCGCAAAACAAATCATGTGCAACATTGGTGTCGTTCCAGGGCGGATGAATGACCAGCGCTGCGGTATCGTTGGTAAAGGCGGTGATTTCCAGCCATAAATCGTTCGTAGTGGCAGCTTGGGTCCGCGTGCAGCACGATAACACGACAACGCCGATGATTTCCAATCCGCTGAAAATATGCCTGATTGATTTCACATTCCCATTTCCAGCGTTCCCTGTCCGCCAAACCAAATTCTCTTGGGGTAACAGCCCAAGCTGGCATTATCTTTTGGTCTTTTGTTCAGGTCATTGGGGAAACGATAACTTAGTCTAATTCCTGCCAGGCGTCTCTGTCAAGATCAATCGCTGCGTTCTTCCCTTGCTTGAACGGAACGATTTTACCTTGTGGCCGGCCTGCGCGCCGGCGGCCATTTCAAAACACCGGCAACCTGTTCCGCACGGGCAACCGGCCAGTCACCATTTCTCTCAAGGCGGATTCGATGACAACCAGAACTGGATGTCGGTTGCCTGCGGATTGGTCGGATCCAGCGCCAGCACTTTCAAGTAATGCTGCCGTGCCCGCGCCACATCGTGCAACCGCTGCGCGTAAAGATTGCCCAACGCCAGATGCGCCCGAACTTCGTTGGGATTGGCCTTCACGATTTTTTCCAATTCGTGCACCGCATCAGGCACGTAACCCACCGCCTTGAGCGCCAGCGCGAAGTTGTAGCGCGCGTCCACGGAATCCGGCCGGATGGCCAGCGCCATTTCATAAGCCGCCAGCGCCTGCTGGAAATCCCCCAGGCGGTACGACAACACGCCGAAATTGTATCGCGCTTCGAACCAGTCCGGATCCGTTTCCGCCGCCTGCTGATACGCTTTCAAGGCGTCCAACCAGCGCGCATCCTGCTCAAATTCCCTGGCCCGGGTAAACGCGCCTGTGGCCGTCCGCCGGTCGCCCGGTTTCGGTTTGCGTGGGGACAGATACTGATACCGCGGAAACGCCGGTGGCACAGACTGGACAATATTTACCGGTTTGGTTTCAACGACCGGTGGCGCACTTGTCGGCGTCGGCGGAACGGATGGTGGACTGGTCTTCGGCGGCACCAATGGGCTCGGATTCACGGTTTTACCCGAATCCGGAGGCGGCAGCGGGGTCACGCCATTTTCATCATACTTTTTTTCCGGTGTGGAAGAATGAAACCAGTGAACCGGATTGAGCCGGTGCCAGATGCCTGGCTTTTCAACCGGGGCCGGTCCCGGCGGCGCTTCCGCCGGCGGGGCGGTGGTGGCCACATTTTGATTCGGCGTGGCTACAATCGCCGGCTCCGGCTGGACTTCCACGACCTGAACCGGCGGCGGATTGGAATAAGTCCTGACGGCCGGCTGCGCCCTGGGCGACGTGGCGGGACGAACGATACTCGTCGTCTGCGCCCTGGTTTCACCCGCGACCGGCGGCGCGGGCGCAACATTTTTATTTTCAGTTTCGGTTCGCGGCGGCGGATTTGCCACGGCGACCGCTGCGGGCTGTCCCAGGCTGCCGACGATGGCGTTGACCTCGTTCCAGTTTGCCGGGCGCGGCGTGAGGGCCAGATACGCGCGGTAATATTGCAAAGCCAGCTTGTTGTCGCGCAAATATTCCTGCGCCACCGTCGCCAGATTCAAAATCGCCGGCGCGTAATCGGGATGCGCCTTGATCGCCGCGTTGAAATTCTGCGCCGCCTCGCGCGGACGGTCGCGCTGGACTTGCGTCAGGCCCAGGCCGTTCAGCGCCTCGGCATTGTTCGGATTGAGAGAAAGCGCGGTGTTGAAACTTTTTTCCGCGGCCGCCAGCTCATGCACGCGAAGTTGTGCGAGCCCGAGCTTGAGCCAGCCTTCGGGGGCGTTGCTGCGCCGAAGCGTGAAGGCGGTAAATTCTGTCCTCGCCGCGTCGGGTTTGTTTTGCTCCAGCCAGAGGGAGCCGAGGTTGTAATGCGCCTCGACGAGATCGCGGTCCAACGTGAGCGCGCGCTGATAGGCGGCCGCGGCGTCCGCCGGCTGGCCGGCGCGATGATACGCCAGTCCGAGATAATTCCACGCCTGCGCATTGGTGGCCAGAAGCGACGTGGCGATTTTCAGTTGCGCCGCGGCGTCGGCGTAATCGCCGCGATCCAGAAACATTTTGCCCTTGAGCAGCGCGCGCGGTCCGGACGGCGAACAGCCCGATATCAAAATGGCGAGCGCGAGCAGGAGCAGGGAAAAAAAGCGAGAGTGGAGGATGGAAAATCGAGAATGGAATTTTTCGACAGCGCGCCGGATTCCATCTTCGATCTTCCATCTTCCATCTTCGTTTTCCTTTTTTATGGCCAGCATCGGCGCTGGTGGTAGCATCCATGCCCTGACGTGTCAAGAAACGCACAAATCCGGCTTTGCCGTAATCTCAATCCCGCGGGCGATCGTAATCATGGGACGGAACAGATCAAGCTGACGAGGATGATCGGGATTAAGGCATCATTCCCAATCCGGCTCATTCAGGGACTTGGCTGGTTGATGGTCGCGGGTGCGCTTTGCCTTGCGGGACAGCCGTTGCGCGGCGCCGACTTTCTTTCGCTCCGTTCCACCAACAACCCGGCGCGCGTCGTCGTCGTCGAAGACCCGGAGGCCACATTCAATTTTCAGCCGGACAATGCCCGGTTGCAAACGATGGTGGACCGCGGCCTCACCGGTCTATCCGGCAAAACAACTTCCGCCGAAGCCTGGCACAGCCTGGTTTCCACGCAGGATGTCCTCGGCATCAAAGTTTTTTCCACCGCCGGGTCAATCAGCGGCACACGCCCCGCCGTCGTCGCAGCCGTGATTCGCAGCCTGCTCGATGCCGGCGTGCCCGGGGAACACATCATCATTTGGGACAAACACGAGGACGATTTGCGCGCGGCGGGATTTTTCAAGCTCGCCGCGCAGTTCGGTGTGCGCGCCGCCGGCGCCGCGGACTCTGGTTATGACGAAAAAACGTTTTACAACCCCGATAGCGCCATCATCGGCCATCTCGTCTGGGGCGATCTGGAATTCGGCCGGAAGGGTGAAGGCGTCGGACGCCGTTCGTTCGTCTCCAAACTCGTCAGCCGGCAAATCACGAAAATCATCAGCATCGCGCCGTTGCTCAACGAAAACACCGCCGGCGTTTGCGGGCATCTTTATGGCCTGGCCATGGGCAGCGTGGACAACACCCTGCGGTTCGAGGGCAATGCTGACCGGTTGGCCGTCGCCGTGCCGGAAATCTACGCCCTCCCCGTGCTGGGCGACCGCGTGGTATTGAACATCACCGACGCGCTCATCGGCCAATACGAAGGCGGCGAGAAGGGATTGCTGCAGTATTCAGAAGTGCCGAACCAGCTTTGGTTCAGCCGCGATCCCGTCGCGCTCGACACGCTGGCGTTGAAGGAGCTCGACCGCGAACGCCGCGCCCTGGACGCGCCCGCCTTCAAACCGAACCTGGAACTTTACACCAACGCCGCCCTGCTCCAGCTGGGCGTGAACGACCCCGCGAAAATTCTGGTGGAAAAAATCAAATGAAACAGACAGGCTTGCAGTCTTTGCTGGAACGGATTGGGGTCATAAACGGCGCAATTTCCTGCTGGACAACGATTTCAGTCCAGCTTACAGTCATTTCGTGAAAAAGGACAGGCCGCGCGCGCCAAAGGATAGGCTGCAAAGTGCGCTGCCTACTATATGTTAGGCACACGAAGCACATGATTACACCACCACAGCCGACTTCGAGATCGCGTAGGGTTATTGCTGGTCGTTATGTTGCTTCTCGCGTTTGATTGTTCGTTCTTGCCGTCACGATTCCCAATCTGGAGCAGTGTTACACAGTGCCTAACCACCGCGCTGGAGCAAAACTCCTTATTATACGTTTTATAAATCGATTATCGAGATGGCGGGAGTCACTCTCTGTGGCTCATCTTGATTTAGGCATCGGAATATAGATATTTGCAGGATCGGACCGTTTTAGCGATGATTGCTCTATCTGGTTCCGGCTGTGCGTCCATCGGGGCTCGCTTTGGTCAAGCATCTCCCAGCACATATCCGGGCGTTTACCCAGGCCCGCGAAGTATTATTCAGGAAATGGAGACACCGCGCGGAGCCGCTCACAATATTCTGGTTTGGCCATGCGGAATCATCGACTTTCCGCTCTCCACGGCGCTCGACACTGCGCTACTGCCGATAGATGTGTCTTACTGGGCATTCACGCGAGCTCCAGAAGATCATCCCACCACAACTCCTGATTCGCAACAATGAGGCCCGAGATGCCTAACACCTATTAAGCCCGGATTGTCAAGAGGCAAAAGTTTTCCCTGCGGAAAAGAATTGTTTTCCGCTATCGCAACCACCGAACCGGCTCTCCGACTTAATTTCTCTTGGCAGCTCGGACGTGGCGTCCGGCTAAACACCTATACGGACTCAATCGGGCCGTTCCCAGTCCGGGCCGTTGGTCCGAACCCGAGGCGGTCTTCCAGCCCCGAGATCAAACGTCGCAGGGCGGTCCAGAAACTCTGTCAGTTCACCCAGGCGCTATCCATTCAAGTCGAAAGACGGCTGCCGGTTCGCTCCGTGTGGAGCGTGAGGCTCCAGTTTTTTGCGGACGTGCGTGTGGGGCGGAGTCGCCAAAACAGTTATGCGTTCGGTGGTGATGTGGTTAGCGAGGTAAATGAGCCGGGGGCGGCGGCGAGCCATCCCGCTCGCGCCCCCGGCGGTTGAAGACCCCGCCATGTAGGCCGCTGGCGACCGTGCCCAATCAAATCCGCGGAGTCCTGCCGTACCCAACACAGACCGGCGGTGCTCTGGCACCAATGAGTTTGGTCTGTGACTCGTAAGGGCATCGGTGGTAAGCGGCTCCAGTTAGGCTTCCGGTTCACGATCGTCAGGGCCAAATTAGTTTCTGCTCAGTGCCGCGACCAGCCGGTCGGCATCGAAAACGGTGTGGCTTTTGAGCATGAAATAGACGGCGCGGGCCAGCTTGATGGCCAGGACGGTGTTGGCCTTGAATTTGTTGCCACCCATCCGCGCTTCCAGACGTTGAGCCAGGGGCCCAAGGACGGCGTGATCCCGTTTGGCAATGACGGCGGCTTCGCCAAAGGCCCAGCGCAGATAGGGATTGCCCAGCTTGGCTCCGCGCAGACCCTTGATCTTGCCGGCGCTGGCCACCGTGCCTTTGACCAACCGGCAATAGGAGAGGAAATTTTTGACGGTGGGAAAACGGGCGATGTCACCGATCTCATGGAGAATCGTCAGGCCGAGGTGTTCGCCGATGCCGGGGGCGGTTTGGAGCAGCGTGAAGTCGCGGTTGGCCGTCTGCTGGGTGAGTTGCAGAAGCTCCTTTTCGAGGAGGGCCAGCTGCGTGTCGTAATGACGGATGAGCGCCAGGTCGTTTTGCAAGGCGAGCTGGCGAAGGGGATGATCTTCGTGCGCGAGGAGCTGTTTTTCCCATGGCTCGCGGTTGTAAGGGGTCTGGCGGAAGGTGGGCCGGTTGTAAGCCAGTTGATGGGACTGGATGCGGGAGAGCAGTTCGGAGCGGCGCCAGACGTAGAGAATCCGTTGCCGCAACAGGGCGCGTAGCGGGCGTTTGTCGGCGGGATAGACGTAGGCGGGCGGGATGAGATTGGTGCGCAACAGGTGGGCGATTTTTTCGGAATCGATGCGGTCGTTCTTGTTTTTGCCGCCGTGAATGGCTTTGAGATAGAGCGCGTGGGCTAGCACGAAGGTCAGACCGGCGGCCTGACAGGCATCGGCCAGCCAATACCAGCCGAACATGCATTCGGCGCAGACGGTCAGGTCGTGGCGATAAGGCGCAACCCGCTGGAGGAAGTAATCGAAGTCATTGTTCTTGATGTTGGTGTGGACCAGCTTCTTACCCTGGCGGTCCATGAGGCAGACGTACATTTGGTGAGCGTGGAGATCAATTCCGCAGTTGAATTCGGTGGTGGAACTGTAATATTTCATAGTGTTAGAGCAAAGGTGCCGCAAGGCACCGGTTCAGTATCAAGTCATGCGGGGGAGTGGCTGTACACTTCCCCGCCCGATTTACCGATGTTACTAAAAAACCCAAAGGGCTTTGAGGGGAGTATCAACGCACTGGAGCCAACAGCCACTGCCCCTTGAGTTTTTGGTTGAGATATGAAATTTGATTGTCACACTTGCATAGCTGAGCTTGCCACCAGTGGCTGTGGCTCAGTTTCGGATCGTTAGGTGACTTTGCGTGATGGTAAACACTCAACTCTGTCAAAACGCATATATGAAAACACAGCGCATTATCGGCGCACTTTGGATGCTATTTAACGGCGTGCTCGGCATCTTATATTTGTGGCTGCTTTTATACCCTGTTATTCGCTTTTCACGAGTCCCCTCGTCGCCAGGTTACTATTTGGGCGCTTTGTTTTGCCTGTTGTATTGGGCTGGTGCTGTAGCAGGGTTTTCTCTTTTTCGTGGTGCACAGGGGGCGCGTAAGTTTGTTACCTTGGTTGCGTTTTTGACCGTTATGGCGACAATCGCAGGATTTGTTGCATTAAGGTCACTTCCGGGGATGTATTACATCGCCAGTGTTTTTGCGACGATCTCGGCTGTGTTCTTGTTTTTACCGAGACACAAAACAGTCGTCTGATATCAGGATAGGCTGCAATTGTTCTCCGATTTCTCCGCGCGGCTGAATTTTCAAGCCTTCAAAACTTTTTCCACCCACAGTTTTACACTCTCCGCAATGCCAGCACTGAACGGCGCGCACGGAGTGTGTGCCCTACCTCCGACAAACGGAGCGCGGAGCATTGCTCCGCTCGAATCGTCCGAAAATTACACCGACTGAGCTCCGCGCTCGCAATTCAATCCGGCGTTTCTGCTTCTCAATCCCGGCCCGCTCCGGCAAGCTCGGGGTAATTCCATGCGCGTCCTGATTGCGACGGTTACGGCGGGCGGCGGGCACCTCGCCGCCGCGGCGGCGTTGGAGGAAGCGTGGCGCGCCATGCGCCCGGACGACGTCGTCGAACGGATTGACCTCATCAGGTTTTTCTCTCCCTTGCATAAAAAGCTTTTTTCGGACGGATACGTAAAACTGGTCGAACGCGCGCCGGAACTGTGGGGCATGCTGTTCGGCAAGACCGATAATCTCAAGGTCGCCCGGCGCCTGAGCAAACTGCGCCGCGCCTTTCCCAGCGGCTCGCGCAAAAAGTTCACCCGCCATTTGAAACATTTCCGGCCCGACGTCGTGCTGTGCACGCACTACGCGCCACTGGAAACACTGGGGTTGCTGCGGCAAAAGGCTGTAGCGGCGGTCTGTGACCGCCGCCCTTCAACCCCTCCCCAAAAGACGGCGCTCACACAGCGCCGCTACAAACCCTTCGTTGTCAGCATCGTGACGGACTTCGAAGCGCACGCGCTGTGGATGGATGCGTGCGTGGATTTGTATTGCGTCGCGGCGGAAGAAACGAAGGCGCGGCTCGTCGCGCGCGGCGCCCCGGCGGAAAACGCCGTCGCCACCGGCATTCCCATCGCGGCGAAATTTTCATCGAAGCCTGGCGCGCGAGTTGTCCGCAAAACTCTTGGTCTGCGCGATGACCTGCCGGTTTTCCTCGTGTTGAGCGGCGGCTTCGGCATGGGCCCGGTCGCGGAAATCCTGGCCGAATTGGACAGGGTGCCGCGGCCGTTCCAGACCGTCGTTGTCACCGGCCGCAACGAGGACTTGCGCCGCGACCTCGCCACGCAGAACCGCCGGCACCCGACTCATGTGCTCGGTTTCGCCACGAACATGCACGAGTTGATGGCCGTCGCCGACCTCATCATCACCAAGCCCGGCGGCTTGACCTCGTCCGAGGCGCTGGCGCTGGGCAAACCGCTGTTCATCTTGAACCCGATTCCCGGACAGGAAGCCGCCAACAGTGATTTCCTGCTCGAACGCGGTGCGGCGGCCAAGGTCAACCGCGTCGAAGACCTGCCCTTCCGCATCGAACAACTGCTCGGCTCGAAGAAGCTCGGTGAAATGGCCAAGGCCGCCAAATCCCTGGGCCGCCCGCAATCGGCACCGGCCGTCTGCCGGGAAGTTTTGAAGCGCGTATCAAACCGCCAATGAAATGCGCCTCGCATAACTCCGAAGCCATCGCTGTTTGCGCTTACTGCGGACGTGGAATGTGCGCTGATTGCGCCAAACCTTCTGCAACGCAACGCATGATTTGCTCGGAAGCCTGTGCGGCGGCGCTCGCCCGGGACGACAAGGCCATGCAACTGATCCTGCAAAAGAGCCTGCAAAGTGCGCGGGCCAGCGCGTTTTACTGTTATCTTTGCGCCGGGCTTTCGGCGGGCGCGGCGGTCGGTGCGTGGTTTTATTTGCCGCTGCCGTTTCTGATGTGGTTTACAGCCGGTTGCGCCGCCGTTTTCGTCGCCTCGGGAATCTGGTATGGCCGCATCGCCAAAAAACAGAATCCCGATTCCTGATTTAAAGGTGGGCCGGTTTCGAGCCGCAGGCTCGACGCCACAATTCACATTGGCGGTGTTGCAATTAATTCCGCGTGAAACGTCTTGATGGCGTTCAGCATGAATTGAATGGCGACTGACGCCAGCAACAAGCCCATGATGCGGGTGGCGATGCTCATCGCAATCGGGCTTAACCACCGGCTGCCGCGGGCCGCGATTCGCAAAATCAGATAGCTCGCCAGCGAGACAATCAGGATGGAGCCGTACAGCGCAATGTGCTGCGGGATGTTTTTAGCCTCGTTTTGAAGCAGAATCGTCGTTGAAATCGCTCCCGGTCCCGCCAGCATCGGAATGGCCAGCGGCGTTACCGCAATGTCCGTCTTTTGGATGCCCGCCTTGGTTTCTTCATGGGTTTCCATGACGCGCGAGCGTTGGGCGCGCAACATGTCCAGCGCCACGAGCAGCAGCACGACGCTCGCGGCGATCTGGAAGGCCGGCATGGTGATGCCCATGACCTTGAAAATCAATTGTCCGGCCACGGAAAAAGCCAGCAGGACACCCGCCGTCACGCAACAGGCCAGCCCCGCCATCCGGATTCGCTGTTCGGGCGTATCATTCGGCGTCATCGTCAGAAACGCCGGCACGGTGGCCAGCGGATCTACAATCACAAAAAGCGAACCGACCGCCAGCAGAATGTATTCGGACAAACCCACGCGGATGGAATTAGGAACTAATTGAAACGAAAGTCAAACGCGGAAAACCAATAACCTAGGCTTGAAGTTCCCCCGTTTGCTTCTGTGATCAATGGCTCACCCGCGCTGCCGGGTTGCTTCGTAAAGGAACACCCCGGTGGCGACGGCCACGTTCAGTGAATTCATGTGGCTCGGCATCGGGATTTCCACCATATCGTCGCACGCCGCCAGCACCGCCGCCGTCAGGCCCGGCCCTTCCGCGCCAAACACCAGGCAGCAATCGCCCCGCAAATCCACGGCGGACAGCTTCTTCGCCCCGGGATGTGGATGCGCCGCCAGACATCGCACACCCCGCGCCCGCAGCGACGTCAGTTTTTCCACCAGATTATCCACCTGCACCAGCGGTTGCTCGAAGGTGGTGCCCATGGAACCGGAGACCGCGCGGCGCTGGAACGGACTGCCGCACGTTTCGCCCACGATCAGAAAATGCACGCCAAAAGCCGCGCAGTTCCGGACCACCGCGCCGAGATTTTCCGCGCTGGCAATGCCCTCCACGGCGGCGAGCAGCAACGGACGCGGCGAATTTTTCAAGAGCGTTTCAAAGTCCGACTGCGGCGGGATTTTGGCCACCGCCAGCGCGCCCTGATGCAATTGGTAGCCAGTGATGGTTTCCAGCAATTTCCGTTCGCCGACATAGACGCAAATCTCCGGTTCCGTCCGTGCGCGCAGCAACGGTTCGAGCTTTTCCAGCCACGCGGGCGTGAGCAGCGCGGAGACGACGGTGTACCGGCTCGCCAGCAGCCGCCTGACCACCTTGGCATTCGTGGCCACCAACACGCCGGCCCGCTCGTGTTCCTCGACGCGGCGGAGGGTGCAATACAGCGCCAGTTCCGGTGAATCGAGAGATTGAACCGGTTGGATGTGCAAGTTCGCCACGCCGGAATTAAAGCCCGCAACAGCAGCAAAGAAAAGCGCGGAGAAGGGGCGGCTCTTCAAAAACGAGCCTCAAGCGGATGATTTTTGTCACCCAAACACCCTTTTCAGGAACGTGTAAGGTGATATGATGACAATCAAGACCATGCCTGTAGTGGAACAAAACGATGCCGAACTGGTGGCCGAAAGCCTGGACGGAAGCCGGGACGCCTTCCGCCGGATTGTTGAACGGTATCAAACGCTGATCTGCTCCCTGTCCTACAGTGCCACCGGCAACGTGAGCCGGAGCGAGGACATGGCCCAGGAAACCTTCATCGCCGCGTGGAAACAGCTCCGCGCTTTGCGTGAGCCGGCCAAACTCCGGGCCTGGCTGTGCGGCATCGCCCGCCACCGGATCCAAAAAAGACTGCTGCTCGACGGACGCGAGCCGGCGCACAACGCCGCGCCTTTGGAAGACGCGCACGATTCGCCCGCTGGCGAAGCTCTCCCGTCTGAGCAAGCCATCAGCCGGGAAGAGGAGGCCATTTTGTGGCGGTCGCTGGAAAAAATCCCGGAACTGTATCGCGAACCGCTCGTGCTGTATTACCGCGAACATCAATCCATCGAACACGTGGCGGTGGCGTTGGATTTGACCGAAGACGCCGTGAAACAACGGCTGTCGCGCGGGCGCAAACTGTTGCAGGACGAGGTGCAGACGTTTGTGGAAGGCGCCTTGCGCCGGACGGCGCCCGGCCAGGCGTTTTCGGGCGGAGTGCTCGCGATGTTGCCGCTGGCCGCAGGCTCGGCGGCGACGGCCGGTGTGGGCGCGGGAGCGAAAGGCACGGCGGTGGCAAAATCGGGTTTTCTGGCCGCCTGGCTCCTGCCGCTGGCGCCGATTCTGGGAATCGCCGCCGGCGTCGGGGCACAATGTCTGATTGCCCGCTCCACGACCACCGACCGCAAGGACCGGCTCACACAAATCGCCGTCATCGTCACCTTCTGGGTCGTTTACCTGGGACTGGCCGCGGGCGGGGAATTTGCCATGGGCGCGCTGGGCAGGCATTTTGAATGGAGCGACCGGGTCCGATTTGTCACGGAGATCGGGTTTTGGTGGTTCTTCATCCTCGTTACCATCACGTTCCTCAACGTGGCCGTTCAATGGGCCACAGCCAAACGCCAGGAGCGCATCGCCGCCGGTGAAATTCCGCCACCGCCCACGACGCCGCTGAAGCCGGGCACGCTGGCGCTGGTGGTGGCCGGCACGTATCTGATGTTTTCGTGGATAATCCGTCTGACGTGGATTGCCCATGATCCCCTGGCGACCGGCATTGCCGCCGGAACGATGCTGGTGCTGGCACTTTGGTGCTTCGTCCAGTTGCGCGGCAAGTCTGCAGCCACGGTCGGACCGGCACTCGGCCCGCACATAAATCTGGTCGGACTGATGATTCTGGCCATCTTGAACTTGCGCGCGGACGTGTGGGTGGCCAAGGCGTATGGCGTCACCGTGGCCGAGGCGCACAAGCTCCAACCCATCTGGATAATTCCCGTCCTCACGCTGGCCCTGATCGCCTGGACGGCCGTAATCATCACCCTTACCAAACCAAAAGACGGAGTTATAACTGCGGATAAACGCGGATGAACGCGGATTCAAATTCGCGCCAGGGACGGCGCGCCGCCGTCCGGTCATCGCAGTTCCGGTGGGATTGATTTGATTGCTTCGGCGAATTGCTTGTGAAGGCGCACTTCCACGGGACGATGCCTGACGGTGGTACCAGCCGGACAGCCTCGCCCCACCAAACCACTTGCTATTTTTGGCTTAATTGGTCAGGGCATGCGTCGCGTGTGTGACCGCGGCTCCGGCCCGCAGGGAGGCGGCAACCATGGCAGCCTCGACTATCTCTGCGTCAGTTGCGCCCGCCTTGCGGGCATTACCGCTATGGATATCAATGCAATACGGGCATTGCGTCGTCAGGGCGACGGCGACGGCAATCAGCTCCTTGTACTTCACCGGAATTGCTCCAGCGGCAACGGCTGCCTTGTCGAAGGCCCAAAACGCCTTCATCACTTCCGGCACGATGCCGTTCATTTTTTTTATCCTGGCCAGGTTTTCTTTTTTATACATAGGTTCGTTTTGTTTTCAGTCCGGATGGCTGGAATCCAGTTCCATCTGGCGGCAAGATACGATAAGAAGACGGATTATGCTTTGCTAAAAGGGCCAATCTTTTTGACTGGGCAGGTCACCTGACAGCCAAGCCGGCCTGCCGATAAGCCATCGGCGGCACGTTCAACCGTTCCCTGAACAGGCGGCTGAAGCGGGACAGATTGATGTCGTTGGAAAAGGTGGCCGGAGGCTGGATGAGGTGTCCCTGATTTGAGAGATTGAATGGTTTGGATGTGCAAATTCGCCACGCCGGAATTAAACCGCGCAACCGCAGCAATGAAAAGCGCGGAGAAAGGTTATCACTAATTCAAATGCGCTCAAGTCGTTATAGATTTGGCCCTCAACTTTCGCTTTGCCGCACCTGTAGAACCGATATGATATGGCGCAGCGCATGACCAAAGCATCAACCACATCTCGGCAGCGAGGTTTTAAAGCTTACCGGACGTATGTTGCTGGATTGAGGAACTTGGCGGGCGAATTCCAGCGTTCAGATGACTGGGATGAACGCGCGTTTGCTGCACTGAACGGCCAAGCTTCGCTTGAGCTTCGTCGTGTCATTCCATTGAAAAAGCGACGCCGGTTCGGCGCTTTCTTCACGGGTTCGGATTTGGCGGCACGGCTCATATCACGCAGCAGTAAATTTGGTGAACGCAGTATCATTCACGACCCCAGTCTCGGTATGGGTGATTTGCTGCTGGCCGCAGCGCGACAACTTCCGCTTGGACGTACATTGAACGAAACCTTGAAGCGGTGGGGCCGACAACTCACCGGGACAGACATTCACCCCGAGTTCATCGAAGGCGCAAAAACGAGACTGGTGATTCTGGCGCAACAGCGCCACGGACTGAAATCGCAGGGCGTTTCTTCAATTGCAGGTTTCTTTCCCGGAATACGCGTTGCGGACGGACTGGCCCAGTATCAGGCATTTGCGCGAGCCACTCATCGGATAACGGCGATGGCATGACTCTCGCGGACTTGAGGGATAAATGGATGCTTATCGGAACGAGGGACAAACTTGAGCGGCCTCGGACAAAGCGCCAACGACGGAAGGTTGGCGAGAAGGGTATTGGGCGCCTCGGCGCACATAAGCTTTCGGACAACATCGTCCTTAAGACAAAAACGAAAAGCGATTCCAAGTGGATTGTCTTGGATATTGACTGGTCCAAATACTACACGGACGAACATTCGTTCGAAGAGATTGTTCACCCCTACCGTTCCGAGGCCGGCCGTCTCGGTGATCACGGAACAACCCTGACTCTCAAAAACCTACGGGATGGTTTTTCTCGGGAAAACTTTGAGCGCTTGCAAGCCGAGCTGAACCTGCTTGTTCCCCCTTTGCCAGGTATTCGTGATTTCAAGATTGAGCTAGAAAGCGACGAATTTCCGGAGTTCAAGGGGGAACTAAAACCTGCAATTCTCAAAGCAGCGAACTACGCACTTGATGTCCGGTACGACGGGAAAGGGCTGTTGACCGGCACATTGAAGGTGAGGATGGAGAATAAAGTGAGGCGCATTGAAACTCCAATTATCGCACCACATTGTGGTCCTATGCGAATCCTCCTTTATGTTTACGTATTGTCAGGGGAATCGTTCAAGGAGACCCCCATACAACTGAATAAAGTCAGAGCGGTATTGAACACCTTCAAGGGTATTCGAATTTACCGGGACAATTTCAAGGTAGGTGTCTATGGCGACCAAGGAGACGATTGGTTGAGATTAGAGGAAGAACATATCAGCGCGCATGAAGTGGTAATTCACTCTAAACAGGTCATGGGTGCAGTGCATATCTCGCGCGACACTAATCCCAACCTGAACGACACGACAAATCGTGATCGGCTTGTCGCAAACGCGGCATTTTTTGACTTGTTAACTGTCGCCAAGACGGCCGTTGATGAAGTTAACCACCAAAGATGGCGGGAGCGCGACGCGCGGGATGCGGCGAAGGGAGCAACGTTTGAGATCACGATCCCGATTGACAGCAACGAGGAGCACCTATGATGAACCTTTGCCCGTTAGTAGATGATGTTGTTGACGAAGCACGGTCTTTGGCAAATCAACTATGCCGGTACGGCGTTCCGTTCGAGGTCAGCCCAATGATGCCGGCGCGCACGACACAAGAAACATACCGTTTGATCACAGCAGCCAAACCACGCGCCGCCATGGTCGACTTCTATCTGTTAGCCCGACCGAACACGAAGTCAGAGGAACTTGCCTATAGGCTCTTGCATCATGGCGTGCACACCGTCGTTGTCACGAAAGATCGTAATGTAGCTGATCGCGCTTCGATTCCTTGCCGCGATCTTGTCATCCCAGTGTTCTGGAAAAAGCGCCTCATAAGCGACCAAGCTTACGTGGCACAAATGGTGCAGAGCTTGGGAGGTCAGGTAGGTGCAGCTGACGAGGGTGATTATACCGAAAAACTATACGCTCTACAGGAGAAGGTAATGCGTGGCAATATCTCAAAGGAGGAGACTATCGTCCCTATTTGCGGGAAGATTTCTTGCGTCACTGTGCGTACTGTACAGGCCATGAGCACGAGATGGGGGGCGAAGATCATTACGAGATCGACCACCACCGGCCTAAATCCAGACTCGAGTTTTCACATCTAGTCAATGATTACGGAAATCTTTACTACTCATGCCACGGCTGCAACAGGAGGGGAGCAAAGGGCGAGAATTGGCCGAGTGATGACTTGTACAATGCTGGTTTTAGGTTTTTCGATCCGGTTGTGGAGAATGCTTATGAAATTCACATGCGTGAAACACGGTCTGGGCGTTTGGTCGACAAGACCAACGTAGGCGTGTACAGCATTGAAAAACTGCGCCTGAATCGCGAAGGACTGCTGAAATTGCGACAGAGACGCAGGGCCATGCGCATAACGCTAAGGCAGGAACTGAGCCGGCTCTTGCGCGTGCTTGAGCGAACCAAGCGAATGGGGTACCAACCCTCTCCCGCGATACAAACCCGTCTCACCCTTGTTCGCCAAGCTTTGAGTACGCGCCCAGTACTCTGTTTGTTGCCTGATTGGTGGGATGGATAGCCTTACACTCACTTCCCCCACGTCAGGTTTTTCACCATGACGCCACGCCTGGCCGAAGGTGCCGAGCCTCAGGCTGCGTGCGAGCCGTCGCAGAAGGGTTTGTTGTTCGATGAGCCGCAGCGACACAGGGTCACCTGGTTCCGAACTTCATAGGCTTTGCCATCGGCGGAAATCACCGGGATGCCTCCTCGCACCCAGATCGGGCCACTGACTTTCTTGTCCGTGTCCTCGATCAACCCGAGCGACGGTTCATATTTCGGTTCGATGGCTTCCGCCGTCGCCAAGGCTATGGCGGACGGGTTGCCCGTTTTTTTATCCCATACCACCAGCCGGCCGGACGGACAATGCGCGGCCTCAAACTCCGTCAGCCGCCGGGCTTCGGGATCGTCGGATTGTTTGACCAGGTTCCAGATCCGCCCTTTCGGGTCGCAGAAACGGGCAAAGGCACAAAGGCCCTCCGCGTCGGTAAGGTTCAGGGTTGGACCATCAATGGTCTTGGCCTGCTTCAGGTAAGGCTCGCGGCTGGCGGTTTCCGTCCCATCAAACTTGACCTTCTGGTGGCTGCCATCGCAGAACGGCTTGTTGCCGGACTGACCGCATCGGCACAGCGAATATTGCTTCGGCGACGGATGTTTCTTGCCTTCCCGGTAATCGAGGGAATCCCCCTCGGCATTGGTGACAATCCATTGCTCGCTGAGCGGCAAGCCGCCGGTGACGAGGTAGGGACCATCCCTGGTGACTTCGATTTTCGCGCTCGGCTGTTCACTCTTTTTCATAACAAGTCCTGGTTGCGTGTTGCCGTCATGGTAGGGACGCCGCGCTGCGGCGTCCGGACAGCGCAGCGCGCTGTCCCTACCTTTAAATTGATACACTCCCGTGTTGCTGTTAACACAGGAAATCAGCCACGACGGACCGGGCCTGTCAATCCCGACTTGTCGGGAAACCTGGAGTGCCACCGCATCAGTGTTCATCCGCGTATAGCGGCGTGGCCGCCACGCGGTTTTACGCCGTGTCCATCCGTGATTAAACTCTTTGGCCGTGACCTTGATTTTATCGCCGGGCTTGAATTCTTGACTGAATACGGTATGTCTGATGCGGATTTGCCATGGAAAAAATCGCCGGCCCAATCATCATCAGTTGCTGGATCACCTTCCTCGCCTACTGGTTTGTCAGCGCGTTCGCGCAGAAGGCGCCGGCGGAGCGGCAAAGCCTGTTGTCCGCCCTCGCACATCGGATTCCGGTGGGATTGGGTTGGTTTCTGCTGGCGTTTCCACGGTTGGGGCCGCCTTGGAATCGCGCGCTGATATCGCACGCGGAATGGTTACCGGTGATTGGCACCGCGACGTGTGTGTTCGGGCTATACGTGACGCTGTGGGCACGCTGGACGCTGGCGGGCAATTGGAGTAGCGACGTCACGTTCAAGCAGGGCCACGAACTGATCAGGACCGGGCCTTATCGGTTCACGCGGCATCCCATTTACACGGGCCTGTTGGTGATGGGGCTCGGCACCGCCATTGACATCGGGCAGCTTCGCGGAGCAGTCGGTCTGGTGGTGGTGGGCATCGGTTTTTGGATCAAGCTCAAGCAGGAAGAACGGCTCATGCTGCGGCATTTCCCCGACCAATATCCGGCGTATAAAAAGCAGGTGAAAGCCCTCGTTCCGTTTGTCATTTGAACAAGGCGTGGCAGACGGCTCACCGAGCCGTCCGCACAGAGGTAGGGTCATCGCGCTGCGATGACCGGACGCCGCGGCGCGGCGTCCTTACCATTTATTTCCGCTGGAAAATCAATCCTCCATCTTTCACACTCAACCTTCAACCTCAATCAAGCTCATGTACGAGCTCATTACGGGCGTTCCGCCGCTGTTTTGATCGCTTCCAGTTCCTCCCACCGCGCGTAAAGTCTTGCAAGATTTTCCTTCGCGGCGGCGAGGTCGGCCACCAGTTGGTTGGTTTGCGTGGCGTGGGTGCGATGAAAATCCGGCGAAGCGAACAGGCCTTCGATGCGGGTAATTTCCGCGTCCACCACTTGAATTTGTGCCTCCATCCCCTCCAGTTCGCGCGCTTCGGCAAACGAGAGTTTGCGGGGTTTTGCGGGTTTCGTTGCCTTCGTCGCCTTCGTAGCCGCATCTCGTGAGAGTGCGGAAGATTTATTCAAGGCAGACTATGGCCGCGCTCTCACGAGTCGCGGCTACGGACTGCCGTTGCTTCTTCTCCAAATAATAATCGTAGTCGCCGGCGCTGTGATGGATTTTTTCGTCGCCTTCAAAGGCGAGGATGTCCGTGCAGACGCGGTTGAGAAAATAGCGGTCGTGGCTCACCACCAGCACGGTGCCGGGGAACGCAATCAACGCCTCCTCCAGCACGCGCAAGGTCGGCAGATCCAAATCGTTGGTCGGTTCGTCGAGGATGAGGAAGTTGCCGCCGTTTTTCAGGATGCGCGCGAGCAACAGCCGGCTGCGCTCGCCGCCGCTCAGATATTTCACCTGCGTCGTGATGCGATCGTCGGCGAACAGAAATCGCTTGAGATAGGAGCGCAGCGAAATCTGGCCGGCACCGAAGATGACGAACTCCGTGCCGTCGCCGACCTCCTCCAGCGCCGTGCGTTCCTCGCGCAATTGAATCCTGCCCTGGTCCACGTAGTTGAATTTCGTGAGCTGGCCGGTCTTCACCGTGCCTTCCGTCGGCGCGAGTTGGCCGAGGATGATCTTGAGCAAAGTGGTTTTGCCGAGGCCGTTCCGCCCGGCCACGCCGATGCGCTGGCCATTCTCGAACGTGAAATTGAACCCGCGAAACAGCGTGCGTCCGCCCAGGTCCATGCCGAGGTTGCTCAACTCGACGACGCGATTGCCCAGTTGCGGCGGCGGCGGGATGCAAAGCTCCACGTCTTCCTCAATTACCGGCCCTGCCTGCGCAGCCGTGTCGTAGTAACGCTCGAAACGGTCCTTCTGCTTGCTGCGCTGCGCCCGCGGGCCTTGCCGCACCCAGGCCAGTTCTTTTTTTAGAAACATCTGACGTTTGTGCTCGATGGTCGCGTCGGCGGCCTGGCGTTCGGCTTTGTCCAGCAGGTAATCGGTGTAGTTGCCGGCGTGCGAGAAAAACCGGCCATCGGACAACTCCACCATGCGCTTCGCGACGCGGTCGAGAAAATAGCGGTCGTGCGTGACGACCAGGAACGAACCATGGAACTCATCGAGAAATTCCGCGACCCACTCGATGGATTCCGGGTCCAGATGGTTCGTCGGCTCGTCAAGGATCAGCAGGTCAGGGTCCGAGACCAGGGCACGGCACATCGCCACGCGCCGTTTCTCGCCGCCGGAAAGCGTTTCGATGCGCCGGTCAGCGGCGGGACAGTTCAGGTGCGACATCGCGGTCTCAATGCGCCGGTCCAGCGTCCAGCCTTCCAGCGCGGCGATGCGATGTTCCAGTTCCTCGTGGCGTTTCGAGTCATGCGGCAGCGATTCAAATTCCGCAATCAAATCGAGCACCGGCTTCGCGCCGTCGCGGATGTTTTCGAGCACGTTCCTGGCCGCATCGAGCATGAAATCCTGCGGCAGGTAACTGACGACGAGTTCGCGCCGCCGGGTGACATCGCCGCTGTCGGGCGATTGCAGCCCGGCGAGGATGCGGAGGAACGTTGTTTTGCCGCAGCCATTGCGACCGACCAGCCCGATGCGGTCGCCCTCATCAATGGCCAGCGTCGCGCCGTCGAGCACCGTGCGGTCACCGTAGCGTACGGTGATTTCAGTGGCGGTGAGGATGGTGGACATGGGGTTAAATCCGAATGACGAATGACGAATGACAAGTGAAATCCGAAAACTGAAGCCCGAATGATATGACAACGCGCACCGCGGGGATTCGGATTTCGGGCTTCGGGCTTATTTCGGATTTCGCCATTCGGGTTTCGGATTTATTCCCTCACCGTCTGGACGGGCAGGGCGGACAGCGGTACCCGCTCGTTGGTTTTGGCGAAATAATCAGCCGACCACTCATTTTGGAACAGCACGACTGGATTTTTGCCCACGTCGTAGGCGACACGGGAACCGGTCGGCAGCGACATGGCATCAAGGTCGTCTTCCTTCATATCCGATGGCAGCCAGCGGACGACCGTCCACGGCGCGGCTTCGAGGCGCGACGCCGCGCCGTATTCGCTTTCGAGCCGGAATTGCACGACCTCGAATTGCAGCGGACCGACGGCGGCGAGCAACGGCGTTTTCACCGATGAATTGCGCAGGTAAAGCGCCTGGATGACGCCCTCCTGCATCAACTGCTCGAGGCCTTGGCGGAATTGCTTGAACTTCGCCGTGTTCGGATTGTGCAGGTAGCTGAAGGCTTCCGGGGTGAAGCGCGGGATTTCCTTGTAGGTGATGCCGGGATCGGTCGTGAGCGTGTCACCAATGCCGAAGCTGTCGTGGCCGACGAGGCCGATGACATCGCCGGGATACGCCTCGTCCACCGTCTCGCGTTCGTTGCCGAAAAGCTTGTGCGAGCTGGAAAGGCGCACCTTCTTCGCGGAACGCGAGTGATGCACCGTCATATCGCGCTCAAATTTTCCCGAGCAAACCCGTACGAACGCAATGCGGTCGCGATGCTTCGGGTCCATGTTCGCCTGGATCTTGAAGATGAAGCCGGAGAAGCGGGGGTGCTCCGGCGAAATCTTGACACCTGCCATCACGCGCGGCTTGGGCGGCGGTGAATGTTTCAAAAAACCGTCGAGCAACAGTTGCACGCCAAAGTTGTTGCTGGCGCTGCCGAAGAACACCGGTGTGGTTTTGCCCGCGAGCACGGCGGCATCATCGCAGACTTCGCCCGCGTGTTCGAGCATTTCAAGTTCTTCGGCGGTCTGTTAAAAGTTGTCGTCGTCGAGTTGCCCGCGAACCGCCGGGTCATCTAGTCCGCCGACGGACACAGGCGCGCGATATTGGCCGCCCGCCGTGCGCTCAAAGAGGTGCATCTGGCTCGTCTGGCGATCGAACACGCCCCGGAAATCAGGACCGTTGCCAATGGGCCAGTTCACCGGGAACGCGCCGATGCCGAGCACGTGCTCCAGTTCATCGAGCAGCGCGAGCGGATCTTTCATGGGCCGGTCGCATTTGTTCATGAAGGTGAAGATGGGCACGCCGCGCTGGCGGCAGACCTCGAACAGCTTGCGGGTCTGCGGCTCGATGCCCTTGGCCGAATCAATCACCATCACCACCGAATCCACGGCGGTCAGCACGCGGTAGGTGTCCTCGGAAAAATCCTTGTGGCCCGGAGTGTCGAGCAGGTTAAGGCGATAGCCGTTGTAGTCAAATTGCAGCACGGTCGAGCTGATCGAGATGCCGCGCTTCTTTTCCAGTTCCATCCAGTCGGACGTGGTGGCGCGTTGATTTTTGCGGGCGGTGACGGAGCCGGCGAGCTGCACCGCGCCGCCGTACAGCAGCAGCTTCTCCGTCAACGTGGTTTTGCCCGCGTCCGGATGCGAGATGATGGCGAACGTGCGCCGCCTTTGAATTTCTTCCGTAATGCTCACAAGAGCCGTGAAGCATATCAAAGAATCAGGCCGGAACAAGTTTTGGATTTTGCCAGTAAACTCATTTAACCGCGGATGAACGCAGATGAACGCGGATTCAAATCAACACAGAGACCGTCGTGAGCAAACCGACGACCAAGCCGTGGGGCCAGACCGTGGCCTATCTCCGGGACAATTCCGGTCACCTGATTGAATTATGCACTCCACTTCCGTGACCGGCGCGCCGACAAGTCTCGTCGAAGTAAAACGAAGACGGAAGCTTTGGCGAAGGCGGTCCACCTCGGTCGGGCTTTGGACGCCGATGCCGTGAATCTCTTTGTCAATCCGCGTGATCTGCGGACTACTTTTTCGCAAAAATCAGCTCTTCGTCCTTCGCGCCGACTTTGATCTTATTGCCTGGCTTAAATTCAGGATGTGGCGACTCGGAGTTGCCAATTATCAGTGCGAATGGCCGAACTTGCGAATTCCAGCTCAAAAATAATCTGAACACCCGTGATGGATGAATTTGACCGGGAACGGCTAATTCCTTGGCGTTCAAGGATCTGTCACGGCACTTACGGACAATTATTAGAGAAAAGAATTTTGAAAGAATTGTCTGTTAGCTCGCGAGTATCCTACGGTAAAATATGAAAAACTTCATGAAAATCCGCTTATGGTCCGGACTCGTGATTGTTCTGGGCATAATCACGCCGGGCGTCCTTAGTGCAGCAACACAACTGGTTTCCCCAATCGGTTCCGCTGTTACGCCACCCGCCGGAGGCAACGGCGATTCGGGACTATCCATCATCAGTGTTGACGGACGGTTCGTCTTGTTCGCCAGCACGGCGGACAATCTAGTGCTGTCCAACAACGGTTCCGGAGTGCCGGGCCCGATGAATGTATTCCTGCGCGACCGCACGAATGGCACCACAACTTTGGTCAGCGTCAACCTCGCGGGAACGGGTGGCGGCAACGGTGACTCATTCCCAACCGGGCTTTCGTCCAATGGCCGATATGCCCTTTTCGAAAGCAGTGCCAGCAATTTGGTCGCCGGTGACACAAATAACGCCAACGACATCTTTGTCCGTGATTTGATCATCGGCACAACGACGCTTGTGAGTGCAAGCATGAATGGAGGAATTGACAACGGCGTTTCGCGCAATTCGGTGATGACACCGGACGGACGTTACGTTGCATTCGTCAGCACAGCCACCAATCTGGTTGCCGGTGACACGAACAGCATTCCCGACATTTTTGTTCGCGACCTGCAGACCCAGACCACAACGCTCGTGAGCGTGGGCGCCGTTTCCACCAGCGCCAGCACCCCAACGGGCAGTTCGGAATCGCCGGTGATCACCCCGGATGGCCGCTACGTGGCTTTTTACAGCACCGCGTCCAATCTGGTAACGAGTGTCAAAACGACCGGCGAAGTCTTCGTTCGTGATTTGGTTGGCGGCAACACCCTGTGGGCCAGCACCAACGCAAGGCCGGTGATGCAATCCGTGATCCGAAGTTCCAACGTTGTTGCCTACAACCAACGCATCAGTGACGACGGCCAATTCGTGGCCTTTGAGACAAGCACCAATACACTTGTTTCCTCCTCTGCGCCGGGAGCGATTCTCCGTTACAATCTTCAGAATGGAATGACGGATGTGGTCCATACGAATGCCTATGCGGTCTGGTCGGCGTTTGATGACAATCGCGGCCTGGACATGACACCCGACGGACGATTCATCGTTTTTGTGGCAAATTTAACCGGGGGTTCGGAATCAAACACAGCCATATACGTTTGGGATGCTCAAACAGGAACGAATACCCTCGTGAGCGCCGACTTGAGCAACGCATTTCCCGCGAGCGGCATTTACGACTTGCCGACGATTGACTCAAGTGGACGATACGTCGCATTTCTTAGCAGTGCCACAAATTTGACCTCAGACGCACTTGCCGGTGCATTTCATCTCTATCGGCGCGACACGCTGGCGAATACGACAAAATTGGTGGACGCCGACACAAACGGTGTTGGTGTGGGCGTCGGCCCGACAACGGTTCCAAGCTTGAGTTCAGATGGTGGCTTGATCGCGTTTGAGTGTGCGGATGGAGGTCTGGTGGCGAATGACCGCAATCACGACTATGACACCTTTGTGCGCGACCTGCAGTCGGACACGACGGAGTTGATTTCAGCGCATCATCCGGTCTTGTCATCCCAAACCCCTAATGGCTCGAGTTTGATCACTTCAACTTGTGTCAGCAGCAACGGCCTTTACGTCGCCTTTGCCAGTGATGCGGACAACCTGGTATCCAACGATACCAACGGTTATCGTGACGTGTTTGTGCGCGATGTCATGGCCGGCTCAACCATTCTGGTGAGCGCGAATACGAACGGCCTCACCGGGGCGGGCATGTCTTCTGAACCCTTGATCAGCTCCGACGGCCGCTATGTGGCATTTACCAGTTGGGCGACCGATCTGGTGGCAAATGACACCAACAGCGCGCAGGACGTTTTTGTGCGTGATTTGCAAAACGGCACCACCACGTTGGCGAGCGTGAGCACCGGCGGCGTTTTTTCAGGGAATGGCAGTTCCGGTGCGCTGGCGATCAGCGCCGGCGGCAGATACGTGCTGTTTCGAAGCAAGGCACAAAACCTTGCTTCCGCTTCCTACACCGCTGGAACTGAAAACCTGTTTTTGCGCGACCAGGTGGCCGGAACCACGGTTGCCCTGACCACTGGAGGATGGATCTCCGCTTCCATGACTCCCGATGGAAACTTCGTCGCCTTCATTGGAGTCATTCCGTCAACCTCCTCAAAACTGTATGTCTGGAATTCGCAGACGGCATCGAGAGTTTACACCAATTCGGCGAGTTCTCTTGCGACTGTCGCGATCAGTTCCAGCGGGCAGTTTCTTGCCTATCTGGCTGGTTCTCCCGCGAGCTTGAGCGCGGCCGACTGGATCGCGAACAGCAATTGGGTGGTGAGCGCCGGAACCTTCTCTTCGCATCCGGGTTTACGATTCAGCAGCGATGCCCGCTTCCTGGTCTATGCGACCAGTGCGGCCAATCTATCGGCGGATACGAATGGGATTCAGGACGTATATCTTTACGATTTCCAGAGCCGCTCCAACCTGCTGGTGGGCAGAAGTTTTAATTCATTTGGATCGCTGAACGGTCCATCCGATTCTCCCGACATCAGCGCGGATGGCCAATTCATCGCCTATCGCAGTTTCGCCAGCAATAATGTCCCCGGCGACATCAACAATTCACCCGACCTGTTCGTATTTGATCGTTTGAGTGGCAATACAACGCTCGTGACTGTGAACACGTCGGGCAGTTCAACTGCGAATAATTGGTCGTTAACACCATGGTTCAGCAGCAACGGACAAACCCTGGTGTTCCAAAGCGCGGCTTCCGATATGGTGAGTCAGGATTTTAACCGTTCCATTGATATTTTCGCGCTTGATTTGATTCCCGCCGGTGCCGCGGATCCAACCAATGCGGCAGCCGCACTCAACGCCCATATCACTTTTGACGGCATTCCCGGTCTGGTAACTGGCGCACCGGTCCAGGGTCCGGTGATTATCTGGCAGGCTTTACCGGGGATTTCGTATGGCCTGCAATTCAAGGACGACCTGAGCGATCCTGTTTGGCAGAACCTCAATGGCAGTGTGACGTTGTTTGGAACGAACGGATATGCCAATGACCTTGCGCCGGCCGCAGGGCAGAGATTCTACCGGTTCATTTTAAGCAACTGACCTCATATTCAAAAATTCAAACACCGACTAATATGAACAAAAGCTTGCGAAGAAATTCAACACAGAGATTCAGCTTCCCAGGGAGGTTTTATAAAAGCCGCATTGATAAATGCTCGAAAGGTTTCACCCTGGTCGAGTTGCTGGTGGTGCTCGCCAGCATCGCCCTATTAGCTGTGACTTTGATTCCAGCGTTAGCCAGTGCCAAGCCCAACAGTCTGGCATTTCAATGCATGAACAACCTTCGTCAGTGGGGCGCAGCAATGCGAACGATGGGCAGCGATAACAACGACATGATGGCGCGGGACGGCACGGACAACAGCGGCAGTTACGCCGTATTCACAGGCGCAACGACTGGGCCAGGCAGCCCAAACGACCCATATGCCTGGTTCAACGTGGCTCCCTCTGCGTTGGGGGAACAGCCGTTGTCTTATTACTACCACCTGCCTGGAGCGAATTACTCAAAAAAATATCCCTTTCCGGGCAATGGAAAGGGGAAAATCTGGCATTGCCCGGCGGCGAAAACCGCATCGGGCGATGTGTTTTTAATCAATGGAGAATATGGTTTCTTTAGTTATGTGATGAACATGGACCTTAAGCTCAATAGCACCATCGCTAACGGCGTTATCGGAAACAGTGCGGTTTATCCGAACATGCCCAAATTTGGCGCGATTCGCAATCCTTCGGCTGTGGTTTTGTTTACGGATGTCGCTTTCAGCCCGACTTTGGAGACTTTCACCCCCAGCCCAAGTCAGAACGGCGCCATGCCTTGTTGTCGTTGGTCTGCCTTCCCCAAGCGCCACAACAATGGCGGCACGATTGTCTTCACTGATGGCCACGCAGCCATTTTCAAATGGGATTACGTTTTCAATACGACGGGCGGGCGCCAGGAAAAGTTCAACACCGATATTTGGTGGAATCCCAATCGGGACACCCCATGAATTCAAACTTCACTTCTTCTCAAACACCAGTTCGTCACCTTTAGCCGTGACCTTTATTTTATCACCCGGCTTGAACTCGCCTTCAAGCAGGCGCAGCGACAGCGGGTTGAGGATTCGTTCCTGCACGGCGTGCCTGGAGCGGACGCGTCCCCGATTGCAGGTCATACACTTCGCTGAATGGCCTGCTTCACTTTTCCCGCCGCCAGCCTCCCGATGGGTCCGCTTTACCGGTCGAAATCCGATGGCGAAAACTTCTGGTTCACGGAAATGTTCTCGTGTGTCTGGGTGAATACAATGCCTGATTCGAGACCTGATTTGACCGTGGCTTGGACCTGTTTCATGATTACTTTCATCTGTGGTCTCATGGCGGCGACCGCCTCAGGCGTGACGGGTTTGTTCTGCATTTCCAGAGATTTCTTTATTGCTTCATCAATCGCTTCATCACTCGTCGCGCTGGAGTCCACCTTTTCGACATACGTCGTGCGGCATTGGTGGATGAGAAAATCGCTTTTGCCAATCCAAAGCACCGTGGTTGCTGTTCCGGGTTTGCCTTTGTCAGGTTGTTTGGACAAGTCCATCACGCCCGAAACAACATAACAATCAACGTCACCAACCTTCGCGTCTTCCTTTTTCTGGAGCGGATAGCGGCCGGATGCGGCTGGCGCAAAGAAAAGATCACCGAGGTCTTGATTAAAGAAAAGTCCGGGTATCGTTGATGCGGCGGAATAGGAAAGCCCCGTGGCCAAGGCCAGGGCCGTCTTCATGTTTGGCATTTTTTGAGGATTGGGGTTGTTCTTCTGTCTGGCGGCTGTGAGCGCCGCCAACGCCATGGGTGTCGCCGGCGATCCCGGGTCGATCTGCAAATAATCCCCGCTGCCACCGGACCAAACAACTCCCTTCAGTCCCGTCCCCTGCGTCCAATCAATCCGATACAGGTTCGGTCGTTGCAACCGGGTATTGAAAGCGAGCGTTATGTTTTGGCCGGCGATTTCCGAAACCACTGTCCCGCTATCGCTGTAACTGGAAAGTGCGGCGTAGGCGTCGCGTGATTTTCCGGCAATTTCCTGAGCCGTCGGTTTGTCATCGCCGCCGGTTTGAGAAATCGCCACCGTTGCCACTCCACCGGCCAGCAATGCCGCCACGCCCACACCCGCCGCGAATTTGAGTTTTATCCAGGTCATTGTTTTCATGGTTCCTTTCACCAGGGTTGTTATGGTTGCCGAAATCAAAGTTTTTTTCGCCGCCGTCGCCGTAACGGTTGCTGCCAGGCCCACCGGCGCGGCTTGAACAGAATTGGCGGAAATCGCCCCGGCAATGATGGCCGTGGTCGAACTCACGCCGCGTTTCGTGAAAAATTTCCGCAATTTTTCCAAGGCCCGGCTTACGCGCTTCTTGGCGGCATCCTCATTCGCACCCAAAGCCGCGCCCACTTCCCTCAGGCTTTTGCCGTCGAAAAACCGCAGCACGACGGCGTGGCGGTCGGCTTCATTCAACCCCGCCATCGCCGCGTCCAGCAGCGGGGCGAACTGTTTCCAGATTGCATCCGCCTCCGTATCACTTCGGCGCGACAAGTCGGATTCATTTTCATTCAAAGCGGTTTGCATGCAGGCCTCCTGTTCGCGGCGGGCGCGACGGATTCCGCCGCGGATAAAAGTCACCGCGGTCAGCCGGGCGGTTTGATACAGCCAGCCGGAAAGAATGACCCGCTTGCCCAACTGCCGGGATTTCTTTGCCAGGATGACGAAGACCGCCTGGGTGATCTCCTCGGCTGAATGCGAATTGCCGGTAAGGCGCAACGCGACGGAATAGACCTTGTTCACGTGCCGCGTGACGAGCGCGGCAAAGGCCTCCTCGGAATCGCGCTCGACGTATTCGCGCAACAGGGCGCTGTCATCCAATTCCTGCATCTACCTGTAAATGCCGCCGATTGGGCAAAGGGGACAATCTTTTTTTACCGGTTTCCCCGGGCAAATTTATTTCACTCCAGCAGGGCTTCGATTCGTATCAGCCTGAATCCGCTTCATCTGCGGTTAAAACTCTGCGTCTCTGCGCCTCGGCGTTAAAAAGTTTTCGCGGGGATACCAACTTGACAAGGTTTCTCTTCAATTGTTGAATCGTCCTGTCGTGAAATGTCTTTCAAGACTGGCAGGATCATTCGTTGGGAGAAGCACCAAATCCGGGTTGCTCTTGTCAGTCCTGGTCCTGACCAATCCAGCATCCGTTCTGGCGCAGGAGGTCACATGCGTTCTGGCTTCACCCTCCCAGCCGCTGACGGCTGGCACCCCGGGCAGCATCTGGCTTTATTGTCTGAACAGCTCGTCCAATGAAGTCAGCCGGACCTTCGAGGCGCGTCTTGATGGCAGATTAACTTCAGACTTCGGCTCGTTCAAAACGGTTCTGGTTTTGACCAACCGCAGCGGGGGTGAGGCAACAATTGCCCCCGGCAGCTTCGTAAAACTGGAATATCTGTTCGATGTTCCTCCCGCCATCGGTGGTCAAGCAACATTGGACGTCAGCAACTACAATCAGGTCGTCATCCTGGTGAAAAGCAGCGATTCTGGTGCTCCGGTGACCAGTCAGACGCCGGCAGCGCTGCCGGCAACCAACACGGCGCCTCAATCTGCGCTTATTGAATTTCTGGGCAGGCATATTTACGCCTACGAGCCGATTTATTTTCTCCTGGGCCAGTACCCCGGCGCCGAATTTCAGTTCAGCCTGAAATACAAACTGTTTGATCTCACGGGCGATTGGAATCCCCTGGCACATTCCTATTTTGCCTACACGCAGACGTCGTTCTGGGACCTGTTCTCCCAGGACCCGTCGTTCTACGATACCAGCTACAAACCGTCCGCGTTCCTTTTTTATCCCGAAATTTTTCAGAAGAACAGCTTCCACCTCGATCTGCAAGGCGGTTACGAACATGAATCCAATGGCCGGGGCGGGTCCATGGAACGCAGTTTGAACACGGTTTACCTGCAGCCCACCGCCCGGTTTGACCTGCCAGCCCATTTGCAGCTTACCTTCCAAACGCGCGCCTGGTACTACCTTACCTTGGGCAACAACAACCCGGACCTGCCTGACTACCGCGGTTACGCCGATCTGCTCGGCGCCTTGAATTGGATTGATCCCAAGGGTGGAGAAAAGATTCAATTCGCCACCCGACTTCGCATCGGCGACGAAGGCAGCCACGCCGGTCTGCTGTTCGATTTGAGGTTCAATCTGCCGCTTCGTACCCATTTCAACCCGACCATTCAATTGCAATATTTTACCGGCTATGGCCAGACCTTGCGTCAATACAACCAGACCAGTCACGCCTTTCGCGCCGGTCTGTGCATATGGTATTGACGCGGTGCCTTTACAGGAATGTATGATGGCAGGAACGGCGCGTTGCGCCGCCCGGTCATATCAGTGCGATACCCGCATCACGAATCAGCCGGAATTTATTTCCGCTGGAATACCAACCCGTCGTCTTTTGCCGTCACCTTGATTTTGTCGCCCGGCTTGAACTCGCCTTCGAGCAGGCGCAGGGACAGCGGATTGAGAATTCGTTCCTGCACGGCGCGCTTGAGCGGGCGCGCGCCGAATTGCGGGTCGTAACCTTCCTTCGCCAGCAGTTTCTTCGCGGCGGCGTCCACATCCAGCGTGAGATTCTGCTGCGCCAGTCGCTTTTCCAGTCTCCAGTTGGATGTCCACAATCTTTGCCAGTTCTTCCTCGTCGAGGCTTTGGAAAATAATCACGTCGTCCACCCGGTTCAGGAATTCCGGCCGGAAATGCCGTTTCAACTCGGCCAGTCACCTTGTCTTCCGATCGCTCCGCTGCACGTCTTGTCGTTTTTGCCTTCCATGAAAAATTCCTGAATGATGGGCGAACCGAGATTGCTGGTCATGATGACGATGGTGTTCTTGAAATCCACCGTCCTCCCCTGCCCGTCCGTCAGCCGGCCGTCATCGAGCACCTGCAACAGCACGTTGAACACGTCGTGATGCGCCTTTTCAATCTCGTCGAACAGCACCACCGAATACGGCCGCCGCCGCACCGCTTCGCTCAATTGCCCGCCTTCCTCGTAGCCGACGTAGCCCGGCGGCGCGCCGATGAGCCGCGCCACGGTGTGTTTCTCCATGTATTCACTCATGTCAATGCGGATCATGGCGTTTTCGTCGTCGAACAAAAATTCCGCCAGCGCGCGGGCGGTCTCGGTCTTGCCGACGCCGGTCGGGCCGAGGAAAATGAATGAGCCGATGGGCCGGTTCGGGTCCTGCAACCCGCTGCGGGCGCGGCGCACGGCGTCGGACACGGCCTTGATGGCCTCCTTCTGGCCAATGACGCGTTGCGCCAACCGTTCCTCCATCTTCACCAGCTTCTGCCGTTCGCCTTCCAGCATCCGCGAAACGGGAATGTGCGTCCACGCCGCTACGACTTTGGCGATGTCTTCGTCGGTGACTTCCTGCCGCAGCAAAGTAGCCCGGCCGTCCCGGCTGGCACTTGCAGGTAAGACGACTGCGCTACGTTCCATCGCCACGAGCTTTTTTTCCAGGTCGGGAATCTTGCCGTATTGGATTTCCGCCGACTTCGTCAGATCACCTTTCCGCTGCGCCTGTTCCAGTTCCAGCTTCGCCTGCTCGAGTTGCGATTGCACCACGCTGACGGCGTTGACGGCGGCTTTTTCATTCTGCCATTGGGCGGTGAGTGCCTTGGATTTTTCCTTCAGGTCGGCCAGTCTCCTTGTCAAGGAGCTTCAGCCGTTCCTTGCTCGCCGGCGTCTTTTTCCTTCGCCAGCGAAGTGCGTTCGATTTCCAATTGCAAAATCTGCCGGTCCAAGCTGGTCCAGTTCCGTCGGCTTGGAATCCAGTTCCATCTTGATGCGCGACGCCGCCTCGTCCACCAGGTCAATCGCCTTGTCCGGCAAAAACCGGTCGGTGATGTAGCGATGCGACAGCGTCGCCGCCGCCACGAGCGCCGAATCCTGGATGCGCACGCCGTGATGCACCTCGTAACGTTCTTTCAGCCCGCGCAAAATCGCGATGGTCGCTTCGACCGTCGGTTCCTCCACCTTGACCGGCTGGAAACGGCGTTCGAGCGCCGGGTCTTTTTCGATGTGCTTGCGGTATTCGTCGAGCGTCGTCGCGCCGACGCAGCGCAGTTCGCCGCGCGCCAGTTGCGGTTTCATGATGTTCGCTGCGTCGGTCGCGCCTTCCGCCGCGCCCGCGCCGACCAGCGTGTGCAATTCGTCAATGAACAAAATGATTTTGCCTTCGCTCGCGACGATTTCCTTGAGAAACGCCTTGAGCCGGTCCTCGAATTCGCCGCGATATTTCGCGCCGGCAATCATCGCGCTGAGATCCATCGCCACCAGCCGCTTGTTTTTCAGCGATTCCGGGACGTCGCCGCTCACGATGCGCCGCGCCAGGCCTTCGGCGATGGCCGTCTTGCCCACGCCGGGTTCGCCGATGAGCACCGGATTGTTTTTCGTGCGGCGCGTGAGCACCTGCATGACGCGGCGGATTTCCTCGTCGCGGCCGATGACCGGGTCAATTTTGCCCTGCCGCGCGAGCGCCGTGAGGTCGCGACCGTATTTTTCCAGCGCCTGGAATTTGGCTTCGGGATTTTCGTCCGTCACGCGCTGGTTGCCGCGCAATTCGGCCAGCGCCTTGAGCACGGCATCGCGTTTGAGTCCGTGTTTGGTGAAAATCTTTTTCAGCGACGGGCCGCCGCTCGTCAAGCAGACCGAGCAGCAGATGTTCGGTGCTGACGTATTCGTCCTTGAGCTTGGTCGCCTCGGATTGCGCGGCATCGAGGGATTTGCGCAAGTCGCTGCCGGCGTAAGGATCGCCGCCGCCCTGGACCTTGTGACGGCGGGCGAGTTCGGCTTCCAGATCCGGTTTCAGCTTGGCGGCCGGCACGCCGATGCGTTCCAGCAAGTCGGGAATGAGGCTTTCGGTCTGGCCGATGAGGGCGAGCGCGAGGTGTTCGCCGTCGATTTCCTGATGCGAATGTTCGCGCGCGAGGCGTTGCGCCTCCTGCAGCGCTTCCTGTGATTTCTGGGTGAATTTCTCCGGTTGCATAGCAGTGCGAATTTAGCGCAAAGACGCCAAGACGCAAAGACGGGAAATTTCGACCAGCGGACGGATACAAATAAACTTACGGGGTTTGGTTGAATATGGCTGCAGGTTGCATTGAAAGCCGATTTACAATAATTTTTCGACTTGCAGAATTTTCCGCGCTGGGGTGATGCTCGGAGTATGAAAACTTTCTGCCGCCCCTTCGCATAGGTTCGCTGCTGTTCGTTTCCTGCCTGGCCGTCTCCGCGCGTGATGCCCTGCTGCGTTACAACTTTTCTGCCGGCCAGACGAACGTATTCGCCGTGGAGATTTCCGTCCGCAGCGAAACCGGCTCCGAAGTCACAACCGGCAACGTGATTTTAGTGACCCGGGAAGCAACGACGAATTCCGCGAGGCTTTCCTGCCGGGGAAATTTGAAATCGGAAATGAAACGCACGCCGCCGCGCGGCCCGGGATTTTATCCCGGTTACGGGTTCTATCCGGGCGGCATGATGCAAAACGCGAACCCCTTTCCGAACGACTGCGAAATCGAATTGAACGACTGTGGCATCGAACTCCGTGACGGCGGCGACGATGTGCTGGCGGTTCCGTTGGGCAAACTCGTGCAGTCCATCTTTGAACCGCTGCCCGTGAAATCCGGAGACGTTAAAACCACCGACACCGTGACCGTGCTGGACGACCCGTTCTGGCTTGGCCCGGCAGAGAGTTTCATGAACGTCCGCCAGAACGGGCAGCCGATTTCGATGAATTATTTTTACATGGGCGGCCAACGCACCTCCCTGGCAACTTTGACCGTTTCGCGCCATGCCTCGACCCGCACAAAAAAGCTCCGCAGCGGACACAGTGGAATGGCACAAGCAGACGACGCTGGAAAGTTTAACCCTGAACGGGACCGAGCCGCGCCTCGCCGCCACGAGTGAATCGGATTTTGTTTTCGACCGGAAAGCCGGATTGATCACCAAAATTGAAACGCAAAGCGATGTTTCTTCGCAGACCGAAACAACCTCGCGCAAGGCGAAGGTCATTTTCAAATCCCATTTGCTGACCGGCCTGGAACTGGCCGCCGCACTCGCACCGCCACCGCCACCCGCGCCGCCCCGCAAACTATCCGGCACAGACTTGGATAAAATCATCGGCGACTTAAAATCATCCGACCTCGAAACCCGCCGTGCCGCGATGCGCCAACTCAACGGCATGGATATCGAAGCGCCGTCTGGCGAATTCATCAGCCTCGTTGCGATGATGGCGCTGGACTCTGATTCATTCGTCCGTATGACTGCTGCGAATTTTCTTGGCGGCCACGCCACCACCAATGAAGTTCCCGTCCTGCTGAAGCTGTTGAAGGATTCCGATTGGTCTTCGCGTCAGGCCGCAGCCAAGGCGCTCGGCAAATTGAAGGACGAACGTGCCATCCAGCCGCTCTCCGATCTGATTGCACGCGGCGGCAGCATGTATGGTCAAGATGCCAGTTCCGCATTGATCGACATCGGCGCACCAGCAGAAAAGGCCGTCATTGCCCTCCTCAACGAGCGCAACGCCGACACCCAGCGTCAAGCCTGCAACATCCTCCAGCAAATTGGCACGGACGCGAGCCTCGACCCATTGCAAAAGCTGGTTGGCGACAGCGAACAGTCAACCAGTCAGGCCGCTGTGGATGCCATCCGTGCCATCAAGCAACGACAGTAGCACAATTGTGTCAGCAGCACATCGGCCATTCCTTAACTGTCCAGGAGTTTTCGGCTTTCCTGGACTCCGAGGAACGGTGAGGAAAGGCTTTCATAAGTTTGTCACTTTGCGCGCGGCAATTTTTCATTTAGTTTATCGGAATGAAATATCGCGAACTGGGACGGACGGGCTGGAAGGTTTCGGAAATCAGCTTTGGGGCGTGGGCCATCGGCGGCGCGTGGGGCAACGTGGATGACAAGGAATCGCTCGCCGCGCTCCACGCCGCGCTCGACGGCGGCGTGAATTTCTTTGACACCGCGGATGTTTATGGCGACGGCCGCAGCGAACAGCTGATGGCAAAATTGCGCAAGAACCGGAAAGAAAGATTTTACGTCGCCACCAAAGCCGGTCGCCGGCTCAATCCTCACACCGCCGACGGCTACAATCGAGCCAATCTCACGGCGTTTGTCGAACGCAGCCTGAAGAACCTCGAGACCGATGCGATTGACCTGTTGCAATTGCATTGCCCGCCCACGGAAGTTTATTACCGGCCGGAAGTCTTCGGCGTGCTCGACGATTTGGTAAAGGCCGGCAAGTTGCGGCATTACGGTGTGAGCGTGGAAAAGGTCGAGGAAGCGCTCAAGGCCATCGAGTTTCCCAGCGTGCAAACTGTGCAGATCATCTTCAATATTTTCCGTCAGCGCCCGGCAGAATTGTTTTTCGCGGAGGCACAACGGCGCAAAGTCGGCATCCTGGCGCGCGTACCGCTGGCCTCGGGGCTGTTGTCGGGCAAAATCACGCACAACAGCCAGTTCGCCAAGGACGACCACCGGAATTTCAACCGTCACGGCGAGGCGTTTGACCGGGGTGAAACTTTTTCCGGCGTGGATTTTGAGACCGGCCTGCGCGCGGTGGAGCAGTTGAAAAAACTGGTTCCCGCAAAAGCGACGCTCGCGCAACTGGCGTTGCGGTGGATTCTGGAATTTCCCGCCGTCACCTGCGCGATTCCCGGCGCGAAACGTCCGGCGCAGGTCGCGGAAAATATCGCGGCTTCAGATTTGGGGCCGTTGTCGAGGACCACGATGAAAAAGATTGGCGCCATTTACGACGCGGAGATCAAGCCGCTGGTGCACACGTATTGGTGACAAGTGGCAGGTGACGGGTGACAAGAAGAGCTCGGCTGGTTGGCGGGTGAGGCAATGATTCCCGTCACATGTCACGTGTCACCCGTCACGTTTGGTCCAGTCAATCCGCCTTGCTCCCCTGCCCGCGTTGGGTTAGCTTGGGTGCGCTATGGAAACTTCGTCCTTTGATTCGTCGGGCGCGCCGCCACCGATGGCTTCGCCGCCGCCACCAGTCATCACGCCGCCGCCGCCGCTCAGACCGCGCAAGAGCCGGGGTTGGATGATTTTTGCGATCATTTTGCTCGTGGTGCTGATGTTCAGCCTGCTCATCAATTTCGGTCAGTTCATCTCGCACGCGCTGAGTTTCAACCGCAATTTCACCACCGGCATCACGCGTGAAGTCGGTCCGCGGCTCGAAGAATGCCTTTTGAAAGACAACGACGCGCGCAGCAAAATCGCCGTTGTCTCCGTGGACGGCATCATCACCGACCGCGCGACGGACCAGGCCGGCAACAGCATGGTGGACGTGATCAAGGCGCAACTTGACCGCGCGAAGGAGGATGACCGGGTCAAGGCCGTCATTCTCAAAGTGGATTCACCGGGCGGCGAGGTGATGGCCTCGGATGAAATCAACAAGGCCATAGCAGATTTCCAATTGGACAAGCCGGGTGAGCGGGGCAAACCGGTGATCTGCTCGATGGGCAGCCTGGCGGCATCGGGCGGTTATTACATTTCCGCGCCGTGCCGCTGGATTGTGGCCAACGACCTGACCATCACCGGCAGCATTGGCGTCATCATGGAAACTTTGAATATCCGCAAGCTGATGGACAAGGTTGGTGTGGAACCCGACGTTTACAAGAGCGGCAAGTTCAAAGACATGCTCAGCGGCATGCGCAGCACGAATGAAATTCCGCCGGAAGAGCGCGCGATGGTGCAAAAATTGATCAATGATACTTACGATAAATTCAAGGGCGTGGTGCGCGATGGCCGCGCACAGGCGCATGCGCTGAACAAAAAGGATGGCAAACCGCTCGCGCCCGATTGGGAAAGCTATGCCGACGGCCGTGTGCTGTCCGGCACCGACGCGCTGAAACTGGGTTTTGTGGATCAGCTCGGTGATTTCAACGACGCGGTAAAAACCGCAAAAAAAATCGCCGGCACCTCCAGCGCGAACCTGATTGAATACCGCGTACGCTATGACATTTCGGAATTTTTACGCATGTTCGGGCAAAGCGAATCCGCCGCGCACGACATCAAACTCGATCTGGGCATGAACCTGCCCAGGTTGGAGGCCGGGCAGCTCTACTTCCTGTCGCCCACGCTGATAAACTGACGTGAAAGGCGTCACCGTCATCAAGCACCCCCTGGTGCAGCACAACCTCACCCGGTTGCGCGACGAGCGGACGCAGTCGCAGGAATTCCGCCGGCTGCTCGGCGAAATCGCCTCGCTCATGCTTTACGAAGCTACGCGCGATTTTGCCGTCCGCGCCGTTTCGGTTGAAACGCCGCTCGCGAGCGCGCACGGCCTTCGGCTCGAACGCGAAGTGGCACTGGTGCCGGTATTGCGCGCCGGGCTTGGCATGTTGGATTCCATTTTGCAATTGATACCCCACGCCCGCGTCGGTTTCATCGGCCTCAAACGGGAAGAAACGACGTTGCGCGCGCAATTTTATCACAAGAGTTTCCCGAAAAACCTTGGCCGCTTCGAAGTCATTTTGATCGATCCGATGCTGGCGACTGGCGGCAGCGCCGTTGCCGCGCTCGATTTGCTGGCCGAGCAGGGCGCGAAACATATCCGGCTGGTCAATCTGGTCGCCGCCCCCGAAGGCATCCGCCGCGTGCAAAAAAGTCATCCCCGCGTGCCGATCTTCACCGCTGCGATTGACCGGCGCCTCGACGAACGAGGCTACATTTTACCCGGTCTCGGCGATGCCGGCGACCGGTTGTTTGGAACATAACCCGGGAGGGATGGCGTGTCGCCGTCCCCGAATTTGGTCGCCGACACTGCGACCCTCCCTTTTTAGAATGGCAACGCGGGAAAATTTATTGATCATCGCGGACAGCGAGCGTGACGCGAACATGCTCTACGCCACGGGCCTGTTCGTGCCTGACCCGTTCATCTATCTTAAAACCCGCGGACGTCCGCTCATCGTCTTGAGCGACCTGGAAATTGACCGCGCCCGCGCGCAAGCCCCGCACTGCCGCGTCGCTTCGTTGAGCCCGTACCAGCAAAAACTCCGCGCTCGCGGAATCAAACGGCCAGGGCCTGGCGCACGTCGTCCGCCAGATTCTGCGCGAAAAAGGCATCCGCCGCGTCACTGTGCCGGACGAATTTCCGCTCGGTCTGGCGACGGACCTGGAAAAACTCGGCGCCAAGGTCAAGGCGCGGCCCGGAACATTTTTCCCGGAACGCGAAATCAAATCCGCCGCCGAGGTCAGAAAGATTTCCGCCGCGCTGGTGATGGCCGAGGTCGGCATGGCTGAAGGGATGGAGGTTTTGCGCCGGGCCAAAATCGGGCGTGACCGAAAGCTCATTTACCACAACCTGCCGCTGACCTCGGAAAAGCTGCGAGCGGTGATTGACTGCGCGATTCTGCAGGCGAGCGGGCTGGCGGCCAACACCATCGTTGCCGGCGGGCGGCAGGCGTGCGACCCGCACGAACGCGGCTACGGCCCGCTCCGCGCCAACGAACCCATCATCATTGATATTTTCCCGCGCTCGCAAAAGACCGGTTACTTTGGCGACATCACGCGCACGGTCGTGCGCGGGCACGCGAGCGAAGCCGCGCGAAAGCTTTATCACACGGTTTTCCAGGGACAAAAAATCGCATTCAAAAAAATCCGCGCGGGCACGCCAACCACCGATGTTCACAAAGCCGTGCAGCAATTTTTCGAACAGCAAGGTTACCAGACCGGCCGTCGCAACGGTCGCATGGAAGGATTTTTCCACGGCACGGGACACGGGCTCGGTCTGGAAATTCACGAAGCTCCGCGCGTGGGCGCGACCTCAACCGGCAGGCTCCAACCCGGTCAGGTCGTGACCGTTGAGCCGGGGCTTTATTATCCGGAAATCGGCGGCGTGCGGCTCGAAGACGTCGCGCTCGTGACGACCAACGGTGCGCGCAACCTGACCCGGTTTGAGAAGGCCCTAGAGATTTGAATCCGTTTGGAAGGGATGGCGTGTCGCCGTCCCTGAATTCGGCCCGCCGATACGGCACTGAATTCCGGATTGCGATTGAAATCAAGCATGAATCGAAAAATTATATTTCTTTTGACTGGCCTGATAGCTCTCGCAACGGGGTGTGGGGACAGGAAAGACGGTGGAACCGACAGAATCCCACCGGGAATTTCGTGGGCTTCCATTTTGGCAAAAGCGATTGATCTCAAATCGCTGGCGGAGCCTGCAAATTTTTCGGCCGCAACGAAAATGTCCTCAAGCTGTTTTTCGTCCAACAAAGTCTCGTTCACTTATCTGGCACCCCAAATAATCGGAGACATGGACTACGGTTCCTTTCCAGAAGTCACTGAAGGGAAAGACGGCGTCAGTGCAACTTTGGCTGAATTCAACGGGCCGGGAGTGGTAACTTGGATTTGGTTGGCAAATCCGGTCGGTACGTTCAAACTCTATGTGGATAACGAAGAACAACCAGTCCTGTCCATGCCATTTACCGAGTTTCTTCGCGGGTACTTCCTTCCGGTTCGATGGCCGTTCGCAGCGGAAACTGCGCGTGGCTATAACCTTCATTTCCCCATCGTCCACGCGAAATACTGCAAATTGGTCGTTACCGTGCCTAGCCGAGCCGATTTGTCTGAACTCTACTATCAAGTCGCTTGGCAATCTCTCGGGACCGGAATGACAATTCATTCGTTTGACGTAGCGGCCATCAAGCAACAATCTGGTTTGTTGGGAGAATTCGGACGCAAACTATGCGCCGTTTCCAAATCCTGTGAACCAGCTGAGGCGGGTGTTGCCACGATCAAACAGATTGAATATTCAATTCGGCCTGGCCAAAGCCTGGAACTTTTCCATGCGGAAGGACCGAAAGCCATTACGGCAATCAGATTCATCGGGAAATCCAAATCCGATCTCAGCGGGCTTTGGCTCAAAGCCGCTTGGGACGGAGAAGTATGTGTGCAATCGCCGCTTCACGCACTCGCCGGAGTATCATCCGGCATGGAGAATACGGAATCTTTTCCGGCAACGGTGGACGGTTCCCGACTGATTTTGCGATGGTTTATGCCTTTCAGTATGGAAGGGCAGATGATTTGCACCAACACAACCGATCATGTATGCAAGTTCACCGTTGATATCTGGACACAGCCAATTGACGTTTTACATTATCCCCTCCGATTTCACTCCAATTTTCTAACTTTCAAAAGGCTTCAAACCGATGTGGTCAATGTCCTCACGCTGGCTGACGTTTCGGGAGAGGGACGTTTTGCGGGCTGTACACTCGGCGTGGACAGCCAAAGTGATAAATGGTGGGGTGAAGGCGATAACATGGTGTGGCTTGACGATACCAACAACCCGGCGGTGCACGGGACCGGAACAGAGGATTATTTCGGTTTCGCGTGGTGCTCAGAAGATATTTTCAACCACCCGTTTCGGGGGCAAACCATGGTTGCCAACATTCCTCATCATACGATTGCCAACATGCATCGTTATCATATTCTTGACACCCTGCCGTTTCAAAAATGGGGGCGGTTCCAATTTGGGGCATTGGGAAATGGCAAGGGAGAAATGGACTGGTCAACGTCGGTCATGTGGTATTCGATAGATCGCCAAAAACTGCGCTCCACTGAAATCAGCAACGGCAAAGGATAAAAATTGATCAAGCTTTTGTGCCATAGTGCGGTGTCCCAATAGGGTCAGGCTGGCTCAAAAAAATCTTTCAACAAACCCAAAGACCCATAAATTACAGGGAAATCAAGCTGGCACGCAGCCAGCTTGGTTGAATGGAAACAGTTACACGCTGTCTATTGGATTGATTAAACATATGTTGTGGTTTGACCCATTGTATTTTTTGTTTGCCGTGCCGGGTTTGCTCATCGGCATCTGGGCGCAAATCAAACTGCGCCACGCTTACGGCAAATACAGCCAGGTGCCGGTCGAATCCGGCATGACGGGCGCGGAAGCGGCGCGCGAAATCCTCGATCAGGCCGGTCTCCACGACATGCCGGTGGAGGAAATCCCCGGCCGATTAAGCGACCATTACGACCCCACCAAGCGCGCGCTCTTTCTGTCATCAGACAACTTTCATGGCCGGACGGTTGCCGCCGTGGGCGTCGCCGCGCACGAAGCCGGCCACGCCCTCCAGCACCAGGCAGCTTACGGGTTGTTCAATATGCGCATGGCATTGGTGCCCATCACGCAGTTCGCGAGTTCTGCTTACATGGCCATTTTCTTTATCGGCATCATTTTCCACATGCTTAATATCATTCTTCCCATCATCATTGTGATTTTCACAGTGATAACGTTGTTTCAGCTCGTCACGTTGCCGGTGGAATACGACGCCAGCCGCCGCGCGAAGGAACAATTGTTCCGTCTGGGCCTCGTACATGAGGACGAACGCACGGGCGTGAGCAAGGTTTTGGACGCGGCGGCGCTCACTTATGTCGCCGCGCTCATCAGCAGCGCGATGACTTTGCTTTATTACATCCTCCTCGCGCGCGGCGGACGCAGGTAACTCGATGGTTAATTATCTTGCGGCTTTGCGTTGAGGTCTTAACTTTTGTCACCATTCATGGCGCCAAAGACCAAAAAACGCAGAGTGACCAGGCCGCAACGGCGCAGAAAACGTTTTGCGCCTCCGGCAATGGCCCCGGTCGCGTCCAAGCCGGCGCTGCCGAAAGCCGCCGAAGGCGACACCACGACATTCATCCGGCAGGAAAGTTCGCGTTATGACGGCGACACGGCCATCAAACTTTACCTGCGCGAAATCGGCCAGGTGAAACTGCTCACGCCGCAGGAGGAAATCGTACTGGCCGCCCGCATCAAACGAGGCGACAAAAAGGCGCGCGAACAGATGATCAAGGCCAACCTTCGCCTCGTCGTCAAAATCGCCCGCGATTACGAGGGCATCGGCCTGCCGCTGCTGGATTTGATCAGCGAAGGCAACATCGGCTTGATGAAGGCCGTCGAACGGTTCGATCCGAAAAAGGGCGGCAAGCTTTCCACCTACGGCTCGTGGTGGATCAAGCAATCCATCAAACGCGCGCTGGCCAACCAGTCCAAGACCATCCGCCTGCCGGTGCATCTGGTGGACAAAATTTCCAAGATGCGCCGGGTGGCGATGAAATTGCAGGAGGAACTTGGACGCGAGGCAACGGACGAGGAACTGGCCGGCGAACTCGACATGACCCCCACGCGCGTTCGGCAGATGCGGCTGGCGGCCATCCGGCCCGCGTCACTCGATGCGCCGATCGGCGACGACGAGTCGAACAATTTCTCCGAGGTGGTCCAGGACGAAAATGCCACGACGCCCTACGAAAACCTCGAAGACAAGACCGTCTCTGCCATGTTGCAGGACATGGTCAAGCATCTCGACGAACGCGAAGCGACGATTTTGCGATACCGTTTCGGCCTTGACGGAGGGATGGAAAAAACCCTGGAGGAAGTCGGCGTAAAATTCGGCGTCACGCGCGAGCGCGTCCGCCAAATCCAGAATCTCGCCTTGCGGAAACTCCGCAAAATGATCGAAAAACTTGAAAGCACCAAAACCAAAAACAACTGAAGCCATGCCCCGGGCCGCCACGTCCGTTGGCAGAATCTCGAATGACTAAATCCGAATGACTAAAAACTTCCCAATGACCAATCCCAAAATGCCCCGGGGCGCGGCCGAAGTCTGTTTTGTCATTCGGGCTTCGTCATTTTTTAGTCATTAGCGCTTCGTCATTCGTCATTTTCCGGTTCCACTCAACCCAAACGACTTAAAGCCAAAATTGATATCATGTCTCCAGCCACTCCCGCCGACATTGAACGCGCCATCCGCAACGTCCCGGATTTTCCCCAGCCGGGCATCCAATTCAAGGACATCACGCCCGTGCTCGCCGATCCGCGATTATTCGCGGGGGCGATTGATTTGCTGACGGAAAAATTCCAGCCCGGTTCGGTGGACGCGGTGGTGGGCATTGACGCGCGCGGCTTCATTTTTGCCGCCGCCGCCGCCACGAAGCTGCACGCCGGTTTCGTGCCCGTGCGCAAAAAAGGCAAGCTGCCCTTCAAAACCATCGAACAGGATTACGCGCTCGAATACGGCTCGGCGACCGTGGCCATGCACGTGGACGCGCTCAAGCCGGGGGCGCGCGTGGTGTTGATTGACGACCTGCTGGCGACCGGCGGCACTTCCGCCGCCGCCGCCGCCCTGGTGAAAAAGCTCGGCGCGCAAATTCTGGAAATAGGTTTTCTCATCGAACTGAAATTTTTGAACGGCCGTAAAAAATTGAACGGCTATCCGGTGCGCTCCATCATCATTTATTGAGCCGCGCAATTCAGTTTTCAACTTCTCATTTCCCGCTACACTGGCGGCGATGCACTGGCTGCAAACGCTCGATACCAGCTTGTTTTATTTCGTCAACCGGACGTTGAGCAATTCGTTCTTCGACTGGCTGATGCCGATATTGAGCAACAACGTTTTTTTCTTTCCGCTCCTGTTTCTGCTCGGCGCGGGTCTGCTTTGGAAAGGCGGTGTTCGGATGCGGCTGTGCGTCGTGATGCTGGCGGTCATTCTGCCGCTGGGCGACAACCTTGTCATCAACACCGTCAAACACGCGGTCGCCCGCCAGCGTCCTTTTGCCACGCTGCCGGAGGCGCGGTTGTTCGGCAGCGTCGGCAAAGGTTACATCGCTCCCGAAGCCGGCAACCACAGCCCGGAAATGTCGGCCAACCAGGGCAGCGGCACCAGCATGCCGTCCTCTCACGCCTCCAACTGGTTCGCCGCCACGATGATTTTCTTCATTTATTACCGGCGCAGCGCGTGGTTCATGCTGCCGCTGGCGCTGGCCGTTTCATATTCGCGCGTCTATAACGGCGTCCATTACCCCAGCGACGTGCTGGCCGGCGCGATCCTGGGCGCGGGGTACGCGGCGGCGCTGGCAGTCACGTTTGAAACCGCGTGGCAACGGCTTGGGAAAAAATGGTTTCCAATCTGGCACGCGCAACTGCCGTCGCTGCTTGAACCCGGCCAAGCGAGAACTCGGAAGTTGGAATCAGACCGGAAATCAGGAGTCCGAACTCCGAAATTGAATGGCTTCGTCTCGGCTACGTCCTGATTTTTATCATGCTGGTCGGACGCTGGCTTTACGTCGCCAGCGGCACGATTGATCTGGAAAAGGATGAGGCTTATCAATGGCTGTGGTCGAAACACCTGGCGCTGTCGTATTTCAGCAAACCGTTTGGCATCGCGCTGATTCAATTTGTCGGCACGTCGCTGTTTGGCGACACACAATTCGGCATCCGGTTTTTTGCGCCGCTGTTCGCGGCCATTTTAAGCTTGATGGTGTTGCGCTTCCTCGCACGGGAAGTCAACGCACGCGCCGGATTCTGGCTGCTGCTCATCGTCAGCGCCACACCGCTGCTCGGCATCGGAACGATTCTCATGACGATTGATCCGCCGCTGGTCTTGTGCTGGATGTGGGCGTTGGTCGCCGGCTGGCGTGCCGCGCAGGCGGACGGCAGAACGCGCGACTGGCTCGTCGTTGGTCTGGCGATGGGGCTGGGTTTTCTCTGCAAATACACCGCCGCCTGCCAAATTGCGTGTTGGGTGGTCCTCTTCGCGCTCTGGAAACCGGCGCGCGCGCATCTGCGGCGGCCTGGCCCGTGGCTGGCACTGCTGGTGTTCCTGTTCTGCACCATGCCGGTAGTCATTTGGAACGCGCAACATGGCTGGGTCACTTTCGATGAGATGGCGGGAAACGCGTCACTGCACAATCAGTGGCACCCGACGCTGCGTTATTTCTGGGATTTTTTGTTCACGCAGGCCTTGCTGTTGAATCCAATTTTCTTTGTCGGCATGCTCTGGGCGATGTTTGCGTTTTGGCGGCAACGGCACGAACGCCCGTTGTGGCTTTACTTTTTCTGCATGGGCGCGCCGCTGTTTTCTCGGCTACTGGCTTTACTCGTTTCACTCGCGCATTCTGCCAAACTGGCCGGTGGCGGCCGTCCTGCCCCTGTTCTGTTTGATGGCCGTTTATTGGCAGGAACGCCAGAGCGCCGGTTCGAAATGGGTCAAACCGTTTCTGGCGATTGGAATGGCGCTCGGCATTTTTCGCCGTCGCGATGATGTATCAAAGCAATCTCATCGGCAAAATCACCGGCCAGCTGTTGCCCGGCGAGAAAGACCCGTTGCGCCGCGTGCGCGCGTGGAAACCGACCGCCGCGTTCGTTGAAACAGAGCGCAAAAAATTGCAAGCCGAAGGCAAACCGGCGTTCATCATCGCCGATCATTATGGCATGACCGGGCTGTTTTCGTTTTATCTGCCCGACGCCAAAGCCGCCCTCAAATCCGAGCCACTGGTTTATTGCGTGGATTCGGATAAACCGCAGAATCAATTTTATTTCTGGCCGCAATACGATTACCGCGCCCAGCGCAAAGGCCAAAACGCCATTTATGTCACCGAACTTGATCCTTATCCGCTCGAACGCGGCTGGCTCTGGAAATGGGTGAAGCGCCAGCCGGTGAATTACGCGGAAATCCCGCCGCCGTGCCCTAAGCCGCCGCAAATGCTGAAGGAATTTGAATCCGTCACCGACCTGGGCGAACACGAAATCAAATTCGGTGACCGCGTCTTCCGCCGGGTGCATCTCTGGGCGTGCTACGATTTGAAATGAATTTTTAACCACGAAACACACGAATGACACGAAAAACTGGTAAAACTTGAAACGTCGTTGAACTCTCGCGTTTGACACATCACTTTCACGGACCTTTTCGCGTGGTTCGTGTATTTCATGGTTCCTGAAAAATGCCTTCTACCATAAAGCCAACGACGGAAATCGTTTTGCCCGTCCGCGATTATGATCTGGCGGCGACGCTCGATTCCGGCCAGGTCTTCCGCTGGCGGGAGCAAAACGGTATTTGGAGTGGTGTCGTCGGCCGGCGCGGGGTGCGGCTGACCCAAACCCATGACGGTATCCACGCCGAAACTGATGCTGCGCCCGCCGACTGGCGATGGTTGCGCGATTACCTGCAAACCGAAGTGGATTTGGACGCCGTGCTCAATACTTTTCCCGACGACGCGCCAATGCGGAACGCCATCGCCGCATGCCGCGGACTGCGCGTGCTGCGCCAGGAACCATGGGAATGCCTGGCATCGTTCATTCTGTCCTCCACCAAACAAATCGTCCAAATCCGGCAAATCGTCGCGCTGCTTTGCGAACGGTTCGGCGAACCCCTCACCCGTCCTGCGGACACCCTCTCCCCGCGCGGCGGGGAGAGGGACGGGGCGAGGGGCGCGTCTCGTCCGAAAGAAAATCATTTGTTCTATTCCTTTCCCACTGCCGAACGAATCGCTGCGGCCAGCGAAGCCGAACTCCGCGCGTGCAAGATGGGTTTTCGCGCGCCGCACCTGCTCGCCGCTGCACGGCAGATTGCCGACGGGAAATTGGATTTGGAACAGCCGCGCCGCCTGCCGCTGACTGAAGCGCGCGAAGCCTTGATGAAACTCCGCGGCGTCGGCGGCAAAATCGCCGATTGCGTGCTGCTGTTCGCGTACGGTTTTGATGCCGCGTTTCCCGTGGACGTCTGGGTGGAACGCGCGCTGCGCCAGCTTTATTTTCCGCGACGCCGCGTGACGGCAAAGCGTTTGCGTCATTTCGCCGCGACGCATTTCGGCCCGCACGCCGGTTACGCCCAGCAATATCTTTTTCATTACATGCGGACGAAATTGGAATAAACCACGAAAGGCACGAAGCACACCAAAACTTTTCTTTCGTGTCATTTCGCGTTTTTCGTGGTTTTAATAATCTTACCCGAGATGAAAATCGAAACCATTTTGACCCCGGCGGAATTGCCCGCGCTGGCAAAACGTGATTTGCGCGACGCGGCGTGCGTCGTGTTTGACGTGCTGCGTGCCACGAGCACGTTTGTGACGGCGCTGCACAACGGCGCGAAAGCCATCGTGCCCGTCTCCGAAATCGCCGAGGCGCTGGCCTTCCGCCAAAAACAGCCGGACGTTCTGCTCGGCGGCGAACGCGACGGCGTGCGAATCCGCGCCGCGCAAACGGGCGGAATTGATTTTGACCTCGGCAACTCGCCGCGCGAATTCACGCCGGAAAAAGTCCGTGGCAAAACCATCGTGAGCACAACCACCAACGGCACTCGCGCGTTACGCGCCTGCACGGGTGCGAAAACAGTCCTCGCCGCCTCGTTCTTGAATCTTACGGCCACGGTGAGCTTCATTAAAAAAATGCGGCCTGCAAATGTGCTGGTTGTTTGCGCCGGCACGCGCGAGAACATGGCGCTCGAAGACGTGCTGGCCGCGGGCGCATTGTGCGAGATGCTGATTCGGTGGGGCGAGACTCCCGGCGAGCCGAACAGTAAATTGAAGCAATCCGGCTGGCGAGAACGCTCGCCCCACCAAAAAGAAGTCTGCGAATTCTCCGATTCGGCTGAAATTGCGCGGCGTATTTATGCACAGGCCAAACCTGATTTGCTGGCGACGGTTCGCACTTCGGAAAACGCGCGGCGGTTGCTGGCCATTCCCGAACTGCGCGATGACGTCCCATTCTGCCTGCAAAGTGATGTTTGCCCGCTCGTTGCTCAAATGGACGCCGACGGCAAAATTCATTTAATATGATCCGACCTTGCACAGAATCCGATGTCCCGGAGATTTTCACCATCGTCAACGATGCCGCCCAGGCCTACCGCGGCGTGATTCCTGCCGACTGCTGGCACGAGCCGTATATGCCATTGCAAGAGCTGAAAGAGGAAATCGCGGAGGGCGTCAAATTCTGGGGTTACGAGGATGGCAGCCGACTCATCGGCGTCATGGGTATGCAGCCGGCCAAGGAGGTCACTTTGATCCGGCACGCTTACGTCAAGACCGGGATGCGTAACCGAGGCATCGGCGGAAAACTGCTGGCGCATTTGTTGGGACAGGCGGATGGGGAAATTCTCGTCGGGACCTGGAAGGCCGCCGGTTGGGCCGTCAAGTTTTACCAGAAGCACGGCTTCCGACTGGTCAGCGAGAAAGAGAAGAACCGGTTGCTCAAAACCTACTGGAACATTCCCGAACGGCAGATTGAAACGTCGTTGGTGCTGGTTTACAAAGGAGTTCCGTCCTGAACGGACAAAGTCAAACAACAAATTCCAATTCCTGCCGGCGCAGAATCAGGCCCCGCTCAAAGGCCTGGCCGAGAAAGCGACGGATGGCTTCCCGGCCCCGTTCGCCGTAATCGAGCGTCCAGTGGTTTACATACATCCCGACAAATTTGTCGGCGAGGTCATGCCCCATGTCGCGCGCGAATTGCAGCGCGTGCTGAACGGCCTCGGCGCGATGATCGAGACTGAACTGAATGCTCGCGGTCAAAATATCGGAAATTTTTCTGCGAATATCCGGTGGAAATTTCTTGTGAATGACGTTTCCGCCCAGCGGTAGCGGCAGGCCGTCGTTTTGTTTGCCCCACCAGACGCCCAAATCTTCGCAAACGACGAGTCCCTCATTTTGATACGTCAGCTGGCCTTCGTGAATAATGAGGCCGACATCCGCCCGGCCGGAGCGGACCGTCTCGAAAATCTGGTCGAACGGTACAACGACATAGTCGAAGTTCGGAGTCAGATGTCCGGAATCCGGGTTTTCAGCGGCGAGCCAGAGTTGCATCGCGAGGAATGAGCTCGTCAACGTCCCGGGCACGGCGATTTTTTTCCGCGAAATTTCTTCGCGGGAAAATTTTTGACTGGCCACGAGGATTGGACCATAGCCGTCGCCCATGCTCGCGCCGCTGGGCAACAGCGCGTATTTGTCACTGACGTAGGCGTAGGCGTGGAGGCTGACGGCAGTGATATCGAGTTCGCCGCGCGTGGCGCGTTCGTTGAGCGTCTGGATATCCTGCAAAATGTGCTCGAAGCGGAAGCCGTGTGTGGGAATCAAATTCTTTGCCAGCGCATAAAACATGAAGGCGTCATCGGGATCGGGCGAGTGGCCAAGCGTCAACGTTGTTTGCTGCACGGCTGAAAATTAGCCAAAGCGGCACAGGAACACCAAAGATTTTTGTTTGGCGACAAATGATTTTCACCAGAACGCCGCAAAGCTCCCGCTTGCATCCATCAAAAATGACGGCTGGAGTTCGGGAAAAACCGCTGGGGGGATAAAATTACTGAAGTGAAACGCCGTGAATTGAAACAACCCGCGGGTGAAGCGTGTATGTCTTCACGGCAAGGTCCGCTGTGAACTGCGGTTTACCTCTTTACGCCGAAATGGAACCCTGTCTGGTCCTGATAGCCGAGGGGTATTTTGTTATCCAGCATCTCGCGCAATTTGGCGGCAAGACCAAAGATCAACAAATTCAACGTCAGAACCGGCAACAATATTTTGCTCATCATGCTGCTTTTTAAGCATATACGGTGCCGATTTAATCCGTGAGTCGGGAAGGCGGTTTGCGGACAAACTTTGTCCTGTTTTCATCCACGTCCGGTAAATTTTAGACACGTTCCTTCCGAATCGTTCCAAAAACGCGATTTTACCAACTCGTTGCCCGTTAAAAAACCGCATCACTAACACATGTGTTACTTAAATGGAATGCAGGCAAATCCCTGTCAGAAGTTCATTGACTTCCCGGTTTTGTGGCCCTAGTTTCGCAGAACAGAGGCTATTCAAACTTATGAAGAAGGATTCAAATGGCGAGACGGGCCGCGCAGATTGTTGTGGCAGAAAAAACCATGTTGCAAGGCCGATGATCAAATGGGGATTGGCGCTCTGGCTTTTGGCGTTGGCCAGCGGCTGTCAGACCCAAGCTCCTCAATCCGGCGGAGTCAAGGATCAGACAACCGCGCCCCCTGAAATCATTGCGTTGCGAGACGGCGACATCTTGAAAATTTCATTTCCCGGCTCGCCCAGCCTGGATACAACCCAACAAATCCGAAGGGACGGCAAAATAACGTTGCCTTTGGTCGGCGAAATCCAGGCGGCCGGAATGAGCACCGAAGTATTGCAGCAGAATCTGGTCAAATTATACGCGCCACAACTGTCATCCAAGGAAGTCACCGTCACACTGACGTCCTCCACTTTCCCGGTTTTCGTGACCGGTTCGGTTATTCGTCCGGGAAAGATAGTTTCCGACCATCCCATAACCGCGCTTGATGCCATCATGGAGGCCGGGGGATTTGACTACACAAAGGCCAATTTAAAGGCCGTCAGAGTGATTCGTCACAAAGGCGACCGGGTTGAAAACTACACGTTGAACCTGAAGCTGGTTCTGGACGGGAAGGAGAACAAACAGTTTTATCTCCAGCCTTCGGACATCGTGTTTGTGCCGGAACGATTATCGGTGTTTTAAAACCAAACAAAAAAACTCTCGAAGCGATTGCTTCGAGAGTTTTTATTTGAAGAACCGTTTGAATCAATTGTCGGCGGCTGCCTGCGCAATTTCTAGTACGAGTATGAAATTTGGAATCCAACCTGACTGCTTGAGTAACTGAAGCCGGGTTGTGTGGACGAATTACTGCTGGCTTGATAAAAGGCCGCTATTGTCCCCCGCTGGGCGAAGTGATAGCTCAATTGGACGCTGACTGAATAGAGGTCGTCCTCGCGGTTCACGGAGGAGGAGCTGGCCGAAGCCTCATATTTGATCGTGTGATAACCACCTTGCAAATCCAGGTAGAGTTTCCCCAGCAAACGTTGATTCAGTTCGCCGGTAAAGTCCGTGTTTTCGGTGGCACCTCCGAAATAAGACGGGGACACCGTGCGATCCGCACTGATGGAAATTTTTGTCACTTCAAACGGCTGATATTGAATTGCTGCTCCGAAGACGAAATTTAACAAATCGCCGTTCGTGCCGCTCAGAAACTGGCGGTCTTCCCCGCCGGCGTTAACTTGAAAACTGATCTTGTCCGTTGCCCGCCAGTTGACCCGGCTTTGAAGCTGTTCGTAGGTCATGTCCGGACCGGTCTCCATGTTGACATAACCAAAACCCGCACCGACGCCGGCATTCAATCGCGGCCAAAACTCATAGTTCAACCAGTCGAGCGTGGACCATTCACGGGAACTGTTAAACTGGTCGGCGGAGATAATATATTGGCCGAGACCCAAATCCACGAACATTGTACTGTTGATCTGACAGGAAGCGTTGATTGCGGTTGTGTAGGTCGCCTGACTGGTTTGAGTGGCCGTTTCGACGAGTGGATCCGAGGTTAATGTGAAACCTTGCGACAACCCAAAGTTCCAATCTTCATAGCTTGTTCCGCCCGTCAGGGTGACGACGTGATCCAAGGTATCTTTGAATTGGCCGCTCGAATAAGATGTCCAGGTAGGCGTATAATCCAGCGTCCAATGTCGGCCTATATCCAAAAGAAAGCCGGGGGAGAACTGGTTAATGACCGTGTTCGCCGCCTGATTTGTGCTTGATAGAATTCCAGTCCCATAAAGAAAACGGTAATATGGATGAGGGCGCAGAGTGAATATCCCATATTGAAATGGTTCCGTCGGCTGCGCAGCACCGGGAGCGTTCCCTTCCGCGCTGAACACAGTCATCTCATTATTGGCCTGGCTTTCCTGGACAGCAGGTGGAGTCACGGGATATGAAGGGGCCGGCATAATGACCTGCTGCGCCCTGGCCGCGAAGGACAATGCCAGCAGGACGGCCAACGTTACTTCCAGGGCCGTTGATTTCCTGATGCCGTGAACGGCAATAATACGATTTGGGGATTTGATGTTCATAAGATTATTTTCGGATCTGACCGGCAGAACCAACGTGGTTCGCCCAATGCCCGGCCGGCGCTTCCTCACGCCAGTTGCGCAATGAATCCTCAAGCGCCTCTTTCAAAGGTCGCATTTTGACCCCGGTAGTAAGTAACTTGGTAACGTCCAAAATTGCGTGTGAACGGGGTGATTTAGCGCCAAGACGGCCGGACGATAAAATTGAATCATGTCCCAAAGGCTTGATGGCCGGACCGGATGATTCGGCGTCGAGACCGTAGAACTCTTCGTCATCCTTCCAATACTCAAAGCGGCGGGCCGGCTTGAGGATTTGTTGAATCATCTCGATGACCTGTCGGGTGGCCACGGCGCCGGGGTTCGTCATATTGTAAATGCCGAAGGGGGCACGATATTCCCAAAGGTCAAGACTGGCACGCACAAAATCGTCCAGGTGCGAAAGCGAGGCGATGGCGTCATACACTTTCGGATAATGCTGAAGTTTCCACAGGAAATTTCTCGGTTCACTTTGCTCGCCGAACGGTGTTCCGGGCCGCCAGATGTAGCTTTGTCCGATGCCGCGAATGGCCTCCTCCGCCAGCGCCTTGGTGCCGCTGTAAAAATTGCACGGCGCATGACGGAAGGAAAAGTTGGGCTCATCCCATTCGGTGAAGCCGAAGAGACTCTCCGGAGACTGCTCGAAGAGCCGCCGCACCTCAGGCTGGTTAAGGTCGCGGATCACCCGCATTTTCCCGCCGTCAATGATTTTTGCGCCGGTATAAATTCCGCCCGAAGAGATGTGCCCCCACGGCGTGTTGGTCAGCAGGCAAACGCGGGCAATGGTTTGGGGAAGCAGCGTGTTGGCGAACAATGTTTCCTCACGAGTTGCTTCACAGGCATCCACGTTGGGTTTGCCGGTATAACCAGCAGCGTTGATGATAAACTCCGGCCTGATTTTCCGGACATAATCAAACAGCAGATCGAAGTTTGTGTAATCCAGCGCCGTCCGTGTCAACGGAATGAAGCTGGAGCGCCGCCGGTGCAACTCGCGCGCAAATGCGTGGCCGACGTAACCGCTGGCTCCCAGTAGCAAGATCATGGCAAAGTTACGTGTTATACAACTGTTGGAGGTCTTTCGGATCTGGACACTGGATTTCTGTCCAAAAACAAAACGAGAATTTGTCTATCCGACGTTCAGGCTTTCCACACCTGGCCGGGTTTTGTTTTTACACCCGCCATTTGATTTCGTGTGTCCACTATGCAATCGGCCCAACCCGCCAGTTCCTGGTAGTTGACAGATTGATGGTTGGTAGCAATGACCACGACATCGAATTTTCCGATGGTTTTGCGATCCCAATTTACCGACCGCGTCCCGGCCCAATGCGGATGTTCACGGGTCACGCGAATCGCCGGCACAAACGGATCGTAATAGGCCACCTCCGCCCCGCGCCGTTTGAAAAGGTCCATCAGCTCATAAGTCGGTGACTCGCGATCGTCATCCACGTTCGGTTTGTAGGCCAGACCGAGCAGCAATACGCGGCTGCCGTTCACTGATTTTTTTCGCGCGTTGAGCACTTCGGCCGTCCGATTGACGACGTGCAGGGGCATGGCGGTGTTGATTTCGCCGGCCAGCTCAATAAAGCGCGTGTGCTGCCCGAATTCGCGGGCTTTCCAAGTCAGATAAAACGGGTCAATCGGAATGCAATGGCCGCCCAGGCCCGGCCCCGGATAGAACGCCATATAGCCAAACGGCTTTGTTTTTGCAGCCTGAATGACTTCCCAAACATCAATCCCCATCGCCCCATAAACGAGTTTCAGTTCGTTGACCAACGCGATATTCACGCTGCGGAAAATATTTTCCAGCAGCTTCGTCGCTTCGGCTGCGCGACAGGACGAGACCGGCACGAGGGTTTTGATGGCCTTGCCATAAACCGCCTTCGTCCGCTCGAGACAAGCGGGCGTGTATCCGCCAATTACCTTGGGGATCATCGCCACTTTGCTTTGCGAATTTCCCGGGTCCTCCCTCTCCGGCGAAAATGCCAGATGAAAATCCACGCCCGCCTTCAGCCCGGAACCGGCCTCCAGCACCTCGCGCAATTCTCCATCCGTGGTGCCGGGATAGGTTGTGGATTCCAGGACGACCAAGGTCCCTTTCGACAGATGCGGTGCAATGGATTTGCCGGTTTCAACAATGAATGAAATGTCCGGCTCCCGGTTCTTGTTCAACGGCGTCGGCACGCAAATAATCACCGCCTCCATTTTTTTGACATGCTTGAAATCGGTGGAAGCGGAAAATTTTCCCGTCTTCACCGCCTGCGCGATGTCCTCGGACGTAATGTGCTTGATATAACTCCGTCCGGAATTCAGCGATTCCACTTTTGCCTTGTCAACGTCCAGTCCCAAAACCGTTACTCCGGAACGGGCAAACTGGAGCGACAGCGGAAGCCCAACGTAACCCAAACCAACAATTCCTATTTTCATCAATTTATCTCCTTTCCCGGTTACTAATAACCGGGTTCTATGATTTTCATTGGTGTATCGGCGGTCAAAACGTCCTGCCGTGGTGAAGGCGGGGAATGGTCTTACGGACTGCGTCTGGCAAATGAATCAAACCGTTGTGGTCGGCGTTGCCAGCCGGAGAAATACAATCATCCTGCGGGCAAGTTGTGGCATCCGTTCCAACGGAACCAGGGTGCACAACGTTTTAAGCGAGTAAATCCCGGTCACCAGCGTCGCGGCCACACCCAGGGTGATCGCCACCGGAGCGGACAGGGTGTATTGGGCGACAAAGACCGCCATAATCAATGGAATAAACAGGAAGGCCAGCCGCCGGCTTGCCGGGGACCACCGAAAGCCGCTTAATCGGCGGGCGATGAGATAATTGACACTCAAACTGACGATATAGGTCGCAAAAAAAGCGATACCCGCGCCGGTCAATCCAAACCTCAGAATGCTCACCCAGACGAACCCCACGTAGGCCGCATTGCAAAGAACTTCGGTCCAAAAGAAAATGCTGCGCGCGCCCTTCGCAAGAAAGATAAAGCCGATAGGCCAACTGACCACCCGCAGCACCATGCCCAGACATATCCAGCGCAAAAGATCCACGGCCGGTCCAAACTTGGCTGAGAAAAACAGACTGATGACAATGGGCGTAAACGTGAGGGTGGCGATGATCCCTGGGGCCGCCATCAGCATTCCCACTTCGGCCTGCTCGTTGACCAGGCGGTTGCATTCGGCGTTGTTGCCGGCGACAGCGGTTAAACGCGGAAAAAAGTCCGCTCCCATCGCCTGCAGAATGACCCCGATATAGAGAGTGCCCAGCATCCAGGCGGATTGATAAAGGCCGACCGCCGCCATATTCATCTCGTGCCGCAGGAAGATGCGGATAAGATAGGCCCCGCCGAAGGTCATCAAACCGGTTGACATGAAGACGACCCCCAATTTCAACAGGGCGGAAACTTCGCCGAGGGTCTCTTGCAGGCTTATCCTGACCCGTTCCACCTTTACTTTTCGCGCATACCACCAGGAAGTGATGATGCTCATGGCGGCTACGCAGACCAACGATGGCGCGACACCTTTTTCCGCCATGCCTTGGCGATAATAGTAATAAACGATAGGGATGCTGAAGAGGGTTCCATAGAGGGCTCCCAGCACGCTCATCTTGGCAAGGTCGGCAATCCGCCGCATTCCTTGCACCAACGCGGCTTGACCGGCAGAAACATCGCCGAAAAACACCGCCAACGACAATAACGCGACGCCACGGGCGTGATGCTCGTCTCCAAACGTCAACCGCGACACCTGTCTGCAGAAAATCAGCAACAACAAGGCTCCCAACGCGCCGGAGTAGAGGGCAACGCGCCGCAGGGTAATTACCGTGCGGGCCAGACGTTGCGCATCCCCACTGCCGGTGGCTTCAGCAATCTGACGCACACCACTGGTGTTGACTCCCAATCCGGCAACGCTGCGGACCAGGTCGGAGATGGTCATGTAGAAGCCCATCAGGCCATAGCCCGCCGTCCCCAACAGCAAGACCATTACTTTTGTCCGGACCATTCCGATGGCGAGATTCAACACCGAGGAACCCCCGATCAACGTCGAGGATTTCAGTATCTGCCCGTAGGTATGTTTGCCGGGGTTACTCAATTTTGCGGATGACTTTGGCCGGGACACCGGCCGCAACACAATTTGCAGGGATGGCGGAAGTGACCACGCTCATGGCGGCGATGACCGAGTTATCTCCGATGCTCGCTCCCTTCAAAATCATTACTCGACTTCCGATCCAGACGTTGTTGCCGATGCTGACGGGCTTGATCGTTCCCACGCTGCGGTTGCGTGTGGCTGGATTGATCTCATGAAAGTCCGCATCCAAGATCGCGACAAAATCACCAATTCGACAAAGGTTCCCGATACGGATGCTCTGCACGGCACAAAGGCTTGTGTTGTTGTTCAACCAGTTATCGCGGCCGATGACGATTTCAGCTTCAGGGGTTCTCGCTTGCAGCAGGATTTCGCCACTACCCAACCGACCGGCCAGACGAAAGCCAAAATTTGTGTTGTCGCCAATATGAATGGTCCCCTCCCCGCCTCCCATCACGGGTACATGGAAAATGACATTTTTGCCCAGTTCAATCTTCCTGTGTCTGGGTGTTTCAGTGATTAAAAACCACTGCCGATGCCACGCGGAGCAAAATCGCGCTGAATATCGCCGGTAGCGGTTGAAGACTTTAAGCAAAAGGCTCATCACTGAAGATTTCGAATGGCGTCACTCACTTCCCCAACCACCAAATCAACCTGCGTTTTCGAAAGATGCGGTCCCATCGGCAGACTCAGCACGGTATCGGCCAACTCCTCCGCAACCGGGAAAGCACCTCGTTTCCATTTTCCATCGGCATAAGCGCCAGACAAATGTGGAGGCACAGGATAATGAATCAGTGTCCCGATGTCCGCTTCAGTCAACTTTTGTTGCAGGCCATCGCGTTTGGAATGTCGAACGACAAACAGGTGCCAGACAGGTTCCGCCCAAGCCGGCACGAATGGCAAAGTCAAACCGGGCAATCCGGACATCCTGGCCAGATAATGCGCGGCCGCGTCGCGGCGGCGCGCATTCCACTCGTCCAGTTTTTTCAGTTTCACGCGCAAAAACGCGGCCTGTAATTCGTCCAGCCGTGAGTTGTAGCCCTTCACTTCGTTGTAATATTTTTTCTGCGAACCGTAGTTGCGCAAAACGCGAATTTTATCGGCCAGTTCCTTGTCGTTGGTCGTTACCGCACCGGCTTCGCCAAAGGCACCGAGGTTTTTACCGGGATAAAAACTGTTGCCAGCCACATCGCCGAGGGAACCGGTCCGCCGCCCCTTGTAGCGGGCGCCTTGTGCCTGGGCATTGTCCTCAATCACCTTTATGCCATGCTTGCGGGCAATGTTCATGATCGGGTCCATGTCCGCCGGCTGTCCATAAAGATGCACCGGCATGATGGCCCTGGTTCTGGGTGTGATGGCCGCTTCAATCCGGTTGGGATCAAGGTTGAAAGTTTTCGCATCCGGCTCGACCGGCACCGGTGTGGCACCCGCATACGAAACCGCCAGCCAGGTGGCGATGTAGGTGTTGGAAGGGACGATGACCTCGTCGTTTTTTCCAACGCCATAGGCGCGCAAGGTGAGATGCAAGGCTTCAAGTCCATTGCCAACGCCCACACAGTGTTTCACGCCGGAGTAATCGGCAAATTCCCGCTCGAAGGCTTCCACCTCCTGCCCGAGGACATACCACGCCGAACGCATGAAGCGGAAATATGCCTCATCCAGCCCGGTTTTAAGCTCCTCGTAGGGAGCGGTAAAATCGAGAAAAGGGACTTTCACTTTTTAACGCCTCCCACAGCGAGGAGGTATTCGCGGTAATCGCGGTAATAATCCTTTTCGTCATAGGGCTCCGAGGCCAGCGCCAAGCACACCGCACCGGAGGAAAAATTATCCATCTCCCGCCAGATCATCGGCGGCAGATGCAAACCATAATAGGAACGGTTCAAATGAAACCGCTGTTTGTCCTTTCCATCGTATACCACCACGTCGAAGCTGCCGGACATGGCGATGAGAAATTGATGGCATTTTTTCAGCGCATGCCCGGCCCGTTCGGCGCCGCCGGGCACATCGTAAAGGTAAAACACCCGTTGGACGGTAAACGGGATGTGCCGCTGGTTTTCGATGAAGGTCAGGTTGCCGCGCGGGTCCGCGATTTTCGGCAACTCGATCAGTTTGCAGTCGTTCAGGGTCATGGTTTAGTTTTCAGTTTTGGTTTCAAGCCACGGCTGGGTCCCGGCCGACGGCGTTTTTTGCCATTCCCGCACCTGGTTCCCGGCCACGTCGGCCAACGGCACCAAACGATCGCGGACGTTGAACCAGTCCTCCGCCTTAAGAAGAAATTGGATCAAATCCACAGGTTTGCCGCCAATGATCTGAGCCGCACGCATGACTCCGAGTTGTTTGAATCCGGACTTTCGGAGGAGGGAATGAACAGAAAAGTTGGTTGACACAGAGGTGCCTCGTAATTCGCTCAATTTCAATATTCGGAACGCCAGGTCGGTGGCCAACACTGCGGTCGGCACCCCTGCCATGACGTCCGGACGCATGATTTGGCGTCCCTGCTCCGCGCTGGTTCCTCTCACATCGTAAATACCATGTGTGCCCAAGGGGGTTCCGCCCGGGGTTTCGGCGATGAAGTAGTAATCACCTTCCCGCTCGAAATATTTGTTTCAGCCACGCTTCCTGGCTGGCCACATCCTTGGCCGAATCGCCGACCTTGCCTTTGACGTGGTCCAAGTTGCGAAGCCACACAATGAAAGCGGCATCGTCCAGGCGCACCGGGCGCAGACGTATTCCGTATCCCTCGGTTTGAAAAGAATGTTCCATAGATTGTTTTTGGTATTGCCGTTTATTGATGCCCGGCCGGCCACATCACTGGCGCAACCAAAAGCGGTCCGAGCGCCCGATGAATGTTATAATCGCATAACCACTTCGCGCCGATAGAAAAAAACCACCCGTTCAATGCCGACGATTCGCGCGGCAATTTCCTTCACCTTTTCCACCAGAACGACCCCCAATCCGGTCCCCGCGCGTTCGCCCCGCAGGGAGTAATCGGGATGTACCGCCAGGTGCATGATGGCGACCTCGGCGGGAGACGTGCGGAGGAAAACCACGACGCCCACCGGGTTGCCGGAACGCAATTTCGGCTCGAAGGCAAAAAGGGTCTGTGCCTCGCAATCTCCAACCCGGACGGACAAGCCGTCGGCGGTCTCCTCAAGCCGTGGATAACCAAACTTTTCAAGCGAATTGACGATCCCCTCCCGCGCCCGGAACTGGCGGGGATTGAAGAACATCAACTCTTCCAGCGCCGGACGACAGTCCTTCAAGGCTTTCGACGAAAAAACAAGGTTCACGAACGGGTTTGACCACGGTGTCCGTGGTCGGTTGCCTTTGCAATCATTTCCGCCTGCTTCGCGCGGACCTCACCAGGGACGGGAGAGAAGACCGACCGACCGCCGTCCACGACAATCTCCTGTCCCGTGATCCAGCGCGCCCGATCGGAGGACAGGAATTCCACGGCATCGGCCACATCTTCCGGGCGCCCGAAGCCCAGGGGATAAAAGGCCACAAAATTGGCGTCGGTAAAATATTCCCGGGTCATCTGCGTTTCGATGATGCCGGGGAGGATCGCGTTCACGCGAATGGCTGGCGCGAGTTCCACGGCCAACGAGAGCGACATCGAATTCACCGCCCCTTTGCTGGCCGCGTAAACAAAGTAACCGCTCGCCCCGATGCGGGTCGCGATGCTGGAGATGAAGGTGATGCTGCGAAGCGCCCCCTGGTTCACCTTTTTCTGGGTCAAGGGCCGAATGATTTCCATGGCGGAAAACACATTCACGTTGAACACACGGGTGACAAACGTCATCTCCATCGCACGGGCAAATTGAATGCCGGTGAACCCGGCCGAGTGAATAAAATGGTCAACGCGAAAGTCATTTCCGGTCAGGAAGGAGGCCAGTTCCTCGCTGAGCCCGCCCAATGTGCTCAAATCGCGCACCCACAAAAGATGGTGTTCCGGCCTAGCCAGGGTCTTGCGGACTGCTTCCAGTTTCTCCGCGATTCCGGCCGGTGAGGATCAGCCTCCGGGACGGGGCCAGCTTCTGCGCAATGCTGCGGCCGAAACCGGATGAAGCGCCGGTAATTAGTGTGTGGGTTTCGCCCATGTGCCCAAGTCGGTTTAATCCACAATATTCTTACAGGGAAGGTGTTTTACTGGCATAACGACCGCCGTCCACGACCAGTTCCTGCCCGGTAATCCAACGCGCCCGGTCGGAAGACAGGAATTCCACCGCGTCGGCCACGTCCTCCGCACGCCCAAACCCCAAGGGATGGATGGCCTGGACGGACGCCACGAAGTCCGGGTCGGCAAAGTAATCCTTGCTCATCTCGGTTTCGATGGTGCCGGGCAGAACGGCGTTCACCCGGACTCCGGGGGCGAGTTCCACGGCCAAAGAAAGCGACATCGCATTCAACGCACCCTTGCTCGCGGCATAAACATAATAACCCTTGCCGCCGATCCGGCTGCCAATGGCGGAGATGAACGTAATGCTTCGCAACGCCCCCTTGTTCACCCTTTTCTGGGCCAGCGGCCGGATAATTTCCATGGCTGAAAACACATTGATGTTGAACAATCGATTTACAAACGTCATCTCGTTCGCCCGCACAAATTGAATGCCAAAGATGCCGGCCGAATGGACGAAGTGATCGATGTGAATGTTTTTCGTGGCCAGGAAAGATGCCAGTTCCTCGCCTACTCCCTCCAGCCGGCTCAAATCGCGCACCCACATAACATGATGTTCCGGGACGGCAAGGGTCTTTCGCGTAACCTCGAGTTTCGTTGCATTGATGTCGGCCAGAACGAGCTTCCGGGACGGGGCCAGCTTCTGCGCAATGCTGCGGCCGAAACCGGAGGCGGCGCCGGTGATCAGTGTGTAGGTTTCGCCCATGCGACCGGTCAGGTTGATTCGTACTCCACAATCTTGCAGACATCGAGCGGCCCGAGGTTCATGACCATCGAAATCCAACTCAACCCGACGCCGAATCCGGAGAGGCAGACGCGCGCGGCTGTTCCGCAACAGCGATTCGCGGCAATTCAGGGCGATGTTCAGCGGAATGGTTACCGAGCTGCAATTGCCGTAGAGGCTGACGATGTTGTTCGGCAGTTTCTCCGGCGGGATTTTCATCTTGTCCGCCATCTGTTTCAGAATGAACGGGTTTGGCTGATGAAACAGAAAATGTTCGATGGATTCCCGCGTGTCGCCGGAAAACGCGAGAATCTCGTCTATTTGCGGCGGGACATCTTCCATGGTAAAGCTGAAAATGGCGGCGCCATCCATATGGACGTGTTCCTGATTTTGGACCACGCCTTCCTCCACCTCCCGTAACTTCAAGGTCTCCGGCGTGGAGGGTGTACGATAGCCGCCGGCGGGGATCATGATCGCCTTGTGACGCGAGCCATCATTCTTCACGTCCATGTAAATGGGGTTCTCCGTTTTACAGCGTTCAATGACGGTGACCGAACCCGCATCGCCGGTCAGGGGATAGGAGATGCGGTTGCACTTGTCGGTCTGCTTGCTGCAGGTGTCCCCGTTCAACAGGACCACCTTGGGCAGCGCCGCGATTTCCAGGAGCACGAAGGCCTGGATCAGGCCGAGCAAAAACCCCGAGCAACCTTGATTGATGTCGAGACAGATCATTTCGCGGCCCAGACCCAGTTTGCCCTGGATCACATTGCTGGTGGGCGGCATGATGTAATCCGGCGTCTGCGAGACAAATATCAGGGCACCGATTTCCTCCTTCTTCAGCGTTCCTTCGCTCAACAGGTGTTGCAGCCCGTACTGGCACAGGTCGGAGGAGCAGACGTTGGGCGGAGCGATGCGGTGCCGGTCCAGGCTCATCATCTTCTTGAACCGCTTCGCCTTGTCCGCGGTGAGTTTGAAGATGGGGTATTCGTCGTCGAAACGATACTCCTCCTTCGGCACCACCGCGACGACGGCACTGATTTTCCTGTGTTTAAAAATGCTTTTCATGGGAAAGACCCTCAGGCCGGCGGGCAAAACGCCGGATCCGCACCGATGCTTTCATCCGTGATGAACGTGAACGTGTCGTGGACCGCCACGGTCCTGTTATTTTGGCTTTGCTTCAACCAGGGCCGCCAGATCGCCGGCGGTTACGACCTGCCGAATCTCGTCGGCGCGGATGGTGACGCCATATTTGGAATCGGCCATGGCCAGGACCGAGAGGATGGCCAGGGAGTCCCACTGCTCGTAATCCTTCAGGACGTTTTCCGGTTTCACTTCCTCGATATCGAGGATTGCTGCCAGCCGTTGATAGAATTCAGGTTTATCCATGCTTTTATTTGTGTTCGACACCCGTGTTGAAATCAGACTTGCCAAAGTTGGGTGTCATTGCAATCCAAGTCAAGCCCGCAACCGGGCGCGTTACGCGGCGGGTTTGGTTCCCCGGAGCAAACCATAGGACATGACACCCAGGTGGTTAAAGTGTTCCCAAGTATCGCACATGCCCAGGAAATCATCGATATACTGTTTCGATGAAAGACCCACCAGTTCCTGATATTGCGACTTAACCTTGTTCCGGAAATATTGGATTGTCGGTGGCATCGTCTGTTCATTGATATCCCGGGAAACGATGTCCTTGAACCCGGCGGCCCGGGCGGCGGATTCATAGCCAGCAAGGGTTTCGGTCCGCGTTTTTCCAAAAACCCTTTCCAACAGGCGGAGCTCTTTGTAGTGGGCAACGGCCTCCGCATCGGAAAGCCTGCGGTTTCCAGCCATGTTGTCACAAAGTAACAACTGGCCGCCCCGCTTCAGGACGCGATAACATTCGGCGAACACCCGGGCCTTGTCGTCCATCAGGTGGAACGATTCCATGCCCCAGACGATGTCAAAAGATTCGTCCGGCAGTTTGTTGTCCGCGGCGTCGGCCACCGTGAATTTCAGGTGGGAACTGTAACCCTTTTGCCGGGCTGATTCATTGGCGATCTGCGTTCCTTTCTCGCTGATGGTGATTCCATGGACGTGGCATCCAAACTTCTCGTGCAGGAAGGTGGCCGGGCCGCCGATCCCGCATCCCACGTCCAGCACCTTCGATTCCTTCGAGAAACGGCCCAGGGCTGCCATCTCTTCCGTCAAATTGTTCGTGGCGACGCTGAAGCTTTCACCGGGTCGCTTGAAATAACCGGCGTGAAAATTTTCCCCGAAGATGATGTGCCAGACATCCGAAACAAAGTCGTAATGGCTGGAGTTGAACCGGGATACTTTCGAATCAAATTTTATACGATCTTGCACAAAATTTCTTTTTAAGGTTGAAGATGGTTTGTTCAAGCGGCCTCGTAGTCCACGGTCCGGCATGTCGCGAGCGGCCCCAGATTCATGACCATGGAACCCCACGTCAGTCCGACGCCAAATCCGGAAAGACAAACCCGGAGCGCCCCGTTCCGGAGCTGTTTGCCGCAGTTATGCGTGATGTTCACCGGGATGCTAACCGAGCTGGAATTGCCATAGATGCCCACAATGTTGTTCGGCAATTTTTCCTGCGGAATCTTCATCTTGTCGGCCATTTGTTTCAGGATGAACTGGTTCGGCTGATGAAACAGGAAATAATCGATGGATTCCCTGGAATTGCCCGAATACGACAGGACTTCCTCAATCTGCGGCGGGACATCTTCAAGTGTGAAATTGAAAACGGCGGCGCCGTCCATGTGGATTTGTTCGAGACTTTGGACCACGCCTTCCTCCGCTTCAGCCAGCTTCAACGTCTCGGGTGAAGAGGGCATCCGAAAGGCGCCGCCCGGAACGATGAGGGCCCGATGTCGTGAACCGTCCATTTTCAGGCACAGGTGGACCGCGTTTTCCTCCGCGCAACGCTCGATGACCGTCACCGACCCGGCATCGCCAATCAAAGGGTAGGTGACGCGGTTGTGTTTATCGACCAGCTTGCTGGCGGTATCGCCATTCAGCAGCACCACCTTGCCTGCGTCCATCATGTCCAGCAGCATAAAAGCCTGCATCAATCCGACGACAAACCCCGCGCACCCCTGGTTGAGGTCAAGGCAGATGACATCATGACCCAATCCAAGTCTGCCCTGGATTACGTTGCTGGTAGGCGGAAGGTAATAGTCCGGGGTCTGAGAAACAAATAACAGGGCGCCAATTTCCTCCTTCTTCAAAGTGCCTTCGTTCAACAATTGTTGAAGACCATACACACAAAGATCCGAGGAACAGACCCCGGGCGGCGCCACGCGGTGCCGGTCCAGGCCCATCATTTTTTTCATCCGCCCGGCCTTTTCCTCAGTGAGATGGTAATTGGAGCGTTCGTCGTCAAAACGACTCTCCTGTCCCGGCACCACCGAGAGAATGGCGTTAACCCTTTTATTCCTGAAAATGCATTTCATATTTGCACCATTCGAACAACCGGATAACTGCCGGCCTCGTGCCTCTTTTTTAAAAATGGTCCCTAAACGTGAATGGAATTCACGGACCTGGCGGCCTGTTATTTCTGTTTTGCCTCCACCAGGCCCGCCAGGTCGGCGGCCGTCACCACCGACCGGATATCCTCCGCGCGGATAGCGACGCCATACTTGGAATCGGCCATGGCCAGGACCGACAGCACCGACAGTGAATCCCACTCGTCAAAATCTTTAAGCGTGTCCTCCGCCTTTACCTCTTCGACGTCGAGGATTTCCGCCAATCGTTGATAGAATTCAGGTCGGTTCATACTGGTCTATTCGTATTCGATAATGTTGTTGAAATCCAAAAAGCCCAAGTCAAGCAGCATGGCACACCACGTCAGGCCCACGCCAAAACCCGCCAGGCAAACCTTCAGTTTTTCCTTGAGCAAACGTTCCTTCATGTTGAACGTGATGACGGTGGGAATGGTCACGCCGCTGCTGTTGCCGAAGTTTTCCACCACGTTACTGGGCATTTTGGCATAAGGGATATGCATCTTGTCCGCCAATTTCTGCAACATGAACCGGTTCGGCTGGTGGCAGAAGAAGTAGTCCACCGCCTTCATTGGAACGCCTGCCTGAGACAACAGGGCCTCGATCAAGGGAGGCACCTCAACCTGGACAAAGTTGAACACGGCCGATCCATCCATCCGCAAATGATCCCGGGCCCGGAGATTATTGTCGCCCACGTCGTTCAACACGGCAGTCTCCGGGGTGGACGGCAGGCGAAAGCCACCCGCCGGAATCATGAGAATTTCATTGCGCGTCCCGTCCATCTTGAGATTGGCGTGGATGCGGGAATCCTCGGTGTCGCGTTCCACAATGGTGATGGAAGCGGCGTCGCCGATGAGCGGGTAGCTGTTGCGGTCCTTCGGAGAGGTTTTACGGCTGAGCACATCGGCATTAACTACTGCCACCTTTCGGATGCTTTCCTGTTCCAGCAACAGAAACGCCTGGACCAATCCGATTATAAAGCCGGAACAGCCTTGATTAATGTCCATGCAGAGCATGTCCGATTTCAGTTTCAGGCGGCCTTGGATGATGTTGCTGGTTGGCGGTATAAAATGATCCGGCGACTGCGTGACAAGAATGAGCGCATCCAGGTCGCTGGGACAGAGCAGACCCCTGCTAACCAGGTGTTCTAAACCAAACACTGCCAGGTCGGAAATACACACGCCCGGTTCCACCAGGCGGTGCTTGTCGAAGCCCATCACTTCCTTGAGCTTGAGTGAGCGCGCCTCCGGGAAATTGAAGTTTTTCATCTCCTCAACAAATGAACGCACATTGGCCGGCACCACCGTAAGGATGCCGGAGATGCGTTTGCGCCGGAATGTAAAATTCATTGTTTGACCCCGCTTTTGCGCAGAAGCGCTTCAATCATTTCATAGTTTTTGAAATTTTCCGGCACGATATCCACCCCTTGGATGGAAATGCCGAAATTTTTGTCCAACGTCGCAACCAAAGTCACCACGTCAAAGGAGTCAAGCATTCCGTCTGCAATAAAATCCTTGGAGGCGGCAAAATCAAATTCCGGACGAATTTCCTTCAATATTTCAGCAACGGTTTTCATTCGCGGATCATTTTATTTACCAAGACATGGTCAACCAGTTTGTCCGAAGCATAACCGTAATGCTGGTATCTGAGAATCGCGGGTTGATTATCGGCAATCACCCACAGGTTAAAACGCTGAATCGCAGCATGCGCCGCGAAATACGCGCGCATCAGAGCCGACCCATAACGCAACGTCCGGAATTTTTCAGCCACCACCCAGTAACGGATCGTGGAGGTGACTCCTTGAGTCTCAAAAAAAAGCAGGCCAGCCAGCGTCCGGGCGTGCTTTATCATCAGAATCTGACGGTTGTTTATTGCAGCTGCGATTTCAAAAATCGCCGGCAGTTGTTCCGCATAGTGGTCAAAAGAGACATTGAGCATGTCGGAAACAGCTTGAATATCTTCATTGCCTGCATAAACCGGCTGCAAACCGTCGGAGGAAAGCGGTTGTGAAGCGGGTGAACCCGGCCGCACCAGGCGTTGAAGCCGGGTATAAAGCCGAAAGCCTATGGATTCCATGATGGGCAATGAACTGTCAGGTGCAGCTTCACGTTCGATCAAGTCCATGACCATGGATTTGGTTTTCATATCGGGCAAATCCATTAATTCCTGTTTAAGCTTCACGGCATTCTTGGCGCAAAAATATATGCGCCAGAAGTCGCGATCCTTTCTAAAGAAGAACACTGCATCGGAATGGTGTTCACAGAACAGTTCACGGTGGTCAATCCAGCTCTGTAATTTCTGCGGAACCGGGAAGAAATTGGTGCAAAACGCCGTGGCATTCGTCTTCACCTGCTGGATGGCGGTGAAAACCTGGTTGACTGTATCAACCGGCTGCATTGCCATCCTGTTCAAGGCTGGACGCCAACTTTTGACGATCAATCTTCCCGTTCGCAGTGAGCGGGATTTTGTCCAGCCGGTGAAACAATGTTGGCAGCATGTATTTGGGCAGACGGGTTAACATCCGCTCGCGAATAAATGCCGGCGAAAGTTCCTGGTCCGACTCAAAAAACAGAGCGATCTCTTTTTTACTTTGGTTATACGCGACACAACCGTTACGAATGCCATCCACTTGGCAAACGGCATGTTCGATCTCGCCCAGTTCGATCCGATAACCGAGATGTTTAATCTGAAAATCCTTGCGCCCGATGAACATGATTTCTCCACGCGCATTCCGGGAAACCAGGTCTCCGGTTCGATAGATCAATTCGGGATAATGCGGGTTGAGCGGGTTTTGAACAAAGACGCTGGCCGTCTTCTCCGGATTATTCCAGTAGCCCAATGCCAGCGAACTCCCCCGCACACAAAGCTCGCCGGCTTCATCGATTTTCGCCGGCTCGTTTTTCCCATTCAGAATCAATATGTCGGTGTTGCGGCACGGAAACCCGATCGGCAGCGCCTCTTCATCGTTGAAATCCCGATCCACGGTGTAATAAGTGCAATCCACGGTGATCTCAGTTGGCCCATAGAGATTGGAAAACAGCGCCTGGGGATATTTACCGCGCCAGTAATTGAGTGTTTTTGTAGGCATGACTTCGCCGGCAAAAAGGATTTTTTGAAGCGACGGCGGGGTGAGGGAATCCAAAATCCGGTAATTGGCCACATTGGTCATCACGGACGGCACCCAAAAAAATGTGGTGATGCCCATCTGATCCACAAACTGCATCAATTTGAGTGGATAACCGAATATTTCCTCCGGAATCAGCACCAAAGTGGCCCCGCAGGACAGGCACAGATAAATATCCAGGGTTGAGTTGTCGAAGAAAAATGGGGCCTGGTTGCCAATCACTTCACTTTCGGAGATCTGATAGCAATCCCGTGCCCAGTCAATGTAGTCAATCACTCCGCGATGAGGAATGACCACTCCCTTCGGTATGCCGGTCGATCCGGATGTGTAAATGATATAGACGGGATCGGTGTCAATCACTGATTTGACTCGGTCCAGTAATCGCGTGTTATCATAAATTGTTTCGGGTGTCAGTGCCTGTTCGACAAGTAGTAATTGATTTTCGGGAACATCGAGGGCGCGCAGGGTGGGAACATGGATTGCCGATGTGATAATCAGGCTCGCTTGGAGGTTCTCCAGCATGTTTTTAAGCCGTTGGGGCGGGGATTTGATGTCAAGGTTGGCGTAGCAATTGCCTGTGTAAAGAATGCCCAGATCGGCAATAATTGCCTCGGCGCCTTTGGGAAGAAACACCGCCATCGGATGATTGACTCTTGAAGTTTGCTTGAGAATCAAGGCAGCACAGTTCTTGGCGAACCGCTCAATCTGCCCGAAGGTGAGCCGGCGATTGTGGTCTATAACCGCCACCTTGTCCCTGCACTTGAGCAACGGGCCCTTTTCCAAAAACTCAAGAACGTTTATTGTCATGGCTATATTGGTATCAGCCTAAAACGGCATTTTGTCTCTGTCGGGCGGAAGCCCCCCTGGAAAGCATGCCGCGTTCAAGGCAACTGCAGCAACACGCGATAAAATCGTTGCGTCGCGTTGCCAACTGCATTGGTTTGGATGGTTGTTGGACCAGTTGCCGTCACGTTCGTCGACAAATCGGTCCAGCCACCGCCATTGAGGCTGTTGATGTACTGCACCCTGTAGATGCCGCCGGTAACTGAGCTCCATGTAATGGTAACAACCCCGTTGGTTAGTTGAATCGAAGCAATCACAGGCGGGGGTACTGCCGACCCAATCGTCACGGCCCCCCCGTGGCCTCCCGCGATATTGGCTGTCAAGTTTGTCGGCGGCGTCAGCGTGTAATTGGTCGCACTCCCGCCCGTCAACGTCAGCCCGCTCACATTTACCGGAATGTTCGTCCCCGGACCGGCATTGGCAAAGGTGGCCTTATAACCATTGGTTGACAGGCTGACCGTGTCACCGCTGACAACACCCACCAGCACCACGTTGTTCGACGTGATCGTCGCCGCTGTCGTCCCGTCATACGTCTTGTTGTTGGCACTGATCCCCGACCCAATCGTCACTCCCTTGCCGGTGATATTGGCTGTCAAGCCCGTCGGCTGCGTCAGTGTGTAATTGGTCGCACTCCCGCCCGTCAACGTCAGCCCGCTCACACTCACTGGGATCGCCGTTCCCACACCCGCACTGGCAAAGCTCGCCGTGTAACCATTGGTTGACAGACGGACTGTGTCACCGCTGACAACTCCCGTCAGCACCACGTTGTTCGACGTGATCGTCGCCGCTGTCGTCCCGTCATAGACCTTATTGTTGGCACTGATCCCCGAGACAATCGTCACTCCCTTGCTCGTGATGTTCGCCGCCAGCGTCGGCGGCGTCAGCGCGTAATTCCCCGCACTCCCGCCCGTCAACGTCAGCCCGCCCACGCTCACCGGGATCGCCGTTCCCACACCCGCACTGGCGAAGTTGGCCGTGTAACCGTTGGTCACCAGACTCACACTGTCCCCATTCACCACACCCACCAGCACCACATTGCTCAAATTGATCGTCGCCGCCGCCGTCCCGTCATAAACCTTGTTGTTCGCACTCAATCCCGGGTTCAACAGCACGAGGCGATAATACCGTTGTGTCGCGTTGCCAACTGCATTGGTTTGGGTGGCCGTTGAACCGGTTGCCGTCACGTCCGGCGACAAGTCCGTCCAGCCACCACCATTGAGGCTGTTGATATACTGCGCCCTGTAGATGCCGCCCGTAACCGAGCTCCATGTAATGGTAACAACCCCGTTGGTCAGTTGAATCGAAGTAATCACAGGCGGGGGTACTGCCGATGCAATCGTCAGTGCCTTGGCCGTGATATTGGCCGTGAGCCCGACAGGTTGGATCAGAGTGTAGTTCCCGGCACTGGGGCCGGTCAGCGACAAACCGCTGATAGTGACTCCTATGCCCGTGCCGACACCCGCACTGGCGAAGTTGGCCGTGTAACCGTTGGTCACCAGACTCACACTGTCCCCATTCACCACACCCACCAGCACCACATTGCTCAAATTGATCGTCGCCGCCGTCGTCCCGTCATAGACCTTGTTGTTCGCACTCAATCCCGGGTTCAACAGCACGACGCGATAATACCGTTGTGTCGCGTTGCCAACTGCATTGGTTTGGGTGGCCGTTGAACCGGTTGCCGTCACGTCCGGCGACAAGTCCGTCCAGCCACCGCCATTGAGGCTGTTGATATACTGCACCCTGTAGATCCCGCCGGTAACCGAGCTCCATGTAATGGTAACAACCCCGTTGGTTAGTTGAATCGAAGTAATCACAGGCGGGGGTACTGCCGATGCAATCGTCAGTGCCTTGGCCGTGATATTGGCCGTGAGCCCGACAGGTTGGATCAGAGTGTAGTTCCCGGCACTGGGGCCGGTCAGCGACAAACCGCTGATAGTGACTCCTATACCCGTGCCGACACCCGCACTGGCAAAGTTGGCCGTGTAACCGTTGGTCACCAGACTCACACTGTCCCCATTCACCACACCCACCAGCACCACATTGCTCAAATTGATCATCGCCGCCGCCGTCCCGTCATAAACCTTGTTGTTCGCCGTCAGCCCCGATCCAATCGTCACTCCCTTGCTCGTGATGTTCGCCGCCAGCGTCGGCGGCGTCAGCGTGTAATTGGTCGCACTCCCGCCCGTCAACGTCAGCCCGCTCACACTCACTGGGATCGCCGTTCCCACACCCGCACTGGCAAAGCTCGCCGTGTAACCATTGGTTGACAGGCTCACACTGTCCCCATTCACCACACCCACCAGCACCACGTTGTTCGACGTGATCGTCGCCGCTGTCGTCCCGTCATACGTCTTGTTGTTGGCACTGATCCCCGACCCAATCGTCACTCCCTTGCCGGTGATATTGGCTGTCAAGCCCGTCGGCTGCGTCAGTGTGTAATTGGTCGCACTCCCGCCCGTCAACGTCAGCCCGCTCACACTCACTGGGATCGCCGTTCCCACACCCGCACTGGCAAAGCTCGCCGTGTAACCATTGGTTGACAGACGGACTGTGTCACCGCTGACAACTCCCGTCAGCACCACGTTGTTCGACGTGATCGTCGCCGCTGTCGTCCCGTCATAGACCTTATTGTTGGCACTGATCCCCGAGACAATCGTCACTCCCTTGCTCGTGATGTTCGCCGCCAGCGTCGGCGGCGTCAGCGCGTAATTCCCCGCACTCCCGCCCGTCAACGTCAGCCCGCCCACGCTCACCGGGATCGCCGTTCCCACACCCGCACTGGCGAAGTTGGCCGTGTAACCGTTGGTCACCAGACTCACACTGTCCCCATTCACCACACCCACCAGCACCACATTGCTCAAATTGATCGTCGCCGCCGCCGTCCCGTCATAGACCTTGTTGTTCGCACTCAATCCCGGGTTCAACAGCACGAGGCGATAATACCGTTGTGTCGCGTTGCCAACTGCATTGGTTTGGGTGGCCGTTGAACCGGTTGCCGTCACGTCCGGCGACAAGTCCGTCCAGCCACCACCATTGAGGCTGTTGATATACTGCGCCCTGTAGATGCCGCCCGTAACCGAGCTCCATGTAATGGTAACGACCCCGTTGGTCAGTTGAATCGAAGTAATCACAGGCGGGGGTACTGCCGATGCAATCGTCAGTGCCTTGGCCGTGATATTGGCCGTGAGCCCGACAGGTTGGATCAGAGTGTAGTTCCCGGCACTGGGGCCGGTCAGCGACAAACCGCTGATAGTGACTCCTATGCCCGTGCCGACACCGGCACTGGCGAAGTTGGCCGTGTAACCATTGGTTGACAGACTGACTGTGTCACCGCTGACAACTCCCGTCAGCACCACGTTGGTCAAACTGATCGTCGCCGCCGTCGTCCCGTCATAGACCTTGTTGTTGGCTTTGATACCGGTATTGACCGTCGCCGTCAACACCGCCCCCGTTACCGTCAGCGTCCCGTTCGTCAGGCTCACCGCGTAGTTCGTCGCCACTAACGTCCCCAAACTGTTCGTGATCACGTAGCTGCCCACCGGACTGTTCGTCTTCGCACTCGTCGTCAATACCGGTGACCCGCTCAGCACGTTCAGCCCATCCCCGTTCACAAAACCACTGTAACTTACCGTGAACACCGGGTTGGTCGCACCGTACGCACGGTTCGTGTTGTTCGCGCTCACCCCCAAACCCACCGGATTGATCGTCAGCAACCCGTTCGTCAGACTCACCGCGTAATTGGTGGCGATTAATGTCCCGATCGTATTGGTGATCACGTAGCTGCCCACAGGACTGTTCGTCACTCGCACTCGTCGTCAAGACCGGCGACCCGCTCAACACGTTCAGACCGTCCCCGTTCACAAAACCGCTGTAGCTTACCGTGAACACCGGGTTGGTCGCCCCGTACGCACGGTTCGTGTTGTTCGCGCTCACTCCCAATACCGCCGCGTTCACCGTCAATAGCCCGTTCACGTAGCTGATCGTGTAGTTCGTCAACCCATTCCCCACCGCATTCGTAATCACAATGCTGTACGGCGAGCCCGCCACCGACGCCACCGCCGCCGATCCCACACTGCTCAAACTCGCGCTGCTCACACTGTCCCCGTTCAACAACCCGCTCGCCCCAAACTCCGTCCCCGCAAAACTCAACGTCTGCCCGTATACCTTCGCCTGGTTGCTCGCCGTCAGCGTCAAACCCACCGGATTGACCGTCAGCAACCCGTTCGTCAGACTCACCGCGTAATTGGTGGCGATTAATGTCCCGATCGTATTGGTGATCACGTAGCTGCCCACAGGACTGTTGGTCGTCGCACTCGTCGTCAGGATGGGCGCCCCGCTCAACACGTTCAGACCGTCTCCGTTCACAAAACCACTGTAACTTACCGTGAATT
>CAVWHM010000004.1:0-3620 GCA_963754775.1 uncultured Verrucomicrobiae bacterium
CGCCCATCATCGCCGCGTGTGCGTGATTGGCCGTAAGCGCAGTGCCGATTTCATAATAGGATACAATCGGCAGGTTGATGAGAAAACCGAAGATGCCCGCGCCGAGAAAATTCCAGAAGCTAAACGGCCGCCAGAAACATCACCGACCAGAAATGCGGAAACGGCGTGCGCGTCTGTGAGCTTTGTTACGCGCCCAGCTGAAGAAAGCTCCAGGCTTCGACCGTGAGGAACGTCAGCGGAATCACTACCGCCGCCGAGAAGAACGCGCCCAGCGCCATGTGCAAAGCGGGTTCGCCGGAGAAATAAAGATGATGCATCGTGCCGATGACGCCGCCCGCCGAATACAGCACCACATCCAGGTAAATCGGCCGCATGGCCACGCGCTGATTCGCCACGCCGAGCGGCACGAAAATGTAGGCGACCATGACCGTCGTGAATGGTAGAAATCCTCCACACAAGTGCACGACCCAGAACCGCCAGAAGTCCGTTGTGGTAAAAGTTGAGTCCGTCCGCACAAGCAGCCCGACGGCGTAAAATGCGGGAATGGAAAGCGCGGCAAAGAAGAACAGCCACGGCATATTGCCCGCGTATTCGGTCCGCAATTTGTTCCGCAATCCACGGAAAAGGATTACAACCCAGAAGAACAAACCCACCGTCAGCAAAATTTGCCAGAAACGACCCAAATCGAGAAAGGTGAAACCCTGGTTGCCAAACCACGACCAGCCGTTTTGAATCCAGCCGAAGATGCCCGCATATTCGCCCGCCATGCTGCCAAACACGACCAGCGCCAGCGCGCCAAGCAGCAAAAAGGAAAGCCTGTTTTGGCCGCGCGGTTCGCGTCCGGTGATCATCGGCACGAGAAAGATTCCTGCGGCGAGATACGACGTTGCAACCCAGAAGATCGCCAGTTGCAAATGCCAGGTGCGGGCGATGTTGAACGGCAGCACGCGCGCCAGATCGAAGCCAAAAAAGTTGGAAAGCTCCGCGCGATAGTGTTCCCCTGCGCCGCCCAAAAGCGTCTGCATCAGAAACAGCAGCGCCATGACGAGGAAGAACCAGGCGCACGAGCGTTGTGCCGGTGTGAGCATCACTTCATCCGGCGGACGAAACGAAATGCGCTGTTCCTCGCGTCCGTGCCAGCCGAGAAAATTCCACCGGCCAAAAGCGGCCAGCAACAGGCCAATGCCGCCGAGCAGCGCGATCAAGGAAAGCACGCTCCAAAGCATGGTGTCCGCCGAGGCGTGATTGCCGACGAGTGATTCGGGTGGCCAGTTGTTCGTATAGGAATAATTCTTGTGCGGTCGCAAGGCTGACCCTGCCCAGGCCGCCCAACTGAAAAAGGCTGTGAGTTGCCAGATTTGTTCCGGGTCGGTAATTGCATTAGGACGCAAACCGAATTTCGTCGTGGGCGTTCCGAAAAAGTCGGCATAGTAGGCGGTGAGCTTTAGAAAAGCGTCGGCTTGCGCCGCGCTGTAGGTCAACACGCCCGTCGCACTGTCGTAACTGTTGGTTTTAAAATCGGAGATGGTTTGCTGCCGCGCCGCCGCCGAAGAATTTCCACCGTAGTAATCAATCGTCATTTGGGCAGCGCGATGCAAATAATCCGCCGTGAAATCCGGCCCCAGCCACGCGCCGTGCCCGAAAATAGAGCCATATTCCATCAACCCGTTTTTCAGGAAAATTTGCTGGCCGGCGATGATGTCTGGGCCGGTGAATAAAACCTTTCCGTTCGCGTCCACGACTTTAGCCGGAATCGGCGGCTCGTCGGTATAGGTGTAATACGCGAGCAACCCCATTACAAAGAATCCGAAGAGCATGACTAAAGCAACTGCTTGAATCCACCCCTTGGAAATCAGCAAAGTTTTGTCAGCGGGTTTGTTCATAATTTCCATTTCTTCGTTTAGTAGTAGGTTTGTTATCTAGCTTTATGATGGCGGAATCGTCGAAGAGCGATTTGACGTGCGTCAAGAAAGCCGCATTTTCCAGAGTTGGCAGGAAATACGCTTGGTCCGCTTTTCCACTTCCAGCACTAAATTCTTGCCACGAGTCAGAGAGATTGTGAAACGGTTCATACGCATCAAATTCCAGCGGACACTGTCGGGCGGGCACTTCCCAATGCCGCCGGCGTTTTAGTTTTTGCCTCAACCGATGGTTTATTCATCAATACGGATGGCAATGTTATATCGTGTCACGATATACTTCAACTGGATTTTACCCGGTGGAAACGGTTATTCTCCAGCAAGCGATTTGAACCTTATGCCAGCCGGAAAGAGTGACATCACCAAAGAGCACTACGAAACGCTGGCGGCGCTGCGTTATGCCTTGCGCCAGTTTCTCCGATTCAGCGAAGATGCGGCTCACGCCGACCGCCAGGCTAACCTCACAACAACATCAAGCCATGTTTGCCATCAAGGGATTTCCCGGCCGTGACCACATCACCCTCGGCGAACTGGCCGAGCGGCGCAGATTTGCATCACAGCGCAGTCGGGTTGGCCAACCGGCTGGTCGCAGAAAGTTATGTGCGGCGTGTGCCAAGCCGAAAAGATCGCCGCCAGGTTTATCTTGCCCTCACAACGCGGGGTGAAACCGTCCTCGAAAAACTCTCCGCCGCCCACCGAGAACAACTGCAACGCTTCGGGCCGCAGATCAGTCAACTTCTGGGAGCGCCCCGGCACAAGCGTGTTCAATTTTTCCGCTCGCGTTCCCAAAATGAAACCGAAAGTTTTGAACCGGCAAATACCGATGGGTGCCAGCAGAACCCCGAGTAAAATCCATTCGCGCAGCTGCGCGGTATTCGCATCATTTCCGCCGCCAGAATGAGGACGGCCAGCAGCAGCAACGCTCAGGGAAATTCCGCGATGGAAACGGCGCAACTCCGATTGCAACCAGGCGTCCAAACGGCTTTCCAAAACGCGCCCGTCATCGGAATCGGTGCAATCTTTCTTGCAGTGGCAGGCATTGCACTTGTGGGCCGGCGCGCGATACAGCGCAATTTTGCGCTCGAAATCCGTTTGTTCGCGCGTCAGGTGATGGCCAGTCGGACATTCGCCACACGTCCAGTTTCTTGTTTGTAGACGAAACCGGAATTGCGGTAGTGCTCGGAGCGGTGATGCGAATGGCGGGCCAGCCATTTCCAGAATCGCCGCGACGCCGACGAGCAGCAGCGCATAGCCGCCGGCTAATATCACTTCGATGTGGACGCCGTGCAATGGTCTTAGGATTTTTTTGGTTTTCCTGGATTTCAGTGAACAACACGCCGTCCGGCTCTTCACGCGGCGTTTGTTCTTTCATCCGGCTTACGCCGAGCCAACAGAGGTAAAGAATCGGCACCGTACCGCCGATAATAAACAGCGCGTCGCCGGGAACATCCGCAACCATTCAAGCATGGAGAGGGTGTGGCCGGAAATAAATTTCAATGACTGGGCGTCAAAATAACTCACATTCAGCGAGTGATAGAGTTGAATCAATCCGAGCGGAAACAGCGTGGCAAAAACCATCCAGGCCAGACCCAGATTCAGCGACCAGAAACTGGTTTTCGCCGCGCGGTCGCTCCACAGTTTTTCAGGGATCAGGTAACGCAGGCAGAAGAGCGCGAGGCCGACCGCCAAGACTGCCATAGA
>CAVWHM010000005.1:0-6228 GCA_963754775.1 uncultured Verrucomicrobiae bacterium
GGGCGTAATCAATTCGATTTCATTCTTTCAGCGACTGAATTTGTGAATCGTCCGGAAAAATCTCTTTGATAATTTGCACCAGTTCGGCTCGGCTTGGGCCGAACCTGTTTCCGACTTCTTTCGTTTGACTTTTCACCACGAGAACAGTGCAGTCGAAGCAGAAATAGACGTCCACATCGTGTTTTCCGTCTGAATAGGTAATGGCGACAATGGGTTGAAGAACGCAGGATCCGGGAATTGAACTATTGGAAAACTCATAACTCTTTTCATTTAACAATACCTGACTTAACCGTCTCGCCAAATTCGTTGAAACATTTAACGAATCCCGAGCCTTTTCAAAATATTCGGGTGGCGAAAGATCGAGAGCCAACAGTTCGACACGCTTTAACTGAAATTGGCTTTGCAATAATGCTGGCGCTTTCGACACCGAATAATTTCGCGCCGTCATCCCCAAAACAATTGAATGAAGCTAAGATGAAGCTGGTCAGAGCCAAAAATTTGATGGCCTTCATAAGAGTCCGCAGGTTATGCCGATTGCGCATATTTCAAAATAAAAATTCATATCATCTGTGTTCAATCCATGGCTGAAATAATCCTTGTCTTTGCCCAGTTGCACCGCGACGGCGTCTCGTCGAAATTTCGCTTCTGCCGGGATCGCGCCTGCCGCCATTCCTACTTCTGGGGATACCCCACCGTCTGGGCAAGGATGATTCTTTGCTCCGGGCGCAATTTCATCGCCTTCGCCAGGGCCGGCCGGTTTACTGACCCGCGCACCACCGTTGCCAGTCCTTCAGAGGCGCAAAACAGGTAAACGTTCTGACCGATGAAGCCCGTGTCCGCCGCGGAATAGAGATTCTTGTCTTCATCCGTTCCCCGGCCCATGCGCGAATAATCCGCCACATAAACCAGTTCCACCGGCGCATTGGTCACGAACGGCTGCATTCCCGTTGCCGCCCGGAGGTCTTCGGCCAGCACCGGCTGCAACGTGTGCTCCTTTGCCGCGTAAAGAAAAAGGCCATCCGCGGTGGCGACGTAAATGTCAATTTCCTGCCGGTTCATCGCCGACGGCGCGGTCCGCTCTCCGGAGTACGGACGGTTTATCCCGAAGGCCGCCCACAGCAGGTTGCCGAGCACTTGCGTCGGCAGCTTTTCCGGGCTGAACGAGCGCGTGGATTTGCGCTCCTTCAACGCCTGCATGAGTGGTTTGCCGCCGTCCATTTGCGGCTTCGGCAGTTGGATCGGTTTGAGTTTCTGCGCGGAAGCCAACACCGAAAAGGCGAGCAGCGCGGCCAATCCCCAGCGCGTAGCACGAGGTAATAATTTTGTATTCATAATGGTCCTCCGGTGAGTTTGTGGACGATTCATTTTGCAATTAGTCAGACTAAGTTGACGGCTCGAAAGCATAAACTCACCGGCCTCAAATTCAACTGCGAACGAGAACAAGCTGCAACCTGCCTCCTGAAACCGCGTCCCGCCGTGCCGCCCATTCCCCAATCGGCAACTTGTTTTCCGCTTCGTTTCTTTGTTCCTTTGTGGTTAAACTAAAACCATGTCCGCTGAATCTCAGGAACCAATCAACCGCAGATAAACGCAGATGAACGCAGATATGCTTCCCGACTTGCAGCATGGAACGAAGGGGATGTTTCCGTGCAAGGAGGAAACACACATGATCATCGGCTGCGCTTTCGATGTCCTGAACACGCTTGGACACGGCCTTAACGAAAAACTTTATGAGAACGCGCTGGTCGTGGAATTCAAGCGCCAGGGCATCGCATTCGATCAACAACGACGCTTTGAAGTGTTGTACAAAGGTGAACATGTCGGCGAGTTCATTCCGGACTTGATTGCCTACGGCAAAGTCGTCGTGGACGCCAAGTGTGTTGAGCAGATTACCGACCACGAGCGCGGACAGATGTTGAACTACCTTCGCATCACCCGGCTGCCAATCGGACTGATCCTGAATTTCAAGCATGCCCGTCTGGAGTGGGAAAGAATTGCTTTAACAACCGCAGATAAACGCAGATGAACACAGATAAAAATAAATCTCCTGGCGGATTAACCGCGAATAGCCGTTGGCGTTGTGATGTTTTCCTGAAAGTGGCGGCGCAGCCGCTGCAAAAAATCTGCGTTTATCTGCGTCCATCTGCGGTTAAACTCCTTTAGCTTTATGGAAAACGAACGCAAAACTCTGGATGACCGCGCCCGAATGACCGGGCTGGAGCGCATCCGGCATTCCGCCGCGCACGTGATGGCCACCGCCATCCTGCGCCTGTGGCCGGACGCCCAGTTCGCCGCCGGCCCGCCGGTCGAGAACGGCTTTTATTACGACGTCGAGCTTGGGCACCGCATCTCTCCGGAGGATTTCCCGAAGATCGAGGAAGAGATGAAAAAGGAAATTAAGGCGAACCACACTTTCGAGAAAATTGTTGCCACACGCGAGCAGGCGCTGAAAGATGCGCAAAGCGGACGGCTGGGCGGATTGGGCGAGCGGCCGGGCAACCCGAGTAAATTCAAGATTGGCAATCTCGAAGAAATTCCCGAAGGCGAGCAAATCACCTATTTCAAGAACGGCGATTTCATTGACCTGTGCGCCGGGCCGCACGTGATGCGCACCGGCAACATTGGCGCGTTCAAGCTCACCACCGTGGCCAGCGCGTATTACAAGGGCGACGAACGGAATCCCCAGCTCCAGCGCATCTACGGCACCGCGTTCAAAAACAAGACCCAGCTTGACGAATATTTCAAAATGGTCGAAGAGGCGAAGCGCCGCGACCATCGCAAGATCGGCCAGGAGATGGGGCTGTTCGCGATTGACACTGAATACGTCGGCCCCGGCCTGCCGCTGTGGCTGCCCAAAGGCACCGCCATTGTCGAGGAACTGGAAAAGCTGGCGAAGGAAACGGAATTCGCCGCCGGTTACGTGCGCGTGAAAACGCCGCACATCGCCAAGGAGAAAATGTATCTCACCAGCGGCCACCTGCCAATTCTGTACAAGGAGTCCATGTTCCCGCCGATGGAATTGCACGAAGATTTAGCCGACGGGAAACCCGGGGCAGAACGCTGTGAAGAAGCAAGCAAAGCCTCGCTGGTCAAAGCCAAGGCGTTTTCTCAATTTGTGGAAACAGCCAAGAGCGGACCGCTTTCTGAGGAGCAGATAAAGGAATTCGTCAAAGTGGTTGAGGAGTCACAAAAGAAAACCGACGAGTTTCTTTCGAAAATGAAAGAGCCGGAGCGTTACTACCTCAAAGCCATGAACTGCCCGCATCATCACCGCATTTTCGCGGCGGAACCGCGCAGTTACCGCGACCTCCCGTTGCGCCTGGCCGAATACGGCTGCAATTACCGGTACGAACAGTCCGGCGAATTGTTCGGTCTCATGCGCGTGCGGTCGCTTAACATGAACGACGCTCACATCTATTGCACACCTGAGCAGTTCGCCGCCGAGTTCAACGCCGTCAACGAAATGTATCTGAAGTATTTCAAGATTTTCGGCATCGAGAAGTTTGTGATGCGCTTCAGCACGCACGACCCGTCGCGCCTGACCGGCGACAACGCCAAATTCGTCAATGAACCGGAACTCTGGAAGCAGACCGAGGACATGGTCCGCAAGACGCTCATTGATTCAAAAATCCCGTACGTGGAAGTGCCGAACGAAGCGGCGTTTTACGGCCCAAAGATTGACGTGCAGGTCTGGAGCGTCATTGGCCGCGAGTTCACGCTGGCCACCAATCAGGTGGACTTCGCCGTGCCCAAACGCTTCGGCCTGGTCTATCGCGACAAGGACAACACGGACAAGACGCCGTTGTGCATCCATCGCGCGCCGCTCGGCACGCACGAACGGTTCATCGGCTTTCTCATCGAGCATTACGCCGGCAATTTCCCGCTCTGGCTCGCGCCGGAGCAGGTGCGCGTCCTCACTATTGGCGAGGAAGAGCCGCTCGTGGATTACGCGAAGAAAATCACGGCTGAGTTGCGGTCGAACATGGTCCGCGCCGAAGGCGATTACGGCACCGACAAGATCAACGGCAAAATCCAGCGTGCCGAAGAAGCGAAAGTGCACACGATGCTCGTCATCGGCCCGCGCGACATGCAGGCCGGGAACGTGAGCGTTCGTCTGCACGGCAAAGGCAATCTCGGCGCAAAGCCAAAGGCGGAAGTCGTGGCCGAGATTTTGCGCACAATACGAGAGCGATGCCCTTAAGCTCATTTACCGCAACGTGAATGAGGAACCCATAGAAATCCTGAAAAAAGGCGCCGCAGCATGGAACGAATGGCGGCAGCAGAACCCGGAAATCAGTCCTGATTTTCGAGGCGCAAATCTGAAGTATCTCGACTTGCGCGGCGTCATCCTTGACCACGCTGATCTGAGCGACGTAAATCTGAACGGGACCGACCTGAGCGGAGCCAGACTGATCTATGCGAACCTATGCGGTGCGGTTTTGGCCACTGATAGCAGTGCTGATTATCCAAACGCCGCCAATCTGAGCCATGCTGACTTGACTCGCGCAGGCCTGGCCGAGGCGGACCTAACGGGCGTCAACTTGGGTCATGCCACGCTCACCGGCGCTGATTTGACGGGCGCCATCCTGATCCGAGTTGACTTGTGCCGGGCCGACCTGACCGGAGCCACCTTGCGGTGTGATCTGAGCTATTCCAACTTGAGCTACGCAATCCTCAACGGTGCCAATTTGAGCGGAGCCAATCTCACCGATTCGCGTCTGAACTGCGCCGACCTGACCGGCGCCAACCTCAGTCAGGTCAAGCTTAGCGGTGCCGACATTGCCGAGGCGGTGTTTGGAGCCACGATTCTTGCCGACATTGATTTGAGTGAGACAAACGGCCTTGAAACCGTGAAGCACAAAGGGCCTTCGTCAATCGGTTTGGACACGCTTTATCGGAGCGCGGGTCGAATTCCGGACGAGTTTCTGCGGCATGCTGGCGTGCCGGAAGAGGTGATTGAGCAATTGCTGCCGCTGGTTCGCAAGCGGTCGTAATTTGAGGACACAGATTGAGCCAGCATCCTGATTGAAGTTCCACGAAGAGCGAACGCTGTGCCCGTACGAGAAACCACTCGTGAACCAAGCACTGTTCGTCATCGGCCCGCGCGACATGCAGGCCGGGAACGTGAGTGTTCCTCTGCACGGGAAAGGCAACCTCGGCGCGAAGCCGAAGACCGAGGTCGTGGCGCAGATTTTGCAGGCGATTCGAGAAAGAAGGGCGTAAGCGGATCGGAGCGCGGAGCATTGCTCCGCGAGTTCCGAGTCCCAAACGCAAAGCGATGCTTTGCACTCCATTCACGCTGCAACCGGTTCGCTCAGAGCAATGCTTTGCGATCCGATGTGTTACCGTGGCAATTTCAATTCGCGCGTTTGCGGATCGCGAAAGCGAGCGCTGCTGAAAGGCCAAGCTTCGGGCGAGCGACAGAGGCTTGCTTTCACCGGGTTGTTTTCAATGTAATGAATGGCTTTCAAGGCTTGTCCGGCATCGCGCATGAATCGGTCCCAATACTCCGGTTGCCAGAAGCGCCCGGTTCTTCCCAGCAATTTATTGGCTTGCACGGATATGATGGATTTCCAGTTCTGCACAATTTTCGAGAGCGGGACCGTCCAGACTTCAACCAACGCATGGACGTGGTTCGGCATAACCACCCAAGCCAACATGCGAAACCGCTGTCCGTGATGATGGAGCATCGCAGATTCGGCAAGCGCTGCAATGCGCGGGTCGCGCAGAAAACATTCGCCCAACCCGCGATCCAGATATTCTTCGAGTTTTATCCGCTGTTCGCGCAGAGCAATGTTCTGTGCTCCGGGCAACGAGGCGTCACCCGAAATGCTGGAGCGCGGAGCATCACTCCGCCCGAATATGGCGATCAAATGTTCCCACTCACCGCGTTGCGAAGCGGGCATCGAATCCCACAGCCGAAATGTAACGAATTGGGCCAGCCCCGGTTTGTCGCAGTGCGGCAAATATCCACGTTCATGCCAGCCGCGGAAACCGTGGGCTTGATCGTCGGCTGAAACCGGCCTGCTCCACAACTGTTTTCCGGCCACAAGGCGGCGCAAATATTCGCGTTTGGATTGCGGCGGTCGTTCCATGTGGAGCGCAGAACATTGTTCTGCGTGATTCAATCACAAAGGAACTCGCGGAGCAATGCTCCGCGCTCCGGCGTCTGCACCAACGGACGGCGGCGGCCACATTTCATGATCGCGCGCGCCTTACTTGACTCCC
>CAVWHM010000006.1:0-52699 GCA_963754775.1 uncultured Verrucomicrobiae bacterium
AAAAGCTGGGACTCGGTTCACCACAGCTCGGCGCGCAGGCCGCCACCTACGCCGCGTTTCTGAACCACGCCTTTGACCGTCAGCGTGGACGGTTCCGGAATTTCATGGGCTTCGACCGGCACTGGCTGGAGGAAGTCGGCTCGGAAGATTGCCATGGTCACGCGCTATGGGCGCTGGGACTGTGCGTGTCGCAGGCCGGCCAGGGCAGCTTTCAAATGCTGGCCGCACAATTGTTCGAGCAGGCGCTGCCCGTGGCCGCCGAATTTGCGTCGCCGCGCGCCTGGGCATTCACGCTCATCGGCATTGACGAATACCTGCGGCGGTTCAGCGGCGACCGGCGCGCGAACCAGATTCGCGAATCGCTCACGACGCGACTGATGCAGAGCTACGCCGATACCGCCGGCGAAGACTGGCACTGGTTCGAAGAAGTCGTCTCCTATGCGAACGCGAAGCTGCCGCATGCGCTCATTCTCAGCGGACGCTGCCTGAACGCCGCGCCGTTGCTGGAGACCGGTCTCAAAGCCCTGCGCTGGCTGGTCAAGGTGCAGACCTCTGCGGCCGGCGCTTTCCGGCCCATCGGTTCGAACGGATTTTACCGGCGCGGCCAGGAATGCGCGCAGTTCGACCAACAGCCCATCGAGGCGCAGGCCACCATTTCGGCCTGCATCGAGGCCTATCACGCCACGAGCGACATGTTCTGGGTCGCGGAAGCGCGCCGCGCGTTCGAGTGGTTTCTCGGCCGGAATGATCTGGGCCTCGCGCTCTACGATGCGGGCACCGGCGGTTGTCGCGACGGCCTGCATGTGGACCGGTTGAGCCAGAATCAAGGCGCCGAATCCACGCTGGCCTTTTTGCTCGCACTCGCCGAAGCGCGGGCGTTGCAAAACACCCTCACCAGTTTCAAGGAACCCGTTGGCGAGTAATGCCCGGTGTCAATTCCGGAAGCAGAAACGAATTCATGACCAAAACCACATCATCCGCCCTCCATGCCAGACGCATCGGGCCGACTTTGATCCCGGACCGCTCGCGGGTGCTGTTGCGCCCGTTTCGCCCCACCACCGATGACATCTCGCGGCGAATCGTCGCCCGGGTCATGGCCTTGCCGGAAGAGGAAGTTGTCAGGTTAGTGGGCCAGGTGCTCGGCGAATTTGCGAACCGGCACGAACACGTTGAAGATATCTTCCGCAAACGCTTCACGCAGGTGATGATTCATCTCGAACCCGGCGCGCAGCCGTCACCCGAACGGCAAATGCTCATCGGCGCCTACTTCACTCACGAGTATTCGCCGGAGTCAGCGGCGCTGTTCAATCCGTCCATCGTGCCCCACCCCGACCAGTCCGGGCTGCCCAAGGGCGCGCTGCGTTTCATCCTGAGCCTGCGGGCCACGGGTGAAGGACATATTTCCTCCATCACCTTCCGCACGGGCTCGGTCAGTGCGCAACATCGCATCACCCTCACGCCGCCCGTGCCGTTTATGACCGAGCCGGAGCGCGTGTCCAATGCCGCTTACGTCAAGGGCTTGTTTGCCCACAAACTGCAGGAGGCAGGCGTACAAAATGAATTTTGCCGGCGCGTGCTGGACCAGTTGCACGAGGATTTCACGTTGAAGGAGCTGCGCCAGGTTCTCCTGGCCTCGGGCCTGACGGAGGACACCTCCGACGCCACGGCAACCCGCGCGGCGCGCGGCATCCTGTTGCTCGCGGAATCGAATTACGAGGTGAACTTCGCGCCCGACAGCCGCGTTTCGCAGCGCGTCCTCTTTCCGTCCGCGCCCAGCCAGAGCAACGGCATCGAAGACGCGCGCTTCGTCCGCTTCCAGAACGACGACGGCAGCTTTACCTACTACGCGACCTATACCGCGTACGACGGCAAGATCACGTTGCCGCAATTGCTGGAGACGACGGACTTCGTCCATTTCAAATTCAGCACGCTGAACGGCCCCGCCGTGCAAAACAAGGGCATGGCATTGTTTCCGCGCAAAATCAACGGGCAATACGTCATGCTGTCGCGCCAGGACGACGAGAACATTCTCCTGATGTTCTCGGACAACATCCATTTCTGGCAGACGCCCAAACTGTTGTTGCTGCCTGCGCAACCGTGGGAATTCATCAAGATTGGCAATTGCGGTTCGCCGATTGAAACCGAAGCGGGCTGGCTGGTGTTGAGCCACGGCGTGGGCGCGATGCGGAAATATTGTCTCGGCGCGTTCCTGCTCGATTTGAACGATCCGACGCGCGTGATTGGCCGCCTGCGGGAACCATTGCTCTGCGCGAATGAAGCCGAGCGCGAAGGCTACGTGCCGAATGTGGTGTACACCTGCGGCGCGCTGTTGCACGGACGCGAACTCATCATCCCCTACGCCATGAGCGACTCCGCCACCAGCTTCGCCACCGTTTCCCTGGATGAACTGCTGTCCGCGATGGAGTGAGACGACTTAACCGCGGACCTGTCCTCCGGTTTGTCCATCGTAGCTTCAGCGAAGTTGGAAGCTTCTGAGCGAAGGATGGATGACGCGGATAACACGGATTCCCTCTCCGCCTCGAACGATGTCCCTCGCCCGCGGGAGCGGGAGAGGGTGGTTAAGCGATAGCGAAACCGGGTGAGGGTTGTGGGGCAATAAAACCATTCTGTGTGGCGAGGGTCAGGGTGAGGGGTTGAAATTGTTTTTATCCGGTTGAACAACTCTTTGGAACACCGGTCGAATGGGCAATGAACATGGCAACCCTCCGTGCCCGCGCCCGCCGCTGGTGGCGGCAGGAAATCCGGCCGCTGCTGATTCTGGCGCTGGTGCTCTTTTCGATCCGATCCTCGCTCGCCGATTGGAATGACGTGCCTTCCGGCTCCATGCAGCCGACGATTCTTGTCGGCGACCGCATCTTCGTCAACAAACTGGCGTATGACCTCAAGGTGCCATTCACCACCTGGCATCTGGCGCAATGGTCGAACCCGCAACGCGGGGACATTGTGGTGTTTTACTCGCCCCACGACGGCACGCGCCTGGTCAAACGCGTAGTCGGTTTGCCGGGCGACACGGTCGAATTAAGGAATGACCAATTGGTTATCAACGGCAACCTGGTCGAATACGCTCCCTTGAGCGCCGAAATATGTGAGCAATTGCCTGAAGCCGAAAGTGAACGCAGCGTCTTCGCCACCGAACAATTATCCGCCCACCCACATGCCGTGATGGCCATACCGGGTGTTCCGGCCAAGCGAACTTTTGGACCGGTCCAAGTGCCGGAAGGTCATTACTTCATGATGGGGGACAATCGCGACAACAGTTTCGATTCCCGTTATTTCGGTGTGGTCGAGCGCAAGCGAATAGTAGGTAAAGCGACTGCCGTTGTGTTGTCGCTTGACCATAATCATTACTGGCTCCCGCGCGACCAACGCTTCTTCACCGCACTGGACGCCAAGGCTTCTCAGTAAAACCACTGATTGCAATTTTCAATTTGCAGTTCTCATCGCCGGTTCGTGGTCCCCATACGCCGCAATCGGCCGTCGCGGCGTTCCACGGGCGGTTACTCGGCATCCGGAGCCGTCTGCTGAAGATGCTTAAGGTCCTCAAGTTCCAGCGGGTCGCTGATAATGCCGCCGTTAAAATAGGATGTGGGCGCCGGCCCTTTCCACTTCCAGTATTCCGCGTGTTCATCGGCAAAAACCCACACGACGCCATTCTGATGCCATCGGGCCGGGATGTTGAGCCACTCGTCCACTTGGGAGGAATACAGGAAAAGACCTTCGTCAATTGACCCGGGATCCTCGTCAAGAAACGTGAGGCTGGTCGAAGGGTGCCGTATCGCGGACGATTTGCGCACGAGTTGGACCTGAAAGTTGGTCTCATAATCCTCGCCACCCATGTAGCCGCTCAACGACACGCTGCGCAACCTGGGGGTGATGGTGCCGGCAATAAAACTCTGGTCCTCCGGACAATGATATACCTGGATGTCCTGCACATACGGAAAAATGGAGCCGCTGGTGATGGTTGCCGGGTCCGCATCCAGGAAGGCGTTGCCCGTCACCCAGCATCCCGCCGGACTGCGGTGGACTCCGTCAATGTAGCTTCCAAGATTCAGCGCCAGTTGGTCGTCAGCTTCAGAGGCATAAAGCTCCCAACCCACGCCAAGTTGTCTTTGATTGTTGAGGCAAGTAGTTCTGTGGGCACGTCCTTTTGCCGCGGACAGGGCGGGCAGCAGCAATGCGGCCAGGATGGCAATTATGGCCATCACCACCAGCAGCTCAATCAAGGTAAAAGCGCTGCATTTGCGTTTCACTATGGTTAGGACAACTTAGCTCCAGATTTGTTTTGGATTATATGACTTTACGCGGCCACGCCCCTTTACGGGGAGGAACATCGCATCGCCAAAAGACGGCCTAAAACTTCTTCACTTGAATGCCGCCACCGCTGCTTCGCAACCGGACAGTTTGGCCGCCACCATTGACCGCGCCTTGCAAATGGCCGTAATCCATCTGGCCCACGACGCTCACCGGTAATTCGCTGGTCACTCCGCCGCCCGAAGTCACGGCGTCCAGATCAAACGCGGCATTTCCCGGAACGCGCACGGTTACGCCGCCACCCGACGTTGAAAGGTCCACCGCATGAAGCAACGGCGATGGCAATACGGCAGAAACACCACCGCCCGATGTGGAGCCTTCAATTTCACCAACGACATTCTCGATGGAGATGCCGCCCCCGCTCGTCCTGACGTGTGTATTCCCTTGAAAATTCTTCACTTCAACTGGGCCGCCCGACGTGTCGCCGTCGAGCGTGCCGGAGCCGCCGGTCACGGCGATACCGCCTCCGCTGGTGTGGATCTTGAGTGCCCCATCGCAGTCGGCGACCTGAATGCCGCCGCCCGAAGTGTTGCCGTCCAGCGGTCCGTGCAATCGCGCGAAACTTAGTCCGCCACCGCTGGTATCGGCTTTGGTATCCCCCGCCAGGTCACTGACCGAGATGCCGCCGCCTGGGGTCTTGAGTTGGACGTTAAACTGTGCCGGTACGTGGATGGTATATTTGGCCTCGTTTTGATACCGACCGCGCCATGACCACCAGAACCAGCCGTCGGAGCCGGGGTGCTCCGCCCGCACCGTAACCGTCGCGCCGTCCCGGGCAAAGTGGACCGGATAGTCCCGCAGGAATTCCTGTTCCTCCGCAGCGGTCTTGCGGCCAACCTTGCGCCAGACGTCCACGGTGACTCCGCTGGTGGCATTGGTGCTGACGGTGATGGAGCCGAAGTCCACGTTTACGACCAACGTGCCGCCGGGCGCGACGTTGAAGTTGGTGCTGATTTGTTCCTCCGTGGCAGCAAACGCCGCGTAAGAACTCAAGAGCAAGAGAAACGCGATTGGTTTCATGGGAGTTGGTGGTCGGTGCGAGCCTGCCGCATTTGACGGGTGAATGGAAGAGCAAAATCCGCGTAAAACTTCCACCGTCGTCCCGTAAAGCGACACTATGGTGGACAGGTCGCCACGCGGTTGCCGGGACAGCTAAACTCTGCGTCCTTTGCGCTCTTTGCGGTTAAAAATCCGCGTTCAACTTCGTTCATCCACGGTAAAGATTCGGGTTTCGACACCTCACCCTGACCCTCGCCACACAGAATGGTTTTATTGCCCCACAACCCTCACCCGGTTTCACTATCGCTTAACCACCCTCTCCCGCTCCCGCGGGCGAGGGACATCGTTCGAGGCGGAGAGGGAATCAATCCGCCGGTGTGCTTGAGCAGCTCGAAGCAAACTGATTGGCCTCGGTTGCGAATTGCGATTAAATTCAGGGCGCCATGAACAAGCTTCGTATCTTTGTGGATTTGGCCGTGGCCCCGGATGTTCTGGAATTGCTGCAAGCGGGAACCAGGGGGCATCAACTGGTTTTTCCCAGGACGCCCGTGTCTTCCGTCCTGGCCAAAGCGGAACGCGATCCGCAATTCGCCACGGTAGATATCGCCTTTGGCCAGCCTGAACCCCAGGCGATTGCGGAGGCCAACCGCCTGAAATGGATTCACGTCAGCTCTTCCGGAATCACGCGTTACGACAACCCGCAGTTTCGCGCGCTGATGGCCGAACGCAAAATCACGGTGTCCAACAGCGCGAGCGTCTATGACGAGGCGTGCGCCGTCCACGCTTTGAGCTTCATGTTGGCCCAAGCCAGAAAGTTGCCCCTGGCTCTCAAGACCCGGACCGCCAGCGGCACCGATGCCTGGAATGCCCTGCGCGGTTCCTCCGGCACGCTCCGGGGAGAAACCGTTCTCATCGTGGGTTACGGCGCGATTGGCAAACGGCTGGTTGAACTGCTCCGCCCGTTCGACATGAAAGTCATCGCTTATCGCCGGAAGGCGCACGGCGATGAAGGCGTGCCGGTCGTCACCGGCGGGCAACTGTTTCGCGCGCTCGCCGAGGCGGATCACGTCGTCAATATCCTGCCGGACAGCGCGGAAACGAGGCATTTCTTTGACGCCGCGCGATTTTTGGCCGTGAAGCCAGGCGCAATTTTCTACAACATCGGGCGCGGCACGACGGTTGATCAGGACGCCCTGCTGGAAGCGTTGCGTTCGGGGCGACCTCGAGGCTGCTTGGCTGGATGTAACCGAACCGGAACCCTTGCCAAACGATCATCCGCTCTGGGCGGAACCCAATTGTTTTATCACGCCGCATGTAGCGGGAGGACACGTTGACGAAACCAAAACTCTGGTCTGTCATTTTCTCAAAAACTTTGACCGGTTCGTTCGAGGAAAACCCCTGCTGGACCGGGTCATGTGAGATTCACATTCGCCACGCGGTCAACATCGAACGCCCAATACCCAATTTCGTGTTATTTCGTGTCCATTCGTGGTCAAAAACGGGTTGCTTTCATGCCGGGCTTGTTTTCTTCCACGCATTCTGAATAATTGCCGTTCAAGCCTGACGGTTCCTCTGGAAGGCCTGAAAAACAGCGAATGAGCGAAATCAAGAGCAACGCCGACGTCGAGCCGTGTCTCTCGGCCGTCATGCCGGTTTATAACGAGACCGCCACAGTGTCGGAAGTTATCAACACGGTGCTGGCGCAACGGCCCGTCGCGCAACTGGTCATCGTGGACGATGCTTCCACGGACGGCACGTGGGAAAAACTGCAATCGGCCGCCAAAAGTGATTCGCGCATCACGCTGGTGCGGCACACGCAAAATCAAGGCAAAGGCGCGGCGTTGCGGACGGGCATTACCCATGCAACGGCGCCGATGGTCATCATTCAAGATGCCGATTTGGAGTATGACCCGGCGGAGTATCACAAGCTGTTGGTGCCGATTCTGTCGGGCAAGGCGGACGTGGTTTTTGGGTCACGGTTCACCGGTTCGGATGCCCATCGCGTGCTGTATTACTGGCATTCAGTGGGGAACCGCTTATTGACGACGCTCTCAAACATGGCAACGGATTTGAACCTGACCGACATGGAGACCTGCTATAAAGCCTTTCAGCGTGGAATCATTCAAAAAATTCTGATTCAGGAAGACCGGTTTGGCTTTGAACCGGAAATCACGGCCAAGGTGGCCCGGTTGAAGGTGCGCATTTACGAAGTGGCCATTTCGTATCACGGGCGCACCTATGCGGAAGGAAAGAAGATCGGCTGGCGCGACGGTTTCCATGCCCTTTGGTGCATTTTGAAGTACAATTTTTTGTCGCGCTGAAAAAATGCCGCCACCCAACCGCCAAAACGCAACCCCGCCCGCGAGGCCGCATCCGCAATGGCCGGTGATTTTCGTGACGCTGTTGATTGGCGTGACGGCAATCTGGCTGGCGTGGCCGCAGGTTTTTCCCGGACCGGCCCAGGCCAACGCGATGACGCTGCCGAACCTGGACCAGCGCGCGTCGGCGTTGGCGCTGGTAACCAACCTGGTCCAGCGGGACTCTTATTGTGTTCCCTTGTCCGCCTACGGACGGGCTCTTGACCGCGCCCTGCCGCCGGACGCCCGCGTCTTTTTCTCCGGCATGGTTGGGGAAACGAATGGCCCGAAGTTGGGGTATTACTATTTTCTCAGAAACTATCTTTTCCCGCGCGAAGTGGCGATATCGCTGGGTGACAAACCCATCTTTAACGTAGGCTGGTTTGCCGGCACGCCTTGCGACTCACCCGCGGAACTCGAGACCAACGGCTTCGATTTGCTCGTGAGATACGGGACCAATGGGTTTGGGCTGGTTCCACTCACGCAGAAAGGAGTTCCGAAATGAAGGAATGGATTGCCTTTCTATTGCCGCCCGCTGTGGCCTTTGCCGGGATGCGGATAAGCCGCCTCGTGCTCGGCCAGAAATTCGAGGATGGGTTCGGCCCCGGCCTTCGTTTTGCGATCGGACTGGCCGTTGGCATGCTCGTTTTCTCTCAGACGGTATTGTTGGCAGCGCTGGCGGGAGTCAATCTGGCCGGCGGGCTGGCCTGGCTGGCGCTCATCTGGGGCGCGGCGGAAGTCGTTTTATTGCTGCCGAAGGCGGGGGCGGATTTGAAACAGATAAAAAAATTTCAGCCGGGCCATCTCTGGTTGCTCCTGCTCTTGCCGGTAATCTATTCCTGGTGGGTTTTCGGCAGGCTTTCCACACTGGAAGGAACACTCGAATTTGATGCCAACGCTTTCTGGGTTTTCAAGGCAAAGATTCTCTTTCTGGAACAAGGCAAAAATCTTCTGTACTGGATGCACCAACCCGATCTCGCCTACACCCACTGGGATTATCCGATGCTGGTGCCCGGTCTTTATGTCCTCAACTACGGCGCCGTTGGCGGGGTGGACGAATTCGTCAACAAGGTCTGGCCGTTCTGGATGGTGGTGGCGTTGTGCCTTGGGATTCTTTCACTCGGGAAGGTTTGGAAACATCCGCATCCGCTGCCCATTCTGACGGTCGTGGCTTTCTGTTTTTTGCCGGCCAGCATGAACTTCATCCGGCAGGAAGGCGGCACGATTCCGATGGTTTTTTCCGCCAGTCTCACGGCCCTGCTGATGGTAAAGGCGATTTCCGACGCGGACGAATATTATCTCGCCGCCGCCATCCTTGCCGTCACCGCCTGCGCCATGAGCAAATTTGAAGGCATCGTTTATGCCGCCGCCTGTTTTTTCGTGTTGCTGCCGTTTTGCTGGCGGCGTGGCTGGTTGAAGAAATACATCCTGTGGAAAAGCACTGCGGCCGCCATCATTTGTTTGCTGCCATACGTCTGGTTTCGACTCGACAAGCCCATTCTTCATCCCGAATCGGGCTGGTGGCACGCAGGGGTCGCCTCCCCCGCCTCCGCCCTGTACCGCTTTCACCAAACCTGGTTTCTCAATATTTTCGGCCGTTTCTTTAACAGCGATTTCTTTCAATGGCAGCCGGGCAACCATGATCATTTGCAATGGGCCGGAAAATGGATCGGGTTCGGCGGTTTTGTGAATGAACAACTCAGCGTTCTGCCCTGGCTGCTGGTTATTCTGCTGGTGCTGGCCTGGTGGAAAAGGCGCGGTCGCCTGGCGCTGGGGAGCCTCACGGTTGTGATCATTGGCGTTTTCTCCGTTCTTGCGTTTGTCATCGCCTGTCTCCCGCGCATGCAGGGCGATTTGTCGAAGGCAATTGAATTCAGCAGCAGCAATGAAGTGGGCCGGTATTCCTACCCGTTTTTTGCCGCCTGGTTTCTGGCCGTGGCCGCCATCTGGTTTGACGACCCGCAATCCTCACAGCCGTCCAGCCCCCCGAATACGCCGCGCGCCAGTGCTGCCCCAAGCCCGGCAGCGCCTTCCAAAAAACAACGATAGCTTGCCTTTTACGGCTTTTCCCATAAACTAGGGGTATGAAGAACGAAGTGACGCCCGTTCAGATTCGCGGCATTTTGCCCGCCAACAGCGGGTGCGCGCTGTTCATCGGCAACGACCAGAAGGTTTTTGTCATCAATGTCGAGCCGCAAATGGGCGCCATTATCGGCATGTTTCTGCGCCAGACACCCAAGGAACGTCCGCTCACCCACGACCTCATCAACCGCATTTTCCAGGGTTTCGGCATCAGTGTCGAACGCGTCATCATCACGGACCTGAAGAATTCCACCTATTTCGCCCGGCTGATTTTGCAGCAGCAAAATGAAGTCGCCCGCAAAATCGTTGAACTTGACGCGCGCCCCAGCGATTGCCTCGCCATCGCCGCCGCGCAAAAAAAACCGATCTTCGTCACCAGCGCGCTTTTCGAACAGGTCGAGGACATGAGCGAAGTGCTGAACCGGATCAACGAAACCGGCAGCGAAGCCGAATAAAATGCCCGCGGCCAGGACCCCAGCGCTCGCCCTCATTTGCGGCGAAGATGAATTCGCCGTCAAGCAACGCGCCCGGCAACTCTACCAGCAATGGTGCGACGAGCTTGGCGGCATGGACCACGAGACCATCGAAGCCGCCGTTTCCAACAGCGGCGAGGCGCTGGCGGCGATGGTCCGGCTGCGTGAAGCCCTGCAAACACTCCCGTTTTTCGGTTCCGGCAAGGTCATCTGGCTGCGGGATTGCAATTTTCTCGGTGACGAACGCGCCGCCTCCGCCCAGGCTGTCACCGAAACCCTCGCCGAGCTGGCGGAGGAGTTGAAAACATTTTCCTGGCAGGGCGTGCGGCTCCTCGTGAGCGCGGGCAAGGTGGACAAACGCAAAACGTTCTTCAAAACGCTCGACAAAATTGGCACGGTCGAGACGCTTTCCGGCTGGGCGGATGACAAGGACTGGGCCAACCGCGCGGAAATTGAAGCCCGTTCCGCCATCCGTGCGCGGCAAAAGGAAATTGCCGGGGAGGCACTGGCCGAACTGGTCAATCGCATCGGCCCGAACCCGCGCCTGCTCGACGGCGAAATTGAGAAGCTGTGCCTGTTTGTCGGCGAACCGGAAACAAATTGAAGCCGGCGACGTCGCCGCGGTCTGTACGCGGAACAAGACGGCGCGCGCCTTCGCGCTCGGCGACGCGCTGGGCGAACGCGATTTGCCGCGTTTGCTGCGGCGGCTGGACGAGGAACTTTGGGAATTGAAATTCGACCCGAAAAAATCGGAAATCGGCCTGCTTTACGGCCTGATTTCAAAGGTCCGCGCGATGTTGCTGTTGAAGGAAATGTCGCGCGCAGGCTGGATCAAACCAGAAACAGACTACAACCGGTTCAAGGCGCAATTGGAACGCGTGCCGGCGGAAAAGCTGCCGGCGGACAAGCGGTTCAATCCACTGTCGCTGAATCCGTATGTGCTTTACAAGGCGCTGCCGCACGCCGAAAAATACAGCCAGGACGAACTGGTTCGCGCCATGGATTTGCTGCTGCGCTGCAACCAGCGGTTGGTATCCAGCGGATTGGACGAGGCGCTGCTGTTGCAACAGGCGCTGGTGCAAATTGTCGCACCCCAGGCGGCTACAGCTTGAGCGCGCCAAATAATTTTTCTAACAAATGTCAACGCCATCGGGAAAACTGTACGTGCTGGTGGGCAAGAACTTCGCCTGCGTTAAAATTGCCGGACGCGCCAACTACGTCTCCACTCCCGATTTTAAAACGCTGTTGGGCGAACTGACCGGGAAAGGCTACCGGCATTTCATCATTGATTTGTCGGAATGCGTCCTCATGGACAGCACATTTCTGGGCGTGTTGGCCGGATTTGGATTGAAGATGCAGTCTGTCAGCCCCGACCAGCCAGGGATTGAACTGTTCAATGCCAACAAGCGCGTCGCCGAGTTGCTGGAGAATCTGGGGGTGGCGCGCCTCTTCAAAATGACCGGCGGCGCATTGCCGTTGCCCGACGATGTCAAAACCGGCACGCCGGAGCCGGCCAACCCCACGCGTGAAGAAATCACCCGCATCTGCCTCGAAGCGCACCAAACCCTTATCGCGATAAATCCGGAAAATGTTGCGCGGTTCAAGGACGTGACGCAGTTTCTCGCCGAGGATTTGAAGACCCTGGAAAAGAGCAAATGAATTTGCGATGCTCGATTTGCGATTGACGCATCATTCTCCAGTCACCGTCCACTGCATGAAATCGTGTATATCGGAAAGCGGAAACAAACCATTTCAAACCGGCGCCGGCGCGGGTGCGCCGAGTCCGGGCAACTTGGGCGGGGCGGGTTTGGGCGGCGTTTCCGGCAACGGCGTGCCGGCGGGGGCGCCCAGCATCGGTCCGGTCTGGGACGGTGTCCGGGGCGGCGGCGTGAACGTGCCCTTGCGGATAATCTCCTCGACCTGCACGCCATCAAGCGTTTCGTATTCGAGCAGCCCGTGGGCGATGATTTCGAGTTTATCGCGGTTGGCTTCGATCAGTCCCTTCGCCGTTTTGTTCGCTTCGTCAATGATGCGTTTGACCTCGGCATCAATGTCCTGCGCGGTCTGTTCACTGTAATCCTTCGTGCGCATGAAGTCGCGTCCGAGAAAAACGTATTCCTGGCTGTCGCCGTAAAGCACGTTGCCGAGCTTCTCGCTCATGCCCCAGTGCATGACCATCGCACGGGCCAGTTGCGTGGCCTGCTGAATGTCCATCGCCGCGCCGCTGGATATGTCGTCGGTCACGCATTCCTCCGCGATGCGCCCGGCCATCGCCAGGACAATGCTGTCAATGGCCTGCTTTTTCCGCATGTTCAGCATGTCCTCCTTGGGCAGCGACATGGTGACGCCGAGCGCGCGGCCGCGCGGAATGATCGTGACCTTGTGCAGCGGATGCACGTGTTTGAGCAGCACGTTGACCAGCGCATGGCCGGCTTCGTGCCACGCCGTGGCGCGCTTCTCTTCGTCGGACATCGCCATGCTCCGGCGCTCGCGTCCCCAGCGGACCTTGTCGCGCGCTTCTTCTAATTCGCTCATGCCGACGGATTTTTTGTTCAAACGCGCGGCGAGCAACGCGGCCTCGTTCAATAAATTCGCCAGTTCCGCGCCAGAATAACCCGGCGTGCCGCGCGCGATGATGGACAAATCCGCCTCCGGCGCGAGCTTCACGTTTTTGGCGTGCACCTTCAAGATTCCCTCGCGCCCGCGCACGTCCGGCAAATTGACGACCACCTGCCGGTCAAAACGCCCGGGCCGCATCAACGCCGGGTCGAGCACGTCATGGCGGTTGGTCGCGGCGATGATGATGATGCCTTCCTGTGTGTCAAAACCGTCCATTTCGACCAGCAGCGCATTGAGCGTCTGCTCGCGTTCGTCGTTGCCGCCGCCGAGTCCGTGACCGCGCGAACGGCCGACCGCGTCAATTTCGTCAATGAAAACCAGGCACGGCGTGTTCCGGCGCGCCTGCTCGAACATGTCGCGCACGCGGCTCGCGCCCACGCCAACGAACATTTCCACGAAGTCCGAACCGCTGATGCTGAAAAACGAAGCGTCCGCTTCACCCGCGATGGCCTTGGCCAGCAGTGTCTTGCCCGTGCCGGGCGGCCCGACCATCAGCACGCCCTTCGGAATGCGCCCGCCGAGCCGCTGGAATTTCTTCGGGTCCTTCAAAAATTCAACCAGCTCGGAAACCTCCTCGATGGCTTCGTCAATGCCCGCCACGTCCTTGAAGGTCGTCTTGTTGCGGTCTTTGGCGAGCATCCGCGCCTTGCTCCGCCCGAAACTCAGCGCGCCCTTGCCGGCGATTTTGATCTGGCGGATGAAGAAAAACCAAAACAACAGGCCGATGCCCACAAAAAACAGCAATTGATAGCCGATGGACCAAAGCATCGCGTTCGGCGCGCCCGCCTCGATTTTGTCCGAGATCAGCAGTTCATCCAGCATCTTTTGCGTCAGCATGGCGTTCGGTGCGCTGAACGGCGCTTCGATTGTCTTGCCGTTTTCCTTTTTGAAATACGTGCCGGCGATGGGCGTAAGCGGCGACGATTGTGAATTGAAGTTGATGGTCGCGTGGACAATCTGGTTCGAGCTGAACTTCTGCAAAAAATCGGATTGCGACAACACATCGCCCTGCGTCGTCATGTGGGATTTCAACATCATCAACGCCACGAGACCGCCAAGGATGGCGATCCACAGGATCCACGTGGACACCGGGACTTTGAAACCGCCGGGCGGTTTTTTCTGCCCGCGGTCACCGCCGTTTCTTTGATTTGAATCGTCGTCAAACATTTTCGCATGTCAAACTAACATGCCATTCCGCCTTCCGCAATGCGCTAATTTGGCCTATATTTCAGCCCATGCGCATCGGTTCGCTGACACTGGCATCCAATCTGTTCCTCTCGCCGCTGGCGGGTTACACCAACCTGCCCTTCCGCCTCATCGTGCGCGAAATCGGGGGTGTCGGCCTCTGTACCACCGACCTGGTCAATGCCCGTTCGCTGCTGGAAAAAAACAAAAAGGCCCTCAAGCTCATCGAAACCCGCCCGGCCGATTCGCCGCTCGCGGTCCAACTCTTTGGTTCCGTGCCCGAGGAGATGCGTGATGCAGCGATTTATCTCGAATCCATCGGCATTGCGTCCGTGGACATCAACATGGGTTGTCCCGTCCGCAAGGTCTGCGGCGTCGGAGGCGGCTCGGCGATGATGACCGAACTCCATAAAACCGCCGCGCTCGTCCGCGGCATGGCCGGTGCCGTGAAAATCCCGGTGACGGCCAAAATGCGGCTTGGCTGGGACGACGAAAATCTGACCGCGCCCGATTTGGCGCGTGCGCTCGAAGATGCCGGTGCTGCCGCGATTTTCGTTCATGGCCGCACGCGCGAACAGGGTTTCGGCGGCACGGTGAACCTGGCCGGTATTCGCGCCGTTGTGCAAGCGGTGAAAAACATTCCGGTCATCGGCAATGGCGACGTCATCACGCCGCAGGCCGCGAAAAAGATGTTCGACGAAACCGGCTGTGCGGGCGTGAGCATCGGGCGCGGCGCCTTTTACAATCCCTGGATTTTCCAGCACACGCTGCATTATCTGAAACAAGATCACGTTCCCCTCACCCATCCTGCGGACACACTCTCCCCGCCCGGCGGGGAGAGGACGGGGTGAGGGGCGACCTTCCTTCCGAACCCACTTTTGCCGAGCGCGTGCGCGTGATGTGCCGGCACCTCGATTTGATGATTGAAGTTTTTGGCGAGGAACTCGGTTGCCGGATGTTCCGCAAAGTTGCGCCGTGGTATGCCAAACGCTTCGGCCCGTGCCACGAATTCAACAAACGCGCCGTGCAAATCTCCACCCACGCCGAATTCCACGACGTGCTTGAAAATTACATCCGCTGGCGGCAACAATTCCTCGACGGCAACGGCGAACTGCAACCGCGCTTCCGGCCCCCTCCGATGATTGCGTCCTTCATGCGCGAGCCTGCCTCGGCGCAGCGCGAGCAAATTCCCGTGCCGAAAGGACCGGTGGAGGTGTGGTGATGAGTGGACCGCGCAACTTTGGCGGGCCAAACCGCCGGAACGTGCGTCGCAAGAAACATTGCGGCGAACTATCAAAGCCGGCGACGAACCGCCAAAAGAAAAACAAGCGGTTTTGTTTCGCTAAATCTTCAGAGTAGGGACGTGCTGCCGCGCATCCAAGCTGACCGGCAGGCCAGCCTTTGCAGGAGTGAAGCAGGGGACGGCAAATCGAGCGGGTATTTTAAAATTTTCCGGCTGGTGCTATTGGCCTAGTTGCTCCGGTTGCGGAGAAGGTGCAAGTAGTTTTCAGGCTTGGACTGGAGTGGCAGGCACAGCCAGGCATCAAGAAACGGGTGGACTGGCAGGCCGTCAGGATATTTGGCCGGGGTTTCGGTAGGTTGCAAGATGGGCAAGGCGGGCTTCTCATCTTGAGGCGGTTTGCAGGTGCCGGACTTCATAGTTCTCCACTTTGGTAAGAGCGGTGCCGACCGGCCAAGCGAAAGATATTAAAAGATATTCACAGCGGGTATTGGCCGTTGGTTGCAACAATGTTTTATGGATCGGATTTTACACGTTCTATTTCCGTTGCTTGCGTTGGCGAAGCGACAGGCCCGCTGCCTGAGGGTGCGAAACTGGAGTACAAATCGAGTCGGGCAAAACATCATTGTCGTTTTATTGACAAACGGGCTGGTTGTGACGATGCTTCACGCCCTTAATTTGTTGCCTCGGTAGCTCAATTGGTAGAGCAGTTGACTCTTAATCAATTGGTTCTAGGTTCGAGTCCTAGCCGGGGTACCAATTTCACTTTTTGACTCCCCGCGTCAGCAAGCTTCACGGATGGATAATCGCCAGTCTATCCAACAGATTTTTCACCATTCACGCGATTGTCCACGAGGACAAGGCAAGACACGTCCGGACGCAGTTTTACTAAGACCGCTGCCGCCTGCGCAGAATTGGCGTGCACAACAAATATGGCCATTATTTCCCGATGCAAAACTGGCTGAAGATCGAGTCGAGCAAATCTTCCGTTGCCGTTTTGCCGACAATCTCGCCGACGGCATTGACGGCGATGCGCAAATCCATCGCCACCAGTTCGAGGGTTGCATCCGCCCGCAGCGCCTCGAGTGTCCGCAACGCGGCCGCGCGGGCACGGTTCAACGCGTCCTGATGCCGTGAGTTGATCATCACCTGCAACATCCCGGCCTTGATTTCACCCGACCAGACCAGTTCCTTGATGGCGTCCTTCAACGATTCAATCCCCTGCCCGCTCAGGCAGCAAACGTCAACAACTGGAGATGTGACACGTGACACATGACACGTGTCACGAAATTCCAGTTTCACCGGTAAATCAATTTTGTTCCGAACCAGGATCCGTTTCTTGCCGGCGAATTCGGCAAAATAATTTTCGTCCGCGCTCGTCAGCGGCTCGCTCGCGTCGAGCACATGCAGAATGAATTCGGCCCTGGCCAGTGATTCGCGGCTGCGGCGGATGCCTTCCTGCTCAATCTCGTCGCGCGCCTCGCGCAACCCGGCGGTGTCAATGAACACCACCGGCAGCCCGCGGATGTTTGCCGTCTCTTCAATCGTGTCGCGCGTCGTGCCCGGAATCGGCGATACGATGGCGCGGTCGCGTCCGAGCAACTGATTGAGCAGGCTGGATTTCCCGACGTTGGGCCGGCCCACAATCGCCGCGCGAATGCCGCGCCGCAAAATCTGTCCCTCGTTCGCCGTGCGCAACAGTTCGTCCATGAATTCCACGCCGTCTTCCAGACGCTTGAGCAATTGCGCCTTCGTGTCCGGCGCAATGTTCTCGTCGGGAAAATCAATGTGCGCCTCGACATGCGCGAGCGTGTGCATCAAATCATCGCGGAGCCGGTTGATGCGCTGCGAAAGTTTCCCGGCCAGCTGTTCGTTGGCGGCGGCCAGCGCAAGTTCGGTGCGCGAATGAATCAAGTCGGCAACCGCTTCGGCCTGCGCGAGGTCAAGGCGGCCGTTGAGGAACGCGCGTCGCGTGAACTCGCCGGGTTCGGCCGGTCGCGCCCCATTTGCCAGCAGCGCGTCAAGGACGAGCCTGGCGGGCAGGATGCCGCCGTGACAGGTGATTTCCACCGTGTCCTCGCGCGTGAACGTGCGTGGCGCGCGCAGGACAGCCAGCAGCACTTCGTCCACCGTTTTGTCCCCGCGAACGATTTTGCCGTATTGAATCGTGTGCGACGCTGCCAACGACGGCTTGAGCGAATTTTTGCCGGCGGGCAGAAAACTTTTATCGGCGACGGCGAGCGCCTGCGGCCCGGAAAGGCGGACGACAGCCAGTCCGCCCTCGCCGAGCGGCGTGGCAATGGCGGCGATGGTATCGTCCAGCATGGGGAAAAGTTACAGGTTGAAGGTTGAAGGATGCAAGCGGGCGTATTGCGGTTGGAGTTCAGTCCCGCCGGGCAGGACTGCTCGCGCCACGCCAAAGCGTAAACTCCAACTAAACATGCCGGCAATTTCCAGCCTGGTTCTCCGCATCGCGCCCCTGCAGGAACAGCCGCGCCTTCTCGTAACTTTTCTTTTGCAGGTAATGCAACAACGTTGGATCGGTGCCGCGCGGCAGTTCTTTTGCCAGTTCCTCAATGCGCGCGAACAGCGCCGGCAGATCCGGTTTGGGATTTGCCGTGCGCAGGGAGTTGCCCGCTCTTTCCAGTTCCACCAGCGCGTTCAGCAGGGTTTGTTCGATGGCCGTCATCATGCGGAATCTTGCTTCAAAAATGCAACTGCACCAGCAAATGTACGATCCTTGCTCCCAAATAAGAATGGGCGAAATCAATCCGGCCCCGCAAACACAACGCGGTGAGCAAACGAACCAGTCCCGTGGTCGCAACCAATATCATCAAACTGATCACGTATAATTCAAAGGCGTGGCTCGGGTCCGGTTTCATGACGCGCGGCAAACCTTGATAATAAATCCAAATGGAAAGCACGATGCCAATGGCCCACGGAACCCAGGGATTCATCATGGGAAACACGTCCAGCAGCCGGAACAAAAAAACAGGACTTAAGGTGTAGGCCACCACCGTGAACGCCTGCGTATAGCTGTGGCGATCGTGAAATGTCTCCCCCAATATTTTGACGAGGTGGGCGCACACAAAAACCACCGCCAGCGTCAACAACAGTTGGGCAACTTCAAAAAGAGTCACTTCCGCCGCCGTGAATTTTCGGATGAGGCCAACGCCGGGTTGCCATTTGCCCCAGTGCATCAGCCCGCCACTCTCGACCGCCGACACCACCAGCAGCAGCGGCAGCAAATAACTCGCGCAAATGAAACCCACACTGCGCCGCTCTTGCGCCAGACGGTCCCAAGCCGTCGCATCAAAAAAAAGGAACAATGCCTTTATCATGCCCCGGAATTGATAGCGCCACCGAAACCCATTAACAACAAAATCCGGTGGCGAGTTGCATAGTGTCGGCGCTCCCTCCGCGTGCTGCTAGGAGCGATGCGCCATCATTCGAGCCACAGGCTCGACGCTACAGCAAATCGGCAATTTGTCGGAAGGTGTACGGATTGCATTCGGCTGGTGGCGGCGTAAATTAACCTCGTGAAAGCAATTGTTCCAGTCGTGTTCGCCGCGCTTTTGCTGGCCGGTTGCGTCACGCAAAAAATTGACTGGGCGTCGCGCGTGGGCAACTACACCTACGACCAGGCGGTGATGGAATTCGGCCCGCCGGACAAATCCGCGAAGCTGTCCGATGGCACGACCATCGCCGAATGGCTCATGCGGCGGGGCCAGGTCGTCGTGGCGCCGGAACCTTACTTTGCGCCGCCCGGCTGTTATTTCGGCCCGCTGACGCCGATGTATTCCGAGACTTATTTGCCCGCCCGTTTTCTGCGCCTTGCCTTCGATGCCAACAGCAGGCTGAAGTCGTGGAAGGAGTTTGCCAGATAAATCCGCTTCCGTCGCGGCGCCGCCCGTGTTTAACTCGCCGCCATGAATGTTGACCTCGGCATCTGGAGCAAGCTGACCAAAATGGTCGCCTGGCTGCTGCTCCTGGCCGGGCTGTTGCTCGTCGGCGTGTGGTATTTGCCGCTCATCCAGCAGAACGAGCGGATGCGCCGGGAAAATTTGCGGCTGGACGACAAACTATCTCAGCAACAGGAAACCAATAAGGTATTGAAGGCCGAAATCGCCGCCCTCCTCAACGATCCCAAAACCGTCGAACGCCTCGCCCGCGAAAAACTCGGTTACGCCCGGGCCGGCGAAACCGTGGTGCGCTTTGAATCACCCCCGACCAATGCGCCGGCGCGTTGATCATTTCCAATTTCCGATTGACGATTTACGAACTGAAAAAGGCCGGAGCGATGCTCGTTTTCAAAGACCAATCGTAAATCGCAAATCCCTACACCGTCATGATTTCCTTTTCCTTGTGGGCGAGATGTTCGTCAATCTTTGCGATGTATTGATCGGTCAGCTTTTGCAAATCCTTTTCGGCCTGTTTCTCCTCGTCCTCGGTGATGCCACTGTCGTGCGCGTGTTTTTTCAATTGCTCCATGGAATCGCGCCGTACATGCCGGATGGCCACGCGTCCGTCCTCCGCCATTTTCTTGGTAATTTTCACGAACTCCTGCCGCCGTTCCTGGCTCAATTCCGGAAAGGCGAGCCGGATGATTTTGCCCTGGATCGCCGGCATGAGACCGAGGTTCGCCTTCTGAATCGCCTTCTCAATCGGATGCAGCGAGTTGAAGTCCCACGGTTGGATGACCAGCATCCGCGGTTCCGGTGTCGTGATGCCCGCCAGTTCGCGGATGCGCATTTGCGCGCCATAAACCTCCACCGTGACGTTCTCGACCAAAGCCGCCGACGCCTTGCCCGTGCGCACGCCGGCGAATTCGTTCACAACCACCTGCTCGGTCTTGATCATTTTGTCCTCTGCTTCCAGCAAAATATCGTCGAGTGTCATAGGGCCGCAGGTTAACAAGGCCAATGCATCCGGTCTAATGAAAATTCAATCGCAAGGTGGGCGAGCGTACCCGCGAGCTGGGAATAGTTCAGACTGGGCAAAGCGGCGGGGGGCCGCCGCAGTGCCAAAACGCGATGCGATGAACTGTGCCTTCCGGCCTGCGCAAAGCGTCGTGGGTGCGCCATGGTGTCCTTCGCCTTCGCGGCGCGCCAAAGCGCCGCTACGGCGCGACGGCGGCTGGCGCTTTCCAAACGGCAGGTGAATGGTTGCACCCGCCGGCGTTGCACCACCTTCCGCTTATTGCTAAATTGCCGACGTGGCGGAAATCGTTTTAACCACGCTCAACGCGAAATATATCCACGCTGCATTCGGCCTGCGCTATCTGCTGGCCAATCTCGGTGAACTGCAACCGCGTGCGTGCCTTGCGGAATTCGACATCAATCAGCGTCCGCTCGACATTGCGGAAGCCCTCCTCGCGCGCAATCCCAAAATCATCGGGTTCGGCATTTACATCTGGAATGTCGGGCAAACCACTGAAGTTGATCGCCGCCATCAAACGTGTCCGGCCCGACATCAAAATCATCCTCGGCGGACCGGAAGTGAGCTACGAAACCGAAGCGCAACCGATTGTTCAACTGGCCGACCACGTCATCACCGGCGAAGCGGATTTGAAGTTTGCGGAGGTGTGCCGGGTCTTATTGGAACGCCGGTCTCCGACCCGGCGTGAAAACGTTGGAGTTCAAGCTTCAGCTTGTCCGGATGGCACGCTAAAGCGTGAACTCCGACAGCCGGGCCGGAGCCGCGTCCGTTGCCCAAAATCATTCCCGCCGAATTGCCGGACTTTTCGCAAATCGTTCTGCCCTACGACCTCTACACCGACAACGACATCGCGCATCGCATCATCTACGTTGAGGCGTCCCGCGGCTGCCCGTTCACGTGCGAATTTTGCCTGTCGTCGCTCGACATCCCGGTGCGTCAGGTCCCGCTGGCAGCCATGCTCGAGCAATTGCAACGCCTGCTCGATCGCGGCGTGAAACAGTTCAAATTCGTTGACCGCACGTTCAATCTCAACGTCGGATTTCAGCAAAGCCATTCTCGAATTCTTTCCTCGAGCGCTATCAGCCCGGCCATTTTTTCCATTTTGAAATGATTCCCGACCGGTTGCCCGAAGCGCTGCGCGAAGTCATCGCGAAGTTCCCGCCGGGCGCGTTGCAATTCGAGGTCGGCGATCCAGACGTTCAACCAGGAAGTCAGCGCAGCCATCAAACGCCGGCAGAATTATGAACGGCTGGAGGATAATTTCCGTTTTCTTCGAAGCCGGACTGGCGTTCATATCCACGCCGATTTGATTGCCGGGTTGCCTGGCGAAACGCTTGAAAGTTTTGCCGCCGGATTTGACCGGCTTATGGCACTCGGCCCGCAGGAAATTCAAGTGGGCATTCTCAAGCGGCTGCGCGGCACGCCGATAGTCCGCCACGACGCCGGATGGCAGATGATTTACAATCCGCATCCGCCCTATGAAATCCTGCAGAACCGACTGATTGATTTTGCGACGATGCAAAAGCTGCGCCGGTTCGCGCGTTACTGGGACCTGGTCGGCAACAGCGGCAACTTCATCGAAAGCACACCGTTGATTTGGAATAACGTAGCGCAGGCGTCCCGCCTGCCGGGAAATTTTGAACAGAGCAAGGAAGCAGGCGAGACGCCTGCGCTACATTCCCCCTTCCACGCCTTTCTCCGCTTCAGCGAATGGCTGCACGCGCGGACGGGCCGCACCGACAGTATCGCGCTGGTGCGGCTGACGGAGCTGCTCTTTGAATATTTCACCGGCGAACTGCGGCTTGACGCGAAGCCGGTGGCCGAAACATTGTGGCGCGATTACCGGCGCGGTGGCCGCCACGACAAACCCGCCTTCCTGAAAGATATAATTTCCACGAAAGAAACGCTGATCCCGCTGCGCAAAGCCAAAACCGCCCTGCCCAAACGTCAGGCCCGGCATCTGGTGTAAATTTAAGATTTTCTGTGAATAAGCTGTTAACAAGTTTCTTCCTTTTTCTGTTTTTATTCCAGCAATATTTGTTAGGAACATCTTTAGAACTGATGATGGCTCCCAAAGACAAAAATCAGGTTGGAAACATCGTCAGCATCATACTGCTGGCGCTTATTGTTTCTTCGGGCGTTTTTCTGGCGATTCTTTTGTATCTGTCGCCATCAATGCACTAGCCTTGTTTTTTGCTGAAAAGTTCCGGCCCCATTCAAATCTGAAACCGCCCGGCCACAAACGTCAGGCTTGGCATCTGGTTTGGAATGAATCTGCGCTCATCTGCGTAATTGGCGGTTTATTTCGCCAATTGGTTCTCCGCGTCCTCGTTCGTCAATTTGTGCTTTGCGCGAAGGACTGCCATGCCCACCACCGGCGGATATGCCTGGTCTGATTTCATCCGTGGTTCGACGTATTCGATCACCTCGAACAACAGGTTGTTGGCCGCCTCGTAGCTCAGGCCGGCGAGCTGGGCGATGTAGCGCGTCGCGCGGTCAATCAGCTTGAGGTTCGACGGCACCACCCAGACCATATAATTGCCCATCACGCGTCCCAACCGCACCATCGTGCAGGTTGAAAGCGCATTCATCACCAGCTTGACTGCCACACGCGTCACGCCTTCCAGGAGGAAATCTGTCTCCGGAGCGGGAATAGATACCAATTCCAAGTTTCGAATCGCGCTTTGCCGACTTCACGTAATTGAAGTTTCACGTCCCAAAATAAATCAAACCGGTCTTCGCGCCCGCCTTCCGCGCCGCTTCAAGCTGGATGTGATAAAATCCGTCTGCCGAAAGCAGCGATTCCTTTTCCCGCTCCGACACAACGGCCACCGCACAGTCTCCCATGCCCAGCGGACGATATTTCAGACCGTCCAGGCCGATCTTGAACCGCATCAATTCCGGCGTACTGATTTTGCGGACGGTCTCAAAGGTACGTGCGAAGTTGTCCTCACCGACCAGCGGGTGAATCTCGATTTCATTCCATTCCACACAACGCGGCTGACGTTTCAAAATGTGCCGCCACGCCTCGGGCGTCTCCTTTTGCGGCAGGAACAAAAATGCCCACGATTCCGTTGCGGTTGGGTCATCGGCCTTGCGGAACGGTGGCGTGCAGTAAGTCGGCGACCGTTCCGTCGTGTCCGTTAAAACATCAATGCCGAACCGGTCGGCAAAGTAATTGTTTTTGTGTCCCGTGCGATAGACCGGCTCCTCCAGCGCGACAAGTTTTGCCAGTTGCGCGAGCAACGCCGGCGATTTTAAACTCGCGTGCAGTTCCTCCAGTTTGGCAAGAAATTGCGCGGGAACGTTGGCGGTAGGGCTGACCTGCTGGTCAGCCCGAACGCGCAGCAGCGCGTCGCTACCAAATTCCTGAACCAGCTCCTGCACGACCATCTCCAAAATTGTGAGCATGACGCAAAGCTGGATGGATGTTGCCTGCATCCGTGTCGAACCGGTAATGGCCATCGGCCCGGTCGTCAGATTGATCTTTTCAATGCGCGTGTCCTGGATGACTTCGCGGCTGCGCTCGGACGTGACGGCAGAGAAGTTCGTCCGGATTGTTATAGACAAAATACACCTTGGCGCCCGCGTCCACGCCTTCCCACGCCGTGCCGATGACGAATGACGTTTCGCCGCCTTCGGTGATGGCAAATACCACGTCGCCCGCACGCACGCCGAGGTCACGAAGTTGTTTGCGCCCGAACGCGGTGAAATCCTCGAAGCCCTCGACCGATTTGATGAGCGCGTAATCGCCCCCGGCCATCACGCTGAACGTGCGGTTTTCAAAATCTCCAGTATTTTTGCAGGAGACGACGTAAGGAGTCTCTGTTTTTCTGCCAGTTTGAGACTCGTCACCTCGTCTCCTACCTTGCCAGAAATCGCGCCAGACAGAATCCAACAAAATGCTCAACCGGCCCGTCGCACCGCAACCGGTGAAAAAAATCCGCCCGCCGTTTTTCAGCGAACGCAGAACCGTTTCCCTGATTTCCCCGGCCCTGCCCGATTCCACAAACTCGCGGTATTTTTGGATCACGTCATCATCCACGTCAAAAAGCAAATTCAACGCGGCGGCAATGTCTTGCCTGGCAACGTCGCTCAAATTGGCCGTGACGGGATGCGACGATTCTGTGACGAGCGCGCCGAGTTTGAACTGGGCGCTGATTTTGAGAAACTCTGCGGAACGTTTTTGGGAATTGGCACTCATCAGGTTTCAATTAAATGAAATTGTCAACGAACTGTCACGCCGATAGCTTTGGGTCAGGCCATATATGACACCTAATCAACAACTGGCCACGCTGAAGGCGGCGGTTTGCGACGTCGCTTTTGACAATTTGACGCGTCAACTTTACGCCACGGATGCGTCGCCTTACCAAATCGAGCCGCTGGCCGTGGCGTTTCCCGCCAGCGCGCACGATGCCAGCGCCATCATCCAGGCGGCGGCGCAGGCGGGCGTATCGGTGATTCCGCGCGGCGCGGGCACGGGGCTTTCCGGCGGGGCCATCGGCGACGGCCTGGTCGTTGATTTCGCGCGCTACAACCGTCAAATCTGGGATTTCAACAAGGAGCGCCGCACGGTCCGCGTTGGCGCGGGCGTGGTGCTGGATCAATTAAATGAATTCCTTCGCCCGTTCAGATTTTGTTTCGGGCCGGACGTGGCGACGAGTTCGCGCGCGACGCTGGGCGGCATGATTGCCAACGATTCGTCCGGGGCCACACGCCGGTCTATGGCACGACGGGCATGCACGTGAACGAACTCGAAATCGTGCTGCACAACGGGCAAACCGCTGATGGTCGGCCCCGGCCACGAACTTTGCCGCAGCAGCGCGACTTGGTGGAAGACATGGTGGTGCTCAACTCGCTCGCAAATCGCCGGGGGCTTTCCGCCGGGCCTCTTGAAACGCTGGCCCGGTTACGCACTGGCGCGGGCTGGCGCGCGAACCGGACAATTTACTCCACATTCTCTGCCGGCAGCGAAGGCACGCTGGCGGGCATTATTTCCGCCGAACTGAAGGTCGTTCCGCTGCCCGGAGGAACGCGGCGTGGGCCTGCTGTTCTTTTCGTCCGTGGCCGAGGCGATGCAGGCCACCGAAGCGAACTGCTGGATTTGAAGCCCGCCGCCATCGAGCACATTGACCGTCCGCTGTTCGACCAGACGCGCGGCCAGCGCGAGTTTCAGGCCGTGCGCGATTTGCTCGAACTCGACACCAGGCCGTGCGAAGCGATTTTGATTGTCGAATTTTTCGAGGATGTTCCCGAGCGGCTGGCGCTGCTGGAAAAGCGCAAACTGGGCCTGCGACGACGCATTTTGGAAACACCGGACGAAGCCGACCTCGTGTGGGCGATGCGCAAGGCCGGCTTGTCGCTGTTGACCAGTTGCAAGGGCGACGCCAAACCCGTCGCGTTCATCGAGGATGCGGCGGTGCGGCCGCGCGATTTGCCGGAATACGTCAACAGCCTGCAGAAATTGATGCGGCGCGTGCGGCGTGCAGGCTTCGTATTACGGCCACGCGGCGGCGGGATTGCTGCACGTGCGGCCGATGCTGGATTTGCATCGCGCGGAGGATTTGAAAAAATACCGGCAGATTGCCGACGAAGTGGCCGCGCTCGTGAAGCAATTCAAGGGATCCTTGTCCGGCGAACACGGCGTGGGCATGGCGCGCACCGAGTATCTCCGGGATCAGGTCGGCGAGGAGATTTACCGGCTCATGCGGCAAATCAAGCAGACCTTTGACCCGAACAATTTGTTCAACCCGGGCAAAATCATTTCGGACGGCCGCTATAAAATTGACCGTCATCTGCGCCTGGGCGCCGGCTATTCCCTGAAAGTGCCGTTTAAACCGGTGCTCGCGTTCGCGGACAGGGACGAGTCGTTCACCGCCAACCTGGAGCAATGCAACGGCTGCGGCGGCTGCCTCAAGCTGACGCCAAGCATGTGCCCCACGTTTATGGCCACCGGCGAGGAAATCATGTCCACGCGCGGGCGCGCCAACGCGATTCGCGCCGCGCTGGAGTTGCGTGGCGTGGATGGCGATCCGCTCCGTTCGGCGGAGCTTGAAACTGCGTTGAGCAACTGCCTCTCCTGCAAGGCCTGCACCACCGAATGCCCGTCCAACGTGAACCTGACGCTGCTTGAAAGCGGAACTGCAGCTCGCGCGCATCCGGCAGAACGGGTTGACCCTGCGCGAACGGTTCTTCAGTTCGGTGGACCGGCTGGGCCGCGTGGGTTGCACGATGCCCCATCTGGCCAACGCCCTGTTGACCTTTACACCGTTGGGCTACATTGGTCGCCGGTTTTTGGGCATCACCACCCGGCGGACGCTTGCCGCAGTTTGCGCCGGAGCGGTTTGATCACTGGTTCGCCAAACGAGCCAGTCATGCCGGCAAATTCCGCGGCTCGGTCATCCTGTGGGACGACACTTTTGTGCGCTACCACGAACCGTACATCGGCATGGCCGCCGTCAAGGTGCTCGAAGCCGCGGGCTTTGAAGTCGTGCTGCCGAAACTGCGCAAATGTTGCGGCCGGCCCGCCTTCAGCCAGGGCAACCTCGACGAGGCCGCGCGGCTGGGACGCCACAATCTCGCGCTGCTGAACAGCGACAAAAGCAACACGCCCATAATTTTTCTCGAACCGTCATGTTACTCGATGTTCGCGCAGGATTATCACGAGTTGAAGCTGCCGGACGCGAAGCGTGTGGCCGCCCGTTGTTTTTTATTCGAGCAATTTATTGAAAACACGCTGGAGCGGGAACCCAATGCGCTGATTTTTAACGACAAACCGGCGCGCATGATGATTCATGTGCATTGCCACGCCAAATCACTTGCCAATTCGGATTACATGTACCAACTGGCCACCCGGCTGCCGCAGCGGGAGGTGAAGATGCTCGAAGCGGCCTGCTGCGGCATGGCGGGCGCGTTCGGAATGTTGGAATCGAAATACAAACTTTCGTTGAAAGTCGCGGAGCCGCTCATTCGAGTAATCCGGAGCCAGCCGTTTGGAACCATCTTCGTGGCGTCGGGCACCAGTTGCCGCCAGCAAATCAAGCACCTGGCGCCCGTCCGGCTGCAGCACATGGCCGAGGTGCTGGCCGAGTCGCTGATTTGACCAGGCGGCTACGGGTAAATATCTTTCAATGCCGCGCGCAGTTCGGTGAATTGAAACTTGAAACCGCTTTCGATAAAACGTTTCGGCGCGCAGCGGCGTCCGGTCAGCGCCAGCGACGGTTCGGTTTTCATCAGCCTTGAACCGAAACGCACCGCCCATTCAGGCGCGGGCGGACTCCACGGACGGTGCAGCGCGCGCCGCAACTCAGCCATAAATTCCGCGTTGGTCACCGGATTTGGCGCGGTCGCATTGAATGCCCCGGCCAAATCTTCACGTTCAATCGCCTCGATGAACATCCGGTTCATGTCCGCGAGGTGAATCCAACTGATGTATTGCCGCCCGCTGCCAGCCGCGCCGCCGAGAAACCATTTCGTCAATTTGCCGAGCACGGACAGCGCGCCGCCATCGCGCCCCAGCACGATTCCGATGCGCAACAACACGCGGCGCGTTTTGGGGACCAGCACATTGAGAAAGGCATTTTCCCAGAGCTTGCAGGTTTCCGTCGCTTCGCCTTCGCCGGGCGGCGTGTTTTCATCACACCAGCGGTCATCGGTGTCGCCGTAAATCGCGAGCGACCCGGCCTGCACCCAGACGCGCGGCGGATGCGTCACGTGATAAATTGCCGCCGCCACGTCGCGGACGGAGTTGACGCGTGACTCATTGATCTCGCGGAGATTTTCAGGCGTGTGACGGCAATTCACGCTGCGCCCGGCCAGATTCACGACCGCTTCGGCGCCATCCAAAAATTGAATCCATTCACCGAGGTGTTCGCCGTCCCATTCCGCTTCCCTCACGCCATCGTTCCGCTCACGCGGCGTGCGCGTCAACACGACCACCTGGTAATCGCGCTTGAGCAATTCCGTGGCCAGCGCCCGGCCGAGAAAGCCGCTGCCGCCCGCCAGCACGACGCGTTTTTTGTTCATGGCAACAAATTCAGTTTTGGCGCATTCCCACCGGTGAACGGATTGGTTTCAAAATGCGCCCGCTCCAAATCTGCGAGCCAGCTTTGAATCAAGGCACGTGTGGAAACGAGATTCAATCGCTCGTGTTCGCTTGGATATTTTTCGACGTTTGCCATGGCCAGTTTGAACAATGCCGCCGCCGGGCGCAGATGATTTTTCTGCAAATGCACAAACGCGCCGGCGAGTTGAATCAGGCCCTTGTAAAACGCGCCGTTGGGGCCGTGTTTGTCCTTCAGCCAGATGTGTTCGAGGACTTCGTGCGCCTCGTAAAAAAGCTGGCGATTGAAACAGTCAAAAAAGCCGGCGTAATGCCGGTCGAGTTCGTGCCCCTGATGCTGTTCCACCAGTGCGGCGATGCGTTTGTGTTTGCGACTCACGCATTCAAGGTAAAGGCCGGGTGACAGGTGACAAGTGGCAAGTGACACGAAAGCGCAAGTAACTAAAGGCCTCTGATCTTGTCCCCTGTCACACGTCACGTGCCACCTGCAATTTTATTGCGTGATGAGCCGGAAGAATCCGCTGCTGTTGGTCGGTGAAAGGGTGACCTCATCACAAAGGTTGCTGAGATTGAGCGTAGGTGAGTTCGTCAGCGTCATCCAGTCGGTCGCGTTCAAATCCGAGTTCTGCTGCAATACGAAATTCGTTGAGGGCATGATCCATGACAACAATAGATTGCTGCTTGCGGACATGAGGTTTAATTGCGGCGTTGGAGTCGAATATGCCGCGTAAATACGACCGCCGCCAACTGCAAATACGCCGGCTGTTGCCGTAAGTTTGTTGCCATCTGCAGAAGAACAAATGGAAGGCCAATATTCGCCTAGAGCATCTGTTTGCACCCAAGTGCCCCCTGAGTTCGTGGAGGCATAAATACCGCCGCTGCCACACGCTATAATTTTGACACCGTCTATTGATGAAGCGACGGCATACCATACTTGATTGGGGACGCTATTTGACATCCACGTGGCACCAAAATCTTTGGAGGTGTGAATGAAGCTGCTGGTTCCACCATCGATTGCCAAAGAATTTCCGTCCGCTGAACATGCAACCTGGGCTGTGGAAGAAAACGATATGCCAGCAGGCCGATCGATCAGAGACCATGCCACGCCAAAATTTGTGGATGTGTAAATCAGACCGTTAGATTGAAAATTAACTGCTACTGCAACCAATTTTTTACCGTCTGCCGAGCAAGCAATGGAATGCCAAAAATTCGTAGGCGCTCCGGTTTGTGTCCACTCGGCCCCGGAATTTGTCGAAGTATAAACGCCCCCATTGCTTGCTACTGCTGCCAATTTGGTGCCGTCAGCCGAAGACGACACACTGAGCCATGTGCTGAGGGGAACACTGTTTGAGGTCCAAGTATTTCCGGAATTTGTTGAGGTGTAAATTGGACCATTCCAGCTACCCGCGACAAAATTGCTTCCGTTTGCCGAAGAAGCAATGGAAAGCCATCCAAAATTTGTGGGAGCAGCAGATATAATCCAAGTGAAGCCTGAATTCGTTGAAATGTAAATTGCGCCGCCGTTTGTGAAGCCATTTAGTGTCGTACATGCCGCCAGCTTCACCCCGTCCGCCGAACAAGCAACCGAACGCCACTGGTTACTTGGCGCGCTGGTCTGTGTCCACGTTTGGGCGAACGTGGGATTAATCACATTCAACAGTCCGCAAAAAATTATCGCCGCTGGCATTGGGATTTTCATGGGCATTTGGCCTGTCAATAAGCATACACCCTGCCAAAATGCCCGTTTACCAATAAGCGCTTATCGGCGATTCCTCCGGCACTTTCAAGACGAGAACGAGACGAGGACGATTTCTCCCGAAAGCCGCTACGCGGAAAGTCGGCTCAGGACGCCGCAGTGCTCGTCCTCGTTTATTGATGTAGCAGCGGACGTGAGTCCGCTCATTATTCCGGCGGGAGAAGTTTGAGCCGACTCACGTCGGCTGCTACAGGCGGTGGTGTTGGTCTTGTCGCGTGTCACCCGTCACTCGTCACGCTTCACATTGACAATTCCCCTGCCCTGCGACACTCTGCACGCATGGCAAAACCTGCTTTGGGACGCGGCCTCGGCGCGTTGCTGGGCGGCAGTCCGGTCCTCACGCCAACTGCACCACCCGCGCCCGCCGTTCAACTGTCCCCCGCTCCGGCTCCCGCACCCGCGCCCGACACGCGCGAGCGCGTGCAGCGCGTGCCGCTGGACCGGATTCGTCCGTGCCCGCTCCAACCGCGCAAGGATTTTCCCGCCGAATCGCTGCGCGAACTGGCCGATTCAATCCGCGAACAGGGCATCGTGCAGCCGCTCGTCGTGCGCGACCGCGACGGTTATTTTGAATTGATTGCGGGCGAACGCCGCTGGCGCGCCGCCCAACTGCTGCAATTGCCGGAAGTGCCCGTCATCGTCCGCCAGGCCGATGACCGCGCGGTGCTCGAATTGTCGCTCATCGAAAATCTCCAGCGCGAAAACCTCAATGCCATCGAGGAAGCGCACGGCTACGCGCAACTCGCCGAACAATTCCAACTGACGCAGGAGGACATCGCCGCCAAGGTCGGCAAGGGCCGCGTCGCCGTGGCCAACGCGCTGCGGCTGCTGAAATTGCCGGCAACCCTTCAGAATTTCATCCGTGACGGCCGGCTTTCGGTCGGCCACGCCAAGGTCATTCTCGGACTCGCGAACGAGCGGGACCAAAAAATCATTGCGGAGCGCGTCATCAAGCAGGGTTTGAACGTTCGCCAGACGGAAGGCCTGGTCGCCAAGCTGCAAAAGCGCGGTTCGCGCCGGACTCCGCCTGCGCCGGAATTGGTCGCCACGCCCGCCGGCGACCCGCATATCGCGGATTTGGAGGCCAAGCTGCGGGAAGTTTTTGCCACGAAAGTGCAGCTACATTACGAGCAAGGCAAAGGCACGGTGGAAATTTCCTTCTTCAGCGACGAGGAGCTTGAGCGTATTTTAGAAGTCCTTGGCGTATCTCCAAAATGACAGGCGACATTGACTGAAAAGAGGCGCATGGAAATCAATGTCGAATGACTAAATCCGAATGACTAAAGAATTCCCAATGGCAAATCCTGAATGCTGGACCGATGGAAATCATTTGGTCATTCGAGTTTCGGGCTTATTTCGTCATTATGGTTTAGTCATTAGTCATTTTCCCCTGCATTTTTTGGAGTTCGTACCGATGAATCCTGTCACCTGTCACGTGCCACTTGTCACCTCCCCATGATTCTCGACGTCGTAAAATACGGCCATCCGGCGCTCCGGCAAAAGGGCGCGCGCATTGAAGCCATCACGCCGGAAATCAAAAAACTCATCGCCGACATGTTCGAGACGATGGAAGCGAAACACGGCGTCGGCCTGGGGGCGCAACAGGTCGGTCGCGCGCTGCAACTCACGGTGATTGATGTGCGCGAGGCCAAAGACCGTCCATCGTGGCTCGAATTGAAAGGCAAACCGGCCGACGTGAACGACATCATGCCGCTGGTCCTGATCAATCCCGAAATCAAACCAACGGGCGAGCCGGCCACGGGTGGCGAAGGTTGCCTGAGTTTTCCGGAAATATTTGCGGAAATCACGCGCCCTGAATCAGTGACCGTGAAGGGCTTGAACGGCAAGGGCAAGCCGGTTGAATTCCGTTGCGGCGGCCTGCTCGCGCGCGTCGTGCAGCACGAAGCGGATCATTTGAACGGGATCTTGTTCATCGACCGGATGGACCGGAAGACCAAGGAAGAACTGCGACCGCAACTGGACGAACTGCAAGCGGCTACGAAGGCTGAATTACAAAAGGTCCAATGAGCCTGTTCCCGATGATCTGGCGCCAACAAAGGCGGAGCCGCAAAAGGCGTGCAACTTTTGCCGAAGCCGATTGCGGGTTATGAACGGCATAATTTTCTGTTGGACAACGATTTCAGCCGAGCTTACTGTCATTTTGTGAAAAAGGATAGGCTGCACGGCGCTAAAGATGGGCTGCAACCTGCGCCGTCCATTGTTTGTTAGGCAGCTCGAAACGTTATGCACATTTATCATATCCGATCTCACGGGTGCCAGAGCTATCCAAGCTCTCGCGGAAGCAGCGACGATTTGTGGTGCGGCGTTGTATTCACCCCGCGCTTACGGGCCGATTCTTGCTTATTCGTATGCCAGCTATTTGCTTGTTCACCATGCAGCGGTTTTTGTAGCCGATTATATCTGGCATAGTCGCGGCGCTGGTCCGATTGCTGCGGGCTTTGGCGCAGGTTTTTCGTGCTATGTTACTGACATGGTTTTAGTGGCACGGCTGCGTCCAGAGATTCAGCGGTTGTCATCGAGCATCAGGCAGAGATTGCGGCAGCGGCCTAATTAAGGATAGGCTGCAAATTTTCTGCGGTTCCTTCACCGGCCAGAAATTCTCAGTAAACCTTCCGCAAATTCGAAGGCAGGATGTTGAGTTCGCCGCGGTATTTGGCGACGGTGCGGCGCGCGATGGTGATGCCCTTGTCGCCGAGCATCTTTACGACCTCCTGATCGGACAACGGCCGGTTCGTATCTTCGCTTTTGAAAATTTCGGCAATCATGTCCTTCACGCTGGTGTTGGAGACACCATCACCGCTCGCGGTTTGCAGGCCGGCGGTGAAGAAGAATTTCATTTCAAAAACGCCCTGCGGTGTCTGCATGTATTTGGCGGAAACCGCGCGGCTCACGGTCGTTTCATGAACTCCCACCACCTCGGCCACTTGCGCCATCGTCATCGGTTTCAGATGCGCGACGCCTTTTTCCATGAACTCATGCTGGCGTTTCACGATTTCCTTCCCGATGTTTAAAATCGTCTGTTGCCGCTGGTGCAGGCTCTTGATGAGGAACTTGCCGGCGCGGATTTTTTCGCGGATGTAATTTTTGACTTCGGCGGAATTTCCACCCTGCGTCATGAGGTCTTTGTAAATGTTGCTGATGCGCAGGTGGGGAATGTGTTCGTCGTTGGTCGTCACGGCGAAATCGTTGCCAACCTTTTGCACGAAGACCTCGGGCAGAACATACTGGTCGGTGTCCGGCAAAAAAGCGCGGCCGGGCCGCGGCTCCAGGCGCGCAATCCGGCCGAGCGCGTTCTGCACGTCCTCAATGGTCCGGCCGGTGCCGCGGGCAATTTCCGGGATGCGCCGCTTGCCGAGCGCGTCCATGAAATCGTGCACGATGCGGTATTCGAGCGTGTCCTGCTGGCCGGAGCGGTCGAGTTGCAGCAGCAGACACTCGCGCAAATTGGCGGCGCCAATGCCCGGCGGGTCAAACGTCTGAATCACCTTTAACACCCCGGAAATTTTTTCGACGGGCAGATTCATCGAAACGGACAATTCCTCGGCCGTGGCCTTGAGATAACCGTAATCGTCAATGCTGCCGATGATCAACTCGGCGATGCCGCGCTGTTCCTCGGACAAATCAGTGTCCCGCAACTGTTCCATGAGCGCCTGGGACAGCGACGTGCCGGCCACAAGCGAGTCCAGCATGAATTGCCGCCGTTCCTCGTCTTCGGTGGATTGGCGAATGGGAAGGCTCGTTTGCGAAAAATGGTCGCGCCATTCCTGATCGAGTTGCACGAGCCGGTCAAACTCCACCTGAAAGTCATCCACGGGCGTTTCGGCGCTTTTTTCCTGGGCAGCATCAAACGCCGTGTCTTCCGGCGATGCGGCCGGATCGGCAGCCGCGGGTGCGTCACTATCATCCGCCGCGATCTGGTCGGGCGAATCGGGTTCCGGCGCGGCGACTTCTTCGAGCACGGGGTTTTGTTGCAACTCCTGCTCGACGAGCGCCTTGAGTTCCAGTGTCGGCGCCTGCAGCAACGCCAGCGATTGCTGGAGCTGCGGCGCAAGAATCAGCGATTGCGTCAACCGCTGAGAAAGTTGCAAGCCCTGAACCATTTCTGCTTAGAGCTTAACCCAGTTTCAACTTATGACAAGCAAAACTTGGCACGAAATTAGCTGCTTTTTGCGCAGTTAATCGAGAATTTCCCATCCGCCCCACTTTAGCTGGATTTTGTCCCCCGCCGGCTGCATCTTCTGACCATGAAGTTGATTCTTTCGACGCACAACGTGACGCTGACCAAGGCCATTGAAGATCATGTGCTGGCCCGGCTGCAAAAGCTTGACCACTTCGACCAGCGCGCCATTGACGCGCGCGTCACCCTTGAGCACGACCATACGCGCGTCCTGGGAAAACAATTCTGTTGTTCCATCCGGCTGGCGGTGCGCGGCCCCGACCTCTTTGCCGAGGATGTCGAAAGCGATTTGTATGCGGCGATTGACCGTGTCACCAAAAAAATCGAACAACAAATCCGCAAACGCCACAACAAATGGAAGGCCCGCAAGCACAAAGTCGCCGCGCGCACCAAACGCAAACGCCAGGAGACAGCCATTTAGTGTAACGCGTGACACGTGACGAGTGGCGCGATTCGACCCGGGTAAATCCCGTCACCTGTCACTCGTCACTTGCCACTTTCACATGATTCTTCGCGCCCGCGTGGTCCTGCCGGTTTCGCAGCCGCCCATTAAAAACGGCGCGGTGATCGTTTCTGGAAACCGCATTCGCGCCATCGGTTCGTGGCCGGATTTGCGGGCCCGCGCAACCGGGGAGATGGTTGACCTCGGCGAAGTCATTTTGCTGCCTGGCCTCGTCAACGCGCATTGCCATCTTGATTACACCGACATGGCCGGATTGCTGCCGCCGCCGAAGACGTTCACGGATTGGATTCACCTCATGATCTCAGCCAAGGCGCAGTGGGGATACGCGGATTACTCGCGGTCCTGGCGGAACGGCGCCCGAATGCTGCTGCAAACGGGAACCACCACCGTCGCCGATATCGAAGTCGTGCCCGATCTCCTGCCGGAGGTTTGGGACGCAACGCCGCTTCGCGTTTTCTCGTTTCTCGAAATGACCGGCATTCGCGCCCGGCGCGAACCGCGCGCCGTGCTTCGCGAAGCCGTTGAAAAAATTGAATCACTCGCGCACCCGCGTTGCCGTTCCGCGCTCTCGCCACATGCGCCCTACTCCACCCTGCCCGAACTGCTGCGTCTCAGCGCCCGTGCCGCGCGCGAACAAAAACTGGCCATCGCCACGCACGTCGCCGAATCCGCGCAGGAATTTGAGATGTTCGCCCACGCGCGCGGCGCGATGTATGCCTGGCTGAAAAGGAACGAACGCGACCTGACTGATTGCGGCATCGGCTCGCCGGTGGAACACCTGGCACGAAACGGGGTTCTCGCCAAAAACCTCCTGGCGGTGCATGCCAATTACCTTGGCCGAAACGACGCCGCGCTGCTGGCGGCGCGGAAAGTCAGCGTCGTTCATTGTCCCCGCAGCCATTTTTATTTCAAACACCGGCCGTTTTCGCTGGGAAAGCTGTTAAGGGCAAAGGTGAACATTTGTCTCGGCACGGACAGCCTGGCCACGGTTTATAAAACACGGCGCGAAAAGCCGGAGTTGAATTTGTTTGAAGAAATGCGCGTGCTGGCCGAAGGGCATCCCGGGCTTTCGCCGAAAAAAATCCTGCAAATGGCCACCGTCAACGGCGCCAAAGCCTTCGGCCTGACCGGGCGAATCGGCGAACTTTCAAGAAACGCCTTTGCCGATCTGATTGCCATTCCATTCGCCGGGAAAGGTTCTGATGCGGTTGAAGCCGCCATCAATTTCTCCGGACACGTCCGCGCTTCAATGATTGATGGCCAATGGGCCATCGCGCCGGAGTGAGCTTTCAATTTTGAACCTCTGCAAAACCGGGGCGCGGACAGCTTTGTCCGCGATTCCGTGTGGCTGGCGCGCTTGCGGACATGGCTGTCCGCGCTCTGCACCCCGCTCGCGCTGCGTAGTAGAAACCATGACTGGTTGCGATTCGCGCGCCTGCCGCCTTTTTGCTCGCAAATCCCAGATCGTGGGACGTAAACTTCGCATGTGAATTCACTTGACGCCGAATTAAATCAGCGGCTCACCGCGTTACGCGAACAGAATCTGTTCCGCGAACTGCACCGTGTGGATTCGCCACAATCGCCGCGCATCAAAATCGGCGGCCAAACACTCCTCAATTTTTCATCGAATGATTATCTCGGCCTCGCCCACGATCCGATTTTGAAGGAAGCGGCCATCAAGGCCGTCGAAAAATTCGGCGCGGGCGCGGGCGCGTCGCGGCTGGTCTGCGGTTCGCTCGCGCCATTCCATGAATTGGAGGCAGCGCTCGCCGACTTCAAAAAAACCGAGGCCGCGCTGGGTTTTTCGTCCGGGTACACAACCGCCATTGCCACGATTTGCGCCCTGCTTGGCAAGGACGACGTGGTTGTGCTGGACAAGCTGGTTCACGCCTGCATCGTTGATGCCGCCCGGCTCTGCGGCGCAAAAATCCGTGTTTTTGGCCACAACGACCTCGGTGATTTGGAAGACAAGCTGAAATGGGCGGGCAAAAAAATCCAACATCGAAAGCGCACCCTCATAGTGACTGAAAGTATATTCAGCATGGACGGCGATGCCGCGCCGCTGCGCGAAATGGTCGCGCTCAAGGAAAAATACGGGGCGTGGCTGATGGTGGACGAAGCTCACGCGACAGGTGTTTGGGGCAAAAACGGACGCGGTCTGGCGGACAAACCGGGCGCGAGCCATCGCATTGAGATTCAAATGGGCACGCTAGGCAAGGCGCTTGGCGCGAGCGGCGGATTTATTTGCGGCTCGCGAACGATGATTGATTTTCTCGTCAACCGCGCCCGCAGTTTCATCTTTTCCACCGCGCCGGTTCCCGCCGCAGCCGCCGCGGCGACTGCTGCCGTTCGTTTTGTCCAATCCGCCGACGGCGAAGCCCGGCGAAAAACACTTTGGGTGAGGGTCGGCGAACTTCAATCGGCAACTAAAAATCGGCACTCGAAAATTCCCGGCGCCATCGTTCCCATAATGATCGGCAATGAAAAGAAAGCGGTCGAGGCCGCCGCCGCTTTGCGCGAACGGGGAATTTTCATTCCTGCCATCCGGCATCCAACCGTCGCCCGGGGCCAAGCGCGGCTGCGAGTAACACTGACGGCAGCACACACCCAGGATGAGGTCAATCAACTGGCTGCCGCGTTGGAACAAATCATAAATCAAAAATCGTAAATCATAAATTCCTGATGCACCATCTTGCCGAACTTGATCACCGGCACGTCTGGCATCCGTTCACGCAGATGCGCGACTGGCTGCGGTGCGAGCCGCTGGTGATCGTTTCCGGCCATGGCGCGGTGTTGCGCGACGTAAATGGCCGCGAATATCTCGACGCCAATTCGTCCATCTGGACCAATCTTCACGGCCACAACGATCCAAAAATCAGCGCGGCAATCCGGCGGCAACTCAAAAAAATCGCGCACAGTTCCGCGCTCGGTCTGGCCAACGAACCAGCGAGTTTGCTCGCGGAAAGGCTTGTCAAAATCGTAAATTCAGGACTGTTGGGCGCAGTGTCCCCACTGCGCCGCATGCTCCATTCCGAACGAAACGGCGCGCTGGGGACAGCGCAGCCCTACCTTGGTAAAGTATTTTTCTCGGACGACGGTTCGACAGCGCTCGAAGTTGCGCTCAAGCTCGCGTATGAATTCGCACGCCGCTCCGGTCGAAAGCCAAAAACCAAAATTTCTTTCGCTTGAGGGCGCGTATCACGGCGACACGGTGGGTGCGGTCGCACTCGGCCACATTGATTTGTTCCACCAAAGTTATTCCGGCCTGCTCTTCAAAACGGACATTGTCATGTCGCCGTATTGCTACCGCTGCCCGTTCAACCGCGCGAAACCGGAACGTGCCGACGCCCGCAAATATCGCAAATGCAACTGGGAATGCGTCGGGAAAGTTGAGCAGAAATTTCTCGCGCAGAAGAAAAATGGAAATCCATACGCGGCGTTCGTGTTCGAGCCGCTGATTCAGGGTGCGGCGGGCATGATTCCGCAACCGGCGGGCTGGCTAAAGCGCGTCACGCAGATCGCGCGCGGCCACGGCGCGCTGTTGATTGCGGATGAAGTGATGACGGGATTTGGGCGATGCGGCGAAAGTAGCGCAGGCTTCCAGCCTGCGGATGCGCGGAGCATCCCTGCTCCGCAAACGGGCGGCACGGATGCCGCCCAAACTCGCAGGCAAGATGCCTGCGCTACATTGTTCGCCTCGCAGTACGAAGGCGTTCAGCCGGATTTTCTCTGCCTGGCCAAGGGGCTGACCGGCGGTTATCTGCCAATGGCGGCGACACTCACAACGCAGAAGATTTTTGACGCCTTCCTCGGCGAATATGGCGAATTCAAGACCTTTTTCCACGGCCACAGCTACACGGCCAATCAACTCGGCGCGGCAGCTTCATTCGCCAGCTTGGAAATTCTGCGCAGCGCCGAATCCGTCCGGTCGCGGGTGAAATTGGAGCAGAAGTTGCGCGGCGAACTTCAAGCGCTTTGGACATTGCCGAACGTCGGCGACATCCGGCAGGTCGGTCTGATTGCAGGCGTCGAGCTGGTGAAAAACTGGCGGACGCGCCGGCCATTCGATTTGCGCGAACGCGCGGGCATTCGTGTTTGCGAGGCGATGGCGAAACACGGCGTGCTCACCCGGCCCGTCGGGAACGTGATTGTCCTGATGCCGCCGTATTGCACGACACCGGTGCAGGTGCAAAAAATGGTCGCCGCCTTGCGCGATGGCATTGCGGCGACACTGGAAAATTGACTCGATTATTTTTGCACCGTGCCGAGCGGCAGCACGATTTTTCCAAACAGCTCGTTGAGCACCTGGGCGAGTCCCGTGTAAATCGCGGAGAAACCGCAAATGATGCCTTCAAATCCCGTCAAATGTTTGAAGCCTATGCTGGCGCCTGCACTGTTGAAATGTTCATAGGCCAGCAGGAAGAACAGCAACGTCAACGTGCCGAAGACCACCTGTAACGCGCGGTTCAGCCGGAACGTGCCGACAAACATCACGGCGGTGAACAGTCCCCAAATGGCAAGATACGCGGCCATCGCAACGTCGTCCGTCGCCACGAACCCCAGCTTTGGCAAGCCGACCAGCGCGACGAGTGACAACCAGAAGAAGCCATAGGAAACGAACGCGGTGGCGGCAAACGTGTTGCCTTTTTTCCATTCCATGATGCCGGCGATGACTTGTGCCACGCCGCCGTAGCAAATTCCCATTGCCAGGATCATGCTGTTAAGTTCGTAAAAGCCGGCGTTGTGCAGGTTGAGCAGCACGGTGGTCATTCCGAAGCCGAGCAGCCCCAACGGAGCCGGATTGGCAGTGGAATCTTTGATTTGAGTCACAGTTGGTTCGTTCATGTGAATTCTGGTTGTTGGCTGAACGGGAACGCACGCTGTTTAACAAAAATCGCGCATCAGGCAAACAAGAATATTTGAATCAAAGTTTCGTCTCCGACAGTTTGAGCAATTGTTTGAACTGCGCTTCCGTCACTGGCGACACGGACAAGCGCGCCTGTTTCGTCAAAACCATGTCCTTGAGAATTCTGTCGGCTTTAATCGTCGCGAGCGTGACCGGTTTCGCCAGCGTTTTGACCGGCGCAAGGACAACGGCCGACCAGTCACCCTCGTCCGCCGTTGAATCGGGATAAGCTTCCCGCGTGACGCGCGCGAGGCCGACGACGGATTTTTCCTCGCCGCTGTGGTAAAAGAAGACGCGGTCGCCGGCTTTCATCGCGCGGAGGTTGTTTCGCGCCATAAAATTCCGCACTCCCGTCCACGCCGTTTTGCCGTCCTTCAGAAGGTCGGACCACGAATACGCTTCGGGTTCGGATTTCACCAACCAATAATTCATGCCGGAAAATTAACCACAGATGGACAGGGTCTGTTGCATTGATTCAAATTGAAAGGAAATTAGCAAATCGTTGGGAAAATTACAGACGATTTGATTTAACTCGCCAGAATTTTTGACTGACAGTGCGTCTCTGTGGAGGCATGGCCGATTCTTACTTCTCCACCTCCAATGGCACATAAATATCCGTGAGCCCAAACGCCGACCGCATCCCCTCCGGACCATTCACCGCCGCCAAAAACGAGGGGGCCTTGCGCACTTTGCGGCCGCTCTTAGGCAGCCATGAGTAGAACAATTTCTGATAGCCCTTGGCGATCGCCATGTTCGGACAATTCCTCGCCACGACATAATCGCCGCCCGCTATCGTTCGCACACGCACCGGCTTCGTGGGCACATACTTCTCATCCACCGTCACGCAGGTGTCAGAACGCAATTTCTCCGGCGGTGTGACCTTCGGATTATCCAGGGGCACGCCGATGAACAACGAATCCTTGCGCGGCAGCCCGTCCTTCTTAAGCCTCGTCGTAAAATCCAGCCATTTCCGATACGACCCATCATACGGCCCCACATGCCGCATATACGCGACCCGCCGCGGTTCCAGCGTCTTCACTTCGATGTTCATTTGCTCCGCTTTATTCAGGGGCCGCTTCGGCTGCAGCGGCATATAAATATCCACCCGCTGTTTCTTGCGCGCGACCTTTTCCCCGGCACGCTCAAACACCATAAAGCTTGGCGCAGGCCGCAACTCCCGGGAACTCCGCGCGAGCCATTTGGCATAAAGATACTGGTAGGCGTCCTTGATTTTCCCGACCGGGCAATTTTTCGCCACGGCGTAATCACCGCCGGCGATGGTCTGCAACTTGACCGGCTTCTTCGGCTCATATTTTTGATCCACCGTGATGCACGCATCGTAACGAAGCTCCGCCGCCGGGGTCGCCGCTGGATTATCGTGCCCCATGCCGATGAACATCGAACGCTTGCGAATCTGCTTCTCCGCCGACAGGCGTTCCATGAGGTCAAACCAGGTTTGCTTGGTGTCTTCGTAGGGTCCGACATGCCGCAAATAAGCCACGCGCAGCGGCTTGATTTTTTTGGTGATGACTTTCATAACTTTTGTGGTGATGTGATTTGTGTTGAATGTGGTCAAAGGCACTCCCGGCCGAAAATGCACGCCGGACGGCGCGGCGAGAATGGCGATGGGTGCCGTCGCGCGGCGAAACTTCGTCGGCGATATTCCGTAGGCTGCCTTGAACGCCCGCGTGAACGCCGCATGCGCCTCGTAACCCGCGTCCAGCGCCAATTGAATCACCTGCTTCGCGCCCGATCTCAGTTCCATTGCCGCCCGCTCCAACCGCAGCCGGCGCACATGGTCCGCAATCGTCTCACCCGTCATCGCCGCGAAGACGCGATGAAAATGAAAACTCGAAAAACACGCCACCCGCGCCAACTCCTCCAAATCCAATGCTTCATCCAGATGCTCCTGGATATGCGTCAACACCCGCAGAATGCGCTCCTTATAATCAATCCACGTTGTCTTATGCTTTGGCTGTGTGCCGCTCATCTGGATGCTAAACTAGCAAACGCCATTACGGGCCGCTTGACTAATTTTGCGGTTTTGCAACTCCGGCATTTTTCATGTGCATAGGTCTGAATTATGCACCAGACTTGCGTCGTCTCCTGCATCGAAAGGATTTACGATTTGCGTTCTACGCTTTACGATGGACGCATGGATTTGGCTGGAAATCTGGACTCGATTCGAAATCGAATCATCGCGGCGTGTGCGCGGGCGCGTCGCGAACCATCGTCCGTTCAACTGCTCGCCGTCACCAAAAGCCATCCGCCCGAAGCCGTGGCGGCGGCGGAGCAACTGGGACTGAATTTATTCGGCGAAAACAAGGTGCAGGAGGCCAGGGCGAAAATTCCGCTCTGCTCGGGCAAATTGCACTGGCATTTCATCGGTCATTTGCAATCGAATAAATGCCGCGACGCGGTGGCGTTGTTCGAAATGATTCAAAGTGTGGACAGCCTGACGCTGGCGCAGGAAATCGCCACACGCGCCGGGCAGGCAGCGAAGACAATGCCGATCCTGCTGGAGGTCAATGTCGCCGGCGAAGCCAGCAAGTCCGGCTACGCGCCGGAAAAGTTGCTGGCCGAATTGGAAGCCATCAACGCCCTGCCGAAGATTGAAATCCACGGATTGATGGCCGTGCCGCCGTGGTCAGCGGAACCGGAGAAATCGCGTCCGCACTTTCAGCGGCTGCGCGAAATGAAGGCGCGCTGCGAAAAAATCCTCGGCGCTCCCCTGCCCCATTTGAGCATGGGGATGAGCGGCGATTTCGAGGTCGCGATTGAAGAAGGCGCGACGATGATTCGGATTGGGACGGCGTTGTTCGGCCCGCGAACCGGGGCGAAAGTGGCCGACAACGGGCTGATTGAATTTTGCTGCATTGCGCGCCGGATGAACTATGTTGAAGTCATGACGATTGAAACGTTCAAGCGCGAAATTGCCGCCGCCGTGAAGGCGTACGAACGCTACATCGTGTGCCTGGACAAGACGCCGGAGGATTTTGAAGCATCGCTGGTCTCGCTGATGGACAAGGCCATCAAGGCTTACGAGAACCGCGGCGCGGGTTTGCGCCATGGCATCGCGCTGGATAAACGGGTCACGATCATTTTAAGCGAAAGCGGCGAACCGCGGCCGCTGTGCGGAATTTATTTCAATCTCCATTCGCCCTACCAAAAAAGCGCGCTCCCCAAAACGGTCAAGCCGCTGAAAGTCGAGTGACACGTGGCAGGAAACATGTGACACGAAAACGCTTGCCGAATCTTGTCACTTGTCACCCGTCACCTTCTTCATTCTGATCGCACTTCGTCGCCGACCTGGGCATTGCCGCTGATGATGTCAGCGACAACGTTGTTGTCACGTTGCGGACCAGTGACCTTGACTTCGGCGACTTTCAAACCGTCACGATAGAGGAAAAGTGTTTGATCCAGCTTCGGCATTTGACTGACGGGAAAACTCAGCACGACGAATCGGCCGGTGGCATTGTAGGAAGCAACCCGGGCCGAGAGTGAATTGTCCGGCGTGACGACGGCCTGGGTCGTGTGCGCGGCGGGCGCGGGAGCTTTCGTTGTTTTGTGGAATACACAACCGGTCGCCAGCATTCCGGCGAGCAACAACAGCGTCAGCGGCATGAGCGTCTTCATACCCATAGTAAAACGCGCGGCGGCGCGGAGGTCAATTCACGATTCAGTCAAGTTGGTGGGGCGAGCGTACCCGCGAGCCGAAAATTTTGGTAGGGACGGCGCGCCGCGCCGTCCGGGCATCCCGGCGCGATGCCCCCACCTACGGCTCGCCAGTAGTCTCGCCCCACCTGTTTGGTCAAACGGTTTCAGTGATGACGGTGTCATCGTGTTCGTAGGCCGGCGCGCAACAGCACAGCAGCCGGAGCGTTTCTGTGCCGGTATTCCAAAGCTTATGCCTGGTCCCCGGCGGGATGGCGATGGCGTCGCCGGCGCGGACATCGCGGGATTCACCTTCGATGCGGATCCGGCCCGTGCCGTGCGTGAGGTAATAAATTTCCTCGGTTTTGACGTGATAATGTTCCTGGGTGCTGGCGCCGGCGGAATGCGCGCTTCAGCCAGGCTCTGGTTGCGGATGACGGAATTGCGGTGCGCCAGCAATTCGCGGATTTCCGAGCCGTCCTTCGTGATAAACGACTGGACTTCGCCAAGATTTTTGATGTCCATAGGTTTTGTTCGATTAAAGGCTTTCCGGTGTTCCGGACAATTTCGGCCAGTTTGCCTGCCCGAGCACCACGCCGGCGACAATCAAAATCATCGCCGCCCAAAACGTGGCGGTGACCGGCTCGCGCAGAAAGAAATGCGCCCAGGTCATTGTGCTCAACGGAATGAGATTGTTGAACAACACGACCCGGCTGGTGCGCCAGCAACCGAGCGCGTGGTTCCAGAGCGCGTAGGGAATCACGCTGCCAAACAAAATACAAAATGCCTGCACGCCGAGACAACCGGCGTTGACCGCCAGGCCGTGCATGAAAATTTCCGCCAGCCCGAACGGTGTCAGCAAAAGTCCCGACATCCACATCGTGTGTGCCGCGACTTCCGCCCCGCTCAAATCCGCGCTGAGGATGCGCATCTGATGACTGAAATTCGCCCACAAGATACTCGAGGCCAACCCCAACAATTCTCCGAGCAGGTCCAATTTTACCGTCCGCAAAGCCGGCCAGAACAAAACCAGCACGCCGGCCATGGCGAGCAACGCCGCTCCGTAACGCCGCGCGCTCGCCCATGTCCGTTGCGGCCGTTCCTCCCACAACAAGGTCCAGACCGGCGATGCGCCGATATACAACGCCACGTGCGAGGCGGCGGTCAGCCGCAAGGCCCAATTGAAAGCGACAATGTAAGCGGCAAGGCACAGACCGCCGCGCAACCACAGTTGCCGCCGTTGAGGAGGCGTCAGCGGGCGGTATTCTCCGAGCCACGAAGTGAACCGCAACACCGCCAGCAACAGCAGGCCGGCGCAGAGAAAGCGGATGCCGCCGGTCCACATCGGCGGCCACACGGCGACCAGCCACTTGGTTCCAGCATTGTTGCCGCCCCACAGGAAAACCACGAGCAACAGGCTGCCGGCGATGGCGGCGTTGTTTCTTTGCTGCGACACGCGCGGAGTAAGCCAATGGAAGCGGGCATTGCCAATGAAATTTGTGCAGAAGGAGAATCGGTCATTGCCCCACCTGAAAATTCGCGTGGCTGGATTTGCCGGATGCTTCCCCGCAAAACCGGAAATTGCGACTGCTGTTCCTTCTCCCCGGGGAGAAGGTCAGGATGAGGGCGAGCCAAAAAACCAACTTCCCCGTTTTATCCCCATTCCTTAAATTCCCGTCATGGCCCATATCGAACGCGCCCGCCAGCTTCGCAAGGATGAAACCTGGGCGGAAAAACTCATGTGGCGCTGGCTGCGCGACCGGCGGTTCAGCGGCTACAAATTCCGCCGCCAGCATCCCATCGGAATTTACTATCTGGATTTCTTTTGCGAGGAGGCGGAATTGAATGTGGAACTGGACGGCAGCCAGCATGGTTACACCGACCAGCGAAAACACGACGTCGAACGGGAAAAGTTTTTGCAATCGCGCGGCATCAAGACACTGCGGTTCTGGAATTCGCATCTGCGCCGCAACGCGCAAAGTATCCGTGATACGATCTTCCATGAGTTACAAGTTCGCGCGCCACATCCGTTGCCGGAATACACCAAGCCGATGAAACCTGCGGGGAAAAGTTAGATTGAACGCTCGCCCTCACCCCGGCCCTCTCCCCCTGGGAGAGGGGGAAACGTTCGCCGTCTCTTCGAAAATGCGCGCGACTGGATCTGTCGGACAGTCAGCCGAAAAACCAAAAGCGTGCGATAGCTGTTCCTTCTCCCCGGGGAGAAGGTGAGGATGAGGGCGAGCTGGAATTTGTTTGACCATCGCTTTGCGCGACCTAACTTGCCGGCATGGATCATTCGCCCGGATTTCTAAATTTGGTGAACGACGCAAAAAAGCGGGTCAACGAAATCGGCGTTGCCGAGGCGCGCGTGCGGTTGACTGCCAATCCGAAGATTGTCTTGCTGGACGTGCGCGAAGACCACGAATGGCAGAAGGGACACGCCGTGGAGGCCGTGCATCTGGGCAAGGGGATTCTGGAGCGCGATTTGGAAAAAATGTTTCCCGATCCGAAGACGGAAATCATCATGTATTGCGGCGGCGGGTTCCGGTCGGCGCTCACGTGCGATGCTGCGCAAAAAATGGGCTATCGCAACGTCCACTCGCTCATCGGCGGCTACAAAGGCATGGTGGCGGCAGGCTGGCCGATGAAAAGCGGCGAATAGTCCACTCTGCGATCCTAAGAAAAAAATGAAACGCTTCACTTAACGCTTGATTCATGAACCCCATAGGAGGCGGCCACTCCACCATGCCCTCTAACTCTGTCTTCAATAAATCGGCTCAAATCTCCGCCAAGCGATGCGGTCGGCAACGCAATGGCATGGTCAAGGTCGGTCTTCTTGCCCATAAATGAAAAACCATATCTGGAAATCTCCACATCGTTGTGACCTGCAACCATTTGAGCGTCGAGCTACCTTGCGCGCTCGTAATGGTGAGAGCTCTCTGGTTCGACGCGAACTGTGTAGCGACGGAGCAGCCCCGGCGGGTCGAATCGGCTCGTCGCCCAATAGTGAGCTGCCCATGCCGCAAAAGGCAAAACGGAAATACAAATGAGAAGCCAATAACCGCCGCCTGATTCACCTTTCTGTAAATGATAGACCACGCCCAGAAGTCCATAATCCCAATCGGTATAACACCTAAGCACGGGACGGCCAATCTGGCGGTAAAAATTCGGCGTCTGATGGCTCTGTAAAAGTCTGCTGACTTCTCGAATGCAATCTCACGAGGACTATGGCCGATCTGATGGTGCTCATATGCCCAAGGTCGCCTAACCTGTTATTAAACCGCAAAGTTGCGGTTTGATTTCTTATTTCGCTGCCACGACCGCCGGAGCCGGAGCCGAGACATGCCGACGGAAGCAGACGCGGTTCAGCGCGTTCGTCACGGAGACAACTTTCTCGTGCGTGCACTCGCCCATAAGGCAGATTTGAATCCAGTTTTTCCGGCGCAAATAGCCGCTGTTGTAGCTCAAGAGATAACCGGCTTCCTGCATCGCTTCGCCGATTTTCACCGAGTTCATCATCGGCGGCAGCGCAATGGTGACGACCGCCGGCGAAGTTTTCGCGCCGTTGCCAATCAAATCGAAACCGAGTTCCGTCAACCGCGAGCGCAGCCACGCCGACCATTCGGCCGTTTCCGCAAAACGTTTCTCCCAGTTCACCCGTTTCACCGCCGCGTGCAGCGCGTGGAGCAGGTTCGATGAGAACGTGAACGGCGTGCCGTCCTCCTCCGCGTAATAACCGAGATCGAGATAGCGCGGCAACCTGTCCGGCGCCGGGGCGATTTCGTGGTGGTAGAAAACCATCGAGACGCCCGGATAGGCGCGCAGGCCCTTGCCGCTGGAGCAGGACGCCAGATAAACGCCGCTCAAATCCACCGGCAGCGTGCCGATGGCGCTGATGCCGTCGAGACACAATTTCACGTCGCGCCCGGCGCACATGGCTTTGAGCGCGTTGAGGTCGGCCACAATGCCCGTGGAAGTTTCGCAATGTGTGCACCAGAGCCAGGCAAGCTTGCCGGAAAGTTTTCGCTTTACCGCGTCCAAATCCAGCGGCCGGCCCCAGTCAAAGGCGAGCGTGTCAAATTTCAAATTGAACCGGCGCGCCTGGTCCACGAGGCGTTCGCCGAATTCGCCGTTGCTCAAAACCAATCCGCGGCCCTTGAGCAATGACAATTGCCCGGCGACGGCGTCGTTGGCCAGGGTGCCGGAACCGACGAACAACTCGACGTTTTTGGCGTGGACGAGTTCGCAGAGGATTTGTTTGGCGGACTGAAAATCCTTTTTGAAACTTTCGCCGCGATGGGATTCCGGCGCCTGCTCGAACGCCCGGCGCACCTCGCGCCGCACCGCCACGGGACCGGGCATAAAATTCACCGCGCTGGGATGAAACGAGCGCGCCGGCGACGAACGCAAGAACTCCCGCGCGGTCACCTCGAACGTTTCGAGCGTGACATACATCGGCTGGAATTGCGCGTCGCCGCTGCCGACGAGCGGGCCGAACGGCACAAAACCGAGGTGCTGATACAATCGTTGCTGCCGTGTGGTGCCGGAAATGATGGCGAGGTCGTAGCCTTTTTCGACGCCGTGCTGCCAGAGCAGGGCGAGAATGCCCTGCAACACCTGCGCGCCGCGGAATTTTTTCTCGATGGCCAGCAGCCGGATTTCGCAAACCGTCCGGCCCGCCGGCAAATAGGCGTCGAGGTTGGGCAGTTTCTGGTCGAGCGAAAACGGCCGGTTGCCGCGCACGGCGAGCATCCCGGCGAGTTTTTGATGGCTGAGGCAGATCAGATAAGTGTTCTCGGCGTGGAATTTGTCCACGAGCCGCTGGGCCGGAGACGCCTGATGTTGGGGAATTTCCTCGACGAAGGTCTTGTAATTGAGCCGGTGAATCTGCTCGAATTCCCAATCCTCGCTCGCGCATTTGAACACCAACGGTTCCTGTGTGCTCATAATTTTGTGTGTTCGGGTTTGGATGCGACATCACGCCGCGCCAGCAACGTTGCTATTTCTTCCGCTAAATTCCGCCGGTGCGCAAACAAAATAATTGCGGCCAGGACGGTCATGAGCGTCGCCGTCAAACCGTCACGGTTGAACCACCAGTCCACCAGCGGCAGGCAGGCATAGACAAACATGGCCGGGAAAAGGGTTTTCCGCGTGACGACAAAACCGGCAAGAAACACAACGAGAATCGTCAGCGCGACCCGATAGTCAAACATCAGCAACGCCGCCAAACGAGGTGGCCACGCCCTTGCCGCCGCGAAAGTGCAGTTGCGCCGGCCAGATGTGCCCGACGACCACGGCCAGCGTCGCCAGCGCCATGGCCAGCCGGTTGTGATTGGCGAATTCCGCCGCGAACCAGACCGCCAGCGCGCCTTTGCTCAAATCGCCCAGCACGGTCAGCGTAAAACCGGATTTGCCCAGAACGCGGCCGACGTTGCGCGCGCCGACGTTCCCGCTTTCAATTTCCCGGAGGTCCCGGCCGGTGCGCGCGCGGACGAGGTAGTAGCCGGTGGCGAAACAGCCGAGCACGTAAGCCCCCAGCGTGCAGCCGGTCGCCCGGAGCCAGTTTGCGGACTGTAATTGTTCGATCCACATCATGCGGGCATTTGCTTTTTAATGATCGCGCCGCCAGCTTAATCCAAACCGCGCGCGGGTGTGAATCAAAAATTTCAATTGCCGCGCTTTTTTTTCGATGTGCCGCCGCGGCACCGCTTTGTCTCGACAACCGATGAAAGGTGCGGCAAATTCCCTTCGCCAGGGCCCATGGAATGTGGACTTACGAACCCCGCCAGGGCCGGAAGGCAGCAACGGTAGTCTGCTCGACATCTGCCGTGGTCACCCTGGCATTCTGAATTTACGATTTACGATTTTGGATTTACGATTGCCGGCGCAATGAACCCCGACTCGTAAATCGTAAAAAGAAAATCGAACATGGCTTATCAAGTAATCGCCAGAAAATACCGTCCGCAACGGTTCGCCGACGTGATCGGGCAGGAGCACGTCACGCAGACGCTTGCCAATGCCATCGAACAAAAGCGCATCGCACACGCCTATCTGTTTTGCGGCCCGCGCGGCACCGGCAAGACGACCATCGCCCGCATTTTCGCCAAATGCCTGAACTGTGCCGGCGGACCGAAAATCAATTTTGACGACAAGGACCCGCGCTGCATTGAAATTGCCGAAGGCCGCTCGCTCGATGTTCTGGAAATTGACGGCGCGAGCAACAACGGCGTCGAACAGGTCCGCGAGCTGCGCGAGACCTGCAAATACGCGCCCGCCAATTCGCAATTCAAAATCTACATCATTGACGAAGTTCACATGCTCTCGACGGCGGCGTTCAACGCGCTGCTCAAGACGCTCGAAGAACCGCCGGCGCACGTGAAATTCATGTTTGCCACGACCGACCCGGAAAAGGTCCTGCCGACGATCCTCTCGCGCTGCCAGCGTTTCGACCTGCGCCGGATTCCCGGCGCGCTCATCACCAAACACCTCGCCCACATCGCAAAGCTGGAGAAGGTGAAAATTGACGAAACCGCGCTCCACGCCATCGCCCGCGGCGCGGACGGTGCCATGCGCGACGCCGAATCCACGCTCGACCAGCTGATCAGCTTTTGCGGCGAAAAAATCGAGGAGGCGGACGTGCTGTCCATGTTCGGCCTCGCCGCGCAAGGCCAGGTTCTGGGCTTGAGCCAGGCCGTGCTGGCCGGTGAAATTCAAACCGCGCTGACCGAGTTGAACGAACTGGCACAAAACGGCAAGGATCTCGGACGGTTGCTTGGCGATTTGCTGAATCATTTCCGCAACCTGCTCATCTTCCAGGTCTCGCGCGGCGACCTGAATTTGCTGGAAGTCTCCGAAACCGAAGTTGCGGCGCTCAAGGAACAAGCTTCGCTGGCCAACACCGGGTCGCTCACGCGCATACTCGAAGTCCTCACCGATTCCGAACTTCGCCTGCGCGATGCCGCGTCCAGGAAAATCCTGCTCGAAGTCACCCTGCTCAAGGCCATCGAAGCGCGCAACGCCATCAGCCTCGATTCAGTTTTGAAACAATTGAACTCGTTGCGCGGCGGCGGCACAAGCGTCGCGGGGGTCTCCGGCTGCCAGTCCCCGCGGTCGTGAAAATACTGCGAAGCCGCTCAGCGCCGGCCACCGGCCCGGCGCGAACCCGAAAGCAAACAGCACGCGCCGCACCAGAGACTGCCGCTCCCAGCCCCCGCCGCGCTGGCCGAACCGCTCCGGTTTCCGCCGACCTGGCCGGGTTGTGGGCAAAACTGATTGAAGCCGTTGGCCGCGTCAGCCCGTTCACGCGCAGCTATCTCGTGGACGCAAACCCGGTTTCGTTTGAGAAAAACATCCTGACCATCGGCTTCGACCCCGAATTCGAGGATCATCTTGGTCTCGTAGACAACGCGCGCAATCACACGTTGCTCCAGACCAAGCTCGGCGAGCTTGGCCATGCCAACGCACAGGTTAAATTTGTCAAAAGCGAAGCATCTGCCGTCCGCGCGCCGCAATCGTCTCCAACTATGTCCGCCGTCCCAACCGCGCCGAGGCAAAATGAAGGCGGGGCTTCCGCGTCTTCGGCACCGGCGGCAAAGGGAAAACCGGCACCCGTTCCCTTCAGCAAAAACGACTTCAAGAACGACCCCTTGATTCAAAAGGCGCTGGAAATTTTCAAAGGCCAGATTGTCGAAGTCCGCGCTTGATTTTCCCCGGAACCAAAAACCCAGAACCCCAATTTATGTCCAGCATCGGCAAACTCATGAAACAGGCTGCGCGGATGCAGCAGCAAATGGAACAGGTACAGGCGCAACTTGCCGCGCGCACTGTCGAGGCCACCAGCGGCGGTGGCGCGGTCAAGGTCACCGCCAAGTGCGACGGCAGCATTGCCTCCGTCAAAATTGATCCCCAGGCGCTCAATCCGTCCGACGCGCAGTTGCTCGAAGACATGATTGTGACCGCGGCAAACCAGGCGCTCGGCCAGGCCAAGGAGATTTCCAACACCGAAATGGGCAAGGTCACCGCGGGATTGAACCTGCCGGGGTTTGGCTGAAATGCCTGGAAAATGACTAATAACGAAATCTTGATGACTAAAGAATATCGAATGACCAAAACCAAAATCCACGAGGCCGCTGTGGAGGATTCGTCATTATGGTTTGATAATTCCTTCGTCATTAGTGCTTAGTCATTCGTCATTCCATGCCCGCCCTTCCCGATTCCATCACCGCCCTCATCGCCGAACTGAACAGGTTGCCCGGCGTCGGGCCGCGTTCCGCCGAGCGCATCGCGTTGCAGCTTGTGCAAACGGATTCCGCGGCGGTGAAGCAACTCGCCGACACGATTGTTCATGCCCGTGAAAAAATCCAGTTTTGCACGACCTGCGGCGCGTTGACCGAGAAATCCCCCTGCTCCATTTGCGCCGATACCCGCCGCGACGCATCGCTCGTGTGCGTGGTTGAGCGCGCGGTGGACATATTAAGCGTCGAAAAATCCGGCACGTATCGCGGCAAGTTCCACGTTCTCGGCGGGAAAATCTCGCCGCTCGATGGCGTCGAACCGGAAGATTTGCGCATCGCGGAACTGGAAAAACGGCTGAAGCAGGAGCCGATCAGGGAAATCGTCATCGCGCTGGGGACGGACGTGGAAGGCGACGCCACAAGCCATTACCTCGCCAAACGGCTGACCCGCAAGGGACTGAAAATCTCCCGCATCGCCTACGGTTTGCCGGCCGGCAGCGGACTGGAATTCGCCGACGAATTGACACTGAGCCGCGCGTTGGAAGGCCGCAGGGAAATGCTGTGAATACGATTGTCGCCTTTGATCTCGGCAAGGTTTTGGTGGACTTCGATTACTCGATCGCCGCGCGCAAAATTGCCGCGCGCAGCACGATGCCGCCCGGCAGCGTCAACAGTTTTATCGGCGATTCCGGCATCACCGTAAAATACGAACTCGGCCTGGTGACGCGGCGGGAATTCTTTGAGCAGGCGCGGCAGGCTATCGGGTTTCACGGCACCTTCGAGGAATTCGGCGAATTTTTCGCGGACATTTTCACGGAAATTCCGCCGATGATTGAACTTCACGCCGGATTGCGCCGGCGCGGCGTTCCGACTTATATCTTCTCGAACACCAACGACCTCGCCATCGAGCACATCCGCCGGAACTTTCCGTTTTTCAAAGATTTCGATGGCTACATTTTTTCCTGTGAAGTTGGCGCCATGAAGCCGGACGCGAAGATTTACGAGGCCTTGGAAAAACTGGCCGACCGGCGCGGCGGGGACATTGTTTATCTGGACGACCGGCCGGAAAATGTCGCGGCGGGCGCGGCGCGCGGCTGGCGGGCGATTTTGCACGAATCACCGGAGCAATCCCGCGCGGCGGTGGAAAAGTTTGTGTAATTGGTGGGTGCGCCGCTGCTGCGGCGCATGGCGGCGCGCAGGG
>CAVWHM010000007.1:0-12900 GCA_963754775.1 uncultured Verrucomicrobiae bacterium
AATCAACTCACGAATTTGGGAAACAGATGGATACCAGTCAGCATAGTGGCTGCAAAGGTCTCTGATTTTTTTTTCCGTTAGTGTCATTGTGTTACCCCGCAAATTCGGCGTAGTTCTATTTCTTGGGCTTTTTTAGCAGCAGCCCTCGCAGCAGCCCTCGCAGCAGCCCTCGCAGCAGCCCTCGCAGCAATCCCCACAGGATTCCCCGAAGCAGCCCCCGCAGCAGCCCACGCAGCATCCCACGCAGCATCCCACGCAGCCTCCTGCGCAACAGACCTCGCAGCAGACAATTCACCGTCTGTTGCTTGACCATTCGCATATCGCTCTGCAACGTCCAGCGCATCAAGACTTCTCTGGTCAGTCATCAAATGCTGCACTTGTCTGGCGCACCAAACAGCATAAAGTCTAATTTCACGATCATGGCCTTCGACCGCCCTCAGACACCACAAAGCATCTTCAAACCCATTACTATCTAAAATAGTTGTGATACCTAATGGCTCGTCGTCTGCTTTGGTTTTACCAAGGTGCTTTAACAGCTTTTCCCATCCGTAATAGCAAGGGCTATGTTCTCTAATTTTGTTTAGTGTGGTTTTCAAAATGGAGCCTCCTCAAAATTTTCAGGGTTAAACTTAGGCTCGCCAGGCTTATTAGGCAATGGCGTTAATGGAAAAGGCCAGTTATTCATCATCATCTTCCAGTTCTGGATAATCAGGGTCTTGCGGGTCAGGATGCCGGATAAGCCGGTTGTAATAGCGTTTTTCAGCAGTTACTTCCTGGCGCAGTTCTTCTAAGTTGTAGTCGTAATCTTCGTTCATTTTTTAGCCTCTTGAATCAGTTGGTTGTGCAGCTTAGGCGCGTGGGTGTGGATCAGTGAGAGCACCTCGAGCAGGCGTACCACCGACGCGGTGGGCTCGCGCGTACCGGCCTCCCACTTCCTATAGGTGTACACCGGCACGCCCATGTAGCGCGCCATGGCGGCAGCGCTAAGGCCGTAGCCCCGGCGCAGGGTCAGCATCTCGAGTTGGGGTATGTTGTACCGGGGCTCGGGCGTGGCTTGGCGCGTGGGGGCGGGTTCAGGCTTGAGGCGCGTGGGCGCTTACGGGTGCGCGTAGGCGTGGGCGCCATCCAGTCGGGTAGCGTGGTCATAGGTCCACCTCAGCGAGTCGCACGAGTTGAGCGAACGTGTGCAGGTGCTCAGCGTCGGCCGTGAACGGGTTCTCCCCAGGCGTGAGCCACCGGGCGAACCGGGGCGGCATCCTGGGCAGCATGGGGCGCGTGGGGGCGTAGGGGCTCATTGCTTAGCCCTCGCGCGTAGGGGCGCCCTGCGTGCCTCGGTCCTGCCCTGCTCCACCAGGTGGCGCGCGTAGGCGTGATCGTCGGGGCTCTCGGCTTGCAGCATCACCCGGATGACCTGCGCGTGGGCGCGTGCGCTGTCAGGCGTGGGCGCCCTCTCGTAAGCGGCGCCGGCGTTGATGTACTCGGCTTCAGTGTGTCGCATTGAGCACCTCATTGAGTTCGTCGATTGACTGCTTGGCTGTAACCGCTGGCCAGGTCCAGGCGCTTGACCTCGGCCACCCGGTACCGGGCAGCAGTCGATCCCCGGCCGTCATGCCGGTGGCGGTAATGGTGCAAGGCTGCCAGGGTGGCGGCCAGGATCTGGGGGCGCATGACGCGCACCACGGTTTCGGGGTAGTGGTGGCGCATGGCTCAGGCCTCCAACATTGCTTGGCGATCTTGCGGTCTCACCCAAGGCGAGCCAGAGGTCGTGAACGCTGGCTTGCGGGTCGGGCTCCACGTCCAGGATGCAGGACAAGGCCAGGCGAAGCTCAGCGGGTCCTGGCCGGCGTTTTGCTGGCCTTGACGGCGCGCGGCTGCTCGACGTAGTGGGGTCCATCTCCTCCAGGACCTCGGGATGGGTGGCGTCCAGGCTCGGGGCTTCCCTGTCGGCGTGGGTGTACTTGATTGGGTGCAGGCCGGCGCCGTTGAGCTTGGCAAAATGGTCAGGAAGATCTTGCCGTCGTCATGCCTGGCCAGAACCTGGGGTATGCGCGGCGGATCGGTGTCGAGCTTGGCATTTTCGTTTTTCGGCAGCTTGCCAGAGTCGATGATGGCGCGGTACTTGGCCGCGTTGGCCTCGGTGACGGTGAGGCGAGTGGTCTTGAATTGAAGGGTGATCATGGTGGTTCTCCTGGGTTAAAAAGCAGCGTAGACGATCGAGCCGGTCGAGGTGGTCCCGACCACTGAGGTATTGTCGTGCAGGTACTCCAAAACAACCGTGCGCAAATCGTCCTCGTTCTCAGGGTCGCACTCTGAGACGTCGACCGAGTAGTTGGCGGCCACCTGCTCGGCGGTCTCCTCGCTGTACTCGCAGCACAGGGCGACGACGTCCAATTCATACTGAGGGTCTGCCTCCTCCAGGTAGTCGAAGAGTAGGCCCAGGGCCTCGTAACTCAATTGATCGCCCCGGCCGTGCTGGCGGAACTCGTCGCGAAACTGTGAAGCGTTGTCGATGGTGAGGTACATGGTGGGAACTCCTGAGATCAAAACGAAAATACGCAGACTAGAACCAGATAAACCCCGGCCAGGGCCAGGGCTGCACCAAGCCAGATCATCCAGGCAGGCGGGTCCTGGTCGACCGGTGCAGGGTGCATATCGATGTACGTTAATTTGTGTTGATTGTGTTTCATGGTGTTTACTTTCACTGTTACGGGTTACCCGGCCGATTCGCTGGCCGTGAGTGCATCATATCACGGATATATCCCAGCGGGTCAACTACTTTTCAAAATATTTTTTATAGGTGCTTACCCTAACCCAGCGGGTTTAAAGCGGTTTTGACTGTGACAACGTGACTCCCGCGCGCGGAAGCGTTTTTAAACCTCTCTCTTTTTATAGGGTTTACCCTTATCAATTTATAAATTGTCAACCCCTCGCACGCGGAGTCACACTGTCACAGTAGTGACCATGGATCGCATGGACTCGCCATGGTGGCCGGTGGCGCCATTAGATCCCATTGGGCCAGTGCGCTAACTCGAATCGATCCTGGCCGGTGTGGCCGGTGTGGCCGGGTTTCATGATCAAGGCCGGCCACAATATTATGTTAAATCGATATTATGTTAAATCGACAGGGGTCCAGGATGCTCGGGATCTATTGCAGCCGGATCCCCGGCGCCATGTATCCCTCATTACATGTAACGCGGCGACGCCGAATCACACGGACCCCGAGCCCATGGCCTGCACCGGCCACACCGAACCCCGAGCCCATGGCCTGCACCGGCGCCGGGATACCCTGGCCACACGGTCCCCGATTGAATCCGGATCCATCGATCCCAAAGCCTGGGGACCTGGCCGGGTCGCCGGTGGGTCCATGGGGACCCGGTTTCCCGGGGCCAGGGGGAAATTTTCTGTATCCAAAAATATTGCATGCTCGGCGGCGGTTTTGTTCTCATGTGACGGTGCGCCATTCTTCCTGACTCAGAAGCGGGGGAAGCAAAAAGGGGAGTGAACAAGCTGGATTTTTGGGTTTTTGTTCCGGTGATAATCCATGATGGAAATTCGCAGGTCTGCTTTCATAAACTTCTAATAGAGGCCAAGCCAGGCTGAGCGTTTGACTTGGTATGGAAACCGCTTAGATTTCAGGATGCCCGCGCCGGGTTTGGAGCTTGGAGATATGGTATAATTTTTGAATGATGGTGTTCACCAAAAAAGAGGCGAGTTATGTGCTCTTGTTTTTGCTGTTCGCAGTGGCATCCAGCGGGAACACACAGGCAGCGCCGGATCGGGTGATGTTGCCCGGCCATGTGCCGTCGGTGGTGGCGGGGCTGACGCCGAAAGGCCGTTTGCCGGCGACCAATCATCTTTGCCTCGCCATCGGTTTGCCGCTGCGGAATCAGGCCGGTGCTGGATGAATTGCTCCGGCAGCTTTACGATCCGCGCAGCACCAATTTTCATAAATTTCTCACGCCGCCGGAATTCACGGCGCGCTTCGGGCCGACGGAACAGGATTATCAGGCGGTCACAAGATTTGCGGAGGCGAACGGCCTGACGGTCGCCGGCACATATCCGAACCGCGTGGTGCTGGATGTGGAAGGCAGCGTGTCAAACGTCGAGCAGGCGTTTCACGTCACGTTGCGCACTTACCGGCATCCGACGGAAGCGCGCGATTTTTTTGCGCCGGACACGGAGCCGACGGTGGACGCGGCTTTGCCCGTGGTTGATATTCAAGGCTTAAGCGATTTTTCGGCGGCCGCACCCGAGGCTGCATCGGATGGATGCGGCGGTGGTGGCGAAAGCCAGGCCCCGAAATGGTTCCGCTCCGGACAGTTCCGGCGCCTATTTTGGCAACGATTTTCGCAACGCCTATGTGCCGGGCGCGACGTTGGCCGGTGCCGGACAAACAGTCGGGCTGTTTGAGGCCGATGGTTTTTATTCCAACGACATCGCCGCTTATGCGACGGCGGCGGGAAACGGGCGGACCAACATTGTCATCCAGACCGTTTTGCTGGACAGTTTCAACGGCGTGCCGACCACCGGCGCCAATAGCGGCAATCCCGAGGTTTCACTGGATATCGAGATGGCCATGGCCATCGCGCCGGGATTGGCTGAAATTGTCGTCTTTGAGGGAAATCCAAACAATTTCATCCCCAACGACATCTTGAACGCGATGTTAGCCAGCAGCAACACGGTGAACAATTTGAGCTGTTCCTGGGGCTGGAGCGGCGGGCCGAGCACGACCACGGACACTATTTTCAAGAACATGGCTGCGGTGGGACAATCCTTTTTCAACGCGTCCGGCGACAGCGAGGCTTACACCACCGGTGCAAGATCGGTCAACGGAGTTGACAAGAAGTCATTGGCCAATACGCCAGCCAGCAACCCATACATCACGCAAGTGGGCGGAACGACTTTGACGACTGGCGCAAACGCCGCCTACAGTTCGGAGACAGTTTGGAACTGGGGTTATGATTCGAATGCGGGCGGTTATGTCGGCAGCAGTGGCGGCATCAGCAGCTATTATTCCATTCCAAGCTGGCAGACGAACGTGAACAATATGGCAGGCCGAGGCGGCTCGACCAGTCTTCGGAATATTCCCGACGTGGCTTTGACCGCTGACAATGTTTATGTCGCATACGGCAACGGCACCAGCGGCGAATTTGGCGGCACGAGTTGTGCCGCGCCGTTGTGGGCTGGTTTCATGGCGCTGGTCAACCAGCAGGCGGCGGCCGACGGAGAGTCAAGGGTTGGATTCATCAATCCGGCCATCTACGCCATTGCTGCGGGGGCAAACTATGCCGTGTGTTTCCACGATGTCACAACCGGCAACAACACGTGGCCAAGCAGTCCGAATTTGTTTTATGCCACAAACGGCTACGACCTTTGCACCGGCCTTGGCACACCGAACGGAACGAACCTGATTAACGCCCTCGCGCCGCTCCCTGTGCCATACTTCATCACCCAGCCATCCAGCCAGACCGTGACCAACGGCGCCAACCTCACGTTCGGTGCGACTGTCACTGGCCAGTCGCCGTTGAGTTTACCAGTGGCTGTTCAACGGCACCAACCTGCCGGCTGGCGGAAATATTTCCGGCACCACGAGCAACGTGTTGTCCATCGCGGCGGCGACGACCAACAACTCCGGCAATTACAGCCTGATCGTCACCAACATCTACGGTTCCGTGACCAGCAGCGTCGCGGTTTTGACCGTCGGTTTTGCGCCCGCGTTTTCTGCACAGCCCGCCAACCTGACCATTTTGTCCGGTGGCAACGCCGTTTTCAGCGCGACCGTCAGCGGCTCGACCCCGCTCGTTTATCAATGGCGCAAAAACAGCACCAACCTCGTCAACGGCACCGGCATCTCCGGCGCAACCAGTAATGTCCTCACGCTCACCGCCGTCACGACCAACAGCAGCGGCAATTACAATTTGTCCGTGACGAACAGCTTTGGCGCGATGACCAGCAGCGTCGCCACCCTGACCGTCGCGCTGCCGCCGACGATCACCAGTTCCTCGCTCACCAACCGCACCGTCCAGTGTGGCAGCAACAACGTCACGTTCGCCGTCACCGCGACCGGCACGCCGCCGTTGAGCATTCAGTGGAGCCTGGATGGTTCGCCGGTGGCCGGCGCGACCAACACCAGCTTCTCGCTCACCAATCTCCATCTGCCCAATCATACCGTCACCGTCATCGTCACCAATCTCTACGGCAGCGTCACCAGCAACGCCGTCGTGACCGTTCTCGACACGCTTGCGCCGGTCATCACGCTCAACGGCGGCAATCCCATTTACGTCGAACTCGGCAGCACCTTCACCGATCCCGGCGCAACGGCCAATGACCTCTGTATGGGCGTTGTGCCCGTCAGTCGTCAGCGGCAGCGTCAACACCAACGCGCTCGGCACGAACACGCTGACTTACACCGCCACCGACGGCAACGGCAACACCAACACCGCCACGCGCACCGTCATCGTGCGCGACACCACGCCGCCGACAATTCTGTGGAGCTTCACCAACCTCGTTTTGGCGGCGAATACGAATTGCAGCGCGGCGATGCCCGACGTGACCGGGACCAATTTCATTCTCGCCACCGATTTGTCCGGCGCGCTCACGATTTCGCAAATCCCGACCAACACCGCGATTTTGCCGCTGGGAACCAATGTCGTCGTCATCACCGTCAAGGACTCATCCGGCAACGCCGCCTACTCGACGAATACGATTGTCGTGCAGGATCAAACGCCGCCGGTGATCTTGAGCCAGCCGCAAAGCCAGACCAACCTCATCGGCTCAACCGCGACTTTCAGCGTCGCCGCCACGGCTTGCACGCCGCTCGCGTTCCAGTGGTATTTCAACAACGCCACGCTCACCGCGCAGACCAACAGCACGCTCACGCTGTCCAATCTCAATATCGGCGGCGGCGGGAAATTATTCCGTCGTCGCCACCGCGTCCGGCGGTTCTTCCACCAGCGTCGTCGCCACGCTCACGGTGAATTTGCTTTCTTCAACCGTCGCCCTCGCTTCTTCGGAAAATCCGTCCGGCTTCAAAGACAACGTGAATTTCACCGCCGCCACCACGCCGACAAACGCCACCGGCACCGTTCAATTTTTCACCAACGGCGTCGCCTTCGACACGGAGCCGGTTGTCGCTGGCGCTGCCGTCAGCACCAACATTTCCTCGTTGCCGCGCGGCACGAATTCTGTCACCGCCGTTTATTCCGGCGACGCCAGTTATCTGTCGGCCACCAACTCGCTCGCGCAAGTCGTCACCAACCATCCGCCGGTGGCGACTCCGGCCTTCTACACCAACACCGCCAGTTTCACGTTGGTCATTCCCATCGCCGACCTCGCCACGCACTGGAGCGACGTTGACGGTGATACCGTTTCGCTCGCCGCTGTCAGCGTCAGCACCAACGGAATTACCTTGACCAACACCGGCACCGCGCTCGTCTATTTCAACTCCAACAACGTCGCCGACCAGTTCACCGGCACCATCACCGATGGATTCGGCGGCACCAATTTCCAGACCGTCGCCATCGCGCCCGCACCCGACACCACGCCGCTCATCACCGGTGTCGTGGCGGGCAATGGCAGCGTGACCTTGAGCCTCGGCGGCGCGTCCGGCTACACCTACATCTTGGAAACGACGACGAACCTCACTTTACCCGGCAGTTGGCAATCCATCGCGACGAACACAGCCGGCACAAACGGCGTCTGGCAGTTCACCGACACGCAGGCCACAAACTTCACGCAACGGTTCTACCGGCTCGAACTCACGCCGTGATTTGAGAAACAAACCACCCAATTTATTGGTATTAACCGGATATGCCATTCCTGTTTCCCTCGTCATTGACCCGCCGCCGGGTCCGTTGCGGAACAGACGGATTGTGTTTAAGAACAAGCCATGACCAACTTGCCGGTTTTCAGTCGCATCGCCTTGGTTGAGGGCGACATCACGCAACAGCGCGTGGACGCGATTGTGAATGCGGCCAACACGACGTTGCTCGGTGGCGGCGGTGTGGATGGCGCCATTCATCGCGCCGCCGGCCCGGAATTGCTGGCGGAATGCCGTGCGCTCGGCGGCTGCGCCACCGGCCAGGCCAAAATCACGCGCGGCTACAAACTCCCCGCGAAATGGGTCATTCACACCGTCGGTCCGGTGTGGCACGGCGGCAACCACGGTGAGGATGAACTGCTCGCGAGCTGCTATCGAAGCTGCTTCGCGCTCGTCGCCGGGCATGGCATCAAAACCGTGGCGTTTCCGTCCATCAGCACCGGCGCGTATGGTTTTCCGATGGACCGCGCGGCGCGGATTGCGGTGCGCGAGACAAGACATTTTCTGGAACGGACCCAATTGGTGGAGAAGGTGATTCTGGTTTGCTTCGGCCCGGGTGCATTGGAAATTTACCGGGAGCTGTCACTGAAATTTGCGTTTGATATTCTCCCACACCAACTGCTAAAAGGTACCCATGCAAAAATTGAGCCTTCTAAAGGCAACGCTGGTGGCGTTGGGATTGGTCGTGTTGTTTCAGTCGACGGGAAACGGCCAGACAGCCGGAAACGGACTGATGGTGAGCCAGACCCGGCCGGTTGATCCCAAGCTTGACCCGATGAGTCTGCACGCCAAGGGAAAGAAGGTGCTCAACGCCGGCGGCAAACGAGTCTGTCTCTGCGGCGTCAACATCGCCTCGCTCGAATGGTCGAACGGTGGCGACCACGTCGAGGAATCCGTGAACCGCGCCATCAATGATTGGAAAGTGAATCTCATCCGCCTGCCGCTGGCGCAGGACCGCTGGTTTGGCAAAATGACGAATCAAGCCGACGGCGGCGCGGCCTATCGCGCCCTTGTGGACAAGCTGGTGGACACCTGCGCGGCGGCGCACATTTACATTGATCTGGATTTGCACTGGTCGGACTGCGGCAAGTGGATGAATGAAGGCGGCAGGCTCGGCCAGCATAATATGCCGGACATACATTCGGTTGATTTCTGGCAGGACATGGCCACGCATTACAGAAATCAGCCGAATGTCATTTTCGGACTCTACAACGAACCGCATGACGTGCCGTTTGCGGTTTGGCGGGATGGCGGAACGGCCAGCGACAAACCGGCACGCTGGAATCCAGACCAGGGCGTGGTCACTTACGAAGCCGTGGGTTTGCAAAAACTTTACGATACGGTTCGAGCGGCCGGAGCAACAAATCTGGTGACCGTCAGCGGACTGGATTGGGGTTATGATTTGAGCGGCGTGCTGCATGGTTATGGAATCAAAGGCGCGAATTTTGTTTATGAAACACATCCTTACCCGACCAAAAAGAACTGGGACAGGAACTTTGGCGATGTCAGTTCAAAATATCCGGTGTACATGGGCGAATGGGGTTTTGGCGGACGCGGCTTTGGCGGGACAAACGGCCTTGCTTACGCCAACAATCTGATGAAGTACGCCCAAAAACGCAAACTCCACTGGACGGCGTGGGATTTGCACCCCGCCGCCGGACCCACGTTGATTAAAAATTGGCAGTATGAGCCGACGATCTTCGGTGAGTTTGTAAAGCAACAGCTCGCGCAGGCGGCAGCAGCGCGCAGGTTCAAACAATTAAAGCACGGCCCAACATGACCAAAGCCCCGCCGGAGGGAATTTGTCCGCTGACTCAGTCGTTCAAGCCTTCAAGAATCAAAAGAATGAATGAGCTCCGGCCGTAGGTGAATGGCTGGCAACTCACCCGTAATTTCACTTTGGCAACCCGCCCTTTGCGAACCAGTTCCATTTGCGCCCATTGACGGGTGACACGACGGCCTCGCGCCGCACTCCGCACGGACTTGCGCACCACACAATCACGACAGGCCGGAGTGCTGCCGCAGACCTTAGGGCCTTCCATCGAATGTACACAGTTCAACACTTCTCCACTGCGCCGCCGGATTACGAGTTTTTTGTCCTTCCTCAACAGCCGGGCCGCCACCACGTTGTAGTCGAAGATGCACATGTCCTTGTCCACGACGAACACCGGCATCGGCATGGCGTCGAACAGTACACGGTGAAACCCCTGATCCAGGAATTGAACGGCAAGCTGGCGCATAGTGTGCCCAGTTTAGCAAGTCCGTTCGGAAATAACAGAAAAAAAAGCGAGGCTAATCAGCCCCGTTTTATCGAGAACTTCCGGATTACTTCGCCGCCACCGGTTCGGCAGCCGCCTTGTCTTCCTTCTCCCGCACGAGGGTGGCGCCCTTGCCGAGGCGTTTGCGCAGGTAGGTGAGTTTGGCGCGGCGGACTTCCCCTTTGCGCTCGACCTCGATCCTGTCCACGCGCGGCGAATGCAGCGGGAACACGCGCTCGACGCCTTCGCCGTAGCTGATGCGGCGCACGGTGAAGGTTTCGTTCAGACCACGTCCGCGTTTGCCGATGACGACGCCCGCGAAAATCTGGATGCGTTCCTTGTCGCCTTCGACGACCTTGGTATGCACGCGCACGCTATCGCCCACCGCAAAATCGGTTTTATCTTTGCGATACTGCTCCGATTCAATTTTTTCCTGTAATGCCTGGTTCATAAATTCTCTTTGATGCGTAATGCGTGAAATGTGAATCTGCCGATTTCTGTTCACGTTTCACGTTTCACGCTTCACTTCAACAAATCCGGTCTGCGTTTTTTTGTCTGCGACTTCGCCTGTTCGCGCCGCCATTTCTCAATTTCGGCGTGGTTGCCGGACACCAGAATGTCCGGGACCTTCATCCCGCGAAATTCCGCCGGCCGCGTGTATTGTGGATATTCCAGCAGCCCGTGGCTGAACGATTCGTCGTACGAACTTGCGTCATCGCCCAGCGCCCCGGGCAGCAGCCGCACCACCGCGTCAATCACCACCATCGCGGGCAACGCGCCGTTCGTCAGCACGTAATCGCCGATGGACAACTCGTCGTCGGCGAGTTTTTCCCGCACGCGCTCGTCAAAACCTTCGTAATGGCCGGTGACGAGCAGCAAATCCTGCTGTTCCGCCAGTTCGCGGGCGATGGCCTGATTGAATTGCCGCCCGGCCGGCGACAACAAAATCACGCGCGTCTTTTCGCGCTTCAAACCTTCGATCGCTTCAAAGAGCGGTTCCGGTTTCAGCAGCATTCCCGGTCCGCCGCCAAACGGCCGGTCGTCCACGGTCTTGTGCCGGTCGTGCGCCCAGTCGCGCAGATTGTGGATTTTCAGGTCCAACAGACCGGCTGCGCGCGCCCGTTTGACGATGCTTTCGTCAAGCGGCCCGGCGAACATCGCCGGGAACAAAGTGAGCACGTCAATCTTCATTCGCCCGTAGTCAGTAGTTAGTAGTCCGTAGTAAAACAATTCGCGCGCTGCTGCCGACCACTGACTACTGACTACTTGACCACGACTCTCCTCGACAATCTCCACGGAACAGCGCAAACCCTTCTTGGCGCTGCCAGCCAGCAACAACGAACGGATCGCGTTGATCGTTACGCCCTGCCGTCCGATGATCTTGCCCACATCCGACTTGTCCAGGCGGAGCTCATAAACCGTCATGCCCGCGCGCTCCACCGGCGTGACACGCACGGCGTCCGCGTGTTGCACCAGTCCTTTGACGACGTATTCCAGAAACTCCTGCATCGCGCCCCAAAATGATATTCAAGCCGCCGCGGCCACCTTGCCGGCTTTTTTGAGGAAGCTGGCGACGGTGTCGCTGGGCTGCGCGCCCTTGCTGATCCAGTATTTGGCGCGGTCGAGGTTAAGGGTGAAATTATCGCCTTTTTTCAACGGCTGATACGAGCCAAGTTCCTCGATGAACTTGCCATCGCGTGGGCTGCGGCTGTCGGCCACCACAATGCGGAAAAACGGAGCGTTCTTGGCTCCGACGCGCTTCATGCGAATTTTTACTGCCATAAATATTTCAAAAGAGCACAAACTGTACTTGCTGGTGGGGGTGGTGGCAAGTTCTGTTTTGAATAAAAAACACCGCTTGCCGTCCGCGCCAATCGCTGCTTTGCTGATGCCTGTGAACCGGCCGTATGAAGAGATTCTCGATGGGGCGTCACTGCCGCGTTCCGCGCCGGGCGATCGCCACGAATCGATTTGCGACCGGCTGCACGCGGTGATGACGGCGAGCGTGGCGAACCTGCCCAGCACGCAATTGCTGGCGCCGCGCACGAGAGTCCAGGTTTCCCGCTCCACGGCGATTTGTCCCGACCTCGCGCTCGTGACGGTCGCCACCGGCAAACTCTGGCTCGCCGTGGAAATCATCAGCCGCGACGACCACCGCACCGACACAGTCGTCAAAAAGGAGCTCTACGAAAAGATCCGGGTGCCGCGGTTGTGGATGGTGGACCCGCGCTACGACAACGTGGAAATTTACCACAGCACGGAATGGGGGCTGGCCTTGAAAGGCATCCTGGCCGGCAGCGAGATGTTGACGGAAAAATTGATCCCCGAATTTCAAATCGTCATCGCCGAATTGTTCGCCACACAAAAAACGACGAATTAATTTGATTGAACAGAATCATTAAACGTGATGTCTTATACCCCGTAAACCTGAATCAAAAAAACCATGAAAAAAATCACCTTAACTCTGGCCGCTGGAATTTTGCTGGCGGGATTAACCACGCGCGCGCTGGCCGCCGACAGTGCGAACAAGGAAGTCACCATCACCGGCACGATGGTTTGTGCCAAATGCACGCTGCACGAAACCAAATCGTGCCAGAACGTCGTGCAAGTCATGCAAGGCACGAACACCGTGAACTATTATCTGAAACAAAATGACGTGAGCAAGGCCGCGCACGACCCGATTTGCGGCGGCAGTTCTGAAAAAGTCACGGTCACCGGCACCGTCAAAGAAAAGGGCGGCAAGGAAATGATGACACCGACCAAAATTGACGTGATCAAATCCTGATGCTTTCGACACTCAACCGCCGCCGGATTTTTTCATCT
>CAVWHM010000008.1:0-7757 GCA_963754775.1 uncultured Verrucomicrobiae bacterium
CCTTATGCCGAGCTCGGCATAAAGGGTTTTGGGCCGGGTATTGAATAATGCCGAGTTGTCAGGGCGATTCCTCAAATAGCTGAGGAATCGCCCCTTTTTGATCTTTGTGACTCGGCATTATCAGAGGCTCTGGAGAAAGGCCAAGAGTCGATCTGGTGGACGGTAACGGCGTGATTGCCCTGCGAATGGCTCGGTTTTGGCAAGTGCTTGCTCCTTGAGTTGCAAATTGGCGTGGAGATACACCTGCGTGGTCTCCATCGATTCATGTCCCAGCCAAAGCGCGATGACCGAACGGTCAACACCGTGTTGCAGGAGATCCATAGCGGTGGTGTGCCGCAGCACATGTGCCGAGACCTGCTTGGTCTTGAGGGAGGGACACGCCAGACGCGCACGCGCCAGATGTTTGGCGAGGAGATCCTCGATACCGTCCCGACTCAATGGTTGGCCCCGTACATTGGGGAAGAGGGCGTCGGTGGGCTGACCGCCCCGTTCTCTGAACCACGCGCGCAGTGCCGCGATACTTTCTTTGCGCAGCGGGATGCAGCGAGTCTTCCGTCCTTTCCCTGTGCAACGCACATGAGCGCCAGTTCCCAAAGCGACCTCCTGCCAATGCAAGCCAACGACCTCCGACACCCGGAGCCCCGTTTGTAATGTCAGCAGGAGCAGCATCCGGTCACGGCGCCCAGACCATGTCCCCTGATTGGGCGCGGCCAGCAAGGCTTCGGCCTCGACACGGGTGAGGAAGTCCACGGGTTTCTTGGTGTAGCGTTTGCTCTGGATCGCCAGCACCCGTTGAGCTACGGCGCCAAAGGCAGGTTCCTGGAGCGCAACGTATTTGAAAAATGAGTGGATTGCCGCCAGACGCGTGTTCCGTGATCGCGGAGTATTGCGACGCTCCTTCTCCAGATGGCCGAGGAACCGACACACAAACGGGACATCCAAGTCCGGGATCACCAGGGCGGTGGGCGGCTTTTTCAGTTCCCGTTGCGCATAGGCAATGAGTAGTCGAAACGTATCGCGATAATTCGCGATGGTGTACGGACTGGCGTTGCGCTGGCCCATGAGCCAGTCTGTAAAGTAAGCTTGAAGCAGCTCAGAAAAGGTGGACTGGGTTTTCATTCTTTGTCCTCCTTCCTTTGCCAACGTTCCGTGGCCAGCTTCAACAGTTCGGGCGTGGCCGAAAGATACCAATAGGTGTCACGCACATGAACGTGCCCCAGATAAGTAGCCAACTCCGGCAGATGTACCTCGGCATCGGTCTCCGTCCGATACCACCGGAGGAGTGTTTGAATGGCAAAGTGGTGCCGCAGGTCATGAACCCTGGGACCACGACGGTCACCAGGTCGGCGTAATCCAAGCTGGCACGCCACCAGCAAAAACCAGCGGTTCACGGTGCAATCCAACAGTCGCGTTCCCCTTTCAGAGACGAAGAAGCTGGGACTCAGTGGTCGCGCGAAGATTTTGTCCCGAATATCCGCATATCGTTGGAGTTCTTGTCGGGTGGAGACGTGAAGTGGCACCAGTCGTGATTTATTCCCTTTGGCCCGGCGGACCGTCAATAGCGCTTGATTCAGATCGACATCCACGCGATCCAAGGCAAGGGCTTCCCCGATTCTCATACCAGTCACGGCCAGCAATCCGAACAACGTTGCATAAGTCACGCCTTTGAGTTCGTTGGTGGGGTCGATTCGACGGGCCGCCTCCATCAGCCGCAGTATATCCTCATTTCGGTAGTGATGGGGCTCTCGCCGCCGGAACTGATATGGAAGCAGTCCTTGCGCGGGGATTTCGGTCCGGGGATCAACCGCACTCAAGTATTCAGCAAACCGCCGCACCGTTCCCAAACGGTTGGCCTTCTGTACCGGTTTGATGTTCGCAGGTTGTGTCGCCCATCGAAGCGCCAGCTTGGTCGTGATGAACGAAGCGCGTTTCTGTTCCGCAAAACGGACGAAATTGCGCAACAAAATACCCGCCACACGCAGCTTGAACCCGAGTTGCCGGCGCAGTCGCAAGTAATCGTCCAGATGGCCACTCAACGTATTCATTGCGCACCTCCTGGCCAGGGTTGCGCCAGTGCGCGGAGGGCGGCCAAATTGACTTTCGCGTAAATCTCCGTGGTCTGAACCAGTTGATGGCGGAGGACCTGACCGATTTGTGCCAGCGACGCTCCGCTGCCGAGCATCCGTGTAGCTAACGAATGTCGAAACACATGAGCGCCATGGTGAGGAAGATCAAGTTGTGCACGCACCAAAGCGCCTCGCGCCACATTGCCAATTGAACCTGAGTTGGCAAAACGCTCGTAGGGTGCCTTGCATTGGATGAAGAGGTGTCGGGATAAACAAGTGGGCCGGCCCTTTTTCAAATAGTCCACGATGGCTTTGCCGACGTCTTGAAGGAGCGGCAACCGATCCACCCGAGAGCCTTTGCCACGGACGCACAACTCCCCGGCGCTCCAGTCGATGTCATCCAGAGTGAGGCCGCCAACCTCGCCCGCGCGTAGCCCCAGTCTGGCCAGCAGTAGCAATATGGCATAATCACGTTTGCCTATTTTCCGCCGCCGGTCGCAGCACCGCAGAACCTTCTCAACCTGTGCCGGTTCGAGATAACGCGGCAGTTCCGACAAACGCCAACCAGCTACGGTGGGAACTGCGGCAGCCAGATTGGTGGGGATTCGTCCTTGCTGGAAAAGATAGCTCAAAAAGCTGCGTAATGCGGAAGCGCACAGTTGACTCGAACGGCGACCCCGGCGGGAACTGTCATGAAGAACAAAACGGGCGACATCGCGCGGTCGCAGATCCTTCAGTTTGATTGGCCCCGTCGAAAATCGGTGAGACAGGAACCGCCGTGCTGCGGCAAGATATTGCCCTGCGGTCACCGGAATCACTCCGCGCTCCTGCAACAAAAAATGTCCGTAATCCTGTTCAATAGAATCAATTGGACTGCAAACCGCCAATGCAACCGGTGGAGGAATAACGGCCGCCTGGCGCAGGTGCCGCAGCAAAAGCGTGATCGTGGCCTGCTCTCCGCTATGGTGCAGAACCCGCTTCCATCGAGCCTCAAGAAAAACGACCGCTTGCCGTTCATTGAGTTCCGTGAGTTCAATGCGTCTGCGCGTCAGCCATTGGCTCAAATCTGCAACCAACCGGATCTTCTGCCAGCCATTCTGATGGCAGTAGCCCTGCCGCGAAACCAGAGCGGCGAAACTGTCCATGTGTGGCCCCAGCGGACCGACACGCACATGCTGCAACTCTTCTGGTTGGGGATAAAAACGATCAATCATAGGTGTGTTTCCTTTCCTTGTGGTTTGAAGTTAGAGAACTACACCCGGATTATGCCGAGTTGCTAAGACGAAAATAGGGCGATTCCTCAGCTATTTGAGGAATCGCCCTGACAACTCGGCATTATTCAATACCCGGCCCAATACCCCAGTTCGCGCAGCGACGCGTAATCCTTATGGCGCTCTGGCGTCGCACGGCCGATGATGACGTGGTCGAGCACATCAATCTTCAACAGCTGCCCGGCGCGAATCAGATCGCGCGTCACCTTGATGTCCGCCTCGCTTGGCGTCGGGTCGCCGCTCGGATGATTGTGCGCGAGCACCACGGCGGCGGCGTTTGCGGCAATCGCCTTCCGGAAAACTTCGCGGGGATGCACCAACAATGTGTCGAGCGTGCCGTCCGTGATTTCGTCCAGCCGGATGAGCCGGCGGCGCGTGTTGAGCGACAGCACTTGCAGCTTTTCCGTGTTCAGGAGCAGGTTCCGGGCGCGCAACCACCGCACCACGGCTTCCGGATGGTCCAATGGTTCCGATTCGCTGCACAATTCCTTTGCCATCCGCTGGGCCAGCTCGAACGCCGCGATGAGCGTCACCGCCTTGTCACGCCCGATGCCCTTCACCTGCCGCAAATCGTCCACCGATGCCCGGGCCAGCGCTTGGAGCGAATCGCCATGTTTTTTAATCAACTGCGCGCCGATTTCGACGGCGTTCGTCCCGTGCAGGCCGGTGCGCACGAGAATGGCTATCAATTCGGCCGAACCGAGCGCCGCCGGGCCGCGCTCGACGAGCTTTTCACGCGGGCGGTCACTGACGGGTTGATCCTTAAGCCGCAGGCTCTGAGACATGAGCGGATTTTATCGCGCCCGTCCGGCAAAAACACGCGGAAAAATCGGGATATGGCACAGGCCTCCGGCTTGCGGTTTTGGATTTCACAGGCGAGGACACCTGTGCCACTTTAGCCTGCGTGCGCATCATGGAATCGCCCGTCCAAAATGACGACGGCCTGACGCCGTCGCAACGCCGCGCCGTCGCGGCGCGCGGTAACGTGCTGGTCATGGCCGGCGCCGGCACGGGCAAAACGCGCACGCTCGTCGAGCGTTGCCTCGACTGCCTGGCCCGCGAACGCGCCTCGCTCGACGAATTGCTCATTGTCACCTTCACCGAGGCTGCCGCGGCTGAAATGCGTCAGCGGCTCCGCGAACGGATTGAGGAAAAAATTCGCGGCGAGCCTGACGAATCGCACTGGACCGCGCAACTCGCGCTCTTCGATGGTGCGCATATCGGCACGCTGCATGGCTTTTGCCTCAAGCTCGTGCGCGAACATTTTTACGAACTCGGCCTCGACCCGCAACCCGCCGTGCTCGACGAGGGCGAAGCGCGGCTCCTGGCCAACGAGACCCTCGAAGAGGAAATGCAAATCCACTACGCCGCTGAAAATGAACCGGCTGAAGCGGTCCAAAAGTTGATTCAAATTTACGGCGGCGGGCGTGATGAAAAAATACGCTCGCTCGTTCTGCATTTGCACCATTACACCCAAACCCGGCGGACGCCGACGGCTGGCACGCCCGGCAGCTGGAAAAATTTTCGTCGCTCGAACCGGACGAATGGCTTGCCTGGCTGTTCGACGCCATCCGCGGCTGGCGCGGCGAATGGCTGCCCACGCTGGAAAATTTGCGTGCGGAAAACAGCAAGGCGGCGGAGTGCCGCGAAATCCTGGGAAAACTGCCGGAGAAATTTTCGCGCCGGCAGGCCGCGGTCGTTCTCGGCCATATTCAAGCCGCCGATGCCGAATGGCCACACGGCAGGAAAACCGTTTTACGAAAGCCGCTTGAAGACTTTTTTGCCGACGCAGCCTTTCTCGCCGCGCTCGCACCGGTTGAACGCGACCGCGATCCGCTGGCGGAAGATTGGAATTGGGTGCGCGGCCACATGATCGCATTGTTGCGGCTGACGCAAAACTTCTCCGCCCGGTTCGCTGCGCGCAAGCGCGACGACGGCGTCCTGGATTTTCATGATCTGGAACAATTCGCGCTGAAGCTGCTTTGGGATTTTGCATCGGACAAACCGTCGCGGGCCGCGGAACTTTGGCGCAAAAAAATCCGGTTCGTCTTCGTGGACGAATACCAGGACATTAACGCCGCGCAGGATAAAATCATCGAGGCATTGAGCCGCAGCGGCCGGAGCGCGAACCGCTTCCTCGTGGGCGACGTAAAACAGAGCATTTACCGTTTTCGGCTCGCCGACCCGAAAATTTTTCGCCATTACGCCGCGGCATGGCGCGGCAAAAACGGGCAAACGATCCCGCTCGCAGAAAATTTCCGCAGCCGCGAGGGTTTGCTTAATTTCGTGAACTCCGTCTTTGAGTTTCTCATGCGCGGGGAAATCGGCGGTGTACGATACGACGCCGAGGCGCAACTGCAATTCGGTTCGCCGGAAGCGCGAACGGCCCTCAGCCTTGCCGGGGATCCAACCCGCGGGCCGAATTGCTCTTCCATTTCAAAAAAAGCGGACGCGACGAGGCGAATTTCGAAAATGGACCCGGCAATGACATTCTGGCCGGATTGGAGGAAACCGAAAAAGAGGCGCGGTTGCTCGCGCTACGATTGGGGGAGTTGAAAAAAGCGCGGCATGAAATCCGGGACGTAAAGCAAAAGGCCTTTCGTCCGGTCGAATGGCGCGACATGGCGGTGTTGCTGCGTTCGCCCGCGAACAAGGCGGAGGCTTATGCAAAGGAGTTTGAGCGGGTCGGCGTGCCGCTGGTGGTCGAACGCGGTGGATTTTTCGAGAGCGCGGAAATCCTGGATTTGTTGAGTCTGCTGCAACTGCTCGATAATCCCTTGCAGGACGTTCCTTGCATCGCGGTGCTGCGCTCGCCGCTGGTTGGCTTGTCCCTGGACGAATTGGGGGACGTCCGGCTGGCGGCAAAGGATGTCCATTTCTGGACGGCGCTCAATCGGGCGCGGAATGCGGAATGTGGAATGCGGAGAGAAACGGTTCAAAAAATTGGGGAATTCCTCGAACGCTTCGCCGCGCTGGCGGCAAGCAGCGCGGCAGTCGTCGTTGTCAGGTTGTCTGGAAGACGTTTTAGCTGAAACACATCTGGCCGAATGGTTGCGATCGCCGCCCGCGCGGCACGCAGCGGCAGGCGAATGTTGAACGTTTTCTCAACCTGGCCCGGCGTTTTGATCAATTCCTGCGGCAGGGATTGTTCCGGTTTTTGAAATTCATTGAAGCGCAGCGCGAGGCCGGAATTGAACCGGACGTCGCAAGCGGCGCGGATGAAAACGCCGTGCGGCTGATGAGCGTTCACCAGAGCAAGGGCCTGGAATTTCCGGTCGTCGCCGTGGCCGACCTGGCGAAACCGTTCAACGCGCAGGATCTGCGCGCGGAAATCATTTTGAACGAGCAGTTCGGTTTGTGCCCGCGCGTCAAACCGCCCCATACGGGCCGGCGTTATCCAAGCCTGCCGTACTGGCTCGCCCAACGGCACGAGCACCGCGAGTTGTGGGGCGAGGAAATGCGGCTGCTTTACGTCGCCGTGACCCGCGCGCGCGACACCTTGATTTTGAGCGGCAGCGTCACGGAAAATAAATGGCAGACGCTTTGGACCAAACCGGACGTGGTGACGCGGCGGGAAATTCTCACGGCGAAATGTTGGGCGGACTGGCTGGGCTTGTGGTTCGCCCGGCAAACAATGGCGTGCAGGCAAACCTGACGGAAGGCAAATTGCCGCACTTGCGCTGGCGAATTGCCGGCGATGAAGAATTGGCTGAAAAAAAGGGGGGGGCTTCTGTTGCTCCGAATCTTGTGGACGGCGGATCCGCTCCGCGAAGACGCCCCCTCCGCCAGTTTGTAACACCCGACGGCAAAACGAAACAAACGCTCCGCGCGGCTTTGACCTGGGAATACAGATTCAGCGCGGCGACGAAACTGGTGGCGAAATCGTCGGTTACCACGCTACGCCGTCAGGCAGCGGATGAGTTGGGTGGCGAGGCTGGGCAGATGTTCGCTCCGCGCCAATTCGTGCGCGCGGTCAAACGGGCGCAGGGCAGATTGTCAGCCGCGGAAGCCGGCTCGGCGCATCACAAATTTCTCCAGCACCTTGCACTCGAAAACGCGGGCGGCGTTGCCGCGCTCAAATCCGAAGCCCTGCGCTTGAAGCGGGAAAAGGTTTTATCCGACGCCGAGTGCGCGGTGCTGGATTTGGAAGCCGTCGCCGCATTTTGGCGGTCCGATCCGGGCCGGCGGATTCGGGCCAACGCCGTCAACGTGCGGCGCGAACTGGCTTTTACGGCAAAATTCAGCCCGCAAGAACTGGTCGAAATCGTCGGGACAAAACCGGAAGCGGGGCTTGAGAATGAATTCGTGGTTGTGCAAGGCGTGGCGGACCTGGTCGTCGCGCTGCCGGAAGAAATCTGGCTGGTGGATTTCAAAACGGACGAAGTTCGCGCCGGCGAAATGCCGGAAAAAATAACGATCC
>CAVWHM010000009.1:0-27194 GCA_963754775.1 uncultured Verrucomicrobiae bacterium
AACGTTGGCCGGTGGCACAGGCCGACTTGCCTGTGCTGACCATACTTATAGTGCGCTACGTGGTGGCTTTCACCAAGAACCATTTCCAGCCTTCGCGGCGGATGATTCGTGCTTAAACAGTCTCGCGTTGCGGGATTGCAGGTTGCGGCGCGGGTTCGCGCTGTTTCGCTTGGGTGGCCGGCAGCCAAGCCATGAAACCCAAAAAAAACAGGCCGCACAGGTTGAGATATTGGATGCATATGGGGGTCAGTACAATTTCAGGTTCCCCAAAATCTCCGTACAAATTCCTTTGGCAACCATTCCCGGATATTCCTTCGTCGGAGTTGCCGGGCCGGTGTAGTTGACGATTACCAGATATTCGCCCTTCGGTCCCGCGAGATGCCCGATGAACCAGCCCAGTTGCTCCTTGTCGGTGACATGGGAGCCGGTCTTGCCCGAAAGCTCCATGCCGGATGCGGAAGTTTCCAGAGGTATGATCTTTTTGGTGATATCACTGCGTGTCGGGATACGGGAAGGTCGCCGCGCCAGAAACGCTCCCAAAACCGCAACTGCTCGTCAGCTGATATTTTCAGGGTTGAACCCAGCCAGAAGGTCGTCAGCCCGCCGGAAATGTCCCGGTTGCCGTAGTCGAACCGGGCCAGATAATCCTTGATGGTTTCCGGTCCGAGTTGGGGCGTGATCCGCTGCGAATACCAGACCACCGAATTCCTCGATCCAGTCCGCCGCCAGGTGTCGCGATTCCAAGCCGGGTTTCTCCGATCCACTCCATCCCATTTGAAGGTGGTGGTTTCGTCTTTGAGGACGCCCTGGTCCAGGCCATCAGGGACAGGGCGACTTTGAAGGTTGAACAGGGAGCAAACCTCGACGCACAGCGCTTTTCGTTGAACCGGTAAATAACTTTATTTGCCTTCAGGTCATACAGCAGAAAGCAACCCTCCTTGCCCTGGAAATACCGGGGAAAATCGGCCTCAGCGGCAGAGAGTGTAAACGAGCAACCAACCGCGATGAGCAACAGGCGAAGAATCAATTTGTTCATAAATTTGCTTTGGGGAAAAGTGTTCGGTAAGAAATGTGCAACTCAAGTACAAACGCTTCAGAGAAACTCACGGCGTCATTTGGTAAAAGAAAACCCATGGTTTGCTTCGCTTAACCATCGACCGGGCTGGTGGCAACCGCCGGTGACTGTTGCGGTTCGTGCTGTTCCGCCTGGGTGGCCAGCAGCCAGGCGACAAAGGCCAGGAATACCAGGCCGCACAAATCCAAATAAAGCGTTGCGCGACCGGCATCCAGTCCGGCTACGCACGGAAACACAACGCCGAACAGGAGCAGTTGCGCCGCCAGCCATTGGCCGATCTGCTTCGCCACGCGCATCAGCAGCCATGCGAGCAGCAGGAACAGCGGCAGAAAATCAGCGCGGCCGTCCCCCAGAAACCCGAACAGCAAATCGCTGAAATCCGCCAGCAAACCGTACCCGAAGGCGACGGCGGTGCTGAACAGGATGGTCAGCGGCACGGCTTGAGGCACGGCGGCGAGCGTGAGGCCCAACGCGAGCAGGGCGAAGAGCAGCAGCCAGGCGCGTTCAGTTTCATACAGCACGGCGCGGGTAGTTTCGCCGGGTTGCGGCAATTGCGGCAAGGCAATGCCCATGCCTTTGTCCGTGAGCGCGTGGTCGAGACGGTAACGTGAGCACGGTGCCCTGACCGTTCCGGCCGGGTTTGATGTCAGTCGGCGTCATGCAGCCGTCGGGATAATTCAATTTCGCCTTGGACAGGTCAGGCAGGTTCAAAGTGAGGGTGAAGTCGCGGATTTCGCGCGGTTCGCGCACTTGAAAATACCAGAATGACAAGCCGCGGCTCTTGAACGCGATGCGGAAGTCCATCACCTGTTTCGGCTGCACATCGCGTTCGAGCACGAGGCTGGAGTCCTTGATTTGCATTTCCGGCAGGACATCCTGGCCGTCGAGCGTCGCGACGAGTCCGTCATACATCGCGCCGGAAGCGGGCAGGGGAAAGGTGAGCGTGCATTTCTGCTCGGTGTCGGCGGGGTTGCGCAATTTCCAGGTGAAGTTGCAATCGTTCTCGTAACCGCCGTAGAGCGCGGAGCCTTTCTTGCGCGGGTTCTGCCGCAGCGTCACCTCGTGGCGCGCGGCGACGAATGGATTGCCGGTCACGGACACGTGCACGGTTTTTTTGCGGAGCAGGGCGGGCTTGGCGGCGTCCTCGGATTCGATGCGTTCGGTGGTTTCCACGGTATGATAAATATCCACGTTCAACTCGGCTTGCTGTTGTTCCGCGCCCCAGATGGTCTGGACGGCGTTGTAATTGGCCTGAGTGATGCGGCCGTGAGTGCTCTGGAAATTGTTTAACGTCTGGCGCAGATAAATCCGCAGCACGGAGATGGCGCCGACGAGCAGCACAACGAGCAGGACGGCCCGGAGCAGCCGCGTGCTGTTCCGGTAGAGCGTCCAGAGCAGGCCGGAACCGCCACCGGGTTCGGACACGGGTTTGGTTTGAGACAGAGCCGTGAGAAAGACGGCGAGCAGGGCGGCGCCAAGGAACAGCGCGATGAGAGGTTCGACATCAGCCAGGTCGCTCGCGCGGCCCAGTATTTTGGACAGGATTTTCATGGCGGGTGATAGGAGTTGGCCCGCGGGCAGCGCAAAAGGACGCGAAAGCCAGAAACGCAGCAAAAGTGAACGCCAACAGCTCGATCATATCCGCAACCACCGTTTTCGTGCCGCTCCGCCGGTATCGCGGGCGAGGTTTAATTTTTCGCCATGGCACACCGAAAATCGGAACAACAGGATCAAAGGCGCACCATGACCGGGATTGCTGGCACCACTCACACGAGCAGTCGTCAGGAAGGATGAGGAACTCTGGTGTCCGGCAAATTGCTTCGCCAAACGTGAAGTGATTAAAACCCGGCGCGGGCGGAATGTCAATAAATTTCGAAGCCCGAGCGGGGGGTTTTGGCAGTGAAATTTTCCTGTAGAAAGTAGCGTTGACACATTTGGCGCGAACGACTAATCTATTGGCAAATACATACCGAGCCATGTTAATTCGCATCAGTTTGATTGTGGCCATTATCGCGGCGCTGGCGGCGGGCGCCTTGAGCTTCACTCAAGTGCGCGGCAAGATCACCACGTTGATGCAACAGCGCGATGATTACCACACCCAGTGGACTCAAACCCAAGGCCAGCTTGACACCACCAAAAAGGATTTGGCCAAGACCAAAGCCGACCTCAACCAAACCCAACAGGATTTGACCACGGCGAAGGCGGAGCGTGAAAAGGCCGTGGCCACCGCCGCCGCCCAGACCAAGCGGGCCGATGATTTGTCCGACAAGCTGACCAAGGCCGCCCAGGACCGGGACGAGGCACAGGGGAAATTGGCCGCTTATACGATCAGCGGTCTGACCGCCAAAGAGGTCGTGGACCTTAGCCGTTCACTCAAGAACGCGCAGAACACCATTGACGCGATCAACGAGGAAAAACTTCTGATGAACCGCACCATTGACCGGCTGAACAACCAGATCGCCGAAATCATGGGGACAAACAAGGTTGTCAAGTTGCCCGCCACCCTCAAAGGCAGGATTTTGGTGGTGGATCCCAAATGGGACTTTGTCGTGCTGAATATCGGTGTTAATCAGGGTGTCAAAGACAAGGGCGAGCTGTTGGTCAGCCGCGAGGGTAAACTCGTTGCCAAGATTATCGTGCGGAGCATTCAAAAAGACCGCTGCATTGCCAATATCGTCCCCGGTTGGAAGCTCGGCCAGGTGATTGAGGGCGATGAAGTCAGTCCCGCGCACCCGGCTTCCTGAGATGACCCGCCGCGCCGTCAACTGGCTATTGCTGCTCGCGTTGGGCGCAATGCTCGCCGGAGTGAGTGGTTGTGCAACCGATGAACCCGAAAACGCCTCGGTACGACCGTGGAACACGCCGCAAGGCTGGGAAAATGGCATGGGCGGCATGATGAACACGCAGCACGAGTGATTACTCTTCAACTTTGACGCACCGCGTCGGCGTTAAAATAAAATCCATCCGCACGTCGAGCTTGCCCGCCGGGACCACGTCCACCAGTTGTTCATCAAAAGCGACGCCACATTTGATCCCGTGGATTTCGGCCAGCAAGCGGTCGTAATATCCCCGGCCCCGGCCCAGCCTGTACCCGCGCAGGTCAAACGCGACCCCGGGCACGAGAATCACCCCCAGACGTTCCAGCGGAATTTCCGGACAACCCGCCTTCGGCTCGCGAATGCCGAATTGTCCTGGCCCAACTTCGGTATGTGGATGTTGCACGCGGCAGGCGAAATAATCGTTGCTCGCGGAATCATAGCGGGGCAGGGCGACGCTTTTTCCGCCGGCCAAAGTCTCTTCCAGCAGCGGCCACACATCCACTTCCCCCGGCATCGGCGCGAAAAACAGGATGGAAGCCGCGTTTTGCCAGAAAGGCTGTTCTTTGAGCCGTGTTCGAATTTGGGCGGACGCGGCCGGCCGCGCCGACGGCGGAATTTTTTGCAGCGCGGCGCGGATTTCTTTTCGCAACGCGGCTTTTTGCGGATTCAAATCGGCGGTCATGCGGTTACTTTTTAATTTTCTTGCGGGCTTCAGCCAATTCCGCCCGCCATTTTTCGACGCGTTCCTTGATTTTCTTTTCCACGCCCTGTTCGGTCGGTTCGTAATAAACTTTGTCCGCGCCGAGATAATCCTGCGCCACAAAATGCCCGGGATGGTCATGCGCATATTCGTAGCCTTTGCCATGACCGAGCCGTTCCGCGCCTTTGTAATGTGTGTCGCGCAAATGCTCCGGCACCGGCAGCGTCCGTCCCGACTTCACGTCTTCCAGTGCCGCGTCAATCGCAAGATAGGCACTGTTGCTCTTGTTGGCCGTGGCGATGTAAATCGTCGCCTCGGCCAGCGGAATGCGCGCCTCGGGCCAGCCGACAAATTCCGACGCGGACAACGCCGCGTTGGCCAGCACCAGCGCCATGGGATCGGCGAGGCCCACGTCTTCCGCCGCGCAAATCACAATCCGCCGCGCGATGAAGCGCGGGTCTTCCCCGGCGTGAATCATCTTGGCCAGCCAGTAAAGCGCGGCGTCCGGGTCGCTGCCGCGCATGGATTTGATGAACGCTGAAATCGTGTCGTAATGCGCGTCCTCGTCGTCATACACCACGGCCTTTTTCTGGATGCTTTGCTCGGCGGCGGCAAGGTCAATGCGGATGGCGCCCTTTTTGTCCGGCGCCGTCGTGAGCGCGGCGATTTCCAGCGCGCCGAGCGCCTTGCGCGCGTCGCCGTCGGATATTTTGGCGAGATGACGCAACGCATTTTCAGCCGCCTGGATTTTCAGGTAACCCAGGCCGCGTTCGGGGTCAGCCAGCGCGCGCTGCAACAGGGAAAACAATTCGTCCTCGGCCAGCGGTCGCAACTCAAAAATCTGCGAGCGCGAAACGAGGGGCGAATTGACGAAGAAAAACGGATTGTGCGTCGTCGCGCCGATAAGCCGCACGACGCCGCTTTCGACATCGGGCAGCAGCACGTCCTGCTGCGCCTTGTTGAAGCGATGGATTTCGTCAATAAACAGGATGGTCGGCTGGCCGGTGTTTTCGAGGCGGTTGGCGGCGGCGGAAAGGACGCGGCGCATGTCGGCGACGTTGGATTCCGCGCCGCTGAGGCGCTCGAACTTGCTTTGGGTCTGGCGGGCGATGATTTGGGCCAGCGAGGTCTTGCCGGTGCCGGGCGGGCCGAAAAAAATGAGGGATTGGATGCGGTCGGCTTCGATGGCGCGGCGCAACAATTGTCCCGGACCGAGGATGTGCGTCTGGCCGGCGAATTCGTTGAGAGTGCGGGGCCGCATCCGGGCGGCCAGCGGCTGGTGGCGGGTGGATTCCATTGTAATCGAAGCAGGTGGCTTTGATTCAGCCGGAACTGCAAACAGGTCGTCGCGCGCCATGAACTGAGATTAGCACCGGGCAAAAATTTGCCCAAAACAAAAAACCCGCCGGCGGGCGGGCATCATTCCCCATTTTGCATTCTACATTTCACATTAAATAAAAACCCCGCCCTTGCCGTGTGTAACATATTCCTTTGAACATGTTTTACAACATGTGGAACCTGCCCGGTTGCTTTCGACTTCCAGCGAAGGCATGTCGGCCACAACCACGGCTCCGGCTCCTGGATCGCTTAATTACGGTTCAAGGATCAGTTACGAATCACAAACAGGGCAGGGTAAATCTGCTTCCATTTACAAAGAACGTTCCAGCCGGTTACAATTCAGTTATCGCCCCAAACGCAAATTTTCTCAAGCAAAATTTTCGGAAATTTTTGGGTGATGGGAACAATGGCCGGTGGAAGGGCATGCAGACGCTTCGCTCTACCTGATCCGAATGATTTCCGCGCCGTGTGGGTGTTATGCGATGAGCAGTTCGGCTTTTTCCTCCAGTTCCGCTTTCACCACGGCCGGGAACTGTATTTGGAAAGTTGTGCCCCGGTTGACCTCGCTGGTCACGGTAATCCAGCCGTGATGCTGCTGCATAATGCCATAGACAGTGGCCAGACCCAGGCCCGTGCCTTTCCCGACTTCTTTGGTGGTAAAAAACGGTTCAAAAATGTGCGACAAAATTTCCGGGGCGATGCCGGAGCCTGTGTCGCTGACCGCCAGCCAGACATGCAATCCGGGCGAGGCGCCCGGGATTTGTTCCGCCTGTTCATTATCAAACCTCTTCACGCCCGTGGCGATGGTCAGGCTGCCACCGGCAGGCATGGCATCGCGGGCATTGACAACAAGATTCATGAGAACCTGTTCGATCATGCCAGGGTCTCCGTGAATGAGCGGGAGATTGGCCGCATAATTTGACTGCAAGGAGATGTTCTCACCGAGGACGCGCCGGAGCATTTTCGTCATTTGCTCAACGACCTCGTTGAGGCTCAAATTGGCCGGTTGCATGACCTGTTTGCGGCTGAAAATGAGCAGTTGACGGGTCAGACTGGCGGCACGCTCGGCGGCATGGAGGATTTGTTGAGTGCATTCCGTTTTTTCGTCCGGTTTCAATTCGGCGTTCAGCAACAGCGAGGCGTTCCCTTGAATCACGGTCAGAATGTTGTTGAAATCATGCGAGACGCCGCCGGCCAACTGGCCGATGATTTCCATTTTCTGCGATTGGCGAAGCTGGGTTTCAAGGGCGACTTCCTGCGTTACGTCGCGTTTGACGGCAACGAAGTTGGCAATTTTACCATCGGAATCGAAGACCGGTGAGATGGAGGTTTCCTCTTCATAAAGGGTGCCGTTTTTCTTTTTGTTGATGATACGGCCGGTCCACACCTTTCCACGGGACAAGGTGTCCCACATCTGCTGGTAAAAGGCGGCATCGTGTTTGCCGCTCTTGAGAATACGGGGACTCTGGCCGACTGCTTCCGGTGATGTGTAACCGGTAGTCCTTTCAAAGGCAGGATTTACGTAGAGAATTGTGCCCTCGGGATCGGTAATGACAATGGCCTCGGCGGCTTGCTCAACCGCTGTCGCGAGACGTGCATTGGCTGCCTCGGCCCGTTTGCGTTCGGTGATGTCACGCCCGATTCCCACCAAACCGCAAATCTTATCCTGGCCGTCCCGGAACGGCACTTTGGTTGTCAACAACGTACACTTCCGGCCACCCGCAAGATCAACCTGTTCTTCATGATCGATGAGTGACTCTCCGGCCAAAACCTTCTCTTCCTCGGCGCGGAACACGGCAGCCATCGCGGGGGGAAAGAAGTCCATATCACACTTGCCGAGAACGTGGTCGGGATTGTCTTTGCCAAAGTGTTGTTTCGCCAGGGCTTTGTTGACAACCAGGAAGCGGCTGTTCAAATCTTTGACGAACAAAGCCTCCGGCAACAGGTCAATCAAGGTGCGCAACAGGAGACGCTCCCGGTTCAGCGCTGCTTCAACTTCTTTGAGTGCCGTCACGTCCACGGAAACGCCGAAAGTGCCGATGATATTTCCATCCTTGTCGCGCCAGGGCTTCTTGGTTGTAAGCCGCCAGGCGCTCTTGCCGTCGGGCAGGAGGGCTTTTTCGAGTTTGCCCAACATGTGCCGGCCCGTCCGAATGATTTCCTGTTCGTCTTCATAGGCGGCACGGGCATACGCCTCCGGACACGTGTCGAAATCGGTTTTGCCGATCAGCCAATCGCCGAATGGTTCGACGCCGGCCAGATGCGGCGGCCATTCATTCGGAGCCGCATCCGGATGCGTCGCGCTATAGTTTTCACGGACGGTTTGCAGCGTTCTCTCCACTTTCTTTTGGCTCACCCGCACAAAGCGGGACTCGCGATCTTTGAAGTAGATACCGTCCGGCGAGTTTTCCAGCAATGCCTGGAATAGTTCCCGTTCGTAGGCCAGTTTATCTTCCGCCTGTTTGTGCTGCGTGATGTCCCGCGCGACCGCCACGTGCAATTCAGTGTCACCGAACCAGAGATGCTTCGATGAGATGCTGACGGAGAAGATACTTCCATCCTTGCGGCGGTGAAAGGTTTCCACCTGTTGTGAGCCTCCTTGTCGGTTTTCCTGGAATTGCTTCCATTCCGCGTCCCAGCGCGCTTTCGGATAAACCGGATCAATGTCCCACAAATACAGTCGCATCAATTCCTCGCGCGTATAACCGAGCGAACGACACGCCTGCTCGTTGACGTAGGAGAAACCCGCTTCGCGAGTCATCCAGAATACCGCGTCTGAGGCCTGATCAATGGAGAACTCAAACATCTGGAGGTCCTGCTCCGCCCGCTTGCGATCGGTAATGTCCCGCCCAATTCCCACCAAACCCCGGATCCTGCCCTGGCTGTCCCGAAACGGCACTTTGGTCGTCAAGTGCGTGCACGGCCTGCCATCCGGGTTGACGCCTTTATCTTCATGGTCAATGAGCGGCTCTCCTCCCAGGACTTTCAATTCCACGGCACGGAACTTGGCGGCTAACTCAGCCGGGAAAAAGTCCGCGTCCGACAGGCCAAGAATTTGGGAGGGGTTCTCTTTGCCGAAATGCCTGGCGAGAGCTTCGTTGGCGACCAGGAAACGGCTGTCCAGATCCTTGATGTAAAAGATTTCGGGCAGCAGATCAATCAACGTGCGAAGCAGTTGGCGTTCGTGGACAATGCTCTGTTCCGCACGTTTGCGTTCCGTGGCTTCCCGCTCCAGGCGTCGCAACTGACTGCGCAACGCGGCGTAAAGCAACAGGGCGGTGACGGCTACAAACGCCCAACCCTTGTAGATTTCCAATTTATCAAGGACTTCCGGATCGGGAACAAAGGCCACCAACGCCCGGTCGGAAAGCAATATCCAAGTACCCGCCACCAGCCCGTAAATCAGGCTGGTGCGCAAGGCCACGTTGGCAAATTTACTTTTCATCCGGAACCCGACTATGGAACCTGGCCATGCGCCGTCGAATCCCATCAAACCGATTTTGCCGTTTTGAAACCAATAATGGTTACTTCGGTCGGATGTCCGCTTGCGCCAGTGTTTCCACGTGTAGTCAGGGCAGCAAGACTGCTGCCGTTTTTCCGGTCGCCGCAGTGGGTTATTGTCCGATGGAACTTGCGTACGCATATTTTGCGCATGGCATGAAATAAAAACCCCGCCCTTGTCGTGTGTCACCGTGCCATTGAACCGTTACAACATGCGGGACGACTGGATTGCTTTCGACGACCAGTGAAGGTGTCGGCCACAATCGCAGCTTGTGTCCCTGATCGTTTGATTCCCATTCAAGGCCAGAGTTCCAAATCACGAACAGGGCAGGGTAAATTCGGCTGCCATTTTCCAAAGAACACTGCTGCTTCAAGCACCATGATTCGTGCCAACTTGCCGGGAAAAAAGTCACATCTTGCCGGATTTTTTTGGAAAATCGGAGGTTGAAACTTCCAACTCGCCTAAAGCCGGCGGATTGACTTAAACTCCCCCTGAATTTGGTAGGGTCGTCGCGCAGCGACGACCGGACGGCGCGGCGCGCCGTCCCTGCCTCGGTATAATTTTGTCATGATGACCAGTTCGCAAATCCGCCAGTCGTTCCTCGACTTCTTCAAGTCGAAGCAGCACACCATTGTGCCGTCTTCGAGCCTCATGCCCGATTCGCCGAATCTCCTGTTCACGAACGCCGGCATGAACCAGTTCGTGCCGATTTTTCTTGGCCAGACCCAATGCCCCTACAAACCCGGTCGCGCCGCCGACACCCAGAAATGCATCCGCGCCGGCGGGAAACACAACGACCTCGAAGACGTCGGCCTCGACACTTATCACCACACATTCTTCGAAATGCTCGGCAACTGGAGCTTTGGCGATTACTTCAAAAAGGAAGCCATTGAGTGGGCGTGGGAACTCGTTACGTCGAAGAAATGGTTCGGAAATTTCCGCCGGAACGCCTCTACGCCACCGTCTATAAACCCGGTCCCGGCGACCCGTCCGAATTTGACCAGGAAGCTTACGATCATTGGGCGCGACTTTTCACAGCTGCCGGGCTTGACCCAAAAGTCCACATCTGCTTCGGCGGAAAAAAGGATAATTTCTGGATGATGGGCGACACCGGCCCGTGCGGCCCGTGTTCCGAACTGCACGTGGACCTCACGCCCGGCGGCGACACCAAGGGCAGTCTGGTGAACAAAGGCGACGCCCGTTGCATCGAAATCTGGAACCTCGTCTTCATCCAGTTCAACGCGAACCCCGACGGCACCTTCTCGCCGCTGCCCGCGAAGCACGTGGACACCGGCATGGGCTTCGAGCGCGTTACCAGCATCATTCAATGCACGAAAGGTTTTAAAGATTTCGCCAATGCAAAAATCTCCAATTACGAGACCGACATTTTCCGCCCGATTTTCGACGAGCTGGAAAAGTTGAGTGGCAAGAAATACACCTCGACGCTGCCGGGCGAGCGCAGGCGTCTCGCCTGACATGGGCAAGAAGAAGCAGGCGGGACGCCTCGCTACGGACCAAATCCAGCTCGACATCGCCTTCCGCGTCATTGCCGACCACATCCGCACGTTGAGCTTTGCGATTGCCGACGGCATCCAGCCCGGCAACAACGACCGCAATTATGTCTTGCGCCGCATCCTGCGCCGCGCCGTGCGCTACGGCCGCACGCTCGGCTTCCATGAACCGTTCTTTTACAAACTCGTGGACGTGCTCGCCGACACGATGGGCGACGTCTTCCCCGAAATCCGCGCCCGGAAAAAGCACGTGCAGGAAGTCATCCGCACCGAGGAAGAGGCGTTTAACAAGACGTTGGATAGAGGAATTGAATTGTTTGAACGAAGGCGGTTCAAGACAGCACAGCGAAGAATTTTATGCCTCGGAAGCCAGAGAGCAAGGCCTGGCATGTTGAAATTTTCCTGCGGTAAGGCGAATTCGAAGAAATTTACGTGTTCACAGAAGACTCCCAAGGCATAGGAAAAGACATTACAGGTGAGTTCGCATTTCAAGCTTTACGACACTTACGGTTTCCCGCTCGACCTGACCGAGTTGATGGCGCGCGAACGCGGTTTGACCGTGGACAAGGCAGGTTTTGAAAAGTTGATGGAAGAGCAGCGCGCCCGCGCCCGGGCCGCGCAGAAAAAAGAAGTCATTTCACTTTCACAAATCGAGACCACCACGCCCACGAAGTTCGTCGGCTACGAAAAGCTGGAGACTCAGGCCAAGGTTCTCGAAGTCGTTCAGCTTCAAGGACAAGACTGCCGTCATTCTCGACACGAGCGCCTGCTACGCCGAGATGGGCGGCCAAGTTGGCGACACGGGTGAACTTGAACATGGCGGCCAGCTCTGGCGCATCACCAACACGCAGAAATCCGGAAATACTTGGCTTCATTTTCTTATCGAGGCGGAACAGGTCCGACTGTAACTGCAGCGTCTCGCCGAGCAATCTCATCAGCCAAGACGCCTGATCTACACCTGATGGCCTGCTAGCCACTGCTTGAGCAATGTGACGCTACCGTGGACCGCTCGCGCCGTAACGCCATTGAGCGCCACCACACCGTCACGCATTTGCTGCACTGGGCATTGCACGAAGTCGTGAGCAAGGAAGCCTCGCAGAAAGGTTCATTCGTCGGCCCGGACAAGCTTACGTTCGATTTCAACAGCGCGCCGCTCACGCCGCAGCAGGTCGCGGACGTCGAGAAACTGGTCAACGAACGCATCGTCGAAAACGCCGGCGTAGCTGGACGGAAGTGCCCTACGCCGGCGTGAAATCACGCAAGGACGTGATGCAATTCTTCGGCGAGAAATACGGCGACACCGTCCGCGTCGTCCAGATTGGCGGCCGGAGCAGGGGAGTTGAATGGTTATTCGATGGAACTCTGCGGCGGCACGCACACGCGCGCGACCGGCGAGATCGGCTTGTTCCGCATCGTTGGTGAAAACGCGATTGCCGCAGGTGTCCGGCGCATCGAAGCCATTGCCGGCCTGGAAGCCTACCGCAAGGCCACGGACGAACTCATGCTCATCAAGTCGCTCGCGGGCAAGGTGAATTCACCCGTGCACGAGCTGGAAAAGAAGATTGAATCGCTGCTCGAACATCAAAAAGAGATGGAAAAGCAGATGAAGACGGCGCAGCAACGCGAAGCTTCAAACGCTGCGAGCAATCTGCTCGAAGAAATCAAGACCGTGAATGGCATACCGGCCATCATCCATAATCTCGGCGGCGTGGACGGCGATTTTCTCCAGGCGGTGGCCGACTCGCTGAAGAGCCGCTTCAAAGGCGTCATCGTTCTCGGCGGCGGTCCGCATCGTGGCAGTGTGGCGCTGGTCGCGGCGGTCACGCCCGAGTTCACCGCGAAAGTCCAGGCCGGCAAAATCATCCAGCAGATTGCGCCGATTGTCGGCGGCAAGGGCGGAGGCAAGCCGGACAACGCCCGCGGCGGCGGCAAGGACGCCGGCAAACTGGACGAGGCGCTGTCCAGGGCGAAAGACATTGCTGGGATAGCGGCAATAGTTGAGCGTAACAACGTGGGGCGGCGACAGTTCCAATGGCGGATCGTTCCTTGCGCTGCTTGAAACGTGAAATTTTTCACAAACTTTCTTGCGAGGAAATGGCCTCTCAATTAGCATCGCGCCCATTCGTGATTCTAAACGATAAAAGTTCAATACGTAATTTTGAATTGAGGAGTCCGGCCGGGTGCCCGGTCGTTTGAGATGTCAGCGATTTTTCCGAAGTGGACAAACTGGTTGCCGCTGGCGGTGGGTGCTGCAATGGCGCTGATTGGCGGCGCGGTGACGGCAGGCGTGACCTATTATTTCACGCCCAAATACACCCGCGTCGGCTACGAACCCATCCAGCCGGTGCCGTTTTCCCATGCCGTTCACGCCGGCCAGCTCGGCATGGACTGCCGTTATTGCCACAACGGCGTGGAAAAATCATGGTTCTCAAACATCCCGTCCGCGTCCACGTGCATGATCTGCCACAATCAAGTGCTGAAGGACGATCCGCGCCTGGCGCTCGTCCGCGAGAGCGCGGCCACCGGCAAACCGATCCCGTGGGTGCAGGTCCACATTGTGCCGGATTACGTTTATTTCAACCACGAAGTCCACGTGCGCCGCGGCATCAGTTGCGTGGAATGTCACGGGCGCATTGACCAGATGGACGAGGTTTATCACGCCAAGCCGCTGAGCATGAGTTTCTGCCTCAATTGCCATCGCGACCCGGCGGCGTTCATCCGGCCCGCGGACAAGGTCACCGATTTGGGCTGGAAATGGAGTTCCGACCCGGACGTGGCGGCGCAAATGCAGGAAACCAACGGCGTCGAACTGGTCAAACACTGGCACGTGGAATCGCTCCAAAATTGCTCGGCCTGCCATAGATGAATTTACGATTTATGATTTACGATTTACGATTGGCGCAGGCAGGCGAACGCCGGCCGTGCGATTTTCGCCGCAATCGTAAATCGCCGTCAACCGCTTCACCTGCCGCCCAGGAATGAACAACCTTTTGCCCAATTCAATTCCGCCGAATGGACAGCCGTTACTGGCGCAGCCTGGATGAACTGGCCGACACGCCGGAGTTCAAGGACTGGCTGCACCGCGAGTTTCCGCAGGGGGCGGGCGAATTCGAGGACGGCGTCTCCCGCCGGCACTTCGTCAAAATCATGTCCGCATCTTTCGCGATGGCGGGTCTGGGCATCATGGGCGCGGGTTGCCGCCGGCCGGAGGAAAAACTGGAGCCGTTCGGCCAGCAGCCGGAAAATTACACGTTCGGTGAACCGGAATATTACGCAACGGCCATGCCCACGCGCACGGGGGCGGTCCCGCTCGTCGTCAAATCCTACGAAGGCCGCCCGATAAAAATTGAAGGCAACGCGTTGTATCCCGGCAGCAACGGCGGCACCGACCGTTACGCACAGGCTTCGATTCTGAACCTTTACGACCCCGACCGCGCAAAGCGCTTCACGCACGACGGCAAGATGCCGTTTCACGCGACGAGGCGTTGAAATTCCTCGACGATTTATCGAAGAAATTCGCGGCGAACCGGGGTGAAGGGCTGGCGTTCCTGGCCGAAAGCAGCACATCGCCATCGCGCGCGCGGTTGCAAAAGCTGATGGCCGGGAAATTTCCGAAGTCACAGTGGTTCACTTACGACGCGATTGATTCCGGCATTCATCAACGCGCGGCGACGCAGGCCTTCGGCCGGCCGGTGCGGCCAGTTTATCATTTCGACAAGGCAAAGATCATCCTGTCGCTTGACTGCGATTTTCTCGGCTCGGAGGACGACGCGCACAATCACATCCGCCGTTTTGTCAAAGGCCGCAACCCGGGGGACGCGATGAGCCGGCTTTACGTCGTCGAATCGCTGTTCACGCTCACGGGCGCGAGCGCGGATCATCGGATGCGGGTGCCGGCGAGCACGCTCTCGAAAGTTGCGGAAGAAATCGTTACCTCCAGGTCTCAGGTTCGGCGCCTTTTCTCCAGAGATGGATTTCGGATTGCGCGAAGGACATGCTGGCCCATCGTGGCCAGGTTTTGGTGGTCGCCGGCCAGCGACAGCCGATGGAAGTGCATTTGCTCGCACACGCCATCAATTCCGCGCTGGGGGCAATTGGCAACACCCTGACCCTGCTTCCCGCAACGGAAATGGCCGGCGCGGATTTGAAAAATCTCGATGGCAGCTCGACGGACACGCTCGTCATTCTCGGCGGCAACCCGGTTTACCATTTGAATTGGTCGCCAAAGCAAAAACCGAAGACGGTCGTCCGGCTTGGTTATTACGAAGACGAAACGGCTGAAAAGTCGGATTGGAATTTTCCGGCGGCGCATTATCTCGAATCGTGGGGCGATGCAAGGACGAGCGATGGAACACTCGTTCCGGTGCAGCCATTGATTCAACCGCTCTTCGGCGGATTGACGGAATTGGAATTTCTGGCGCGGGTTGCCGGCGAAACGCAAACGAGTCCTCATGAAATTGTTCGCGCCACGTTCGCGGGTTCTGAAGAGGCATGGAAGGAATTTTTGTTCAAAGGTTTTCTTGAAGGTTCAGAAGCGCAGCCGGTTAATTTGAAATTCAGCGGGAAGGTTCCTTCGCCAAACGACAAATCCATAAACGCCCAGGTAACCGGCGATAACGAGCAGGGTTCCTTGTCGAACAATCTCGAAGTCATCTTTCTACCGCGACACGAAGATGGATGACGGGCGTTACGCGAACAACGGCTGGATGCAGGAACTGCCCGATCCCGTCACCAAGATGACGTGGGACAACGCCGTGCTCGTCAGCCGCAAAACGGCGCGCGAACTCGACGTGCAAAACGGTGACGTCGTCGAAATCACCTTGAAGGGGCGCAGCGTCAGAGGTCCGATTTGGACGCAGCCGGGCATGGCGGATTATTCGCTCGGGCTTGCGCTCGGTTACGGACAAGAGAGGGCCGGGCGCGTCGGCGCCGGTGTCGGTTTCAACGCCTACAAAATTTTCACAGGCAAATACATCGAGACCGGCGCGACCGTGCGCAAGACGGGCGAGACGCATGTGATTGCCTGCACGCAAAATCATTGGTCCATGGAAGGCCGTCCGGCGGTGCGCGAGGCAAACCTCGAAGAATTTTCCAAGGAGCCGGACTTCGCGAAGGAAATGCACGAGAAAGAGCCGCCGGTGGTCGCGCCGTTGTATCCGAACCCGCTCGACGAGGCGAAGAAGACCGCGCTGCATCAATGGGGCCTGACCGTGGATTTGACGTCGTGCGTTGGTTGCGGCACGTGCGTGGTCGCGTGCCAGAGCGAGAACAACATTCCCATCGTTGGCAAGGACCAGGTCCATCGCGGCCGCGAGATGCATTGGATGCGGATTGACCGTTATTACACGGCGCCCCCGGCAACGAAGAGTGCGGCGGACGAATTTCAAAAGGACAGCGCGCAGCAGTTCGAGGCGTGGATTGACGACGTGCAGGCGGTGAATCAGCCGGTGATGTGCCAGATGTGCGAGGCTGCGCCGTGCGAAAATGTCTGCCCGGTCAGCGCCACGTCGCATGACCAGGAGGGCTTGAATGTGATGACGTACAACCGTTGCATCGGCACGCGGTATTGCTCGAACAATTGTCCCTACAAAGTCCGCCGGTTCAATTATCTGGATTTCAACAAACGCCCGCTGGCCGATCTCAAGGGGCCGCTTTACCCGACCCCGCTGCTGCACAAGACGGACGGGAAATGGGATTTGTTGAGCTGGTGGAAACATCCGGAACGCAGCGGCATGCGGCACGAAGACGAATGGGATTTGATCAGGATGGCCAAGAACCCGGACGTGACGGTGCGGATGCGCGGGGTGATGGAGAAATGCACGTATTGTGTCCAGCGCATACAAAAGGCGGAAATCGCCCAGAAGGTGAAAGCCGGCGCTTCGGACAACGTGAAGCTGAAGGAGTCCGAGGGCACGATTCCCAAAACGGCCTGCCAACAGGCTTGCCCGGCGGGCGCCATTGTATTCGGCGACATAAGCGATCCCGGCAGCACTGTTTCCGGTCTCAAAAGGAATGCGCGCAACTACGCGTTACTCGGCGATTTGCTGGTCAAACCGCGCACGACCTATCTCGCGCGCATCCGGAATCCCAACCCGGCCATGCTCGATTATCGAAAATGGCCGTACAGCTTCCAGGAATATGAAGCGCACGGCGGCGAACTCCAACCCGCGAAGAAGGGAGACAGTTAATGGCTGACTCCGCGACCAATTTGAGGGCGCTGGTGCCGCCGCTGGAATTGCGGCGACCGAAACTCGTGCCGAGTGAACGGGGTCTCGGCGGGCTGACGGACCATCTGACGGCATTTGCCGAGGGCAGGACGCCACGGTGGTGGTGGATCATGTTCATGCCGGCGGCCTTTCTGGCGGCGGTGGTGCTGCCGTCAATGCTGATTTACCAGATTTCGACCGGCATTGGCGTCTGGGGCAACAATAAACCGGTGGCGTGGGGGTGGGACATCATCAATTTCGTCTGGTGGGTCGGCGTCGCGCACGCGGGGACGCTGATTTCGGCGATGCTTTTCCTGACGCGGCAACATTGGCGCACGGCCATCGGCCGCGCGGCGGAGGCGATGACCGTTTTTGCGGTGGCGATGGCGGGACTTTACCCGGCCATCCACACGGGGCGCGCCTGGTTTGACTGGTTTTTGTTTCCCGTTCCGACCGCAAATGGCATCTGGCCGCAGTTCCGTTCGCCGTTGATGTGGGACGTATTTGCCGTCAACACCTACCTGATGGTCTCGACCCTTTTCTGGTACATGGGATTGATTCCCGACCTGGCCTTGATGCGCGACCGGGCGAAAACCCGGGTGCGAAAATTCCTTTACGGTGTGTTCGCGCTTGGCTGGACCGGCTCGGCGCGGCATTGGCACAATTACGAAAAGGCCTATCTCGTTTTGTCCGGCCTGGCGACGTTGCTGGTGTTCACGGTCAGTTCCATCGTCGGCATGGACTTCGCCACGTCGCAACTGGCGGGCTGGCACTGAAACCATCTTTCCGTTTTACTTCGTGGCCGGCGCGGTCTTCTGCGGGTTTGGCATGGTGCTGGTGCTGCTGATTCCGCTGCGCAAGTTGTGCCATTTGGAGGACGTCATCACGATGCAGCACATAGACAAGGTCTGCAAAATGACGCTGCTGATGGGTTGCGTGATGGCGCTACATCTACGTGATGGAATATTTCATCGCCTGGTACACCGGCAATCCGTACGACGCGTGGATTTTTGGCCATCGCCTGTTCGGCCGCCAATACTGGTTTGGCGGCTGGATAATGATTTTGGTCAACGCGTCGCTGCCCCAGCTCTTTTGGTTCAAAAAAGTCCGGCAAAATCTGAAGCTCATCTTCATTATCGCCGTGCTCATCAACATCGGCATGTGGTTCGAACGTTTCGTCATCATCGTCGGTTCGCTTTACCAGGATTTCCTGCCGGCGAATTGGGGCGCGTATTTTCCGACGTGGGTGGACATCGGCACTTACGCGGGCACGCTGGGGGCGTTTTTCACCATGTACCTTTTGTTCGTGCGATTTTTGCCGGTGATCGCCGTTTCCGAGGTCAAGGGCGGGACGCCGCAGGCCAACCCGCAACATCCCACTGGGCGGCGCGAAAGGAGGCCATTGATGGACGCGAACGGGAAAATTTACGGCCTCGTGGCGGAATTCGATTCGCCCGCGGCGATTTTGCGCGCGGCGGAAAAAGTCCGCGACGCCGGCTACCACCGCTGGGACACGTTCACGCCATTCCCGATTCATGGCATGGACAGGGTGATGGGCCTCAAAAATTCGCTCGTCGGCTGGTTTGCGCTGTTGTTTGGCGGCGGCGCGTTTGTGGGATGCATGGCGATGATCTGGTATCATGAACGACTTATGATTACCCGATCATCGTCGGCGGCAAACCGATGTTCAGTCCGCCGGCGGCATTTGTGCCTTCGTATATTTTGCTCGTGCTGGCCGGCGCGATCGGGGCGTTCGTCGGGATGATTGCGATGAACGAATTGCCGCGCCTCCATCATCCGCTGTTCAAGAACCACCGCTTCGCGCTGGTTTCGCGCGACAAATTTTTCCTCGTCATCGGCGCGCAGGACCCGAAATTTTCCGAAACCGAAACCCGCAGGCTGCTCGAGGAAGCCGGCGGCACGCACATCGAACTGGTGGAGGACGACTGATGCGTTACGTCATCGGCTTCATTTTGATTTTCCTGGCGGGCGATGGCGGTCGTGGTCGGCATCGCCGGTTTCCGCGGTCATCTGTCGCGCAATCCGCCGATTGAAATTTTTCCCGACATGAACCGCCAGCTCAAACTCCGCCCGCAACAGCCCAACGACTTTTTTGCCAACGGCATCAGTTCGCAGTTGCCGCCCGCCGGCACCATCGCGCGCCGCGCGCCGATCCGGACCGTCAGCGGCCCCGTTTATCCCTACGAAGACGCGCCGGTCAACACCGGCCGCATCACGGGCACGACGAATTTTGTCGAGACCAACCCGCTGCCCATCACGGCAAAATTGCTTCAGCGCGGGCACGAACGCTTCGATATTTATTGTGCGCCCTGCCACGGCGCGCTGGGCGACGGCAATGGCATCACGAAGAAACTCGGCTTGATGCCCGCCGTGGCGAATTTGCAGGACAAACGGATTGTGGAAATGACCGATGGCGAAATATTCAACACCGTCACCCACGGGAAAGAATTTGATGGGCGCGTATGGGCCGATAGTGCCGGTGGAAGATCGCTGGGCCATCATCGCCTATTTGCGCGCGCTGCAACTAAGCCAGTTGGGTTCGGTGGACGATTTGCCGCCCGCCCAACGCGCCGCACTGCCAAAATGAAAAACACGATTTGCGAAAAAGTAGCGCAAGGCGTCTGCCTGCCTGAGCAACCCGGACAGGCGGGACGCCTGTGCTAGGCCCAAACATGAATTCGCCAAACAATCCAACCTCTTTGCCGCCGCCGCTGGATTTGTCCCGGTGGAAAAATGCGCCTGCCGATTTTGATGGTGGCCGGCGGTTTCCTGTGCGTGGCCGGGGCGGGGATTGACCTGCAGGAATTCGGTTATTCCTGGCTGCTGGCATTCATTTTTTACCTGACCATCGCGCTGGGCGCGCTGTTCCTCGTTCTCATTCATCATTTGACCGATGCGGGCTGGTCGGTCGCCACCCGCCGGTTCTGCGAACACATCGCCGCGCTGTTGTGTCCGTGGCTGGCGGTTTTGTTCGTGCCGGTCGCGTTGCTGGCGCCGCTGATTTATCCGTGGATGAACATAAACCCACACACCGACCGCGCGCTGATGGCGAAATGGCCGCTGTTCACGCTGCCCGGGTTTTACGTCGTGTCGGCCTTGTTCTTCGGCGTCTGGTGGTTGCTGACGTCGCGCCTGCGGTATTGGTCGCTGAAACAGGATGAAACCGGCGAGTCGCGTTGCACCTACCGGATGCGATTTCATTCAGGGTGGGGGATTCTGGCCTTCGCGGCCACCGTCACACTTTCCGGCATCATTTGGATGCAGGCGCTGCAATATCAGGTGTCCTCGACCATCTACGGCCTGTGCTTCTTCGCCGATTGCGCGTGGGTGATGCTGGCGACGGCGTATGTTGTCGCGCTGGTTCTGCAACGCCAGCGCATTTTGCATGACGTGCTGCACGACAATCAATTTTACTTTCTCGGCACGCTCCTCTTTGCGTTCACGCTGTTCCATGCCTACGTCCATTTTGCGCAATATTTTGTCGTTTGGAACGGCAACCTTCCCGAAGAAACCTTCTGGTATATCCAGCGTGAACAGGGTTCATGGTGGTGGATCAGCATGGTCATCATCTTCGGCCATTTCCTGCTGCCGTTTTTTGTGCTGCTGCCCATCCGCGTCAAATCCAGTTTCAAAATCATGCTGCCGGTTTGTGTGTGGGCGTGGCTGATGCATTTTGTGGATTTGTCGTTCAATATCTTGCCGGTGGCGCATGCGGCGGGCTATCCGTGGCATTGGATTCCGGTGCAATTCGGCTGCCTGGCGTTCATGGGCGGACTGTTGGGCCGGGTTTTCCTGAAAGATTTCAACGCGCACGCGCCTTTCCCGGCAAAAGACCCGCGCCTGCTCGAAGCCATGGGTATTGCCGACGCTGACCTGATCGGCACGCAAACCACCGGAGGCGGACGATGAATCAGGAAACGAACCACCGCATCCAAAACGGCGCCGCCGCGGCGGCATTGGGGTTCATCATTGCCTGTTTCATTATCGCCGCGCTCATTTTGGCGATGAAATATTCGGCCCACCCGCCGGCGATTGACGCCGACCGTGCCGCCGCGCGCGCCAAGGCACTGGCCGAATTGCGCACTGCCGAATCCAATGCCCTCAACCATCCCGGTTGGATTGACCAAAACCACGGCCTCGTGCGCCTGCCGATTTCCGTTGCGCTCCAAATCACCGAAAACGAATGGCAAAATCCCGCCGCCGCGCGCTCGAATCTGATTGCCCGTGTCGAGAAGGCCACCGCGCCGGCGCCGGCGGCCCCGGCGAAACCCAGCCCGTTTGAATGACCTCGAACAAACAGTCTAGCAGTGGCGCCGCCTCCAGCTTTGGTGGTGGCGGTGCTGCCGCAACGCCACGCGCCGCGGCAGCGGCGCGCCCACCCGTTGAAGGGTCTTCGCCCGAGATTGACGCTTCGTGCCGGGTGCCGTTGCTGGCGCTGTTTGGCGGCGCGGCGCTGTGGCTCGTTATCGGTTCCGTGCTGGCGATGATTGCCTCGATCAAATTTCACGCGGCCGGATTTTCTGGCTGATTGTCCGTGGCTCACCTACGGCCGGGTGCAGCCCGCTGCCGACAACGCACTGCTTTATGGGTTTTGCATTCCGGCGGCGCTCGGCGTGATGCTCTGGATTTTTGCGCGCTTGAGCCGGGCGCCGCTATGCCTGCCGTTCGTGCCGGTGGTCGCCGCGAACCTCTGGCATCTGGGCGTGCTCGTCGGGCTGGTTGGCATTCTTGGCGGCGACACCACCGGGTTCACATGGCTGGAATTTCCGCACGGCGGCTCGGTGCTGCTGTTCACGGCGTTTCTGCTTATCGCGATTTCCGCCATGGCCACGTTCGGCCAGCGGCGCGAGCGGGAACTGTTCCCGTCGCACTGGTTTTTGCTTGCGGCGCTGTTGTGGTTCCCGTGGATTTACGCAACGGGCAATCTGTTCCTGGTCGCGTGGCCGGTGCGCGGCATCGTGCAGGCCGCAATCGATTATTGGTTCACCAATAACCTGGTCTTCGTCTGGCTCGGCCTTGCCGGCATCGGCACGGCGTTTTATTTCCTGCCGAAATTGGCCGGACGCCCGCTGCAAAGCCGTTACCTGGCGCTGTTCGCGTTCTGGATGTTGATTCTGTTCGGAACCTGGTGCGGCATTCCGCAAGGCGCACCGTTGCCGGCGTGGATGCCGGCGTTCAGCGCTGTTGCCGCGGCGCTGACTGTTGTGCCATTACTGGTCGTTGAGATTGTCGGATGGCGGACGGTGTGGGGCTCGGTAAGGTCCGAAATGGGACAATGGGCCGTTTTGCTTCATCGATTCCGGCATGCGATTATTTCTTCCTTTCGGGTTTGATGCTCATCGCGAGGGCGTGCCCGCAAATCAGCCCGGTGACTGAATTCACCTGGTTCGGACTGGCGGAAACACAATTGCGTCTTTACGGTTTCTTCGCCATGACGATGTTCGGCGCGATTTATTACCTTCTGCCGCGGGTGGTCGGATTTGAATGGCCGTTCCCGAAACTGGCGCGGGTTCATTTCTGGATTTCAATGCTCGGCGTCCTTCTGCTCGTCGTGCCGCTGGCCATCGGCGGCGTGGTGCAAGGTTTGAAATGGGCGAATCCGGGTGTCGCGCCCGTGGACGTGGCGAGGGCCACGCTGCCATTCTTGCGCGTCAGCACCACCGGTTTGTTGTTTCTGCTGGCCGGCAACCTGTTGTTTGCCTTGAACGTTTTCGGGCTGACGCTCATTTGGAAACTCGCGCTGCTCAAAAAGGCCATGGCTATCGTGAAAGCGCCGCTGAACCCGTCCTCCGTCCAGATAAAATCGGGACTGCGGAGGGTGGAGAACCGAAGAGGTGAAGGCATGAAAAACGGCGCATTGGTTTTTCTCGCGGTGTTCGTTGCGCTCGGCCTTTCGTGGTGCGGTTTCGTGCTCGCGCCAACGCGACAACTCGGCGGCGCGAAACAAACCACCATGCTCAATTCATCCGACCTTTATCCGGTCGGCCGGCCCGGCGAAGCGAATCAGGGATTGCAGGTTTATCGCGCCAACGGCTGCGCCGCCTGTCACACCGAACAGGTCCGGCAGACCGGCGTCGCGTGCAATGTCATCGTTACGGATGTTGGCAAGAATCGCGTTGCTGTGCAAAAAGCCATTCCGAAAGCGAACCGAGTCAGACCGGGCACACCTACGTCCGTACGCATTGCCGTGAGAGAATTTCAATGGCCTCGACCAAGGAACGGCTGACGCGCGGTCGGACAAAATTTCCACCGCTGGCGGCAAGGCCGAGATTCACATCGTCGCCACGGGGCCGGACATCGCGCGAGGGTGGGGGACGCGTCAAAGCGTCGCGGAAGATTTTCTTTACGATTATCCGGTGCAACTTGGCAGCCTGCGCGCCGGGCCGGATTTGGCGAACATCGGCGTGCGCGAACCGGACATGAACTGGCAGTTGGTCCACCTCTATGCGCCGTCCAGCGAGGTGAAAGATTCCGCGATGCCGCCGTTCCGTTATCTGTTTGAAGTCCGCAAAATCGGCGGCGCGCCTTCGCCGGACGCCCTGGTTTTCCCGAAAGGTTCGGGCCGCCCGCCGGCTATGAAGTGGTGCCGAAACCGGAAGCGAAGGAACTGGCGGCGTATCTTTTGAGCCTGCGCGCCAACGTGCCGTTGTATAGCGCGCCTTTCACGCCATAGCCATGAACGCCACCCGAAACAACGTTTGTTTGGAGTCCCGCCTTCAGGCGGCAAACCAGCGTACTTTTTCAGAATCGCCTGAAGGCGGAACTCCGAACAAGACCAAACCATGAATGACGTAACAAAATCCTGTTCCACGCCGTTCGACGCCGAACCGACGGCCACGCGGTCGCCGGTTCCGGTATGGATTATCGTGCTGGCGTTGGTGTTGTTGTTTCTCGGCGCGGTTTATTTCGATCATCACAGCGGCTGGTTCAATGTGAATGTATATCAACCTTACGCCTCCGCTGATGAATTGGACGCGTATCAGCCCAAGTCCGGCGCGGGCGCGGCGTTGGCGCGCGGGAAAGTGGTTTATGACCAGGTTTGCGGTTTATGTCACGGCAACGACGGCCTCGGCAAGCCGAATCAAGCTCCGCCGTTGGCGGGCTCGGAATGGGTGAACACAAAGGGATTTCAGCGGCTGGCGCACATTCCGTTGTCCGGTCTCAACGGACCACTGACCGTTGAGGGCAAGGATTGGAACCTGTCCATGGCGCCGATGGGCGCGGCGCTGTCCGATGCCGACCTCGCCAACGTGTTGACCTACATCCGCGAATCGTGGGGCAATCAAGCCGGCCCGGTGACCGCCGATGACGTGAAATCCGCCCGCGCCACGCTGGGCGCCCGTCCGCAACCGCTGAATGCGGAACAATTGAAAGCGTTGGCCGAATAGAAATGCGGATGACATGGGTTTTTCCGCAGTGTTGAAGTTTTGGCCGAAGCGGATACATCCGGCAGTTCGCATCCTTGCCATTGCCCCGTTTCGTCGTCCCGTCCTGTAATGCCGCTGACCGGTAAGGCTTCCTGTGCGGCCTTTTCATCCCAGCCTCCTCCCCGTGAACCTTCGCACGCGCCCGACGGGCCACGTTCAGTTTCTGAGGCCGGGTCGGTAGTCGGCATTGGACTTCTGAACAGCGGCGATGGTTGCTGGCGCGTTTCCGACTTTTCCGGACTTATGTGCAATTGCAAAACGGGCAATTTGGCTTAACCTTGGGGAATAATGACGCTGCGAAATCAGGCTTTGCGTGGGATCGTTCTTAAAGTTTCGAAATTCATTTTGGCGGTCTGGTTGATAGCACCGACGGTGTCCGTGGCGCAGAGCAATTTGACGATCTATGCCGACTCGCTGGCCAATGGCTGGCTGGACTCCAGTTATAATGCCACGCTGAACTACGCCAATACTTCACCAGTCCATTCCGGCAGCGATTCCATCAGTGCGACCATAAACAGCGCCTGGGGGGCCATTCAATTGTATCACGCCGATATGACGAATTCCGCTTATGCCTTCATCAGCTTCTGGCTCAACGGCGGCCCAACCGGCGGACAACTGCTCCAAATGTATGGCAATCTGGACGTGGGTGGCGCGAGCACGGCGCAGGGCGCCCGCTATTATTTGAACACGCCGCTGGCCAACACCTGGCAGCAATACACCGTTCCCTTGGCGGCGCTCGGCGTAGCGAACACGACGAACTTCACCGGTTTCGCCATCCAGGACGCCGTCGGTTCGGCGGAGCCTGCTTTCTATCTGGATGACATCCAACTGGTCAGTGCCGTGTCACCCGCCCTGACGCATCTGACGGTGAACGCCGGCCAGCCTATCCGGACGGCTGACGCGCGTTGGTTCGGCATGAATGCGGCCCAGTGGGACAGCGCTTTTGACACGCCGCAGACGCTGCCTGAGCTGACCAACATGGGCACGCGTGCATTGCGTTTCCCGGGTGGTTCCAATTCCGACGGTTACCACTGGCTTCACAACCGGCAGGACAGCAACAATTGGACGTGGGCAACGAGTCTGGGCAATTTCATTCCGGTGATTACCAACGCTGAACGCACAGGCGATGATCACGGTGAACTATGGCACGGGCTACACGAATGAAGCGGCCGCATGGGTGGCGTATTGCAATGCCACGACGGCCAACACGCAGTCTTTGGGCTTTGATGCCTCGGGCACCACTTGGCATCTGGTGGGTTATTGGCCTGCATTGCGTGCGCTCCGCGCCGCTCGCAACGGATGACGGCAAAAACTTCCTCCGCATCTCCCGCTCCGCCCCGCTGGGTTTCAAGTATTGGGAAATTGGCAACGAAGAATACGGCTCCTGGGAAATCGACAGCAATTCATTGCCCCACGATCCTTACACCTATGCGCTGCGCGCCAGGGATTACATCTCGCTGATGAAAGCCGTTGATCCGACCATCAAAATCGGGGTTGTGGTCACACCCGGCGAGGACAGCTACGCCAACTACACCAGCCACCCGGCGTATAACTCGCGCACGGGAACCTATCACAACGGCTGGACGCCGGTGTTGCTGGCGACATTAACCAGCCTGGGCGTCACGCCGGATTTTGTCATCCACCATCGTTACCCGCAGCCTCCGGGCGGCGAGACCGACGAAGGGTTGCTGCTGTCTTCGACCGGCTGGGCGTCCGACGCCGCGAACCTGCGGCAGATGATTACCGATTACGTTGGTTCCAACGGCACCAACATTGAAATGGTCTGCACCGAAAACAATTCGGTTTCCTCCAACCCCGGCAAACAATCCACGAGCCTCGTCAACGGCCTTTTCATGGCCGACAGCCTGGCCCAACTGATGCAGACGGAGTTCAACGGCCTGTTCTGGTGGAATCTGCGCAACGGCGGGACCAACAGCACTGGCAACATCAGTTCCTCGCTCTATGGCTGGCGTCTGTATGGCGACTACGGAGTTTTGGAAGGAACGGATATTTATCCACCGTATTACACGGCGAGACTCATGCAGGATTTCGTGCAGGCGGGTGATACGGTGATTACCGCCGCCAGCGACTATTTGCTGCTCTCGGCTTATGCGGTCCGGCGACAGGATGGCAGCTTGACGATTCTGACCATCAATAAAGACCCCGTCAACACTCTCACGGGACAGGTGGCCGTGGCCGGCTTTACCCCGGCTTCAGGCGGGACGGTCTATTCTTACGGAATTCCGCAGGACAATGCCGCGGAAACCGGCATTGGCTCGCCGGACGTTGCGCAAACAACTTTCTCCGTTGGCGGAACCAACTTCAGCTACGCCTTCCCGCCTTACTCGGCGACCGTGCTGGCGCTCTCACCGGCGCCGCCACAATTACTGGCAATCCCGATTCCACCGTCTGCAAGCCAGTTCGTCTTGCAACTTCAGGGTCAGGCTGGCGTTCCTTATGTCATTCAGCGCTCGACCAATTTGATTACGTGGACGCCCATCAGCACCAACACGCTCCTGGCCAGCACGTTGAACATCACCAACACCGTGAGTCCATCTTCCCCGGTGCAATTTTGGCGGGCGATCTGGCAACCCT
>CAVWHM010000010.1:0-5221 GCA_963754775.1 uncultured Verrucomicrobiae bacterium
ATCTTCGGCTTGAATCCCGGCGCAGAATACGGTCCAGCCAAACGCTGGCCGGTCGAACGATTCATCGCTGCCGTGCGCGAAATTCAAAATCGGACGAATTGCGTCTGGCTGATTTTCGGCGGGAGGAGCGATCTCGAAATCGCGAATCAAATTGCTTCCCAACTCCCATCTGCCAACTCCCATCTCCTGAATCTGGCCGGCAAAACTTCGCTTCGCGAACTGATGTCGCTCCTGAAACTTTGCCGCGTGCTGCTGACCAACGATTCCGGCCCAATGCACGTTGCCGCCGCACTGGGCACGCCGGTCGTCGTGCCATTCGGCAGCACCTCGCCGGAATTGACGGGGCCGGGTCTGCCGGGCGACCTGCGGCATCGGCTGCTGAAATCCGATCGCCGTGTTCGCCGTGTTTCCGGCGCGAATGCCCGATTGATTTCCGCTGCATGTATGGCATGCCTGTGGAGCGCGTCGTAGCAGCGGTGATTGAGGTGGCGACGACAGACTCGTAATGCCTGTTGAGGCAAACCCTCAGCAACCATATTACGCATGCGCCCAAATGAAAATTTACTGCATCAATCTGGATCGGCATCCCCTGCGAATGGAACGGATGCAAAGGTGTTTTGCGGGCCTGGCGTTCGAGCGCATCCCGGACGTGGATGGTAAAACCCTTGGCGGTACGGAGTGTCGTGATATGTCTCGACCGATGGGTTCCGAAAATATAACCCGTTACGAACTGGCATGTGTCCGGAGCCATCGCGTCGCATGGTCCCGGTTTCTCGCGGGAGGCGAACCGTATTGCTGCGTGCTCGAAGATGATGTGTTTCTCAGCCCGGATTTCCGAAATTCGTCAGCGATTCGTCATGGATTCCGTCCCGATGCGATCTGGTGAAGATCGAAACCTACTGCGAAAAAGTCATGCTTTCCCGTACCGTGGTGGGCGCATTGGATCGGACATTGACGGAACTGCGCTCGCTGCATCAAGGCTGCGGCGCATACATCCTCAACCGGAGAGGCGCGGAAAGGTTGTTGGCGGAAACAGCCAGCCCCGGCCTGCCACTCGATCTCTTGATGTTCGACACAGACGTTCACCCGCGGCATGGCCCGCGGCTTCAACTCACTCCCGCCCTGTGCGTACAGGTCAAGCACATTCCGGGCGGAATCGTTTTTGAGGAGATGCAAAGTTCAATCCAGCCGAAACCGATCAAGCTGCCCAAACCGTTGCTGAAGCGGATCCGTCTGGAAGTGCGCCGGCCGTTTCAGCAATTATACGCGGCCGCCGGACACATGGCTTTCCAGTGGCGTGCGAACGCGCGGCACGGGGTGGTCCCTTACGCTTAAACGTCTCCGGTTTTCTTGAATTTTCCTCTTGACGCGTGTCACCATCCATCATACTGTACTATGACAGTAAACAGCCGCCATGATATTTCAGATTGATTTCAAGTCCGGCAAGCCGGTTTATCTTCAACTGGTGGACCAGGTCCGCTACCCGCGGCGTCCGGCGCGTTGCGGCCCGGTGATCCGCTCCCGTCCATCCGCCCGCTCGCCGAGGAACTGCGCGTCAACCGCAATACCATCGCCAAGGCCTACACCGAACTGGAGAGCCAGGGTGTCATCGAGACCATTCCCGGCAAGGGCTGTTTTTTGAAGGAAAACAATTCGCCGTTCACCAGACAGGTCCGCCAGAAGCTGTTGCTCACGGAAATTGACGAGGCCGTGGTGATGGCGCATCACCTGCAGGTGGACCGCGAGAAGTTTCTGGCGCTGGTCAGGGAACGGCTCGACTACTTCGAGCGCAAATCAAAGGAAAACGATTAACGGAAAGGCTATTCATGGAAACGAACACTCCCGTCATCGAAATCAAGAATTTGTCCCGTCGTTACGGCAAGCTGGATGCCGTCAACGGTCTGACGCTGAACGTCCATGCCGGAAAATGTTACGGCTTTTTCGGGCGCAACGGCGCAGGCAAGACCACGACCATCAAATGCCTGTTGAATTTGCTTCATCCCAATTCCGGCACGGCGCGCGTGTTCGGACTCGATCCGCAGCGCAACGAAGTGGCTGTGAAATCGCGCCTCGCCTACGTACCGGATGTGGTCGCGTTTTATCCGTGGATGACCGTGCGTGACACGCTGGAATATCTCGCGTCATTCCGCGAACACTGGAACCGCGACATTGAGGCCGACCTGCTGAAGCGTTTTCAACTCGACCCGAAACAGAAAGCCAGCAATCTCTCGAGAGGCCAGAAGACGCAACTCGCGCTTATCGGCGCGATTTGTCCGGAGCCGGAACTGCTCGTGCTCGACGAGCCGACTTCCGGCCTCGACCCGATTGTACGCCGCGAATTCATCGAAACCGTTATCGGCGCCTACCAATCCGGCGATCCGGGAAGCCGGACCGTGTTCGTCTCCACGCATCTCATTTCCGAATTCGAGGGCCTGATTGACGAATTCACTATCATCGAGCAAGGCCGCGAACTGCTGACGATGGAAGCTGACGCCGCGCGCGACCGTTTCCGCAAAATCCACGCGCGGTTCGCTCAGCCGCCGGCGCAATTGGACTTGCCTGGCGCATTGAACGTGAAACGAAACGGTCGCGAAATTGAAATTCTGACGAACGGCAACAGCGAGCAATTGCTGGAAAAACTCAAATCGCGCTCGCCGGAGGAACTGCGCTGCGAATCGCTCTCGCTGGAGGAAATTTTTGTGGCTTCGGACATCCTGAAAAAAGCGAAGGCATGAACGCACTTGTCAAAAAGGAAATTCGTCTGCTGCTGCCAAGTTGGATTGTGGCTGTGCTGCTGGCATTGGTTCAAGCGATCACGCGACCCTACGATTTCTATGTCGCGTCCCTGCTTTTCTTTGGTTTGACGATTATGGCGCTGACACCGATTGGCCGCGAAACCGGCCTCAACACTTTTTCATTGCTGCTCGCTCAACCGGCGGAGCGGTTACGAATTTGGCAGACAAAAATCTCCGTTCTTGCCATCGCATTTCTGATTATCTTCGGCGTGTGGCTCGCGGCCTTCGGCATTGCCTTCATCAATTCCAACGTGGACGCCTCCGACCGGGTGGATTCGTACAATCTCTTCATCACCATATGCCTGATTGCCACCGCGACGTTCACCGGTGGGCTGTGGACGACTTTGTTGCTTCGTCAGCTTGCGGGCGCATTCTGGCTCACGCTGCTCGTGCCGACGGTGCTGGCCGGAACCACCGCCGCGTTTCTTGCCGAAAACCACTCCGACAACGCCATCATCGCCGTTCTATGCGTTGTTCTGGGAATATACTCGGTCGGTGGATTTCTGTTTGCGCGCTGGTTGTTTTTCCGCGCACAGGACGTGGGCTGGAGCGGTGGGGTTATTTCGCTTCCCAACTGGCAATTTTCAGCGGGGCGTTTGGAAAATGCGGTTTTAACCCGCAACCGGAAACCGATTTTTGCGCTGGTCAAAAAAGAATTTCAATTGCAGCAAGTCAGCCTGATGGGGGCGGCCGGATTGCTGGTGCTGCATGTCGGGGTCATCCTGCTGCGAAGCCATCATAAGTTTGCCAGAGATTCTGCCGGGGAAATCCTTACCTCGATTTTCTGGATGCTGTGGCTGGTCCTGCCGGTCGTAATCGGCGCCATGGCAGTGGCCGAAGAACGTCGGCTCGGCATAATGGAGGGCCAATTGTGTCTGCCGGTTTCGCGACGGGTTCAATTTGCCATCAAAGGATTTTTGACTTTATTTCTCGGCATTTTCCTCGGCGGCGTCATGCCAATGTTTCTGGAATACATTGCAATTGGATTCGGCGCGCATAATTCGGTTTTCACACCGGAAGCTCACACGGGGGAATTTGGCGTTTTATTTTTCCAATTATCCATCGTGGCTTTTTCCGCATGGCTCGCATTGGGAAGTTTTTTGGCTTCGAGCCTTGCTAAAAATTTCCTCCAAGCCGTCGGCTACGCCAGCGTGACTTTCATCGGCTTCGCCATGATCATTCCGGCATTCGTGGGTGGGCGGATGCTTTTCTATGGCTCGATGCCTATGCATTCCATTCTGCCGCTCATCATTGCCGTTCCGACAATCATCGTCACGCTGCCGTGGCTGGCATATTTGAACTTCAAAAATTTCCGTGACGGCTGGCCTTTGTGGCGGCGGAACCTTCTCGGTGTGGCTGGCGCAATCATTTTCATCGCTGCCAGCAGCAGCGCGATTTACAACCGCGCCTGGGAAATTTTTGAACCGGCGGAACCGCCGCACGGCCCGGTGAAATTTTCTCTGGCGAACCCACCCGCCTTGCGCTTCGACCCGTCGGAAAGTTTTCGGGTTCAATTGCCGGGAGGACGGGTTTGGGTCAGTTCCATTGAAAATCGTCTCTATTCAGTTTCGTTTGATGAAACCAGGTGGCAATTCTGGCGGTGGGGAATTGTTAGTCCACTGCCCAAAAGTGGCGAGCCACAACGTTTCATCACCGGTTCAAACTGGGTGTCCGTCGTGGTGCAGCGCTACGAATATCCAGCCAACCGCGCTCTGAGAACAGTTGGCATCCAAACGGACGGCTCGCTTTGGCTTTCCGTTGACACAAAGACAGGAAAACGAGTTGGCAACAAAATGACCCGGTTGGGAAATGAATCCAACTGGCAGCAAACCGCGGATTCGCCCACCGGCACTTTGCTCTTGAAAAATGACGGGACTCTCTGGCGATGGGAAGATTATGATTGGAATCAGTGGGAACATCTGCCTGCTCTCAAGCTGAAACAGGTCGGCGTAGATTCAAACTGGAAAGAGCTTTTCAACACCTGGCCTGGCTATGCCAGAAAGAACGATGGCAGCGTTTGGGTGGTCGAAGCACGCCACGGAAAGGAATCTTTCCAGCAAGAAGCCAACCTGGATCAAGTGGCGTTTCAGACTTTGTCTTTATCAGGCAACGGCGAGACGGCCTATGTCCGCCCGGATGGAACTTTGTGGATGAGCTGGGAATATCAACAAAAAGGCACGAGTGTGTATTCGGACTTTGTGCGGGTCGGAACGGAAACCAATTGGGCGGCCGTCGCCTTAACCTGGAATGGAATGGTCGCGCTCAAATCCGATGGTTCACTTTGGCTATGGGATTTCAACCGCTGGCAGGGCATCAACCAGGGAAATCTATCCCGGCTGATCCAAAAGCCGCCAACGCGCGTGGGCATCCACAACGATTGGGTCGCAATTGCCGGCACTTGGGAAGATGTCATTACCCTGGCCGCC
>CAVWHM010000011.1:0-35748 GCA_963754775.1 uncultured Verrucomicrobiae bacterium
CGTGTTCTCGCTGCTCGCGCTCGTCTGGCCGGCGGTCACGCACTGGAACTGAGGCGCAGCGCAGCTCGGAGGTTCGACAAGACGAGTTCCGAGAAGCGCGCGAGCAGGTCAAGACCCAAGAAGTCCGCGCGAACGTGGCGATCCGGCCGCGCCGCAAGGTCCACGAACCACCATGGGAGCCCCGTATTTCCGGCACCCGTCGAATCGGATGGAAGAGGGCGAAGGTGGGGCCCGTGGCGCTGCGGGCCAGGAAGAGCGCGCGGATTCCGAACGTGCGGCTGATGGCCTTGTCTGGGAGTCGAGCGGGAGTTGCACCGTCCCAATCGACTCCGAAGGAGCAGGTTGCACGCCGCTACCTGAACGGAGATCAGGGAGTCGTTCGTTTAAATTTCGCGAACCCTACCGAGCGGGATTCGCGATCCGCGCCCACCCATCGGTGGGTCAAACGATGTGCCGAGGCGAGTTACACCATTCGTCTGTCAGGGGAGCTCGCCTTTCTCACCACCCTTGACGGGTGGCACAATAGAAGCCACCGGTCCGAAGGTCGGTTTGCCGTCCGATCAGAGCGGAGTACTTCGTGCTCCACTCAAGCGAAGTTGCAGGAGGCGCATCGCAAGAATGCGCACGTATTGACAAGCGGCATCTCTGCTATGATCACTTTGTGACAAATCGAGTGTGCTGCTTCTAGGCAGAAGGCAACGGTTTCGCAAGAGTTGGGAACGGTTAGTGGAGGCGGGCATCGTGTTGCGGCCCTTCCAACGCTCATTCGTGTCGCCCTCCGTCATGGCAACTCGGCGATTGTCGAAAGGAACTTCGACGAGAGTGGCACGGGGACTTCCTCGGTCGGAACACGGAGCGGAAAGTGCTACCGCCGAGAGGGGGCCAGAGCGTTCGGCTCGCCCTCCTTGTCCCAGTGACCACATGGGGCATTCCATTCAATCAGGGGGAGGTCCGGTGAATTCGAACCTGCGTAACTGCGTCCTCAGCGTTCTTGCCGCACTGCTCACGTTTGCGGCTTCACCGGCCGAGGCGACCATGTCGGGCACTCTGACGCCGGCGGCGCCTTCGTGCATCATCGCGGACGGCGGCAGCAGCTGCAACGTCACTCTGAACTGGACCACCACCAACCCGGTCGCCACGTCGGCGGTCACGTCGAACTGGCCGAGTGCGAACACCACGGTGGCGAGCGGCAACAGTGGGTCGACTTCGGCCCAGGTGCCGTACAGCAGTCGGAGTTCTACCTGTACAACAACGCCGTGCAGCTCGCGACCAGCAACGCCACGTCGAGCTGTGCGACGGGGTCGACCTGGACCGCGGGCGTGTGTAAGGGGCCGATGTCGGGCACTCTGACGCCGGCGGCGCCTTCGTGCATCATCGCGGACGGCGGCAGCAGCTGCAACGTCACTCTGAACTGGACCACCACCAACCCGGTCGCCACGTCGGCGGTCACGTCGAACTGGCCGAGTGCGAACACCACGGTGGCGAGCGGCAACAGTGGGTCGACTTCGGCCCAGGTGCCGTACAGCAGTCGGACGTTCTACCTGTACAACAACGCCGTGCAGCTCGCGACCAGCAACGCCACGTCGAGCTGTGCGACGGGGTCGACCTGGACCGCGGGCGTGTGTAAGGGGCCGATGTCGGGCACTCTGACGCCGGCGGCGCCTTCGTGCATCATCGCGGACGGCGGCAGCAGCTGCAACGTCACTCTGAACTGGACCACCACCAACCCGGTCGCCACGTCGGCGGTCACGTCGAACTGGCCGAGTGCGAACACCACGGTGGCGAGCGGCAACAGTGGGTCGACTTCGGCCCAGGTGCCGTACAGCAGTCGGACGTTCTACCTGTACAACAACGCCGTGCAGCTCGCGACCAGCAACGCCACGTCGAGCTGTGCGACGGGGTCGACCTGGACCGCGGGCGTGTGTAAGGGGCCGATGTCGGGCACTCTGACGCCGGCGGCGCCTTCGTGCATCATCGCGGACGGCGGCAGCAGCTGCAACGTCACTCTGAACTGGACCACCACCAACCCGGTCGCCACGTCGGCGGTCACGTCGAACTGGCCGAGTGCGAACACCACGGTGGCGAGCGGCAACAGTGGGTCGACTTCGGCCCAGGTGCCGTACAGCAGTCGGACGTTCTACCTGTACAACAACGCCGTGCAGCTCGCGACCAGCAACGCCACGTCGAGCTGTGCGACGGGGTCGACCTGGACCGCGGGCGTGTGTAAGGGGCCGATGTCGGGCACTCTGACGCCGGCGGCGCCTTCGTGCATCATCGCGGACGGCGGCAGCAGCTGCAACGTCACTCTGAACTGGACCACCACCAACCCGGTCGCCACGTCGGCGGTCACGTCGAACTGGCCGAGTGCGAACACCACGGTGGCGAGCGGCAACAGTGGGTCGACTTCGGCCCAGGTGCCGTACAGCAGTCGGACGTTCTACCTGTACAACAACGCCGTGCAGCTCGCGACCAGCAACGCCACGTCGAGCTGTGCGACGGGGTCGACCTGGACCGCGGGCGTGTGTAAGGGGCCGATGTCGGGCACTCTGACGCCGGCGGCGCCTTCGTGCATCATCGCGGACGGCGGCAGCAGCTGCAACGTCACTCTGAACTGGACCACCACCAACCCGGTCGCCACGTCGGCGGTCACGTCGAACTGGCCGAGTGCGAACACCACGGTGGCGAGCGGCAACAGTGGGTCGACTTCGGCCCAGGTGCCGTACAGCAGTCGGACGTTCTACCTGTACAACAACGCCGTGCAGCTCGCGACCAGCAACGCCACGTCGAGCTGTGCGACGGGGTCGACCTGGACCGCGGGCGTGTGTAAGGGGCCGATGTCGGCACTCTACGCCGGCGGCGCCTTCGTGCATCATCGCGGACGGCGGCAGCAGCTGCAACGTCACTCTGAACTGGACCACCACCAACCCGGTCGCCACGTCGGCGGTCACGTCGAACTGGCCGAGTGCGAACACCACGGTGGCGAGCGGCAACAGTGGGTCGACTTCGGCCCAGGTGCCGTACAGCAGTCGGACGTTCTACCTGTACAACAACGCCGTGCAGCTCGCGACCAGCAACGCCACGTCGAGCTGTGCGACGGGGTCGACCTGGACCGCGGGCGTGTGTAAGGGGCCGATGTCGGGCACTCTGACGCCGGCGGCGCCTTCGTGCATCATCGCGGACGGCGGCAGCAGCTGCAACGTCACTCTGAACTGGACCACCACCAACCCGGTCGCCACGTCGGCGGTCACGTCGAACTGGCCGAGTGCGAACACCACGGTGGCGAGCGGCAACAGTGGGTCGACTTCGGCCCAGGTGCCGTACAGCAGTCGGACGTTCTACCTGTACAACAACGCCGTGCAGCTCGCGACCAGCAACGCCACGTCGAGCTGTGCGACGGGGTCGACCTGGACCGCGGGCGTGTGTAAGGGGCCGATGTCGGGCACTCTGACGCCGGCGGCGCCTTCGTGCATCATCGCGGACGGCGGCAGCAGCTGCAACGTCACTCTGAACTGGACCACCACCAACCCGGTCGCCACGTCGGCGGTCACGTCGAACTGGCCGAGTGCGAACACCACGGTGGCGAGCGGCAACAGTGGGTCGACTTCGGCCCAGGTGCCGTACAGCAGTCGGACGTTCTACCTGTACAACAACGCCGTGCAGCTCGCGACCAGCAACGCCACGTCGAGCTGTGCGACGGGGTCGACCTGGACCGCGGGCGTGTGCGCGGCGTCCGCCTGCACGGTTGCCTGCCAGGCGAGCGTGGCTGCAACAGCACTGGTTGACCAGTCGGTCAGTTTCTCGGGTTCGGCCACACCCACGGGATGCAGTGGCACCCCAAGCTATGAATGGGTCTTCGGGGATGGGACAACATCGAACCAGCAGAGTCTGAGCCACACATACACTTCGCCTGGGACATTTGGGTGGAACCTGGCGGTCTCGATTCCTGGGGCTGCTACGTGCACCAAGAGCGGCACAATCGTGGTGACGAAGCCTGGCCTCAATACGATCACCGTTGGCGGAATCACCTTCGCGGCTGACTCGATTACGCAAACAGAGTCCGGCTACGAGTTGAGCGGTGCGGTTTCCCTAAACCAAGGTAGTGACGTACTCCGGCACGCTGACACTCACCAACGTCGATTCCACTGGCAACTACGGAATGCAGGGTTCGGGCCAGCTGCAAGTCCCATCCGTCTTGATCCCAGGCGTTGGTCCGCTGGTTCTTTATGACGGGCAGTTCTCCCTGGCGTTCAAGAACGGCGGCATCTACCAGTTCCTGCAAAAGTACACTCGCTTCAACATCGCCGGCTGGCAGGTCAAAATCGACGAACTCGACTTCCTAACGGATGGTGTTCAGGCCAAAGGGTCGATCATCGTGCCCCAGTACGTCAAGGGCCTCGCGCCGATCAACGCCTCTGCCACGGTGAAGGCCACGGCGTCGGGCGGAATCCAGTTGGTCGGGGGTTCGATTTCCATCACCAAGATCGCCCTTGCAGGCGCCTTCTCGCTCGAAGGGATCAGCATCAGCTACGACGGGCCGAGCGATACATTCAAGGGCGGCGGCACTCTCACGACAGACGCGGTGGGATTGTCCGTCCGCGTTGAGGTCGCACGCGGCTGCCTGAACAGCGCAACGCTCACTGTGGAAGGTGTACCAGTTGCCATCGATGCGACCGGTGCCGAGTTCGTCAACTACGGCGTCGACGGGACTGGCTTCTGTACCGGCCCCCTTGGGATCGGGTTGCATACCGACATCACATTCGCGAGCAAACCCGACATGGACCTCCTCGAGTTGTCTGATCTGTCGCTCATGTACTATCCACTTGCGACGCTGAAGGGCAGCGGAACTGTGAAGGTCCTGGGGTCAGATCTTGCTGACGTTGCCATCTACCTCAACTACTCCGACGCCGACTACAACTGCGCCAAGGGACTCTGCATTCACGGCACAATTGGCCTCCCAAGCACCGAAGAGGCGTGGCTGCTTGGTGAGCTCGATCGCGCGGGTGTGGTGGTAAGCCCATTTCGGATGTGGGGCTCAGAAAGCCTCGTTTTCCAGATGCCCAAGAGCTGCGACGATCTCGGATTCAGCTGGATAGTCTGCACAGTTGTAGATGATGTTCTTCCGTGCCGCGACACCTACCCTTGCGTCTCTGGGAGAGGCGAAGACCGACTTTACCGTGCAGCCCAGTGCCGATCCTGCTGCCTCGTTTGCCGGTCAGCTCCTGTTTGCGGGGCATGCGCTGGACGCAAGACTCACGTTTAGTGAACACAGCGACAAGAGATTCCACCTGCATCTCGGTGACTGGGGCATACACTTGGGACTTCAAGTCACTGTCATGAGCACCGGAGGAACCCAGTCCCAGGTTGCGGTCGCGGCGGGAACGACGGACGTGTACCTCGGCGCCAGCGGCACGCCCGGGACCGTGCCCAACTTCTCAACGACCAGCCCAAGTGGCAAAACCTACAGTGGAAGTGGCGGCAGCGGCGTGGACCTGTTCACGAGCCCTGTGCGTGGGACCGCAGTGTTTGCCGTCCAGAACCCAGAGTCAGGCACATGGACGCTGCAGAACACGAGCAGGCGTGCAGTTCACGTCGTACACTCCCAGCCGGCAACCGACCATAGCACTCAATGGTGTCACGCCCGCGGCTGGCGGCTACAAGATTTCGTGGCAAGGCAGCGCAGCCGGCAGCACGGCGTCCGTGGATCTCACCTACAGCGGGAGTCTCGACGGCCCCGAAGCGGGTGTCATCGCTCCTAACCTACCTGCAAATGGCTCTCAGCAAACCACGACTTGGACAACCGCCTCAGTGCCTTCTGGGGCGTACTTTGTGCGGGCACGGATCACCAGCGGCTCTGGAAAGACAGCCACCGTCACTTGGAACACCCCGATGTCCATCGCGTCCGTGGGCGTCCCAGCGCCCCCGTCAGGATTGCAGGCGAATGCCCCGCAACCTGGGGTCATCGACCTTACATGGGCTTCCACCGATTCCAGAACGCGTCAAACTTTTACGTCGTCCGCGCCAGCGCGCTGGGGCAGAACCTGCGCTTTTACAAAATGGTGAACGGCCAGTTTGTGGATCCCTTCACCCTGGGCACGAACATCGCCGTTGGTGTCTGGCACACGCTGAACGTCCAATGCGAAGGCATCCGAATCAACTGCCGGCTGGACGATGCTCTGGCCATGCCGTTGCAGGTCCCCAACACGTTTGCCACGGGCAAAATCGGTTTCTGGACCATGTCGGATGCCGTGAGTTATTTCGACAACACGACGATTGATTACAAACCGCGCGTGCCCGCGGCGCAGGCGCTGGTGAACAGCATCATGAAAGAACAGCCTCGTATCCTCACCCTGCGCATTTACGCGCTGGACGCGCAAGGTCAGCCGCGCATCATCGCCAGCAATGATGAAAAGGAGGTCGGCCAGCCCGGAACCGACGCGGAAAAGATCGCCATCACGGACGGCACGGTTTCATTCGGCAAAAGCCCCGGCGTGGTGGCCGTGACCCTGGCACTCCGCGACCACAACGGCGATCCCGTGGCGGCGGTGCGTGTGCGGCTGAAATCGTTTCTGGGCGAAACGCAGGACACCGCGGTCTCCCGCGCCACACTGCTGGTCCATCAAATGCAGGCGCAAGTCACGACCTCCCAGGATTTGATGCAGTAAGTGCGCCGAAAACCGCCACGATTCGCATTCGTGAATTAGGCCAAGGAAATAACTTGGCCTTTTTGCATAAACCAGCTTATTTTAAGGACATGAAAGGAAAGCAATCGGTTTGCTTCCCGACTTAGGCCAAACCGCGGTTTGGCCGATACTTGTTAGGCGGCAATGAGCAGGTCAGCTTCATTTCGATTTCTTTTGCCAGCAGCAATCGGTTTGTTGGTTGGTTTGTTCTTTGTTTTGCCTATTCCCTGGCCCGACCGATTTCAGGAAATGATCGCGTTGTTGAATGCACCAGCATTTATTTTGTTTTGGGGATTTGCCTTGCTCGGCCTTCATGGCCTAATGGGAGTGGATTGTATGTTCGTGCTTCAGTGGCTTTTAGTCGGCTCGTTTATCGGCACATGTTGGCTCTATTTGGGGAAGATAGACGGAGTTAGACCTCATAAGCGCATAGCCCGAAACATATTTGCATCCGCATTTCTTGTGTTCGTTCTTTCGATCGTGAGTTTTGTGACTTATGTCCGAGCCACTTCAGTATATCTTGGATTCAAACAGAAGGATGCCAAGTATCATGCTGAGTTTGCAGAGGCGTGCGATTCCATTTTAGCGCAGCATCCTCTTGGCACCAATAAAGTTATTGAGCTTTCTGTGTCGGACCCGTCCCTGCCAAGGATTATCACCGATTTACACCCAGTCAGAATGGGAGTATCACCCAACAAGGTCTGGATTCTTGTAAACGAGAGCCATGTAGATGGACTTGCCGTAATTTGGGAGCCAGAATGGGAACCCCAGAATCCGAATCAGACGAATACCTGGACATTGAGTATCAACGGTGGCGATGACCCTGGGGACACTGTGTTTGTTACCAACCGTGTGCCGCCTCCTATGAGGGTTGAATGGTCAAACCCTAAGTAGAGGATTTCAACTCTTGTTTCTGATCGCCACAGCGAGGCACTCGTTATGACGTCGCCTGACACACGCTAGGCTGCATGGCTCACGGCTTGGCCGCGCTTTGCGGGGGCACCTCGTTTGGCGATACCACCTGCGGCAGTTCAGCCGGTTTGACCCGGCGCACGCCGCCGGTCACCGCAACATCGCCGTTGTCTTTCACACTGAGGCGCGGGCGCGAGTTGAAGTAATCGTAAACTTCCTGCTTCGTGATGACGCCGTTGGGATTGACCACTGAATAGGTGAACGCCTGCGCGCCGCTTTGGTAGAGCACGTGCAGATTGCTGAGGCGGTCCAGTTTCGCCTCCGGCTGGCTGAAGGAAACCAGCGGACCCACCGCCGAAACCTTGAACACGCGCGCTTCCGATTCGTCGCTCACCTGCACGTAGAGCCGCAGTTGCGACCGCAGGTAATTCGCCTCGATCAAACTGTATCGGCGGACTTCCGGCGTTTGATTTGTCACGCCGGCAGGCACGGGCAGGCCAAAATCCTGTGACCATAACTTTGCGCCGTTGATTACGTCGAACCCTTTCGCGGGGCTGGACATCTGTGCGTTCCATTCCTTGATGCGCAACGTTGCGACGATGCGATAACGTCCCACCTGTGACAGGACAAAATACGGCGCCAAATCCACGCGCTTGGTCGCCATTTGCGACGAATCCAAATCGAATTCGCCGGCCACCGGCACTTCCGAATTTTTGATGACGACGAATCCGTCGGCCGATTCCACGCTGAAGGTGAGCCAGTTCGCGTCCGCGCCGAAGTGCAGTGTCTGGCCGGAACGATTCGTGATGCGCACGGCCACTGGCACGGATTCACTGGGCAGAAATTGTTCCTGATCCAGCACGACTTCCACGCTGACCTGCGCCCGCGCGTTGACCAGCGTCAGCAGCGTCAAACCGAGAATGAAGGGCAGAAATTTCATTTGAACGTGCATACTCTAAACCGCCGCCCGCGCGTGGCAACGCAAATCGGCGGCAGGCCAAGCGCGCAAAATCTGCGCGGCACCCGGGAAGTTGAGCAGCAATTGCGCAGCAGGTTCTGTCGTTTCATTGGGAAACTGCCGATTTCTCGCGCTGGCACGTTCTTTGCAATTGCATCATCAACCATTGACGGCTGGCATGATGTCGCGTCCGCCAATGAAACAAAAAACAAACTACCCACGAGAGGAGAACGTTCGATGAAATTGAATCAACTGTTAACAATCTGCGGAGTCGCCGCCGCTCTGATGTTGAGCGCCGGCACTGTCTCAGCGCAAAATGACAACGGCGGAAACGGGGGTGGCGGCGGACGCCCCGGCCGCGGAAATTTTGACCCGGCCCAGTTCCAGCAACGCATGATGGACAATATCCGGGAACAACTCGGCTTTACCAACGACACCGACTGGAACGCCGTCCAGCCGCTGATCCAAAAAGTGACGGACGCGCGCCGCGATGTCGGTTTCGGCGCCGGAATGGGCCGCATGTTCGGACGCAACCGCGGCGGCGGCGGTGGCGGCAATGGCGGACCTGGTGGCGGACGCGGCGGATTTGGCCCGCCCCCCAGCCCCGAAGCCGAGGCCCTGCAAAATGCGATTGATGCCAACGCGCCTGCCGCGCAAATCAAAGACACACTGGCGAAATACGAAGCCTCGCAGAAGGTCAAGCAAGCCAAACTGGAACAGGCACAGGGCGACCTCCGCAAGGTGCTCACCGTGAAGCAGGAAGCCCAGGCTACTTTGCTGGGATTGCTCCAGTAACGAATCCAAACACACCCGAGAGAAGCTGGCGTCTGAACATGAACGAACCCATCCTCCACGATTCGCCGTTGAAGCAGTTGCTTGAGCGCATGGTTGCCACCAAGCAATTGTCCGCGACTGACGCGGCGGCCCTGGCCGGCGTCAGGCCTCCCGTGCAAAATGAGGAGGATGTTCTCCGCTGGCTGGCCAAGGAATATGGCCTCGCTTACACGACGCTGGATGACGTGGAACCGGACCGTCAGCTTCTCTCTCTTTTTCCCGCGCGCATTTTGCTGAAGGAGGAATTGCTTCCTCTCAAACGTCTCAACGGCATGGTCGAAGTCGCCACCAGCCGGCTCTTCGCCACGCAGGGACTCGACGCGCTCAAAACGTTGACGGGCTTGAACCTCAAGCCCGTCCTCGCTTCCAGCGAAGCGATTCAGCGTGAAATCAAAAAGCGCCTCGGCGTCGGCGCGGACACCATCGGCACGCTCGACGAGGAAAAAGGTTTTCAGGTCGTTGATGAAAACGCCGAGGACACCAATCTGGATGAAGCCGCCGAGGACGAGGCGTCCATCATCCGCTTCGTCAACCAGGTTTTAAAGGACGCCATTGATCTGCGCGCGTCGGACATCCATCTCGAACCGTTCGAAGACGAATTCCGCATCCGCTACCGCATTGACGGCGAGTTGCAGGAGGTTTCCGTGCCCGCGCAATTGAAGCGTTTTCAGCCGGCCATCGTTTCGCGCGTCAAAATTTTGAGCCATCTCAACATCGCCGAAAAACGCCTGCCGCAGGACGGCCGCATCAAAATCCGTCTGGATGACGCCGAAGTGGACATCCGCGTTTCGGTGATCCCGATGTTGCACGGCGAGGCGGTCGTGATGCGTTTGCTCCGGCAAAACTCCACGCTGCGCGGCATGGGCGAACTCGACATGGACCGGCGCGAACTGGACTGTTTCCGCCGCGTGCTGCAATTGCCGCACGGAATCATTCTGGTCACCGGCCCGACCGGCAGCGGCAAAACTTCCACGCTTTACACCGCCCTCAACGAAATCAACGATGCCGTCCGCAAAATCATCACGATTGAAGACCCGGTGGAATACCAGCTCAAGGGCGTCAACCAGATTCAGGTTAACGAAAAGTCCGGCCTCACCTTTGCGCGCGGCTTGCGCTCGATTTTGCGCCACGATCCGGATGTGGTGCTGATCGGCGAAATTCGCGACCAGGAAACGGCGCAAATTGCCGTGCAAGCCTCGCTTACCGGCCATCTGGTTTTTTCGACGCTGCACACGAACGACGCGCCCGGCGCGGTGACACGGCTCGTGGACATGGGCGTCGAGCCGTATCTCGTCGCGTCATCGCTCGAAGCGGTGCTCGCGCAACGGCTTGTGCGCGTGCTTTGCAAACATTGCAAGCAGCCGGACAATTCGCCAACCGCACAGGCGCTCAAGGAACAGATTGGCATTTCCGCAAAAACGACGATTTACAAATCGGTTGGCTGTCGCGAGTGCCGCAACACCGGATTTTTCGGGCGCCATGCCATTTTCGAGTGGATGGACACCGACCAGGAAATCCGCCAGCTCGTTTTGAAAAACGCCTCGACCGACCAGATTCGCGAGGCCGCGCGCAAACAGGGAATGAAAATGCTCGCCGAGGACGGGTGGCGGCTCGTACGGCAGGGCGTCACGACCGTCGAGGAAGTTTTGAGTGTGACCACCGCCAAGGAGGTCGCGAATACCGCCAGGAACGCATCGTCTGACAGCCCGACACCGGCGGGCATCGCCGTGGCACGCTAAAATGAAACATCCAAGCGTCAAGCTCCAAGCACCAGAGAAACACCAGGCTTCAAATTCCCAAACGGAATTGCGCGCCGAAGCTCTTGGAGCTTGGTGCTTGGAATTTCTCTGGAGTTTGGATGTTGGTGCTTGGAGCTTTTAATCAAATCATGCCCACGTTTCAATACAAAGGTTTGCAAGCCGACGGCAAGATTGCCGAGGGGCAGCTTGACGCTCCCGGCCGGCCCGACGCGTTGCGGCAGATGGAGGCGCTTGGCCTGCGTCCGGTAAACCTCGCGGAAAAAGCCGGCGCGAAAAACGGTTCGATCTCAAAAAATGGCGCGGGGCTGCCCGCCGGACTGGAAGGTCTGGGAAAAATTTCCTTCAAATTCGAGTCACACAAGGTTTCGGCGAAGGAACTGGAAAATTTCACGCGGCTGCTCTCCAGTTTGCTCGCCGCGGGTGTGCCGTTGAGCCGCGCGCTGGTGATTCTGCACAAGGAAGCTTCGTCGCCGGCGTCGCAGGCCAAATGGAAGGAAGTTCATGACCTCGTCGTGGACGGCATGTCGCTGGCGAACGCAATGGCGAAATCGCCGGAAACGTTTCCGCGCGTGTATGTCGCGATGGTTGAGGCGGGCGAGGCGGGCGGATTTCTCGACGTGGTGCTGGCGCAAATCGCGGAATTTCAGGCGCGCGAGAAGGATCTGAAATCGAAGGTCGTCACGGCAATGATTTATCCATGCATTCTCTTCTGCCTTGCGCTGGTCGTGCTGACCGTGCTGCTGATATTTTTCATTCCGAAGTTCCAAAAGGTTTTTGTGAGCCTCCACGGGTCGCTGCCCTTGATTACGCAACTCATCATCGGCGCCAGCCATCTGGTGCGCTCCTACGGATTGTTCGTCGCGGTTGGTTTGGTGGCCATTGGCTTTCTGGTGCGCACCTGGTTCGCTTCTGAAAAAGGCAAGCGCGTCTGGGAGGGAATGATTTTGAAATCCCCGCTGGTCGGCCCGCTCATCGCGCAATTTGCGATGGCGCGTTTCTGCCGGATGCTGGGCACCTTGATTGGCGCGGGTGTGCCGCTCGTGCATGGCCTGAATGTTTCGCGCCGCTCCATCGGCAACCAGATTCTCGTGGATGCCGTCGGCCAGTCCATCGAGCGCGTGCAACAGGGCGGACGCCTCGGCCAGAGCCTTGCGGATTGCAAACAACTTTTCTCCAGTTCCACGGTGGAAATGATTTCCGTCGCGGAAGAAAGCGGCAAGCTCGACGGCGAACTGGTGCGCATCGCCGTCGTCACCGAAGCGGACCTGGATCGCAACCTGAAGACCGCGGTGGCGTTCGCCGAGCCGCTGATGCTGTTTTTGATCGCCGCGTTTATCGGCACCATTTTCATCGGCATGTTGCTGCCCGTGCTCTCCATGAGCGACTACATCAAATAAAATCAACCCCCTGACAAACCATGAAAATTGAAATCCGAAATCCGAAATCTGAGATTCGAAATCACCGCGCTTTTGGACTGCGGTGGCAGAGCGAAGCGGCGACACCGCTTTTCGCACGGTCGCACTGCATCCGAAAGCGGCGTGGCGCTTCGCTTCCCGCCGCACTCCAAAGCGCGTTCACGCTCGTTGAATTGATGCTGGTCGTCACCATCATCGGCATCCTCGCGGCATTGGTGATTCCCAGAATCGCGGGCAAAAGCGAACAGGCTCGCGTCACCGCGGCGCACGCCGATATTTACGGAGGCATCAAAACCGCGCTTGATTCTTATGAGGTGGACAACGGATTTTATCCCAAGAGCCTGCAGGATTTGATTCAACAGCCCAGCAACGCCCGGAACTGGCATGGGCCATATCTTGATCCGGCCACGCTTCCGATAGACCCGTGGGGCAATCCTTACGTCTATTATTATCCCGGCAAACACAACTCCAGCGGCTACGACCTGCTGTCGGTTGGCCCCGACGGCAAGGAAGGAACCGACGATGACATTGGCAACTGGGCAAAATAGAGAAAGTGGCAGGTGACAAGTGACATGTGACAAGAAAACAACCCGCGTGGCCTTTCGGTCGTGTCACGTGTCACGTGTCACGTGTCACGCCTCCGCCTTCACGCTGATCGAGTTGATCCTCGTTCTGGCGCTGCTGGTCGTCATCACATCGCTCGCCGCGCCGGCGATGTCGAATTTCATCCGTGGCCGCGCGCTGGATTCCGAGGCGCGGCGGCTGTTCGCACTGATGCACGCCGGCCAGAGCCGCGCGGTTTCCGAAGGCATGCCGATGGTGCTTTGGGTGGACGAAAAGCAGGGCGCCTACGGACTCCAGGCCGAAACGACCGGACAGACCGGCGACTCGAAGGCGGAAAATTTATCGGTGGATTCCACGTTGCAAATCGCGGTGCTGACGACCGGTTTGGGGACGCCGACGACATTCAATAATTTGCCGGCCATCCGGTTTTTGGCGGACGGCACGGTGGACGAAAACAGTCCACAGACATTGCAATTAACGGACTCCGCCGGCGTTTCGCGCTGGCTGATCGAAACACGCAACCACACGGGTTATGAAATTCGCGACACGAAACAGTGACCAGTGGCAAGTGACAGGTGGCATGAAAAAAACCGCCGCACGGGCGCACATTTCGTGTCACGTGTCACGTGTCACGTGTCACGTTGCCGCCTTCACGCTGGCCGAGGTGCTCGCGGCGATGTTGTTCCTCGCCATTGTCATCCCGACGGCGGTGGAGGCGCTGCACGTCTCCAGCCGCGCGGGCGAGGTCGCCGCGCGGAAGGGCGCGGCAGCGCGCATCGCCGACCGGATTCTGAACGAGAGCCTCGTCATGACCAATTGGAACAACGGCGTGCAAAACGGAACGGTGTCGGAAGGCGCGCTGGATTTCCAATGGACGTTGTCCAGCCAGGCCTGGCCGCAGGATGCGATGCAACTGCTGACAGCGCAAGTGACGTTCCAGGCGCAAGGCAAGGATTTCTCGGTGAAACTGAGCACGCTGGCCAATTTGCAAAACCAGCCCGTGCCGACAACGATGAGTTTGCGATAGTGAAAATTAAAACGAACAACCTACAGGCGTTCACGCTGATTGAGATGACTCTCGCCATCGGCGTCGCAGCCATCGTTCTGGTGGCCGTCAACACCGTGCTGTTTGCCGCGCTGCGCCTGCGCGACGCGACGAGCGACGTCGTGGACGCGGCCGCGCCATTGGACCAGACGGTGACGTTTTTGCGCCGCGATCTGGAATGCGTTGTGACGCCGACCAACGGGACGACCAAGGTTCTGTCCGGCGATTTCAGGGTCGGGAACGTGAGCAGCCCCGGCGTGCCTGAACCGGTGGCGATTGAGATGTTCACCGCGACCGGCGCGTTGGGCGCCAATGCGCCGTGGGCTGACATCCAGCGCGTTACTTATGAGTTGAAGCAACCGGCCGACCGCTCCGGCCCCGGCAAGGATTTGGTCCGCAGTGTCACGCGGAATCTGTTGTCCGTGACGACGCCGGAAGTGGAAGACCAGCTCATGTTGAGCAGCGTGGCGAGCATCAAATTCTCCTGCTTCGACGGTTCGCAGTGGCAGGACGCCTGGGACACCACCAGCCTGACTTCGGCGAGCACGAATCTGCCGGTCGCCGTCCGCGTGGACATTCAAATGTCGGGCAATGGCAGCGCGACCGCGGAGCCGATTGAAATAGTCGTGCCGATTGATTCGCAGTCGCGCACAAATGTGATCTTAAACACGACCACCGGAAGTTGAAATGAACATTCAACATTCAACCTTCAACACGCAACGCCCAACGCCCAAAGGTGTCCGGGGCGTGCGTTCATTCGAGGTTGGAAGTTCAAGGTTGAATGTTGAATGTTCCCCGCATTCCCAAAACGGTTCCGTCCTCATCATCGTGCTGTGGGTGGCCCTCGGCCTGGTGAGCATCGCGCTGTATTTTGCCAACTCGATGACGTATGAGTTGCGCGCGTCGGACAACCGCGTCAACGGCCTCGCGTCGGACCAGGCCATCGAGGGCGCGGCGCGTTACGTCGGTTACGTGCTCCAGAATTACGCGACCAACGGCGCGGTGCCGGCCACCAACCAGTTTGCCTGCGAGGCCGTGCCGATTGGCGACGCGCATTTCTGGCTCATCGGCCGTGACCCGTCACGTTCAAAATCCCACCGAGCCGGCCTTTCGGATTGATTGACGAAGGCTCGAAATTGAATTTGAACACGGTCAACACCAACGTGCTTTCGTATCTGCCGAACATGACGATGGATTTTGCCAACGCCATCATGGATTGGCGCGGCACCAACGGCATCGTATCGCTCGATTACGCGATGCTCGGCTACCTGCCGAAAAATGCGCCGTTTGAAACCGTGGACGAACTGCGGCTGGTTTATGGCGCGACGGTGGATCTGCTGGCCGGCGATGACATCAACCGCAACGGCGTGCTTGACGCGAACGAAAAGAGTTCGAGCGGCACCGGTGAAATGAATTATGGCCTGTTTGAATACGCGACGGTCTATACCCGCGAACCGAATTTCCACTCCGACGGCTCATCGCTGACGAACGTGAACACGGCGACGCAAACCCGATTACAGACGTTTTTTCAGAATGAAGGCGTCGGCAACGCCACCACCTTGGCCCGCTCTCTTTTCAACCAATTTCAAAGTTCCGGCACCACGGGCCGAGCTACCCCTTGCAACGGCGTTTTGGATCTGGCCCTCTGCTGCCAGAGTTTTGGCATGAGCGAGGCGGATTTCGGGAAGATTTACAACGACGTCACCACCAGCACCAACACCTATATCCGCGGCCGCATCAACGTCAACACCGCCGGCGCCGACGTGCTGACGGCGCTGTTCATGGGTTTGAACGTGGACGAGCAAACGGCGTCGGGCGCGGCGCAATCGCTCATCTCCTACCGCCAGCAAAATCCCGGCAGCCTCGGCTCCATCTGGTGGCTCATTGACGCGCTGGGCAACAACAGCCCGGTGATCACGGCGTTGCGGCGCGGCGATTACGTCACCACGCGCAGTTTTCAATTCACAGCCGACATCGCGGCGGTCGGGCCATTCGGGCGCGGCTACCGGCGGGTGAAGTTCATTTTCGACACCAGTGAAGGCTCGCCGATCATTCTGTATCGCCAGGACCTCAGCCGGCTCGGTTGGGCGCTCGGCGAAAAAGTCCGCGAAACCCTGGTCGCAAACGCAACGCCATGAACAACGTTTTGAAAATAAATTTTGGAAAGCGCAAACGGCTGACGAGTGTGCTTGGACTGGCGTTGGACGGCAGCCGGCTGGAAGGCGTGGTGCTCCGCCGCACCAACGGCGCGCTGCAACTCCACCAGACCTTTTCGGTGACGCTCTCGCTCGATCCGCTGACGGCGGCGCCGGAACTCGTTGGACGCGAGATTCGCAATCATCTCGACGCCGCCGGCGTGCGCGAGCGTCATTGCGTCCTCGGCGTGCCGCTGAAATGGGTGCTGACGGCGCACACGGAACTGCCGCCGCTGCCGGAGGCCGACGCCGCGAGTCTGCTGCAACTGGAAGCGGAACGCGGTTTTCCGTGCGACGTGGCAACGCTGTTGCTGGCGAATTCGCGCTGTCCGCTGGCCGCCGGCAAACAGCACGTGACGCTGGCGGGCATTCCCAACGCCCAACTCGCGGCGCTGGAGCAGGTTTTGGCGGCGGCCAAATTAAAGCCGGCCAGCTTTGCGCTGGGACTGGCGGCATTGCAGCCGCCGGCGGGGGAAAATTCCAACGGCGTGCTCGCGCTGGCCATCGGCGAAAGCCAGGTGTCGCTGCAAATCACCTGCGGCGGCGGCGTGGCCGCCTTGCGCGGGCTGGAAGGCGCCATCGAAGACGAGGCCGGGCGGCGTAGGCTCGACGCCGACCTCGTGGCCCGCGAGGCGCGCATCACGCTCGGCCAGCTCCCGTCGAGTTGCGCGACACCGTCAAGCGCATCCGCATTTTCGGCCCGCGTGAACTCGCGCAACAGCTCGCGGATGAAATGGAATTGCGGTTTGAGCCGATGGGATTGGACATCGAAATCGCCGCGGCTTATTCGCCGGACGAATTTGGCGTCCAGCTGCCGCCGGAAGCCTCCATTTCAGCGGCCTTCAGCCTGGCGGCGCGTTTGCTGGCAGGACAAACAGCCGGTGTTCGAATTCCTGCCGCCGAAGCCGACGCTGATCGAACAGTTTGCCGCGAAATATTCTTCAGGCCGCCTGCGGACGATTGGCGCGATGGCCGCCGGAATCGTGGCGATGGTCGGCGGATTGTTTCTGTTCCAGGAATTTGAACTCATCCTGCTGCGCTCACGGTGGTCGGCCATGTCGGCAAAAGTCGGGGAGCTTCAGACGGTCCAAAATCAAATCCAGCAATACCACCCGTGGTACGACGACACGTTCCGCGACCTGGCGATTTTGCGGCAGTTGACGCTGGCATTTCCCGAAGACGGCGCCGTGACGGCCAAAACCATCGAAATTCAAAACGACAACACGGTGAGCTGCTCCGGTAACGCGCGGGACAGCGCGGCGCTGCTGGCGACGCTCGCGAAGCTGCGCGCGGCGGATGGCGTGAGGCAATTTGAAGGTGGATATGATCCACGGCAAATCACCGATGCAATTCACGTTTGATTTCCAATACGGAAACGGAGGCGCCAATGAAAATTGAAAATCGCCAGCAATTTTTGGTGGCGCTGACCATCGGGGCGGCGGCGCTGCTCATCGGCGTCAATTTCATCGGCGAACCACTGGCCAATTTATGGTCGGCGCGCTCGGCGCAGATCAAGCAATTGCGGGCGAAGGTCAGTGCCGGGAAACTATTGATCCAGCGCGAAGCGGGCCTCCGCAGCCGCTGGAGCCTGATGTGCACGAACGCGCTGCCGAACAACCCGTCGCTGGCCGAGCAGCAGGTGCTCAAGGCGTTCGACAACTGGTCGCGCGACACCGGGGCCGAAATCAGCAGCATCATGCCGCAATGGAAAAACGACTCGACCAATTACATGACGCTCAACTGCCGCGTCGAGGCGTCCGGCAACCTGGGCACTTTGAGCCAGTTCCTTTACAACATCGAGAAAGGCCCGGCGGCGCTGAAGCTCGATTCGGTCGAGTTGAGCGCGCACGATAACACCGGCCAGCAACTTTCGCTCGGCCTGCAAATCAGCGGGCTGGCGCTCATCCCGCAAACGAAACAATGAAACCGACACAGTATAAAAAATGGCTGGCGCTGGCGCTGGCGCTGCTGAACGGCCTTTTCGCCGGCGCGCAATCGAACGGCGTGCCCGGCCCGACGGCTTATTCGTCCTTCAGCCGGTTCATCACCGAGCGCAACATTTTTGATCCGAACCGTTACGCGCACAATGCTGCGCGACCGCTATCAGTCGGCGCGACCGATACGTTCGACGCCGACGTTCACGCTGGTCGGCACGATGAGCTACGAAAAGGGGATGTTCGCGTTTTTTGACGGGAACAATTCCGATCTGCGGAAGGTGCTTTATCAGTCGGACAGCAACAGCATCGCCGGCTACACCGTGGCCGAAATCACGCTCGACCGGGGTCAAACTGCAAACCGCCGACAAAAAGCAAACGGTGCAAATGAAGATCGGCGAGATGATGCGGCAGGAGGGAAACGAATGGCAACTGGCCGGGCGGGGTGAGTTGGCCGCGGGCACGGCGGAAGGCGCCGCTCCAGCGGTTGAAGGTTCCGGCCCCGACGCCGGCGCCGCGCCTGCTTCCGCCGGCGAACCGAACGACATTTTGAAAAAACTCATGCAACAAAGAGAACAGGAATTAAAATGAAAACCTCAATCCCAATCATTCTCACGACGGTTTGCGTTTCAGGGCTGCTGCTCTCGGCAGCCGCGCAACCGACGACCGGTGGAAGGACGGACCGGAACAGCGCCGCCGCCACCCCGGACCAGTCCGCGTCGCCGGCCGGCGGAGCGGACATGAACAACACCAACCGCCGCCGCCGCCGGACGCGACACCGGATCAGCCCGCGCCGGACCAGGGCGCAATGAACGGGCAGGAAGCCGCGCCGGCGGGGAACCAGCCCATCGAGTCAACGGTCATTTTGCCGAAGGGGAATGCGCCGGAAGCCGTGCCGTCGGCCTTCGTGCCGCCCGCACAGGCCATCGGCACGAATAATTCAAACGAGTTGCATTTGAATTTCCGCAACGCGCCGCTGGAGATGGTGCTGAATTATTTGAGCGACGCGGCGGGTTTCATCATCGTGCTGGACACGCACGTCAACGGCACTGTGACCATCGTCAGCACGCATCCGGTGACCCAGGATGAGGCGGTGAATTTGCTCAACACCGAGTTGAACCGGAACAATTACGCCGCCATCCGCGACGGGCGGACGCTGACGATCGTGGACAAGAGCGATGCGAAGACGCGCAACATCCCGGTCAAGACCGGCAACAATCCCAACTCCATTCCCGACAACGACGAGATTGCGACGTGGATCATTCCCATCCGGTTTGTGGAGGCGCGGCAACTGGTCTCGGATTTGTCGTCGTTCGTTTCGCCGCAGGCGACGATTGTCGCCAACGAGGCCGGCAACTCGATTGTGGTCACCGACACGCAGTCCAACATCCGGCATCTGGCCGAAATCATCCAGGCGGTGGACAACAGCGCCGAGGCGGAGACGGAAATCCGCGTGTTCCGCCTGAAATACGCCAGCCCGACGGACGTGGCGAACGAGTTGAGCAGCGTTTTCCCCAGCAGCACTTCGGGCAACAACACGCAATCGCCCATCCAGTTTCGCGGCGGTGGCGGCGGTCCGGGCGGCGGTCCGGGCGGATTTTTCGCGCGCATGGCGGCGTGCGGCTGGCAACAGCGGCAACAGCAGTCAAAATGACCGCATCAAAAAGGCGACCCAGGTCACGGCGGTGGCCGACTCGCGCATCCAGGCGGTCATCGTGACCGCGCCGAAGGATTTGATGGACCAGATTGCGGGCATGATGACGGATCTGGACGTGCCTTCAGACCGCGACCAGGACGTTTATGTTTTCCAGATGAAAAACGGCGATCCGCAGCAGGCGGTGCAGGTGCTGCAAAACATGTTCCAGACCAGCAGCACGTCGCGCAGCGGCGCCAGTTCGTCGTCGCAAAACAGCGCGCTCCAGCAACGCGCGCAGAACACCACGACCACCATGGGCACGACCACCACCACCACCGGCATCGGCGGCACCGGTATCGGCCGGTACGGCGGCGGCGGCGGGCGGACATTCTAAAACATGAAAAATCTTTCGATGAAAAGGCAAACTATGAAAACAAACTGTTTCCAAAAATATCTCGGCGGCGTTCTGGTTTTTCTGTTGTGCGCCGCGTTTGAACTCCACGCGCAGGTTCGTCCCGGCGGCGGCGGCGGATTCGGCGGGTTTGGCGGGTTTGGCGGCGGCGCGTTTAACAACGCAAACCGCGGCAGCGCCACCAGCAGCGGCCAATACAACAACAACGGCACGGTGGGCAGCGCGACCATTTCCGTGGACCCGGTGACGCACAACATCATGGTCATCGCCGACAAGCAGACCAGCGAGCAAATCGGCCAGGTCATCGCCAGCCTCGACGCGCCCGAACCGCAGGTGCTCATCAAGGTCGTCTTCCTCGAAGTGCAGGACAACACGGCGTCCGAGATCGGTGTTCAAGGCACCTACACCGGCGTCAGCCCGAAATTTTCGCAAATCCTCGGCTATATGACCAATTTCGGCGTTCAAAATATCATCAGTTACGCCGGTACAAATGCGATTTCAACTCCGACTATTGTCCCCACGAGCATAACCCCGGTCAGCCAGACCTTGAGTGTGAACAACAACTTTGGTCTGCCCCAGGCCTTGGCGGGAGCGGCCGGCAATGGCGGCATCTATCAATTCATGGGCAGCGATTTCAATGCGACGCTCCAGGCCATCGCCACCGCCGGCAAGGCGCAGGTGCTGTCGCGCCCGTCCATTCTCGCGCGCGACGGCCAGATGGCGGAGATTGTCGTCGGCCAAAGCGTCTATCTGCCCAGCGGTGTCAGTTTCAGCGCTGTCGGCGGCACCGCCACCACCATTCCGACCATCAACGGCAGCTATCAAAACGTCGGCATCCAACTGGACGTCACGCCGTTCATCGGGGCGAACAATCTGGTGCAAATGATTCTCCAGCCGCAAATCACGTCCATTGACACCTCGACGCCCGGCCAGGTGATCGAAGGCGGCAGCCTGATTTCGTCCGCCGTGTATGCGCCCAACATCAACAAACGTTCCGCCAACACCGTGGTCGTGACTCCCGACGGGCAGCCCGTCGTCATCGGCGGCCTCATTGCCAACGAAAAGTCCTCCAACGACAGCAAAATCCCGATCTTGGGCGACATTCCGCTGCTCGGCCAGTTTTTCAAGTTCAGCGCCAAGTCGAACCAGAAGAGCGAGTTGTTGATTTTCCTCACGCCGCACATCGTCCAGATGCCGTCGCAGCTCGCCGCGTTGTCGGCGAATGAAACCGGCCAGTCGCAGCTCATCACCAACTCGATTTCCGAGCAGCAACTGGATCGTTTTCTGGAACGCGTGCCGGTGAAGAAAAAATAACGGGATGAAGTTGAATTTTCCGCCAATCGGCGCATAACTGAACACGCAGATGCAACCCAGACGAAACAGCACCTTGATTTACGGCCTGCTGCTCGGGGTCTGGGTGCTGGTCGTTGCGTGGCAGGTCGAGGAGCACGTCCGCGTCCGGGAGGCCGCCAAGACCGGTTTGCGGAACCGTTCCGAGGCCATCGCCAACACGCTCGGCGCCGTCGTGCGCGGGCTGCAATTTCGCGGCGCGGTTTTCCGCGACCGGCTGGAACCCGTCCTGGGCGAACTCGACGCCAACGGCGCGGCAGTCGGGCGAGGTGATTTCCATCGCGCTGCTGAACGCGACGAACGGCGATCGTGGCTTCCGCCGGCCGGCAATCGATTATCTACAGCAAACGGACATTCTTCAGGCCGGCGAACATTGGGGCTTGCGGACTATGACCCGGGTTTATCCGGTTGAAGGCGAGCCGAACCTCGACCAACGACGCTGATTGTGGAAGCTGCCCACCAACTTTATGCGCGGCGGTCCCCAGCGGTTTTCCGCGCCGCGAACCTCGTCCGGGCGAAATGGGACGCAACGTCTGAACACCAACGGTTCGGACAGAACCGACCGCCGTCGGCTCGCCGGCCGGATGGCGAGCCTCCGCCGCCGCCGGATGAACCGTTCCGGTCCGCCGCGCGAAGGCGAGCCACGTCCGCCGCGCCTGCCGTTCTGGGTGCGCGACCTCGACGAAAAACAGTATCAGGACATGAAGGCCAGCCGGAATTGCACGGCTTGGTGCTCACGCTTTCCACGGAATCGTTGCAGGCGGTCAGTCAACCACGACCTCTGGCTGCGCTCCATCATCGTCTTTTTCGCCGGCATTTCCGCCGTCGGCGCCGGGCTGGCCTGGCGCAACACTTTCCGAAACGTCGGACCTGCAAATCCGCCTCGTCCGCGCCAGCGAAATGAATTCGCACCTCAGGGAAATGAACCTCGCCGCCGCCGGCCTCGCGCACGAGACGCGCAATCCGCTCAACATCATCCGCGGCATGGCCCAGATGATTTCCAAGCAAACCGGCACCCCGCCGGAAATCCGCGAAAAATCGCGCGCCATCGTGGACGAAACCGACAAGGTCACGGCGCAGTTGAACGAGTTCATCAATTACTCCCGTCCGCGCGAAGTCCGCCGCTCGAAAATCGCGCTCAACTCCGCCGTGAACGAGGTCGTGCGCACGCTGACCCACGACATCGAGGAAAAGAAACTGCACGTTGCGACCGGCGGCGAACCGATTGCCATCGAGGCCGACGACCAACTGTTGCGCCAGGTTTTGTTCAACCTTTTGATCAACGCCATCCAGGCGGTGGACGCGGGCGGACAGATTCAAATTCTGGCACGGCACGTCAACGCCACCGAGGCGTCGCTCGAAATCCGCGACAACGGTCCGGGCGTGCCGCCCGAGCGCCGCCAGGAAATTTTCAAGCCGTATTTCACCACCAATCAAAAAGGCACCGGCCTGGGTCTGGCCGTCGTCCAGCAAATCGTTCTCGCGCACGGCTGGGAAATCGAGTGTCTCGCCAACGAGCCCAAGGGCGCCGTTTTCCGCATCACTCACTTGAAACTCGCCGTGTGAAGAGTTAATGGTTTCGGAGAATTTCACCAGGCCCAATGTTGTTCCTTTCGGTTTGACGGCCCGCCATGCCGCAATATTGCCGTCAATCGTGAAGTTCGTTTGAGCTGGTTTGAAAATCTCTTTTGGCGGCCGGCTGATTCGGCTAGGCTTGCCGCGTGGCTTCCGAACCGCGCAAGAATCACACAGAAACGCCGCGCATCCTGATTGTGGACGACGACCCCGGTCAGCGCAGCCTGCTGAATTCGTTTCTCCGCAGCCAGGGTTTTGAAACCGCGCTGGCGGATTCCGGCGAACGCGCCCTGGAAATGCTCCGTTCCGGGAAATTCGCCATGATGATTTCCGACGTGCGGATGCCGGGTCTGAGCGGCCTGGAAACGCTGCGGCGCGCGCGCCAGGAACATGTCACACTGCCGGTTTTGCTCGTCACCGCCTTCACCGATGTCCGCGATGCCGTGGCCGCGATGCGCGACGGCGCGGTCAATTATCTGGCCAAGCCGATTGACCTCGACGAACTGCTCAATTCGGTGCGGCAGGCCGTCGGCATTTCAAAATCCGTTCCGCTGCGATACAACGAAGAAAAGCCGTTGCCGGATTTTGTCGTCGCCGGCAGTCCGCTCATGCAGGCCGTGTTCCGCGATGCTTCGTTGATCGCGCCGTCCGAATCCCGGGTGCTGATCACCGGCGAAAGCGGGGTTGGGAAGGAAGTGGTGGCGGATGTCATTCACGCCTGGAGTTCGCGCGCGGCGGGGCCGATGGTCAAGGTCAATTGCGCCGCCATTCCCGAAACGCTGCTCGAAGCCGAATTGTTCGGGCACGAAAAGGGCGCGTTCACCGGCGCGCACGCCCAGCGCATCGGCCGGTTTGAGGAGGCGAACGGCGGCACGATTTTTCTGGACGAGGTGGCCGAGATGTCGCCGGCGCTTCAGGCCAAGCTGTTGCGCGTGACGCAGGACGGGCGATTTCAGCGCGTCGGCTCGAACCGTGAAATCCACACCAACGCGCGCATTCTTGCCGCGAGCAACCGCAATCTGGACGACGAGGTCAAAAACGGCCGTTTCCGCGAGGATTTGTTTTACCGGTTGAACGTGGTGGAGCTGAACATTCCGCCTTTGCGCGAACGGCGGGAGGACATTTTGCCGCTGGCGCGCCGGTTCATTGAGAAATTGACCAAAGGCCGCGCGCGCTTTTCAGAAACGGTTTCCGCCTGCCTGGAGCGTTATCCGTGGCCGGGCAACGTGCGCGAGTTGCGCAACGCGATGGAGCGGGCGGTGCTGCTTTCCCGCAGCGAGTTGATTCTGCCGGAACATCTGCCCACGCGCGTCCGCGCCGCCGCGGACAATCCGCCGCCGCCGGAAACCGCCGACGTGGAACGGCTGGCGGAAATCGAACGTCAGGCCATCATGCAGGCGCTGCGCCAGCACGATTTCAACCGCACCGAAACGGCCAAGGCGCTGGGCATCAGCCGCCGCGCGCTGCTCTACAAACTGCAACGATTTCGGGAACTGGGATACAAGGTGGAATGAAACCGTTGGCGTTACGCCTCGTGGGCCCCGGGCATCTTTAAGTCGGAGCGCGTGAACGAAAACCTCAGTTCGGGGGTTCGCCGGGCTTTTCCGGAATTGTCAGCGTCAAGTTTACAGGCTCGCCGGCGGTTCGATTCAAGGCCGTGCTTGGGGACATCAATCCATTGGCTGAGGTTGACGACAAATTTGAACTCCCATTGCGGACGTTGGTGAAAGTCCGCAAGTTTCTTGTGCAGTTCATAGCGGTTGTCAGCTACCCGCTGCATTTGCCAGGCGGGCGCAGGGTTGTGGATTTTGCCGTCACTCGCGCCCAGCCACTGGTTGAAATCGCCCGCCACGTACACCCGGGCATCGGCGGCAATTTGCACCCCAAACGCCGCAGGCTCGAACACAAACACTACTTCATCGGCATCAACGCGGCAGCCAAACACAGTTGCCGCGGAGTTGCTCGGCGCCGGATTTGGCTGCGTGCCGGAGGCATGGGTATTGTTGACAGCGTTTGTCCCTGTTGGAGCCGATTTGAAAATCATTCCGCGAAACACAAACCCCGCCGCAACCACCGCACAAAGCAAAATGACAAAGGCGATTCCAGCCACCGGAAAATCTTTTGCAGGTGCGGTTGCCACCCCCGAATTCGCCGGCGCAGCCGGCAGGGGACGTTCGCCGACCTTCGTTCCTTTTATGATGAATTTCGAGTCGTCCGTCGCGGGTGCCTGGGGCACGGTGATTTTCTGGAAACACGTCGGACATTCCATCACCAGGCCGCTCTGTGAAGAATCGCACTTGATGTGCTGACCGCACACCGGACAGGCATATTTGAACTCGCTCACGGCTGTCTGACAAACATTTCATATCCACAGGCCGGCGGCAATACCGTTTTTATTTAATTCCCATCCTGCTCTCAAATCACAATCGTTTGACGAAGGGACTTAAGATTATCGTCCCGACCGTGATAAAGCCTGTCATCACGAATCCAGGTTGGGGTGAGTTGCCCCGCACGGTTAACGCCGCAGGCGGCGGCGACTCAACATCAGAAAAAGCGCACCGCTCATTATGGAAAGTGCAAACGAACTCGGCTCAGGAACTGGAACGACAAACAAGTTTGCCGATGCAAAGTTGTAATTACCGGGAAAGTTGGCGGTCAATAAATCGCAACTGACATCGCGCAACGAAACATCACTGGCTAAACTGCATGGCGCAGGCCTGCTGGCCTATCGCAAAAGTGGCGGCGAACATCATCAGCCCGGCCAACATGCAAAATCCCGCTTTGAGCAATGGCCGGACCACACTTACAGAAGGGGAAACCAATTGCACCCATACACATCGAATCAGCACCGCCTGATAACCATTTTTCATAAGTTCATTGATCTTGAGTTAGTGCATTACCGCACCACAAAAACAAAGAACATCCCGGTGTAGCATCTGTTGACGGCATACACAACAGGCCCGGTTTGAGTCAAACTTATTTCTTTTGCCTCTTTTTTCCCAATTAGCCCCAAAGCCGGCCCCAGTGCTGCCAGGTGGAGGTTGAGTCAATCGCCTCGGCATTTGTTGGCTTCCTGTTTATTTGATGAAAACTCGGAGTTGGTTTCCAGGGAGGGGTTTCAGGCTTTTGGTAGCAAAGCACTTCGACTCTTGGCGTTACAAATGCTGTGTCCCTGTTGTTCTTATTATGCAAAAAGCTCACAACGGGCTGTTCGCACAAAATCGGGGTACAACATGCCTCAATTCCGGGTGCGGTCAGGTGTTAGAGGACAGCACCGCCATCTTCATTCATAGGGGTGTTGCATGAGCTTCCCCGGGGTCATGGATTTCGTCACTGGTGCGCTGCAATTCATCGTCGCCGGCTACGCCCTGCGACTGAATCGGATCTTCGGAACAGCACGCGTAGGCTGGTCGCTCTTCTGGGCTTTTTCGCTGCTCGCACTGCTTCACCTGTTTCAATCCGTAATATCGTTCAACAACGGCACGCAGTTGGGGGTCGAAATCGAGGTGATCTATTCACTCATTTCGCTGTTGCTCTTGACTGGCATGGTCCACATCGAGACGCTGCTCAAGGAGCGCCTGCGGATGGAACGGGAGGAAAAACGTTTGCGGGGCGAATTGGAAACACTGGTCAAAGAGAAGACGGCACACCTCACCCTGGCTATCGAAGAACTGCAATCGGAAATTGTCGAACGCGAACGGATGGAGGCAGAAGTCGAGAGGACGCATAAAGAACTTCTCGCTGCTTCCCGTCAGGCAGGCATGGCGGAGATAGCCAACTGCGTGCTGCACAACGTGGGGAACATGCTCAAGAGCATCAATGTTTCCGCCAGTCTGGTATCCGACCAAATGAAGCAATCCAAGATCGCCAATGTCGTTCGTATTGGCACTCTGATACGCGAACATGCGGGGGACTTGGGTGATTTCATGGCGCATGACCCGAGGGGCAAAAAGCTGCCTGTGTACATCGCGCAACTGGCCGAGTATCTGACCAACGAACAAACCACCCTATCAATCGAACTGGAATTCATCAAAAAGCACATCGAGAACATCAAGGAAATCGTGGCGATGCAGCAGAACTGTGCCAAACTCGCCGACGCAACTGACACCTCAAAAGTCGCTTTCCTGGTCAAAGCAGCGATACATCATAATGCCAGTCCGCCGGAGCAGCGCGCCGTGCAGACTTCAAACCAATTCGAACCGCAGGTCCCCGAAGCCGTTGTGAATTCTCATTAGTAGTTGAGGAGTCTAACGGGGTGCGACTACGAGGGGTGTCGGTGATGTGAGGGCGAAGAAAACAGCGCGCACCAGAAGCCGGTGCCCCACTGAACCCGATGAGAATTTGAACCGAAAATTAGACGCGGTTGACTTCACGAAACGTTCCCGAAATAGCTGGAATTGTGTGCATTTTTGTGCGCAGCCGGATAGAAAAAATTTCCAAAACTCAATAAAATCTCTTTATTTACAAAGGTTGGAGCGGGTGAAGGGAATCGAACCCTCATAAACACGCACACACAGGCCGATTATTATCTGCCCACACAAGCCTGACTTTCCGGTTGCCGGGGAACTGCACGAGCTTCGAAATCGAGCGCGGAACCTTAACTCACTCCGTTAACTAAGAGAGTACGACCGATTACCCGGGCATCAACTCCATCACCAACGCCACAGTCCGTTCCCACCGAGTGCGGCTGCTTCCAGGAAACACGAAAGCAACCTGGCCATTTACCCTTGGGAATTGGGGATAATAATGATTGGAGTTAGATAAACGAATAGAATATATGTTTGACATTATCTAAGACAAAATTATAGCCTGATGAGTCAGGCCGTGTCGTCCATTTTATGAGAACGCCGCCGCATTATTATCCCGAGCCACCGCTTCAAGAGGTTGAACTGGTAAAGACATTTCGTTTCAGAACACCAGTACGGTCGGCGCAAGCCGGAATTTCCGTTCCGCATCCACCTATGCTGCAAGATACCCGACCCGCAGCAGGATGCTTGAAAGAAATCGAAGTCCTGCATCACCGCTCGATTTCCGGGAACGGCAAAAGCTCTGCCTCACAGGCCATCCGGTCCGATTCCTTCCACCATCCAACCTCCCATACATAGCTATTCAGAAAGAGCTGCTTATGTGCATAAACATCCTGTTCTTCAGGCGCTCACCCCAATTCGCCGGCGCAGCATTCATTGCCGCGGCGGTGCTGACTTGCGTTGACGTTGTCCAGGCTTCGCCGGACCCGCCGGTCTCCATCACGAACGGCGTTGCGCTCTTCCAAGGGAACCAATCCAACGGCATTGTCAGCGGCGTGGATTTCCAACCCGCCCAAGTGAACACGCTCAATGTGAATTCGTTGAGCGGAGCGATCCAGCCCGCCAATGCGGTGTCCGGCATTTATTTTCAGAACTCGGGCGCCGGCAATGTGATCATTAACGCCGGTTTGAGCGGCAGCAATATCGTTATTAACACGACCGGAGCCGCCGGAATTCACGCCGGGAGCGTTGGAAGCCCTCCAGCCAATCCGCCTGACGACCCGTTTCTGGGCATACCGATCCCGACCAATTCCAGCGTGGCAGGTGGCGTAGTGCAGGTGCAGAGTCACAGCGACATCACCACCGAAGGCAACAACGCGGCCGGGATTGTCGCCACGAGCCAAACGACCGGTTATTCGCCGGCTGTAATCCAGCAATTGGAAAGTTTCACCGGGTCCAACATCAACTTCACGGTGATTGGAGTAACGAATGCCAACGGCACCGCCGCCACAATTGGCGGCTCAGTCACGGGTACACTCGTTGACGCCAACGGCAATCCGCTTCCCGGTGATGGAGGAACGTTCCTGATCAACACGAACGGGTCGTTCAGCTTTGACGCCGGGACCAACTTCGACGGGCTAACCAACGGGCAGACGGTGCAGACGATTGTGAATTACACGGTGCAAGGAGTCAATGGGACGGGAATTACAAATGATTCTTCAGGCACACTGGTGACAACCATCACGATGACCACGAACGGTCTGGCTTTTGATGCGGGAGCATATCTCGACGCGTACGGACCGAGCACCAATCAGAATTCCGTGTTGCCGGACCTGGCCAGCTACGGCCAAACCCTGGCGGGAATCGCATCTGCGGGCGGCGCCGGCAACAGTGTCACTGTGACCAACGAAGGATCCATCAAGACTTATGGTACCAACTCGTCCGGCATTTTTGCGCAGAGCATTGGCGGTAATGGTGCAACCGGCGGAGGTGGAAGCTGGTTGCACAGCGCCGGCGGGGGCAGCGCCGGGAGCGGCGGAGGTACGGTCACCGTCACGGCCAATGGCAGCATCACGACGATTTCAAACTATTCGTGCGGTGTGGTGGCCTGGAGCCAGGGCGGCACCGGCGGTCAGGGCGGTTATGGCGGCACATGGAGATATGGTGGTCCTGGGGGGGCCGGCGGCAACGGCGGAGCGGTTAACGTGAGTGGCAGCGCAACGATTGCTACCGAAGGCGACTATGCCAGCGGTATTCTGGCCGTCAGCGCCGGGGGCGACGGCGGCGCAAGCGGCGGCAGCAAAAAGATATTTACCGGAGGCGGTGACGGCGGCAATGGAGGACAAGGAGGCACGGTGACTGTGGATGGAGATTGGAACATTACGACCACCGGCGATTATGCCCACGGCATCTGGGCCAAGAGTGTTGGCGGCAACGCGGGGGCTGGTGGCAGCGGCGGCTGGATTGCCGGCCATCCGGGCAACGGCGGCCAGGCCACCGACGGCGGCACGGTCACCGTCAACAGCGGTGGAACGATTGAAACTTTCGGCGACAATTCGTTCGGTATTTATGCCGAAAGCGTCGGCGGGTTTGGCGGCCAGGGCGGTGGCCAGGCCGGCATCTTTTATTCTCACGGCGGCAGCGGAGAAAGCGCCGGCAACGGCGGCGACGTGTACGTTACCCAAGAAGCCGGCGGCCAGATTATCACTTACGGCACCAATGCCCACGGCATCTTTGCCGAAAGCATCGGTGGTGGCGGCGGCAGTGGCGGCGGCGCGGGGGCCATTGTCGGTGTCGGCGGCACGGGCGGCGCGGGCGGCGCGGGCGGCAACGTGACGGTCACCAACTACGGCGGGATTGAGACGTATGGCGAATACTCCAAAGGAATTTACGCGCAGAGCATCGGCGGCGGTGGCGGTGACGGCGCGGGCAGTGGCGGCCTCATCGGAATTGGCGGCAGCGGCAGTGGTGTCAGTTATGGTGGCCAGGTCAGCGTTTTCAATTTCGGAGGCATCCTGACTTCGAATGACAATTCCGACGCGATTTTTGCGCAGAGCATCGGCGGCGGCGGCGGCAGTGGGGCCGGTTCCGGCGGTTTGTTCTCCATCGGCGGCTCCGGCACCGGCGGGGGCGGCGGCAGTAATTTGGATGTTGTGAACTTCGGCCAGATTCTCACTTACGGCACTAATTCTCGCGGGATTTTCCTCCAAAGCATCGGCGGCGGCGGGGGCAGCGGCGCTGGTTCCGGTGGATTGGTTTCAATTGGCGGCAGCGGTTCAAGCGCCGGCAACGGCGGCATCGTAACATTGACCAATTACGGAATGATTACAACCACTCGAGCACTTTCCACGGCGATCGAGGTGGAAAGTATTGGCGGCGGCGGCGGCAGTGGAGCCGGTTCGGGGGGACTCATTTCCCTTGGCGGACAGGGTTCTTCCGGAGGAAACGGGGCCGCGGTCATCGTGGCGAATTCCGGTGATATTCACACCGCCGGCGACGACGCGCGGGGGATTTTCCTCCAAAGCATCGGTGGCGGCGGGGGCGACGGTGCCGGCTCCGGCGGCCTCATATCCATCGGAGGCAGCGGCAGCAGCGGCGGCAACGGCGGAAGCGTCACGCTCACGAACTCAGGCTCCGTAACAACCCTGGGCGATAATGCCGATGCCATCTTCTGCGAAAGCGTTGGCCGCGGAGGCGGCAGCGGCGCCGGTTCCGGCGGCCTCCTCGTCTCGGTGGGCGGCAGTGGCGGCGGCGCCGGCAACGGTGACGCTGTGTACATTGCCAACAGCGGCTCCCTCTTCACAGCGGGAACAAACTCCTGCGGCATCTTCGGCCAAAGCGTCGGCGGTGGCGGCGGCAATGGCGCCGGCTCCGGAGCACTCGTTTTTAGCCTGGGCGGCTCCGGCAGTGGCGGCGGCAACGGCGGCGCGGTCACCATCGAGAACACCGGGACCATCACGACCATGAGCAATTGGTCGTACAGCATCTTTGCGCAAAGCGTCGGCGGCGGTGGCGGCAGCGGCAGAGGTTCGGGTGCCTGGACCATTTCCATCGGCGGCGACGGCACCGGCGGGGGCGACGGCGGCCTGGTCCAGGTCATGAACGCCGGCCAGCTCACGACCTACGGCAGCAATGCCTGCGGCATTTTCGCTGAGAGCGTCGGCGGCGGCGGCGGCAATGGCGCCGGTTCCGGGGCGTTCTCCTTTTCACTCGGCGGCGACGGAGGCGACTCCGGGAACGGTGGCGTCGTCACGGTCACCAACGCCGGGGCCATCACAACTTATGGCGAAAGTTCGCCCACAATCTTTGCGCAGAGCGTCGGCGGCGGCGGCGGCAACGCGAATACCGTCGGGGCGGCGATTTTCTCGATCGGCGGTGACGGAAACAGCGGTGGCAACGGCAGCAATGTGACCGTCACCACCAGTCGGCAATTGCAAGCTTTCGGCCGGGACTCCAGCGGCATCTTCGCGCAGAGTGTCGGTGGAAAGGGCGGAAACGGCGGCAATGTGGTCAATGTCTCCGTCGCCGCCAATATCGGCGTCAGCGTCGGCATCGGGGGCGGCGGTGGAGACGGTGGTGACGGCGGGCTGGTCACAGTCAATAGCGACAGCGACATCATTACCAGTGGCCGGAATGGCCAGGGCATCGTCGCCCAGAGCGTGGGCGGTGGCGGCGGCAACGGTGGTAACAGTTTCGTCCTGTCCGCAGCGGCCAATGTTATCGACGAAATTCCCTTCGCCGCGAACGTGTCTGTCAGTGTCGGCGGTTCCGGGGGCAAAGGTGGCGACGGCGGGGCCGTTGCGGTGCAAAGTTCGGGGGACATCATCACCTCCAATTCCCTTTCTGCCGGCATCCTGGCGCAGAGCGTTGGCGGGGGCGGCGGCAACGGCGGAAACAGCACCGCCGTCAGTCTCACCTATAATTGCGATGTCACCGCGAATGCCTCGGTGGGCGGCAAGGGCGGCGTTGCCGGCAACGGGGCTGCCGTTGGCGTAATCAACAATGGCGGCATTCAGACGGACGGCGATTACTCCTCCGGCATCTTTGCGCAAAGCGTGGGTGGCGGCGGCGGACAGGGCGGCAACAGCACGACCATCAGCGGAGACCTGAGCGTCTTGAAAAGCGCCGAGGACATCAGTCCCAGCTATTCGTTCACGATGTCCATGGGCGGCAACGGCGGTGGAGGTGGAACCGGCGGAACAGTGAATGTCAACAGCTTCAACAACATCATCACGGAAGGCGCGTTCTCCTATGGCATCCAGGCCCAAAGCATCGGCGGGAGCGGCGGGAGCGGTGGAAATGCCTCCACCTATAAAATTGAACTCAGCAACACGCCGGAATCGCTTGCCCCGGCTCTCAGTCTGTTGAGCTTCAGTTCCACATTCATTCTCGGCGGCAATGGCGGCGCAGGCGGAAGTGCCGGGGACGTGACGGTCAACAACGCGAGCAACATCTGCACCGAGGGCGTCTTTGGCGTGGGCATTCTGGCGCAAAGCGTGGGCGGCGGCGGCGGCGCCGGCGGCAACGTGCTGACCTTCGATTTCAGCAACGACGGTCTGCCTGAAGACTCTTCGCCTTATCATGATGTGCTTACGAATCTCACCCAATTTACGCAGACTATGGTCGTTTCAAACGGCATGGGCGGCGCGGGCGGAAACGGCGGCAACGTGACGGTCACCAATAGCGGCGACATCGTGACGCACGGCGCGTTCGCCCATGGCATCCTGGCGCAAAGCGTGGGTGGCGGCGGTGGTTTTTCAGGAATCAGCGATACCCTTGATCTCAGCTCACTGCTTTTTAGTTCGGGCACTCAAGCTCAAGGCGACGCCGTCCAAAGCCCCGGCTCCGGCGTGAGTTTTGCCGGCAGCGTGGGCGGAAACGGCTCCGGGGGGAATGTCACGGTCGTTCAAACCGGCAACATTGTCACTTATGGCAATAATGCTTATGGCATCTACGCCCAGAGCGCCAGCGGCCAACAGTCGGGCGGAACCGTCAGCGTCACCGTGGGTGGCAATATCCTCGCCCAAGGAACCAACTCCGACGGCATCCGCGCCCAGAGCGTGGGGGCGGCCGGCGGCGGCAATATTTCCGTGAACATTCTCAGCGGCACGGTGCAAGGCGGCTGGGGATCGAGCGTCGGAGTCCGCCTGCTTGACGGCGCAGACAACACGCTCACCAACTACGGGGCGATCACGACGTTGAACGGCATGGACGGCACCGCCATCCTCGGCACCGGCGGAAATGAATCCATGAATAACTACGGCGTCATTTTCGGCTCGGTTGATCTGGGCGCCGGCAACAACCAATTCAACAATTTTTCAAACAGTTGGTTCAATGCGGGCGGAACGGTTAACCTCGGTCAGGGAAATCTCTTCATGAATTCGGGCGTGCTGTGTCCTGGAGGCAATGAAAGGATTCAGACGACCACGCTCACGGGCAATTTCGCACAAATCGCCGAAGGCAGTCTCGGAATCAAACTGGCTGCGGTCCCTGACCAACTCGTCGTCAGCGGCACGGCGGTTATTAACGGCTCGCTCGTCGTTTCCAGGTTCAATGGTTTCGTGCCAACGAAAGGCGAACAGTTTACGATATTGACCGCGGCGAATGGTGTGACCGGCCAGTTCACGACTCTGGACGATCCGTTGAAGGGCAATTATGCACTTCAACTTGCTGCCCTTTATCAACCCAACCAAGTCAACCTGATTACCCTACAGGACAGCTTCGTGCCTTTTGCCCTCACGCCCAACCAGCGCGCCGTGGCTCGAAATCTTGACACCTTCTCCGGATTCCTGGGCGATAAATTGAACGGCGATCCGCGCGAGACGAATTTGATCACGTTCCTCGATGCCATTCCGGGATCCCAACTCCCGGCGGACTTCGACCTGATTGCCCCGGAGGAATTGGGGGCGCTGTTTGACATGAACTTTGGCGCCGTGGATACGATGGTGGGAAATGTACAGCGCCGGATGGACGACCTTCGCGCAGAATACACCGTCCCCGGCAGTAGCGTGTCATTCTCCAACCCCCGCATGCAACTTGCTTCCGCTGGCGGGAGTCTGCCTCTGATGGAGACGGCGCCGCCGGATGAGGCTTGGGGTCTTTCTGCAGCCGGTTATGGCCAGTTCATCAGTGTCAGCACCACGGCCAACGCGGCGGGTTACTATCTCCAAAACTCCGGTGCGACCGTGGAACTGGACAAACGGGTGGACAATTGTCTCGCGGCCGGTTGTACGCTCGGTTACGCCAACGGCGAAGCCAGCCTGGTGAACGGAGGCAGCGCGGACATGGAAGGTGGCCGGGGAGGTTTGTACGGGACCTGGTTCAACACGCAGAGTTATCTGGAAGCCCAACTGGGCGGCGGCGGTTACCATTACGGCACCAAACGCGCTGCACTTGGAGGTTTCGCATCCGGTCATACCGAGGGTTATGAGATTGACGGCATGCTGGGCGGCGGGCGAGACTTGAAATTCCATCACTTTACCGTCGGCGCGCTTGCTGAAATGCACTACATCTACGCTGACCTGAACGGGTTTACGGAATCCGGTTCCATGTCACCGCTCCATATCGAAAATAACGACAGCCATTCGCTGTGGACTCTGTTGGGGACGCATCTCGCCTACGATTGGCGCGTCGCTGGGACGGTGTTGCGGCCCGAGCTTCAGGTCGGCTGGCGACACGAATGCCTGGACGTGACCCGGAAGATTGATTCACGCATGGCCAGCGGCGCCGGAACCATCTTCCAGGTGGAAAGCCCGTCCCTGGGGCAGGACAGCCTTTCGTTGGTTGCTGGTTTGAGCACGCGTCTCGGGCAGCGCGTCTCGGTCTCCGTTTATTACAGCGGTCAATTGGCGCGCAACAACTGCACCAGCCACACCGTCAGCGGAGGTGTCACCGTAGAATTCTAACCGGATACATCCGGAGAGTCGCAAGCACAGCCTCAAGTCACGGAGCCATGCTGGCATCGCAGCGAGGAAGCGGCCGGAGACGGCCAAGGAACTTGCGGGTTTCAATTTACTTGCACTTCTTCGATTCGCCGGAATGTTTGACGCCGGCGTGAGCCGTGACATGGGTGGGTCATTCTCACTGATCAAATTTTCAGCACGGTAAAACCCATTGAAAACAGGCGCTTTTACCGGTCAAAAGCAACGACTACGAATACGGTTATTCTCACTTTAGGATTTTGGAAAATCTGAAAACGCGCAAAGCCATTGGTATCATTGGCTCATATCAAG
>CAVWHM010000012.1:0-44967 GCA_963754775.1 uncultured Verrucomicrobiae bacterium
TCTTTCAGCATTGGTCACGTGTCACACCCTATACGTCGTCTTGACGACTTGGCAGAGTGCTGTGTTTTTGTTAAACAGTCGCTAAACGCAATTTACTGAGACCTTACGCCGCCACATTGCTGCAACGGTTTCAGGCACCCCTTTTCCCGAAGTTACGGGGCTAATGTGCCGAGTTCCTTAGAGAGGTTTCTCTCGCGCGCCTGAGTGCGCTTACACTCACCCACCTGTGTCGGTTTGCGGTACGGGCGACTGGGGAACAACTGCAAACTTTTCTCGGCACAGAAATCCACTGATGCGCTTCGGCCGAAGCCTAAGCTCAGCATTCGATTGCCTAGTCAATGTCTTTCCATGCGTCATTCGCAGCCTTAACCCAGCCTGGCGCAGGAATATTTAACCTGCTGTGCATCGCTTACGCCTTACGGCCTCAGCTTAGCTCCCGGCTAACCCTGGGAGGACGAACCTGGCCCAGGAAACCTTGGGTTTACGGCGACCAGGATTCTTACCTGGTTTATCGCTACTCGTGTCTGCATTCTCACTAATCAACGCTCCACCGTCCGTTTCCGTCCGGCTTCGCAGCATTGATTACGCTCTCCTACCACTCGCAAGGTCCGAGGACCTCGCGAATCCATAGCTTCGGTATGTGATTTAATCGCCAATCATTTTCGGCGCGACATCGCTCGATGAGTCAGCTATTACGCACTGTTTAAATGATGGCTGCCTCTAAGCCAACATCCTCACTGTCTAAGCAACGTCACATCCTTTCCACTTAATCACATTTAGGCACCTTAGCTGATGGTCTGGGCTGTTGCCCTCTCGGCAATGAACCTTATCGCCCACTGCCTGATTGCTGTGATACTGAGACCAACGGAATTCGGAGTTTGATTGGTTTTGGCAGCCTGGTGGGGCCCCTAAGCCATTCAGTGCTCTACCTCCGCTGGGTACTTCCACAACACTCGCCCTCAAGCGATTTCGGAGAGAACCAGCTATCACGGGGTTTGATTAGTCTTTCGCTCCTACTCTCAAGTCATCTCAGAATTTTTCAACATTCACGAGTTCGGTCCTTCACTGCATGTTACTGCAGCTTCAACCTGCTCAAGAGTAGATCACCTCCGCTTCGGGTCTATTGCCAGCGACTTGGTCGCGCTATTGGCACTCGGTTTCCCTTCGCCTCCGGTGCAGAACACCTTAGGCTGGCCACTGACAATAACTCGCAGACTCATTATGCAAAAGGCAAGCAGTCACCACACCTTGCGGCATGGCTCCTACACATTGTAGGCCTATGGTTTCAGGTACTATTTCACTCCGCTAACAGCGGTTCTTTTCACCTTTCCCTCGCGGTACTGGTTCACTATCGGTTGCCAAGGAGTATTTAGTCTTATCCGGTGGTCCGGACGGATTCGCACAGAGTTTCACGTGCACCGTGCTACTTGGGATACCTCTAGACGACTTTGAGTTTTCGCATACCCGGCTGTCACGGTCTATGGCCCAACTTTCCAGAAGGTTCTGCTAACTCTCGGTCTATCACATCAAGGTCCCTCAACCCCGGGAGGACAAGTCCTCCCGGTTTAGACTGTTCCGCTTTCGCTCGCCACTACTGACGGAATCGCTTCGTTTTCTTTTCCTGCGGTTACTGAGATGTTTCACTTCACCGCGTGTCGCCTCGCCGGACTATGAATTCATCCGGTCGATAACCAGTGGTTAAACTGGCTGGGTTGTCCCATTCGGAAATCCACGGATCACGGCCTGGAGCGGCTCCCCGTGGCTTATCGCAGCTTACTACGTCCTTCATCGCCTCTTGGCACCAAGGCATTCACCATAAGCCCTTAGTAGCTTGATCACAAAAGTTACCTACAACCTCTTTCGAGGTTGATAGGAACTCAACGAACTGTATTTGCCCTAGAATTTACCTATGTGTAGTTGTCAAAGAACATCCCGAACCTTTTTGTCCGAGCCTTTTGAGCCCGGACAGTCCGTTCCGGTAAAATTGTTGTTCTGCAAGTGGTGGCTTGCCGAGCCGCAGCTCGCAAGCCTCTCGCCGCCCGCCTTCGCCTTCGGCTCTGGCGCGACAGCCTCGCTCTCCGCTTCGCTGCGAGCGAAGGCTGGTGGGCGTGACTGGACTCGAACCAGTGACCCTGCGCTTATCAAGCGCATGCTCTAACCAACTGAGCTACACGCCCTGCCAAAACTGGCTTGCCGAGCCGTAGCTCGGAGCGGTTTAGTTGCGCGCTCGCCGTTGGCCCGCCTTCGCTTTCGCTTCGGCGCGGCAGCCTCGCTCTTCGCTGCGCTCCGAGCGAAGGCTGGTGGAGCTGAGGAGACTCGAACTCCTGACCTATAGCTTGCAAAGCTACCGCTCTACCAACTGAGCTACAGCCCCGCCATATTGTTGATTTGCGATTTCAGATTTACGATTTGCAGATGAACTGCCTCGTCAATCGTAAATCGTATATCGTAAATCCGAGTTCGATTCTCTTCCACTTGCCAAAGAGCGTTACTGCCCATTGGAAAACTGAACTGTGCGATAAGGTGTTGAGCCTAGTCCCCCGACTTGCATCGGGGTTCGACCTCAAAGTCCGGTTTTTGACCCGGACCCGTGGTGTCTCCTTAGAAAGGAGGTGATCCAGCCGCAGGTTCCCCTACGGCTACCTTGTTACGACTTCATCCCAATCACCATCCATACCTTCGGCGCCTTTTAAGGGGCGACTTCGGGTACAAACGGCTTTCATGATGTGACGGGCGGTGTGTACAAGGCCTGGGAACGTATTCACGGCGCCGTAGCTGATGCGCCATTACTAGCGATTCCAGCTTCATGCCGTCGAGTTGCAGACGACAATCTGAACTGGGCCCGGTTTTGGGGGATTTGCTCCACCTGACGGTCTTGCTTCCCTTTGTACCGGGCATTGTAGTACGTGTGCAGCCCTGGCCGTAAGGGCCATACTGACTTGACGTCATCCCCACCTTCCTCCTCGTTGAAGCGAGGCAGTCTGTCCAGAGTGCTCCAGTCTTGCGACCGGGTGGCAACAGGACACAGGGGTTGCGCTCGTTGCGGGACTTAACCCAACATCTCACGACACGAGCTGACGACAGCCATGCAGCACCTGTGCAAGCTTCCCTTGCGGGATCGTCAGACTTTCATCCTTCTACTACTTGCATGTCAAGGCCAGGTAAGGTTCTTCGCGTTGCATCGAATTGAGCCACATACTCCACCGCTTGTGCAGGCCCCCGTCAATTTCTTTGAGTTTTAATCTTGCGACCGTACTTCCCAGGCGGCACGTTTATCGCGTTAGCTACGCCACAAAAGGGGTCGATTCCTTTTACAGCAAACGTGCACCGTTTACAGCTAGGACTACCAGGGTATCTAATCCTGTTTGCTCCCCTAGCTTTCGTGCCTTAGTGTCAGGAGTTGTCCAGGGACTCGCCTTCGCCACTGGTGTTCCTCTCGATATCTACGCATTTCACTGCTACACCGAGAATTCCAGTCCCCCCTCCAACCCTCCAGCCGAATAGTATTCAATGCCATTTCCGGGTTAAGCCCGGAGATTTCACATCAAACTTACCCGACCACCTACGCACCCTTTACGCCCAGTGAATCCGAACAACGCTTGGGACCTCTGTATTACCGCGGCTGCTGGCACAGAGTTAGCCGTCCCTTCCTCTTCCGGTACTATCAACGTCCGGGATATTCACCCAGACGCATTGATCCCGAATGACAGGGGTTTACGGGCCGAAGCCATTCATCCCCCACGCGGCGTCGCTCCATCAGGCTTTCGCCCATTGTGAAAAATTCTCGACTGCTGCCACCCGTAGGTGTCTGGACCGTGTCTCAGTTCCAGTGTGGCTGGTCGTCCTCTCAGACCAGCTACCCGTCTTAGCCTTGGTGGGCCGTTACCTCACCAACTAGCTGATAGGCCGCGGGCTCATCATGAAGCGCCAGGCCTTACGGTCCCCAGCTTTGAACATCAAACGATGCCGCCCAATGTTCACATCCGGTATTAGCTCGCCTTTCAGCAAGTTATTCCAGACTTCATGGCAGATTACCCACGTGTTACGCACCCTTGCGCCGCTCCAACTACGGAATATTGCTACCCCGTAATCAGCGCTCGACTTGCATGTCTTATCCACGCCGCCAGCGTTCGTTCTGAGCCAGAATCAAACTCTCCGTTAAAAACGTTAGTTTAATTCCTGTCCGATGATTAATCGGACGAATTACAATTTTTAAAACTCTCCAAAGACAACCACTAACGGGTTGCCCTTGAAGGGGCTCTCACTTATCGCACAATTCAATTTTCAATGAGCAGCGGGTGTCTGTTACACCCGAAAATTCTACCAAAACATCCACTCTTTTTGTCCATCCAAACGACAAAAAACCTGCTCGCCGAATTCTTCTTCTTTAACTCGGCATTCAGATTCGAGTTTTGAGGGGGCGAAATTTATCAGATTCGCACCGGTTGTCAACAGGCTTTTTTGCCCGTCCTGCTTTCGCCACAGCGAAAGCGTTCGAACCGACAATCTACCAATGCCCAGGATTCATGCAAGAGATATTTTTGCCTTTTTTTGATGCTAAACCAGCCGTTTGCCAATGATTTTGCCATGACAACTCATCCGGGCCTGTTTATTATTCAAGGAATGGCCAAGCCGCCCTTGATTCTCGTCTCGCCCGGCATCGAAAGGCGTGGGGTAGAGTTTCTCGATTTGTCCATCAGCCTCTCGGTCAAATACGATTTCGCCGTTCTTCAATCCGGCGGCATTCCGGTCACGGCCCCGGCGACAACCGACCGCGCCCTGCTTGCCGAGTCGGTGCGCCGCACGGACGGTGTGCTGCTCACCGGCGGCGACGACATCAATCCTGACCTTTACACCGAAGGTCTGCCGCGCGCCGTGCAAAAAACCATTGGCATGACGCCGGATGGTGGCGGACGTGATTTGCGCGAGTTGAGACTGATTGACGAAGCGCTGCGCCAGCGCAAGCCGCTGCTGGCGATTTGTCGCGGACATCAATTGTTAAACGTGGCGTTCGGCGGCGATTTGGTCGCTGACATCCGCCGTCAGGTGCCCGGCGCGATCAATCACCAGCGTCTGGACAAGGCGGCTGCTTTGGTGCATGAAGTAACGTTGACAGCCGGCTCGTTACTGGCCAAGATTACCGGCACGCGAACTTTGGGCGTGAACAGCTCGCATCACCAAGCGGTGCTCCGGCCGGCGGAACCATTGGTGGCTGTGGCGCGAAGCCGCGATGGAATTGTAGAAGCGATGGAATTAAATTCGGAAGCAGAGCGGGTGGTGCCGTTTTTGTTGAGCGTGCAATTCCATCCGGAGCGGTTGACGGAGCGATACGGGAGACATCGCGCCATTTTTGAGCGATTCATCCAGGTTTGTGCACAACCCAAACACCACGAATTATGAATGGAATAGTTCTCATCGTTGATGACGAGGCCGATACCCGTCGGCTGCTGACCCAGATTCTGGAGGAAGACTATGTGGTCGCCGAAGCCGACAGCGGCACGGCTTTAAAAAAGACATTCACCCAGAGTCAGCCGGACGTGATCGTGCTGGACGTGATGTTGGGCAGCGGGCCGGACAACAACGGGCTCGAACTGCTGCCCCAGGTCAAGAAACGCTGGCCCGACACCGAGGTCATCATGCTTACGGGCAAGGGAACGATGGAGATGGCCACCGAGGCCGGCAAACGCGGCGCCTACAATTTCCTCTCCAAGCCTTTCGAAAACGAGAAGCTGCTGGCGGACGTCAAGTGCGCCATCGAGCGCAAACAGCAAAGCGAGGAAAACAGCAGCCTGCGGCGGGCTTTGGAAACCATGAGCGGCACCGCCTCGCCGATTTTCCGCAGCGCGGCCATGCAGGAAGTCGTGCGTACCGTCGAACGCCTCGCGCCCAGCGACGTGACAGTGCTCATCACCGGAGAAAGCGGCACGGGCAAGGAAGTCATTGCCGACCTGATTCATGCGCTCAGCCCGCGCAGCAAAAATAAAATCATCAAAATCAATTGCGCCGCCCTGCCGCGCGAATTGATCGAAAGCGAATTGTTCGGTTCGGTCAAGGGCGCCTTCACCGGCGCGCATACGGACCGCGAAGGCCTGTTCCGCCAGGCCGAGGGTGGCACGCTGCTGCTGGACGAAATTTCCGAGATGCCCGTGGACACGCAAAGCAAACTGCTGCGCGTGTTGCAGGACCAGGAAGTCCGGCCGGTGGGCGGCAAAACGAGTTACAAAACCAATTGCCGTTTGATTGCCTCCACCAACCGCAAGCCGGAAGAGGCCATCAGGGACGGCAAACTGCGCGAAGACCTTTTCTATCGCATCAGCACTATTTCCGTTCATTTGCCCCCGTTGCGCGACCGGCGCGAGGACATTCCCCCGCTGGCCACCGCGTTCCTCAAACGCTTTTCAGCCCAAGCCAACCGCGTCATTCACGGCTTCAGTGCTGCGGCCGTTGATCGTTTGACCGCCTTCGATTGGCCGGGCAATGTCCGGCAACTGCAAAACGAGGTTCAACGCGCCGTGCTCCTGTGCGAAGGCGATTCCGTGGGCGCTGCCGATCTTTCCATTGCCAGTGCCAGGGTCGAATCCAGCGAAGGCGGCAATGACACCAGTTTCACCCTGCTTGAAGGCGTCGAACGCAACACCATCATTCAGATGCTCAAGGAAACCGGCGGCAACAAGCTGGAAACCGCCAAGCGCCTTGGCATCGGCCGCCAGACGCTCTACAACAAAATCAAGGCGTACGGCATTGAAGTGTAGCCGCGTTTGTAAAAACGTGGATTCCGCGCTTTCACAGGCGTGGCTACATGAAGAATCTGGTGAGCGGGTGTTTGCGTTTAGAATGCGATTCAATTTTGAAATTGGATAGGCTGCAGATTGCGACGTCTATTATCTGTTAGGCCACTTGTGCATTATGAAGATTCGCCAAGCAATAATCTGTATTTTGCCTTTGGTAGCGTGTGTCTGGATAGCTGGATGTGCAACGCCTGACCCAGTAAAAAGCTGGAATAGCTGGAGTCCTATTGATGAAGAAACACAGCGACATGCCGCTCTCGACAAAGCCATAAAAGCTGATTATCTAGCATACGCACACAAAGTTTGGCCGAAAGGCCGAGATTTTTTCATTTTCGAGGTTGAATACTACGAAGACGGAACCGGCAGACATGTAGTTAGGATTGTCCTAGAGCCGGGATTACACAAATATAAAGAATACTACCTTATGTATGACACAAATAACGTCAGGACTAAAGTAATCAGAATACACGTGCCTGCCGTTTGGAGTTTAGGATGACGCGACAGTGGCCTCCTAAGAAGAGAGGTGCTACATGGTGAGACGCAAGTAGTTATGAATCCCGTTCTTTTTGTGCCATTGCCATGCCGCGGAGGCGGTTGGTTCGCTAACAAGAGCATAGGCTGCAATCGTTCCCAAAGCCGGTTCAAAGGTTTTCCAGTTCCTCCCGCAGCATTTTCGCAATCGGCTGAATGGTCTTCGCGCTGAATTCAAATTTGCAGCCCGCCGCCTGAAACAATTCCGGCAGCGGACGCGAACCGCCGAGCGCCGAGTGCTTTTTTGTAATCGCCCAGCGCCTTCGCCTTGTCGCGCTTTGAATTGGCCCAGACCTGCAAGGCGCCGAGCTGCGCGATGCCGTATTCGATGTAATAAAACGGGTGCAGGAAAATGTGAAGCTGCCGGTGCCACAAACGCGTGCGGACTTCCTCGTGACCCGACCAATCCACGTCGCCGCCGAAACGGTCCATCAATTCCAGCCACGCGGCCGCGCGTTCGGCGTGTGTGTGTTTCGGGTGCGTGTAAATCCAGTGCTGAAAAGCGTCCACCGTCGCAATCCACGGAAAAATCCCCACAATGCCCTCGAGATGGACACGGCGGGCGCGGTTGGCGTCCGACGACGGAATAAAATTCCTCGATGAACTCGTTGCCGAGCAATTCCATGCTCATCGAGGCGACTTCGCAGAATTCAATCGGCGCACTGCGGTAGGCATACAAATCCTCGTCGCGGGACGCCAGCGCGTGGAAGGCGTGGCCGGCCTCGTGTAAAATCGTTTCCACGTCGCGCTGCAAACCGACGGCGTTCATGAAAATGAACGGCACACGCGCCTCCGACAACGTGGACTGATAGCCACCCGGCGCCTTGCCCTTGTGATTATCGAGGTCAAGCAGACGCAAATCCTGCATTTTTTGAAACCCGCTGCCCAGTTCGTCGTCGAGCCGGTCAAAAATTTTCTGCGTGCGCGAAACCATTTGGCCGACTTCGGTGAACGGCTTCAGCGGCGGGCGGTTTTGTGGGTCAACGGCCAGGTCCCATGGACGCAGTTTTTCGAGTTTCAGTTGCCTTCGCCGTTCAGCCTGCAACTCGCGTACAACCGGCATGAATTGCTTTTCCACCGCCTCGTGAAACCGCGCGCAATCTTCCGGCGTATAATCGAACCGGCCAAGCCGGCGAAAGGCATAATCGCGGTAATTTTCGAACCCGGCGTTCTTCGCGATTTGCCCGCGGAGCTTCAGCATCTGGTCGAAAATACCGTCGAACTTTTCAGCCTCCTGCAAGCGGCGCCGGGCGACCAATTCCCATGCCTCCTGCCGCAAAGGGCGGTCCGGCTCTTCAAGGTAACGCCCCATTTGCACCAGCGTTTTCTCCTCGCCGCGGAACTTGACCGTGAGCGAGCCGCTTAATTTCTGGTATTGCTGGGAAAGCCGGGCCTCCTCGGTTTCCAGCGGAACATTTTCAGGACGGAAGAGTTCGACGTGGTTTTTCACGTCGCGGTCAAAAACCGCATATCTCTATCGGAGGGACGAGTTACACGAGTCCCAATTTTCTCGCCATGCGGGAATAAAGATGGGGACTTGCATAGCTCGTCCCTCCGAATTGCCAGCAATGCGCCACGTTGGGGATGCGCGACGTAAATTTTTTCGAGCGCGAACTGGCGCGGCTTGACCCGGGGTTCGACGTTTTCGACAAAATGCAAATACGCTTTCTCCGCGTCCGGATTGTCTGTGTGGCACGTCATGGCGATGTAGCGACGGGAGGATTCCTCGTCGAGCGCGGCGGTGAGTTCACTCCAATCGAGCAGCCAACACTCGAGCGCAGGCACGGTTTTGCAATTGGCCGCGCGCCCTTCCAGTTGGTCAAAAAGCGGCGCGATCTGCGGCCAGTCGCCCAAATCAATGTTTTGCGGGACAAATTTTCGCGGCTTGTACGCAGGCAATCTTCCGAAGGGCAGCAAATTCATGCGCGCAAAGGATAGGGAAAATTGCCGTGATGAAAATGAATTTTCCGTCCAAGAATGCGTGGACGCCCGGAGGGTCCCGCGCTACGATGCCCCACAGTTTGAACACCGACCCAGCCAAATCAGAGGGTGCGGAATATCGTCCGGTTTCGCGCCGGCCGATCGGCGATGCGTTCCGGAAAACGGCGCACGGAGCGGTGAAGGTTTGCGTGCGGTTTAACATTCATCCCGACGCCATTTCCTATTTTTCCATCGTGTGCGGCGGCGGCGGCGGCAGTTTGTTTCTGGCAGTCGGGAAAAAATCCGTGGTGGTTGGTGCTGGGGCCGCTGTTTTGTTACGCCCGGTTGTGGTGCAACATGCTGGACGGCATGGTGGCGCTGGCTTCGGGCAAGGCGAGCTGGCGCGGCGAAATTCTCAACGATTTTCCCGACCGCATTTCCGACGTGTTGATTTTTGCCGGCGTGGCGCATAGCGGGTTGAACGCCGTCGTCAGCGGTTATTGGGCGGCAATTTTCGCGGTGCTGACGGCATACATCGGAATGTTCGGCCAGGCGGTGGGCGTCCAACGCGAGTTCAGCGGTGTGATGTCCAAGCCGTGGCGGATGGTCACGCTGCACGCGGGCGCGTGGATCACGCTCGGTTTGATTCTGTGGGGCAACGGTAAAATCCGTTGGGGCGGCCTGACCGTTCTGGATTGGACGTGCGTTGTGATCGTCCTGGGTTGCCTGCAAACCATCGCGCTGCGGCTCAAACGCATCATGCGGGCGCTGGCCGAAAAGAAATCCAACGCGGGCAAAGGCTGAACATGACTCCGCAACTGGCATTGCAAAGCGAAATTTTCCGGACTTATGCAATCATCGTCTTTGCGCGTGCTGGCGGCGGCGGGTTGGTGCTGGCTTTGCTCAAGTGGGGATTCAGAAAGGACGTCACTTCCCTCTGGCTGACCTATCGCAGTTGGCTGGTGATGGCGCCGCTGATTTTGGGTTGTGTCTTCGGCGGGCGGGTGGTGGTGATTGTCTTCATCTGTCTGCTGGCCGGGTTTGGGCTTCAAGGAATTCGCCCGCGCGACGGGACTTTATGGCGACTGGTGGATGACCGGCGCGGCCTATCTGGGCATCGTCGCCGTCGGCGTCACCTCACTGGTTTCGCAGCCTCAAGGCGACGAGCCGGGACACGGCTGGTATGGATTGTTCATCGCCCTGCCGGTCTATGCCGTGGCGTTGATTTTGTTGATCCCCATTCTCCGGAACAAAGTCCAGGGCCAGCTTCAATACATGTCGCTGGCCATCGTGGGATTCATTTACATCGGCTGGATGTTCGGCCATCTCGCGTTTCTGGCGAATGCCACCAACGCCTACGGCTATCTGCTTTACATTTTGTTTGCCACGGAAATCAACGACGTGGCGGCGTTCACCTGCGGAAAACTTTTTGGCAAGCGGCCAGTTCCGCAGCAACATCAGCCCGAAGAAAACCTGGGGCGGGGCGCTTGGCGCGCTGGCGGTTTCGATGGCGCTGCCGTGGCTGCTGCGATTTTCCTTTCCGCACTTCGGCGCGACGCAACTGGTGCTCACCGGTTTGATCGTCGGCATCGGCGGCCAGTTGGGCGACTTGTCCATCAGCGTCATCAAGCGCGACATCGGCATCAAGGACATGGGCGCGGGCATTCCCGGCCACGGCGGCATTCTCGACCGCATTGACAGCCTCATTTACGTCGCGCCGTTGTTCTTCCACATGACGGGCTATTTTTACGGCCTGCGGTGACAGCGCCGGCATTCATTATGTCAATGTTGGGGAATTATCTTTCAATTAACACCTCCGCACCCGGTTGTGGCAGGGTGGCGTCGTGCAAGACCAACCAAAACTTTACATGACCTGGCAATACGAACCGGCACCCGACCTTGACCAGCCGCTCACTGAACGCCTTCGCCGATTCCCCCGCGAACCGGACCTTACCATTTATGGCCTGCGTTCACTCGCCGCGTTGCTCATGCGCGGTTGGCTGCGGTTTTACCACCGGTTGGAAATCGTCGGGCGCGAAAACCTGCCCGCGCAAGGTTCTTACGTCATCGTCGCCAACCACACCAGCCATCTCGACACGCTGTGCCTGCTGTCCGCGCTGCCGTTGCGGAAACTTCACCGCGCGTTTCCCGGCCGCCGCACAGGACTATTTTTTTGTGAGCGTGCCGCGGCTGGCCGTGGCCGCCGTGGTCGTCAACGCGCTGCCGTTTGGCCGACAGAAACACATCCGGCAGAGTCTCGAACTCTGCCGCCAGTTGCTCGCCAACTCCGGCAATGTCCTCATTCTTTTTCCCGAGGGCACGCGCACCGCGACCGGCCAAATGGGTGAATTTAAACCCGGCATCGGCTCGCTGGTGGCCGGAACGAATCTTCCCGTCGTGCCGTGTCATTTGAGTGGCGGATTCAAAGCGTGGCCCAAGGGCAAATGGATTCCGCGCCCCCGCAAGTTGTGCCTGCGCATCGGCCCGCCACGAAATTATTCCGCGCTGACGCCCGGCAGGGAAGCCGCGGAACAAGTTTGTGCGGACTTGCAAAAAGCCGTGGCCGGGCTGGGCGCGTCACAATAACCCGGGGGAAAAACCATGAAAACGATCGAACAAACATTCGCAAGCTGGGACGGCATGAAATTGTTTTACCGTGCATGGCTTCCGGCAAAACCAACCGACAAGGCGCTGCTGCTGTTTCATCGCGGCCACGAACATTCCGCGCGCTGGCAGGAAACCGTGGCGGCCCTTGGTCTTGAAGATGTTGCGGTTTTCGCGTGGGACGCGCGCGGACACGGCCATTCGCCCGGCGAACGCGGTTCGGCGGAAAATCTCGGCGTGGTCATCCGCGACGTGGAGGCGTTCGTGCGGCACGTGTCGGCGCAACATCAAATTCCCATCAAAAACATGGTCGTGTTGGCGCACAGCGTCGGCGCGGTCACGGTGGCGGCGTGGGTGCATGATTACGCGCCGCCGATTCGCGGATTGATTCTCGGTGTGCCGGCATTTCGCGTGAAGCTTTACGTGCCATTTGCCGTGCCGCTGCTGCGATTGAAGCAAAAACTTTTCGGCCACGGCTACGTAAAAAGTTACGTGAAGGCGAAAATGCTCACGCACGATGCCGGAACAGGCCGCTGCTTACAAAGCCGACCCGATGATTTTCCGCCAGATCGCCGTGAACATTCTGCTCGACCTCTATCGACACGTCCACCCGATTGATGGCCGACGCCGGCGCAATCGCCACGCCGACGCTTTTGTTCGTGGCGGAAGCGGACTGGGTGGTGAAGAAGTCGGCGCAGGAAACATTTTTCAACCGGCTGTCGTCACCGGTGAAAGAAATGGTGACGGCTGCCCGGTTTTTATCACGCCATTTTTCACGAAAAGGAACGGCAACGCGTCGTCGCCGAAGGCGCGCGAATTTATTCGGGAATGTTTTCAAGCAAACACCGCAGCGCGATTCTTGCTCGAGGCGGACAAGCGCGGTTTTACCAAGGATGAATTTGACCGGCTTTGCGCGACCGGGCAATCCGCTGTTCGGTCTGATCCGTTTCATGATGAAGACCGTCGGCCGATTGAGCCGGGGAATTCAACTGGGCTGGGAGGCCGGGTTCGATTCCGGCCGCACGCTGGATTACGTTTATGAAAACCAGCCGCGCGGCATCACTTTGCTGGGGCGCGATCGATTGACCGCAATTATCTCAACAGCATCGGCTGGCGCGGCATCCGCGAACGCAAGGTGAACCTCCAGAGAATTCTCCGCGCGACGATTGAAAATGTTCAGCTCGAAGGCAAGCCGGCCGAACCTGCTCGACATCGCCTCCGGGCCGGGCCGGTATGTTTTGGAAACCATCAAGGAATTGGCACAGATTTCCATCTCGGTTGTGCTGCGCGATTACAAACCGGAAAATGTGGCAGCCGCGCGCCGGCTCGCCGACGAATTGAATTTGAAAAATGTCACCGTCACGCAAGGTGACGCTTTCAATCGCGCATCGCTCGCGGCCATCACGCCCAAACCGACCATTGCGATTGTCTCCGGCCTGTTTGAATTGTTTCCGTCCAACGAACCGGTTTTGAATTCATTGCGCGGACTGGCGGATGCGGTTGAGCCGGGCGGTTATCTCATTTACACAAACCAGCCGTGGCATCCGCAGGTGGAATTCATCGCGCGCGTGCTGACCAACCGCGAAGGCAAACCGTGGATCATGCGCCGCCGCACGCAGGCCGAGATGGACGAACTGGTGCGAGCCGCGGGCTTTGAAAAAATCCGCCAGGAATCCGACCAGTGGGGCATCTTCACCGTTTCGCTGGCACGGCGAATGAAATAAGTGTCAGCGCGATGAACCGGCCTACGAAGCTCACAGCCGCCGCCACTTCGGGCGCGTTGTCGCTGCTGTTCATGGTCGTCTATGGAGGCTGCAACTGGATCACCGCCCATCGCAGCGACGTGGGAACCTGGTATTACTCATGGGAACATTTCATCCCGTTTGTGCCGGTGATGATTGTTCCTTACATGTCCATTGATCTGTTCTTTGTGGCCGGACCGTTCCTGTGTCTAAGTCGCGAAGAACTCCGCACGTTCACCCGCAGGATCACCTTTGCGATTCTGGTGGCCGGTGCATTCTTTCTATTGATGCCGCTGAAAATGGGCATCGCACTTCCTCAAGCCTCCGGCTGGACGGGCGTGATTTTTAATTTCCTCCATGGCTTTGACCAGCCATACAATCTGGTTCCGTCGCTGCACATCACGCTGCGAACCATTCTGGCCGACCTTTACGCCCGCCATACAAAGGGAGTGACGCGCTGGCCAGTCATGTCTGGTTCAGCCTGATTGGATTCTCCACCGTCCTGACTTACCAGCATCACGTCGTGGACGTGGCGGGCGGCTTCATTTTGGCGACGGTTTGTTTTTATCTTTTTCGCGAAAACAGTCGCGCGGTTGCCGGTGATGCAAAATCGTAAAATCGGCGCTTATTATTTTGCCGGCGCTGGCGCTTGTCTTGGCGGTTGCGTTGAGTTGGCTGGCCGTGGACGGGAATTTTCTGTGGCCGGCCGTGTCGCTCGCCATCACGGCAACCGCTTATTGGGGGATCGGCCCGGCAATCTATCGTAAAACGAATGGGCGCTTGCCTTTGAGCGCACAAGTTTTACTCGCTCCCTGTTTATTCGGCCAATGGCTCTCGCTGCTTTATTATCGCCGCCAATGCAATGCTTGGGATCAAATTATACCCCGCGTTTGGATTGGCGCGAAGTTGAATAAGCACGAAGCCGAAGAAGCCAAACGCCAGGGAGTCACCGCGGTGCTCGATTTGACTTGCGAGTTTTCCGAGAACCGGACGTTTCTCAAGCTGGCCTACCGGAACCTCCCCGTCCTCGACCTGACTGGATTAAGCGCAATGCAATTACGCGAAGCCGTTGATTTTATTATGCAACACTCCAAGCACGGCGTTGTTTATGTGCATTGTAAAGTCGGTTATTCGCGCAGTGCCGCGGCAGTGGGCGCCTTTTTGATTGCCACGGGTCAGGCCAGGACGGTTGACCAATGCCTTGCGATGATGCGTCAGGTCCGTCCATCCATCGTCGTTCGACCGGAAGTTACCATCGCTTTGAGGAAGTTTTCTGCACCCAGAATCAGCGCTTGAGCACCCCATCTACGGCGCGATGAAAAGAATTTCACGACAAGAAAATTCACACAAACAAATTTGGTGCGGTCAGACTTTGGTTTTCAGCCCGCAGGCGCGCACGAGGCACCAGCGCGTTACGGCTTCAAAAATGGCAAACAGTCCCGCCACCACCAAAACCAGTCCGAGCCACAGCACATAGTCCACGACGATGATGCCCGCGATGAGGCACAGCGCGCCGATGACACCGCGCGCCAGACGGCCGCGATGACTGATATTAGGCTCAAAGAAACGACTCACGCGGAAAATCTAGCACATAGCGTGCCTAAAAAACAAGTGTCACTGGCTTGCATTGCCCTGACGATGACTGTTTACTGCCTGGCGAAACACGGCTGCCGATTCGTCGTTGCAAATGAAAACCTTAAAAGCTCTCAATCTTTATCTCATTCTCGCGCTGTTGGCGCTCAGTTCCTGTACTACCGGGCCAAGTCTGGCCACGACGCAGGCTGTTCCCTCGAAATCAACAACGCAGGCAGCCCAAACTGACCGCCTGGCGCTGCGAATCCCCGCGGGAGATGCGCGTTTCCGCTACGAAGGCCGGATTGATTTCTCCAATACGAACGCGCCTGTTGTCATCTGGCAGGCGAGCCGGATCAGCCTTGATTTTGAAGGCAGCACCATTCGTCTGCTGTTTGACGACGCGAAAGGTCAGAACTATTTCAATGCGCAGGTGGATGCCTCCAACACGGTGGTTGAAGCCAACGAGGGAATACCGGCCAGCCCCGCGACGCTCTCCGGCCTCGAACCCGGACGGCATCATTTGATGCTGTTCAAACGCAGCGAGGCAAATGCCGGCACCGTGCGGTTTCGAGGCATTGAAATCGCTCCGCAGGCAAAAGTGTGGGCGCCCACGCCGCCCCGCTACAAGCTCACGATGGAATTCATCGGAGATTCCATCACCGTCGGCGCCTGCAATGAAGATGGCGCGACCGACCAGTGGGAAAATCGCCGCACGCACAACTGCGCCTTCAGCTTTGCCACGTTCACCGCCGAAGCGTTTGGCGCCGATTATCGCAACATTGCTGTCAGCGGCATGGGCATCGCCACCGGCTGGGTACCGATGAGGGCCGGCGAGATCTGGGACCGGCTTTACCCGGACACAAACTCACCGCTCGTCAACTTGCACGGCTGGACCCCAAACGTCGTCTTTGTGAACTTCGGTGAAAATGACGATTCCTATCCGAGGGCTCACGGACAGCCGTTTCCCGCTGGTTTCACCGACGGGTATGTCGCACTCGTCCACGCCATCCGCTCGGCCTACCCCGACGCACGAATTGTACTGCTGCGCGGCGGCATGTTTGGCGGCGCGCAGAGCGAGCCGTTGCGCAAAGCATGGGAATCCGCCGTCACACAACTGGAAGCCACGGACAAAGGCGTCAGCCATTTCATCCTGAAGCACTGGAAACCAACGCATCCCCGGGTGGCTGATGATCGTGCGCTGGCCGACGAATTGATTGCGTGGCTAAAGCAGCAGCCATTCATGCAAGCCTACCGTTAGCTGACACTGTCAAACGGCAAATACCGGCAATGTGAACAGGAAAGGCGGAGCCCCGCCCCCCGATTTCCGGTCCTGGAATCCGGCAGGACGGCGCGTTGGGCCGCCCGAAACGGACGCGCGACCGCGCTTCCCGGCAACCAGTGGCTGGCCAACTGCATAAAGTTGCGGCATATTGATCAGTAGTGAATTTTTTGAACCAAAATTTTTTGTGGGCCTCGATGATTTGGGGTTCCATCGCCGGCGGCTATTGCATTTACGGCTGGCGGCAAAAGGCATTGATTCCATTTCTAGGTGGACTGGTGATGACCGTTGCAGCTTGTATCCCGATGAGCGTGTGGCTGATGTCGTTGGCCTGTATCGCAACGATGTTCGCCGTCTTTTGGCTGGCAAGACAGGGATATTGAATCCGGCGGGGGTCAAGCTCCGCCAGTCGCGATTTATTTTAGTTTGAGCATCGCAGCACCTCGCCTTCCGAAACGGAAAGCCGGAAGCCAGTCACCTGACTTCCAGTTGAGTTCTTAATTCGCAGCGGCTGTCAGGAGACAGCCGCTGCGAGAAATCACCTTCCCTTTGGCAGCGCGCTCGTACCGGCATAAATGGCGTTCTTGCCGAGCAATTGTTCAATGCGCAGGAGCTGGTTGTATTTCGCCAGGCGATCCGAGCGGCTCAACGAGCCGGTCTTGATCTGGCCGCAGTTTGTCGCCACTGTGACATCGGCGATGGTCGCATCCTCGGTTTCGCCGGAGCGATGCGAGACGACGGCGGTGTAGGCATGCGTCCTGGCCAACTCGATGCAATCCAGCGTTTCGGTGAGCGAACCGATCTGATTCAATTTGATGAGAATCGAATTGGCCACGCCCATGTCAATTCCTTTCCGCAGGAACTTCATATTGGTGACAAAATTGTCGTCGCCGACGAGCTGAATTTTGTCGCCGAGTTTGTCGGTGAGTTTTTTCCACGTGGCCCAGTCGCTCTCGCCGCAACCGTCTTCGATTGAAACAATCGGGTATTTCGCGATGAGCTTCGCGTAAAAGCTCACGAGGTCATCGCCGCTGACGGTTTCGCCAGTGCTCTTTTTGAACGTGTATTTGGCGTTGCCGCTGTAAAATTCAGACGCGGCCGGGTCGAGCGTGAGATAAATATCCTTGCCCGGTTTGTAGCCGGCGTCGTTGATGGCTTGAATAATGGTCTCCAGCGCCTCCTCGACGCTGCCCAGTTTGGGCGCAAAACCGCCTTCGTCGCCGACCGCCGTGCTGCAGCCTTTCTTTTTCAAAACTGATTTCAGGGCGTGAAAGGTTTCCACATTGGCGCGCAAGCCTTCACTGAACGTCGGCAAACCCAGCGGCATGATCATGAATTCCTGGAAATCAATCGGCGCGTCCGAATGGGCACCGCCATTAATCACGTTGGACATTGGCACGGGCAGCACCTTCGCGTTCGGCCCGCCGAGATAGCGGAACAGCGGCTGGTTGAGCCCGGCGGCGGCGGCCTTGGCATTCGCGAGCGAAACGGCCAGGATAGCGTTCGCGCCGAGCTTGGATTTCGTTTCCGTGCCGTCGAGCTTGAGCATGGTCGCGTCCACGGTCAACTGATCGAACGGGTCGAGACCGATGAGTTTGGGGGCGATGACGTCGGTCACGTTTTTGACCGCCTTTTGCACGCCTTTGCCGAGGTAACGCTTCTTGTCGCCGTCACGGAGTTCGATGGCTTCGTGTTCGCCGGTGCTGGCGCCACTGGGCACCGCCGCGCGGCCGAATGCGCCACAGCACAACGTTACGTCCACTTCCACGGTTGGATTACCGCGCGAATCGAGGATTTCGCGCGCCGAAATATGTTGAATTTTTGCCATAAAATTGAACGGACATGATAAAAGCAACGCGCCGCGAGTCAAGGAATGCGTTAGCGGTTCAATCGCATTTATGTCCTCCAGTCCGTCCACTAATAGAGAGCTGTGGTCCGTTACAATTTCCGTTTCAAAATATACTTCACTGCGTGTCCGGTTGAGAATAGAGTCTGGCTTCAGTGAACCCGATTCAACCCGTCACCAACCGACCCCGGGAAATCAGCGTGGCCGAGCCCGTCAGTCCGGCGCTCGAACGGGTGAAGTTGATGCTGTTCCAACCGTTTGACCTCGGCAAATGGTTCGTCATCGGCTTTTGCGCGTGGCTGGCTTACTTCGGCGAAGGCGGCGGCGGTGGTGGCGGCGGGACACATTTCAACAACAACTTCGGCAACCATTCGCACGAAACCGGAGCAGATTTTCGTCACGGGCTTGAACACGCTTGGAATTATATCTCGAGCAATCTTTATTGGATCGTTCCTGTGGCGGCCTTTGTAATCTTGCTGTGTGTGGTTCTGGGCGTGCTCTTCCTGTGGCTGAACTGCCGGGGCAAATTCATGTTCCTGCACTGCGTGGCCCTGAACAAGGCGGAGGTCGTCGAGCCATGGAACAAATTCGAGCGTGAGGGCAACAGCCTGTTTTGGTTTCGCCTCGTGCTGGGATTGATCGGGGCGGTTTTGACGCTGCCGTTTTTGGTGATTATCGCCGTCATGATTATTCGAATGGTTCTGCGCGGCGAACCGGACGTGGGCGGCATTGTAACGGCGGCCGGCCTGGCACTGGTGTTGTTCGCTTTGGCGATTGTTTTCGCGATCATCAAAAAGTTCACGGCGGATTTCGTCGTGCCGATCATGTTTCTGCGCGGCGGGAAATGCTGGGCGGCCTGGAAGGAATTTTACGGCCTGCTTTCGACCCATCCCGGACATTTTGCGTTGTACATCCTGTTTCAAATTGTTTTGTCCATGGCCATCGGGGTCATTGTTCTCGGCGCAATCATCATTACTTGCTGCATTGCGTGTTGTTTGATGGCGCTGCCATATTTGGGCACGGTGTTGCTGTTGCCGGTGCTGATATTCAAGCGGGCGTATCCGCTTTATTACCTCGCGCAGTATGGGCCGCAATACGACGTATTCCCGCCGCCGCCCGCTCCGCCGATGGCCGGCACATCACCTTTGCCGGCATAAGCAACCGGTTTGCAATTGCCAACGCGCCGCTGACCTGGTATGGTTTTCCCGGCAATGGAGTTTGCCTTCCCGAGACAGGGAAACTGCCTGACCATTTCAGCGCTGATGACTCCTACGAGTGAACAAACATTCGCAGGAGTTTTTTTATGGAAAATGTTTGGTATGTGGCGGCGATTTGGATGGGGCTGGCTTTCCTGGCCAGTTTGATCTCCATTCGCGCCGGCATTTCGGTGGCATTGATTGAAATTCTGGTCGGCGTGGTCGCCGGCAATATTCATTTCGGCAATGGCCTAGCAGATTCTGCAAACAACCGATTGGACAAATTTTCTCGCGATGCTTGGCAGCGGCGTGCTGACGTTTCTGGCGGGGGCGGAAATTGATCCGGTTTCTTTGCGGGCCAATCTTCGCGCCAGCATGACGATTGGCGTTTTGTCATTTCTACTGCCCTTTGCCGCAGTCTGGGCGTTCGCGCAATTTGTTCTCGGCTGGCCGCTGCATCAGGCGCAAATCGCGGGCATCGCGCTCTCGACCACTTCCGTCGCCGTCGTTTATGCCGTGATGATCGAAGGCGGTTTCGGCGAAACGCCGATGGGCAAAACCATTCTCGCCGCATGCTTCATCACAGACCTTGGGACCGTTCTCGCGCTGGGCACGCTGTTTGCCGACTTCAACCTCTGGTTGCTGGTTTTTGTCGTCGTCACGGCGGTCATGCTGTGGCTGATGCCCCGCTGGACCCAGTTCATTATCAACAAGCTCGGCGCGACACGCGTGAGCGAGCCGGAGGTGAAATTCATTTTCCTCGTGTTGTTTCTTCTCGGCGGACTCGCCTCCACCGCCAAAAGCGAGGCGGTGTTGCCGGCCTATTTGCTTGGGCTTGCCCTCGCCGGCGTCTTTTTGCGCGACAAAACGCTCGTCCGCCGGATGCGGAGCATTGCCTTCACGATTTTCACGCCGTTTTATTTCATCAAGGCCGGGCTTTTTGTTTCACTGCCGGCGCTGTGGGCGTCGCTGGGACTCATTGCCATTTTGTTGCTGATTAAAATGGTGACGAAATACATCGGCGTGTGGCCGCTTACGAAAATTTTTTACATGCGCAACCGCGAGGCGCATTATACGACGTTGCTGATGGCCACCGGCCTGACATTCGGCACGATTTCCGCGCTGTTCGGCTATCAAAACAAAATCATTGACCAGTCACAATACACCGTGCTGGTGACCGTGGTGATTTTGAGCGCGTTCGTGCCGACGCTCATCGCGCAAAAATTTTTCCAGCCGACAATTGAAACCATGATTGAATGGGGCAAGATTTACAGCGAGCAGACCAACAACAACAAAAACACTCCGACATCGGATGTCGGGGCAACGCGAAAGTGAGGAAATCATGCTGCCCATGTTCCGGAAAATTCTGGTGGGTTACGACGGTTCGAAGGGCGGAAAGGCCGCGCTTGAACGCGCCGCCGTCGCCGCCAAGCATTCCAACGCTCAACTGACCGCGCTCTGGGTGCGCCAGCCGCTGCCCCGCCACGCCGATCTGCCCGGCGAACCTGAAGGCGAAGCCGAAGCTGCCGCCGATTATTTCGGGGAACGCAAACGCGAAGTGGCGGAACTGGCAAAACAGCAGGGCATTGAAATCGCCTGCGAAAGCCGCGCCGGTCATGCGGCCAAGGTCATTGTGAACTTTGCCAAGGATGGCAGCTACGACTTGATTGTCATTGGCCACAGCGATCACTCGGAATTATGGGGCCGGCTGCTCGGCGACACCGCCGACCGCATCAGTGACCACGCGCATTGCAGCGTGCTGATTGTCAAACAATGAACAAGCTGCGCGAAATAATTTCATCGCTGCTGAATGACGGCGGAAGCCGCGAAGCTGTTTTGGAACAAGACACTGCGCGACGGTACTGGAACATTTTCATTCGGAGACCGGCACGATTCATCGGCTTGATGCCGAAAAACAATTGCTGCATCTGGCCGCACAGGTCGGTTTGCCGCCGCAAATGCTCGGAGCCGTCAAAACCATTCCCGTCGGCAAAGGCATCGCCGGACAAGTCATTGCGCAAGGCCGGCCAGTGACGATGTGCAATTTGCAGACCGACACCAGCGGCGTGGCCAGACCCGGGGCGAAACAGACCGGTGTCGGCGGCGCATTGTGCGTTCCCATTCGTGGCAATGGCGAAATTGTGGGAACAATTGGCGTCGGCACAATGCGTCCCTACGAATACACGCCGGAAGAAACGCGGCTGCTGGAGGAAATTGGCCAAATCATCGGGACGCACTTGAGCAAAAGCCAACGGGCAACTGCATCATAAATTTACCGGCAGCGTCAGCAACGGGCGGTAAAATTGAATTGTCCCCTGCTCAATTTCGCGGCAATCTGTGTGCTCCTATGCAGCAGGTGAACCTCGGAATGATTGGCGGCGGCACCGTGGGCAGCGGCGTGTTTCACGCGCTCCAACTCAACGGTGAACTCATGGCTTCGCGCATCGGCGTCAAGGTCGCCGTCCACAAAGTCGCGGTGAAGGCGTTCAACGAACCGCGGCCGTATCCCATCCCGCATTCGTTGATGACCACCGACTGGCAGAGTGTGGTCAACGATCCGGACGTTCACATCGTCGCCGAACTCGTCGGCGGCACGGGCATTGCCCGGACGATGATTCTCACCGCGCTCAAGCAGGGCAAGCCGGTCATCACGGCGAACAAGGCGTTGCTGTCGGCGCATGGCGAGGAATTGTTTGCCGCGGCAAAAAAATACGGCACGAATCTTTATTACGAGGCCAGCGTTTGCGGCGGCATTCCCATCATCAAGTCGCTGCGCGAAGGTTTTGTCGGCAATCGCATCAACGCGCTTTATGGCATCGTCAACGGCACCTGCAATTACATCCTCACCCGGATGACGCTCGAAGGTGCGGATTTTGCCGACGTGCTCGCCGACGCGCAAAAACAGGGATACGCGGAAACACCGCCCGACCTCGACATTGACGGCTTCGATTCACAGCACAAAATCGGCATTTTGGCCTCGCTCGCTCACGGCTTCTGGGTGAGTCCGGAAAAAATTCACGTCGAAGGCATTCGCCATGTCAGCGTGCTGGACATCAAATTTGCCGGCGAACTGGGTTATACCATCAAGCTGCTTGGGATTATTAAACGAATTGACGATTTACGATTGACGATTGACGCCTCAAGAAAAAATCGGCATGTAAATCGCAAATCGCAAATCGTAAATGTCGGGTGCAGGTGTCTGTTTATCCGACCTTGATTCCCAATTCGCACGTCCTGGCCAGTGTAAATCACGTTTTCAATGCCGTCTTCGTGCGCGGCGACATCGTCGGTGACACGCTCTTTTACGGACGCGGCGCGGGCAAGGACGCCACCGCCAGCGCCGTCCTGAGCGACTTGGCGGACGCGGCGCTTGATTTGAAATTCAACACGAAACATCGCGTGCCGCCGTTTGTGCCCCACGAATGCGCCGGCGCGGTGGTGCCGATTGAAGATGTGGTTTCGCAGTATTTTGTCCGGCTCAACGTGGTTGACCGGCCGGGCGTTCTGGCAAAAATCGCGGCGATTTTCGGGCAATCAAAAATCGGCATTTCGTCCGTCATCCAGCCGGAAGGCCACGAAGGCAAAAGCGTGCCGTTGATCTTCATGCTTCACTACGCGACCAACGGCGCGGTCAACGGCGCGTTGAAAAAAATCAGCCGGTTGCCAGTCATCAAAGGCAAACCGGTGATGATTCGGGTGGAGAATTTTGAATGATATGCCCGTAGCGGCGTCTCGGCAGAGCGCCGCATTATTCTCTTTCTTTTTCAAAAGACGGCGCTCTGCCGAAACGCCGCTACGCCGCAATTCCAGATTGCATTTAATAATTGACAAGCCGCGTTAAAGGCGCTATAAAGCCGATATGACGACGCTAACCATTACCAAAGCCCGCGCCAACCTTTCCGAATTGCTCGAAAAGGCCAAACGAGGCGAGGACATCGGCATCGTGTCCGGCGACCAGATTGTGGCGTTGCGTCCCGTAACGGTGTCGTCCGATGATTACGCCTGGCGCGAATACGGCGCGACGCCGGCGGAACTGGCGCGTTTTGCGAAGCGGATGGAACAACAAATTTCAGCGGAGCGGAAGCGCGGAAAAATCAAACGCTTTTCCGGCAATCTGGAAAAGGATCTGGCTGATTGAAACCACTGGATTTAAGCGGGCCGTTCCGCGCGCGCGTCCGGGATTATCCCAAAGAGACGCGTGGGAAAATCGGGCTGGCATTGCAACATTTGGAACGGGATTTCGGCCATCCGCACCGTCATCAGGGTTTGGGCATTCGCAAACTGACGTGGAATATTTTTGAAATCCGGGTGGGGCTGGACATCCGGCTGGTTTTCCAAAATCGCGCCGAGTGCCTTTGGTTTGTGATGGCCGGCAATCACGACGAAGTGCAAAAGTTTCTGCGCGGACTTTGAATTCCAATTCCGCACTTTTCAAACGCCGGGCATCTGATATTCTGCCGTTCCGACAATTCATAACATGGCCCTGATTGTTCAAAAATACGGAGGCACTTCGGTGGGCAACACTGAGCGCATTAAAAACGTCGCGGCGCGCGTGGCCCAATATCGCGCCAAAGGCGACCAGGTCGTCGTCGTCGTCTCGGCCATGAGCGGCGTGACGGACGGTTTGATAAAACTGGCCAAGGACATCATGCCGTTGCCCAGCGAACGCGAGATGGACGTGTTGCTGGCCACCGGCGAACAGCAAACCATCGCCCTCACCGCTATTGCCTTGCACGCGCTGAACGTTCCCGCCGCGTCGCTCACGGGTGCGCAAGCAGGCATCGTCACCGACGTGGTCCATACGAAAGCAAAGATCCACGACATCTCGCCGAAAAAAGTTCACGAGCTTTTGAAACAAGGCAACGTCGTCATCGTGGCCGGTTTCCAGGGCGAGACGCCCGAGGGCCAGATCACGACGCTCGGCCGCGGCGGTTCGGATTTGACGGCCATCGCGCTGGCCGCCGCGCTCAAGGCCGACCTTTGCCAGATTTACACGGATGTGGACGGCGTTTACACGGCCGACCCGCGCATCGTGCCGGACGCGAAGAAGCTTCCGGAAATTTCCTACGATGAAATGCTCGAACTCGCTAGCCTCGGCGCCAAGGTGATGCAGAGCCGCTCGGTCGAATTTGCCAAAAAATTTGGAGTCGTTTTTGAAGTCCGCTCCAGCTTGAATGACAACCCCGGAACCATTGTGAAAGAAGAAACCAAAAGCATGGAAGACGTCGTTGTACGCGGCGTCTCGCTCGACAAAAACCAGGCCAAAGTCACGCTGGTCGGCGTGCCCGACAAGCCCGGCGTGGCCGCGCGCATCTTCAAGGCGCTCGGCGACGCGACCGTGAATGTTGACATGATCGTCCAAAACATCAGTCACGGCAGTGGCGTGCCGGCAACCGACCTTTCGTTCACCACCGACAAACCGGATTTGCTCAAGGCGCAAAAGGTCATTGACGGTTTGAAAAAGGAACTCGGTTTCCGGAATGTGATCGCCACGGAAAAAATCGGGAAGCTGTCCATCGTCGGCGTCGGCATGAAAAGCCACACGGGCGTGGCGGGAAAATTGTTTGAAACGCTGGCCAGGGAAGGCGTGAACATTGACATGATTTCCACCAGCGAAATCAAAATCTCTGTGGTGATTGATCTGGCCAGGGGCGAAGTGGCGATGAAAGCCGTTCACGCGGCGTTTATCGGCTGATGCCGCCGCATTTGGCACTCCCGCCGGCTGCCGTGAGGAGACATGAAAAGATGCGAATACTGCGGAAAACAATATGCCGACGATGTCGTGGTTTGTCCGCTTGACGGGCAACCGGTCATCAATCAGGAGGAAAAACAAGGAAAGATCGCGGCCCAGCCTGAAGCCACTGGAACCGCATTCAATGTCAAACTGGTTTCTCCCCTTTCGTCCGCCGGCAAATACCGGATTTTTGTCGAGCGGAGCGACCTGCTTTTCATTCAGATTGAGGGAGGATCAAGGTCCATTCTGGAAGCGGCAGCTCCGTTCATCGGTCCGGCGGGCAACATAATTCCACTGAGCCTGTGGCTGTTTGGCAAAAGAAAAACCAAAGCGAAACTTCAACGTCTTGAAACCGGTAACCCGGAAGAATTGCTTCGCGAAGGCGAAAACAATTTCAAGTTGAACCTGGCCGAAATTCGCGACGCCGCCATCGAAGCTCCGGCTTTGTTTCAGACCAGCGGAAAAGCCGGTCGTTTGAATCTTTTGGTGCGGCACGGAGAGAAAATCAAGTGCGAGTTTGATAATGCCGCAGAAATGGCCAAGGCTATCCATCTACTCGCCCCGCTGTTGAATTCGACTTTGAAAGTGAATGTGGAATGGAATGAAGAAAAGCGGCGATATGAAAAGAAAAAGGCAATTTGATCCCTCGAAGTTGACTCGCGACTTTGGCCAGTGAACCGCAATTTGAACCTCAACCTGTTGCTGAACAGCGTGCTGCTGCCGGGCACGCGGCGTTTATCGGCTGAAGCAGAGAGCCAGAAAATTAGCCGCCGCATTGTCAGGTTGAGTTCTTAATCAGAAATCGCAACGCCTTCCCCACCGGTTCCCTCAGCTTGCTCTTTCCGTCGGTTGCGGTACCAGGCAAAGAGGCACCCTGCAAAGGTTGTTGCCGAAATCACTGCGCCCATCCGAAAAGCGGCGTCTTCATACACCACGGTCACCTGATGCCGTCCTTCCGGCACCGCGAGCGCCTGGAAGGCATAGTTAGCCCGCCACAACGGCACCCGCGCTCCGTCCACGTACGCGTGCCAGCAATGATAATATGATTGGGCTACAACCACCATGGCCGGCTGGTCGGATTCGCTTTCAAATTCAATCCGTTGCGCGGTGAACCGGCGCACCTCGAGTTTTGGGTGTGCCGGTTCGGCCATATTGATTTTGGATTTTGCTTCCGGCGGCAGGTAAACCACGCGCCGCGAATCAAAATCGGGCGCGAACACTGCCCGCAGAGCTTCGTCGTCGCTGGCGAATACCGGCCGCTGGCCCGCGGTTACCAGCGGGAGATAATTCGTGCGCGTTTCCCAGTTCAAGACGTTGGTTAAAGTATTGATGTGTGAGACGCCAAGGAATGCTTCCACCTGTGGATACTCGCCGCTGTTCGAGGCGTAGAGCACCGAGTTGAACCGGTTGGCCTCGTGCAGGTGCATCGGGAAATAGCCGGTGACCTTCGGGATGCCGTCAATCAGATTGCATTCGCAGTAAAGCCCCTGGCGGCGGGACAAGACGTCTTCAATTGCGTTCGTCGGCGCGAACTCATGCAGCGCCAGCTCGGCGGCTGGGCTGGTCATCGCGCGGGTGGCGCCGATTGCGGGTTGCGGCGATAGTTGCAGCAGCCCCGGCCGGTAAACCCAGCGCGGCACCGTCGGGTTCTGGCGCGGCACCTGCGTCAGCAAATCGAGCCAGACGGCCAGCAACAATCCTAATCGCAGCAGTCCCTGCCGGCGGATCGGCCCGGCTCTTCCAGCCCACCAGAGCAAACCACCGGCGAGGACGAGAAATCCCAGCCGGCTCAAGCCGTTTTCCAGCGTTTCCGGCCAGCGATTGAACGGATAATTGTACTGCGGGTAACGTTGGGCAAACCACAAAATCAAACCGATCAGCCCCGCCAGAAAAACCCATAACATCGCCAGCCGCCGCCAAAGCCCCGACCGCTCCACCACCGTTGCCGACAGCGTGCGAGCCACGCCGAACCCAGCCAACAGCGGCAGCAGAAACGTGGGGAGCAGCACGAACTTCACCGGATAGCGCATGAATCCCAGGGCGGGAAACGCTTCGCGCGCCCAGCGGTACAAGTAGCTGTGTTCCCCCATCGCAAACATCAGGCTTACCAAACACGCTGCGCCCAGGAACCAGATTCGAAGTTGCCGTCCAAACCAGACCGCCGCGATGGCCAGTGCCAGCACACCGATGCCGGCGTAATACGAGGAAGTGCAGTATTGGTTGTATTGAAAGAAAACGCCGTGCGTCCATTTAAAACTGAAAAAGAGCGGCACCAGCAGGTTCGCCCAGCCCGAGCCCGGCATGCTCCAGTGTTCACCCTGTCCGAACCCGGTGTCGCGCTGCGAGTGTTTCAGAAAATCCAGGAACGGCAGCAGTTGGATCGCGGCCCAAGCGCCGATCAAAGCGGCGATTGCCGCAAACCGCAGGAGGCCTCGCATCCGCGGCATACTGCCCCGGACCCATTGTCCCAAGTGGAGTGCGATCAGCAGCAGCCACGTCAGCAGGATCAACTCCGGCACACCGGCCAGCATCTGCAACGTCCCCACCAGGACTGCCGCGAGAATGTTTCGCATGCCGCCATCACGCCAGGCACGCTCCGCCAGCAGGACAACCCACGGCATCCAGCCCAAAGTCGCGCAATAGTTGGGCCATTGAATGTCGTTTATCGTCATTCCATTGAAGGCAAGCGCCACACCGGCCAGGGCGCCCGCAAACTGGCTGCCTGTCCATCGCCGGGCGAGGAAATACATTCCGAGGCCGGCAATGAAAATGTGCCCCAGGCAAAACACCCCCAGCGACCAGGACAACGGAAAGAGCAGGTAGAACAACGACAGCGGATACAGTGTGATCGTGGACCATTCGGCGAGAAAAGGATTGCCACAGTTGTTCAGCGGATTCCAAAGCGGCAATTCGCCGTGCCAGAAACAGTCGCGTTGATATTGCGCCCAGGGATAACCCAGGATGGCGAAGTCCCGGTAAAAGAAAGTGCCTAGCCCGGTGATCACCTCCGGGTAGGCGGCGAAGAGCAGCAGAAACAGAATCAGAGCGAAGTGCCATGGCCCGAACCAGGAATCCGCGGTTTCCGGTGGGAGCAACCGCGGCTTCACTGCGGGAACGTTGCCAATCACGCGTGTGGTTTATCAAAAGCTGCCGCCCAACCAAGTCCAAATTGCGAACGACCCGCGCCGCCGCGCGCCTTTTTCCTTGTCCACCACAAATCCTCCTTTTATAAAACGGCTCAATGGCGAGCGCAAATCAACTACTCTGCATCGTGGTCCCCTGTTACAACGAAGCGGAGATGATCGGTCTCTTCTACCAGACGATCAAACCCGTGCTGAACGGTTTGCCGAACCTGGACCACCAAATCATTTTCGTGGACGACGGCAGCAACGATGGCTCGTTGAAGCTGCTCAATCAATTGGCGCAACACGACTCCGGCGTGCGGGTCTATGCGTTGTCGCGGAATTTCGGCCATCAGATCGCCTTGACGGCCGGGCTGGACACCGTGCAGGGCGACGCCGTAATCATGATGGATCTCGACCTGCAGCATCCGCCGGCGTTGATTCCTGAGATGACAGGCCTGTGGCGGCAGGGAAATGAAATTGTTTCAGCCATTCGCACTCACACCGCCGATGCGACCTGGTTGAAGCGCGTCGCCTCGGATGGCTTTTATCGCCTGATCAATCTGCTCAGTGACACGCAAATCATCTCGGGCGCGGCGGATTTTTGCCTGCTCTCCCGTCCCGCTTATGAGGCGCTGCGCCAGTTCCCGGAGCGCCATCGTTTTTTGCGAGGGCTGGTGTCCTGGATCGGTTTTCAACGCGCCTTCGTGCAGTACAAAGCCCCGCCCCGGGCGGCGGGTCATACAAAGTACACCCTCGGCGAGATGTTCAAGCTCGCGGTTAATGCCACGTTGTCGTTTTCGGGCACACCCGTCCGGCTGGCCGTCAGGTTCGGTTTCGCGACGATTTTTATCAGCCTGCTCTATCTGGTTTACATCGTGATCTGTCTTTTTACGAACAAAGAACTGGTGCCCGGCTGGACTTCCATCATCTTCCTCACGACGTTTCTGGGTGGAGTGCAACTGGCATTCATCGGCTTGCTCGGCGAATACATCGCGCGCATTTTTGAAGAGGTGAAACGCCGCCCGCTCTACGTGCTGAAACAAAGGCCGCCGCCGGCGGGACCTGAAGCGCCCCCCTCTGCGGCGCAGCCGTTGAAATGAATTCCGCCTGCCCGTGTTGCGAAGGCCATGAATGGAATACCGGCTGGCCTGGCTTCGTCATTTGCCGGAGTTGCGGCATGATGACCGTCGCGCAGGACTTCGACCTGGCGACGCTTAAACCGCATTACGGCGCGGAATACTTCCAGGGCGCGGAATATGCCGATTATCTTGGCGACCGGGCTGTGCACGAGAAAACACTCGCCGGCCATTTGCGCCGGCTGCGGCGCTACGTGGCTCCTGGCGGCCGGGTTCTGGAGATCGGTTGCGCCCACGGATTTTTTCTGGAGATGATTCAACCCGCTTACCCCGGATCGCTGGGCATCGACATCTCCGAAGCAGCGGTGGCCCATGCCCGGCGTCGAGGAATTGATGTCCGTGCCGGCGATTTATTGGAAACCGGGTTCAACACATCCTTTGACGCCGTTTGCATGTGGGACACCATCGAGCACTTGTCCCGGCCGTACGAAGTCGTGTGCCGCGCCGCCGCATTGCTCAAGCCGGGCGGGTATCTGTTCCTGACGACAGGCGATTTCGGAGCGTGGTTGCCGCGATGGCAGGGATTGAAATGGCGACAAATCCATCCGCCGACTCACCTTTTTTATTTCACTCGACCATCACTGCGACAATTGTGCGGCCGTGCCGGTCTTGAGACTGTTCGCTTTGACACCGTGACGGTTTATCGCCGGCTGCATTCTGCATTGCAGGCATTGGAACGGCGCCATGGCAGCTCCGCCAGCGGTCGCCTGGCGCGGATGGGACTTCGTCTGCTCCCGGCAACCGTGTTGGCCTGGGGCATCCCGTTGAACCTGCTCGACACACTTTGTCTGGTAGCGCGCAAGCCAGCCGATGGTGAAAAAACGGATTGACGTTCCCGCGCGCCCCTGCTAGGTTATGGCCGTGAATCGTAATTTGAATCTGGGCCTGTTGCTGAACGCGCTGCGGTTGCGCCGCGCGGCGGTCGGGTTCTGATTGCGTCACAAGATTTATCGAACCCCACTGCCAGCCGGCGGTGGGGTTTTTGTTTTTTACAATCGTCGTCTTAATCGCAATCCTGCTCTTAATCCAGCAGGCGAATAAGGTCACGATTACAAGCAAGATTAAGATTTATGCACAAGAATCCGTCGAAAAAGTACCGTTCGTTCCCGCCGGTCGCCTTGCCCGACCGGCAGTGGCCCAACCGCGTCCTCACCCGCGCGCCCATCTGGTGCAGCGTGGATTTGCGCGACGGCAACCAGGCGCTCGCCGTGCCCATGAACGTCGGCCAGAAACTCGAGCTGTTCCAGACGCTCGTGAAAATCGGCTTCAAGGAAATTGAGGTCGGCTTCCCATCCGCGTCGAACACCGAGTTCACCTTTAACCGCCGGCTCATCGAGGAAAACCGCGCGCCTGATGACGTGTGGTTGCAGGTTCTCGTCCAGGCGCGCGAGGATTTGATCGAACGCACGGTTGAATCGCTGCTTGGCGCGAAGAAGGCGATCATCCACCTCTACAATTCGACCTCGCCCGCGCAGCGCCGCGTTGTCTTCGGCATGTCCAAGGAGCAAATCACCCAGGTGGCCGTGCGCGGCGCGACCTGGATCAAGGAACGTTTGCCGCGTCTCAAAGGCACAGAAGTCATGCTCCAGTATTCGCCGGAAAGTTTTTCGGCCACCGAAGTTGAATTTGCAAAGGACATTTCCGAGGCGGTCATGGATGTCTGGCAACCGACGCCAAAACGGAAAATGATTTTGAATCTGCCCGACACCGTCGAGGTCGCGATGCCCAATGTCTATGCCGACCAGATCGAATGGGTCTGCCGGAACATCAAAAACCGCGACTCGCTCATCGTCAGCGTGCATACGCACAACGACCGCAACACCGGCGTGGCGGCGACGGAACTCGGTTTGCTCGCAGGCGCGGAACGCGTCGAAGGCACGCTTTTTGGCAACGGCGAGCGCACCGGCAATCTCGATATCGTCACCGTCGCCTTGAACCTCTACCAGCACGGCATTGATTCCAGGCTCGACTTCAGCGACTTGAATTCAATCATTGAAGTTTATGAACGTTGCACGGGCATGACCGTGCCACCGCGCCAGCCGTATGCGGGCGAATTGGTTTTCACTGCTTTCAGCGGTTCGCATCAGGACGCGATCCGAAAAGGCTTGAACGAATGGAAAAATGACCGTCAGAAAAATTGGGACGTGCCATATCTCACCATTGACCCGACGGACATCGGGCGCGAATACCGCGAGGTCATCCGCGTCAACAGCCAGTCCGGCAAGGGCGGCGTGGCCTATTTGCTTGAAAGTGAGTTTGGCATCGAATTGCCCAAGGACATGCAGCGCGAGTTTGGGCCGATTGCAAACGAGGAGGTGGACAAGCTCGGTCGCGAGGTCAGCGCTGCCGAATTGAAGCAGATGTTCTGGCGCGAATACATCGAACGAACAAAGCCGTGGCAGCTCAAGAAATTTGAAACCGAAAGCAAAAACGGCGTCGTCCGCTGCCGCGCTAAATTTCTACGCGACGGAAAGACGGTGGAAATCGCCGGGGAGGGCAATGGCCCGCTGGCCGCATTGGTCCACGGATTTGGAAAAATCGGCGGGCCGCGTTTCGAGATCATGGCCTATAGCGAACATGCGTTAAGCTCCGGCGAAGAGGCCGCGGCCATTGCTTATATCCAAATCAAGCACGTGAACGGCCAAACCCGCTGGGGCGCCGGGGTGGACACCAATATCGAACTCGCGTCCGTGCGCGCCGTGTTGAGCGCGCTGAACCGGTCCTGACCCTTGTCTCGAACGTGAAGAAATCCTGCTCGTCAAAAGCAAGCGAACCGTTTAGTTTTTCGGGACGTTTATGAAATTGAAGTGGACGATTTTTTTTGCGGCAGCCGGATTATTTCTCATCGGCATGATGGTTCTTGCCGCCGGGCCGCCGCCAGCCACCAACGCGATCGTGACCACCTCGCCGGTTTATGTGCCGAACATCTCGCACGCCAACGATCCCCTGCCAGATGGCGTATTCGCCTGGGATGAACTCTCGAAATCAACGGACGCCGCTGCTGACCAACAACTCGCGCGTTTCCTTTTCAGCTTTACGAACGTTACATCGGGTAACGTCGTTATTTTGAACGTTCATCCTTCATGCGGCTGCACCACGGCGGAGTTGCCGCCTACGCCGTGGACGATTGCGCCAGGTACCAACGGCCAAATTCGTCTCACCGTGGATCTCCAGAGGAAAGAGCGGCACGCTGTTCAAAACTGTCAACGTGTCCACGGACAAGGGAAGCAAAACCCTCATGCTGCGCATCAACATTCTGCCGCCAGTGATACTCAGAATGACCGAGGAAGAGCGCGCCCGTGACATGGCGGCGGCCAGGATTGACCGGCAAGCGGTCTTCCAAGGTGATTGCGCCAAGTGTCATTCAAAAAATATCCAGGGCAAATATGGCAAGTCGCTTTTTGATTCGGTTTGCGCCATCTGCCACGAGGCTGAACAACGCGCCACCATCGTGCCGGATTTGCATAATCTCAAAACGCCGACCAGTGATGAATTCTGGCGCACATGGATCGCTCACGGAAAACCCGGTTCGCTCATGCCCGCGTTTGCCATCAGCGATGGCGGTCCGCTCACGGACATCCAAATCGCCTCGCTCGCTGCTTATCTGGACGTGGTCGCCAAACCACAAGTTCCTGTAAATAAGTAACTTCTGTTTATACTGCTGAAATTTACATTTTTTTGTTGCTAAATTGGACACAACTGTCTAAAATCTAGGCAGCGAGAGAGATGTAAATGTTGTTGAATGTCGTAAAAAACAGGGGAGTTGTGGCAGTTTTAGTGCCCTTCAGAGCGGGTGCCAGTTCCCTTTTCTATTTTCTTAAAGATTGCCGTTTGTGGTTGTCGTGGTCATGGTTTTTTCGGCAATGCTGGGTTTTGGTGACTTTGGGGGTTGCGGGAACATTGAGTTACTTGGTGATCAGTCATTTTGCTTTCCAAACCGTTCGCGTGGAGGGTGCAAGCATGTATCCCACATTGGCAAACTCGGGATGTTATTGGTTGAACCGGTTTGCTTACTTCGTGGGTGAACCAAAGCAGGACGACATCGTGGCACTCAAAGATCCGCAGGACAATACCCCGGTGGTTAAACGCATCATCGCCACGCCCGGTCAATCCATTTACCTCAAAAACGGCAAAGTCTATGTTGATGGCCAATTGCTGCGTGAACCTTACCTTTTGACCGGGACGCCAACCTACGCCTACGAAAAAAGCGAAGACGAATTCATTTGCATCGGCAAAGATGAGTACTTTGTCATGGGTGATAACCGCAACAACAGCATGGACAGCCGCACATTTGGAGCTGTCCCGCGTCAGAATATCCTTGGCAAGGTGATTGAATAGTCCGGCAGCCCCCGCGTCAGATTCAGAACGGAACGTGGCAGTCTTGCCTTGCCTGAGGCGACGGTGACGCTATGCTGTCAACCATGACAGCGAAGCTGGTTGACGCAACAAACCACACGCGCATTGCCGGACTCGGCGAACGCGCTTTGAGTGGCGGCACGATCACGCGCGACGAGGCCCTCTGGCTGTTCAATCTCGAAGATTCCGCCGACATTTTCGATTTACTCTCCTGGGCCAATCGCATCCGCGAAAAATTCAAAGGCAACAAAATCCATCTCTGCTCCATCGTCAACGCCAAGGCCGGCACGTGCTCGGAAAATTGCAGTTTCTGCGCGCAATCGTCATTTTATCAGACTGGCTCGCCCAAATACGGTTTTGTGGACCCCGAACCGGTTCAGGAAGCCGCCGATGAAGCGAACAAAAACGGCGTTACCGCCGTCGGCCTCGTCGCGGCGTGGAAAGGGCTGAGCGAAGGCCCGATGCTCGACGAAGTTTGTGACCGCATCCGCGAATTGAAAGCCAGCGGCAAGACGCGGCCTGACGCCTCACTCGGCATCATCAAAAGCCAAAAGGTCGCCAGCCGTTTGAAGGAAGCAGGGCTCGAGTGTTACGGCCACAATCTCGAAAGTTCGCGCCGGTTTTTCCCTCAGACCTGTACCACGCATACCTACGACGACCGGCTCGAAACCATCGGTTACTTAAAAAAAGCCGGCATCAAGATATGTTCCGGCGGCATCATCGGCATGGGCGAAACGCGCGAGGACCGCTGTGACCTCGCGTTTTCGCTCAAGGAAATCGGCGCGAACGTCGTACCGGTCAACATCCTCAACCCCATCCCCGGCACGCCCTTTGAGAAAAATGAGCCCCTGCCCGTCCTGGAAATTTTGAAAACCATCGCCTGCTTCCGTTTCATTTTGCCACGGCAGGAAATCATGATTGCCGGCGGGCGCACGGTGAACCTGCGCGACGCGCAAAGCATGATCTTCATGGCCGGAGCCAGCGCCCTCATGGTCGGCAATTACCTCACCACGCTGAACCAGCCGGTCGAAAAAGATTTGCAGATGCTCAAAGACCTCGGCCTCGACCCGAGATGGAACAATCACGGCTTCAGCGATCAGGAAGAAATCCCGATGCATCGGGACTGTGGAAAAGAAAATTGCGAAACGGAAGCTGCGACTGTATAAACCAAAGCACAGCCATGTTATTCCGTTTTGTTGGAGTTCACGCTTCAGCGTGTCCGCCGCCCGCACAAGCTGAAGCTTGAACTCCAGCCGAAGATTTCGCTCCTTCGGAGCTTTGGCCGTTTTTGATTGCCCAACTACAAAGATGCCAGCCCGACAGGCTTTGAAAATTTGAATTCGTGTTAATTCGTGCAATTCGTGTCAAAAACTTCCTTGCGTCTTGGCGTCTTTGCGTGAAATTCTCCGCGTGGAAAGGCTTGGCAAAAATCATGGCGGCTACCACGGCGAGACGATTGACATCCGCGCCGTGCTGCGCGATGTCGAAATCGCCGCCCAAACGCACGGCTGGACTTCCGAAACGTTTGGGAAGCAGGGCGAATTCAACCTGCTCGCCCTCCACCGAGCGCCACTTTCACTCCGCACTCCCATCCTTCGCCCCGAGGCTACGGAGGGCAGGCCGGATTCCGCACTCCGCATTTATCTTTCGACCGGCATCCACGGTGACGAGCCGGCCGGTCCGCTCGCCGGGCTGCGATTGCTTCAGGAAAACCAATGGCCGGCGAAGCGCGGAACTTTGGTTTTGCCCGTGCCTGAATCCTGTCGGCTTCGTTTTAAACCGCCGCGAAAACGCCGACGGCAAGGATTTGAACCGCGACTACCGTCATTTGGAAACCGCCGAAGTCCGCTCACACATCGCCTGGCTCGAGCGCCAGCCGCGATTCGACGTGTACCTTTGCCTCCACGAAGACTGGGAATCACACGGTTTTTATCTCTACGAACAGAATCCCGACGGCAAACCCTCCCTTGCGGAAACCATTGTCGGTGCCGTCCAAAAAGTTTGTCCGATTGACCCATCGGAAATCATCGAAGACCGGCCGGCCCAAAATGGCATCATCCGCCCGAATCTCGACCCGCGCACGCGTCCGCAGTGGGCCGAGGCGTTTTATCTCGTCGTGAACAAGTCCCGACAGGGTTATACCCTTGAAGCTCCATCGGATTTTCCACTGGCCACCCGCGTCAACGCGCTCGTCGCCGGCGCGGATGCGGCGCTGGAAAAACTTTCCGGGGAATCATCCGTTTGAAGTGGAGCGCCGGTCTCCGACCCGGCACGAAGGTGCCTTTGCAGAATTACGCCGGGCCGGAGGCCGGCGCTCCTTTCACTTCAATGCCGCATCTCGCTGTTTCATCCATTCGTCACCCTGGCTGGACAGTGTCTTGGCCTTCAAGACCCGTTCCGCGAGCGGGAAAACGATGCGTTCTTCCTTGTCGAAATGCTCGCGGGAGCGCAGCACGGCCCGCAACAAGAGGTCACGCGCTTGTTTCGGTCCCCGTGCCTTTTGCACCTCGGCCAGTCTGGCATCAATTTCCTCGTGCTCCTCGTGGAAAAGCTCGCTCTGGCCGATTTGCTCCAGGCAATGTTCCAATGGCCCGATGAGCAGGTCGTCCTCGGTCCTGGCGTGGGGACGCATGAGCGCGTCCAGCGTGGTCGCCAGCGATTTGACCTCCGCCAGCGTCTTAAGCCGCGGCAGGGTTTTTTCGATGTGATCGAACAAATTGTGGAACACCGCGTGTTCCGCCACCAAAATTTCCGTGATTTTCATGGTCAGGACCGAATTTTTTCGCCCGCAACTTAAAATCCCGCCACCGCCGCCAGCTCACTAACCGTTTCTTGGCATTTTCTTAGCCGGAAAAATGAAAAACGCCAAGGGACAACCGTGCGAAGATTGTTTGCGCCCTGCCGGGTTGTTAAGCAACTCCGTGCCACGTTATCCTTGCGTTGAAAAAATTCGCATCATTCGCGGTTCAACCCGGGTAAGTTTCCATTCCCGCGCAAGTGCAGGCCCGCCTTCGCTACGCTATGGCGCGGCAAGCCATTTAGCTTTGATACGCGTCCATTCCAACACAGGAACAGACTGGATTCCTATCCCCAAACACGTTGTCCACGCGGCTAACGTGCGGCCAGAATTTGTAGTCGTGCAAATTTTTCGCCGGAAACGCCGCCTGCTCGCGCGAGTAAGGATGATTCCAATTGTCGCTGGCGATTTGATCTGCCGTGTGCGGCGCGTTTTTGAGCAGATTGTTCATTGCGTCGGTCGCTCCTGACTCAATCGCGCTGATTTCGCCATGAATGGCAATCATCGCATCGCAAAAACGATCCAGTTCCGCTTTCGATTCACTCTCGGTCGGCTCGACCATCATCGTGCCGGGGACAGGCCACGAAATCGTCGGCGCGTGAAAACCATAATCCATCAGCCGCTTCGCCACGTCCTCAACGGTGACGCTCCTGAACTGGCGCAAATCGAGGATGCATTCGTGCGCAACCAGCCCATTGCTGCGGTAAAGTGTCGGGAAATAATTTTCCAGCCGCTTGGCGATGTAGTTCGCATTGAGGATGGCAAACCGGGTTGCCTCGGTCAGGCCGTCCGCGCCCATCATGGCGATATACATCCAGGAAATCGGCAGAATGCCCGCGCTGCCCCACGGCGCGGCGGCAACGGAGCCAATCGGGTTTTCACCGCCGAGATTCACGACCGGATGGCCCGGCAAAAATTCAACGAGATGTTCCGCCACGCCAATCGGTCCGACGCCTGGTCCGCCACCGCCGTGCGGAATGCAAAATGTTTTGTGCAAATTCAAATGGCCGACGTCCGCGCCGATGTCCGCCGGCCGGCAGAGGCCGACTTGCGCGTTCAGGTTCGCGCCGTCCATATAAACCTGCCCGCCGTGGGCGTGAACGATTTCACAAATTTCTCTGATGGTTTCCTCAAACACACCGTGCGTGGACGGATAAGTGACCATCAGGCACGCAAGATCCTGTTTGTGCGCCTCGGCTTTGGCGCGCAGGTCGGCCACGTCAATGTTGCCATCCTTGTCGCACGCAACGGCGACGACTTTCAGTCCGGCCATGACGGCGCTGGCCGGGTTTGTTCCGTGCGCGGAAGTTGGAATCAGGCAGATGTTGCGATGACCTTCGCCACGGCTTTCATGCCAGGCGCGAATGACGAGCAGGCCGGTGTATTCGCCTTGGGCGCCGGCATTCGGCTGCAGCGAAATTCCCGCGAAGCCGGTGATTTCCGCGAGCCAGTCTTCGAGTTGCTGAAAGAGCGTCTGGTAGCCGCGCGTTTGTTTCAACGGCGCAAACGGATGAATCTTCGCGAACTCCGGCCAGGAAACGGGAAACATTTCCGCCGCGGCATTCAGTTTCATGGTGCAGGAACCGAGCGGGATCATCGAAGCGGTGAGCGACAGGTCGCGCGATTCGAGCCGCTTGAGGTAGCGCAGCATCTCGGTTTCGCTGTGATACGAATTGAAAACTTTGTGCGTTAAAAAGTCCGAAGTCCTCAGTCCGCTGTCCACAGTCTTTTGCGCCAAATCGCCGATGTTAAAAGCGGGCGCCTTGTCGCCGTTAAAGATTTGAAGGATTTCAGCGACATCGTGGACACACGTCGTTTCGTCCAGGGAAATGCCGATCGTTTTGTCGTTGATAACGCGGAAGTTCATCCGGTGTGATTCCGCAACCCTCACAATATCCGCCGCCTCCTTGTTTCCAAGGGCAACCGTGAACGTGTCAAAGAACCGTGGACTGTGGACTGTGGACTGTGGACCTGCCGCACTGAAACCAAGCTTCTCCAGCCCCGCCGCCAGAACGCTCGTCAGTTTGTGGACTCGTGAAGCAATGGCTTTTAATCCATCCGGCCCGTGATAAACGGCATACATGGAAGCCATGTTCGCCAGCAGCGCCTGCGCGGTGCAGATGTTGCTCGTGGCTTTTTCGCGGCGGATATGTTGTTCGCGGGTCTGGAGCGCAAGACGCAACGCCGGTTTGCCACGGGAATCTTTTGAAACGCCGACGAGGCGGCCGGGCATGTGACGCTTGAATTCATCGCGCGTGGCAAAAAACGCCGCATGGGGGCCGCCGTAGCCGAGCGGCACGCCGAAGCGTTGTGCGCTGCCGACGGCGATATCTGCGCCGAATTCGCCCGGCGGCTTCAGCAAGGTCAGCGCAAGCAAATCGGTGGCCACGGTGACGAGCGCGCCCGCCGCATGCGCCTGTTTGACCAATCCGGTGTAATCGTGAATCGCGCCGAACGTGTCGGGATACTGCACCAGCGCGCCGAAAACCTTGTCGTTGAACTGGAAATTTTCGTGCCCGCCAACCACGATTTCGATGCCGAGCGCCTTGGCGCGTGTTTGTACGACTGCAATCGTCTGGGGATGGCAATTCTCCGAAACAAAGAAAACGTTTCGTTCATCCTTGAGCGAATGGCACATCGTCATTGCCTCGGCGGCGGCAGTCGCTTCGTCGAGCAATGAGGCGTTGGCGATGTCGAGGCCGGCGAGGTCGGCGACCATGGTCTGGAAATTCAGGAGCGCTTCGAGCCGGCCCTGTGAAATCTCCGCTTGATAAGGCGTGTATTGCGTGTACCAGCCAGGATTTTCGAGGACACTGCGCTGGATGACCGGCGGCGTGATCGTGTCGTAGTAGCCCTGACCGATGAACGAGCGGAAAAGTTTATTTTCGCCGGCGATTTTCTTCAATTCAGCGAGGGCTTCAAATTCGCTTCGCGCAGCGGGCAGATTCAGCTTTTTGCCGAGGCGGATTTTCTTCGGCACGGCGGCGTCAATCAAATCGTCGAGGCTTTTGAAACCGATTTGCGCGAGCATGTCGCGGGTTTCAGCGGCGTTGGGCCCGACGTGGCGGCGGACAAACTGTTCGGAGTGCAACAGCGGATTTTCAGCCAAAGACATCCGGTGAAATTACGGTTGGCGGACGCAAAAAGCGAGTTGGATTTGGTGACTTGAACAAAAGCAAACAAAGGAAACAAAGATTCAACACCTTGGTTTTCTTTGTTGCCTTCTGTTCATCTTGATTGCATCGCCGCCCGGACAATCCGGCACTGGCCATAATCGTATTTGCCGCCGAGTGAGGCCACCACGCCGCCAAGACTGCCGAAGCCGTGCCTGGCAAACGCAGCGGCGATGTCGTGTTGCGCCTCGGCGGTGAGCAACGACTTTAAGTCAATCACTTCGCCCGCGAGCATCGCTTCTTCGAGATGGCTGTAAATTGTCCCGTTCTTCACCCCGCGCACGCGCGCGATTTCCGAAACCGTCTTGCCCTGTCGGAAAAAATGCAGCGTCTCGCGCACCGTGTCGGTCAGCCGTGAACGGCGCGGCATTGGAGCGGACGGCTCGGCGAACGAATCATCCGCAAAAATCTGGCGGGGGTTCGATTGCAAATGCGCCGCAATCTCGCCCAGGAACAGTGCTCCGAACTCGCGCAACTTCCGGTCGCCCACACCGCTGATGCGCGCCATCTCTCGTTCGTTCGCCGGATAAAACCGCGCCATCTGCCGCAATGACACGTCCGAAAAAACAATGTACGGCGGCACGCCGCGTTCATCGGCCAGTTGTTTGCGCAACCCGCGCAGCTTCTCGAACAGCGCCTCGTCACAGGCGATTTCGCCGATGCGATGTTTTGCCGGTTCGTTCGGCGCGACGGGCCGGGTGAGCGTGACCTTCTGTCGCAATTTGAGCGCCGCGCGGCCCCGGTCGGTGAGTTCGATAATGTTGAATTTTTCCGCGTTTTGAAACAGCAGACCGAGCCGCACGAGTTCGCGGCCGATGGCGCCCCATTCGGCACGCGAATGTTCGCCGCCAATGTTGTAGGTGGAAAGCGATTGATGGCCGAACTTGCGGACTTTTTCCGTGTCCGCGCCACACAGCACCTCAATAACGTGCTGGAGACCGACGCCGAACCGGCTTTTCTCGCGGATGCGATAAACGCACGATAAAAACTTCTGCGCGGCAATGGTTCCATCCCAAGTCTGTCGCGGCGCGAGGCAGTTGTCGCATCCGCCGCAATTGGCCGGAGCGCCGGTCTCCGACCCGGCGTGACTGGGCCCGTCATCGGAACGCGCCGGGTCGGAGACCGGCGCTCCATACTTTTCCCCGAAATAGCCCAGCAAAAACTCCCGCCGACACGTCGCGACCTCGGCGTAATGAATCATCTGCTCCAGTTGCGCACGGGCGATGTCGCGTTCTTTTGGATCGGGTTTCTCGTCAATGAACCGCATCTGCTTCACGCGGTCGCCGGGGCTGAACAGCAGCAGACATTCGCTCGGCAGGCCGTCACGGCCCGCGCGGCCCGTTTCCTGGTAGTAGCCTTCGATGTTCTTCGGCAGATCGTAGTGAATCACGAAACGCACGTTCGGTTTGTTGATGCCCATGCCGAACGCGATGGTCGCGCACACCACGCGCGCCTCGTCGCGGAGAAACGCCTCCTGATTGCGCGAACGCGCGCCGCCTTCCATGCCCGCATGATACGGCAGGGCCTTCACGCCGTCGGCGGTGAGTTTGGCCGCCATGCTCTCCGCCGTTTTGCGCGCCTGGACATAAATGATCCCGCTCTCGGCAGGCCGCCCGCGGACGTAGGCCAGAATCTGCTCATAAGCGCCGGACTTGGCCGCGACGCGGTAGGTCAGGTTCGGACGGTTGAAACTGGCGACGTAGCACGCTGGCGAGCGCAGGTAGAGCTGTTTGACGATATCCTCGCGCACCCGTCCGGTGGCCGTGGCGGTGAGCGCCATCATCGGCACGTCAGGAAACAGGCCGCGCAACGTGGAAAGCTGCCGGTACTCCGGACGGAAATCGTGTCCCCACTCGCTGATACAGTGCGCCTCGTCAATCGCGAACAGGTTCACATTCCACTTTTTCAAATCATCGAGGAACCCGGACAGCATCAACCGCTCCGGCGCGACATAAAGCAACCGGAATTCGCCGGCGTGCAGCCCGCGCAATCGCGGACGCGACCCGCCGGCGCCGAGCGAGGAATTCAGGAATGTTGCCGCCACGCCCGCCGCTTGGAGCGCGTCCACCTGGTCCTTCATCAGCGCGATGAGCGGTGAGACGACCACCGTCAGTCCCGGCCGCACGAGGGCGGGGAGTTGAAAGCACAGCGACTTGCCGCCGCCCGTGGGCAGCACGGCAAACACGTCCCGGCCCGTGAGCGAATCCCGGATGATTTCCTCCTGCAACGGTCGGAACGAGGCAAAGCCGAAGTATTCTTTCAGCGGCGCGAAGAGCTGGTCGCGGCGGAGATTCACTTGGGAATAATAAATTGAGGCGGAGCGAGTGGGAAGTGGCAAGTTTTGGACGCGCAAACCCACGAAAAATCGCGGGCATTCCGGGCTTTGTCCAGGCATGGATTGGCATAAAAATCATGCTTTCAGCGAGTTTTCCATGGCCACAACATATCCGGTTAACCATCAAACCCCCGCCCAACTAATGGTGTTTTTTGGTCAAAAATTCCTGAATTTATCATTGTGCAAAAACGGCATTTTTTCTACAATTTTTGCACCTGAAAGCGGGCACCCGGAAACGGGTTTTTTTAGGAATTTATGTCGAAAAAAAACGAGCCGGATGACGAAAAAAAACCGCCGGCAAACACCGGATCTGCGGAGAAATACGACGCGTCCAAAATAGATAAACTGGAGGGTCTGGAGGCCGTCCGCAAGCGGCCCGGCATGTATATCGGCGACCCGGACGAACGCGGATTACATCACAGCGTGTTCGAGGTGCTCGACAACTCGATTGACGAACATCTGGCGGGTTTTTGCAACAAAATCGAAGTGACGATTCACGTGGACGGCTCGGTTTCGATCCGCGATGACGGACGCGGCATTCCGGTGGACATGCATCCGAAGTGGAAGATGCCCGCCGTCGAACTGGTGCTGACGAATCTGCACGCGGGCGGAAAATTCGGCCAAGGCGCCTATAAATATTCCGGCGGCTTGCACGGCGTCGGCGCAAAATGTGTCAACGCGCTTTCCGACTGGTTCAGGGTCGAGGTTTCACGCGATGAAAAAGTTTATTCGATGGAATTCGAGCGCGGGAAGACGACCCAGAAGCTCGAAGTCATCGGCAAATCAAAAAAAACGGGGACGTTGATCACCTTCAAGCCCGACCCGACGATTTTCACCATCACGACGGAGTTCAAGTTCGACATCCTGGCGAACCGTCTGCGCGAACTCGCGTTTTTGAATCCGGGCATTGAAATTGTGCTCAAGGACGAGCGCGACGAGAAGACGGAGACATTTTTTTACCGCGACGGCATCGAACAGTTCGTCCGCCAGCTCGGGCGCAGCAAACAGCCGCTGCATCCCAAGCCCGTCGTGCTCACGGGCAAACGCCAGAGCAAGATTGACGGCAAGGACGAGGACGTGTTTGTGGATTGTGTGCTGCAATACACCGACAGTTACAGCGACCAGATTCTCTGTTTTGCGAATTCCATCGCGAACACGGATGGCGGCACACATCTCACCGGCTTCCGCTCCGCGCTCACCCGCGCCATCAACCAGTACGCCAAGCAGAATAATCTGCTGAAGGAAAAAGATCCGACGATTTCCGGCGATGATGTCCGCGAAGGCCTGGTCTGCGTGCTCAGCGTAAAACTGCCGAACCCGCGCTTCGAGTCGCAGACCAAAGTGAAGCTGGTGAACACGGAAATTGACGGCATTGTGTCGTCCATCGTTTACGACGGGTTAATGACGCACTTCGATGCGAATCCCGGCGCAGCCAAGAAAATCGTTGAAAAAGGCCTGCTGGCGGCCCGCGCGCGCGAGGCCGCCCGCAAGGCACGAGAGACCGTGCGGAAAGGCGCGCTCACTGGCGGCGGTCTGCCCGGCAAACTGGCCGATTGTTCCGACCGCGACCCGGCGAACACCGAATTGTTCATCGTCGAGGGTGATTCCGCCGGCGGCTCGGCCAAACAGGGACGGGACCGGAAATTTCAGGCCATCCTGCCGATTCGCGGCAAACTCATCAACGTCGAGAAGGCGCGGCTGGACAAGGTGCTTCAAAACAACGAAATCCGCACGATGATTACCGCCGTCGGCACGGGCATCGGCGACGGAGAAGGCGAGGGCGCGTTCAACCTCGAAAAGCTCCGCTACCACAAGGTCATCATCATGACCGATGCCGATGTGGATGGCTCGCACATCCGCACGCTGTTGCTGACGTTTTTCTACCGGCAGATGCCGTCGCTGATCAAAAATGGTTTCGTTTATATCGCCCAGCCGCCGCTGTACCAGATTGCGCGCAAGAAGCGGGTGGAATACGTGGACGACGACACGCGGCTGAACAAAATTCTGATCGAACTCGGCACGGAAGACGTGCGGCTGAAAAACCTTTCGGACAAAAAAGAATTGTCCGAGAAGCAGCTTGCGGAAATCCTCGAACTGCTTGAGTCGCTCGACAAGTATGCGAACGCCTTGAAACGTCATGGCGGCGACTTTGCCGAATATGTCGAGCATCGCCAGAAAAAGACCGGTGACCTGCCGAAGCACCTGGTCAAGGTACGCGCGGGCAATGATGAAACGGTTCATTATTTCCATACCGAGGAGGAACTGGCGCAGTTCGGCGCCAAGAATGCCGACTTGAAATTGTTTGGCGGCGAGGAGGAAGGCGACACGACGACCTTTACTGAAAAACCCAAAAACGGTTCGACCCGGCGCGCACACCACGTCGAGCTGCACGAGAGCAAGGCCATCGTCGAATTGCTGGCCAGGCTCGCCAAGAAAGGTTTCAGCGTCGAGCACTACGCCGGCCAGGACGAGCCGCTGTTTGAGATTCGCGAGGGCGAAGGCGATCGGGAAACCGTCAAACCGCTGTTCTCCATCCCGGAAATCCTGGCGGCGGTCAAGGAAATCGGCCGGCGCGGGCTGTCCATCAAGCGGTTCAAGGGCCTCGGCGAAATGAATGCGAAGGAGCTGTTTGAAACGACGATGGACCCGGTGCGGCGCAAATTGTTGCGCGTCGATCTGACCAACGCCGTGGACGCCGAGGAAATGTTCACCAAACTCATGGGCGAGGAAGTCGAGCCGCGCCGCCAGTTTATCGAGGACAACGCGCTCAACGTGCGGAATCTGGATATTTAATTTTTGTTTGCGGGAATTTTTATGGCTGAATCCAAAC
>CAVWHM010000013.1:0-22309 GCA_963754775.1 uncultured Verrucomicrobiae bacterium
GATTCGCGGCGACGACCAGTTGAACGAAGCCAAACTGGCCGGGCTACTCGGCACCGCCTTTCGTCCAGCGACTCCGGAAGAAATTTTCAATGCCATGGGCGCGCATCCGGGAAGTCTTGGGGCGGTGACAACGACGCTTCAACGTAGCGCGGGCGTCCCGCCTGCAACCTTGGAAAGCAGGCCAGGGGCCTGCGCTACTTTACAAATCTTTGCGGACGAACGTTTGCGTGGCGCGAACGACATGACGACCGGCGCCAACGAGGACGGTTTTCATTTCCGGCACGTCTCCATCGAACGCGACATCAAGGTGATGCAGTGGTTTGATTTACGGACGGTCACCGTCGGCGAACCTTGCGTCAAATGTGGCAAGCCGCTAAAAATCCGGCGGGCGATTGAAGTCGGCCACGTTTTCAAGCTCGGCACGAAATACAGCGAGAAATTCAGCGCGCTGTACCTCGACGAGGCGGGCAATCGCAAGCCGTGCGTGATGGGTTGTTACGGCATCGGTATCACGCGCACGTTGCAGGCGGTGATCGAGCAGGGCAACGACAAGGACGGCATCATCTGGCCGTTGAGTGTCGCACCGTATCAGGTTTGCATCACGCCGTTGAACGTTGACCCGAACAACGAAGCGATGAAGCTGGCGGAAAAATGTTACGCCGAACTGACGGCGCGCGGCGTGGAAGTGATTTTGGACGACCGCGATGAACGCCCCGGCGTAAAATTCAAGGACGCGGACCTGGTCGGGTTTCCCATCCGGCTCAGCCTTGGCGAAAAATCATTGGCGAAGGGCGAAGTGGAAATCAAACCGCGCGGCGGCGTCTTGCAACCGGTCAAGGCTGAGGCGGCGGTGGATGCGGTGATGAAATTGTTGGAAGCTGGCAATGCCGCCTTGCGCCCGGCGTGAATTTTCATCGTGGCAACGGGTGAAATGTGAACTTCGCTGGCTGGTTTGCCGCCGGGTCAATTCGCACCGTGTAATAGCCGCCGTCGTTCAGCAGTTGGGTGCCGGAAAGCGCCGGACATAAACGCACGTGAAACGGCCACCAATGATGCGCCTCGTGCAGTGCCGAGGTGAAACGGCCGACGGAGCGGCCCAGAAACCGGACGGGCGGTATCCCCGACAACACCCTGCTTTTCCACAGGATCAGCCGCGTGTGCAGATGGCCAATCACGGTCTGCTCGATTTGCGGCAAGCGGCGGCGGACCGATTCCTCACGCCACAAAAATGGCAGCGCCGTGGGGTCATGGCAGAACAACAATACGCGCTGGTTCGGCTGGAGCGCTTCGAAGGCGACGCGGATATCCGCGAGGTGCGTCTCGCGCAAGCGTTGCCATTCCGGCCATTCTTCCGGCAGGGCATCCGTTTGATTCGCCGGCAGGGCGATGAGCGGCGACGCCACGCCGAACAGTGAGTAGCGGCCAATGTTCAGTTGCCAGAACCCTCTCAAATCCAATTGCTCCGTGGCGCGGCGCCAACTGGCGAGCCGCGTTTGACCCGTGTCGCCAAACAACGTCGGCTTGCCCAGTTCATGGTCGCCGAAAGTGAACCGGGCGCGGTCGCCGAATTTCGCCCGGAGTTTGGCGAGACATTCCTGCGTGCTTTGGAACGCCGCCGGGTCGCTCACGCCGACAAAGCCGCTGTCACAGGAATAGTCGCCGTTGGCCACGAGATAATCCAGCGGGCCGGCTTCAGCCAGGAACCTGTCAAGTTGCCGTCCCTGGTCGAGGGGATGGCGCATCCAAATCAGGTGCCGGTAGGCGCGCGCGACGGCGCGGAAGAGGGGGTTGGCGATGGTGCAAAATTCGTACTCTTCGCCGCGGGCGCGTTCGGCGGGACCCGCATAATGGATGTCGCTCAAAATGGCGACGATGACCTCGCCGGACGCGCTCATCTCTCTGCGGTGTCAATGGGTTGCGACTGCGGCAAAGGTGGCATGGACGGGGGTCGGCGTTGTCGTGCGCGTCGCGGGGATGGTCAAGTCGTGAGCGTTCGAGGTGGATTGCTGACCGGAGCCGTTCCATCCAGTGCGTCGCGGACGATTTTGGCGAGCATGTCGTGCGTGTACGGTTTCTGGAGGAAACGCGCGCGGGTCTTCGTCAGGATTTCGGGGCTGACCTCGTTGGCGGTATAGCCGCTGGTAAAGATAATTTTCAGATGAGGCTGGCCGGCCAGCAGCCGCTGGGCGAGTTCCGCGCCGGAAATGCCGTCGGGCATGATCATGTCGGTGAGCAGCAAATCAATTTTGCCACGGGTCAGGTTCCACATGCCGAGTGCTTCCTTGCCGGAGGAGGCCTCCAGGATCCGATAGCCGTAGCTTTCGAGGATGTCGCGGGCCATTTCACGCAGGACCGGTTCGTCTTCGACGAGGAAAATGGTTTCGGTGCCGCCGGTCACGGATTCAGCCGTGCCGGTCTTTTCTTCAGCGGTTTGCACGGTTGGCACTGCTTGCATGGCGGCCGGGAAAAACACGTCGAAGATGGCGCCTTCACCGGGTTCGCTCTCCACTTCAATCCAGCCCTCGTGTTGTTTGACGATGCCGTAAACGGTGGCGAGGCCGAGGCCGGCGCCTTTGCCAACGTCCTTGGTGGTGAAGAATGGTTCAAAGATGCGGGCACGCGTGGCGGAATCCATGCCAATGCCTGTGTCGCTCATGCGCAACCGCACAAAATTTCCCGAGCGCGCTTCGGGATGAACTTCGACATGGGCGGCATCCACCACCATTGCGTCGAGGCCGATGGTGAGTTTGCCTCCATTCGGCATGGCATCGCGGGCGTTGACGGCGAGGTTCATAATGACTTGTTCAACCATGCCCGTGTCGCCTTGCACGGACGGCAATTCATCCGGCGGCTGGAACTCAAGGGTGATGGTTTCGCCGAAAAGGCGCTGCAGCATTTTGCCCATGTTGCCGACAACTTCGCGCAAGTCGAGTGGCTTTACCTGCATGACGTTTTTGCGGCTGAACATGAGCAATTGGCGCGTCAGTGCGGCGGCGCGCTCGGTGGCGAAATACACGGCTTGGATCGGGTCCAGGATATCCGGCGGCAGCGTCGGCCTGGCCAGGAGCGAACTGGTATGGCCCTGGATGATGGTAAGCATGTTATTGAAGTCGTGGGCGACACCGGCGGCCAACTGGCCGATGGACTCCATTTTTTGTGACTGGCGCAGCTGTTCACCCATCCGCAACCGCTCGACCGTTATGCCGATGACACCGGCCACAGCCAGAAGGAATTGCACGTCGTCCGGAGTGAATTCCCGATGCTTGACGGTGTGCACACAGAAGACGCCAAACGGTTTCTCGCGCGTGGGTATGAGAATCGTCGCTCCGCTGACGACGCCGTGATCCATCAACAGCGACGACGCCTTGAACCGCCTTTCAGTCCACAAATCGGCGACCACAATGGCGTCGCCGGTTCGGAACGTCAAACCGGCCTGCGAGTAATCATCCACCGGGATCGTGGCCGAACCAACGCTGTTGGATTTCCAGCCGGCACCCGCCCGCATGAGCAACTGGCCGCCGGGCACCGATTCGAAGACGGCGCAATAGTCCACTTCCAGCGTTTGCGACACAAGAATGGCGGCCTGGTTCAACAGGGCTATCAAGTCGCTGTTGGTCAGCGCAAACTGTCCCAGCGCGGCAACGGTCGTTTGCTGCAACGCGCGATTGAGCAGGGTTCTCTCGGTGGCTTCGCGCTCCTTGATGCGCTGTTGCAGCGACTCCGCCATCTGATCGAAAACATTTGCCAGTTGCCCGAGTTCGCTTTCCCTGTCTTTCAGGCCGGTGCGGGCGGTCAAATCTCCCTTGGCCAGACGTTGGGCCGCGTTGGACAGGGCGCGCACCTGCTTCAGAATAAAATGTTCGCCGCCGAACCAGGCCGCGCCCAAAGCCAGCAAACCGACCAGGAAACTGGCCCACGGCACGTCCAGCGCATACTCCTTCAGCCTTTCCGGCGCGTACTGCCAGAACCACGACTGGTTGACGATATACGTCAGCACCAGCGCCGGCGCGATGGCCACAAACACGCTGGCGACCAACTGCATCCTCACCGTGGAGAACGTTTTCGCTATTTTCTTAATCATGGCTCGGTTCCGAAACGGCGGGCCGACGATACTATAAGACCGGCTTGTGCGAAAAGCAGATTCAACCCGTCAATGCCGCGGCTCGTCCTCGAGGCAAACGGCCCAGGTGAAATATCAAAAATCCGTGTAAAAACCTGCATAACTCTTCGGTTTGCCCGCTGGTGGGTTTCAAGCAGCAGGACGCCTGCCAATTGCCGGCCACCAGGGTGCGGAGAATTTGCCTTGCGCCCGCTGTCAGTCCGGTCTTTGACAAATCAGGGTTCAGGCCAAGTTCATGCAGCAACTTCAGTTCAAAGGCGAAAACCGCTTGCGGCACAGGGCGTTGGCGGCAAAGACAATCGAGAAATTCGCGCATCAATTCAAATACCGCGGGCAACGGCGTTTCGGTTTCCGTCGCCAGCTCGATGAACGCGGCCGCGTAGGCGGCCTGGCGCAGGCCGGCCAGATTTTGGCGCAGCGGACCATGCGTTTCGTGCAGGCGGACTTCGCGGAGAATGTGCAAGTCGGAACGGCGGCTCCGGCTGAACGAAAAATCCGCGAGGTAAAACAGGTCGAGCTTGCCATGAAACGGTGATTTGAGACGGCGCGCGCCCTTGGCCACCGTCGCCATCCGCCCGAAATTTGGCGTGAGCCAGTGGACGATGAGGCTGGTTTCCGTTAGCGGTCGCGCGCGCAGGATGATGCCGGTGGCAGATTCGATCATTTCAGCGAAGGCGGCGGTGTATATTCCGGCGAGAGGGAACCCAGGCTGACAATGTATTTGATGCCTTCGGCGACGGACATGTCGAGTTTGGTCACCTTTTCCTCCGGCACCAGAATCAAAAAGCCCGAGGTGGGATTCGGCGTCGTGGGGACAAACACGCACACCACCTTTTCCCTGGTTTTCTGTTGCACCTCGTCGCGCTGTTCACTGGTGAGAAAGCCGATGGAATAGATGCCTTCGCGCGGAAATTCCACCAGCACGACGGTTTTGAACGAATGCTTGTTGCCGGAAAAGGCATCGTTGACCTGTTTGATGGCGCCGTAAATCTTGTTCAGGAACGGCACCCGCATCAACACGCGATCAGTCCAATCAATGATTTTTTTGCCGATATAGTAGCGCGCCAGCACCCCCACTGCCGAAATCAGCGCCACCGCGAGCAGCAACGCCACCAGACTCCAATACCAGTACATTGGCCCCATGCCGTCGCGGGGATACACCAGGCTCTCGTGCGTCAGGCTTTTGGGCAGAAAAAACAACAGCACGTCCGTCACGCTGGAAATCGTGCCGATAAGCCACTTGACCGCCGCCAGCGTGAGCAACGCGGGCAAAGTGACCGCCAGGCCGGTCAAAAAACTGGAGCGCCAGCGGACGAATAAACTTCTCGGTTCCATGCGGCCATTCTAGGGTCGTGTCAGAGTTTGCTCAAGGGAAAGCGGCGGGCAATTGCGCGCAACCGGCGGTCTTCCTCGCGCTTCATTTTGCGCCGGACGCCCACACTCACATCATCAAAATCGAGCAGATGCAAAGCGCCATGGACGATATAGCGCACCACTTCCGACTGCCAACTGGTGCCGAACTTTCGCGCCTGCAAAACTGCTTCGTCCACACACACGAAAATTTCACCGTGTAGCTGGCGTCCCGGGTCTGGGGTCTGGGGCTTGGGGTTTGAATAGTCAAACGTAATCACATCGGTCGGGCCGGCGTGCCGGAGAAATTTTTCGTTCAAGCGCGCCATTTCCGGTGCGGCGACGAGATGGATGCCGAGGTCCGCTTTTTCGATCTTCAAATCAGCGAGCAAGGCGGTGGTGACCTGTTTCAGTAAAGGCCGGTTGATTTTCCGCACGCGCTGGCGGCTGGCGATAGTGACATTCATTCCTGAAAAATTGCAGGAGACGACGTGAGGAGTCTCTGATTTTCTTTCAGTTTGAGCCTCGTTGCCCCGGCTCCTGCGAGATAATTTCATTCCGGTTTCGCGTTGCCACGGTGTTCCTCGTAGGCCGCGATGATGCGCTGGACGAGCGGATGCCGGACAACGTCGCGCTTGCTGAATTCAACGACCGCGATGCCCTCGACGTTATTCAATACTCGATGCGCTTCGAGCAGGCCGGAATGTTTGTTCGGCGGCAAATCAATCTGCGTTTCGTCGCCGGTAATGACCGCTTTCGAGCCGTGGCCGAGGCGGGTGAGAAACATCAACATCTGCTCGGTCGTCGAATTTTGCGCTTCGTCGAGAATGATGAAGGCGTTGTTGAGCGTGCGTCCGCGCATGTAGGCCAGCGGCGCGATTTCAATCGTGCCGCGCTCCGTGTGCTTCTGGATTTCCTCGGCGGGCAGCATGTCGTGCAGCGCGTCCTGCAACGGACGGAGATACGGCGTGATTTTTTCGTAAAGGTCACCGGGCAAAAAACCGAGTGCCTCGCCGGCTTCCACTGCGGGGCGGGTGAGAATCAGCCGGGACACCCGGCCGTCGCGCAGTGCCGAGAGCGCCACCGCCACTGCCAGATACGTCTTACCCGTGCCCGCCGGCCCGACGCCAATGGTGATGTCATGTTTGCGGATGGCGTCGAGATATTTTTTCTGTCCGACGGTTTTGGCGGTCACACCGGGCTTCCGGTCGTGCGTCATCACGCGGTCGCTGACCAGGTCCTTGAGCGTTTCGGCACCTTCGTGTTTTACCACGTTCAACGCGTGGGTGAATTCGCGGTTGCGGACGGGCGTGCCGGCCTTCAACAGCGTTTCGAGCGAAACGAAAAGGTGTTTGGCGCGCTCAATGGCGTCGGCCTGGCCTTCGAGCTTGATCCAGCCTTCGCGGGAGGTGGCTTTGACGCCGAGTTCGGTTTCGAGCGATTGCAAGTTGCGCGGTTCGTTGTTGAAAAGCTGTTGCGCAACCCGGGCGTTCTCAAAATGAAGGGTTTCAGTTGCCACAATTACAGATTATTTTGCCAATTCCGCTCGAAGTTTCGCCGCGATTTCGCTCAACGCCTGCGGCAGGACCCTGGTGTTCGCCAGCACCGGCATGAAGTTGGTGTCCCCGTTCCAGCGCGGCACGACGTGAATGTGCAGGTGTTCCGCGATGCCCGCGCCGGCGACCTTGCCGAGATTGATGCCGATGTTGAAACCGTCCGGCTTCATCAGCCGCGTCAGCGCATTCACGCAGCGGCGGGTGAGCTTCCACAAATCGGCGAGTTCCTCATCGGTCAGATCGTTCAAATCGGCGACTTGTTTGTAAGGCACGGTCATCAGGTGCCCGCCGTTGTAGGGATAGGTGTTGAGCAACGCGAAACAGGTGCGGTCGCGGACGATGACGCAGTTGGCTTCGTCGTCACTGGACTGGGCGATGCGGGTGAACAGGCTCGCGTCGAGCTGCGGTTTGGGCGCGAGGATGTATTCAATCCGCCACGGGGCGTGCAGCGATTCCATGAAGGCAGTGTAGGAGTCGAGGTTACGAGACTCAAACTGAATTTACCTGTAGCGGCGTCTCGGCAGAGCGCCGCAAATAATCGGCTTTCTGCCGAAAGCCGCTACGACCGGGAGAACAAACTCAAAATCGCCGTGGCGGCGCGCGCGCTGGCGCCGGGTTCGCCCAGAGTTGAAACCACCTCCGCGAGCCGTTTTTTGATTTGAACGCGGCGCAATTCGTCCTGCAAAAGTTTTAAAGCGGCGCCGGCGATGTTCTCGGGCGTGGCGGCGCTTTGGATGAATTCCGGAAAAATCTCCTCGTTCGCCAGGATGTTCGGCATCGTCGCCCATTTCACGGTGGCGAGGCGCTTGGCAATCTCCCAATTGAACCACGACGTTTTGTAGAGCGTCACCGTCGGCACGCCGAAGAACGCGCACTCCATCGTCACCGTGCCGGTCGAGGCGATGGCGAGGTCGGCTCCGGCCAGTGCCTGCGGCAGATTGCCGATTTGAATTTCAAAATTCACCGGGGGCGCGGACAGCTCGGCCGCGAGTTCTTTCAAGCCTTCATTCGGCAAAATCATTCTTGCTTTCGCCGACGGCAATTTTTCCCGAATCAGTTTCAGCGCGCCGAGCATTACTGGCAAATGCCGGCGCAATTCATCCACGCGGCTGCCGGGCAGCAGGAGAACCGATTCCCCCGAATTCCGAACCCCGAACTCCGAACTCCGAACTCCGAATCTCCCAATCATCGGATGACCAACAAATTCCACGCGCAATTCCGGCACGCGCTGCGCATACCAGTCCTGCTCGAACGGGAAAATGCTCAGGACCAGGTCATAATCCGCCGCCAGCACGTTCGCGCGGCCCGGTCGCGACGCCCAGACCTGCGGTGAAACGAACTGGACAATTTTCGGGTTCCAATTCGCAAATGGATTGTCGCGGACGAATTGTTTGATGGCATGCCCGAAGCGCAGGTTGAACCCGCCGAAATCCACGCCGATGACGGCGTCCGGCTTGCGTTCAATTGCCAGCGCGAGCAACTGGTTGAACAGCCGCCGGAACTTGAAATAATTTTTCAGCACATCCTCAATGCCGATAACCGAGTACTGCGTCAGGTCAAATGCCAGTTCGACCCCGGCGGCGGTCATTTCGGGTCCGCCCGCGCCAAGGAATTGCGGAGCGCGCCCGTCTCCGCTTTGCTTCGACGCGGCAAGCAGCGCGGAAACCAGTTCCGCCGCGAGTGTGTCTCCGCTCGCCTCGCCGGCGATGAGCATGAACGATTTCGGGTTCATTTCGGATCTTTGTAGGAGACGACGTGAGGAGTCTCAAACTTTGATTTTATTTTCATCCAATCGGCGGTCGCTTGATGTTGCCCGCGTCGAGTTGCCGCAGTTTGGCGAAGATTCGCCAAAACTTCGACCAATAATCATCCGCCAGTGGATTCAATTTCGGATAGCCGGGGATTATGCAGCCGGTGAACGGCCAGACTTCCTTCTCTCCGTTCAATTTTGCTCGCACAGGATTCGCCGCGATGTAAAAGCAGACTTTCACGAACGCATTTCGTTTCCGCTGCTCCGTCCGCAAAACTTCATCCTGCGGCTGCGGCTGGAATTTCGCGGGCGAAAGTTCCGGCTCAAGATAAGTCCGCAGGAAAGCCATGCCATTGATCTGGTCTGAATCCAGCCGCAAACCCATCCAGACCAGATGCAAATGATCCGGCATCAGGCAATAAATCGGACAAACCAAACCTTCGCGGGCGGCGGCGTGAAGCATCAGTTCCCGGAAATGCTGGTGGAACGCGGGCGTCAGCCAGCCTTTGGCCTGATCGAACACCGTCAACGTCCAAAACACCACGGCGTCGGCTTGATAATGTTCGCGGGGCAGACGTGGCAGGTAAAACGCGCGGTTCAGCGGATCGCGCGGCGACTTGATGGGGCGGTGGAAATTCATGGCCGGGAGATTAGAGACTCCTTATGTCGTCTCCTACGGATCGTTTTTGTAGGAGTCGAGGTGACGAGACTCAAACTTATGGATAACTGGCGGAGTTCATTTTCAAGTTAGAGACTCCTCACGTCGTCTCCTACTTGGGTTTGACGCTGCGAGCAAATCCTCGCTCGCCTCGCCGGCGATGAGCATGAACGATTTCGGTTTCATCGGCTCTGCTGCACCTGCCGCGTGATTTCAAAGGCGAGGTCCAGCGCGCGTTTGGCGGATTCGCCGCTGACGACGGGCGTTTGTTTTTCGCGGACGCAGCTCACAAAACTTTGCAGTTCCAGCTTGAGCGGTTCGTCCTTCGCAATCGGCACCGGTTCGCGCACGATTTTTTTGCCGCCAAATTCGCTGACAATGGCCGTGTCGTTGCCATGCCGAGCATGCGGCCAGAAGCTTTTTCAACAGCGAACTTTCCCCCTCATCGTCGCGGGCGACGCGGTAGATGAAACCCTCCTGCGCGCGGTAATCGAGCGAGATGTAGCAGGGATTGGCCGGGCCGCTGAAGACGCGAATCTTCCGCATCCGCTCCGGGCTGACGCGGCTGGCGGTGAGGTTGGCGACGCAGCCGTTGGCGAAACGCAGCCGCGCGTTGGCGATGTCCTCGCTCTTGCTCAACACCGGAATGCCCACGGCGTCCACGCTCGTGACGGGCGATTTCACGAACGCGAGCACGACGTCGAGGTCGTGGATCATCAGGTCGAGCACGACGCCGATGTCGGTCGAGCGGGCGGGGTAGGGCGAAAGCCGGTGCGTCTCGATGAAACGCGGTTCGGTGGCGACGGTTTCGAGATAATTGAAAACGGGATTGAACCGTTCGACGTGGCCGACTTGCAGGACGCAATTTTTCTGCTGGGCGAGTTGAATGAGTTCCGCCGCCTGCGCGGTGTCGTCGGTCATCGGTTTTTCAACCAGCACGTGTTTGCCCTGCGCGAGCAGCGTTTTGGCCAGTTCAAAATGAGTGACGGTCGGGGTGACGACGTTGAGCGCGTCGGCGTGCGGCGGCGGCTTCGGCGACCGATTTAAAGATGCGCGCCTTGTATTTGGCGGCGATTCGGCGGGCGGTGTCGTCGTTCGTGTCAAAAATGCCGGCGAATTCCACCAGACCGGCGGCGGCGAGTTCGGAATAAATACGGACGTGTTCCTTGCCGAGCGAACCGGTGCCGAGGACGGCGACCTTGACCTTCGATGCCATGCGGCGGAGCTTAAAGTTCAAGCGATTCGGGGTTTAAAGTTCAAAGTTCACCGACGATTTTACATTAAGGCAGCAACTTTGGACTTTGAACTTTGGACTTTGGACTCATAATCTGCTGCCGTGCCAATTTTGAGTTATGCCGTCATCGCCGTGGCCGCGTATCTGCTCGGCTCGATACCGACGGGCTATCTGGCCGGACGCGCCCGGGGCATTGACATTCGCACCGTCGGCAGCGGCAACATGGGGGCGACCAATGTTTTCCGCACACTCGGGAAAACCGCCGGAGTGATTGTGCTGGCCGTGGACGGTTTGAAAGGTTACGCCGCCTGCACCTGGCTTTGCGACTGGGCTGTTGGCGCTTCTTGGCGTTCCCACGATCGACACGGAACTGTACCGCGATCATCGCGGGCATCTCCGCCGTGCTCGGCCACAATTTCACCTGCTGGCTCAAGTTCAAGGGCGGCAAAGGCATTGCCACGAGCGCCGGGGTTTTTTTTGCGCTCGCGCCGCTGGCCCTGGGCATCGCACTGGGAACCTGGATTGTCGTGTTTGCCTTCAGCCGGTACGTTTCCATCGCGTCCATCGCCGCGGCAGTGGCATTGCCCGCCGCGGTCTGGTGCTGACGCCGCACAGCCTGACGCTTGCGCATCGCGACGACGGCGCTCGGCCTGCTGGCCATCGCCAAACACAAGCGCAACATCGAGCGGCTGTTCAATGGCACGGAACGGCGTTTCGGCAAAAAAAGCGCAACCCCGGAGGCGACGAAATGAAAATCACCGTGCTCGGAGCCGGCGCGTGGGGCACCGCGCTGGCAAAGGTCCTTCACGAAAACGGCAACGCCGTGGCGCTGTGGGACATTGACGCCGAAACGCTGGACGAACTCCGGCGCGGGCGCAGCGAACGTTACCTGCCCGGCGTGCCTTTGCCGGCAAACTGGCGGGTGGAGGCGGACTTCAAAACAGCCGTGGGCGGGGCCGAATGCGTCGTCATGGCCATTCCCTCCCAGGCTTTCCGGCAGGTGGCAGTGAAATTGAAAGGGCATCCGGCGATTTTGGTGAGCGTGACCAAGGGCATTGAATTTGAGACCGGCGAAACCATGAGCCGGATTTTGCGTGAACACGCCCCGGCCAGCCACGTGGCCGCACTTTCGGGACCGAGTTTTGCCCGCGAGGTGGCGCTGGGCATCCCGACCGCGGTGGTTTGCGCCTGCGAAAACGACGGCACGGCGCGCACCGTGCAGGGACTCTTCCACCGTCCGGAATTCCGCATCTACCGCAGCACGGACGTTCTCGGCGTGGAATACGGCGGTGCGCTGAAAAACATCATTGCCATTGCGGCGGGCGTGAGCGACGGCCTCGGTTACGGCGACAACACGAAGGCCGGTCTGGTCACGCGGGCGCTGGCCGAGATGCGCCGGCTGGGTGTGGCGTGCGGCGCGCAACCGGAAACGTTCGCCGGCCTGAGCGGTTTGGGCGATCTCATGCTGACGTGCTTTTCCAAACAAAGCCGTAATCGCAATCTGGGTGAGCGCCTGGGACGCGGCGAAACGATGGCGGCGATTCAGGCGTCGCATCCGAAACTGGCCGAAGGTTATCCCACCGCGCGTTCGGCGCATCGGCTGGCACGCGAGAAAAAAGTGCCGACGCCGATTATTGACGAGGTTTACCAGATGCTCTACGAAGGCAAGGAACCGAAGAAAACCGTGCGCGATTTGATTTCGCGCGCGTTCAAGGCAGAGGATTGAATTGAGTGCGGAATTCGGAGTGCGGAATTCGGAGTGCGGAGTGCGGAGTGCGGGGTGCGGAGTGCGGAGTGCGGGGTGCGGAGTGCGGAGTGCGGGGTGCGGAGTGCGGGGTGTGGAGTGCGGGGTGCGGAGTGTGGGGTGCGGAGTGTGAAGAGCGGAGTGCGGAATGAGTTTGTTCAACCACCAACAACGTCGGGCAAAGACAGGAAACCATGAGTCACGAAAACTTAAAACAACGGACGAAACTGTTTGCGTTGAGAATCATCAAGCTGGTCGAAAGTCTGCCGCATGACAGAATATCGGATGTTCTTGGCAAGCAGTTACTTCGGTCCGGGACTTCCGTTGGTGCAAATTATCGCGCGGCTCGCCGTGGTAAATCTGTCGCGGATTTCATTTCAAAAATGGGTACGGTGGAAGAGGAATCGGACGAGTCGGGGTACTGGATGGAATTGCTGGTTGACTCAGGTAAAATCTAACTGACCAAAGTTTCCGCTCTCGTGCAGGAAGCCAGCGAGTTGACCGCCATTGCTGTGAGTTCGATCAACACGGCCCGAAAATCTGGAAGCCGCCAGTGACGGTCGTTTTTCTTTACTCCGCACTCCGTACTCCGCCTTCCGCACTTGATTGCCATTCGCTGATTGGGCGCAAGCTGCCGCAGTCCAGACATTGCGTCGCATTAAATTGGGTCCCGCAGTTGGGGCAGGCGCCTTGAGTGAGGAAGGTGTCGAAAGGGCTGCCACATTTGCCGCACCGCCAGATGGTGCCGACGGGCGGCGGAATTTTGCACACCGGACAGGCGAAGCCATCGCGCCGCGGCATTTTGGCAATGCGGGCCAGCGCGCGCGCCTGCATCAATCCGCCCCAACAGTTCAACAAGATGAACACACACATGATGCCGAGCCAGTAGGAGTGCGCCAGCACCGCCAATCCAATCAATACTGCCACGCCGATGAAGCCAATGATGCTTGCCGCCAGCAGGCTGTTGGCGCGGCCAAAGGCAAACCAGAGCAGCGAGCGCAATATTTGTCCACCGTCCAGTGGATAGATCGGGAGCATGTTAAAAATCAATAGCACGAGATTGATGAGCCAGATATTGTTCAGGAACTTGTACAAGTCGGGCAGGGTGTCGTCCCACCCCAGATGCCCGCCCAGCAAAGCCAGCGCGCCCAAAATCGGGAACAGGATGACATTGACCAGCGGTCCGGCGGCGATGCTCCAGAGTTGCGCGCCGGGACGTTGCGGCGGGGATACGTAGGCCACGCCGCCCAGCGGCCAGAGGATGATTTGACTGGTTTTTCCGCCCACCTGCCGGCAAGCCAGTTGATGGCCGAATTCGTGTATCAGCACGATCAGGAACAACGTAAGACATTCCAGCACGCTCCAGATCGGAGAAGAGTAACCCCTGGCCTGGTGGACAAAATACACGACGGCCAGAAACCAGGCCCAGTGCAAATACACATCAATCCCGAAGAGCCGGAACAGGTGAAATGAACCTTGGCGGGTGGGCATTACATCGCTCCCTTGATGAGCTTCAGCAAATCCGGATAAACCTCGATGGCCTTGAACTGCGGGAACTGTTTTTTCACGTTGTCCGGCGCGCGAAAGAGGAAACCCACATTCGCTTCGATGAGCATGGCGGTGTCGTTAAATGAATCGCCGGCGGAAATGACGTGATAATTCATCCGCTTGAACGCCGCCACGGCCTCGCGCTTTTGTTCCCGAATGCGCAACTGGTAATTCACGATGTGGTCATTTTCCACCACCAGCCGGTGGCAGAGCAGCACCGGCCAGCCCAGTTGGCGGAGCAGGGGAGCGGCGAACTGCTCGAACGTGTCGGACAGGATGACGACCTGCACCAGCGAACGGAGTTCATCCAGAAATTCCTTCGCGCCGGGCAAGGGATGCAGCGTGCCGATGACGTTTTGAATGTCGGACAGTTTCAGGCCGTGCTGGTCGAGAATGGCGAGCCGGCCGCGCATGAGCTTGTCATAATCCGGTTCGTCGCGCGTCGTGCGGCGCAATTCCGGGATGCCGGTCTTCTCGGCGACGGCGATCCAGATTTCCGGCGTCAACACGCCTTCCATGTCCAAAGTGACGATTGATTGCTTCACGGGCGGAGAGTCTTCCAAATTACACCCCAAAGTCCAGTTTTAGAACAAGACCGGCTCCCGTTTCCGTTGCGCAAACCGGCAACATTCCGTGTAACCAACTCCACGCGCGAGCTGGACGGCTTCGGCAAAGTTCATTCCCACTTCACCGGGCGCGTGGGCGTCGGAACCGAACGTGATGGGCACGCCCTTTTGAAACGCTAGCGCGAGGATTTCGCGGCTCGGATAAATTTCCTGGCAATCCTTCCGCAAACCGGCGGTGTTGAGTTCAATGGCGCAATTGTTCCTTTTGGCCGCGTTGAGAAATTTTTCGTAGAGCGGCGCGCAATCGCGCGACGGGCGGTGGCCGAATTTTTTCGGCAAATCGGCATGGCCGATGATTTCAAAGAACCCGCTCTCGGCTGCTTTGGTCAACCGCTCAAAATAGGCCGACCAGACTTCATCGGCGTTGCGATGTTTCCACTCGGACAGTTTCTGCGGATCATCTATGGCCCAGCTATCAGAGACGTAATGCACCGAACCGATGAAATAATCCCACGGATGCCGCGCGGCGAGTCCGCGAATCCAGTCCTCGTAACCGGGCAGATAATCCACTTCCAGCGCGAGCCGGATGGTGAGCTGCGGAAAATCCTTCTGCGCCTTTCGGACCTTGGCGACGTATTCATCGAGCTGGCTGGCGTACATCCGCCAGTTGTCGAAATCGTCGCGCGGCATCGGCGAATGATCGGAGAAGCCGATTTCCGTGAAGCCGAGGGCAATGGCGCGGGCGGCGTAGTCGCACGGTTCACCGGTTGCATGACGGCAGAGCGGCGTGTGCATGTGATAATCGGCGGGCCATTTCATGTCGTTGAGTGTTGAGAGTTGGGAGTTGAGTGTCGAATAAAAAACGGGCGGAACCCTGGCGTTCCGCCCGCACCGTCTTTGGGCCTGCGATCAAACACGCGGTTTAGAGCCCGCCATCCACCTGCCAGCGGCCCGCCGGATTGTCCTTTCTGATGGCCAGGTTCCATTTCTTGGTTTGCGTGGCATGCGGCATTTCACAAACCAGGCGGATTGCTCCGCCGACCAGGTGGCTTCGCCCGCCTCCATGACCGGCATCAGTTTATGCACGTCCATGCCTGCTTTCTCCGCCGTCTCAACTTGACCTTTGGTTTCCTTGACGTCGGATTCCGAGGTGAACTTGCGCATTTCGACCCAGTCCAATTTTGACTGGGCGTCGAAGTAGGCTTGCACTGCTTCCGTGGGTGTCAGCCGGGCATAGGCATCGTTGTTGGTCAGGACTTCCGGCTCGGTGGACCATTTAAAATCCTGCTGCAGCCGCAGTTTGCTGTCATACATTCCTGTGACAACGCACCGTTTCGCCGGGTTGGCGTTGGACACCCGCATATTGAACTCCTGCGGTTGAAGTTTGATTTCGTAAGGCACAAACCGGCCGCCATAAGACTTGGAAGTAAATGACTCACCCAGGCTGATGATTTCCAGGCCGCCGTAAGCCTGTTTCACGCCCTCGGTGATGGGTGACATGAATTTCCCGGCTTCATTCCAATCCTCGCGGGCGCAAGCTTCCAGGAAGGCGCGGGCGGCCTGCTCCGCAGTCATCGAGGCATATTTTTCGTTATCAGGCAATTTTTGCGGTTCCTGGCTCCAGCTCACGTCCGCCGGCAATTCAAGTTTCCATATGCTCGGATCAATCGGCGGGTTGAAGTCAATCTGGCTGAGGTCGAAAATCAGCGTTTCGCCGGACGGGCGAACCAGATAGACCTGCACGGCCTCCAGCAGTTTGGTCTGGGCATCGAAGCGATAGACCCGGCGGGTGTCCGCGTTGTCGAAGAAATTGTTCTTGCCGTAGTCATTTTCCGGAATGCCGGATTTGGCGTGGATCGTGACAACGGACTTCATCCTGCCGTCCGCGCCGGTTTCTTCCGTGGTGTCCAGCTTCCAGCCTTTGGCCTGCGCCCGGTTCAGCTCATTGCTGATGGTGTTGCTGAGGTTGGCGATCCTCTGCAGCCAATCGGTGTCAAAGGCGCTCGGCGAGGGGTGTGGAAACCTGGCTCCGTAATTGGCGGCCTTGATGTAAAGCACCGTGGACTGGCCGTCCATGACGGCAACTCGTCCGGGCTTCTCGACACGCCATTTCAACTCCGGCTCGAACTGCTTCCACAGTTCGATGGTATAAAACTCGGAGTCGGGATTGATATAACCGAAGTTATCGGCTGGTGCAGTGCGCAACTGGCCTCGAATATGGATGCTGGTAAGTTTGGCCACGGCCTGCGCGCCTTTGGTCATGATCTCGGCGGCGGTGGCTTGTGCCTTGGGAAAGATCAGGAAGGCCATCAGAATAATGGCGGCCGCGCCCGCGGCAGTGCCCAATCCGAATCCCCAACGATATTTTAATATTTTGCTCATAATTGTTTCTCTTTCCGGTTCATTTCTTTTTTGGAGAACCCGCTGCATCACCGGTGCGACAATGGACACCTCGGCGGCGGCCTGGCCACGAGCGACCAGCCGCTGTTGCAGGCTGGCGATTGCCTGGTATTCAGCCCGGCAACTGGCACAGGCTTCCAGATGAGCCTGGCATTCGAGCAAGGCTTCGCGGTCCAGCAACCCCTCCGCGCAGGCGACTAAATTGTCCCGGCATTCAGCGCAGTTCATAATTGTTACGTTTGGTTGACTGTTGGTTCCGCGCCTTCGCGGGCCGCGAGCTCCTGCCGCAGCAGGGCGTAGGCGCGCGAAAGCGTTTTGGTGACCGTGCCCAGCGGCATTTCGAGTCGTGTGGCCACTTCCTGACAGGAGAGCCGCTCGTAATACCGCAGCAGAATCACCTGACGATGGGATTCAGGCAGGGCGGCAATGGCCTCTTCCAAAGGATACTCTTCAGCTGCTGTCAGTCGCGTCGGCCATCATGGTTTCGGCCGCCTCACGGTCGCGTTGCCGATGCGCCACAGCGCGGAATTGTTCCTTGGCGACCCGCCCCGCGATGCCCAGCAGCCAGGAGTAAAACGACTCCGGCTTGCGCAGCTTCTTCAGTGACAGAAAGGCTCTCACAAATGATTCCTGTGCCGCTTCCTCAGCCTGCCCGCCGTCTCCGACCCGGCTGGCCAGATAGGAGAACAGCGGCTTTTGGTAACGCTCTACCAGCTGACCGAAGTCCTCTGGATGGCCGTCACGGCAGTGATCGACGTATTCTTTGTCGGTTAAGTCCATGCCATTTCCTGTTCAAACGAACTCCACCGTCATCTTATAGTGCGGCTCAGGGCGAATTTTGCGACAAAAGGATGTGAAGTATTTTTCACCGCGTTGAGTGTTGAGAGTTGAGCGTTGAGTGTCGAATAAAATAACGGAGCATCGGCGAGGGTTTTCAAGTAATCTGTGGAACAATGACGGCTGAAAGTTCAACGGAGCAACTCCGGCTGTTTGTGGCGATTCCGATGCCGGAAGCGGTCCGGAATGAAATCACCGGCTGTCCAGCAGGAATTGCGGCAACTGGTGTCGCACGACGCCATTCGCTGGACGAAACCGGAGCAATTCCATCTCACGCTCCGGTTCCTCGGCGAGGTTCCGGTTGGGCGCGTGGCGGCTTTGCAGGAAGCCATCAACGTGGTTTGTGCAGGCGAGCCGGCTCTGCGTCTGCGTGCGCAAGGCGTCGGCTTCTTCCCGAATGCCCGGTCTCCGCGCGTCATTTGGGCCGGCGTCAACGACGGCGAAGGGCGTCTGGTGGATTTGCAAAAAAAGATTGACGGTGCGGTTCAGCGGTTCACGCAGGAGCAGGGGACGGAACGGTTTGCCGGCCATGTGACGATAGGCCGGGTCAAATTTCTGAAACGGCCCGAAATCGAGAAACTGGCGGCGCACGCGCAGGCCGTCAAAGACCGCCTGTTCGGCGAATGGACGGCGCGTGAGGTTGAATTGATTCGCAGCGATTTGTTGCCGGCCGGGGCGAGCCACACGTTGCTTGCGGCGTTTCGCCTGGAAGATGTGACATGGTGACAAGTGCTGCACAGGCTGACGAGCGGAAACGTGCGGAGTCTGCGTACCCGCCGAGTCTGTTTCATGTTCATCCGTCCGTCACCTTTGTATCTGACTTCGTCATCGCTCCGTGGATAACCTATTGTAGTCTGTGAAACAAATGTCTTTAAGTGCGTATGCTTAAGTCGCTTTCAGCCGACCGCTGGAATTATGAGACGGCGGCGCATCTGTTGAACCGGGCCGGATTCGGCGGGCCGCCGGCCGAAATCCAGAAACTGGCCAGCCTCGGCCCGGACCGGGCGGTTTCGGCTTTGCTCGATTACGAGAACATTCCCGATCCCACGCCCGACCCGGCTTGGGCAGTCCCCGATCCGGAAGGAAATAAAAACCTGCGGGACGCCATCCAAAAGGCGACGCCGGAGCAACGCCGGCAAATTCAGCAGCAGCAACAACGGCTCCAATTTGATCGCCTGATGGAGCTGCGCGGCTGGTGGCTGAACCGCATGGCCAAAGGGCCGCGGCCGTTTCAGGAAAAAATGGTGCTGTTCTGGCACGGACATTTTGCCACCAGCTTCGAAAAAGTGCGCAACGCCTATTACATGTGGCGGCAGAACGAACTGTTCCGCCGGCTCGCCACGGGCAACTGGCTGGAATTGCTGACGCTGGCCGGCCAGGACCCCGCAATGTTGATCTGGCTCGACCAGGCGCAAAGCCGCAAGGAGCATCCAAACGAAAATTTCGCGCGCGAAGTCATGGAACTTTTTTCGCTCGGCGAAGGCCACTACACCGAGCAGGACGTCACCGAGGGCGCCCGCGCCCTGACCGGTTGGTCGCTGGATCGCCTGACCGAAAAATTCATTTTCCGCCCGGGCTTCCACGACAACGGCAATAAAACGTTTCTTGGTCGCACCGGCAATCTCAACGGCGACGACGTGATGGCGCAAATCGTCGCCCAACCGCAGGCCGCGCGCTTCATCACGGCCAAGCTCTGGAATTATTTCGCCGGGCAACCGCCGCCGGATGCGCTGAACGACGCGCTCGCCGCCGTTCTTCGCGGGTACGGAAACAATTTTAAACCGTTCCTGCGCGTCCTGTTCCGCAGCGAGGAATTTTACGACGCCGCCATCATTCGCAACGAGGTCAAAAGTCCGGTGCAATGGCTCGTCGGCAGCGCGCGGATACTCGAATGCGATCTGCCGCCGACGCAAGTCTGCGAAGCTGTCCTGCGCAATCTCGGACAGGACCTGTTCGCGCCGCCGAACGTCAAAGGCTGGGACGGCGGCATCACCTGGATCACCACCAACACGCTGCTGGCCCGTTACAACGACGCGGCGATGCTCGTTCAAGGCACATTCCCGCCGCTGGCCGCTTCCGATTTCGCGCGCAAACCGGGCGGGCAGGGCGGCGCCAAAGCTGAACGCCAGGCGCAACGCGTCCTTATCGGCGGTGTGAACGTGGGGAAAATCGTTTCTCCGGAGGAACACGCAGATAAGGACCTGCTGGTCAAGTCATTGGAACACAGGTTGTTGCAAACGACGCTCAAGGACGAACAGCAAAAGGCGTTAAGTGATTTTCTTGGCAACAAAACAAAATTGGACGACGCGGATGTCCGGACCGCCATCCGGCTCGTCATGGCCACACCGCAATATCAAGTGACTTAAAAGTGACGAGTGACGGGTGATAAGTGACATGACAAAAACAAACAAAAGGTGGCAGGTGGCAAGTGGCAGGAAAGTAGAAACGTGAAACGGAAAACGTGAAAAGTGAAATGAAAAAACGAGATAAATGGCCTGTTGTGAGTGGCAGGGGCCGATGCTGGCTTTTCTTGTCACGTGTCACGTGTCACATGTCACGCTGAAAGCTATGAAAAACGAAATCACCCTCCAAACCCGCCGCGAATTCCTGCGGACGCACCGTGCTCGGCAGCGCGCTGTCGTGGACGGTGCCGGCGTTCCTCGCCGACACCTTCGCCGCGCTGCACAGCGAGGCGGCGGATTCCGCCACGCAAATCATCACCGGCAAGGACGCCACCATCCTCGTCGTGCTGCAAATGGCCGGCGGCAACGACGGCCTCAACACCGTCGTGCCTTATGCGAATGATTTTTATCACCAGGCGCGTCCCAAACTCGGGCTGTCGGCGCAACAGGTGTTGAATTTGAACGGCGAGATTGGCTTTCACGGCGCGATGACCGGATTCAAGGAACTTTACGACGCCGGGAATCTGGCCGTGGTGCAGGGCGTCGGTTATCCGAACCCGAACCGCTCGCATTTCCGCTCGACGGAAATCTGGCAGACCGCCAGCGACTCGGACAAGGTGGAGAAATACGGCTGGCTCGGACGTTATTTCGACAATTGCTGCGCCGGCGCCGACCCGACGGTGGGCGTGACCATCGGCAGCCAGTTGCCGGAGGCATTTTTTGCAAAAACACCCACGGGCATCTGCTTCAACAATCCGCAGAGCTACCGCTTCATGGCCAACGGCGGCGCGGCCCTGGTGGCGTGGACCTGACCGAGGCGGCTTACGAAAAAATGAATGAAGTGGACATGTCCAGCGCCGACGCCGGACGAAAATTCCGGCGGCAGCATCGGCGCGTTGGCGGCGGGAATGCCGATGCACGGGCGGGAAAGCGGTGGACTTCATCGAACGCACCGCGCTCGACGCGCAGGTCAGCTCCGACGAAGTGCGCAAGATTGCCGACCGCGTCCAGAACCAGGCGACGTATCCGGCGTCGCAACTCGGCAATTCGCTCAAGCTGGTCGCCAAGCTCATCGGCGGCGGCCTGCCGACGCGGATTTATTACGTTTCGCAGGGCGGTTACGACACGCACACCAACCAAATCCCCACGCAACAACGTCTGCTCAAAGAGTTGGGCGATTCGGTGAAGGCGTTTGTGGACGATTTGAAGGCGCAGGGCAATTTGCCGCGCGTGCTGGTGATGACGTTCAGTGAATTTGGCCGGCGCGTGACGGAAAACGCCAATGGCGGCACCGACCACGGCGCGGCGGCGCCGATGTTCATTGTCGGCAACAAGGTGAAGGCCGGGTTGCTGGGGACTTATCCGAGCCTCGCGCCGCAGGATTTGTTCGAGGGCGACATCAAATACAACGTGGATTTCCGCAACGTCTATGCCGGTGTGTTGGAAAGCTGGCTGAAAGACGAAGAGCGCGCCGATTCTTGGCCGCCAATTCGAGCCGCTGCAACTGGTTTGACGATCAACGACTGAAAAGTGATATCTATTCGAACGCGGCCCGAACCGAACTGATCTCGCCCGCGAAATTCGGCAGCAGCTCCTTGAGATTATCACATACTTTCTCAGGCTGGAGATCCTTCACGAGTATCCTACTGCACTTTTCGGCTTTACTCAGAAGATCGCCAAACGCTTCCCAATCTGCCGCGGGCACCGAATAACCAATGATTTGAATTTCTTCCGCTTCGGAGACAAACGTTTGTGCGGCGCTCCAGATTTGTGGGATATAAAGACGAAACGGCAGCTTCTTTCCTGGTCTGCCCCAGTTGAGATTTGGACAGTTTGAAAGGCATGAATAAGCTTATGCAAATGAACCCCGATCCACCCGCCAAGGTCAGCCGCCGACGCGTTTCCACCGAACAAAAGCTCGCCATCCTGCAGCAATGGCAGGCCGGAACGCCGGTCGTTGAATTGTGCCGGACTCATGGTCTGAAAGCTGGAGCCCTTTATCGTTGGAGAAGCAACTCGATGATGGCCTGCGTGACCATGGAGAACTGGTTCCCAAAAGCCGGCTGCTGCCACTGCAACGCAAGATCGACGAACTGGAGCGAGCCTTGGGACGAAAGGCGCTGGAGGTCGACATTTTAAAAAAG
>CAVWHM010000014.1:0-8636 GCA_963754775.1 uncultured Verrucomicrobiae bacterium
CGATCGAGCAGTCCGCCCGCAGCCTTGAAGCCTGCGCCGCCGCGTGGATCGGCATGAAGCTCAGGCGCAAGCTCGCCTGGGACCCCGCGAAGGAAATGTTTGTCGGCGACGACGCGGCAAACGCGCTGCGCGAACGCAAGCCGCGAAGGCCGGAATTCGATTTCCGTCTCGTGCTTCAACGAGCGGGCCTGGCCTGACAAATTTTCCTTTTGCGCTGGCGAGGGACTTTCCCTAAATTGCCTCTGTCATGCCTGAAATTGCAAAATTCGTGAACAGCGCCGCCGCGAGCATCACGCCGACCATTGCGGAGAAGGCCCTGCGCCAACTGCCGCAGTGGAAGCTCGAATTCACCCAAATCAACACACCTCATTTTCCCCATCTCGTGGACCAATTGGAGTTTCTCGCCAATGTCGTCGAGGACGCGGTTGAGGGCGCGTACAAGGATTTGCCCTACACGGCTGTCGCGCAGGCCGTCTTTGCGCTGCTCTACGCGCACAAAAAAATGGGCATTATTCCGGACAGCATTCTGGAACTGGGCCGCGCGGATGATTCGAGCGTCGTGCGCGCGGTGCTGATTCAGAATGAAAAGGCCTTCGCCGCTTATGCCAGCGCGCAAGGTGTCAACTGGCAGAAAATCACCAGCCAACCCTAAAACGTGACACGTGACGAGTGACACGTGACTCGAAGGGGCACGGTACGCCGCAGCGTTTTCTTGTCACTTGTCACCTGTTACTTTGCCCCTTCCTCATCCGCCGACGCCGGCGTATTCCTCGTTCGTTCGCAGATCCATGCCCATGAGCACGAAATCGTGCAGGATGGCTTTCATGTCGAGCACGTAATCCTCCTGCCGCAGCAGATGCTGGAAACCAATGTGTTCCAAGGCGTGGATGGCGACCTTGCGTTCGCCATTCAACTCCGCTTCCAACCGCCGCAGGCCGAGGATGCGCGCAATCTCGACCAGTTCCGCGACCAGGATTTTCGCCACATCGCGCCCGCGGTATTGCGGATGCGTCAGCACCGTGACGAGGCCGATATGGCGTTTCCAGCCGCCGAACCGCTGGTGCAACGTTGCCTCGCCGATGACTTTCTGCCGGTGCAACATCAGCAGAGGCAGGTTCCGCTCAAAATCCGGGTGTCGGCACCAGTCCTTGAACATCGTGCGGTCAAAAATCGGCTGCTTGATGAACAACCGCTCCTCTTCGGGCACGGCGAGAAAAAACTTGTGCAAGCGCACGTCGTCCCGTTTGCCCAGCGGGCGCACCATGCATTCGGCGCCGTCGCGTAACTTCACCGTAAACGGGAATTTTTCCAAAGCGTATTCGAGCATCATAGTGGCCTTTCGTTGCTGCCTTTTCTCTAACACAAAAGCCGCCGCCTGAAAAGGCTGGAGGTGAAGTAATTGTGAAATTGTGAACGAATTTAGTCCTGCGAATTCTCAGACTGACGGCAACTGATTGATTCACCATGTCGAAGGACCGGCGGCAATGGCCAGAAGAACCTTGGTTATGCAGAATGGTGTGCATACCCTGCCGGCCAACATCCAGCAGGCAAAACATGCGCAGCTTCACCCAACCCAGGGTCTTGAAATTGGCAGGCATCGCCGCGCTCGCCTCCGCGCTCGCAGGTTATCCTCGGATGTCGCTTTGGCTGAACCGTCCCGCTCCGATCTGGTATTTGGAACCCATGCTTTTCCTTTGTGCGATTGTCCTTTGGGGCTTTGTCTTTGCCTGGCATACGCAATACACAAACCGGCCGGTCTTTGTTTTCAAGCTGGACCCCGGACCGTTCATTGCGGTGACCCTGGTCGGAATCATCGCTGCCGTGGTATTTTATCTGTTTCTTGACCCATCGCTCCGGCCCCAAATACCAGAAGAATATCCGGCTGACTTGAAGGAGTGGTTTGCCTCGGTGCTGTTTTCCCTGTTTTTCAGTCAGTTGTTTCTGCTCTTCGCCCCCTTTGCCTGGCTCATGCGGCTGTTTCAAAACCGTTGGATGGCAACCAGCCTGACCGTTCTGTTCGGAGCTTGCGTGCTGGCCATGAAAATCCGGTCGCTCCCAATGCCGGTTCCGCCGCTGTTGCTGGTGGCGCTCCTGGCCAGCCGGATCGTCACGGGATTTCTCGCCGTCTGGTTTTATCTGCGCGGCGGCGTGCTGTTGATCTGGTGGTGGACCGTTCTGTTTGAAGCCAGAAATTTACTGGATTTGGGGGGCCATTCGTAATGGGCGCGAGCCAGGCTCCAAAATTTCATGTTCAATCGCGCCGTTTTGATTAAACCTTCGCGCGATGTTTGAACTGCTCAAAACCGATTCACAAACCAAGGCCCGCCTTGGCCGTCTTTCAACCGCGCACGGCGTTGTGGCCACGCCCGCGTTCATGCCCGTTGGCACGCAGGCCAGTGTCAAGGCGCTCGACCCGCGCGAACTCCGCGAGATGGGCACCCAAATCATTCTCGGCAACACCTATCACCTCAACATCCGGCCCGGACTCGACATCATCCGCGCCAGCGGCGGGCTGCACCGGTTCATGAACTGGGAATTGCCGATTCTCACCGATAGCGGCGGTTACCAGGTTTTCAGTCTCGCCAAAATCCGAAAAATAAAACCGCACGGGGTCGAATTCCGTTCGCACCTGGACGGCTCGCCGCTGTTTCTTGGGCCGAAGGAAGCGATGGAAATCCAGCGCATACTCGGTTCGGACATCGCCATGGTATTCGACGAATGTCCATCGCATGATGCCCCGGCGCGCGAACAAAAACTCGCCGTCGAGCGCACCATCCGTTGGGCGCGCGAATGCCGCGACCAGCCGCGTACGCCGGGTCAACTGGTTTTCGGCATTGTGCAGGGCGGCAGCAACGCCGTGTTGCGCGAGGAATGCGCCCGAGGCGCTGGTCGCGATGGATTTCGACGGCTATGCCATCGGCGGCGTGAGCGTCGGCGAACCGGAACCGGAGATGTTCAAGGCGATTGAGCTGACCGAACCGTTTTTGCCGGCGAACAAGGCGCGTTACGCGATGGGCCTCGGCACGCCCGCGCAAATGCTCGAGCTGATTGCGCGCGGCGTGGACATGTTCGATTGCGTGCTGCCGACGCGCGTGGCGCGCAATGGCACGGCGATCACGCGCCGGGGCGCGTTCGGCCTCAAAGGCGGCGCCTACAAGGCGGACTTCCAGCCGATTGAGGAAGGCTGCGAGTGCTTCGCCTGCCAACATTTCACCCGGGCCTATCTCCGGCATTTGCTGAACGTGAACGAAATCCTCGGCCTGCGGATGGTGAGCCTCCACAACTCGTATCTTTACCTGAAATTAATGGCCGACGTGCGCGCGCATTTGGCCGCCGGAACGTTTGCGGATTTTTACCGCGAGTTCATCGTGAATTATGTTCCATCACAAAAAGTGCTTACCGCACGGCAGATGGAAATCGAGCGGTAAATAATCCTTTGCCGAAACCGCCGAATGTGGCACTTTATTGCCATTGGGATACCAATTGTTACAAAACTATGGAAAAGCCAAAAATCATCGCTTATTTGAAACCAACTTGCGGTTGGAGCATGGGCGTCCGCGCGGTGCTCAAGAAATACGACCTGCCTTACGAAGACCGCGACGTCATCAACGACCCGCTCCAGCGCCAGGAAATGATCGAGAAGAGCGGCCAGATGTTAAGCCCGTGCGTCGAGATCAACGGCCAGATGCTCGCCGACATCAGCGGCGAGGAGGTCGAGGCATGGATGCTCGCGAACAAAATCGTGACGCCAACCAGCCGCGAGGCCGATGCGCCGACGAACCAGCCCTGTGCCCATGAAATGCCGGCCAGCGCGCCGTTGAACTTTGTGCGCTGATAAATGGGAGCGCGGACGGCTCGTCCGCGAGTTCTAATTTTATTTATCTGGCAAAGCGCGGACAAAGCTGTCCGCGCTCCTTTTTTGTGCCATCGCAGCCGGAGCGACAATTGCATTGATTGGCCGCGCTTCGCCGCTACCTTTTCTGGCGTGAGAATCATTACTTCGGTCGCCGCCATGCAGCAACTGGCTGTGCGCTGGAAACGTGCTGGCAAGCGCGTCGGCTTTGTGCCGACGATGGGCTATTTGCACGCGGGGCACCTGAGCCTGGTCAAAAGCGCGCGACGGGCTGTTGGCAAAAGCGGTGTTGTGGTTGTGAGCATCTATGTCAACCCGACACAATTCGGACCGAAGGAGGATTTTTCAAAATATCCCCGTGATTTGAGGCGTGATCTGAAACTCTGCTACGCAACAGGCGTGGATATCGTGTTCGCGCCGGGTGACGGGGAAATGTATCCGGGTGGGGCTTGTAGCCGCCGATGTGAATCGGCGGGCGAACCGCGCTTTGACAAGCGCGGCTACAGCACTTACATCGTCGAGGAAAAATTGTCCCGGACGATGGAAGGCGTAACGCGGCCCACGCATTTTCGCGGCGTGACGACGGTCGTTGCCAAGCTGTTCAATATTGTTTTGCCGGACGTGGCGGTATTCGGCGCGAAAGACTGGCAGCAAGCAACCATCATCAAACGCATGGTGGCCGATTTGAATTTTCCGATGCTCATCATTGTTGCGCCGACGCTCCGCGAACATGACGGGCTGGCGATGAGTTCGCGCAATAAATATCTTACCGGCGATTTGCGTCGGCAGGCAACGGTGCTTTGGCGCGCGATTCAAACCGCGCGAGTCACCGTTAAAAAATCAAAGGCCATTCCAGCGTCAAAATTGAAAGCCATTTTGAAAAAATTGATTGAACGCGAGCCGGATGCAAAATTGGATTATGTGGAATTTTTTGAGCCGGATACACTCGCGCTGGTGTTAAAAGTGAAGCGCGGCACACAGATGGCGCTGGCGGTTTTCATCGGCAAAACGCGGTTGATTGATAATGCGCGGCTGTGAAATTCAATATTTACAAAGGTGACGACGCAACCCGGTTTGTTCTCGGAAAATCGGGAGCAAACCCGCTCGCCATTTTTGGAATCAATCCCAGCAAAGCCGATCAATTCAATTCAGACAGAACAATAAGTCGAATTGAAGAGTTGCTGCCCGACTGGCGTTTCGACGGTTTCTTGATGTTCAACCTTTATCCTTTGAGGAATTCCAAACCCGATAAATTGCCGCTAGATTTTGACGCGGAGCTAGCAGAACAGAATGTGGCGGCCATCAGAGTTGCCATGAAAGAATATCGGGTGAAATGCGCTTGGGCTGCTTGGGGAGATGCTTTTGAAAAACGGAGTTATTTCAAAGCTTGTCTCAAAAAAATTCTTTCCGAAACCTGCGGCTTCCATTTGAAATGGAAACGATATGAATCGTTGACCAACAAGCAAAATCCAAGACACCCGCTGTCGGGTCGTCCATACTTAATCACAGAAAAAAGCCGCGCCTCTGATTTTAATGTTGAAGAATATCTGCGCGTGACCAAAAAATTCAACTGACGCTGAAATAATCCAGTGAAACAATTCGACTATCTCGTTCTCGGCAGCGGCATCGCGGGGCTGTCCTTCGCGCTGAAGGTCGCGCCGCGCGGGCGCGTGGCCATCGTCACGAAAAAGGACCGCGCGGAGTCGAACACGAACTACGCGCAGGGCGGTATCGCCGCGGTGACGAGCAAGGAAGACTCGTTTGAGCTGCACGTGCGCGACACGCTCGCGGCGGGCGCGGGCCGGTGCAAGGAAAGCGTCGTCCGCACCATCGTCGAGGAAGGCCCGGCGCGCATCGCGGAATTGATCGAGCTGGGCATGAAATTTTCGCAGCGCGACGCGCCGGCCGAAGACGGCGGCCGGGAACTCGACCTCGGACGCGAAGGCGGCCATTCCAAGCGGCGCATTCTGCACGCGAAGGACGTGACCGGGCGCGAAATCGAACGTGCGTTGCTGAACGCGGCGTCACGGCAGCCGAACATTGAAATTTTCGAGAACCACATCGCGGTAGATTTGATCACCAGCCGGAAATTCGGTTTGCGAGACGGCAACCGCTGCCTCGGCGCGTATGTGTTCGACAAAAAGGGCAATCGCGTCTGGGCGTTCACCGCACCGGTCACGCTGCTGGCCACGGGCGGTTGCGGCAAGGTTTATCTCTACACCACGAACCCCGACATCGCGACTGGTGACGGTGTGGCGATGGCATATCGCGCGGGCGCGGCGGTGGCGGACATGGAATTCGTCCAGTTCCACCCGACGTGTCTTTATCATCCCCAGGCCAAGTCATTTCTCATCAGCGAAGCGGTGCGCGGCGAGGGCGGCGTGCTAAAGTCGCTCGATGGTGTCGAGTTCATGGACGGCTATCACCCCTTGAAATCGCTCGCGCCGCGCGACGTGGTGGCGCGCGCGATTGACAGCGAGATGAAAAAAAGCGGGGCAGAACACGTGTGGCTGGACATCACGCACAAGCCGGCACGGTTTATCATCGAACGCTTTCCGAACATTTACCAGACCTGCCTGCGCTACGGCATTGATATCACCAAGGAACCAATCCCGGTCGTGCCGGCGGCGCACTACCAATGCGGTGGCGTGGTGACGAACGTGGACGGCGAGACGGACATCTCCGGGCTTTACGCGGTGGGGGAAGTGGCCTGCACCGGGTTGCACGGCGCCAACCGGCTGGCGAGCAATTCCTTGCTGGAAGCGCTGGTTTGCTCGCATCGCGCGGCGGAAAAAATCATTGCCCATTCACTCCCGCCGGTGGACGCAAAAATTCCACTGTGGCAATCCGGCGACGCGCACAATCCGGACGAAATGGTCGTGGTCTCCCACAACTGGGAGGAAATCCGGCGGCTGATGTGGGATTACGTGGGCATCGTGCGGACGAACAAGCGGCTCGCGCGGGCGCAAAACCGCCTCACCAACTTGCAGCAGGAAATTCAAGAGTATTACTGGAATTTCATCGTGACGAGCGACCTGCTGGAACTGCGCAACATTGCAACGACGGCGGAGTTGATTGTGCGCTGCGCGCAAATGCGCCCGGAAAGCCGCGGGCTGCATTACAATCTGGATTACCCGGGCGCCAATCCCGACTGGGCGCAACGGGACACGATTTTGAGAAAATGAGAAACTGTAGCGGCGGTCTGTGACCGCCGCATTTTTCCTGAGAAACCAGTGCGACGCTCGCAGAGCGCCGCTACATCATTTGCAGAAGTCGCTTTCGCCTCGCACCATCAGTGAGGAATGCGCATGGAATCCAAACTTTTCCTGGCTTGTTCGATCAAGGTCTGAAACTGGGCCAGTTGGGCCGGCGTAATTAAGATTCGCACGCTGTTTACGCTGCGGTCCTGCAGGAAGAACTGAATGGCGCCCCGCCGCTGGCTGGTGAAAGCGCCGACCCGAAGTCCGGACCTGGTGGTGTAGCTGGCGGTAAAAGTGGGCAGGGTGGTTACGTTGTAATCAATTTTGGCGAGGTAATTCAGGCCGTTGAGCAGCGAATCCAATTCGTCATAGTCCACCACCATTCTCACCGTTCCCTGGTTGTTCTCGGTCATCTCGACGGCCACGCCATATTCTTTGCGGCCGGTGCCGACATCGGTTGATTCCCTGCTGATTACCGTGAGATTCAGATTGCCGATGGCCAGCGAACCGATCTGGCCGGCGCCTTTGATGATGACCGTTCCCGTCTGGGCCTCGAACGCCTCCAGTTCAGTCGGGGGCACATTAGTGACCTGGGCTTGGGCGGCACACGCCAGCCAGCCGGATATCGCGATTAAAACGACGCAAAGTTTGTACATAATGGTTCCTCCAATGGAAATGGCTTTTTGCATTCAGCCTTTCAAACCCCAACCGCAAAAGAAAGTTTCGCGCCTGCGCGGGACCGACGGGGTCAAGTCGGCGCGCTTTTAAGATTGAATTTTTGGCTGTTTCATGGCTTTTTACAGACGGGGCGCGCTTAGCTCAGCGGTAGAGCACCAGTATCACACACTGGGGGTCGCAGGTTCAAAACCTGCAGCGCGCACCATTCCTCGCTCGGAGCGCAGCGTACTGTGGTGCACCGGGCACTCCTTAGCCACGGTCAACCCTACATGCCCTCGATCACGGAGGCTGATCAAAACTGGTCTTCCTTTTCCTTGAACAGCACGTTGAACGTGGTCAGTGAACCCTGGCTGCGGGTGATGTATTGCTGCATCTCCACCTTTTCGCCGTCAGTGAGCTTTTCGTGCGCGTTGACCTTCTGTTCCAGCACGCGCAGATTGTTTCGCACCATCACGATTTTGTGGAAAAAAGTTTCCAGCGGGACTTCCTTGGCCTGCAACGCCGGGTCGGCGGGACGCATGACCAGTTTGCCGCCATGCCAGCGGATGCCGAGCTTTTCAACCACGGTATCCGGTTTTTCCAGACCGAGCTTGGCCACGGCGGCATCCAGCGTTTGCTCGATGAATTGTTTGAGCGGGACATTCAAACCGCTGACCGCTGTTTGCGGTTCGGCGGGTTCGAGGCCCGCGGCGTCCGGGGCGATCGTGCGCTTGTTCCCGTCGTCAAATTGAATGTCCGCCGTGGTTTCGGAAATGGTTTTGACCACGCCCACGCCATATTGCGGATGGCGGACGTTCATGCCGACATGGAGGGATTCGATTTTCATGGGGGAAATTTAACCACGGCTGGCCGCGCCGTAGCAAGTAGCGAAGGCGGGATGGGGTCTTAAATTTGGTAGGGACGCC
>CAVWHM010000015.1:0-4478 GCA_963754775.1 uncultured Verrucomicrobiae bacterium
TTCTTCGCCTGTGCCTTCCTTTTGTTCGACTGGATCGCCGGACGAACAGCAATAATCCCAAATGAACCTGATAAGTTGATTTTGTTGAGCCCAAACTGACAAAAACAGCGATACGATGAATACCGAATCTAACAAAAACCCAGGTCGGCTGGCCGAAATCACTGGCATTACTTGGCGTTACTGGGAGCTGAGGCGACTGCCCTACAACGGAGCGCTTGCGCTACTGGCGTTGGGCTGGCTCGTATTTACCTGGCCGCATTTCCGGCCGGCATTCAATTTTCGCGCCGCAGGGGCGGTGCTCGTGCTGGCGGTGTTCGCCAACCTCGCCTACAGCGTGGTTTATGTAGTGGATCTTCTGGCGCAAATTTCACCGGCGCGAACAGTCTGGTTGCGCTGGCGAAACGTCGTCTGGTGGATTGGCACCATTTTCGCACTGACGCTCGAAGTGTATTGGATTGCGGATGAGATTTATCCGCATCCGGCCGGGCCATAGCCGGGGAAATTGCCGCGCGGAGTCCACATGGACGGTGGTTCGCGCGGATACCGCGGTGGAACTGAAGACAAATGAGTACAAATCGAATCAGTTTGTTCCGCTGTTGGCTGGTGGCGCTCTACGCGGTGGCAATGGCGTGGGTCGAGGCTGCCGTTGTTTTTTATTTGCGCTCGATGATTGGCCGGATTGAGCCGCATCAACCGGATCCGCTGCCGGTCATCGGCGGGTTCGCTTCGGTGGAACTCCCGCGCGAGCTTGCCACGCTGGTCATGTTGCTCGCGGTCGGCGCGCTCACGGGCCGGACCTGGCGGGCGCGGCTGGGTTACACCGCGATTGCCTTTGGCGTGTGGGACATTTTCTATTATGTCTTCCTGAAAATCATGTGCGGCTGGCCGCATTCGTTGCTGGATTGGGATATTTTGTTTCTGTTGCCGTTACCGTGGTGGGGGCCGGTGTTGGCGCCGGTTCTGATTTCGCTGCTGATGATTTTGTGGGGCACGCTCGCCAGCCATTTTGAACGCGCACCACAAGCCACACTGTCAAATTGGTGTGCGTGGGTTTTGAGCTTCATCGGCGTTGCCCTCGCGCTTTACGTTTTCATGGCAAACGCAATCGCCGTTTTTCCCGGGGGCTTGGACGCCGTCCGCATGGTGTTACCGGAAAGATTCAACTGGCCGCTGTTTTGCCTTGCGCTGATGCTCCTGTCCGCGCCCGTGATCCAGATTGGCTGGCAACTATTGAAAAAAACCGGATCGGAACGCGTCATGAACCAAGCCGAGGCAGACTTTAATGCCGGCACCGCATGAAAAAAACTTTTCTCTTGCCATATCCAATGGGATATACTATGTATAACAAGGTAGCTGGCTTTGAACAGTATCGCATGGACGAATTTTTCGACAATTGGACGGTGCAAGTAAAAAAGGGCGTGCTTGAGTTATGCATCCTCAATGCCCTCGCCGCGGACGAATGTTATGGCTACGACCTGGCGAAGACGCTCGTGGAAACCCACGGTCTGGGCGTGACGGAGGGCACGGTGTATCCGCTCCTCTCACGGTTGCGTGTCGCGGGCCTCATCACGTCGCGGTTGGAGGAGTCCCCGTCCGGTCCGGCGCGCAAGTATTATTCCCTGACAAAAGAAGGCAGGAAAACGATGGAAGCCATGAACGAATACATCGGCGAACTAAACCATAGCGTCGAGCGGTTGAAACGGAAAGGAGCAAGACATGATTCCCTGGACTGAAACAGCGGCAAAGATGTGGGAAGACTTCTGCCGGCGCACGCGCGAAAACCTGCACGGCTCCGGCGCGGACGCGGACGAGGTGCTGGACGATTTGCGCCGTCACGTTGAGGAAGAAATCCGTGCGTCCAAGCTTTCCGTTGTAACGGAGGAGGACATGCATCGGATTCTAGCGCGCGTTGGCGAACCGGCGACGGCGGAAACCGCGGGACACCCGGCGAAGCGCGGTTTCTTGAACTGGTCATTTCTCGTCATGTCGCTTTTATTTGGCGTGCTGTTGCCGACAGGAACGCTGCTGTTTGAAATCATCACGGGCGCTTCCGCTGGCGTGCTGTTCGACCCAATCCCGACATGGTTCCAAATCCTGGCGGTGGCGATGGTGCCACTTGCTAATCTCTGGCTCTGGCTCGTTGTGTATTTCGGCAAAGGCCGCTGGCCGGTGCCGCTCGGTTGGATCTCCGGCGCGGCGGCGGGCGTGGCGGCGTTTTATTCGATTCTTTATTTGCCTTTTACGCCGTTCAGCGCGACGGCCGTCATTTATTTTGGAATCGGTTTTATTCCGCTGGCTCCGTATTTCGCGCTGTTCGTCACATTGCTGCTACAGGCAAATGCCCGGCGCAACTTCCGCGGCGCACAGTTTGGCCGCTTCTGGCCGGCATTTGGAATCGCCATTTTTGCACTTGCGCTGGCTCAGATGCCGACATTCCTGACCTTCAACGGTCTCACCCGTGCGGTCTCCGACGATCCAACGGTTCGTTGCGGCGGCGTGAACACACTGCGCCGTTTTGGCGACGATGAATTGCTGTTGCGGTTTTGTTACGACATGGAAAATTTTCGTGCGGCTGATTTCGACGTGATTCGCTGGCTCGCCTCTGGCGACACACGCATCCCCGCCGACAAGGCGCGCGAAGTTTATTTTCGTGTCACGGGCAGGCCGTTCAACGCCGTTCCACCACCGTCGCTTTACACGCGGACGGGACGCTGGAACGTGCTGGACGATGAATTTTCCTGGGACGAGGCGCTGGGCAGTGAAGCCGTCGCGGGACGCGTGAAAGGACTTTCCCTGCAATCCTCGCGAATGGACGCCGTCGCCGAACCGGACGCCGCGGTGGTTTATTGCGAATGGACCATGGAGTTCAAGAACGTCTCCCGGCAGCAGCGCGAAGCGCGCGCGCAAATCGCCCTGCCGCCCGGTGCCGTGGTGTCGCGACTCACGCTTTGGGTCAACGGCGAGGAGCGCGAGGCGGCGTTCGGCGGGCGCTCGCAGGCGCGCCTAGCCTACCAACAGGTGGCCGTTCAGCAACGTCACGACCCTGTGCTCGTCACAACGTGCGGGCCGGACCGCGCGCTTATGCAATGTTATCCCGTGCCGCCCGATGGCGGGACGATGAAGGTGCGCGTCGGCATCACCGCGCCGCTCGTGCTGGAATCGCCGGGCCGCGGCGCGTTTCAGTGGCCGGAATTCCTGGAACGCAACTTCAAGGTCCCGCAGGAATTCAAGCACGCCGCCTGGATCGAATCCCCAATGAAAATTTCCAGCGCCAACAATGCGCTCACAGCGTCACAGGGCTCGCAGAAATTCGCACTACACGGAAATCTCGAGGACGACTCGTTGAACGGCGTGCTTGTGGATCGTCCTGCCGAAACGCGCGCGGTCTGGACGCCCGCGCTTTCGGCCGGGCAGATTATCCGCCAGCGTATCGAGGAATCTGCGGAGCCCGCCATTTCAAGAACCATCCTTGTGATTGACGGCTCGGCGGGTATGAAGCAATGGCGCGATTCTCTCGCCGGGGCCATCAGTCAGATTCCGGCGGGAACGGAATTCGCGGTTGTCATGGCCGATGATTCTGCGGCTGCGTCCGCCGCGGCGTCGCGCGCGGACGCGCAGATGATTTCCAGCGCCGCCAACCGGTTGAAACGGTTTCATTTCTCCGGTGGCTGCGACAATCTTCCCGCGCTCGAGCAAGGCTGGGATCTTGCCGCTGCCGCCGACCACGGCGCGGTCATCTGGATCCATGACACGCAGCCGGTTTTGCTTTCGCCGGCGGCTTCGCTGCGGCAACGCATGGAGCGCGGAGGAAAATCCGTTCCCATTTTAGACCTGCAACTCCGGCCCGGCCCAAACCGGGTCGCGGAACAATTGGACGGGTTGCGCTCATTCAAGACTGTGCCCCGGACGGGCGGCGCGCTTGCCGATGAACTGAAAAAACAATTCGACGTGCTCGAAGGCAAGATTCATCCACTCGAATTCGTCCGCGATTGCGTGACCAATTCCACCGCGGAAGGCCCACAAGTCAGCCGTAACATCGAACGGCTCTGGGCAGAAGACGAGGCTGCGCGGCTTGCGTCTGCACGGCACTTCGATGATGCGTCGAAACTCGCCGCCGGGCATCAACTGGTAACGCCATTCAGCGGCGCAGTGGTGCTGGAGACAAAACAACAATACGCGCAGAACAATTTGACGCCCGCCGCGGCCGAATCCGTGCCCGTCGTTCCGGAACCATCCACTTGGGCGCTGTTCATGGCGGGAGCCGTGCTCATTTTCTGGCGCGTTTCCCGGAGGTGTGCGGCATGAATCGCGAAACTCCAGCGTAGTCCCCCATTTCGATGCAAATGCAATGTGAAAACAAAAATCTGCGTCCATCGGAAATTGCCACGTTGCTGCGCGGAGAAACGGAAACCATTTGCGCGTGGAGTGGGAGCCTGAAAGCGCACCGGCTTCTGCTCCACGTCGGTGTGATTATTTTG
>CAVWHM010000016.1:0-25108 GCA_963754775.1 uncultured Verrucomicrobiae bacterium
CCTAACAGTATTTCGGTTGAAGTTTCACGGTCTAGTTCTGCTTGATTGTTGACAATAAAAGCTTGTAAAACACCGTTGTCAAGGCCAATGTTTGATTAATGAATCTTCAACCAGGCATCGGCGAAAGGCTGAATCCGCCTTCGCGAGGCTACGGCGCGACAAGTCGGCCATTGGAAAGGCTGACGCCCAATCCCAAACTCAAATTCATGGAGCAGTGCCGGGAGGTGATGCGGTTTCACCGGCTGGCGTTGCGCACGGAGGAGGCGTATTTGCAGTGGATCAAGCGGTTTTTGGTGTTTCATAGAGATCGCCCCCGTGCCTGTCCAACAGATCAAGCCCTCACCCGGCCTGCGGCCACCTTCTCCCATCCGATGGGCGAGGGCCATGGCTGGCGGCATCCCAAGGAGATGGGCGAAAAGGAGGTGGAAGCCTTTCTGACGCATCTGGCGGCGGACCGACAGGTTGCGGCCAGCACGCAAAATCAGGCGTTGGGGGCGTTGTTATTCATGTATCAAAAGGTGCTGGGGCGGGAGCTGGAGTTTATGGCGGGGTTTGACCGGGCGCAGCGGCGGCAGCGGGTGCCGGTGGTATTGAGCCGGGAGGAGGTGCGGCGGCTGTTGACGGCGGTGCCGGAGAAATACCGGCTGTTCTGCCAGTTACTTTACGGCACGGGGATGCGGTTGATGGAGGGCCTGCGGCTGCGGGTGAAGGACATTGATTTTGAGCGGAACCAGATTGTGGTGCATGACGGCAAGGGGATGAAGGACCGGGTGACCATGCTGCCCGACAAGCTGAAGCTTGAACTCCAACGGCACTTGGAACGGGTGAAATTATTGCATGAAAAGGATCTGGCGGCAGGGCTGGGAACGGTCTGGCTGCCGGGGGCGTTGAAGGTGAAGTATCCGGGCGCGGAGCGGGAATGGATGTGGCAATGGGTGTTTCCGGCGGCGGGATTATCGAACGATCCGCAGAGTGTGAATCCCGGTTTCGACATTTCACCACACCCGGAACACGTCATTCGGCCTGCGGCCACCATTTCCCTATCCGATGCGGAGAAGGGCAGTCGAGGTGGAGAGGGAAGAATTTTGCGGCGGCATCATTTGAATGAAACCAGCGTGCAGCGGGTGATGAAGGAGGCGGTGACCGTGGCGCGGATTAACAAGCAGGCGAGTTGCCACACGTTGCGGCATTCATTTGCCACGCACTTGCTTGAAAATGGTTATGATATACGGACGGTGCAGGATTTACTCGGACATAAAGACGTCACTACCACCCAAATCTATACCCACGTGATGGCGAAACCCGGCATTGGTGTCAGGAGTCCGTTGGACAGTGTTTAGGATTTGGGGTCCGGGAGATGGGAGATGGTCGCGTAAATCACTTCGTTGCACGCGATGTAACGCCGAACATCGAACGTCGAAAGTCGAAGATGGAGACAGGCAAGATGCCTGGGCTACGTTGGGAGATGGCGGACAGGGACGCTGGAGGATGCAACCCGAAAAACGAAGTTGTGCCGGGCCGGAGGCCGGCGCTCCGATCAACTTCGGTTTTCGGGTTCAACACCCAACATTCAACATTCAATATCGAACGTCGAAGATGGAGACAGGCAAGATGCCTGGGCCACGGGTTTGAGTCCGGCTCGTGAGCCGTCCGCCGGTCGCCTCGGCGAGGCGACCCTACCCTACGGGTTTGAGTTCGGCCAGCGAGGAGGGATTTCATTTCTTTCGAACAAGGATTCGTTGGAATGCAAGCGCTGCGGCGAGGATCACGCAGCTCCACCCGAACCAATCGCCGTGACGATGGTAAAAGGTCGGCCCATGCCGGTCGCCAATGGGAATTTCCACCGTCAGCGCGCCGACGCCATAAACGCTGCCGGATTTGTCCCGGAGAATCTCCCGCACGCGGCCGGTGGCATCAATCCAGCAGGTAATGCCGTTGTTGGCGCAGCGGACGAGGGGCAGGCCGTTTTCAATGGCGCGAAAGACGGCGTTGGCCATGTGCTGCCATTGCTCCGCGCTTTGCCGGAACCAGCCGTCGTTCGTCAGGTTCACCAAAAAATCCGTGTCGTCGTCCGCTGCATCGCGCGCCACTTCGGGGAAAACGTCTTCAAAACAAATGAGCGGGGAGGTTTTGATGCGGGCTGGAGCGCCGGTCTCCGACCCGGCATTTGGTGAAACAGTGACCGAATCGCGCCGGGCCGGAGGCCGGCGCTCCAGTTCAAATGTCACCGGTTTGTCGCCGGGCGTCCAGCCGTCGGTGATGGGTGTGAGATATTTGACGAACGGGAGCCAATGCGCGAGCGGGATGTATTCGCCGAAGATGACGAGCTTGCGTTTATGATAAACCTGCCGCCACCGGCCGTCCGGGCCGATGAGGTAGGCGGCGTTGAAATAGTTTGTTGTGTGAGGCAGGTATTCCGAGTCCTCGGCGTTGAGGATGATCCAGACGCGGTTGGACTGCGCGAAATTGCTGATGGCGAGGCAGGTGGCTGCGTCGGTTTCCGGCACGGCGGATTCGGGCCAGAGGAGCAGGTCGGTCTTGTTTGCGTCTTTTTCCATGAACCTGGTAGGGCCGAGCTGCTGCTCGGCTGGGCGGCGCGGCAGCGCCGCCCTACCGGTGTCCTGACTCAGGGGGTCGTTGTTCTCGTGCAAAGCTTCTGCCGATTGCGCAAGCAATTCCTTAAATCGTTTTTCATCCTCGTCCGGGTTCCAAATCAGCGTTTGCGGAATGCTCGGTTGGACGAGCGTGACGCGCAAAGCCGGACCCTGCGGATTTTCCCCGCTGAGGCGTGCAAAACCGAAGATGAACAAAATCAGGATGGCCACCAGCGGCAGCATGATTTCGGCCTGCCAGATGAGCCGTGGGTTCGGCTGCCGCAGCATCAGGCGCACGGCGGAATACAACGCGAGGGAAAGCCAGACGACCAGGAATGAAACGCCATACACACCGGTAACCGATGCAATTTGAATGAGCGGGACCATTTTGAACTGGGAAACGCCGATGAGGGTCCACGGAAAACCGCCGAACAGTCGCGCGCGGACCATTTCCAGCGCGACCCAGACAGCGGCGCCGGTCAACGACCAGAGTGCCCGGTGAAGCCAGGAACTTTGAACATTGAACTTTGAACCTTGAACCTCGACCATCAGCCAGACCCAGACAGCGGGATAGAGCGCGAGATACACGCCCAACCCGAGCCAGGCCAGAATCGGGAAGCCCGTTACCGGCATCAGCAGTTGCCAGTAGAGCGACGAGAGGAAGTGCGCAAGGCCGGCGACGTAACCGATGCGAAAGGCGTCACCACCACATTTGCCTTGTGCCGCGGCAATCATCAAGCCGGGCGCAATCCAGGCGAACCCGGCGATACCGATTTTTGGAAACGCGGCGGTCAGCAAAAGACCGGCGCCGATGGCCGTGAGATAACCGCTGCGAACCAAAAGCTCGTTGAGAAAACTTTTCAACGTTTCGAAAGGCGAATAATCCTCAATGAACGTCGGGCCGAGTCTGGTGAGCCGGGCGGCTTGCTGCACCAGCGCGCGGCTGGCGTGGACCACGATGGCTTCGCGCGCGCCGCGCCACACGTCGAGATCGGGGGCGGCATTGCCGGCGTAATCGAACCCGCGTTCGCCGAATTTTTCCGTGAGCACCTTGAGCTTGTTCGCGCCGCGCAAATTTGTCCGGCCGTCGCTGCCGAGGACTTCATCGAAGAGGCCGACGTGATTGGCGACGGGCATGGCCATTGCGCGGTCCGAGGCGGTGGCGAGAACGAGTTTGCGTCCGGCCTTTTTTTGTTCGCGCAGGAACGCGAGGAACGGCTCGTTGAAGGGCAGGGTGGCCGGGTCAATGGTGACGCGCGCGGCCAGTTGTTTTTTCAAAAATGCGCGCCCGCGCGTCGTCCACCAAAGCAGGATGGGGAACAACTGGAAGGGATTCCGGCGCAACAGCCGCGCGAGCGATTCCCAGAGCAAATCGGTTTTAATGAGCGTGCCGTCCAAATCCACGACGAGCGGGATTTGGTTGTCGGATGGCTTTTCCGGGGACGGCATAATTTTACTCGCATTTGGTAGGGCGGAGGTGCTCCTTCGCCAAAGGCCGCGCGGCAGCGCGGCCCTACCTTCTCTTTTTTGCAGGGACGGCTGGCCCGAGCCGTCCGCGGACGCGTCGGCGACGCATCCCTACCTTTTCTCGCGGTCGCCTCGGCGAGGCGACCCTACCTTTAATTTGGGCTCGACGGAGTCTCGCCCCACCAAAAATTTTGATGTAAGAGCGAGACTACCGGCGGGCCGCGCGGCTTGAAAGTCAAAATTCCGGCCGGCGGGTGCAACGGACACAATTGAGCAGTTCCAGCGGATGATAGTCACGAAATCGCCATGCGCCGCAGCAGCGGCGCACCTGCCTCAACATCGGCAGGGCGCCACCAGGCTGCGGAGCACCGCAGCCCTACCGTAATCAAACCCTCCGATGGGCGAGGGAGCGAGTGGAGAATCGTTCGCCGTCCGAAAATTGGCGCGACGGATCGGCCGGACGCTCATCCGCAAAACCAGAAACAATCGAATGCGGTTTCGCCTCCCGGCGGAGAGCGATAAAGGTGAGGGCGGGCCTAAGATTCTTGCGCTCGATAACTCACGGATAGGAGACTGTTAGCCTCTGAGTGCGCGTTCCAGCAGGGCTTTTTCCCGCGGACCATGATTTAATTTCAGCGCTTCGGCGCGGGCGGCATCGGTCATTTTCTGCCAAGATTTTTGCAGGGCGTTGATGGTTTTGTCCTCGGCGGTTTTGGCGGCCAGCCCGGCGAATTGGAATTGGATAAAGACGAGACAGAGCGCGTCTTCCAGCACGCGGCCGTCGGGATCGTCGGGGAAATTTTTCTTGAGATTCAAATCCTGTACGCGGCGGATGACGTCTTCGCCGTAGCCAAGTTCGCGCAGGATTTCACCGGCTTTTTGGGCGTGAAACTTCTTGAGCGTCGCGCGCCATTGCAAATAGCCGGCACGAGTCATCGGATACGAATTGCGCGGGATTTCCCAGCGGCAGATGTGCTGGCAACGCGCGGCCAGGCGCAGTTCCTCGCTGGCGTTCGGGCAAAGCCGCAGCACCCAATCCGTCAACCGCTGCGCATAGAGGAATTCGCGCGGCTGCGCGAGGCCGTCGGCGGTTTCAATGTTCGGGTCGCGCGCATTTTCCCCGTCAAAACGGCGGAGCGCGGCGTCAAATCGCCTGGCATCGGCCGGCTGAAATGAATCGGACACAGCGGCGTCTTAAGCCAGATGCGCGGGTTGCGCAAGGCAGTTTCGCTGCACCTTGGGGTTTGCGTGGCGAGCACGGCTACCTTGTTTTCACACACGCTTCAAACGGGGAGCGACGCGGATTCAGAATCGAACGATTTGCCGTTCGCCTTGATACGAGACGGCTTTGTCGGGTTTGTTTGTGATTTCGACCCCGGTTCCATGATCCTTGCCCACCAACACGATGTTGAAAGTCCGTTCCTTCAACATGCCGGGGAACGACCCTTTTCGATCATCTATGGTGAGGCGGCGGGTAACGTCGTCCCAATGGAAGGTGATGGTGGCATGGACGCCCTTTTCATAGTTGTAATTGTCGTTCTCGTCTTCGTACAACGTGAAGCTTCCATCCGCGCCGGGATAGATGCGCAGTTCAATGGGATCGGCCGGTTTTTCAGCGGCGTATTGGATAAATGGTCCCATGGGAATGATGGAGCCTGCCCTGACCAGGAGCGGGATTTTGTCAATGGGCGCATCCGCCGCAATCGTTTGGCCGCCGGCGACGGTCAAGCCGGTCCAGAAGTCCAGCCATTGATTTCCGGCAGGCAGATACACGGGCCGGGTTTGCGGTTTCGGTTCAACGATTTTTTCCCGGGCGAAAATTTCCGGGGTTTTCCAGAAGAGTTGGGCCCGGAAAGCGCCCAGGACGGAATTGGCGGTCTCACAGGCAAAATCGTATTCCTTACCAGCCTCGAGCTCCACGGGGACGGTGTAAGCTTCCGTCGAGTTGTAATTGTTGGTCAATAACTGGCCATCCAGGAAGATTCGTTTGGGACCGAAGCTTTTGAAATGGAAGCGATAGGTCCCGGTCTCCGTCGGAACCAGTTTGCCTTCCCAGCGCATGGAGAATTTGGGGTTGGTAATATAATCCGGCCAGCCGGTGTACCAGTAGAGGTTGACGTTGGTCTCCACCTGTTCATGAACCAGGTTTTTGAACTCCGCGTCACCGTAGTATCTGGCGGTCAGCCCCGGCTGGCCGTCTTTCGTCCTGAAGAATTCCGGCGCGATGGGAATGCTGCTCTCCGGCGGACGATGCAGCATGTATTCCGTGACCGGACAGACCATGATTGCCGGCCCGAACATGAACTGGTCGTTAATGGAATAGGTGTTCTGGTCGGAGGCAAAATCCATCGGCAGGCCGCGCATGATGGTGTAGCCGTGGTCCGTGACCTGCCATGCCAGCGAATAAATGTAAGGCATCAGGCGGTAGCGCAGGTTATCAAATTTGACGAGGACATTGGTGAATTCGCCAAACTGCCAGATTTCGCGGGGCGTTTCCGAACCGTGGGAACGGAAGATGGGACAGAAGGCGCCGAACTGAAACATGCGCGTATAAAACTCCTGGTAGGCGGGGTCCTTGCCGCCGTTCGAGAAAACGCCTTCATAAGCGCCGATGACAAAGGCGCCGATATCAAACGTCCAGTAAGGGATTCCGGCCATGCAATGATTTATCCCGGCCGGAATTTGTCTTTTATAGACATCCCAATTGGCGCCGATGTCGCCCGACCAGGTGGTGGCGGCGGCCCGTTGCTGGCCGGCAAAAGTCGAGCGGGTGAGAATATAGACGCGTTTCCGGTCGGTTTCCGCGCGCTGATGTTTATAGACCGATTCGGTTACGAGCAGCGAATAAGGATTGAGATACCGGGCGAAAGAACCCAGGTGATTATTCTCGACGCGTTTCATCTCGTATTCTTCGCTTTCCTTGGTCAGGGCGTTGACGATGTCAGGCTCGGTCGAGTCCATCCACCAGCCATCAATGCCCTTGGAAAACAAGCCTTTGTTCACATATTGCCAGTACAGGTCGTTGGCGGCGGGATTGTAACCGTCGTAATACTTGAAACCGGCCCAGCCGACCGGCGAGTAAAGATAACCTCTCTGTTCCATGTCTTTGTAGATCGCCGAAGACGGACCGAGACCTGTCCAGATGGAAATCATGAGGTGGAAGTTTTCCCGGTGCAGAAGATCAATCATTTCCTTCGGGTTCGGATAAGTTTTCTCGTCAAAGAACATGCTGCTCCAGTTGGTGTTGCCGCCCCAGTAATTCCAGTCCTGGACGATGCCATCTATGGGGATTTGAAGCGTGCGGTATTTCTGCGCGATGCTCGAGAAGCTCATCGCGGGTCGCGTAATGTTCCTTGCTTTGCCAGTAGCCGTAGGCCCATTTGCCGTACATCGGCGCCTGCCCCGTTAGATTTCTATATCCGGCAATGACGTCGTCCATGTTTTTGCCGTAGATGAAATAGTAATCCACGTTGTCGCTTACATCGGACCAGAGAGAGGTCTTTTCATGGTCGTCGGCAAAAATGGTTTTGGAATAATTGTCCCACAGAATCCCATAATTCCGGGTTGAAATCAGAAAGGGTGTGACCGCCTCGGTGTTGGCCTGCACCAGTTTGACGGTACGTCCGCGATAATTCATGAAACCGGATTGATGCTGGCCCAGGCCGTAAATCCCCTCGTCCGGCGTGAGCTTGAAATTCTGCTGAACACTGAAGGCGTTGGTTTCATGCTCGATTTTGACCGGGGTGATCACCGCCTCGCCTTGTTCTTTCAGAATCGTTTGGCCGTCGCGGGCAAGATATTGAATCGCGCCGTCGCCCTTGGACAGTTGCAGGGTGATTTTACTGGAAGCGAGAGTGATGGTTTCGGCTGTCTCTTGAAAATCAATTTTCAAATCCGGCAGGTTGGTTTGAATCACAACCAGACTCGCCTTTTCGGGTGTTCCGTTGGGCGTCCACTTGACGACGCGTACAACATTGTCCGCGTAGAATTGCACCTTCACGTTCAGTGTGGTGGAGCTCATTTGAACCCCGTTGAGAATGCGCTCATCGACGCATCGGGTCGATACCGGTTGATTCGTCGGCGCCGCTGGCACCACGGCTGACGGATTGGCCGGCGGGGCTTTCGCCACGGAAGGTTTCGTCTGGCAGGACGCCAACGCCAGGCTCAGGCACAAGGCACTAAACAGAGCTGCTATTTGCGTGTGGCAAGGGAAGATTTTCATAACACGTTATTCTTGTTGATGCTTGTTGTTATTGCCCTGTCCCAGAGGGACTGGACGAAAATAGCCCGGCGTTTCAACGCCGGGAACCGTTTCGCGGACGAGTGAGTCCCGCAGGGACGGCTGAACGAGAACATTTCAACCGTCCCTCCGGGACGTGACGCAAATCAAACCTGAACCCGGCGTTAAAACGCCGGGCTACCGTCATTTGTCCCTCCGGGACAAGCATGAGTTTAACCCTCAAGCACAGCTTCGACCCGGATGGGTTTTGACTGCGGTGGGCGCACGGGCAGGATGTTGCCCGCGATTATCCTTTCCGTCCACCAGCAGTTTCTTCACGCCGCGTTGTTTGCCCTTCGGGTTCTTTACCTCGATGACGTAGGTGTTGCCGCGGAAACGGCGCGTGACGGTGAAACCTTTCCACTTGGCCGGAATCACGGGTCAACGCGCAGGCCGTCGTATTCGGTGCGAATGCCCAAAATCCATTGGGTCACGGTAAAGTAGGTCCAGGCGGCGGTGCCGGTAAGCCAGGAATTCTTCGCCTCGCCGTGCGTGGGCGCATCCTTGCCCGCAATCATCTGCGCGAAAACGTACGGCTCGCACCGGTGCAATTCGCCGATGTTTTCCCGCGCGGACGGATTGATGCGCGTGTAATAGTCAAAGGCGCGGTTGCCATTGCCGACCATGGTTTCGGCGATGATGATCCACGGGTTGTTGTGGCAGAAAATGCCGGCATTTTCCTTGTAGCCCGGCGGGTACGAGGAGATTTCGCCCAATTCAATGTAATACTTTGTAGAACGCGGGATTGCGAAGCGACGATGCCGTGTTTGGTGGCCAGATGCTGGTTCACTGATTCCAGCGCGAGTTTGGCTTTGCCGTCCTTCAAACCGACACCGGCCATGATGCACATGCCCTGGGATTCGATGAAAATTTTTCCTTCGTCGCAAACCTTCGAGCCGATGGGCTTGCCGAAATCATCGTAAGCGCGCACGAACCATGCGCCGTCCCAGCCGTGTTGGTAAATGACTTTCTCCATTTTCGCCGCTTCGGCCAGATAATGTTCGGCTTCGCTTCTCAGCCGGCGCTTGTTCGCGATGGCGGCGAGTTCCTTTCCCGCCAGCACAAACAAACCGGCGATGAAGACCGACTCGGCAACCTTTCCATCCTTGTTGGTGGTGGTCTGGAAGGATTGGCCGGGCGTGTCGGAGAAACAGTTCAGGTTCAGGCAATCATTCCAATCGGCGCGGCCGATGAGCGGCAGGCCGTGCGGGCCGAGGCGTTCGAGGGTGTAATTGAAACTGCGGCGCAAGTGTTCGTAGAGCGGCTGTTCGGAGCCGGGTTCGTTCTCGAACTGCACCGGCTCGTTGAGGATGCTCCAGTCGCCGGTTTCCTTGAGATAGGCCGCGACGCCGAGGATGAGCCAGTGCGGGTCGTCGTTGAAGCCGCTGCCGATGTCGTTGTTGCCACGCTTGGTGAGCGGCTGGTACTGGTGAAACGCGCCGCCGGATTTGAGCTGGGTCGCCGAGAGATCGAGGATGCGTTCGCGGGCGCGGGCGGGGACCATCTGGACGAAGCCGAGCAGGTCCTGGTTGGAATCGCGGAAGCCGAGGCCGCGTCCGATGCCGGATTCGTAGAACGACGCCGAGCGCGACATGTTGAAGGTGGCCATGCATTGGTACGCATTCCAGATGTTGACCATGCGATTGGCGTGGACATCGGGCGATTCCGCCTGATAAACGCCCAGTACGCCGTCCCAATACCGGCGCAGTCCTTCAAAAGCCGCCGTAACGTTTTTGGCGTCGAGATATCTGGCGATGACAGGTTTGACGGTCTTTTTGTTGATGGTCTGGGAATCCGGCGGGTCAAATTTCCGGTCCACCGGATTTTCGTGGTAGCCAAGGACAAAGATGATTTCCTTTGTTTCGCCGGGCTTCAAATTTACTTTGACGTGGTGCGAGCCGTGCGGCGCCCAGCCGTGCGCCACCGAGTTGAAGGATTTGCCGCGCTCGACCGCCGCCGGGTTGTCCCAACTGCGGTAAGCGCCGAGGAACGTGTCGCGTTGCGTGTCAAACCCGGCGAGCTTTTTCGAGCAGGCGAACTAGGCGAAATGATTGCGGCGCTCGCGATACTCGGTCTTGTGATAGATGACTTCGTCCACCACCTCGACCTGGCCGGTGCTGAAGTTGCGCTGGAAGTTGGTGGCGTCGTCCTGCGCGTCCCAGAGGCAGAACTCGATGCTGGAGAAAACGGAGAGTTTCGCAGGTCTGTTGCGCCGGTTGGTCACCTGAAATTTCCAGATTTCCAACGTTTCGCCCATCGGCACGAAATAAGTGGTTTGCGCGTCGATCTTTTTATAGCTGGAGCCGATGATGGTGTAGCCCATGCCATGGCGGCATTCGTATTTATCCAACCTGGTGCGCGTCGGCTGCCAGGAAGGCGACCAGAATTTGCCGGTGTCGTTGTCGCGAAGGTAGAGATAGCGTCCGCCGACATCGAAGGGGGCGTTGTTGTAGCGATAGCGCGTCAGGCGGCGCAGGCGGGCGTCCCGGTAAAACGAGTAGCCGCCGGCGGTGTTCGAGATGATGCCGAAGTACGCCTCGCAACCGAGATAATTGATCCAAGGCAGCGGGGTGTCGGGTTGGGTGATGACGTATTCCCGTTTGCTGTCGTCGAAATGTCCAAAACGCATAGTCGTTGCATGATAAAAATTAGCCGGCGGCGGGCCGGGCCTCACCCGGGTGGGCTGATCCTGAGGCTCCGCCACGGGATCGGGTGTGGGCGCCGGCAGTTTATCGTACCAGTTGAATTTCAGGATGATCGAGGTGGTGATGAGGAAGACGAGCGCGATGGCGGCATTGTGGAAATGGCGCGTGACGAGGAACATGGCAAGCACAATAAAGCAGGTCTGCCAGATGGTGCCGATTACGATGTTGAACATGTCGCGGTAGAAATCCTTGTTCCGCTGAAAGCCGGGGTCTTCTTTGATAACTTTTTCATGGATTGGTCCCCAGAATCCCCAGGGCCGCACCCGACGATAGAACTCCTTGAGCACAGCCTCTTCTTCGGGCGGGGTCAGGAAGGTGCCGAGCAAAGCCGCCAGGAGCGACACGCCGAGAATGATCGGGAATTTGTTGATGTCATGCACGTTCGGAAGGACGTAAGGCGAGGCCATCACCACCGCGCTGGTAATGCCCACCGCCATCCCCCAGAAATAACCCCAGCCGTTGAACCGCCACCAATACCATTTGAGCACGTTCGAGACGACGTATCCACCCCACAGACCCGAGACAATCCACTGAACGATCGAGTCAATTGACTTGGTGAAGAGGCCGAAGGTAAGACCGACGACCACGACGCCGAACGAAACCAGATAACTCAGCCGCACATAGAGCTTGGCGGGCGCATTGGGATTGATGTACCGCTTGTAAATGTCGTTGACGAGATAGGCCGGGGCGGCGTTAACGGTGGCCGCGAAATTCGACATGAACGCCGCCAGGAGGCCGGCTATGACCAAACCCAGAATGCCGACCGGCACAAATCTCGCCATGGCCAGCGGCAATATTTTTTCGAGGTCCAGTTTGTCGCCCATGGCCGCCAAATCCGGGGTGTAGAAAGCCAGGGCCAGAATCGTCAGGCCCATGATCATCATGTAACGCGGGAAAAACAGCACCACATTGACCGTCGAGCTCATCAGTGCCGCCTCGCGCGGGCCCTTGGTCGAAAGCACTCGTTGCATGTCATAATTGGGAGCCGGGCCGGCCGCGCTTACCAGAATGCCCTTGAAGCACATCATGATGAAAAAAATACCAAAAAGCGAATAGCCGTCATGTGCGATCTTGTTGTTGATTTCGGGAATGGAGGTCCAGACCAGACCAAGGTTCCAGCCAAAGAACAGGTCATGCCAGCCGGAGGGAATCACTTTGTTCAGCACATCCGGGGCGACCTTGACCATGGCGATGATGCCGATGGCGATGGAGGCAATGGTCAGGACGCAGAATTGGATGACTTCGGTAAACACCACGCTGAACATGCCGCCCTTGACGACATAGAAGGTTGTGATGCCCATCAGGATCCACGCATAGGTATCATCCGAGAGATGCCCCGGCAGGAACTCGCCGGCGAATTTGCCGATGCCTTTGGCCGCGTAGGCCAGGAACCCGATGACACTGACCATCGCAAAAACGACAACGCTGATGTGCGACGCGGTCGAACCGGCGTTTTTGCCGAACCGCGTCTGAATCCATTCCGCGCCGGTCATCACGTTCGATCGCCGCAGCCAGATGGACATATAGACCATCAAAAAAATCTGGTTGAAGGTCGGCCAAAGCCACGGCAGCCAGGTCCCTTTCATGTCCGTACGTGGTGGTGACATAAACCAGCCACATCGTGCCGGCGATATCGAACATGCCGGACGCGTTGGAGACGCCGAGCATGTACCACGGCAACCGGTTCCCGCCGAGGAAGTAGTGCTTCATGCTCTGGGACGCCCGCTTGGACACCCAGAAACCAACGAAGATGGTGGCGATCAGGTACAGGACGATGATGCCAAGATCGATCCAGGAAAGTTGCATATTCGTTAAATGTGGGGTTGGGTGATTAGGGTTGAACGGGAGGAAAGGGGATGGCTGAGGTTAAATGGGTTGTGCAGAAAAAGTTGTCAGCCGGCGCATGGCGGAAATCATAATTTTATCCCGCGAGCCGTCAAGGCGGAACGCCATCGGGTAGTGCCTCCTTTTGGTGGGGCGAGGCTCCTGACGAGCCGGCTCGCGAGGACGCTCGCCCCACCGAAATGGCAAATTACGTCACCACCCACCGTCAAAGCGATTGTCGCCGGGCGAAATAAGGCGCAGCCACACGCTGCGAGCTTCGGTCCCGGCGGCCGCGTTTCAGGAAATTTCAATGATGACAGCCGCAACCGTCACCACAAGAATGGTCTTCCAGATCTTCCGCCGTGGGTACGCGGCCCAGCTCAAGCGTTTTGGAGATGTATTTCTGGATGGAATGCTGGATTTCGTGAAGTTCCTCGCGCGCGTCGAGAAATCCGCGAGCCACCGGATTTTGCAACAGGCTGTCGCGATGCTTCTCAAAATCAGAAATCTCCGCGCTCTCCAGAGGTTGGCCGCCGTGCTGTTTGTCGTGCAGCGCCTGGCCTTTGCTCGCCACCGTTTCATACTGGGTGCGCGCGCCGGCATCGGACAGAAAGGTGTCAATGCGTTTGCGAATGGAAATCATTTCCGGCTGGGTAACAATGGCCGCGCAGAGTTCCTTCGTCTTTCTCGTAATCGCGTTTTCTTCAATATGAGCTGTCATGGAAATCAAGTTTATCACAACTGCTTCAATAAGCCAGGCCAAATCCGATGGAAGCCGAGGTTCAGTTGAATTTGATTTGCACCGGTTTGCCGTTGTATTTCACCGAATGTTCCGTTGTCGGTGTGGCCGGGAAGCCCGCGGGTTTGTCTTTGGTGATGAGCACCACGTTGAAGGTGCGCTCCTTCAACATGCCTTTGAACGACCCTTCGCGTTCGCCGATGGTCAATGTGTGTTTGGCATCATCCCAACGAATGGGAATGCGGGCGAACGCGCCGTGCTCGTAGTCGTAAGTCAGCCCGTCATCCTCGTAAAGAGTGAACCCGCCATCCGCGCCCGCATAAACGTGGAGCGAGATGGGGTCGGCGGGTTTCTCGCCCGTGTATTGAATTTCCGGCCCGGCCGGGATGATCGAACCGGCCCGCGCGTAAATGGGAATAGCATCGTAAGGCGCGGGCGCGTCAATGGTTTGCGCGCCGGCCAGCCACTGGCCGTTCCAAAAATCGTACCAGCCGCCCGCTGCTGGCGGCAGGTAAACAGAACGGTTACGCGCCTGGCAGGTCGTGACCGGGATTGACGAGCAACGCCGGGCCGAACAGGTATTGGTCGCCGATGTTGAAGACATTGGTGTCCGCGGGGAAATCCATGACGAGTGCGCGCATGATGGTGCCGCCTTCGTGCGTCACCGCGCCGGCGAGCGAGTAGATGTAAGGCAACAACCGGTAACGCAGCCGGTCGAATTTCAGTTCCGCCCGACAAGCCGGGCTGTTGTCGCCGCCCAATTCCCACATTTCGCGATAAGGAAATTCACCGTGGACACGCAGCAGCGGAACAAACGTCCCGAATTCAAACCAGCGCGCGTTCAGTTCATCCCACTCGGCGGCATCGGCGGGCGTGGGATTGGAGGTGGAAAAGCGCGCCGGCACGGAAAAACCGCCGGTGTCCATCGTCCAATACGGCATGCCCGACAGGCAAAAACCGAGACCCGCCGTGATTTGCGCGCGCATTGCCGTCCACGTGGACGACGTGTCGCCGGACCAGACCGCCGCGGCATAACGCTGTTCCCCGGCGAAACCGGAGCGCGTCAGGATGAACACGCGTTGATTGGGCGCGGCTTGCCGCTGGCCTTCATAAATCGCCTCGCTGTTGACGAGCGGGTAGGCGTTCAGCATCCGCGCGCCCGTGCCCATCGCCGTCGGGTGCATGTGCGCGCGCTGACCGGCCAGCGTCGGCGTCGGTGTCATGTCCGGTTCGCTCGCGTCCATCCACCACGCGTCCACCCCCTTGCTGAAGAGATTGGTATTGATCTGTGACCAGAAAAGCTCCCGCGCTGCGGGATTGAAGGCGTCGTAAAACGTGTCGGGGTGGCCGGTCCAGTCTATGATGTCCTCACCCAGGTTCGGCTCGTAGAGAAAATGTTGGGCGCGCATGATTTGAAAATTGGTCGTCGTGGGATAAAATTTCGGCCAGACGGAAATCATCAAATGCGCGTGATATTTGTCGTGGATGTCACGAATCCAGCCGGCGGGATCGGGAAAACGCGCCGGGTCAAATTGATGTGAGCCCCATTGGTCCGCCTTCCAATAAAACCAGTCTTGCACGATGTTATCTATCGGAATATCGCGTTGGCGGTAACCGGCGAGCACGTCCAGGCTTTCCTGCTGGGTCTGGTAACGCTGCCGGCATTGCCAGAGTCCAAAAGCCCATTCCGGCATCATCGGCGCCTGGCCGGTCACCTGACGATAACCGGCGATGACGCGATCCAATTCAGGCCCATACACGAAATAATAATCAATGCCGTCGCCGACCTCGGACCAAAGCGACGTATCGGGACTGGACGAAGGTTTTTTCCAGAAGAGCTGCATCGTTTCCATCCCTTGCTCCTTCGTCCATTCCAGTTTCAAGTGATAACGCTGTCCCGCCTCAAGATGGACCCGGGCGATGTTCCACCACGGCAGCCAGCCCTGACGCCAATGTGAAATCACAAGCTTGCCGTCCACCCACAGTTTAATGCCGTTGTTGGAAAACGTTGCAAGCTGGTAATCGCCGGTTTCGTCCGGTTGCACCTCGCCTTCCCAGCGGACGCTCACGTCGCCGGCCGGCGGCAAACCGGGATTGATGAGTGCGTTCGGTTGCTTCACGCCGTTCGGCACGGAGATGTCAATTTGGGCGTCCACGCGATTGGTGACGAAGCGTTCGAAATTTTCGCCCGCATAATAGGAGCCGGTGAGGCCGCCGGGTTTGCCGTCGGCGTCAAACAACTGACCGGCTGGAATCGGTTCGGGCTGGCTCAAATCGCCAAAGCGCGTGTAGGACGTGTTGTCCCACAAAATCCCGTAGCCGCGGCTGGAAACGAGGAAGGGAATGCCCACCGTCCCGTTATGCTGCCACAGGTCAAGGTCGTAGCCTTTGATGTCCATCAAACCGAGTTGTTGCTGGCCGAGGCCAAACAGCGCTTCGCCCGGGTTGGACTGCCATTGCTGGCGCAAATGAAAGGTGAGGTCGCCCTGCACGATCGCCGGCGTCAGGGTGCGGCTGTCCTGTCCTTCGGCGAGAATCGGGTGGCCGGCATCATCGAAAAACGAAACCGCCCCGGACGCAAGGTCCACATGCGCCTGCAATCTGTCCGTCGCCAGAATCGCCTCGCCGTTTTCTGTCTTCAGCGACCATTTGGTCCGAATGTCATGCCGGACGCCCGCCGCCAGGGTTTTGCGCGCGAAAAAGGCGCGGTCTTTCGCATAGGCCACGCGGATGACGTTGTCGGCGCAGACTTCAAGTTTCAGCAGGTTGTCGCCGACATGAAACAGAACGCCGTCATCAAATTTTTCCGGCGGGTTCAGCGCGGCGTGCGTTGCTAACTGGCCTGCCACAACCATGGCCACGAAGAGAGAAGGAAGGTTTCTGTGCATCGGACAATTTCGGCAAATGGTGGACATTGGAAATTAAATACTGTTTGAACAGAATCGCTGTCAAACCGATTCAGGCCGCCTTCGCTTCAATGCCGGCCATGAGCCGCATCAAATTCGTTTCGGAAAATTCCTCCCGCGCGAACGCCGGTGCCGCTTTGATTCCGTGCCTGGAAACCCAGGCTGATCAGGAGCATCAATAAAACCTGCTGAGTTGACCTGAACCGCTCCCAATAATCAGTAGAGACATTTGGCCAGATAGCCGCCCAAGGCCGTGTACTGTTGCGTGGAACGGAATCCGGCGACCTTTCGCCGATCCACCTTGAGCGCCTTCGCCCACAGCCGCTGCAGGTTGGCCGCGCTGGTGTGCAGGATGTCGGCAATATCCTCCTCCCGGTCGGTGCGCGGAGCTTTGACATCAAAAGCGAGAATGCCTTCCCATTTTGTGTCCTGAAGCACCATGCACAAAGCCAGGTCCTTCAGCGGTTCCATGTAACCGAACGGCATGTCCTGGTCGTAGCGGGTGGTATCCTGCGAATTCAAATGGATGTGAAAAAGTTTCCCGGCTTCGAGGCAAAGTTCCACCTCCCAGACATAATCCAGGCCGGCCATCCGGCTGTGCGCAGTTTCAGGATTCACTCCAAACAGCGGTTGGATGGCAGGGTCCAGGCGGCTGATCAGATAAAGCACCTCCCCGACATTGCTCAAATACATGTTGGCCCGTGGTTCATTTGGTTTCGGCTCGAGGGCAAACCGCGGGGATTTTTTACCGTACTTCTCAAGCGCGTACGCGCCCACCGCGTTGAAACCGTCTAACAACCGGCGAAAGGAATCCCGTCCATTCTTGGCGAGAAGAAAATCAAAACCTTCGCGACCGTTCCAAAAGACCATGACTTCGGCGCCCAGTTCCACCGTGGCATCAACCGCCCGGAGGGCATTGTGCAACGCCCGTTTGCGAACGGCGCGGTCGTTGCTGGTCATGGCTCCGTCTTTAAAAACCGGGTCGGCAAAGAACGATGGCGTGTACATGCCCATCTTCAGGCCGTATTGCTTCAGGATCCTTTTTGCCTTCGGAACCTCGCTCCAGGGAATCTCCACATCGTGCGCCTCGACATAGGTGATGCCGGCCTCCGCCAGCAGCGGAATACGATCCAGTATGGGAATCTCTCGGCGGGTGGGCCCGCCGAATGGATCGCGACCCGCCCCAAGATTCCAAACGCCCGCGCCAATGCCCTGTTTTCCGTTTTTAGGTGAAATAACAATTTTGTTCATGATAAACCCGGTGCCTCTCGTTTTTTTAAATCTAAACGACCCCGGGAAAAATTGCTTGCCCATATTCACAGCGGTAAAAAATACACAACGACTCCTCCAGCCTTGACGCTGGAATTTTCAACCGGTTAAATCGCCGGGCATGGTCCGGCAGCTTCCCCTCAAACCGCGCCAGTTCTTCGATCTGTTCGAAGAATTTGGCGACGGCAGCATCGCGCGCCTGCCCAAGCATCAAAATGGGGGGTTCGAACTTCATTATATCGCCAAAGGCCACCTCCATTGGGAAATTGAAGGACGCCCTTTTCTGGTTCCACCGCAGTCGGTTTTTTTCACGTTTCCGTGGGAAAAGCATGGAAGCTGTGTGGATTTTGAACCGGGCCATTTTTTCCACTTTGCCGTCTTCCGTCTGGAAGACGAGTGGAAGACAGGGACCCGGCTGGTGCGGCTGGTCTCGGGTTTTGGCCTTTCCGAAACGGAGCAGGCCCAGATTTTCCGCAAACTTTTATCCGCGCGCAACCGGTGTTTCGCGGCCGGCCACGACCTTGGCTGGATCATTGCCCGGCTGGTGCAGGAACTGACTCATCCGGGAGTGATGGCCCGCACCAATGTGATTGCCCTGTCCCGGGCGGCGTTATGCGAGTTGGTTAGAAGCGTCCATTCCCTGCGGGTTGACAAGCAAAGAATTTCCCCCAGTGAGCGGCAAGTGCTCCGATTTGTAGATGAATTGCGCTTGAATTGCTCAAACCCCTGGACCTTGGACACCATGGCGGCGGCCTGTCGCCTCAAACGCACGCAGTTCGAAATCCTGACCAAAAAACTCACCGGCGATGCCCCTTCGCTTCTGCTGAACCGTTTCCGGGTCAGACAGGCACAGCAATCCTTGAAAACCAGCAACAAATCCATCACCGAAATCGCCTTCAACACGGGTTTCGATTCGAGCCAGTATTTTTCGCGTGTGTTTCAAAAACTGGCGGGAGCCACGCCCTCCGCATATCGCCGGGAGCGGGGCAGTCTGGCCGCCTATGACCGGCGTTTTCTAAAAGCCCTGACCCGACTCCAGAGATAGCCTGCTGTTCAGCGCCGGCAGCCGGCGTCGCAGACCACGTTTGGAGTCGGGAAGAAATCGCGAAATTGTTGTACTAATAAATTTTGTTCCTTTACCTTGGCGCCCGTGGCCGCAGGCTATAAGGAAAGTCATGATATCAGTGCTTAAAATGAGTGGCGAACACTGCGAAATCTCCGGGCTTTACAAAGCCCACTGTGCCCATGCTATTGAACGCTCATTTACGAACGGCCAACAATTTCCGCGCTGTGAACGTTGCCCATTTGATGTTCTGTGGGTTCTGGCAAAGCCGGAATTATTGGTGGGCCAGGAAAGTCCTCCAGTTTCAAACCGGGTCACTTCCTGATTTCAAAACATATCACTGCCGAAAAAGTAATTGAATTGACATTGTCTGTGACACTCCGTAAATAGTCGCCCAATCCTTATGCAACCAATTCAACTCCACTGGATTGATTACACCATTCTCCTGGCTTACGTCGCGTTTGTGCTGGGCATTGGTTTCGCGCTCACGCGCTACATGAAAACTTCCTCGGACTTCCTCACGTCCGGGCGTTCCATTCCTACGTGGGTGACCGGCCTCGCATTCATCTCCGCCAATCTCGGCGCGCTCGAACTGGCCGGCATGGCCGCCAGCGGCGCAAAATACGGTATCGCCACCGCGCATTTCTACTGGGTCGGCGCCATTCCCGCGATGGTGTTTCTGGCCGTCTTCATGATGCCGTTTTATTACGGCTCCAAGGCGCGCTCCGCGCCGGAATACCTGAAAATGCGATTCGACGAACGCGTCCGTTTCCTGAATGCCGGGGCCTGGGCCGTGATGACGGTTTTCATGTCCGGCATTTCCATGAACCTGCTGGCTAAATTGCTGCACTTGCTGCTGCATTGGGATTACAACTGGAGCCTGTGGATTTGCTCGGTCGTGGTGGTGCTTTACGTTTTGAAAGGCGGGCTCACCTCGGCCATTTACACCGAAGTGCTGCAATTTTTCATGATCGTTCTGGGCTTCGCGCCGGTCGTTTATCTTGGACTGAAAGACGTTGGCGGCTGGACGGCCTTGAAGGGCCGGCTGGCTGAAGTCGCGCAAAATCCTGCCGCGCTTTCCTTGAATGACAAAACATTTCAGCCGGACGCCTGGTCGAGCGCGTGGAAACCGCTGCTGGCCGGGCCGACTCATAATCCGATGGGCGTGGATATTTTTGCCATGGTTTTCGGACTCGGCTTCGTTTTGAGCTTCGGCTATTGGTGCACGAATTTCCTGGTGGTCCAGCGCGCGATGGCGGCCAAAAATATGACCGCCGCCCGCAATACGCCGCTCGTGGCCGCGATTCCCAAAATGCTGTTTCCGGCCATCGTCATTTTGCCGGGCATGATTGCCATCGCGCTCGCCACGTTGCCGGACAAGGATTATCGTATTCCGCCGCCGATTGTTTCGGAGGAAAATTATGCCCGGGCCATTGACGCGGTCAAAAACGCGAAACCCTCCGTTGCCGACCCCGGCGTCACAGCGGTCAGCGTTGCGCTTGGCAAAAAAGTGTATGCCGACAAAGTCGCCGCGCTGATTTCCGCCAACGTAACCAGTCAATTGTCCGACGCCCAAATCAAGGAGGGACTTTACAACAGCATCGCCGAAAACGATTACGACAGCGTCATTCCTTCGCTGGTGAAAAAATACTGTCCGCCCGGTTTGCTGGCGCTCGCGTTGACGGCATTGTTTGCCTCGTTCATGTCCGGCATGGCGGGCAACATCACCGCGTTCAACACGGTTTGGACCTACGACCTTTATCAAAGTTACCGCCGCCTCGTGGTTGACCGTCCGCGTCCGGCGACCATCATTCGCCCGGATGGCAAAAGTGAAGACGTCACGCTCGCGTTGAAGGACCTCAGCGACGCCCACTATTTGTGGATGGGCAAGTTCGTTACCGTCGTCGGCACTTTGTTGAGCATCGCCTGCGCTTATTTCGCGAACCATTACGCGAACGCCATGGACGTCGTGCAACTCGTCTTCGGTTTCGTCAATGCGCCGGTCTTTGCGACCTTCCTGCTCGGAATGTTTTGGAAACGCACGACCGGCACCGGCGCTTTTTATGGTTTGATCGGCGGCATTGGGACTTCGGCGGTTTTTCACGCGTTGACCATTGCCGGAAACAATTTGCCCGGCATCAAAGGCGGCTACTTGCACGTCGCACAGGTTTTTCCGAGCGAAATGGCCCAAAATTTCTGGCTCGCCAGTTTCGCCTTTACCGCGTGTTTGGTTTTGACCGTGGTCATTTCACTGGCGACGGCGCAAAAGAAATCCGACGAGGAGCTCAAAGGTTTGGTGTATTCGCTGACGCCAAAAATAAAAGACCACGAACAGCATTTTCTGTTGCGTCCGGCGGTGCTCGGCGTCGTTTTGCTGATCGCCTGTGTGATTTTGAATTTCATTTTTTGGTAAAGGAAAATTATGCTCGATTTACGTTGGCCCATTGGCCTCATGTTCACGCTTATCGGCGCGCTGCTGGTCATTTACGGCGCGGCAACCGGCTCAAATGCGGAAATGTATCAGCACTCGCTCGGCAAAAACATCAACCTTTGGTGGGGTGTCGTATTGCTCGTGTTCGGCGTGCTGATGCTGCTGGGCGCCGCGCGGGGAAGGAAAAAACCGCCGTCAGCTTGAAAAAAATTGATTTCCGTTTCGCCGGGAGGCTAAGCTGCCCGGCGATTTTTATTTATTCATGACCCTGCCGGAACTAACCAGCCACGTTTCAAAGCTTTTCACCAAAACCCATGGCCGCCCGCCACGCTGGATGGTTGCCGCGCCCGGCCGCGTCAACCTCATCGGCGAACACACCGACTACAACGACGGCTTTGTCCTGCCGATGGCGATCGAGCGTTATACCGTTATTGCCGCCGATCGCCCGGCCGGAGACACGAAACAAATCCGGCTTTACTCGACCCTCGGCGGCGAACCCGCAAGCATAGACCCGACCAGGCCGGTCAAACCGTTTCCGAAGGGTGCGTGGGCCAATTATCCCGCCGGCGTCATCGCCGGGTTCCTCGCCCGCGGACTGAATCCCGGCGGCTTCGACGCGACGATTCACTCGACCGTGCCGCTGGGCGGCGGTCTTTCCAGCAGCGCGGCCCTCGAAGTGGCCACGGCCACTCTGCTTGAAGTCATCACCGGCAAAAAGCTTGACCCAATCGCCAAGGCGTTGCTTTGCCAGCAGGCCGAACACGAATTCGCCGGAATGCCCTGCGGCATCATGGATCAATTCATTTCCGTCATGGGCCGGGAAAATCATCTGCTCCTGCTCGATTGCCGCTCGCGCCGGACGGAACTGGTCCCGCTGGATGACCCGTCCGTCGCCGTGCTCATCGTGAATACCAACGTCAAACACAAGTTGACCGGCAGTGAATATCCCGCGCGCCGCAAACAATGCGAGCTGGCCGCCAAAATCCTCGGTGTGCCCTCTCTTCGCGACGCAACCGCCGACGCCCTCGAAGACGCCAAAAGCGGGATGGACGAGGTGGTTTACCGCCGCGCGCGCCACGTCATTGGTGAAATTGAACGCACCGTTCACGCCGCCGAAGGCATCCGCGCCTCGAACTGGCCGGCCGTCGGCCAGCTCATGTATGCGAGCCATGATTCGCTTCAGAATGATTACGAAGTGAGCTGCGCTGAACTCGATGCCGTCGTCGAGATTGCCGAAGCCATCGGCATCAAAGGCGGCGTTTATGGTTGCCGCATGACCGGTGGCGGTTTCGGCGGTTGCACCGTGGCGTTGGTAAAGGCCGATGCCGTTGAAGCCATCTCAAAGAAAATTGCGGCGGATTACAAAACAAGGACTGGCATCGAAGCAACGATATTCAGTTCGCGTCCGGCGGCGGGCGCAACGGTTTTAAAAATGTAGGAGACGAGGTAACGAGTCTCAAATTTTTGAAATGAGCCTCCTCACGTCGGCTGCTACCATAAAACGGGCGGGTATTTTGTTTGCGGAGGAAACCAGCTCAAGGGCCGCAGCTTATCCCCATATTAGGCATCATTCGTCACCACGTCTCTGCGCTCTCGCGGCCAGAAATGACCACTGGAGAATCACACCATCACCGCCATCACAACAACACCTCCCCAACAAGTGGCAGTATCGGAAAGGTGCAACAGTTTGCCAGCGGCGACTCAAACATCGACGCCTGCAAAAGTCGTCGGCAAGCCGCACAAACCAAGCGTGAACGCGGATATGTAAAATGTTGTGATACCATCCCACGAAAACTGTGTCATCACGCCAAAGAACAATAAAAAGCCGGCGACAAGCACGACTATGCTCAACGTCGACTCTTAAAAGGCTGGATATGTCCATAAGCGTGCTGAGGCCTAACAAACAATGGACGCTGCGGTGTGCAGCCTGTCATTGTTCGTGTCACCAAGGTGTTCTGGTTGTAAGTTTCTGTCCATCACAATCCATGCTTTGAAATCGGATACCTGCCCGCGCCCGGCAGTGGGCGCAACGATACTAACGTAGGACAGGTTTCAGCTCTCTCCATCATTCCGAAATTCCGATGACAGGCGCGACGCCCGTCCTACGATTCAATCCCCCAGCCACGTTCCGACTCTTCGCGCCGCTACGACCCACGGATGGTCCGGCGGCACTTTGTTTTCCGCCAAGTCGGAATTGACATCTTCGTTCCGGCATGGCTCATTTCCTTTCATTGGTTGCATCGAGCGCTGCGGCGAGATGGAGAACATCCATCATGATTTCACTCAAGATTCAATGCGGATGCGGGCAACGATACGCTTTCGATGTCGAGCCTGTGGGGGGCCGGATGCCCTCGGCGGTGACTTGCCCAGCCTGTGGCGCGGATGGCACCGCCGCGGCCAATGCAGCCATCACTCAGATCATGCCGGCGCATCCGGCGGTCGCTGCCGCGGGCGTGGCGCCTGTGAATATTGCAGCTCCGACACCTGCCTCGCCGACCGCCCGGCGAGGACCGGCGCGGTTGCCCGGCCAAATTGATCCCAACCAAGCCCGGCATGAGGCCAGGGCAAAAATGCTGTGGGGCGATTCGCGGGAGCAAGTGGTCCATTTCTTGAGGATTCAGGGATTCAGCCAGGAAGATGCCTCGGCACTGGCAGAGGAGTTGTTTCGGGAAAGAGTAGCCACGATCCGGGCCAACGGCGTCAGGAAGATAGTGGTTGGCAGCGGCCTGATCTGCGTCCCCATCATAACTTTTTTGATTTTTTTGAGCATCGGAATCTTTTTCATGAAAGTTCTGGCCCTCACGGTCATGGCTGGACTGTATGGCGTGTGGCTGGTCGTCAAAGGCAGCTTCATGGTGTTGACCCCAAAATCGGAGGCGGGCGATGCTTCTGAAATGTAGCGGCTGACGGCCAACCCGGTTGAGTCAATCCCGATAGTCGGCATGGCGATTTAATCGCCCAAACACGTTCCCACTCGCCGGGCAGCTTCGACCCACGGATGATCGGGCGGCACGATTTTGCGTTTTCCGGCAACCCTTTCCAGCGGCACTGGCTCGGTCCGGTCGCCGCGTGACGCGACCATCACCCCAAAAACGTTTTCGTGGATCAAATCGCTGCACGCGCTGCCGAGCCGCGTGGCCAGCAAACGGTCGGCAGGCGACGGGATGCCCCCGCGCTGGACGTAACCGAGAATCGTCACGCGCGATTCGAGGTGCGTAAGCTCCTCCAGTTGTTTGGCCAGCCGCAATGTGTTGCCGCTGTGTCGAGCTTCCAGCGCGGCGAGTTCAAGTTTGGCCTCGTGCTTCTCCCTTTGGTTTCGCGCGCGTTCTCTCCGGGCTTCGGCGGCCAGATAACCGCGCGCGTCTTCTTTGGCCATCGCGCCTTCGGCCACGGCCACGATGCTGAAATTGGTTCCGGCGCGGCTGCGCCGGCGGATGGCCTCGGCGATTTTGTGAACGTCGTAGGGGATTTCAGGAATCAAAATCACGTCCGCGCCGCCCGCAATGCCGGCGCCCAAAGCCAGCCAGCCAGCCCGGTGCCCCATGATTTCAGTGACAATGATGCGATGATGGCTGTGGGCGGTGCTGTGCAGGCGGTCAATGGTCTCCGTGGCGATGTCCAGCGCGGTGGCAAAACCGATGGTCAGGTCCGTCATCGCCACGTCGTTGTCAATCGTCTTGGGGAGCGAGACGACGTTAAGCCCGGCTTCCTTGAGCCGCAGTGCGCTTTTTTGCGTGCCGCCGCCGCCGAGACATACCAGCGCGTCGAGGCCGTAACGCCCGTAATTTTTGACGATGACGCTGGTCATGTCATGCACGCGCCCGTCAATCG
>CAVWHM010000017.1:0-216171 GCA_963754775.1 uncultured Verrucomicrobiae bacterium
CGACCAGGGTCTCCTGACATTTGACTGGGATGTTAAACGAGCAAACGCTCATTCATTTCAAAGAACGATCGGTTGTACGCCCAAAACCAGAAACTGCCAAGAGAATATTTGTAAAATTTTCGTGGCAGAACGAAAAGTATCAACAATTCTCCGGTTTGACGGAGCGCCAGTGGTGCCAGTCCCGGCGCGTGCAATAGCTTTTTAGGGCGCGTTTGATCGCGCCGTGAAAATGCCTGCCAGATTGATTTTGCCGGTTTCGGGTTTCAATGGGTGAAATCTCCTCATCTTTGCATATTTTGCGATTATACACGCCTGGAAATACTCAAATTTTGTTAATGACACAGCCCCGACGGATTGTTAAAATCGTACTGCACGGCGGTGGTGACTGCTCTGGGGCGCGTCTTCCCCAAACGCCGGCGTTGGGACCAGAATTAAAATGCTCGGGTTTATGAAAAAAATCTTCCTGACGGTTGGGTTGATAACGATGAGCGGCGCTGCCTTCGCTCAACAAGGCTATGTCTACTTTAATGCAGCTCAAACACCCGCAAACCCATATGTGGTGACCAATACTGCTATCTCTCCTCTGTTTGGCGGAAGCGGCTTGGGTGGCGTCAGTGGTCTCACGATTGCCGGGACTGGTGCGGGGGGGCAAGCCTTTTACTATGCCTTGTTAGTATCGGGTATGACAAGTTACGGCGTACCTTCAGCGGACACCGCTGTTTGGGATGGGACTTGGACATACACCGGGATTATGTCATCCAACTCTGTTGTAGCTGGCAGAGTTTGGCCCGGCAGCGCCCTCACGTACGTGGGAAGTATAGTCAATAACTTGGGTCAAACTTGGAACGGGAACGGCGAGAGCATGGGCGGCGCTGATGGCGTTACCAATAGCATTGTGCTGGTTGGCTGGTCGGCCAATTGGGGTTCGTCGTGGTCTGAGGTGTCTGCTGATTTAGCCGCTTATGCTGCTGGCGGGAGTGCCCCTTCAGGCTTGTTCTTTGGTGAATCCACGATTGGTTACCTCGTCCCGAATTACATTACACCTGGAGCTGCGATATTTGGTTCGGCTGCGGATGCAAATGGACTTCCAATCTATAATCCGTCTTCTAATCCGATGGAGTTGTATGCCGTGCCGGTTCCGGAGCCGGGCACGATGGCGTTGGTGGGTCTGGGTGGTCTGTCGCTCTTGCTGTTCCGCCGCCGCATATAACGTAGCGCAGTGCGCTAGGCATTGGCTTGCCATTCAGAACGGCGATTTTGCCATTTCAGGGCATGGAGCGGCGGAATCTTCGCGTCAGGATTCGATTGCAGCGGCGTTCGCGGGATGGTCCGCTGTGCTGACCACGCGGGAAAATTGGTGATAACCCTTGATAGAAATTCGCAGGTCTGCTTTGCTACCCTCAGATGGTAAATGCCACATATGAACGAATTACTACAAGAGTTTTTTTACGACGGCATCTCTAGGATTATTCCGGGTCTTGTGACTATAGGCTTCTACGGGCGCAACATTGTTATGCTTGGCGACTTTAAGGACGCGTCTGTAACGCTAAGTATTTGTCTTTTTCTGGCTGCATGGCTCATTGGAGCTATAGTGGAAATACTGACGATTTCTCTACCGAAGTTCCTACTGTACCTATTAAAGGACTGGTTTTCTCTTTCCAAATTGGTATCACCGGTAGAAAGCTGGCTTTTTCCGTCTTACGATTTTGAGGTAGGTAAGCCGCCACCTACTGAACGGGAAAAAAGAAAATTGTTTGCCGAGGCGACAATGTTTCGTTGTTTGCTTGTTATTTCTGTGGTTAACTATTTTGCGAAGCCGGATTTTTTTTGGAGCATCAGGTGGACTCAATGTGATAGTATTTTCGGTGCGATCGTCTTCATGGTGGCGTGGGTCTGGTTGAAAACAATTTACCCACTCAAGAAAGCTCCCCAAAAGGATTGACGATGACCTAGGCGACCAAATGCGGGCTAATGCCGCGCCGAGCCAACGGGCACCGCCCCTTGAGTCCGCAAATCCGCTTCGTAAGCGCGAGCGTCACGAGTGACGGGTCACGCGCCAGTTGTTCAAGCACGTTGAATTGCCCGTAAAGGTTGCCCGGATGGATTGCGCCGGTCGCAACCAGTTTTTCGACGGCAGATTGAATCAGCACTTTCTGGTGTTTCTTCTCGGCGGTTTCCCCGCGCGAAGGCCATGAATTTGCAGACTTTACCCCGGGACCGTCCGGCTGGTAATTTGAATGCGCAGAACCAATAATCGGCAACCCGACGGCAACGCATGATTCAGGTTGAAGGTCTCACCAAACTTTACGGCGAGTTCGTCGCCGTGAACGAGCTTTCGTTTTCGGTCCAGCCCGGCGAAGTGATGGGCCTGGTCGGCCCGAATGGCGCGGGCAAGACCACCACATTGCGTTGTCTGGCCGGCATCATTCCGCCCACGCGCGGTGCCGTGCGCGTCGGCGGCCACGACATCGTCCGCGACGCGCTGGCCGCCAAGAAACAGCTCGCCTTTTTCACCGACGAACCGCGCCTGTTCGATTACCTCACGGTCTGGCAGCATTTGAATTTCGTGGCGCGGATTTATCAGGTGCCCGGTTACGAAAGCATCGGCCGCGAACTGCTGGAGGAGCTTGAAATCGCAAACAAACGGGACGCGCTGCCCGGCGAACTGTCCCGCGGCATGAAACAGAAGCTCGCCATCGCCTGCGGCCTGCTGCACTCGCCGAAGGTCATTTACTTTGACGAACCGTTGACCGGGCTGGATCCCCTCGGCATCCGCCGGATGAAGGATTCCATTTTGAAACGGGCGCGCGACGGCGCGGCCATCATCATCAGCTCGCACCTGCTGCACCTGGTCCAGGAAATCTGTTCGCGCCTCCTGATTTTGAAGAACGGGCGGAAGATCATTGACGGCACGCTTGAAGAAGTGACCCGGAAATTTTCCGAACAGCCTGGTGATGCCAATCTCGAGGAAATTTTCTTCCGCGCCACGAGTGATTCCGGCACGAGCGCGCCGGCCGTTCCGCCGGTTCCACCCTCCGCAGTGGCCCTGCTACGGAGGACGGGCTGCCACCCTGAAACGAACGATGATCGCCGCGTTGCTCTACCTGCAATACCACACGGTCCGCAACCGGCTGGTCAGCCGGTTCAAGCGGCTCAAGCAGCCGAAATACCTCGTCGGCGCCATCGTGGGCGGACTTTATTTCTACTTTTATTTCTTTCGCTACCTTTTTCACGGGTTCGGCGGGCGGCCGACGGTGAATATGGTCGTTTCACCGGAACATCTGCAGCTTTTTGAATTGGTTGGCGCGCTCGCGCTCTTCGTCATCGTGCTGCTGGCATGGATTATTCCGCATGAACGCGCCGCGCTCACGTTCACCGAGGCCGAAGTGGCATTTCTTTTCCCCGCCCCCATCACCCGGCGCACCCTGATTCACTTCAAGCTCTTGCGTTCGCAGTTTGGAATTCTGTTCACCACGCTTTTATTCACGTTGTTTTCCCGGCGGTTCGGCGGCAATGCCTGGATTCACGCATTCGGCTGGTGGCTGATTCTCTCGACGCTCAATCTTCACTTCCTTGGCTCCTCATTTGCCCGGACGATGCTGCTGGATCGCGGCATTTCCAACTGGCTCCGGCGGCTGCTGGTCTTCGGGTTGGCGGTGGCGATGGCCGGTGCCGTCTGGGTTTGGGCAAAACGAACGCTGCCGGCATTGAGTTCCGCCGACACCGCCGATCTCAATGCGATTCTGGATTACGCGCAGCGGGTTTTGACCGCCGGCCCGGCGCTGTATCTGCTGTATCCGTTCCGGCTGGTGGTGCGGCCATTTCTCGCGCCCGACGCCCCGGCGTTTTTCGTTGCGCTGGCCCCGGCGCTGCTGCTCTTTTTGCTTCACTACCTGTGGGTCATTTATTCCGACGTGGCCTTCGAGGAGGCCTCGGTGGAAGCTTCGCAGAAACTGGCCGTGCGCATCGCCGCCGTGCGCGCCGGCAACTGGCAGGGCGCGAAGAAAAATCAAAAGGCCAGACGCCCATGGTTTAAGCTGGACGCCACCGGACCGTCCGCCACGGCGTTTCTCTGGAAAAATCTGATCGGCGTCCGCCAGATCTTTTCGGTTCGCCTCTGGATTTCCATCATCGTCGTTGTGGTCGTTTTCGGCGTCATGTTTGCCAGTAAACCCCGAAGCCATGGATTTTCCATCGTCGGGGAATTCCTGATCGCCATTGCCTTGGGCTATTCGCTGCTGCTGGGACCGCAATTGTTGCGTCTGGATTTTCGGAACGACCTGCCGCTGGCGGACATCCTGAAAACCTTTCCGCTGCGCGGCTGGCAGATTGCCCTGGGCGAAATCCTCGCGCCGGTGGCCGTGCTGGCGTTGTTCCAATGGCTGCTGTTGCTGGTTGGCGCCGGGCTTATTTTTTACCTGCCCGTCAAACAGGAAGTCCTGTTTCTGGCCATTGCCCTCGCCGCGGCGGTCGTGTTGCCGGTGCTGGATGTGCTCCTGTTGCTGATTCCGAATGCCGCCGTGCTGTTGTTCCCGTCGTGGATTCAAACCGGCAAGGACAGTCCGCGCGGAATCGAAGCCACTGGCCAGCGGTTGATTTTTGCGTTGGGACAACTGCTTGCTCTGCTGCTGGCGCTCCTGCCCGCCGCCGCCGCGTTCGTTGGCGTCTTTTTCCTGCTGAATTTCGCGTCGTTCGGTCCGGCCACCGCCGTGCTGCCGGCGTCGCTCGCGGCGACAATGATTCTGGCGGTGGAAGCCGGCTTTGGCGTGATGTTGCTCGGCAAACTGTTCGAGCGGTTTGATGTGACGGAGGAACCCACGAGTTGAAACTGCTGCACGGCGTATTTTCCTTGTAGCGGCGGTCTGTGACCGCCGTTTTTGGCTGAAATCCAGCAGCTTTCGGCGCTCGCAGAGCGCCGCTACAGTTGTTTTGCAGACGTCTCGAATTAAAAGTAACGCAGATGCTCCGTGCTTGCGCAGCGTTGATGGCGTCATATAATCACCCCCCACTTTAATTATGAGCCAGACACCCATTCGCGTGGCCGTCACCGGCGCCGCCGGCCAAATCGGCTACGCACTCCTGTTCCGCATTGCCTCCGGCGCAATGTTCGGACCGAACCAGCCCGTCATTTTGCATTTGCTCGAAATCGAACCCGCCTTGCCCGCGCTCGGCGGCGTGGTGATGGAACTCGACGACTGCGCGTTCCCGCTGCTCAAGGGCATCGTGCCGACGGCGAATCTCGATGAAGGGTTTCGCGGCGTGAACTGGGCGCTGCTCGTCGGCAGTGTGCCGCGCAAGGCCGGCATGGAACGCAAGGATTTGCTCGGCATCAATGGGAAAATTTTCATCGGGCAGGGCAGGGCGATTCAAAAAAATGCCGCCCGCGACGTGCGCATCCACGTCGTCGGCAATCCCTGCAACACGAACTGCCTGATTTGCATGAACAACGCGCCGGACGTGCCGCGTGACCGGTTCTTCGCCATGACGCGTCTCGACGAAAACCGCGCCAAAGCCCAACTCGCCAAAAAGGCCGGCGTGGACGTGACCGCCGTCAGCAACGTTGCCATTTGGGGCAACCATTCCGCGACGCAATATCCCGATTTTTATAACGCGAAAATCAGCGGCAAACCGGTGACCAGCGTCATCACGGACGAAGCCTGGCTCAAGGGTGAATTCATTTCGACCGTTCAGCAACGCGGCGCGGCCGTCATCAAGGCGCGCGGTTTGTCCAGCGCCGCCAGCGCCGCCAACGCCGTCGTGGACAGTGTCCGTTCCATCATTGAGCCGACGCCCGCGGGCGATTGGCACAGCGTCTGTGTCTGCTCCGATGGCAGCTATGGCATCGAGAAGAACTTGATCTGTTCCTTCCCCGTTCGCAGCAACGGCCAAAAGCTCGAAATCGTCCAAGGTGTTTCGGTCAACGAATTCAGCCGCGGCAAAATTGATGCGACCGTGAACGAATTGAAGGAAGAACGCGCGCTGGTCGCCGATTTGCTGCCGAAATAGAGCGCGGAAAATTTTGACCGCTAATCCGCGCTGATTCCCGCTAATCCGCAGTTTATCAGCGTGGATTAGCGATGATTAGCGGTTGGATTAACGGTTTTCTCCTCGGCGCGGTTGTGTTAGCCTCGCGCGCGTATGGCTTTTGATTCCTTCCGCGATTTCGTCAACCAGCTCGACAAGGCTGGCGAACTCAAACGCATTTCCCAGCCCGTCGCCACCGAACTCGAAATCACCGAGATCGCCGATCGCGAAATGAAATCGCCCGGCGGCGGCAAGGCGCTGCTGTTCGAGAAACCGACCGTCAACGGCCAAGTCTCGCCGTTTCCGCTCGCCATCAACACGATGGGTTCGCACAAGCGCATGGCCCTGAGCCTGGGCGCGAATTCCGTGGACGAAGTCGCCGCCGAACTGGGTTCGCTCATGAAAGCCAAGCCGCCGACCAGTTTTCGCGAAGCCATCAAACTGCTCGGCCAGGCGCTCGATCTGCGCCATGCCAAACCGAAAGTTGGTGAAGAACGGCCCGTGCAAGGAAGTCATTCAAAAATTTGACGTGCCGCCATCGCGAACCGAACCGTGGCCGAAAGCACCGGACATCAACGTAGCGCAGGCGTCCCGCCTGCGCGAGGGAGAGGGAAATGAAACAAGCAGCAGCCGAGACGGCTGCGCTACTTTGCTCAATCTCCCAATTCAAAAGTGCTGGCCTCTCGACGGTGGACGTTTCATCACGCTGCCGTGCGTCGTGACCAAAGACCCTGACACCGGCGAACGCAACGTGGGCATGTATCGCATCCAGATTTACGACGACCGCACCACCGGCATGCACTGGCAGCTCCAGAAAGTCGGCGCGCGGCATGGACGCCGTTATTACGAAACCGGCACGCGGATGCCGGTTTCCATTTTCATCGGCGGCGACCCCGTGTTCACCTTCGCCGCCACTGCGCCGCTGCCCGACGGCCTCGACGAATTTCTGCTCGCCGGTTATCTCCGCAAGAAATCCGTCGAACTCGTCAAATGCGAGACCAACGACCTCGAAGTTCCCGCCAATGCCGACTTCGTCATCGAAGGTTACGTTGATCCGAAGGAACCGTTGCGCGAGGAAGGGCCGTTCGGCGACCACACCGGCTATTACACGTTGCCCGAGCCGTATCCGGTGTTTCACGTCACCGCCATCACGCATCGCAAGGACGCGGTGTATCCGGCGACGATTGTCGGCATGCCGCCGATGGAAGATTTTTACATCGGCGGCGCGAGCGTGAAATTGTTCCTGCCGGTCTTCAAGATGAATTTCCCGGAAATCGTGGACATCGCGCTGCCGGCGGAAGGCGTGTTCCACAACCTCGTTTTCGTGAGCATCAAGAAAGACCTACCCGATGCAGGCCTACAAAATCATGCACGGCCTCTGGGGCATGGGCCAGATGATGTTCACCAAATACATCGTGGTGGTGGACGCCGGCGTGAACGTCCATAACACCAGCGAAGTGCTGTTCCATCTCACGGCCAACACCGACCCGCAGCGCGACAGCATCTTCACCAAAGGCCCGGCCGACGTGCTCGACCACGCCACCAGCGAAATGGCCATCGGCAGCAAGCTGGGCATAGACGCGACAAAGAAACTGCCCGGTGAAGGTTTCAAGCGTCCCTGGCCGCCGCTCATCAAGATGGATGACGCGGTGAAGGCGAAGGTGGAAAAGCTTTTCAACCTGTAACAGCCGACGTGATGAGGCTCAAAGTGCATGAAAGCCGAAAAACATAAACGCTCGAAGCATTTCTATTCTTCAGACCGGCCAATTCGTTCGAAGAAAGACGACGTTCTAAAACGGGCGAAGTTCGCCGAGCGTCTCGCAGACGACCTTAAGTCATGGGACGGAAATGATTCACTCGTTGTCGCGCTTTACGGCGCGTGGGGTTCTGGGAAAAGCTCTGTGAAAAACATGGTGCTTGAAGCAGTCCGGCGAAAGCGTGCTGCGACAATTCCTGTAATGGAATTCAATCCTTGGCAACTTTCAGGAACTGGTGACATCCCAGCCACATTCTTCCGTGAGTTGGGGATTGCGCTAGGCGAAGAAGGGCCGCCCCGTGATATGAGCAAGCGTGCCGCAAAGCTGAAGTATTACTCCGGCCTCCTCACTTTGGCGGGGTCAGTCGCAAAATCCATCGGCTCGCTACGAACTCTCTTGGGCAAACCCGATGGCCCGGTGATTGAGGCGGCTGCCGGTGGACTGACGGCGGCAGCTTCAGTTAGCAAGAAAGGTTCTGAGGCACTTGCCGCCAAAGGCGACGCCGAGGGAAAGAGTCTGCACGAATTGAAAGCTGAACTTTGCAGCCTCATGGCAAAGTTGCCTCGTCCGGTTCTTGTCGTCATTGACGACATTGACCGATTGAGTCCCGACGAGATTCTTCAGGTGTTTCAGCTCGTGAAGGCCAATGCAGATTTCCCCCGCCTTGTGTTCCTGCTGCTATTTGAGCGAGGGGTGGTGACGAATGCCCTCAACGCAATCTCTGACAACAAAGGCAGCGAGTTTCTGGAGAAGATTGTTCAAGTTGGCCAAAGTGAAAGCGAGCAATCTCACGAAGCGTGAAGCAATCGCGCTCAGGGAATTCAACAAGGCGTTGAAACGACGTGCCGAAGGAAAGCCGGACAACGTCGGAGACATGATGCACGACCCGGACGAGGAGGTCGTGGAATAATCAGCCTACACTCACGCGCCGGGCGGCGGCAGGAATGCCAGCCCGAATTTTTCACAATCTCCATCACGCGCGGGATGTCCTGCGGTTGCCGCGGGTCTTAACGCTGCGTTCCCATCAACCGCGTCGCGCGGCGTTGATTTTGGCGATGTCGATCTTGCCCATTTCCATCATCGCGGCGAAGACGCGTTTGGCTTCAGCGCCGCCGGCGGCCAGCGCATCCATTACCACTCGCGGCGCGATTTGCCAGGAAATTCCCCAACGGTCTTTGCACCAGCCGCACGCGCTTTCCTGACCACCGTTGCTGACAATGGCGTTCCAATAGCGATCCGTTTCCTCCTGCGTGTCCGTCGCGACCTGGAACGAGAACGCTTCGGAATGTTTAAACTGCGGGCCGCCATTGAGGCCCAAACACGGAATGCCCAACACCGTAAACTCCACGGTAAGGACTTGCCCTTTCTTGCCACCCGGGTAGTCGCCCGGCGCTTTGTGAATCGCCAATACTTTGCTGTCCGGGAAAGTGCCGGCGTAAAAGTTCGCCGCGTCCTGCGCATTCTTGTTGAACCAAAGACAGATGGCGTTCTTTGCTTTTGTGTTACTCATAAAATTTCCTCGTATAAATAGATTTACTCTGACGGAAATTCCAGCCAGATTTTTTTCGCCATTTCCCACCTGCGCGGGTTTTTGCAGTCGGACGCCTGCGCGCCGGTTCATTTCTGCGTCGGCGCGGGAACGAGTCCATGCCGGGTCATCACCGCTTTGATTTTCTCCAGATCCGGCGGGCTACCGGCATTGACGATGGCCGCCATTTCCCGGAAAGAAATCCGGCCCGATCAGAGCCGGCGTCACGACGGCAAGCGCCATGGCGCAGGCCGATTTCAAATTGTTGAAACCATGCACCGCACCGCGGGGAATAAACAGCGTTTCGCCCGGCCCGATGTCGCTACGGCGCGGCCGTTGACGGTGAACGTCATCACGCCTTCCAGACCGTAAATGGTTTCGTCGTAGTGCGTGTGCGAATGCGGCGCCGGAACTTTCACGCCCGCTGGAACGGTGAACTCAAGCATGGCCAACTGGCCGTTGGAGTCTTTGCTTTCGAGCAGAAACCGAATTTCAATCTGCCCGACGTGGATGATTTCTTTTTCCGGTGTCATAATCATTTGTTGGACACAACGCCGGATCAATCATGCGCCAGGCAGCAGCAGGATTGCCAGCCCGGATTTTTTCGCCACTCCATCCCGATCGTCAGGACGCAGTTATCCGGCGACGATGTCGGCATTCCGACGATGGAGGATTTTGACATCGGCGGCGCGAGCGTGAAATTGTTCCTGCCGATCTTCAAGATGAACTTCCCCGAGATCGTGGACATCCGCGAATCCCAACGGGGTTCCGTCCCAAAGCCCAGGGTTGCGAGGAACGAGCTACCCTGGGTCATCGTCCGCAAATAATTCCCAACCGCAACGCGATTGCGGCCATTTCCATCCGTCCATCGCGTGCGACATTCGCCACAACCCCGTTGCGGTTGATATCCATTTCCGCATCGTGCCCCAAGGTAGCCGCGCTGACCGGCAACCTTGGGCTGGAGGACACAATCCCTTTGGGATTGGAAAATGCCAACGCAATTCGCCATTCTTCTGCTCATGCCACAATCCCTTTCCGCCGTTTACATTCATCTCGTGTTTTCCACCAAAGACCGTCGGCCCTTGCTGCGCGACAAGGTCACGCGTGACGCACTGCATTCGTATCTAGGCGGTATTTCCAAACAACTCGATTGTGCGCCGATCCAAATCGGCGGCGTGGAAGACCATGTGCATCTGCTCGCGCGATTTGGACGCACCATCACCCAGGCCGAATGGGTGAAGGAATTGAAACGTGTGTCGAATCTCTGGCTCAAGGAACGCGGTCCCGATTACACCGATTTCGAGTGGCAAGGCGGCTACGCGGATTTTTCCGTGAGCCAATCCAACTTGGAGCCGGTGACGCAATACATCGCCGGGCAAGAGGAGCATCATCGCAAGGTGGATTTTCAGGACGAGTTGCGCGCGTTGTTGAAACGGCACGAGATTGAATGGGATGAGAAATATGTTTGGGCTTGAATCGTTGGTTGCGGATTTGCCACAACCGCGTTGCGGTTGAATTTATTACCAAACGATAACCCAAGGTAGCCTCGCAAGCTCGGCAACCTTGGGCTGGAGGACGCAATCCCGTTGGGATTGTCGCAACGTGTTTGCGGCCGGATTCGCGCTCACGCGCCGGGCGGCGGCAGAATTCCAGCCCGAATTTTTTCGCAATCTCCATCCCGCGCGGGATGGTCTTTGCAGACGGCCACCACGCGCCACCTTGGGCTGGATGTAATCACGCCGCTCAAGTAAGTTCCGCATCGGATGATGTTGCCGGACAATCCCAACTGGCAGATGACCGTGTTTCTCCTGCTCGCGGTGGTGGTGATGGCATTCGTGATGAAGCTGGTGGCGTTGTTGCTGCCGGCCAAACGTGAAATAGAGCGAAGAGCCATGTCGTGGGTGCTGTTTTCGCCCAACTCGGTCTTGCGCGTGCAACGGGCAACCGGCGCCGGGCCGGTGGTGCTGCGAATCCTGATGCTGTTTGCCGCTGTGTTGTTGAGTTATTGGGTCTATTGGCAACTGGTCCGTGGTTTTCAAATTCACGGAATTCTCCTGAGCTATCTTGCCGTGCCACTTCTGCTTCTGATCGGAGAATCGCTCGTGGCCATTATGAACCTGTTCCTGCTGCCCTGCGGCTGCCTGCTTCCCGCGCTGCATTGCCGTCCGTGGGCGGCGCGGAGCATTGCGGATTTTTGGGGCAACCGATGGAATCTTTGGGCCAGCGACTGGTTTCGCTACGTCATCTTCGGCCGATTACGCCGTCGCCCCATGTTCGCGCTGTTCCTGGTCTTTGCGGCTTCCGGCATGCTGCACGAATGCGTGATTAACGTCCCGCTTTACTGTGTCACGGGCAGAATTCTTTTCGGCACGATGATGGTTTACTTCCTCCTTCAAGCGGTCGGCATCCTTGTGGAACGCCATTTCCTGAATGGCCATCCGCGCTTGATGGTGATGTTTGTCTGGCTGGTGGTTTTCGTTCCTTCGCCCTTGGCGCTTAACGAAGGATACCTTCGCGGGCTCCAGCTTTGGCCTGATTCCAACTAGATTTGCATTCACACGCCGGGCGGCGCAGGATTTCCAGCCCGAATTTTTTCGCGATTTCCATCACGCGCGGGATGTCCTGCGGTGGTTGCTGCATCAGCGTGATCATTTGCGGATTTGCCTTGCACGCGGCACCGGCCTGTCTTTCCATTCGGCGGTCCCAATTCCAGTTATGTGCACTTTTGCCAGAATTCTTTGGTCGCGATTTAACAGTATCTCTGCCGGATTAACCCTGGTGGCTTTCGCCAGCTCTTTATCGGCTCAGACTGAACCTGCCAATCCCAATGCCGCACCCGCTCCGCTGAACTGGACGACGGAACAGGACCATCGGAACATGATGGAGCAGTTGGGCATCATGAAGTTGCGGCCGGGGCGAAACGGCAATGCCAATGCCACCAACAACCTCGCCAATTATGATCAGGCAAAAGCCAATCCTTATCCCGATTGGCCGGATGCGCTCACGTTGAAGAACGGGCAAAAGGTCGCGACTCCCGAAATGTGGTGGAAGCAGCGTCGCCCGGAAATTGTGGAGGATTTCGAGCGCGAAGTCGTCGGGCGCGTGCCCAAAGATGTTCCCAAAATGACTTGGATGGTCACAACGCAGGCGACGGACCGCGTCGTCGGCAAACTTCCCGTCGTCGCGAAGCAATTGGTTGGGCACGTGGATAATTCCGCCTGTCCCGGCATCAACGTGGACATTCAAATGACGCTGGTGACGCCGGCGAAGGTGAAAGGCCGGGTGCCAGTGTTGATGATGTTCGGCGGTTTTGGCGGCGGCGGTTTTCCGCTGCGGCCGGGCGAGCCTGAGCCGACGAACCGGTTCAGCGCATTCTTCCGCAACGTCAAATTCGCTGATCCGCCGTCCACGGAACAATTGATCGCCGCAGGCTGGGGTTATGCGACCATCATTCCCGCCAGCATCCAGGCTGACAACGGCGCGGGATTGACGAAGGGCATCATCGGCTTGTGCAACAAAGGTCAGCCGCGCAAGCCGGACGATTGGGGCGCATTGCGCGCGTGGGCCTGGGGCGCGGCGCGCGGACTGGATTATCTCGAAACCGATCCGACGGTTGACGCGAAGCACGTGGGCATCGAAGGCGTCTCGCGTTTCGGCAAGGCGGCGCTGGTCACGATGGCGTTTGAGCCGCGTTTTGCGATGGTACTGGTCGGTTCTTCCGGTGAAGGCGGAGCGAAGCCGCATCGCCGCGATTTCGGCGAAGCGGTGGAAAATCTGACGGGTTCGGGTGAATATCATTGGATGGCGGGCAATTTTTTGAAATACGGCGCGGCGGAAGCGACTTTTGGCAGCAAGACCGCGAATGATTTGCCCGTGGACGCGCCTGAATTGATCGCCTTGTGTGCGCCGCGTCCGACTTTCATCAGCTACGGCGTGCCCGAAAAAGGCGATGCCAACTGGCTTGATCATCAGGGCAGTTACATGGCCACCGTCGCCGCCGGCCCGGTGTTCCGTTTGCTGGGGGCAAAAGACATCGGCGATACCAACGATTATCACGTCGCCCAAAAACCTCCGGTGAACACGGGCCTGTTGGACGGCGAACTCGCGTGGCGCCAGCACGACGGCGGACATGAGGATCGTTCGAACATGAAATACTTCATCGAGTGGGCGGACAAACTCATGAATTACCCGCCGCCGGCAAAGAATTGAAAAGTTACTGGAGCGGCGGCGGTCCACCGCCCGGCGCGTCGTGCCCACGGCCAAGCAATGGTGGGCCTACGCCCGGGCCTGGCTCACCGTCGAGATGCGCGGTTCGGCGTCGCGCTGACCATTCGACTCCCGGCCGAATCAGGCTTTTTGGCCCTTCGGCACATGCGTGTCCCAAGTGCGGCCGGATTCCGGCTGCACGTGGGTGAAGCCGGTGCCCGGCGGCGGATTGGGGATGCGGATAAGATGCTGGCACGCCGGACATTGAATCTGCCGTCCGGCATGGCACGGGTCGCATTTCAGCGGTTGATCGCAGTGGGAACAATAGAATTTGAATTCGTTCGTGTTCATAGGCTTCATCCTCATCATGCGCAAACCGGGCGCAAAAAGTATATGAAAGATTTATTCATACTTTTAGTTGGCCGAATGCGCATGTAGGATTGAATGGGTCAATCCCGATCTGACATGCCAGCCTCGCAAAACCGCGAAGAAGCGCTGTTTCGCGCGGCAGTCGAGTTGCCGCCAGGCGCCGGCGCGCCGGGCCTTTCTGGATCAGGCTTGCGCCGGCGACCCCGCCTTGCGCCAGCGGCTTGAAGCCCTGCTGGCCGCGCACGACGCACCGGATGAATTGCTCGCCTGAGACCGCGCCCGCCGTCAAGGCGACGATGAAACTCGATCTGGCCGACGCGCCGGATGAAGCCGTGGGCCAGACGCTCGGCCGTTACAAATTGATGGAGCGGCTCGGCGAAGGCGGCTGCGGCGTGGTCTATGTCGCCGAACAAACCGAGCCGGTGCGGCGACGCGTTGCGCTCAAGGTCATCAAGCTGGGCATGGACACCAAGGCGGTGGTCGCCCGGTTCGAGGCGGAGCGGCAGGCGCTGGCGATGATGGATCATCCGAACATCGCCAAGGTGCTCGATGCCGGCACCACCGAGACGGGCCGGCCCTTCTTCGTGATGGAACTGGTGCGCGGCATCCGCATCACCGATTACTGCGACCAGAACAATCTCTCCACCAGGGAACGGCTCGACCTGTTCATCAAGATTTGCCAGGCCATCCAGCACGCGCACCAGAAGGGCATCATCCACCGCGACATCAAGCCCTCGAACATCCTCGTCACGCTGCACGACGGCGTGCCGGTGCCCAAGGTGATTGATTTCGGCATCGCCAAAGCGACGGAAGGACGGCTGACGGACGCGACGGTTTACACGCAGTTGCATCAGTTCATCGGCACGCCGGCTTACATGAGTCCGGAGCAGGCGGAGATGAGCGGCCTGGACATTGATACGCGCAGCGACATTTATTCGCTCGGGCGTGTTGCTTTACGAACTGCTGGCCGGCAGCACGCCGTTTGATGCGAAGGAGCTGATGGCCTCGGGCATTGACGCAGATGCGCAAGACGATTCGCGAGAAGGAGCCGGTGCGGCCGAGCACACGGTTTGCGACGTTGAAGGGCGAGGAGTTGACGACGACGGCCAAGCGGCGTTCGGCGGACACCTCGAAGCTGATGCACCAGCTTCAGGGCGATCTGGATTGGATCGTGATGAAGTGTCTGGAGAAGGACCGGACGCGGCGTTACGAGACAGCCAACGGATTGGCCGCCGACCTCAATCGGCACTTGAACAATGAGCCGGTCGTCGCCCGACCGCCGAGCACGGCGTATCGTTTGCAGAAAGCGTGGCGGCGAAACAAACTGGTGTATGCCTCGGCTGCGGCCATCACGGTTGCGTTGTTGCTGGCCCTGGTCTTCTCCGGTGCGTCCTATCTCCGGGAACGGAAGGCGCGGATGAGCGAGCAGATTCAACGTCAGGAAGCCGAGAAACAGCGCCTGGCCGCCGAGGCCAGTGCCGCGGGTGAACGCCAGCAACGTGAACGGGCCGAGGATCTGGCCTATGCCACGGACATGAACCTCATTCTTCAGGCCCTCGACATGAACAATCTTGGACGCGGGCAGGAGTTGTTGAATCGAAATCGTCCCCACGCAGGCCAGACCGACCGGCGCGGCTGGGAGTGGCGATATCTCTGGAAGCGCAGCCGCAGTGATGAACTCGCCACGCTGGGTTCCCATGACCACGCCGTCAGCGCCGTGGAGTTTTCGCCCACGGACGACCTGCTCGCCTCTGGCGCCTACGACAGCAAGGTCAAATTCTGGGACTGGAAGAACCGTCTCCCTGCCGGTGAGTTGGATCTGGGCAGCCCGGTGAGCAGCCTGGCATTCTCTCCCGATGGCCGATGGTTGGCCGTGAGCAGCAAGGGCCGCGGCTGCCGATTGTGGGACGTTGCCACGAGGCGAGAAATTGCCGAATTCGATGTCCGGGCTGATGAACTTTACGCAGCGGTCGCTTTTTCACCCAGGAGCGATGTCATCGCCATTGCCGCCAACGACTCGACCATCCAAATCTTCAACCTCCTCACCCGGGCGAAGGTCGCCACGCTTTACGGTCACAAATCTCCCGTTAGAAAACTCGTGTTCTCCCATGACGCCAGCAAGTTGTATTCGGCCGGCGGCGAGGACCTCACAATCCGGGTTTGGGATCTCGCCACGCAGCGCGAGGTGGCTTTGCTGAAGGGCGACACTCACTGGATTACTTCCCTCGCCCTGTCGCCGGACGAATCCCGCCTCGCTTCGGGCGGCGGCGAGGGCACGATCCGGGTATGGGATCTCCAGCGCCAGGCCGAGCTGATTCAATTGACCAACCACGCCTCGCTGGTCTGGGACGTGAAGTTCTCCCCGGACGGACGGCTGCTGGCCAGTTGCGGCGCTGACCAACGCATCCGGCTCTGGGACACGGCCACCTGGCAGCAAGTCCAGGTGCTCCAGGGTCACCTGAACGAAGTCTGGTGTCTCGCCTTCTCGCCGGACGGCAAAATCCTGGCCTCCGGCAGCAAGGACGAAACCGTGAAACTCTGGAACGTGGATCCCAAACCGGCTGCCCCGGCCCGGCGAATCTTCCCGCCGGGCACATTTCTGTCGAGCGGGGACGGGTCTGTTTCTCCCGACGGCCAATGGTTCCTGGTTTTTGCCGGAGGCCGCCTGACCATCGGAGAGACGCGAAGCCTGCGCGACGTGCGGGAATTTGTTCCTAATGGATTGCCGACCACCAATGCCACCATCGGACTCATCGATTCCAGCGGGAGCCGGGTTTATCTTGGCTATGCTGACGGCCGGGTGGGCGCGCTGGATCTCAACACCGGGCGTGAGGTAAAATCTTCGGCCGGGCAATCGAGCCCGGTTGCCGTCCTCGCCCTCTCCGCTGACGGGAAGCAGTTGGCCAGTGCCGCGGTGGGTGGCCTGGTTCGCGTGCATAACACTGGAAACTTTGACCCGATCCTCACCTTGACCAATGCGGGTCCGGACTTCTATTGCCTCTGCTTTTCCCGCGACGGGCTTCTGCTGGCCGGCAGCGACCAGCAGGACAACATTCACCTTTGGGATTTGCGCACCGGTACTCAGCGCTTTCGAATGACCGGGCACAAAGGACGGATCAACTCTTTGGGTTTCTCACCGGATGGACGCCGGCTGGCCAGTGCCAGTTGGGACGGGACGGCCGGCCTGTGGGACGTCACCACCGGCAAGCGGCAGGCCACCCTCCGCGCGAACCTGCTGGGCGTCAACTCCGTCGCCTTCAGTCCGGACGGCCAGCGCCTCGCCGCGGGCACGGGTGACGGCTTCATCAAGCTTTGGAATGTCGCCGACGGCCAGGAGGTGCTGACGCTCGCCGGTCGCCGCGACATCAATCAAGTGGCGTTTCTGACTGGTGACGAAACGCTGGTTTCCGTGACTCCCGATTCCATCCAGCTTTGGCCCGCCCCGTCGTTAAAGGATATCACCGAAATAGAACGCCGCGCGCAGCGGACGCCATGAACTTCAGTCGAAGCTGATGCATTCCATAAAATGGGCTTGCCCGACCGCAGCCGTATCAAAGTCCGGCCTTTGGATCGTGACATCATGGATCAACTCGACCTGTCTGTAATCCAACAGAGCTACCAACTGATTGCACTGATTGATAGTGATCCTGGCAATTCACTTCATCGAAAAACACAGGTCGCGCGGTCCTTGGCTGAAAATCTGTGCGCTGCGGGACAGTGCGCCAGATCATATTTCAATCTACCGTGCGCTCATCCACCCAAAAATCGGAGAAACGATTCTTAGAGGGTGTTGGATGGGACATTTATGTTGGGGGTGGAGAACCGGCTTGACGAACTGCCGGAAGAGATAAAAAATTGAATTCGGACTGAAGAAATAAGTCAAAGGAGACAATTTGCAAAAGCCCGTCAAAATCACGAAATACAAATCGAAACAGGAGAAACTCATGAGCAAAATCCGGGTATTGGTCGGAACGAAGAAGGGTGCATTCATCCTGAGCGCAGACGGCAAGCGCCAGAAGTGGAATGTCAGCGGCCCGCACTTCGCGGGTTGGGAGATTTATCACCTGAAAGGTTCGCCGGTTGAGCCGAATCGCATCTACGCCTCGCAGACAAGCGGCTGGTTCGGTCAGATCATTCAGCGTTCGGATGACGGCGGCAAAACCTGGAACACACCCGGCAGCAGCCCGGAGGAGTTGAAAAGCCCGGAGGGCATGCCCAAGGGCGAAAGCAACAAGTTCGTTTATGCCGGCGAGGTGGGCACGCACAAGTGGTATGATGGCACGCAGCATCCGTGGGAATTCAAACGCGTGTGGCACATCGAACCGTCGCTGACCGATCCGGACGTGGCCTTCGCCGGGGTGGAGGACGCGGCGATTTTCAAGACCGTGGACGGTGGCAAGACATGGAAGGAGCTTTCCGGATTGCGCAGCGCCAAGGGCCATCTTTGGCAGCCCGGCGCGGGTGGCATGGCCGTGCATACCATCATTCTCGATCCGAAGAACACGAACCGGATTTTCGTCGCGATTTCCGCTGCCGGCGCTTTTCGCAGTGAAAACGGCGGCAAAACCTGGAAGCCCATCAATCGCGGGTTGAAATCCAAATGGGAACTGCCCGACTCCGACGCGGAAGTCGGACACTGCGTTCATCGCATTGCCCTGCACCCGTCGCGTCCGGACGTGCTGTTCATGCAGAAGCATTGGGACGTGATGCGCACCGACAACGCCGGCGAGTCAATGGTGCGAGGTCAGTGGCAATCTGCCGTCCGATTTTGGTTTTCCGATTGATGTTCACGCGCACGAACCGGAAACCATCTACGTGGTTCCCATCAAGAGCGACTCCGAGCATTTTCCACCGGACGGCAAGCTGCGCGTGTATCGCAGCCGGACGGGTGGCAACGAATGGGAAGCGCTCACGAAAGGCCTGCCGCAGAAGGATTGTTACGTGAACGTGCTGCGCGACGCCATGTCCGTGGATTCGCTCGAACCGTGCGGCATCTATTTCGGCACAACCGGCGGACAGGTTTACGCTTCCGCCGACAGTGGCGACACGTGGAATCCCATTGTCCGCGACCTGCCGGCGGTTCTGTCGGTCGAGGTGCAAACGCTGCGATGAGTTAAACCACGAAAGGCACGAAATGGCACGAAAGGATCGAGAAGAATTTGGAGTGCGGTGGCAGAGTGCAGCGGCGACACCGCTTTTGACGCGACCGTCAGATCCGGAAAGCGGCGTGGCGCTTCGCTTCCCGCCGCAGTCCAAAAACTTACTATGATCCACGTGGTGCTGCCATATCACCTTCGAAACCTGGCGCGGATTGACGGCGAGGTGCAGCTTGAGGTCGAAGGGCCCGCCACGCTGCGCTCCGTGCTCGACGCGCTCGAAGCGCGCTATCCGGTGCTGCGCGGGACGATTCGCGACCATGTCACCCTGAAGCGCCGGCCATTCGTCCGGTTCTTTGCCTGCAAGGAAGACCTGTCGCTTGAACCACATGAGACGAAATTACCCGACGCGGTTATCAACGGCGCGGAGCCGTTCCTGATCGTCGGGGCCATGGCGGGAGGCTGATTCCCCGAAAAACCCGCAAACAAAGCAACATCCGGCGAAAATCTCATGTTGAACCTGATCCTCATCGCCATTGCAGTAATCACCGTCGCGTTCGTCATCGTCGTCGTCACGCGGCCCGCCGATTTTCGCGTCACACGCTCGACTGCCGTGTCAGCTCCGGCGGCGGTGGTGTTCGCGCAAGTGAACGACCTCCGCCAATGGAAGGCATGGTCGCCGTGGGAGAAAATGGATCCCGCGCTCAAGCGAACTTTCGAAGGCCCATCAGCGGGAACCGGCGCGAGTTATTCGTGGGCCGGCAACAAAAAGGTGGGCGAAGGGCGCATGACCATCATGGAGAGCCGCCCGAACGATCTGATCCGAATCAAACTGGAATTCCTGAAACCCTTCAAAGCCACCCACACCGCGGAGTTCGCCTTCAAGGCCGACGGCAATCAAACCGCCGTGACCTGGAGCATGTTCGGCAAAAATAATTTCGTGGCGAAGGCATTCCACCTGTTCGTGGACTTCGACAAAACGATCGGCGTCGATTTCGAAAAGGGACTTGGGCAAATGAAATCGGTGGCGGAAACGACCGGCAAATGAACACGGGCGGCAAAGCCGGTATTGACGTGACGAAGAAATGGCCGGGCGCAGGTTTTAAATGTACCTGGACGCCGTTAACTCGGATGAATGACCGGGTAAACGGGAAGCTGGATGCCCTCATCCATTTTTGCTAATCTGCCCGAAACATGTCCGACGTCACTCAACTGCTTCAAGCCGCGTCTGCCGGAGATCCTAAAGCCGCTGAAGAACTGCTCCCGCTGGTTTACGGGGAACTCCGCCGGCTCGCCGCACAGAAGATGGCCGGCGAAGCCCGCGGCCAGACATTGCAGCCCACGGCGCTGGTGCATGAGGCGTGGCTGCGGCTGGCCGGGGATGAGGCGGCGCGATTCGAAAACCGGGCCCACTTTTTCGGTGCCGCGGCCGAGGCCATGCGCCGCATCCTGATTGAACGCGCCCGGCGGCGGCTGGCGGCCAAGCGTGGAGGCGGCGTTGTGCCGTTGGATGCGGATGAGATTGAAATTCCATCCCCTGCTTTGGACGACGACACCTTGCTGCGGGTCAATGAGGCGCTGGAAAAATTCAGCGCCGTTGATTCGCGCAAGGCGGAACTGGTGAAGCTGCGTTATTTCGTCGGCATGAATTTCGAGGAAACCGCGGCGGCCCTGGGCATCGCCGTGCCCACGGCCAAGCAATGGTGGGCCTACGCCCGGGCCTGGCTCACCGTCGAGATGCGCGGTTCAGCGTCACGCTGACCATTCGACTCCCGGCGGTAATGCCATCGGAACCTTGATTCGCAGTGAAGGCATCATGGACCTCTGGCGCGCGCCGTCGTGGGCGGAAATTGACGCGGCGGAGGAGGAGGACCCGCCTTCGCCGGGCTACGGCGGGTAGGGAAAGGCGGAGAGCGAGCAGCCACGAACCCCAACCAAGAAGAACGGTTGTTTACGCTGTCGCCGGAAAATTGATGGCGGACCGCGACTTTGGGTCAGGGAGTTCGGCGCCATCGAAGGCGGTAAACAGACGCTGGCACGTCTGGCGGAGCATTTGCCGAAGATCGAATCCGAAATGGGAGTACAATGACCGGGAATGACTTGCTTGAGATTGTCCCGAACCCACGCTAATCTTTCCGGCATTGGAGCGAATTCACGCTCCCGGTTGATACGATAATATATGAAACGCAAAGCATCGGCAGTCTGGCGCGGCGGTTTGAAAGACGGCAAGGGCAGCATTTCCACCGAAAGCGGTGTGCTCAAGGAGACACAATACTCCTTCAGCACGCGCTTCGAAAGCGGCATCGGCACGAATCCCGAAGAGTTGATCGCCGCAGCCCACGCGGGCTGCTTCGCGATGGCGTTCTCGGCGGAACTCGGCAAGACCGGCATCACGCCCGAATCCATCTCCGTCACGGCGATAGTCACGCTGGACAAGACTGACGCGGGCTGGACGGTCACGGCGTCGCATCTGGACGTGTCGGCAAAAATTCCCGGCGCGGACCGGGCAAAAGTTCTCGGGGTGGCGAACGTGGCCAAGCTTGGTTGCCCGATTTCGCGCCTGCTCAAGGCGAACGTCACGATGGACGCAAGACTGGAGGGGTGAGTTTTGTCACGGCGGATCAAGGTTTGAAGCTGAGTCCGCCTTGGCTGTTGTTTCCGCTTCAAAATCACCGGCCATTCACATTATGGTCTTGCGTTGCAGCGCGCGTTGACCATGCTTTTGGAAACCCGGCATTTTAAGAGCTATGAAAAAAGTCCTTCTATTTGTTTGTCTGGCCTGTGTCAGCGCCTATGGCCAGAAATTTCCCGATCTGGCGTTGACACCGCCGATGGGCTGGAACAGTTGGAACAAGTTCGCGGATAAAGTGAACGAGGATCTGATCCGGCAAACTGCCGACGCGATGGTTTCCTCGGGCATGAAGGACGCCGGATACGAATACATCAACATTGACGACACCTGGGAGGGGGAACGCGACAGTCAGGGTTTCATCCAGACCGATCCCAGGAAATTTCCTTCGGGGATGAAAGCGCTGGCCGATTACGTCCATTCCAAAGGACTCAAGCTCGGGATTTATTCGGACGCCGGCGCGAAGACTTGCGGCGGAAAGCCCGCCAGCCGGGGGCACGAATACCAGGACGCTTTGACTTACGCCCAATGGGGCATTGATTATCTGAAATATGACTGGTGCGGTTGCGAAGATTTGAATGCCAAGGGCGCCTACACCACCATGCGGGATGCGTTGCATGCGGCCGGGCGGCCGATTGTTTTCAGCATCTGCGAATGGGGCAGCAACAAGCCCTGGGAGTGGGCCGGAGAGGTGGGCAATCTGTGGCGCACGACCGGTGATATTCATCCCTGTTTCGATTGCAAGGAAGATCACGGCACGTGGTATTCCTGGGGAGTTCTGCAAATCTTGGATCAGCAGGAAGGGTTGCGAAAGTATGCCGGCCCCGGACACTGGAACGATCCCGACATGCTGGAGGTCGGCAACGGCATGACGGCGAATGAGGATCGCGCGCATTTTTCAATGTGGTGCATGCTGGCGGCCCCGTTGATTTCGGGAAACGATCTGCGGCACATGTCGAAGGAAACCTCGGAGATTTTGCTGAACAAAGACGTCATCGCGGTTAACCAGGACAAGCTGGGGATTGAGGGATTCCGGTATTCTTCAGACAGCATCCTGGAGGTCTGGTTCAAACCACTCGATGACGGAGACTGGGCGATGTGCGTGCTCAACCGGAGCACCCGGCCGCAAAAGGTGAGATTCGAGTGGAAAGATAAAAAAGTCAGCGATGATCTTTCCAAAAGGGAAACGCGGTTTGACACGATCACTTACAAAGTCCGCGACCTGTGGACGAAAAAGGACCTGGGAACCACGGAAGAGACTTTGAACGCCGAGTTGCCGGGCCATGACGTCCTGATGTTGCGGCTTAACAAACAATAATGGAAGACGGCGGGAAATCGAAAGCTCACCCGAAAACCGGTTTTTTCGCTTGTCGTTGTGCTGCTGACATTGCAGCATCCGCGCAACCAGTTACAAACTCCAAATCCAAACCAAGAACACTATGAACCATGCAAAATGTTTAACTCTGTGGTCGTGCGGGTCGTTGATTTCGGCGCTCGCGGTAATTCTGCTCGTCGGCTGCCAATCCAGCAAAGAACAGTCCGGCAACAAAACGACAACCGCGGCCACCCCGGCGCCGGCGCCGGCACCCGCCATGACGGTCGAATCCACGTCCGCGGCAAAGGGTATCCGCATTGATGCCGGGGCCACCAACCCATACACCGATTCCGAAGGCAATGTCTGGCTTCCCGACCAGGGCTTTGCGGATGGAGATACGGTGGATCGGGGAGACGATGTGAAAATCGCCAACACAAAGGACCCGGCGATTTACCGCACCGAACATTACGGCATGACTTCATTTTCCCAAAAACTTCCCAACGGCAAATACATCGTGAAGCTTCATTTTGCCGAAACTTATGAAGACATCAGCGGCGCGGGACAACGCGTTTTTTCTTTGAATGTCGGCGGGCACGAAATCAAGGATTTTGATGTCTATGCCAAAGCCGGCGGCGCACAGCGCGCCTGCATTGAAACCGTAAATGTGGATGTCACGGACGGCAAACTCGACATCACCTTCACGGCCAACATTCAAAGCCCTGAGATCAACGGGATCGAAATCATTCCGGCCTCATAACGTTCGGCATCGGGATTTTTTTGCATGAATCCAAGGCGGTTCGTGTTTCTGGCGGTTTCAGTTTTCGCCGGAATGGGGGCGCTTTACGCCGGCGAACCGCAAATCATTGCGCTCTGGCCGAATGGCGCGCCCGGTTTTGAAAGCCGGCGCAACGAACCGGAGCTCGCAAAGGATTACTGGGTCCGCCACATCAACAACCCGTCGCTCACGGTGTTTCTCCCATCGAAGAAAAGGGCGAATGGCGCGGCGGTGGTGATCGTCCCGGGCGGCGGGCATCGCGAACTGGTTTTTGACGCGGAAGGCGTTGATCCGGCGCGTTACTTCAACCGCCTGGGCGTGGCCGCGTTCGCTCTCAAGTACCGGCTCGCGCGGGAGACGAATTCGCCTTACACGATAGACAACGCCCGCGAGGATGCGCAGCGCGCCATGCGGCTGGTACGCAGCCGCGCCAAAGAATGGGGCCTTGATCCGAACCGGATCGGCATGATGGGCTTTTCAGCGGGTGGCGAACTCACCTCGATGGTCGCGTTCGGCCCGACCGATGGAAATACACCCGCAGCCGACCCGATTGACCGTGCCAGTTGCCGTCCGGATTTTCTCATTGAGATTTATCCCGGTCCGCTGGGAGTCCCGGAGATTGTTCCCACAAACGCGCCTCCGGCTTTTTTCCTGGGAGCCAATGATGACCTTGAACCGGCGCGTACCATCACCGATATGCTGGAGAAATATCACAAGGCCGGAGTTCCTGCCGAGTTTCATCTGTTTGCCAAAGGCAGTCACGCATTCAACATGGGCTATCGTTCGAAGATCTTGACCATAAAAGGCTGGCCGCAGCGCCTGACGGATTGGATGACGGACAACAACATCCTGAACCCGTCGGTGCCGGCGCCGGGCGTCAAATAATTTGCGCGGGCGAAACGCCGCCGGCGCGTTGCAGTTCGCTTGGAATTTCCGAGGTCAGGCCAGAGCCATTACCATTTTCATGAATTTTGATTTGTGTTGTGCGGTGTGTTGCAGCATTTTTGGCGAAACCAAATTGCGAGTTGCAGAACCAAAATGAAATTTATGCAAAATGCAAAATATTTGTTGCACCGTTTACCCGCCTGTTTTGTTGCCATGTTGGCCCTCGGCTTGTTTGCCGGCTGCAAATCGGAGCAGTCTTCCAGCCAGATGGCATCCTCACCGTCGGCTGCAACCGTTGCACCCGCCGCCGCGCCGGCGCCCGCGCCCGTGGCGCCACCCGTCCGCATCAAGGCGGGCCTGGCCACCCCGTACACGGACTCCGAGGGCAACGTCTGGCTTCCCGATCAGGGTTTTGCCGACGGCGACACTACGGACCGCTCCGAAGACCTGCAAATCGCAAACACGAAAGATCCGGCACTCTATCGCACGGAACATTACAGCATGACTTCGTTTTCCTATCCGGTTCCGAACGGCAAATACATCGTAAGGCTTCATTTTGCCGAAACCTTTGACGGCATCAGCGGACCGGGTGATCGCGTGTTTTCGTTCAACGTCGGAGGCCAGGACTTCAAGGATTTCGATGTCTGGGTGAAGGCCGGCGGCGCCAATCGCGCCTACATTGAAACCGTCAACGCGGTCGTCACCGACGGCAAACTGGACATTACGTTCACCCCCAAGGTGGAAAATCCCGAGATCAACGGAATCGAGATACTTCCAGCGTCCTGAGCACTCGAATTTCCTCCTCGTGGCACGGGCCTCCGGCCTGTGCTTCTTGTTCCAAGACCCGCGGTCTGTGCCATAACCCGCATAGCGGCCGGCCCAACCATTCAATTTGTGGATCAGAAATTCGGAGCAACCGGCCACCCCTGGCGCATCCAGGGTTGACGCTTGCCGGCTGACGTTCTATTTGATGTCTGCTGATAGTCATGAACAATGTGCTGGTGGACAGGATGACGTTGCCGGGCGAAGGCCAGCTGGCTTTGCGGCTTGACCGGACATTCAAGTCGGCCTGGCGTTCCTACCGGCGGGCGTTCAAACGGTGCCAGAAAAAACTATCCAGGGCGACCGTTCACCAGATGCGCGTGGAAACGCGGCGGCTGCTGGCGTTGATGGACCTGTTTAAACCGCTGGTGGCCGGCAAGGCCGCGGATGAACTTTCCCGGCGTGCCATACAGCCGTTCAAAACTTCCGGCCGATTGCGCGATGCGCAAGTGATGTTGTGCGACGTGGAGCGGCGGCTTGGCGGGTTTCCGGATGCGAAGCATTTTAAAACGGAACTGCTGCGCCGGAAGAAGCGTCTCGGCCGGCAACTGGAGCGGAAGCTCCGGCGCACGAGGCTGAAACCGTTGAAGAACCGGATGGACGCGCTTCGCGAAGAGTTGCGCGTCGCCGTGAAACCGGCGGAGGGATGTCACCGCGCATGGGTTCGTTTGTTGAACGGCATGGACCAGGCTTTTGCGAACGTCGTGGCGCGCCGGGGGAGCATTACTCCGACGAAGCCGCGCACGGTCCATCGCACGCGCGTTGCCTTCAAGAAATTCCGCTACATGGTCGAGCAGTTGCGACCGTTGCTGTCCCGTCTTCCCGGCAGTTTGCCCGGCAAACTGCGCGGCCATCAAAAGTTGATGGGTGACATCCAGGATTGTGAGACCCTGCTGGCGGCGCTGGACAAGTTCATGCGCGAGGAGAAGTCCGAAGCCCGCCGGCTCCGCACGTTCCGCGCTGCGGTCAAACGTGAACACGCCATGCTCATGACACAGTATCTGCGACGTGCGGATGAGCTTTTTTCTTTCTGGAACCCCGCCGCCAGACCCCGATAACGAGCGTGAGGTTTCGATTGGCTCTTGGGGTTCGCTCAAAATCGCGGGCCGGCGCGATGCCCGCCTTTTCGGAAGTTCTAAAGAGGACGCGCCCGCCGGTTTTCCCGACGGGCGCGCATGAAGGTAATCGTTTTGCCGGGGCGAATGCGGTTCAAAGCACTTTCTTTGCCCCATCCGGCACGACCACTTTTGTGGCTCCGACGTCCTTGATTTCAACGGTGGTGTCGCGGTCAACATTGCGGTCGTTGCCATTGAAGCTCACGGTGCCCTTCACCTTGAATTCATATTTCGTCAGGGCTCCGTCTTTGAGCCAGAAATTCGCGGAACCTTTGGGATTGGTGACGGTCGCGCCGCCCCCGCGCCGGAACGTGAGCAACTCCTTCGCGCCGGCTTCGGTCAGGTCGCCGGAATAAACGTCGCCATCCTTCTTGAGTTCCTTTACCGCGGCCAACAGGTTTGTGACTTGCGCGGCGGGAGCCCTGAAATTACGCACCATGCCGACGAGAAACCGGCCAGGGCCTTCACTTTCATTTTCCAGATTGGTGAGCGACTGCCAGTTGCCATCGGGGTCGGTGACCGCCGCCTTGTCGCCCTGCATCACGATTTCGGTGGTGTTGTCACCGAAGGACATTTTGACGTAAGTGGCCCCGCCTTTCTCGATTTTGCCTTCGGTCGGTCCGGGTTTGAACTGGGAGTCTTCGGGGACCACTACAGTGGTATGCCAGCTATAACTGGCGGTGGCGGCGAGCTTTTGGGCCGCGCCGATGACGTCATCCTTGGGACTGGAGTCCGCCGCGAAGAGCGTACCCGCCAGCAAGGCCAATACGCCGAACATAATATTTTTCTTCATGGAAATGCCTTTGGTTTGGTTTGATGTAAAATGCCTTTGGAACGGACGGGAACCTACGCTCAAAGGGCTTTTGAAGCAAAGCCAATTTCGGGTGATGCTCTGCCAGATTGCGTTGTCGCGGGAAAACGGAACGGAAGCTCTGTCCTGCAGAGACTTCTTAGCCTGGAAAAACTGGCTTGCAAACCTGTGGAGCAGGAAGAGAATCACGAAAAGGCCCACGCTGGTCGTGGGCAAGAAACCAAGTGGGAAATCCCGGTTTAATTGTCGATCGAGAGACGGCCTCGCTCCGTCCGAAACTGAGTGACTTTCGTAGATTATTCCGCCGCCTCGGGCTGGTAGCGGTGTGCCTGATGGCGGCCGGTCCCGGGTCTGACCGCGTGGTGTACGCCCAGGCCTTGTCGGCGAAGGCAGATCAAGCGGCCACGGTCCAAAACGTCCCTGTGACCATCCCGGTCTTAGGCAACGATCAGGACGCCGCCTCCAACCAACTGGCGATCCTGCAGGTCACCCAGCCGGCGAACGGAACGGTGATCATCAACGCCAACGGCACGGCCGCCAATGCGGAACTGGCGCGCCTGCTGCAATTTGCCGCCGTGCAACTAAGCAATACCGTGATGCAGTTGGGAAGCACCAATCTGTTTCCGCGCAGCACCCTCACCAACGGCCTCTGGGCCACCGCCATGGCCACCAATGACCTTTACGGCTGGGTCAACGGCTACTTTCCTGGCGCTTTGTGGTACGTCTTTGAGATGACGGGTGACCCGCATTTCGAGGTTTGGGGCCAGCAATGGACCTCGGCGCTGACAGCTCAGCAATATTCCACGAATACCGACGATGTCGGCAGCATTTTGGAATTCAGTTTCGGCAACGGCTACCGGCTGACCACCAACCCCGTTTATAAAGCAGTCCTCGTCCAGGGCGCGCACTCACTCACCAACCGCTACAATTCTGTTGTGCAATCGGTGGAGTGCTATCAATCGCTGCGATACCCGTACTATGAAGTGCTCATTGATACCCTGATGAACCTGGAACTGCTGTACGATGCGGCCGCTTTGAGCGGGGACAGCACCCTGGCGACGAAAGCCTACAACCACGCGCTCCGGGCGATGACCAACCAGGTCCGGGCCGACAACGGCACCTTCCAGGAGGTCGTTTACTATATGACCAGCGGTGCGGTGTACAGCCAGGGCACTTCTGCCGGCTGCTCCGACACCTCCACCTTTTCGCGCGGCCAGGCCTGGGGTATTTATGGTTTTACGCTCGCCTTTCGGGAGACCACTAACCAGCCGTTCGCCGCCACCGCCCAGCGCCTGGCCAATTATTACCTCACCAACTGCCCGGCCGACTTCGTGCCCTACTGGGACTTTCAACCCTGGGCTTGCACCCCGGTTCCGCCGCGCGATTCCTCGGCGGCGGCCATCACCCTTTCAGCGTTGATCCAATTGAGCCAATTGACGACCAACTTGTCAGACAGCGCGACTGATTGGCTGGGGGCGCGAAGGATCTTCTCCTCGCTGGGCTCGACCAATTATCTGGCGCAAGGCACGACCTCGAGCGGCATCCTTCTTCATGGCACCGGCGAGCCCCCGCAGTTCCCCGATCCTGAAGTGGATGTGTCACTCATTTACGGGGATTACTACTTCGTCGAGGCGCTCAAGCGCTATACGGACGTTTACCGGTGCACCGCCGTGACCTACACGCCCAATCCGGGGTTCCAGGGGACCGATACCTTCACTTACCTGGCGTGCGACAGCGCGGGCAATTGCTCAACGGCAACGGTCAGTGTTGCAGTTCAACCGCCGACCCAGCCACCCTTCTCGATCCAGATCGGCGAGGCGCCCGGCGCGCAAGGAATGACGATTTCGTTTCCGAGCGCCGCGGGCAGGGCGTACGAGGTTCAATACAAGAACGATCTCTCCGCTGCTTCGGCGTGGATTAACCTCTTCACAAATCTGCCAGGTTCGGGCTCAGTAATCGACGTAATGGATACCAATCCAGCAAACTGGAGATTTTACCGCGTTGGCGGCAATTGACGGACGCCGTCGGGGCCGCCGCGTTTTGAGCCGCGAGGCATCTGCTGGACGCCGGAGGACCGCGAATGCGGTTCAAAGCACTTTCTTCGCCCCGTCCGGCACGTCCACTTTTGTCGCGCCGACATCCTTGATTTCGACGGTGGTGTCGCGGTCAAGGTTCAGTTCGTTGCCATTGAAGTCCACTTTGCCTTGCACCTGGTATTCATATTTCGAGAGCACGCCGTCTTTGATCCAGAACCTGGCGGAGCCTTTGGGATTGGTGACGGCCCCGAATCTGAATTGTGCCTTGGCGCCGGCTTCGGTCAGGTCGCCGGAATAAACGTCGCCGTCCTTCTTGAGTTCCTTTACCGCGGCCAACAGGTTTGTGGCTTGCGCGGCCGGGGCCTTGAAATTGCGCACCATGCCGACGAGAAATCGGGTCGGGCCTTCACTGCCAATGCCTTTGGCGTCATTTTCCAGATTGGTGAGCGACTGCCAGTTGCCATCGGGGTCGGTGACCGCCGCCTTGTCGCCTTCCATCACAATTTCGGTGGGGATGTCACCGAAGGACATTTTGACGTAAGTGGCCCCGCCTTTTTGGGTTTTGCCATCGGTCGGTCCGGGTTTGAATTGGGCGCTTTGAGGGACGACCACGGTTTGTTCCCAACTGTAACTGGCGGTGGCGGCGAGTTTTTGGGCCGCGCCGATGACGTCATCCTTGGGGCTGGAGTCCGCCGCGAAGAGCGGACCTGCCAGCAAGGCCAATGCGCCGAACAGAATATTTTTCTTCATGGGAATGCCTTTGGTTTGATGCAAAGTTACCTTCGGAACGGGCAGGAACCTACGGCCAACGCACTTTTGAGGCAAGGCCGATTTGGCGACGGCAAAGAAGTTGCTCACTGCATGTTCCTGCGGCAAACTTTATCGGTATGACCGTTGCCGGAACACAACTGAATTCGCTGCGGTTGAGCGGCCTGGAAAACCGGCGGCTGGCGCTGGCTCTCGCCCTGTCGCTGGCGGCGCATTTGTTGACGTGGGGCGGTTACGAAGCCGGAAAAGATTTCGGTTGGTGGCAGGTTTGGCACTGGCCAACGTGGCTCCAGCGTTTGACCCAAAAAATGGAAACGGTTCCGGTGCCGGTTGTGAATTACGAGCCGCCGCTGGAATTTGTGACTGTTGAACGTCCGTCAACCGAAGCGCCGGAAGATGCGAAGTATTTTTCCACCCGGAATTCCCAGGCGGCGAACCCGGACGCGGACAAGGACACCGACAAACCGAAGTTGAACGGGAAACAACCCGACGTACCAAAGACCGAGGATGTGCCGCGGCCGGAATTCAACAAACTTCAACCGGCGCCTCCCGCGCAGCCGGAACCGCATCTGCAACTGGCGATGAATTCGGGGGATTTGACTTTGGGCCACCCACAGGACACACAACCGCAAGACCAGCCGCGCCCGCGCACCCTCAACCAGGCGCGCGCACAACTGGCCAGCCGCCTGCCCGGACTGCAAATGCGGCAGGAAGGCGGCGTGCGAAATCACGCGTCGGTGCCGTCGCTGAACGTGAGAGTGACGGGATTTGCCGAATACGACCAGCGTTTCGTCGAAGCGGTGACCCAGCGCTGGTATGATTTGCTCGCGAGCCAGCAATTTGCGCTGGACCGCACCGGCAAAGTAACCTTGCGATTTCGCTTGAATTACGATGGCAGCATCTCCGAAATGAAGTTCTCGGAAAACACGGTGGGCGATTTGCTGGGGTATGTTTGCCAGAAAGCCGTGATGGACAGCGAGCCGTTTGAGCGCTTTCCGAGCGATATGCGGGCCAAGCTCGGCAATTACGCCAACGTTCAGTTCACATTCGATTATTATTGAATTGCCCGCGCCGCGGTTGAAAATTTTATGGACACACTCGTTTACGTTTTGTTGGGACTGACCTCGGTGGTCGGACTGGCGTTCATCGTGGAACGCGCCTTGACCTTGCGCTGGCAAAAAGTCGTCCCGGCGGAAATCACCGCGTCGCTCGCAACCTGCAACTCGCGAGCCGATGTGCAAACCCTCTGTCGCGTGTGCGAACAAAAACCGTCGCCGCTCGGGCGCCTGTTGTTGCTCGCGTCGGATCATCTTGACTGGCCGAAGAACGACAACGTGGACGCGTTGCAAACGGCCGCCCGCCACGAAATCGTCCGGCTCGAACGCGGCCTCGTCGTGCTGGAAATCATCGTCGGCATCGCGCCCCTGCTGGGGCTGGTCGGCACGATCATCGGCATGATGGCGGTGTTTGGCGACATCGGCCAGGCGGGACTCAACGACGCGGCCAAACTGGCCCACGGCATTGCGTTGATTCTGCGGGCCACGCTCATCGGCTTGCTCATTTGCATCCCGTCGCTGATTTTCTGGAGTTATTTCAGCAAAAAAGTCGAGGTGTTCGGTGTCGAGATGGAGGCGCTCTGCGACGACTTCATCCGGCGGCAGTACAGCGAATCAGGTCCGGACGCCCCGACTTCGGGATCCCGAATCTCAAATCGCCGGTCGCAATCTGCCCCGGACGCCAAACCCTAGACCCCATCACTCATGCGCTTTCTCGTCCGCAAACGCCGCACCACGCCGGCCGTTATCATCGTCGCGCTGATTGACGTGTTGATCGTGCTGGTGATTTTTTTGCTGGTGACGACGACGTTCAAGCAGCAGGCGGCGTTGAAGCTGCAATTACCCGAATCGTCACAGGCCCAAAAGTCCGGTGCGAATGAAAACCCGCCGTTCATTGTGAGCATCGACGACAAGGGGATGTATTATCGGGATAAATTGCCGGTGACCTTCGAGCAGTTGCGCGGCGAATTGATTTTGCAAGCATCAATGAATCCAAAACTTGTGCTGGCCATCAACGCCGATGAAAAGGCGCCCTGGGGAAAAATCGTGAAGGTGCGCGACGCCGCCGCCGAGGCGAAAATCAAAACCCTCGTCGCCTTCACCAAGGAAACGGCCAAACCATGAAATAAAAACTGGGGGGGCGGCGTGTCGTCGTCCCCAATTTCACCAACACAGATTCAGGGACAAAAAGCAGGGACAGCCCGCTTGCCGCGGCGAGGCGCTCCTGCCAGATCACTCCGCCGGTTCTTTCACGGTCGATCGTGGCGGTTTCCGTCTAAGGCAACAGAAAATCAGACAGCCGGCCAATGTCGCCAGGGAAATCACCGCGCCGAGATGAAACCGCCGGTCTTCGTAAATGAGCTTTATCTGGTGTGAGCCGGCAGGAACTTCCAGCGCCTGAAAAGCGCAATTGGCCCGCCAGAGCCGGGTTGGCCGGCCGTCCACATACGCCCGCCAGGGGTGATAATACGTTTGCGCCACCACCACCACGGTTGGCGCCGCAGCCTCGACGCCGGCTTCGATTTGCTGCGCGGAATATTTGACTGGCGACAGGTTGACTGCCACAACGTTGCTGGCGGTGACGAGCAATTTCGCTTCCGGCGGCAGATAAACTTCCTGGCGCGGCTGGAAATCTGCGTTCGTGAGCATCCGCAAGGTGGTCAGGTCGTCGGCAAACCGCGGCTGTTGTCCGGCGGTGAGCAGCGGCAGGAACGTCGCACGCGGCGCCCAATCGAAACGGTTGGTTTCCAGCATGAGGGTTTGCGACACGCCCCAAAAATCAAGCAACGGCCCGGCAGGTTGATTGTCGTTGTAAAAATCGTAAAACAGCAGGGCGTAATCACTCAGGTAGAGCGGGTAAAAGCCGTCGCATTTGGGAATGCCGTCGAGCAGGTTGCAATCATCGGTGAGCGCAAACCGCCGGCCAAGATAGTCGGCCGCGGCTTCGGGAAGAAACGAACGGTCGAACGTCTCACCAACGGCGGAAGGAATCTGCGCGCGTGCCATGCCCAACTGCGGCGCGGACCACCGGCGCGGAAGATCGGGCTGATAAATCGCGCGGTTGACGGTTGACGGCATCGGCATTTGCTGGAACAGATCCAGCCAGACCAACAACAGGAGCAGCACCTGCCACAGACGGCGGGATTTGAGGGTCGAAAATTTGTCCGCGCGGACCCAAATCAGGGCGATGGCCGTGAAGAAAACCGCGCGCATCACGCCGTTGAGCAACACCGTCCGCCGATCGTCGTCCAGCGGCCCGGACCGCCATTCCCACGCGACAAGGCCAAGAACCAGAGCGACGGTGGCAAACCAGATCCAACCCCGGGCCCACCCGGCGGGTTTGCCACCGGCATCGGACGATCTTCCCGACAGGGCGCAGGCCGCCAGCAAGGGCAGGACAAACACCGGCAGGATGACAAATTTGATTGGAAAACGCATCAGCCCGATGGCGCTGACGTGCCCCGACAACCAACTATAAACCGGGGTCGCCCCGCCCACCGCCAGCACCAGGGCAAGCGACCCGAGCACCGCCAGCAGCCAAACCTGTCCGCGCCGCTGTGCCCGCCACAGTGCGCTCAAGGCCAGCACCACCGTCGTCACGCCGGCGTAGTAGGAATTGGTCCAGAACTGGTTGTTTTGCATGAAAACACCCTGATAGGAACGGCAATGGAAGAGCGGCACGAAGAAATTTGCCCAGCCGGTCGCCGGCATCGGCCACATCGCGGCGGAAACATCCTGTTGCCGCCGCGAATAGTCCAATAGATCGAAGAACGGCAGCAATTGCGCAGCGGACAAGCCGCTGATCAGCAGTACGACCAGACCGGCCCGCAGGAGGATTTTACCACGCGGAAATTCGCCGCGAATGAGATCCGCCAGATTCAACACACCGAGCAGCACCCACGTCAGCAACACGACCTCCGTCCCGCCGGAAAGCATTTGCAGCGCGCCGGCAAAGGTGGCGGTCACGACGGTCCTTCCGCCCTCGCGCCAAGCGCGTTCGGTGAGCCACACCACCCACGGCATCCAGCCCAAACCCGCAATCGTCGCCGGCCAGATGAGGCTGTTAAGCATGAGTCCATTGAAGGCAAACACAATGCCGGCAAAGGCGGCGGCAAACCGGTTGTGCGTCCAGCGCTGCGCAAGGACAAACATTCCCAAACCGCCCCAAAACAAATGCAGCAGGCAAAACACGCCCAGCGACCAGGACAGCGGAAACAGCAGATAAAACAACGCCGGCGGGTAAAGGACCTGTGTGTTCCATTGCGCCAGAAACGGCGTGCCGCAGTTGTTCAGCGGGTTCCACAACGGAATTTCACCGTGCCAGAAGCTTTCGCGGAAATGATACGCGATGGGATAGGAAAAAATGCCGAAATCCCGGTAAATAAAGGTTTGAAACCCAAGGAAAATCTGGGGAAACGCCGCCAGTGTCAGCACGGCCAGCAACAAGATGAAGCGGCGCGGCGTCAACCAATCGTCGCGGTCTGCGCCTTCTGGAATGGCCGCCGGCTTGCTGGAAATCGGCATGGCCCACACTATCCGTTAACGAGCTTCCAGCCCAAGCCAAAAATCCGCGCCACTGCTTCTGACCACGGCAGAGGCTTCTACCGGGTCAAAACGCCGTGAAATAAAAACCGGGAGGGACGGCGTGCCGCCGTCCCAAATTTTCCGAACGCAGATTCAGGGACGCCGGCACGGCATCCCTCCCAAAATTACTTCAGCAACTCTTCCGCGATTTGCATGCATTGAGCACGGCCAAAAATCAAATCTGTCAGCGACTGTACCCAGGCAACCGGCAAGCCATAAGAAAATGGCTGACTTGACAATGATTTCATAAAATGGTTGAATGAAGAAGGTTCATCAGACGACCGATGAAAACCTTCAGAATTCTGCTGGTGGCTTCGACTGCCCTTCTGACAGCCAATTTTGCGCTCGCCCAGACGTGGATGCAGACCAGCGCGCCAAATAATCTATGGATTTCTGTTGCCTCTTCCGCGGATGGAATAAAACTGGCGGCAGTGGCCGGTGGAAAAAGTCCTGGCCCGATTTACACCTCAAAGGATTCGGGAGTTTCTTGGGCGACAAATTACGCGCCTAGTCAGGTTTGGGCGGCCATCGCCTCATCTGCGGACGGCAACATACTAATGGCAAGTGTTGCTTCTTACTTTGCCACTAATCTCATTTATGTCTCGACGAATGCGGGGGCAGCGTGGACATTGAACACCAATGTGCCGAGCTTCGGACATCTTGCCTGTTCCGCGGACGGGAAAAAATGGATTGCGTCGGCTGGACGGAATGGAATTTTCACGTCATCAAATTCAGGAGCCACTTGGACATCCAATAACGTGCCCAGCGGCTACTGGGGTGCCGTGGTCTCTTCGGCAGATGGCACTAAATTGGCAGCGTTGGTGATAACCAACTTAGCCAGCTACATCTACCAGATTTACGTTTCGAGGGATTCGGGAACCACATGGATCTTAACCAGCGCGCCGGGTTTGACTTGGGACTCCATAGCATCTTCAGCGGATGGAACAAAATTTGTGGCGACCGCCACAGTTACGGCATACACCTCTAACGCGATTTACACGTCGGCCGACTCCGGTACAAATTGGACACTAATGAGCGCACCGAGTTACTCATGGTCTTCCGTCGGCTCATCTGCCGACGGCAACAACTTGACCGCGGCGGCACATTTAGTCCCGCTCTGCCGTTCGACAAATGGAGGAAATACTTGGGTTTCGACCGTTTCCCCCGGCAAAACTTGGCAAGGCGTCGCTTCATCGGCAGACGGTAACAAATTAGTTGCAATCGACGAGTCGGGCGGGATTTGGACTTTACAAACCACTCCGACACCGCAACTGAGCCTCACGCCGTCCGGCAGCAATCTAACTGCTTCTTGGGTTGTCCCATCGACGAATTTTGTGTTGCAACAATGCGCCGATCTGACCTCTTGGACAGACATGACGAATACGCCCGCGCTCAATCTCACGAATCTGCAGGACGAAGTAATTCTGTCGCCAACCAACAGCATCGGCTTCTACCGGCTCAAAACGCCGTGATCGTTTAGCAGATCGGGGATAGCAGATAGGAGTTGGAGACAGACGACAGGAAATTCCACCCCATCTGCCATCTGCCAGCTCCCATCTCCTAATTTCATTTCAACAACTCTTCGGCAATCTGCACCGCGTTGAGCGCTGCGCCTTTGAGCAATTGATCGCCGCTCACCCAGAAGCACAGCCCGTTGTCCAACGCGCAGTCCTGGCGGACGCGGCCGACTTCGCAATTATCTTTCTCGGACGTGAACAACGGCATCGGATATTTCTTGTTCTCCGGCTCGTCCACGAGGTCGAGACCGGGCGCCTTTTTCAGAACGGCGCGCGCGGCTTCCACGCTCACCGGCTTGTCAAATTCCGCGCTCACGGCAATCGAATGCGAACGATAGACCGGCACGCGCACACAGGTCACACTCGCCTTGAACGCCGGATGATGCATGATTTTGCGGCCTTCGTTTTCCATCTTCATTTCCTCCTTGGTGTAACCGCTCGGCAGAAAAACATCCACCTGCGGCATCACGTTGAAGGCAATTTGATGCGGAAAAGCCTGCTTCGTCACCGGTTTGCCGGCGACGATTTCTCCCACCTGCCGCTTCAATTCTTCCATCGCCTTCGCGCCCGCGCCGCTGACGGCCTGGTAGCTCGAAGCGAAAATGCGTTTGCAGCCGAAGGCCTTGTGCAGCGGGTACAGCGCCATGAGGGCGATGGCCGTGGTGCAATTCGGGTTGGCGATGATGCCCTTGTGCAATTTCACGTCGGAGGCGTTGATTTCGGGCACCACCAGCGGCACCGCGTCGTCCATGCGAAACGCGCTGGAATTGTCCACGACCACGCAGCCGGCTTTGGCGGCGATGGGCGCAAATTCCTTCGAGATGCTGCCGCCGGCGCTGAACAGCGCAATGTCAATGCCCTTGAACGAATCCTTCGTCAGTTCCTTGACCGCGATGTCGGTGCCGCGAAATTTGAGTTTCTTGCCGACCGAGCGCGCCGAAGCGAGCAGAGTGAGCTTGCCCACCGGAAAATTGCGTTTTTCCAGCGTCTTGATCATTTCGATGCCGACGGCGCCTGTTGCACCAACCACGGCCACGTGCGGATTACGGTTCATAAAGGGGATGAATTATACCAGAAATCGCGCTCGCGTCAATCACGCGTCGCCGGCTGTGTATAATTATTTTCGATTTCTGATTGACCAAAGCCGGCACTTCTGTCGAGATGATAGGCCATAGTTGTTTTAATGCCTAAAGTTTCAATCAGAAACGGGAACGGCTCGAAGGCGGGCACGACGAAGTACGACGCGCACCACAAGGTGCTGTCGCAGACCTACGGCGCGTTTGCCGACCTGCGCCGCGAACTCTCCGACTCGAAGGAGACCGTCGGCGGGCGCGAGGACATTTTGAAAAGCTTCGCGACCTGCCCGGATTCGCAGCGCTCGTGGCTGTTGCTGGAGGATTATTTTGAAAAACTGTCGCTCTCGCGCCGCGATTTTCCCGACACGAACTGGTGGCCGCGCCTGCTGAACACCCAGGGCAAAGCGCGCCTGGAGGAACTCGCGTTTCTCTTTCTCCGTGCCAAACGGCCCGTGCCGCCGGAATTGCAGCCGCACGCCAGCCCCGACCGTTTTGCCCGGGCCGAGGAGGCCGAGCAGGAACAAAACCTTGTCAAGGAACTCGAAAACTGGCTGTCACCGCCCGCCCTGCCGCTGCTCGAAACGCCGCGCGCCACCCTCCGCGTCGTCTGCCGTCCGCAGCCGGACGAGGAGGAACCGTCGCGTTACCGCCTCGCCGTGCAATTTCTCCTGCTGCGCCCGCGCACCGGCGAAAAGGCGCGTCCGCTGCGCGACCTGATTGACCTGGTCGTCCGCGCCACCCATGAACAGGAACTTTTCCCGCCCGCCGACTGGGAGTTCATCCAATGGATTGCCGACACTTACCGCCACCACGCCGACGGCGCGGACACGCTGGTTTTGTCCGACGCCGAATTGCTGCAATGGCTCACGCGCTGGGGTCACACGCCGCGCCTCGAATGCGACGGCAAGCCGCTCCGGTTTCAGGGACAAATCGCCGTGCTCACGCCGCATCTGGACAACGGCGACAAGGAACTTTCGTTCACGCACCAAATCGAATTGCCGGGCGGCAAAAATCATTCCATCGCCGATGCGAAATTCTTCAACCGCCAGTCACCGCTCGCGCTCCTCGACAACGTGTTTTACCTGGTGCGCAATGCGCCGCCGCCGAAGGTGCTGAAATATCTGGCCCGGATGCCGTCGGTGCCCGTGCGCAAGCTCAGTCATCGCCTGCTGTTGCACCTGCGGAAAACGCAATCGAACCACGGCGTGGACTGGGAGCGGCTTTGCGTGGCGCATCCGGCCAAGCCGCAGTTTGTTTTTGAACTGCTCGACGACACGGTGCGGCTGCGGTTGCTCGCCCGGAGTCAGCGCGACCAAAGCGTCTGGCTTTGGAATGGCCACGAATGGGTGCCCAACGAACCCAGGCGGCGTCCGGCGGATAAACCGGAGATTCTCGATGACCCGCGCCTCGAACCGGTGACGCAATGGCTGCAAAAATTGGATTGGTTCATGCAGGAGCCGGGGTTGTGGGTCGGTGACGCGAACGAGAATTTTCTCGGCGCGCTGGCCGGGGCCTGGGCCGAACGCCCCAACGAAGCGGAATTTCTCGGCAACCCGGCGTTTCACCGCCTGTTCCTGCACCCGCGTCAGCTCAAGCCGCGGCTCATCGTCAAGGGAAGTGGTATTGACTGGCTGGCCGTTTCCGCCGAATGGGAGGCCGAAGGACTCAAACTTTCCAAGGCCGATCTCGAACGGCTCGCCGCCGCCACCAGCCGTTTCGTGAAGCTGCCGAATTCCGGCTGGGTGGAACTGGACACCACCGCCGTGCAGGGCGCGCACGAGGCGATGGCCGAAATGGGCGTGGACGGCCTTATCGCCGTGCCACAAAAAGTCGGCATGGAACACGTCGCGCATCTGGACGAAAGCGAGTTGACGCGGTTCGCCGATTCGCCGGAAGCGAAGGCGTTGCGCGCGCGGGTGCGGGATTTCAAAGGTGTGCCCTCCGTTGCGTTGCCCGCCGGATTGCAGGCCGACTTGCGTCCGTACCAAAAGGACGGCTTCGATTTTCTCTGCCACCTCACGCAAATCAAACTCGGCGGCATTCTGGCCGACGACATGGGGCTGGGCAAAACGCTGCAGGCGCTGGCGTGGCTGGCCTGGCTCAAGGAGCGCAACACGAAAAATCCCAAACCGTCGCTGGTCATCTGTCCGGCGTCCGTGCTGCACAACTGGCGCCGCGAAGCGAACCGGTTCACGCCCGATTTGAAGGTGCTCGTGCTCGAAAGCGGCGCGGCGCGGCACAATTTGCGCAAACAAATTCCGCAGCACGATTTGATTGTGACCAATTACGCGCTGCTGCGGCGCGATCTGGAGGAGCTGCAAAAATTTGCGTTCCGCGCGGCGATTCTGGATGAGGCGCAGTTCATCAAAAATCCCGGCGCGCAGGTCACGCAATCGGTCAAGCAGCTCAAGTCCGAGTATCGCCTCGCGCTCACGGGCACGCCGCTCGAAAACCGGCTGCTGGATTTGTGGAGCATCGTGGATTTCATCCAGCCAAACTACCTCGGCAATCAGGAGCAATTTGTCGAAACTTACGAACCGCGCGCCCAGGTGGCCGACGAAACCGCGCCGGTGGAACAACCGGCGCGCAGCGAGAAAACCGAGTCCGTCCAGCGCATTGCGCGCAAACGGCTTTCCGCCCGGTTGCGGCCGTTGCTGCTGCGCCGCTTGAAAAAACACGTCGCCAAGGATTTGCCCGACCGCATCGAGGAACGGCGGGATTGTCCGCTCGGCGACGAACAACGGAAGCTTTACCTGGCCGAACTGCGCCGCAGCCGCGACCAGATCATGAATGCCGTCAAGGAGCAGGGACTCAACAAGAGCAAGATGCACGTGCTGGCCGCGCTCACGCGGTTGCGCCAGGTCTGCTGCCACCCGCGGCTCGTGGGCAGCGACACCGCGTCAGGCAAGACCGAAACGCTCTTCGAGTTGCTCGACCCGTTGATTGCGGAAGGCCAGAAAGTTCTGGTCTTCAGCCAGTTTGTGCGGATGTTGAACCTGCTCGAAGCGGAATGTCGCGACCGGCAAATCACCACGCACATTCTCACCGGCCAGACGAAAGACCGGCAGCAGGTCGTCAGCGCGTTCCAGGGCGACACGCAGCCCGGCGTGTTTTTGTTGAGCCTGCGCGCGGCGGGCACGGGTTTGAATTTGACGAATGCCAGCTACGTGGTGCTTTACGACCCGTGGTGGAACCCGGCGGTGGAGGCGCAGGCCATTGACCGTTCGCATCGCATCGGCCAGACGCAGACCGTGAACGCCTACCGGCTCATCGCGCCGGGCACGGTCGAGGAAAAAATCTGGGAATTGCAGCAGAGCAAGGCGCAGACGATTGCCGACGTGCTCGGCGAGGAAGGCTTCGCCCGCAGCCTCACCACGACGGATTTAGAGTATCTGTTCGCGGAAGATTAGTGCACCCGCTACTGCAAACGCAGAGGCAACTGGAAGACGTTGAAGTAGAGTTGCGAAAGGGTTGACCCGGTGTGTTCACCCCGCACGTCCGGACCGAATTGAATGGTCGCCGCGGCGGCAAAGTTGTGAATCATCAGGCAGTAAGTGCTGTTGACCATGACGCCGAGCAGTTCGCCGGTGCGGCTGAAAACCAAATCGCCGCGCGAAGAGGTGAATTTTCCGAACAACGGGCGCCACAGGCTGTGATCTACTTTGACGTATTGTGGCGTGTTCAAATCAATCTGGAAGTTGCACTCGCCGTAAGAATTTCCATCCGCGCCCACAAGCACCGTGTCCTGAAATTTGTAGGGGTCGGACGCAATGCGATAAACCCTGCCGCCGAGCTGGCGGACTTCCGCTGGGCTGACCGGCATCATCACCACGCGCGGGTCCGCCTGATGAAACGATAGCGAGCGGATGGCCACTCGCGCGGCATTGCCGGCCAGTGTGCCGGTAAGCGAGTCCCAATCCGTGCCGGGGTCCCACAAGGTCAACGGCGTGTCCTGCACGTGGCACAAGGCATAGGTATTGGTTCCATCGGTCGCCAGGACTATTTTGGTTTCCTTGCTCTTGCTTGAATTCCCGCCCAGAAAGCCCGACCGCGAGGCCAAAAGGTTTACCTCGATCCGGTTGGAAACGAATTCGCTGAAAATGGTGTTGGGCGCCAGGGGAGTGTTCGCGCGGATTTCCTGGGTCAACTGGCTGGAATTGGTCGCCAACGATTTGAAGCCCTCCGCTAGTTTGGCATTTTCCGTCCGCTCGGCCTGGACCTCCTGTTGCATCATGGCCGCGCGCTCGGCGGCGGCGCGCTTCTCAACTTCGGACAATTGGAGTTGCTGGGCCAGTTTCTGCTTCTCAGCCTGGGCCAGCAGGTTGCTCCGGGTCAGCTGATCGAGTTGCTGACGCAGGGCGGCGGCGAGTTCCGATTGCCGTTGTGCCTCGGCCGCAGTCGCCGCGATTTTTTGCTGCGCTTGCGCGGAAGTGTCCTGCAACTGGCGGTTCAGGGTTTCGAGGTTGGTGCGGGCGGCGGCGAACTGTTGCTGCAACCGCTGGTTTTCCTGTTCGCGTGCGTTCAATTGCGCCTGCCGCTGATTCGCCGTGTCGCGGGCCGCCGCGAGTTGCTGCTGCAATTGAACGTGCCCTTTGCGTTCCTCCTCGAGCGCCAGTTTCATGACCGCCGCGAGGTCCTTGCCGGTTTCCGCCACGTCATTGGTCGCCACCGCCACGTTGACCGGTGGCCGGGTGTTTTCGTCGGCCATCCGGTTGATGTCCGTTGAAAACGTCAGCAGGCTCAACAGCAGGAAATCGCAGATGACGATGAGGATGCTGCGGTTCATGACGGCAAAACGGGCATTGGCACGGAAGCCGGGGCATCGGCGGCAATGGCGCCGGCTTCAGCTTCGAGCAATAATTTCCGGCGCGCCGGGCGCAGGTGAAAAATTTTGAAGATGACCACGAAGATGATGCCGAACGACGTGGAGGAATAAGCCGCCATCAGGCTGAATTTGATCATCCCCATCGAGGCAACGATCAGCGAGATGATGGTGCCGACGAAGCCGAGGTAGAGGCCGGCGTCGAACAGATGGTCTTCATTTTCCAGGAGCTTGAGTTTCATGCGCGGCGGCACCCGTTGCCGGCGGATTTCCGCCAGCTTCACGAGGCACGCCATGTAAAGCAGCGCCTGTAGCACGAAAAACACCAGCAGTGTCAGTAGTATGGTTGGGTTCATAATGGTTTGTTTGATGCCGGCGATTCCGACAGGGACTGCGCCGCCCGCCATGGGCAGTTGCAGTCGAAAGGGAAATCCCCCTTTCTGGCTCTCTCGCGCGAGAAACGGCTCGCTCAAGAGCAATACCACGAGCAGAAAACCCAGCGAAAATAAAAACTCGCGAACCAGGTGGAATCCGCGCACCTGCAACGGTTGTTCCAAAAATGATACGACAGGCCGCGCAAAATGCAAAGCCCCGGCCAGGAAAAATCCACCGAGCAGATAGAAGAACCATTTCAGCGTCAGGGCCAGCCACGGCTTTTGAAAAGAACAGTCCGTCACAAAGTAAAAGAACGCTCCAAACGGATCGAACGCGGTCACCCGCTTTTCCAGATTCGAACTGAACAGGCGCTCCCCGCGTTGCGCCAGCTCGCTCACTCCGCCTGCGCCGTAATGCAGGCTCGCGCCGAGGTCCTCCGGCCCGGTCTGGCTGAACCGGGCGAGATACCCGGCAACCGCGGCGGGTTTGCCTGACAGTTGCACCGCTGCAAAAAGGACGGGTAATCGTTCACCGGCATTGCGGACCTGGCCGGCCAGTTGGTGAAGCGTCCCGGTATCTTGAATTTGTGCGACAAACGCCACGAGCTGGTCCCAGTTGAGCCGGTCGCCCAGCGACATGAAATCCATGAGCACCCGCTCCAGCGGTTCCGAATTGCCGCCGCGGTTGGCGGCCGAAGCCGACAAAAAAATGCCGTCGCTCATGCCCGCCGTCAAATGCCCGCCATCCAGCAATAATCCGCACTCCAACAACGCCACATCGAAAGCCTGTCCCGAGGCCGATGCCGACGGTGGGAAAAGAACGGTGTTGTTCAAGGAACGGGTTCGCAACAACTCCAGCACCACGGACGACGGCGAATCGCGCAAATGGGCCAGCGCCGCATCGCGGTTTTCCTGATGGATGATGAAGTCGGTGAACGGTTCCGCGCCGGCCTCCGGTGCCTGGGCATTGTCCCCGAAAAGGTTTTCCACGCGCGAGTCATCGCCCCAGGCCAGCGCGTCCGGATATTGCCGCGCCTGATTGGTCACCGCCTCGCCGAGCCGGTCCCAGCCGGGAATTCCCGCGGCCCGCGCCGCCAGCATGAGCATTTTGGCCGCGCCCAATTTCTTCGCGCCCGCCAGTGCCTGTCCTTGCTCAAGCAAAGCGGGACCGCTTCTGCCGGCCCTTTGGATGACGCTGGCGTCCACCGCCCGCAGATACGCTGGTATCAGCAGGCCGCAAACGAGCATCACCAGACCGAGGCTGGCACAAATTAAAAACCCTGGCCATCGGACCTTCATGGATTCACCCCAAAATTTCCATTGGTAACGCCCTTTAGATTACACGCGGCATATCCCGGTTCAAAACGAAAAAAGCGGGTGACGGATTTGCGGAGAGGTCGAGGCAGTTGCGATTTATTCGTATCGCAACGAATCAATCGGGTCGAGGTTCGCCGCCTTGTAGGCCGGATAGGTTCCAAAGATGACTCCCACAATGGAGCAAATCACCAGCCCCAGCACAATCCAGTCAATCGGGATGGCCGGCGGCACTTTCATAAACCACGCGAGGGCGTTGCCGCCGAGGACGCCCAGGACGACGCCGATGACGCCGCCGACCTCGCACAACACGATGGCTTCCATGATGAATTGCGTCATGATGTTCCGTTTCTTGGCGCCGACGGCGCGGCGGACGCCGATCTCGCGTGTCCGCTCCGTGACCGAGACGAGCATGATATTCATGATGCCGATGCCCGCCGCGATGAGGGCAATGGAGCTGACGATGGTCACGCCAATGCGCACCGCCCGGGTGAACGAATCGAATTGTTCGATGAGCGAGTTGTTGGAAAACAGTTCGAAATCATCCGGTTTGCCGGGCGGGACCTTGCGAACGGCGCGCAGGATGCCGCGGACCTGTTCCATGCAATCATCAAAGCTGGCGGCATCGCGCGCCTGCACCAGGATGGTCAGGTCGTCCCACCAGCGTCCGTAGCGGTTGAGCGCCGTGGTGATGGGGATGATGGCAAAATTGTCCTGATTGCCTTCCAGCGACCCGCCCTTGGGGGCGAGGACGCCCACCACCGCGTATTTGTAACCGTTGATTTTGATCTCTTCGCCCATCGCCGAGCCGAACGGGAACGCCGTTTTGGCCAGGGCGCTGCCGAGCACACAAACTTCCCGGGCGTTGTCCACGTCGTCTCCGGAAAGGATGCGGCCTTCCTCGACGTCCCAGTTGCGCGCCGGGAAACTGCCGGGAGTTTCACCATACAATTCGGTGGTGGGCGCTGTCTTGGCAAAGCGGGTCGAAATCTGTCCACGCCAGAAATCGCCTTCGATGCCCACGCAGACGGCCAGCGTGGCCTTTTCCTCCACCCGCCGTCCCTGTTCCAGGGTGACATATTGGCGCCGCCAGTATTTCTGCCAGTCGCTCGAATCACCAAACTGTGCCTCGGGCCAGCGCTGGATGGCAAAAGTCTGGCTGCCCAACTGGCTGAGTCCCGTTTCCGCGGTGCGCTTCAACACGCGCATGGCGGTCATGACGACGATGATGGAGAAGACGCCGATCAATACGCCGAGCAAGGTGAGCGCCGACCGCAGCTTGTGCGCCGTCAGCGCGTTCATGGCCATGAGAAAACTCTCGCGTACCTCGGCCAACAGCAATGTGGGTTTATGAAATTTCATTCGCTCCTCAATGCGTCCACCGGGTCCATCCGCGCCGCACGCCAGGCCGGCAGGAAACCGGAAACCACCCCCGTCAACAACGAGACGAGCAGGGCGATTCCGACGATGGTCCAGGACAAAGCCGCCGGGAACAGCAGATAGGTAACCGCCAGCGTTACCAGCCAGGCGATGCCCAGCCCGATGATTCCACCCATCAGACAAATGCAGGCGGCCTCGATCAGAAATTGCAGCAAAATGTTGCGGCGCCTGGCGCCGATGGCCTTGCGCACGCCAATCTCGCGTGTCCGTTCAACGACCGAAACGAACATGATGTTCATAATGCCGATGCCGCCGACGAACAGCGCCAGGCTGGTGACGCACAGGCCGATGATGGCGATGGTGCGGGTCTGCTGATGGAACCATTGCACAATCTGATCCTGCTGGTTGATGCCAAAATCATCCGCCTCGTCGGGGGCCAGATGGCGGATGTGGCGCATGCTCTGGCGCAATTCTTCCCGGGTCTCATCCAGTTGCGTCAGTTCATTGACCTTCACCTCAACCCGATCAATGGTGGGACGATTCCAGATGTCCGCCAGAAATTCCCGGATTGGAATGATCACCCGCTCGTCCAGGCTCCAACCCAACATCTTCCCCTGTTTTTCCAGCACCCCGACAACTTGAAAGGACTGGTTCTTGATTTTGATCCGGGCGCCCAGGGGTGAATCCCCGCGAAACAGGTTGGTGGCCACGTCGCTGCCGATGACACAGACCGGTTGCCCGCCTTCGGCATCCGCGGCGGTCAGGAACCGGCCTTGGGCCACGTTCACGCCGCTGGTTTGCAAATAGGCATCCGTGGTGCCGATGATGAGGACGAGGGTGGCGCTCCGGGTTTTGTATTGCAACGTCTCCCGGTCATATACCGTGGGGGCGACAATCGCGGTCGGGGCGAGCTGCCGGGCCAGGGCCTCGGCTTCCCTTAGCGAAATGGGCCGGCGTCGCTTCTGGGCTTTGAGCCAGTCGTCATAGGAACCGCTGAACCAACTGTATTGTTGCACGTAAAAAACATCCGCGCCGAGCGAGGAAATGCTTTTGATGAACGCCTGGTCCAGGCCGTTGATGGCCGCGCCCATGAGGGTGACGGTGACAATGCCGATGACGATGCCGATGGTGGCGAGCACCGACCGCATTTTGTTCGCACGGACGGCGCTCCATGAAATGCCGAGACCTTCGCGGATTTCGGCAAGGAACTTCATTGGATTGGTGGATTGGTGGATTGATGGATGGTTGGGGGCAACGTGTCGCGCCAATCGTTTGTCCGGCGTTTGGTTTCCAACGATTCGATTAGTCTCAGAAGTTTGTTCTCCACCTCGTAATGCAGTTTGTCGAAATCTTCGAAGTCATCGTCTGAAATGAACTTGACGCTTCGCAATCCAATCGCGCGGGTGAGCGCTTCGGCAAGGGAGCCTTTGGCGGTGTAGAGGAATTGCAAGTATTCAGGAAGTGAGCATCGGCCGTAACCCTCCGCGATATTTGCGGCGACGGACTGTGCGGCGTCTCCGAACTGTGATTTAAGTTTAAAATCCGAAACACCCGTGGATAAACGAAAAGCTATGACAAACAAATCCATTCCGCGCTGCCATGCTTCAAGTTTCATGTAGCCGCGATTCAAATTTCGTCGCTTCGTGTATTCCATATATCCATTCATCCAATAATCCAATCATTATCCAGCTTGCTTCTCGTCACTGGCAATCAAACCGTCGCGGATGCGGATGATGCGGCGCGACTGGCGGGCGATGTCCTCCTCGTGCGTGACGACGATGATGGTGTTGCCTTTCCGCGAAAGCTCCTCGATCAAGGCCATGATTTCCGCGCCGGTTTTGGAATCGAGATTGCCCGTCGGTTCATCGGCCAGCAAAAGGGACGGCCGGTTGACGAGGGCGCGGGCGACGGCGACGCGCTGGCGCTGGCCGCCGGAAAGTTCGTTGGGTTTGTGATGAACGCGGTCCGCCAGGCCGACCTGCGTCAGCGCCTCGAGTGCGATTTGGCGGCGGCTTTCCGCCGACACACCGGCGTAAATGAGCGGCAGCTCGACGTTGTGCAACGCGTTCGAGCGCGCCAGCAGGTTGAAGGTCTGGAAGATGAAACCGATTTCACGGTTGCGGATTTCCGCGAGCTGGTTGTCGTCCATGTCGCTGACGCTGATGCCATTCAATTCGTAATGGCCGGAGGTGGGTGTGTCGAGGCAGCCGATGAGGTTCATCAGCGTGGATTTGCCGGACCCGGACGGGCCCATGATGGCGACGTATTCGCCGCGCTGGATTTCGAGCGACACATCGCGCAGCGCGTGGACAGTTTCCGTGCCCATCTGGTAGCGCCGCGAAATGTTCTGGAACCGGATCAAGCTCATCGCAAATGGATTTTGGATTACTGGATTACTGGATAAATGGACTGCGCAGTTCGCCAACTCAATCATCCACCAATCCATCAGTCCAATAATCTATTCAAGTTCTCATGGCTTCGCCGAATCCGCGCTGGCAACGCCTTTTTTGATCTTCGAGCCGTCGTTCAGATCGCGGCTGATGGCGCGGTAACCGCCGGAGACAATTTCCTCGCCGTTGGTGAGGCCGTCGGTGATTTCCCAGTAATTGTCGTCGCAAATGCCGATTTTCACCGGCACAGCCTTTACGTGATTGCCTTCCACGACAAAAACAACGTCCGATGGTTTGGTGGATTCCTTGTTCTTCGAGGCCGAGGCGCCGTTCGTGCCCGACGACGCGGTATTGGTGCCCGAAGTATTGGTGCCCGAAGTATTGGTGGCCGTGATATTGGTGGCCGTGATATTGGTGGCCACGATATTGGTGGAGGCGGCATTGGTACTACCGGCCTTTGGCGGATCCATTTTCTTCGGCGTTGGCGGGCGGGTGGTGACGCTGGCCAGCGGAACGGTGAGCACGTTGGTGCAATACTTGGTTTCGATGTCGGCGCTGACAGACATTCCGGGGCGGAAATCTTCCTTGTCGGTTAAACGGATGCGCACCTGGAACTTGGTGGCTTCCTGCGACTGGCTGCTGCCGGAAGAGCTGCCGGCCAGGTTGCTGTCTTTCGATGAACTGGCCACGTCCGTCACCACACCGGCGAATTTGCGGTCCTTGAACGCGTCCACGTCCAGCCGCGCCTTCTGGCCGGGCTTGATGCCCACCACGTCCATCTCGCCGATGTCCACCCGCGCCTCCATCTGGTTCAAATCCGAGATGACCAGGATTTCAGTCCCGGCAAATTGCGCGGTGCCCAGCACGCGCTCGCCGAGCTGCGAGTTCAATTTGCTGATGGTGCCGTCGAGCGGCGAAACAATCGTCGTTTTGATCAACGAATCCTGCGCGCTGTCCACGAGCGCCTTGGCGACGTTCACCTGGTCGTTGGCGCTGTCGAGCTGCGCCTTGGCCACGTCCCGGGCGGATTTGAAGCCGATGAAATCCGATTCCGAAAGCAGCTTCTGGTGGAACAGTTCCAAATTGCGCTTGTAGTCCGCCTCGGCCTTTTCCAGGTTCGCCACCGCCGATGCTTTGGCGGCGAGCGAAGATTCGTACCCGGCCTTCGCCTGGTTGACCGCGGCCATATATATGTCCGGGTTGATCTTAACCAGCAGATCGCCTTTCTTGACCTGCTGGCCTTCCTTGACCGGCAATTCAATGATTTCGCCGCTGACTTCCGGGCTGATGGTGACCTGCACGACGGGCTGGATTTTGCCGTTGGCCACCACGATGTTGGTGAGACTGTGGCGGGCGACCAGTTCCGTCTGGACCGTGATGGCCGGCTCGCGCTTTTTGAAGACGGCCACCAGCACTAGCGCCACCAGCACCAGCCCGATGACTGAAAAGATGATGATTCTCCGGCGTTTTTTTGGTTTGGCCATGGTGTTTGGTATTAAGACAGGGTGAACGAGAATTTGTTTCGGGGAATTATATTTTAACGCCGTTTTTACAATGCCCACTGTCCCAAACCGATGGCAATCAGCAGCAATTCAATCAATACCCAAAAGCCGAAAACGACCGCGAATACCTTGCCTATTGACCGACCCGATAGTTTGGCCAGCCCGATGGCCAGCACTCCCGTGTGCCAGAGATAGATTACATTGGCCGCGCCCAGCAGGAGATGGCCGCGATTTTTCGGATCAAAATTACTCACCAACAAGGCCAGGCTTGGCCCGACGTAGAGCCGGCCGAGGATCACAGCGAGCAGCGTGCCGATGACCATGCCGAGGACGATGATGATGGAAGACAGCCCGACAACCTCAAGAACCTTCATGTAGGCGAATTGGGCCTTGAGCACCCAGCGTCCGAGCAGCCACAACACCAAAGCCCATCCGAAAAGCGAGACGCAGCTGTAGATGACCATGCCCACGCTGCCGAGAGCCGCCAGCATCTTCGGCCCCATGAATTTATCCAATATCTGCAACGCCTGATCCTCCTGGGCCTGGGTCATTTTGCCTTGTTGCACCTGTTGATCCATGGCCTTGACCTGTTGGTCGTGAATGGTCTGTTGAATGGCTGGCTGGGCGAACATGATGCACACGGAAATCACGCCCACCACGGAGTAGATAATTACCGGCACAAGCCAGTTCGTAACGGACGACGGGGCGGCCTTGATTTCGTCAAAGACTTCACCCGGCGCGGCAAAGACATTCAACAATCTTCCAGCCAGCGATGTCGTTGGCGCTGTGGCGGGCATCGGTTCAAGTGGTGGCGGAACAGGTTCCATGATTTTAGTCTGGTTTATTCATTACTTAGGCAAAATCCGGTCGAAGTTACAAGAAAAGTCGGCAATTTTTTTGATCGAACAGCATTACCGGGATGGATTTTTCCCATTAGATGGGGCGCGTTGAGTCCGCGCCGACTTCCTACGATGACCAAGTGCGCCGACTGACAGCGGCGGCTACAAGTACAGGGTTAGTGGGGGCAATTGCAAATGTTAGCTGCTGGCTCAATCCAGCGGTCAATCGTCATCCACCGTCTTCACCGCCCAGGCCGGATAAGGCGCTTGTGAACCCTTCATCGCGCGCCACAAAATGCGGTTGAACAAATCTTCCGGACATTGATCTTCCCTTTCCAGCGGCAAGTTCGCGGAAACGTACGCGTCTTTGCGCAATTGCGAATCGGAGATTTCCCGCGGCGATTTGTTCATTTCATCCAGCGGCACGTTGTTGGTCACCGCGTCGAACGGTGTAAAATCCGGAGTACCGGTAAAACAATCGAACATGGGCGTGGCCGTCGCGTCCATCTGGTTCATTGGTGGCAGGCCGAGGACGAGTTCCATCGTGCGCAGCAGGCTGGTCTGGTTGTATTGCGTGTGAACCACCGCGCCGCGTCTGGTGTAAGCGCTCGCCAGGTAAGCCGTCGTGCGATAGCCGCTCACGTGGTCCCAGCCGCTCTGCGGGTCGTCCTCGATGGCGAAGATGCAGGTGTTCGTCCAGAATTTCGAATGGCTGACGGCCTCAACGATTTGGCCGAAAGCCAGATCGTTGTCGGCCACCTGCGCTTCGGGGGTGGGCGAGCCGAATTTCGTGCCGCTGGTGTGGTCATTGGGCAGCCAGACGATGACGAGATTCGGCAGATTGTCCGCCGCTTCAAACTGCTTCAGCTCCTTGATGAATTGCGCGGCGCGGAAAATATCCGGCATGTCCAGGTCCCAACCGATGGTGTTCGTCATGGTGCAAGGCCGCAACGCCTCGATGTCCGGCTCGTCCGTCAACGCGATTTCGTCCGCGCCATTCACAAAATTGCGGTAACAATCAAGGAAGCCGGGCTTGCCCTTGCGCGAGGAATCCTTCCATTGCTTTTTGTCGGAGGTGAACTCGCCGAAGTCGCAAACGGTTTTCCCGTGCGCGAGGGCGTCGTTCCAGATGAAACCCGCCGGCGAATAGGCCAGTGCGTCCGCCGTGTCCACACCGTCGCCGCCGCTGGGATAGCTGCGCGGCCAGCCGGCAAATTCGCGCTCGAGATAATCCGTGGCGATGCCGCTGTCGGTCCAGTTGTGGCCGTCCGCGCTCAAGATGCTGCAGCAATACGTGTTGTCCAGCAGCACAAAATTGTGGACGAGCTGGTGTTCGTTCGGCGTAACGCGTTCGCCGAACACGCACAAATCCGCGTTACCGTTGCCTGCCGTGACGTCGCCGAGCACCTGGTCGTAACTGCGGTTTTCCTTGATGATGTAAATGACGTGCTGGAAGACGCTGGGTTCGCCGACGCGTTCCGGCACGGGCTTTGCAGTTTCATTTGCACGCGCGGGCAATTTCGCCCGCGCGAGCAGCGGATAACGCAGATTCGCCAGCGCGGTTTGCGTGAACGCGGACAGTTTTTTGGCCGAGGGGACCGGTATCAGCGAGAGCGAACCGGTGTATTGCTTGGTGTTGAACCCGAGGCCGTTGCCGAATCCTTTTCGCGGCCTTTCCATTTTCGCGCCCATGCTTTTGATGTTCGCGACATAAATTTCCCCCTCCTTGGCATCAAACGCGATCGCGCCGGGAAACCAGCCGGCGGGAATCAAGCCGAGCAATTTCGATTTGCCGGGTTTGAAGTGAAAAACCGCGACGGCGTTCTGCGTGCCGTTGCAGACAAAAAGCTTTTTCCCGGATTTATCGAAGGCGAGCGCATTCGGCTGCGCGCCGAACAAATCCGCCGGATTCTGCCGCGCGCAAATCGTCTCCACGATTTTGTCCGCGCGCGTGTCAATCACGCTCAACGTGTCGCTGCCGGCGTTGGCGACGACGAGGAATTTTCCATTCGGCGAAAGCGCCAGCGCTCCAGCGTGAAGGCCGGTCGAGATTTCAGTCCCCGGTCCAGAGTCCACTGTTCCCAGTCGGTCTGGTTTGCGCGACTGCGGACTGACGACTTCGGACTGTGGACTGTGGACTGTTAAATCAATCACGGACACCGAGCCTTCGTTGGCAATGGCGCGATCATCCACGCGAACTTTTGTTCCCTGTCCTGCCGGGCCGGTGGCGCTGTTCGCGTCGGGTCGGCGGCCACCCTGGTTGCTCACGTAAATTTTTTTGCCGGCCAGCACCACATCGAACGGCGCGACGCCTACGTTCCATGTCCGCAAAACTTTCCCGGTAACGGCATCAAGTTCAACGAGATGATTGGAAAGGTTGCCCGCGACATAGATTTTTTTGCCGTCGCGTGAAACGGCAATGCCGGCGGGAATTTCCGCCGCCCGCGAGGGCGCGTTGGCTGGCGGCAGGGCAATTGAGAACAGCGGTGAAACTTTTTGGTCCTTGCCGACGCCGAAAACCTTGATGTCGCCGTTGACATTGGCCATGTAAATCCGCGTGCCGTCCGGCGAAAATGCCAGACCGGTAAAACTCAGTTGCGCCCTTTCGTCCGGGTTGAGAATTTCCATGGCCGTCGGCGCCTGTTCCTGTGCTCCACCGGAAGGGAGAGCAACGCGCTGCAAGATTTTTGCAGTCGCTGGACTAACGACGAGCAGTTCATGCGTCAGGCCGGCGGTCACGAGAATTTTGCCGTCGGGACTCAACGCCAGCGCGTTTGGCCGGATGCCCGGCAGTTCGACCTGCATTCCGGCGGGCGTGACGAGCTGGTTGGCCGGCGTGACCAGGCCGTTCGTGCCGCGACCGACAGTTTCAGTCGTGGCGCCAAAATCTTCCGCATTCGAACCGCTTGCGGAGACAATGAAATTGAATCCAACGAACGCGCAAAGCCCGAGGCAACCGATGAAAAATTTGAGTTTCATTCCGGTAAAGTATGACAGCAAAGTGCGGTCGCCGGCAAGTTACATGACGGTGAAATTTCGGAGCGCGGACGGCCCGTCCGCGAGTGGAAGTTGCCAGGATGAACGGGCGGACAAGCTGTACGCGCTCCTGAAAATCACGCCACGGCAGGATCAAGCCGTTTGTCAGGCACCAGATAATTGCGGACATAATCGCTGACGGCGTCTTCGAGGGAAGTGACGGGCGCGGTGTACCCGGCGGCGCGCAGCCGGGTCAGGTTTGCCTGGGTGAAATACTGATATTTGTCGCGAATCGCTTCCGGCATTTCGACGAACTGGATGTCTGGCTTCCGTTTCAGAGCGGCAAAAACTGCATTTGCCAGGTCATTCCATGTCCGCGCCTCGCCGCTACCGATGTTGAACAGGCCGTTCGCCTTTGGTGTCGCCGCCAGATGCAACGTCATGGCGACCGCGTCCTTGACATAAAGGAAGTCGCGCTTTTGTTCGCCGTCGCGACAGTCGGAACGGTGGCTCTTGAAAAGACGAATGACGCCTTCGGTTTGAACCTGCCCGAAACTTTTGTGGACGAGCGAACGCATGTCAGCTTTGTGGTCTTCATTCGGGCCAAATACGTTGAAATATTTCAATCCGGCGATGCGGTCCAAAAATCCGGCGCGCCGGGCGTGCAAATCGAAAAGGTGCTTCGAGCAACCGTACATGTTCAGCGGGCGCAGCCGGTCGAGTTGCGAATCGTCATCCTCCATGCCCGCCGAGCCGTCGCCGTAAGTCGCGGCGGACGACGCATAGACGAAACGCGGTTTTTGGCGGTGCGCCGTTCGGGCGAGCGCCCACCCCGCGAGGTCCTTGGTGAATTCGTAATTGTTGCGGATGAGAAAACCGGCATCGCGCTCGGTCGTGGACGAACACGCGCCCAGGTGCAGGATCAAATCGAACTTTCCCAGCGCGCCGTTTTGCAGCCGCGGCAGCAAGTCGTCGGCCTCGACGTAATCGGCAAAGCGCAGCGGGGTGAGGTTACGCCATTTTTCATCCGTGCCGAGGCGGTCACAAACGACGATGCGTTCGCAGCCGCGCCGGTTCAGCGCCCAGACCAGTGCGCTGCCGATAAAGCCCGCGCCGCCGGTGACGAGCACCCGCGCATCGGAAAAGTCATTCGATTTCATAGTTCACCCACGGAGCATGTTGAGCATGACGCGAACCAGTCCTGAATTCAAGACAATGCTGTATTTGGCTGGTGATGGGGCAGGGCTTTGGGCGAGCCGCGATTCCACCACGACAAGAAGAAGCCTTTTTGACTTTCTTGCTTTGGTATAATTTCTGCTGAATCTATCAAGGCTTTGCGTCCAGAACGGCGCCAAGTGCGAATGAATCTTATGTCATCTGCAAAAATCCAAGGGCTTATCACGGTCGTCAGTCTGGCGGCCATGTTTGCGCCGCCTGCTTTTTCACAAACCACGCCGACGGTCGGTTCCTTGCCGCCGCCGAGTTTGGGCGATGCGCCAACGGCGCCAAAGAATGTTTCGGGTTTGCCGGGCGGCGGTTTTCACCCCATGGATGTCACCGGCAGTTTTAACGTCAACGCAAGCGCGCGCGAGCAGGTGCGTGAATTTTACAACGCGGTGTACACTTCCTCCGAGGGCATCGCCATGAATTCCACGGCGGTCACGGCATCCTGCACACCGGGCACCAATGCCACCGCCTTTCAAAACGCGACCTTGCGCCGCATCAACTGGCTCCGCGCCATGGCCGGCATTCCGGCCGCGATCACTTTTTCTTCGAGCGAATCCACGCTGGACCAGGCCGGCGCGCTCATGATGTCAGCCAATGACATGCTTCAGCATCTCCTCATACCGCCCACGTGGCCTTGTTTCACCACTTCCGGCACCAACGCGGCGGCCAATTCGAATCTCTCCCTCGGCTCCGATGGCGCGGACGCCATCACGGGCTACATCTGGGATTTCGGCGCGAACAATTACGAAGTCGGCCACCGGCGGTGGATTCTGTATCCGCAAACCCAGGTAATGGCTGCGGGCGACGTGCCGGTGGAAGGCGGCTTTAATTCGGCGAATGCGACCTGGGTTTTTGACGCCAACTTTGGTGGCCCGCGCCCCGCCACGGCCAAACCGTATGTCGCCTGGCCGCCGGCGGGTTACATACCGTATCAAATTGTGTTTCCCCAATGGTCATTCGCGCTGTCAAACGCGAATTTCAGCGCGGCGACCGTCACCATGACCAGCAATGGCGTGCCAGTATCGGTTTCTCTCCAAACGTATCTTACCGGTTACGGCGAAAACACAATCGTCTGGGTGCCGATGGGCTTGGACTTCACGAGCGAGGAGACAATTTTCCCGTTCAGCGGCACGGACACGGTCTATAGCATCACCGTGACCAATATCATGTTGGTGCCCAGTGGCAGCATCGTCGGTTTCACCTACAACGTGACGTTGTTTGATCCTTCCGTGCCGGGGACGGATTATGTTGCCACCGTAGTCGTCGGCACGAACACGCCCTATCTCAACACCGGCAACCCCTACTCCTGCGTGCCCATCGCCAACCCCAACGCCACCGGTTATCAGTGGCTTACGGCGCAAGCCACCAACGGAAATCTCACAGACAACGCTAACAATGGCTTGACGAATTTCACGATTTCGCCGACGCCGATTTATTCGGTCATCACCAATCCGCCGACCGGTTCCGGCAATTGTTTTCATCTGTGCCACACCAATCCCGTGTCGCAATATTTGCAGCTTAACGAAGTGCTTCTGCCGGCGACCAATACGACGTTTTCGTTCAAGAGCCTGCTCGGTTATGCAGCCTCTGATGAAATCGCACACGCGCAGGTATCCGTGGATGGCGGCGCGAACTGGCAGGACCTTTTTGTTGAGGCCGGCAGCGGCGGCTCTGGGGAATCCACGTTCACCGCACACTCGTATTCCTTGTCCAACTATGTCGGACAGTTGACGCTGCTGCGCTTCAATTATTCCCTCCCCACCACCACTTACACTTATTACCCAACCGCCGATAACTTTGTTGGCTGGTGCCTGGAAAACATCGTGGTGACGAACGTCTTGCAAGCAGTCGGCATGGTTACCAATGCGACCGCCTCAACCAATTTCACCTTCACGCCCACGCAAGCTGGAACCAACGTGCTCGCCGCCGCGCCAGTATTGTTCACGCAATTCCCGTTGGGCTGGGGACCGTTCAAACTGGTGAACGCCATCACCAATCCCAACTCCTGCCATCGTTTTGGCCAGCCCGTGTTGACCAACAAGCAGGTGTTGCTCAACTTCACCGATGCGGCGGCCCGGCCAGCACGTTCCACCTGCTGCAAACGACGAACTTGACGGTGCCGTGGACCACGAACTCGACCGCGACATTCACCACCAACCCACCCGGCAGTTCGTATCGTTTCACGGCCACGAACAATTCATCCTTGCGATTTTACAGGGTGCAAACGCCTTGACGGCATCCGCAACGGAAAGCTGGCGCGGCTGCAACGGCCGGATTGCGGAATCTACTGGTTCACGTGCACCACGTTCGCGGGCGGGAAACCATTGAAGTAAGTCGAAGAAGCGTGGCTGTAAGCGCCGATTTGTTCGCTGTAGAGCAGGTCGCCCAGTTGCAGGTTGCTCGGCAAATTCTCCGCCATCGAGACCACGTCAAGCGCATCGCACGTCGGGCCGAACACCGAGCAAATCTGCGTCGGCCCGCGCTTGAACGATTTCAGGTGGTAATGGCAGTGGTCGAAGATGACGCCGGAAAAGGTGTGATAGACGCCGTCGTTGATGTAGTAACAGAGTTTTTGGTCGCGGATGGCCTTGCCGATGATCTTGGAAACGGCGGTGCCGGTGGTGGCGCAAAGAAAGCGGCCAGGTTCGGCAAGAATCTGGATGTTCTTCGGAAAGAGCCGGTTGATTTCGCGGTTGATGATGCCGGCCAGTTCGCGGAACGGTTTCACCGTGGCGTCGTAGGGCGCCGGGAATCCGCCGCCGATGTCCAGCAGGTTCATCTTGGTATAGCCGCGATCCCTGGCTTCCTTGAAGATGTTGGCGGCGAGGTTGATGGCGGCGACGTAATTTTTGAAGTTGGTCGTCTGGCTGCCGACGTGGAAGCTGATGCCCTCGACGGTCAGCCCCACTTTGTCGGCTGCCAGAATCAGGTCCACGGCCTCACCGGGCGCGGCGCCGAACTTGGACGACAGCTCGACCATCGCGCCGGTATTGGGCACCTTCAGCCGCAACGCGAGACCGGCTTGCGGGGCGTATTTCTTGATTTTGCGGATTTCCTCGTAATTGTCGTAGGTAACCAGCGGTTTGTATGGGTTCAATTCCTGCAGCGTTTCGTTGGCCTTGATCGGGTTGGCGTAGATGATTTTGTCCCAAATCCAGGCCTGCCGCTGTTTGTCGGGCATGTCCTTGATGTATTCATGGACGATGTGGAATTCCGGCATCGAGGCCACGTCGAAGCTCGCCCCGGCATCGAACAGCGTCTTGACGATGGCGGGGTCGGGGTTGGCCTTGACAGCGTAGTAGGCTTGGACACGCGGCAGGCATTTTTTGAACATCGCGTAGTTGCGCCGCAACTCTTCATGGTCCACCACGAACAGCGGTGTGCCGTGTTTCTCCGCCAGTTTCTTCAATGTGCGCAGGGGAACCATCTCAATCTCCGTCGGTGATGAGGAAGTTTTTGAACTGCCACGGATCTTTCCGGTCAATCTGCGGATGGTTGTGCCCGTTGAACGCGTTGGTGTAGTGCTTCAACGGCGTCCAGTCGGCTGGCTTGGAAATCCATTTGCCCAGATACGGTTTTGAAATTTTCAAGATGTACTCGTGCGGCAGGTCGTCCGGCACGCAGACGCCTTTGGCCGGATTCTCAATCATCCACATGGTCGCCGCAATGACCGAGATGGCGACCTGCATGGTGGTGGCGTTCTGGTGCGGCACCAGCCGGCGGGATTCCTCGATGCTGAGGTCGCTGCCGATCCACCACGAATTGTAGGCGTGGCCCATCAATAAGCGCGCCGAGAATGTCGGAGCCGCTGGTAATTTCGTCGTTGAGGATGCGCTGGTTTTTCTGGAGCTTGTAATTGTAGCCGCGCAGTTCGTTCAGCGACGCGATGGCCACGTCAGCCGGGCAGTAGGCGTAATGCACCGTGGGCCGGTAGATGGCCTTGCCGTGTTTCCAGACCGTCAACCGGTCGGAAATGGTGAACGCCTCGCCATGACGCACGACCATGCCGTTGATGCAATAGTCCGGCACCCACGACGAAACCCAGGTGTTGATGCCCATGCGAGCAAGGCAAATCTGGTTGCGCGGGCCGTCGGTGTGCTCATACGCCAGCGGCGGCAATTCCTTCTCGTGCGTGCCCCAGCCCATCTCGGCAGTGGTCGTGCCTTCCTCGCGGAAACCCTCGACGCTCCAGGTGTTGACGAATTCGTCCACCTGTTTGGGTTTGTTCGTAATTTGCGTGTCGCGTTCGCTGCAATGAATCACTTTCACCCCGAGTCTCATCGCCAGCTGATTGAATTTTTGATCGGCGATGAGTTGCCGGATTTCATCGGCGGCCCTGCCCGTGACCTTTTTGTCCTTGATGGCGCGGTTGCCGATATCAATCAGGCCCTGCTTGGTGAAATGCGAGATAAGGCCGGGATTCGCGCCGTGTTCGAGCACCGCCGAGGGGCCGGGCTTGCTCCATTTTGAAATCATGCGGCGGATGTTCATGTGCCGCCAGTACAGGGTCATTTTCTGCGGCGTGGCGGCTTTGGCATTCTCGTAGGGGTCCCACAACTCGACCGAGGTATTGACGTAGAGCACGCCGCGGTCGTGGCACCACTGGAGAATTTCGCAACAGTCAATGTTCCAAGCCAGGTCAATCAGGACGTCGCCCGCCGCCAGATATTTGCCCAGCAGCACGCCCATGTTCTCGCGCGTCACGCGTTTGTGCACGAATTTCACGCCGCGCTTCATCCATGGCGCCAGCACATCACGCCGGTCCTCGAAATCCATGACCGTGATGCGTTGGAGCGGCAGCTTGAGGTGTTTGGCGAGGATGGGGAGGGCGCATTGCGCCACGGCCCCGTAACCGACGAACAAAATTTTATTCCTGAATTCCAGCATGGCAAAATTGTTTTGGCGCGGCACTTTGTCCGAAATTTTTTTGCGTTACAAGAGTTTATTGAAAAAAGGCAGCTTGCGATTTCCGGTCCTCATTTTCGTTTTCAGCCTCGTCCCCGAAATTCCCCGCCCCAAAGGGGGCGAAAGAGAGAGCGAGGTTGGGAAGGAGAAGGATTAATTTACCGCACTGCCACCAAATCCGGCTCCACCAGCGAGAGTCCGCCCAGGGCATTGCCGTCAAACCTGGCGCGGACGATGACATTGTTGGTGCAGGTGGGGTCGTTAACCCGGAAAGCGGCGCCGCCGCAGTCGCTGGCAATCAGGTTGGTGAAGAAGTTGTCAACGCACCCGCTCTGGGGGACGGACTGCCGGCCGCGAGTGGTCAGTTTTTCAACGTCCGCCATGAACACGCCGTAGTGGTGGCTGTTGAAGATGGAAATGTCATGAAATTGATTGTCGCGGCTCGCGCGCATGAAGATGCCCAGGTTGTTCGCGCTCAAAACGGCGTTGCTGATGACGTTGTGATTGAAAGCGAGATCAAGCGAGATGCCGGCCCCGGGATTGTCGTGGAGATAAAGTTTCGTGAACAGGCAGTCCGTCGTCTGATAACAGGCCAGACCGTCGAACTCATTATCGAACGCGGCCAAATCCCGCACCGTCAGCCGCTGCACGCCCCGGGTAGTGACGAGACCGCCGGAACGGCAGTAGGCGCAGGTCACATGCTCCACGACCGAGTCGCTCACATTCTGCACCGTGATTCCGTTGTTGCGGATTTCCGAGCCTTCGCCCCGCGACCGCCAAAGCTCGCGTTTCTGGTGATTGCGGTTGCCGTCAATGAAAAGGCCGCTGACGCGCAAATTTTCCACGGTTCGTTGCGGATTGTTGATCGGTTCACCCAAAATAATCACCGGGCAGTTGGCGCCGTCCGCAAGGTGCAAGACAGTCGCATCGCCGGAGCCGCGCAAGCTCTGATAATCGCGCTGCAACACAATGGGCTGGCTGACCTCAAAGGTTCCGGCCGGCAACACCACCTCCCCGCCGCTTGCCGGCAGGCGGTCCAGTGCCTGCTGGATTTCGGCGCAGGTCACACCCGCGCGCAATGTTACCACCGCCGGTTCCGGTGCAGGTGTCACACCCGTGGGCAATGTTACCGCCGCCGGTTCCGGTGCAGGTGTCACACCCGCGCCCAATGTTGCCACCGCCGCGTTCGAGGCAGGTATTGCGCCCGCGCCCGATGTTGCCACCGCCGGTTTCGAAGCCGTTATCTTGGGAACAATCACACCGCCCGTCGAAAAAACCAACAAGCACGCGCACAAGGTGATTTTTGCGGCTTGCACGGCCCTGACTTGATTTGAGCTCATTTTCATACGAGCGAGACGGTTTCGACTCATCTCCGTCCCCGGTTTAATCTCCTTCATGGCAAGCAGATTTTCAGCCAATACCGTGTTGTTTTTTGAAGATTTTTAAGTTGCAGCAGCCGCAAAATGGCCGATGTTAATCCTGAGTGGTTTACCAGTCCCCCTTTGCACGTTATTTCCCCCGCAGTTGGTTTTCTTTCGGGATTTCCCAGCGGCAGCGAAGTGGTTATGCTCTGTCCGATTTTATGACGAACGTACAAATTGCAAACACATCAAGCCCGGTCGCAGCCGGCTACGCCATGCCTGCCGAATGGGAACGGCACGAGGCCACCTGGCTTGCCTGGCCGCATCATGAGGCGGATTGGCCGGGCAAGATGGAGGCCGTCCGCTGGGTCTATGGCGAGATGGTGCGCAAGATTGCGCCCGGGCGAAATCGTACGCATTCTCGTCCGGTCACGAGGCCGAGCAGAAACTTGCCGCCGACCATCTCAAGCGCGCAGGCTGTGATTTGAAGAACGTCCGGTTCATCGTGCATCCGACCAACCGTGGCTGGCTGCGCGACAGCGGACCGATTTTCGTGCGACGTAAAACTCCGAACTCCGAACTCCGAACTCCGAACTTTGAAACCGCCATCGTCCATTTTCATTTTAACGCCTGGGCAAGACACAATGACTGGCAAAAAGACCGCAAAGTGCCGGAGATGGCGGCGCGCGTGTTGCACAAACGGCTTTTCCATGCCGAGGTTGACGGCAAACCTTTCGTCCTTGAAGGCGGTGGCATCGAAGTGAACGGTCGCGGCACGTTGCTGACGACCGAAGAGTGTTACCTTCATCCGAAGATTCAGGTCCGCAACCCCGGCCTGACACGGGCGCAATACAACGAGACGTTTAAAAAGTATCTCGGCGTAAAAAATGTGTTCTGGCTGCGCAAGGGCACGGCGGGCGATGACACGCACGGACACGTTGACGACGTCTGCCGGTTTGTGAACCGGAAAACGCTCGTGCTCATCAGGGAAAAGAACAAACGCGACGCCAATTATCGTCCGCTCGCGGAAAACTGGGAGCGCATCCGGGATTTGCGCCTGGAAAACGGCTCCAAGCCCGAGATCGTGCCGTTGCCCATGCCCGCGCCGCTTTATTTTAACGGGCATCGGCTGCCGGCGAGCTACGCGAATTTTTACATCGCCAACGCTTGCGTCATCGTGCCGACGTTCAATGACCCGAACGACCGCGTCGCGCTCGGCATTTTGGGCGAATTATTCAAGGACCGGCCGGTGGTCGGCATTCACGCCGTTGATCTGGTGCTCGGTTCCGGTTCGCTGCATTGCCTGACGCAGCAGCAGCCGGCGTGAAAATGTGGCATAGGCCTCCGGCCTGTGAGGGATTGGAAACGCAGACCAGAGGTCTGTGCCACGTTTATGCCTTGAATTGTTTCACCGCCTCGACACAGCGCCCGCAAATCGTTGGATGCTGTGGATTTGAACCGACATCCGTTTCCCAATGCCAGCAACGTTCGCATTTCTGGCCGTCGGCATGCATGACAACGCAAAATGTCTTTTGCCTTTCAGCGGGCAAAGAAGAAATTTCAATTATCAGTTGGGAAACATTCAACAATTCGCGCAAGTCTTCACGCGCTTTCAAAGCGTCCGCAAACTCTTTTGAAACCGTAAGAACAGCTTTCGCTTCCAAGGATTTGCCAATGAGTTTGTTTTGGCGCGCGGTTTCGAGTTCGGGAAGCGCATGTTCTCGCAAGGCAAAGAAATCTTTCCAATTTGTCTTCTCGTTTTCAGAGAATGCAAAAGAAGCTGGCTGCCAATTCGCTTCGTGAACCGAATATGCTCGTTTTCCCCGGCACAAATTCCCACGCTTCGTCCGCGGTGAACGACAAAATCGGCGCGAGCATCTGGCACAGGCCGGTCACGAGGCGGTGCAGCGTGGTCTGCGTCGAACGGCGGCGATGCGAATTCGCCGGGTCGGTGTAAAGCCGGTCTTTGATGACGTCGTGATAAATCGAGGACAACTCGACGGCAATGAACTGGCTGACTTTTTGATAAACGACGTGGAATTCGTAATCGTCGTAAGCCTTGATGACTTCCTGCTCCAATTTCGAAAATTCGCCGAGAATCCAGCGGTCAAGGCCGGTGAGTTTGTCTTCGGGCACGGTATGCTTTGCCGGATCGAAGTCGTAGAGGTTCGAGAGCTGGTAACGTAGCGCGTTGCGGATGACGCGATAGGTTTCCGCCACCTTGGTGATGCGTTCCTCGCTCACGATGATGTCGTTGCGGAAATCCTGCGACGAAACCCACAGGCGCACGATGTCGGCGCCATATTTTTTGATATAAGCGTCGGAGGTTTGCGGTTTTTCGTAAACACCCTGGCCTTGTTTGCTCTTGGAAATTTTCTCGCGGTCGGCATCCACCATGAACCCGTGAGTGAGCACGGTCTTATACGGTGCCGCGCCATTGCCGGCCAGCGAGAGCAACAGCGAGGATTGAAACCAGCCACGATGCTGGTCGCTGCCTTCGAAATACATGTCGGCCTGCCAAGGTAGCGCAGGCGTCTCGCCTGCGTTTTTGTTTTCAGCGGGCAGGCGGGACGCCTGCGCTACGGGATGCACCAATTCCGTCCGCCGCATTAAAACCGAGCGCGATGACGAGCCGGAATCAATCCAAACGTCGAGCGTGTCGTTGGATTTGGCGGCGGCTTCCGCGCCCTTCCAATCCTTCGGCTTCACGAGCGACCACAGTTCGGCAGCGGATTTCTCGAACCAGACGTTCGAGCCGTGCTTTTCAATCAAATCAGCGGTGTTGCGGACGATTTGGGCGTCGAGAATCGGTTCGCCTTTCGCGTCGTAAAACGCGGGAATCGGCACGCCCCAGGTTCGCTGGCGCGAGATGCACCAGTCAGGGCGGGTTTGTACGGCACTTTTGATTCGGTTGACACCCCAGTCAGGGATCCAATTCACGCGGTCAATTTCAGCGAGGGCGGAGGCGCGAAAGGTTTGTAGCGCAGGCGTCTCGCCTGCGTTTTTAGCTTCGGCGGGCAGGCGGGACGCCTGCGCTACATGGTCAATCTCGATAAACCACTGGTCCATCGCGCGGAAGATGACGGGCGTTTTGCTGCGCCAGCAGTGCGGATAGCTGTGATGATAATTTTCCTGATGCAGCAGGGCGTGGCGGGCGCGAAGTTCGTGCAGAACGGCTTCGTTCGCATCACTTTTGCCGTGTTTTTCGAGGATGGATTTGCCGACCATTTCCTTTGGCATCTGCTGTTCGACCGGCAAATCGTTCGTGTAGGCGAATTTGCCGTCGTCATCCACCGGCGAATAAATCGGCAAACCGACCTGCGAACCAAGCTGATAGTCTTCCAGTCCGTGTCCGGGCGCGATGTGGACGAAGCCGGTGCCGGTGTCGCTGGTGACAAATTCGGCCGGGATAGAAGCTTGCCAGATGCGGTTGCAAGAACGGATGCTGGTATTGAAGCCGGGCCAGCTTTTCGGCGGCAAAAGGTTGTTCGGTGTGGCCAGTCCAACCGCACTTTTCCGCGACAACCGCCAGCAAACCCTTGAACAAAATGTATTTTTCATCCGCGACTTCTACCTGGACGTATTGAAATTTGTTGTTGTAAGCAACGGCGAGGTTTGCGGGCAAAGTCCACGGTGTGGTCGTCCAAATGAGCACAAACGTGTTCGGCTGGCCGACGACGGGAAATTTCACGTAGATGCTGGGGCTGACGTGGTCTTGGTATTCGACTTCGGCCTCGGCGAGCGCGGTGCGGCAGGGGATGCTCCAATAAACCGGCTTTTTGCCGCGATAAACGAAATCCTTTCTCCACGATATCCGCAAACAGCCGCAGCTCGTCGGCCTCGTATTCCTTATTCAGGGTGAGATACGGGTTGTCCCAATCACCCAGCACGCCAAGGCGCTTAAACTGTTTGCGCTGGATTTCAATGTATTTGCGAGCAGAGGCTTCGCACGCCTTGCGAATGGTGACGGCATCGGCTGAAGTATCGCCGGCCTTGCGCATGTCCTGGGAAACTTTGAATTCGATGGGCAGGCCGTGGCAATCCCAGCCCGGAACGTAGGGCGCGCTGAAGCCGCGCAGGGTCTTGTATTTGACAATGATGTCCTTGAGAATCTTGTTGAGCGCGGTGCCAATGTGAACATCGCCGTTGGCAAAGGGCGGGCCGTCATGCAGGACAAATTTCTCTGCGCCTGGCGCGGTGCGGTTTGGATTTTCTCGTAAAGTCCGGCGGTCGTCCCACTTTTTCAGCCGGTCCGGTTCCCGGGCGACGAGGTCGGCCTTCATCGGGAAATCGGTGCGCGGCAGATTCAATGTGTTTTTGTAGTCCATTTGACTTTCCAGAAGGACGGAAACTAACAGCCGCTAAAAACAGTGTCAACGCATGGACTATGGCCCCAGCGGCGGGAAAGACCGCCATAGAAAGAAAAACCGGGCCAAGCGGCCAGGAGATGACCGAGAGGCCCGGTGAATTTTGAATGAGTACAACGTAGGATTACGGAGAACTCCGACCCGGTTTGTACCGGAACCAGGATCGAAAACTGTTGTTAAAAATTCAAAGAACGCCTGACAACAACCCCCAAAACAACCTTACCTGCGACCAATAAATCATAATCGCTTATTTATGTCAAACGGACACTGTAAAGTATAAGTAGATATTGTGTCAACCGATTGTTCAATTAAAGCCGGGGCTTGAATGACATCACCCGGCGGTTGGCGCGCTGCCAGAGGCGATGGGTAAAACCAACCGGTGAATATCGGGTTGATGGGTCTTGCGCCCCCAATTATACCGTGGTGGCAATGATCTCATTAACACTTTAACACTTCGCTTTGACTGGTCGTCCAGCCGGCGGGAGATTATTGGAATCGCCCCCCATGGTTTTCAACCTCCCAAGACCCTTTGGAAATGTTGGGGCTGAGGTCCCCTTCACTCGTGTCCAGCTATTAATCACTGAATAGCAGGAAGTTTTGGGATTGCTCGCGTTCAGTGTTTAGGTTCTGAGTTTGTTGGTTGGTTTTAAGTAATTCTTCCAGAGGGACTTGTTCAAAGACGCTGACGCTCAGAACCTGCAAGATTTCGTTGAGCGTTTTGGGGATCTGCATTTGTTGTTTGACAATCGCTACCATCAGATAAGCACAGATCGCTGACCACACCTGAGCGCGCACGGCGTTGGGGCTGCGTCCGTAAAAACTGCGCAGCCGCAAGTGCTGCTTGATCCATTTGAAAAACAGTTCCACCTGCCACCGCTTACGATAGAGCTCGGTCAGGAGCAGCGCGGGTACGTCAAACTGGTTGGTCAGCAAAATCAATGTGACTTGGTTTTCGCCATCGTGGTATCTGATTTTTCTCAAAGTTTCCGGATAAGCTGGCCATGACCATCTGCTGGCCAGGCGAACCATTTGGTCGCAATGCAAACCGGTACTTTTATCCACGGGGCGGCGGCTCAGGACCCGCAGTTTTACATCACGCCTGTTACGGACGACGAAAAACGCACCGGTCCGGTGGAGACGAAACAGTCGCAGAAAATCCACGTAGCCTCGGTCCATGACATAGTAGGCCCCGGGGGCTACCGGAATTTCATCGAGCACCTTCATATCCGGAAAATCCGCTTCCGTCAGGGTTGCCCAAGCGGGCAAATTCCCCTGTAAAGACAGCATCAAATGCAATTTCATGGCCGCCTTCTGCGAACGGGCATAATATCCCCAGGGAAATAAATCCAAGCTCAGTGAAATCATCGAGGAATCCAAGGCAAAGGCGATGTGGCGCCAATCGGGATCGGACCAATCGTCCTGATAAAGACGGGCCGCGCGGCGCATCAGAATTTGGGCGACGGCCTGAAACAGACGCCAGTCACGGTGGTGGTTGGCATAGGCCAAATTAGTCCGTGAGATGTGGCCACGAAAGCCCAAATGATAGAGCAAGGATTGTTTGGCTTGAAGACAGCAAACAATATCACGAAGACTTTCCCGATAGGTTAATTGCCCGAACACCAGAGCCAAGAACTGGTCGTAGGGACTCAATCCTCTGGGCGGACGGCGGGTGGGAAACGACTCAACGCAACGGCTAAACTCTGCCGGAAACAACGTGCTGGTGATTTGTGCCAGAACAGTACTGGGCGATTGCATGTGCCAGATTGCCCAAGCACAAGAGCCTTGCGAGGTACAAATGCGGTGTCCCACTGCACATGGAAAACCTCAAAATGCCCGGCGGCACTCCATGTCGATAACAAGGAGGGCGGTCACAATTCACTGTAAAATTACTGCTCCTGTGAAACTCCGAAGCAAATTAGCTGGACACGAGTGAGGTCCCCTTCGGCCCGCGCCTCCAAGTCAGGGTGTGGATGAGAGAAGCCCGTTCACGGGTTCAAAATGTTATGCGCTCGCCGGTCCGCCCGACAAAGATTCCTGTTTACAGCGCGGCATCGGGTGTTAATATGGAACCACAAACAAACTGGGGAATACGCGTGAAGAAAATTGAAGCGATCATCAAGCCTTTCAAGCTCGACGAAGTGAAGGCGGCGTTGGCGGCGCTGGGAGTGCAAGGCATGACTGTTTCCGAAGTGAAGGGGTTCGGCCGCCAGAAGGGGCACACGGAAATTTACCGCGGCAGCGAATACACCGTGGATTTTCTTCCCAAGGTCAAAATCGAGATCGTACTGGCCGACGGTTTGGTTTCATCGGCGATGGACGCCATTCTGAAAGCCGCGAAGACCGGGAAAATTGGTGACGGGAAAATTTTTGTGAGTCCGGTGGAGAATGTCGTCCGCATCCGCACCGGCGAAACCGGCGAAGCGGCGGTTTGATTGAAGCGCCGCCAGTGTTGTTGGAGCAAAAAATGGTGATTTATTTGACAAGAAAGGGCATGTGAATAACTCGTGAACAAGAGTTAATATGTTCTCCTAGGAACTTTCGGCCCAATGCCATAAAAATGGTCGCGTTGTTCGAAGTTGTTTCCAGGCGTTCAAATATTTTGATAAAATTGCGGGCGGAGATTTGGTTTTTGAAATATGTAACGTGTTGTAAATCAGCGGGTTGTTTTTAGTGTGAAATGAATTTTTTGGCGAACAGAGATGATTTAGCGGCTGCCTATTCGGACCGATTGCTCTTTGCCAAAGTGAGCGCCTGCGGAAATCGGCAATAAATGCCGATTTTGGGGCTAGGTGAATAAAAGGCTTAAAAAACAGGCTTTTTGACGAAACACATGCAGCTTTCAGCGGAAAAAATTTGGAATTCGGCGCAGGAGCAACTTCGCTCCAAGTTGAGCAAAGACACTTACAATATGTGGTTTGCGCCTTTGCGCGTCTGTGCCATGGACAGCAGCTACGTCACCCTCGAAACGCCCAACGAATTTTGCGAAGCTCTGGCTCAAGGACAACTATCTCAGCCTGTTGCAGGACGCCGTGGCTGTCGCCGCCAGCCGCCAATTACAGGTGAAATTCAAAATCGGAACAGGAATTGCCCCGACAGCGCTTGTTCCGGCCGCGACACCGGCCAAAGCCAAAGCCGCCGAATCATCTCACGAACGCTCGCCCAGCAGCGGCGATTTGCCTTTCAACCCCAAAAACACCTTTGAATCGTTCGTGGTCGGCAACAACAACAATTTTGCCTACGCCGCGGCCCTCGCGGTCGCACAAGTGCCGGGCAAATCCTACAATCCGCTCTTCCTTTACGGTGGCGTCGGCCTGGGCAAGACGCACCTGCTTCACGCCATCGGCCAATACGTCGTCAGCAATAAGAAAGGCGCGCGCGTTGCCTATCTCTCCTCCGAAAAGTTCACCAACGAGTACATTGATGGAATCCAAAACAACCAACTCGTCAAATTCCGCAAAAAATACCGCCAGACGGATGTGCTGTTGATTGACGACATCCAGTTCCTCGCCGGCAAGGAACGCATCCAGGAGGAATTTTTTCACACTTTCAACACGCTGCATGAAGCGCGCAAGCAAATCGTGCTCACGTGCGACCGTCCGGCCAGCGAAATTCAGGGGCTTGAACACCGTCTCGTTTCGCGGTTCGAGTGGGGGCTGGTCACCGATTTGCAGCCGCCGGACGTCGAAATGCGCCTGGCCATTCTCCAAAAGAAGGCGCAGATCATGGGCGTGACCCTGCCGGATGAAGTGATGAATTTCCTCGCCAATCGCATCCGCACGAATGTCCGCCGGCTCGAAGGGGCGCTCATCCGCGTCGCTTCCTACGCCTCACTCACCGGCAAAAAACTGTCCATCGAGGTCGTCGAAGGGTTGCTGCGCGAAATTCTTCACGAAGAGGGCCGGTTGACCATCAGCATCGAAGTCATCCAGAAAAAAGTCGCCGAGCACTATGACATCCGTCTCGCCGACATGACCAGCAAACGCCGTCCGGAAAACATCGCGTTTCCACGCCAGGTCGCGATGTATCTCTCCCGCCAGATGACCGAAAGCTCACTCAACACCATCGGCGAGGCCTTCGGCGGGCGCGACCATGGCACCGTTCTCCACGCTTGCCGCCTCGTCAAGGACCGCATGGAAGTGGACGCCAACGTCCGCCAGGTCGTTAGTTACCTCGAAAAGCAGTTGAACCGCTGACCGTTTCCGCGCTCGACACCCGGCCTTCGACCCTCGACATTCCTGCCGTGCCCGTCATTGAAGTCAATGGTCTGACGAAAGCCTTTCGCACCTACAAAAAGCGACCGGGGTTTGCCGGTGCGGTCAAGGGGCTTTTCCATCGTCAATACGAACAACTCGTCGCCGTCAACGACGTCAGCTTCAGAATTGAACCGGGTGAACTCGTCGGCTTTTTGGGGCCCAACGGCGCGGGCAAGACGACCACGCTGAAAATGCTCGCCGGCCTGCTGTTTCCCACCAGCGGCTCGGCGCGGGTGCTGGGTTACGTGCCGTGGGAACGTCACGACGGCTACCGCCGCCAGTTTGCGCTCGTGCTCGGCCAGAAAAACCAGCTCTGGTGGGATTTGCCCGCGCGCGAATCGCTCGAACTGAACTCGAAAATCTACGGCATTCCCGCCGGCCGTTTTGAGCGCACCGTCGCCGAAATGAGCGAATTGCTCAATGTTCGCGACAAACTCAACGTCAGCGTCCGCGAACTTTCCCTCGGCGAACGCATGAAAATGGAACTCATCGCGTCGCTGCTTCACCAGCCCAAGGTGCTGTTCCTCGACGAGCCGACCATCGGCCTCGATGTCGTTTCGCAAAAGACCGTCCGCGAGTTCATCCGCCGGCACAATGCCGAACAAGGGACGACGATTTTGCTCACGAGCCATTACATGGCCGACATCCAGGCGCTGTGCGACCGCGTTATCATCATTGACCATGGCAAAATCTTTTTTGACGGCCGGCTGGCCGAAATTGTGGACCGCTTCGCCGATTTCAAACTCATCACGATTCAATGCGCCAGCACCGATGCGCACCCGAATGAAAACCTCTCCCGCTACGGCGAAGTCGTGGAGAAGAACGCCGGGTCCATCACGCTCAAGGTCAAGCGTGACCGCGTCATTGCCGTCTGCAAATCGCTTCTGGATGAACTTCCCGTGACGGACATTGACATTCAGGAAGTGCCGATTGAAGACGTCATCCGCCAGATTTTTGCGAGGTGAGGAGCGCGGGCAGCTTGCCCGCGAGTTGAAAATTTGGAGCATAAAGGCGGACGAGCCGTCCGCGCTCCAATGAACCGGCCTGCTTGCCATCGCGCAAAGGAATTGGTTCACTCCGTGCATGGATGTTTACCTGCAGGCAGCGATTGAAGAAGCCAGAAAAGGGCTGGCTGAAGGCGGCATTCCCATCGGTTCGGTGCTCGTGCTCGACGGCAAAATCATCGGGCGCGGCCATAACCAGCGCGTGCAGCGCGGCAGCGTGATTCACCACGCGGAGATGAACTGCCTCGAAAATGCAGGACGGCTCAAGGCGTCGGTTTACCAGCGCTGCGCGCTTTACTCGACGCTGTCTCCGTGTCCGATGTGCAGCGGCGCGATTCTGCTCTACAAAATTCCGCGTGTGGTCATCGGCGAAAACAAAACTTTTCGAAGGCCCAGAAGAATATGTCCGCTCACAAGGCGTGAAAGTGGAAATCCTGAACGACCCGGCGTGCATCCAGCTCATGCGCGATTTCATCAAGGCGAAGCCGGAGCTTTGGAATGAAGATATTGGGGTGTGATTTACAATTTGCGAGTGACGATTTACGCGCCAGCTACAAATTCCATACTCAATCGTAAATCTGAATGAATCGTAAATCGCTACGCTGCTTCCGCGTCCTGTTTGCGCCGCACGATCGGTTTGCTTTCGCCGCGCACGACCGGCCGGGTGATTTTGACGTGGATGATGTCGCCGCCGTCCGGCGCTTCATACATCAAATCGAGCATCAGTTTTTCCAGCAGGCTGCGCAGCGCGCGCGCGCCGGTGCCCTTTTTGTGCGCCTGCGACGCCAGTTCGCGCAGCGCGTCCGGCGTGAATTCCAGTTCCACGCCTTCCATCGCCATGAGCTTGGCGTACTGTTTCGTGAGCGCGTTCTTCGGGTCGGTGAGAATGGAAACCAGTTGTTCGTCGGTCAATTCCGCGAGCGTGGTCACCACCGGCAAGCGGCCGATAAATTCGGGAATGAAGCCGAAGTTAAGCAAATCCTCCGGTTCGGCGTGCTGTAAAAATTCGTCGCGCGCTGTGCCCGCGCTTTTTTGCGCTTCGCCAATGGCGCCGAAACCCATCGTGTGCCGGCCCAGCCGCCGCTGAATGATCTTTTCCAGACCGACGAATGCGCCGCCGCAAATGAACAAAATGTTCGTCGTGTCCACGCGGATGTATTCCTGCTGCGGATGCTTGCGGCCGCCCTGCGGCGGGACGTTGCAGACCGTGCCCTCGAGGATTTTCAGCAGCGCCTGCTGCACGCCTTCGCCCGAAACGTCGCGCGTGATGGACGGGCCTTCGGACTTGCGCGCGATTTTGTCAATCTCGTCAATATAGACGATGCCGCGTTGGGCGCGTTTCACGTCGTAATCGGCGCTTTGCAGCAACCGCAAAATGATGTTCTCCACGTCTTCCCCCACGTAGCCGGCCTCGGTGAGCGTGGTGGCGTCGGCGATGGCAAACGGCACGTCGAGAATTTTCGCGAGCGTGCGGGCGAGCAGCGTTTTGCCCGAACCGGTCGGACCGATCATCAAAATGTTGCTCTTCTCGATTTCCACGTCGGCATGGGGATCGGGAGACGCGGGCTTTGCCGCGGCTTCGTTTTCCACCGCCGGTTCCGGCTGGATGCGCTTGTAATGATTGTGCACCGCGACGGCCAGGGTCTTCTTCGCGTGCTCCTGCCCGATGCAATAACGGTCAAGCTGGCGTTTGATGACCGCCGGTTTGGGGACGGTGAACTTCGGCTGTTTTTTCTGGCTTTGCAGCTGGAGTTCACGGTCGAGGACGTTTTTGCAAAGGATGATGCAATTGTCGCAAATATAAACGCCCGGGCCGGCGATGAGCTTGCGCACTTCCGCGTGCGATTTGCCGCAGAAGCTGCACATGGTGAGATTGGCGGGACGAGCCATGGGAATTTACGATTTACGATTTACGATTGCTGATTTCGTTGGAGTTCAACCTTTAGGTTGTTAGCCGCAAGGCACGCTAAAGCGTGAACTCCAACAACATTCATGCCTTCGGCGAGGTTTTTTCCGTCAGGCCGGCGATGTCCTTGCGCGATTGCACAACCTGATCCACGAGGCCGTATTCCTTCGCCTCGTCGGAGGACATGAAACGGTCGCGGTCCGTGTCGCGCGCGAGTTCCTCGTCCTTGCGCCCGCAATGTTTGGCTAGGATTTCGTTCAGCCGGTCCTTGAGCCGCAGAATTTCCTTCGCCTGAATACTGATGTCGGAGGCCTGGCCTTGCACGCCGCCCCACGGCTGGTGAATCAGGATGCGCGCGTTGGGCAGGGCGTAACGTTTGCCTTTCGTGCCCGCCGCGAGCAGCACAGCCGCCATGCTTGCCGCCTGACCAACGCAATAGGTGTTCACGTCGCAGGTGAGGTATTGCATGGTGTCGTAAATCGCCAGCCCGGCCGTGACGCTGCCGCCGGGCGAATTGATGTAAAGATGAATGTCCTTCTTGGCGTCGGACATCTGGAGAAACAGGAGTTGCGCGATGATGATGTTGGAAACCGTGTCATCCACGGCTGTGCCGAGAAAAATGATGCGGTCCACCAGCAGGCGAGAGTAAATATCCCACGTCCGCTCGCCGCGGCCCGTCTGCTCCACCACAATCGGAACCAGAAAATTTTGCATGGCTTAATAACTACTCCATTTTTGGCACAAGTAAAGGCGGGAAAGCTTTTATCCGCGAATTTCGCCAACGGACGCGAATTATAACTTGGTGGGGCGAACATCCCCGCGAGCCGTGTTCGATTCGCCAATATTTACACCGAACACTTCTCCTTCTCCGCCAACGAAGTTGGGGGAGAAGGGCGGGATGAGGTGGTTCGTCAAACCGGATCAGATTTCCCTCCGCGTTTCCTTTGCGCTCTGCGTCTCCGAGTTCAATTTTCCCCAGATAAAGACGAAGGCACCCGCAAAATCGTCCGGCTTTTCGGCAATCCAGCGCGACACTTTTTCCGGCGCAAACCAGCCGCCCGTTTCAATTTCGTTGGGATGCAAATGGAACGGCCCTTCGGCTTGGCAGCGATAAACCCACACAAATTCCGCATCCGTTTCCGGGCACGCGGCGATTTTGAACAGCCGCTCCGGCGCTTTTTGGACGGTCAATCCGATTTCCTCACGTAATTCGCGCACGGCGCAGGCGTCATAATCCTCGCCGGAATCCACGTGGCCGGAGGTCGAGGAATCCCATTTGCCCGGCTCGCGGTCCTTGGTCATCGAGCGCTTCTGGAGGAAAGTCTCGCCGCGCGAATTAAAGACCAGCACATGGATCGCGCGATGCTTCAGACCCAGCCGATGCACTTCGCTGCGCGGTTTGGCATCAATCACCTCGTCGCATTCGTTGACGACATCAAAAATTTCTTCAGACATAATTTGGGGGAGGGACGGCGTGTCGCCATCCCACAATCAGGGTCGCCGACACGGCGACCCTCCCAGTTTTTTCGTCAAATCGACAAATTGTTCCAAATTCAATTTCTCCGCGCGTTCCTGCGGCGGAATTTTTAATTCGGTAAACGCCCGTTCTAATTTTTCGACTGGCCAGTCTTCGCGCAACAGTTTCAGCATCATTTTGCGGCGCTGTGAAAATGCGCGCTTGACGATTTTGACAAAAGCTTCCCGCTGGTTTTCCGGCAACAGCGGCGCGGCGCGCCGAACCAAAACCACGCAGGCTGAATCCACGTCCGGTTTCGGGAAAAAACAGCTTGCAGGGATCTTAAACCAGTCGCACGGTTCGTAATCGAGTTGAATGAGCAGCGTCAGGATACCGTAATCTTCATCGCCGGGCTTGGCCATGAGCCGCCGGGCCACCTCGAGTTGTAGCGTCGCGACCATCCGCTGCGGTCGTTTGGCCGATTGCGCCAGTTCAACCAGGATTGTCGAGGCGACGGAATACGGCAGATTAGCCACGAGTTTCCAGTCGCTCCAATCGCGCGGCTCGCGTTTCATGAATTCCATAGCGTCGGCGTGGAGCAAATGTAGCGCAGGCGTCTCGCCTGCATTTTTTTTCCGGTCGGGCAGGCGGGACGCCTGCGCTACGTTAAACCACTCCCGCAAAAACTCCACCAGCCGCGCGTCTTTTTCAATCGCCAGAACTTCGCCCGCATTTTGTAAAAGCAGTTCTGTCAGCGGCCCAAGCCCCGGCCCGATTTCGAGGACTTTGTCGGTCTTTGACAATTCAGCGGCCTTGACGATGCGCCGGAGTTGATTCGTGTCGTGCAGAAAATTCTGGCCGAGGGATTTCGTGAGTTGAATCCCGCGCGCCGCCAAAAGTTCCCGCATTTCAGAAAGCTTCACCGGAAAAATTAGACACAGATTTCACGAATTAACACAGATTAAAAATTACCTCCGTGAAACTCCGTGCAATCCGTGTCAGAAATCGGTTCTCATTCGTGGTTCAAAACTTCCGCCAGCGCGGCCACGGCTTTCGCCAATTGTGTTTTGGTAATCGTCAGCGGCGGCGTGAAGCTGACGACATTGGCGTGTTCGCCTTCAGGCAAAAGAATGAAACTGCGATGCAACATCGTCTTGATTGCCCGCAGCGTCGCATTGGTGGCGGGCCTGCCGTTGGGCAGATGCAGTTCCACGCCGGCCATCAGGCCCAGGCCGCGGGCGGAAATGCGGAGTGCGGAGTGCGGAGTGCGGAGTGAAGCCAGCGCGTTCAGCAAGAATTTTCCGAGTTCCGCACTTCGTCGGCAAAGATTGAACCGCTCAATTTCCCGGATTTGGGCCAGTGCCATCGCGCAGCCGACCGGGTTCCCGAGGAACGTGCTGGTGTGAATGGCCTCGCCGCGCGATGCCGGCCACGCGGCGTCCATCAAATCCGCACGCCCGACGCAGGCCGACAATGGAAAGCCACCGGTCAATGCTTTGCCAAGGCAGATGAGATCCGGCACGACACCTGTATGTTCGCAGGCGAACCATTTCCCGGTGCGGCCGAACCCGGTGTATATTTCGTCCACGATGAGCAGAGCGCCGTGTTCGTCACAAAGTCTTCGGAGCAATGGCAGAAACTCCGGCGGTGGAATGTTGATGCCGCCGCGCGCTTGAATCGGCTCTACCAGAATCGCGCCAATGGATTTATGGCGGAAAAGATGGCGGATGCGCTTCTCAACTTCGTAGGTGCCGACGTGAGGAGGCTCATTTTTCCCTGTTTTAAGTTTGAGACTCCTTACGTCGTCTCCTACGGTAGGAAACGGCACGAAATGCCCGAACTCGCGTAGTTGCGAGCGGAACGGGCGACGGAAGAAATCGCGGTGCGTGGCGTTGAGCGCGCCGTAACCCAGTCCGTGATACGCGCCTTCGAACGCAATGACCCCGCGTTTGCCGGTGGCAAGCATTGCGGTCTTGAGGGCAGATTCGACCGCCTCGAAGCCGGAGTTGGAGAAAATCACTTTACCGGAGGGGCGAACTATGCGAGTCCGTGAATTTAGGGACTCGTGTAACTCGTCCTTCCGGAATTTCCCCCAGCGCTCGAAGGTGATGCGGCTTAATTCGCGCGCCAGCTCGGCCTTGCGCGCGTGTGGATGCACGTCGCCCATCGCGTGGGGCAGCCGGGCCATTTGCGCCTGACCAGCCCGGACCACTTTCGGATTCGCGTGGCCTGTGGCGGCGACGCCAAAAGCGGCGGTCAAATCCAAGTATTTTTTCCTGTCGGCATCCCATACGTGAACGCCCTTGGCGCGTTCCCAGACGATGGGCCACGAACCGTCGGGCTCCGAGAAGAGAACGTTTCGAGACTCAAAATCTCTGAGCAATTGCAGGGTTTTCGTTGTATTATTCACGATTTGCGATTGACGATTTACGACTGACGCGCGCTCAAACATTCTGCCGCAATCGTAAATCGTATATCGTGAATCGTAAATTTCTAAACTCCACGTTGTTCCGGCGGCCAGATGACCTTGTGCAACTGGACTTGAAATCGCACCGGCAGGCCATCGGTGATGATTTTTTCCGCAAGCTGTTGCCGTGAAATCGGGGTCTGTCCGGATGGAACGTTCTTGAGCGATTGGTCCTGCTGTTTTGGCAATAGCGGATGCACCCACGAGAAGAGCAGGGGACAGATGGCGTCCAGTTTGTGTCCGGCGATTTGTTGTCTGGCCCATGCGTAATCCTCGACCGTGCCGATGACAAATTTGATTTCGTCGGTTGCCTTCAAGTGTTTGATGTTTTCCCAGCGATTACGCCCGACCTCGCCGCTGCCGGACATTTCAAATCCATGATGCGGTGAACGCGCGGGTCCACCGGCGAGATGTCATGTGCGCCGCTGGTTTCGAGCAGCACGGTGAAGCCGTCGTCGCAAAGCTGATTTCATCAGCGGCAGGGAATTTTTCTGGAGCAACGGCTCACCGCCGGTCAACTCAACCAGTGGCAATTTCGGAGTTCGGAGTTCGGAGTTCGGAGTTCGGAATGGCGTGGCGAGTTCCCGGACTTTGGCTTGAATTTCCTCGAGCGACTTTCTTTTGCCTTCGGTGAAGGCGTAGGCGGTGTCGCAATACGAGCAGCGCAAATCGCACGCGGTGAGCCGGACAAAAATGCACGGCAGTCCCGCAAAGGTGCTTTCGCCTTGCAAGCTCAAATAGATTTCGTTGATGACCAGCGTGTCGGACATGACGGCGCATTGTAGCTGGCGAGTGTTGAACGGTGAATAACGAATTGCGCGCCGAGCGAGTGTGCTATATTTCAAAACCGTGCAAGCAACGCCATGAATAATACATTGAACGGAAAGGTCGCGCTGGTCACCGGCGCGTCGCGGGGAATTGGACGCGCCATCGCCGAACGTCTCAGTCGCGATGGGGCGTCGGTCGCCGTCAATTACGCCAACAACGCTGGTGAGGCGCGAAAAGTCGTAGCTGAAATCGAGGCCGCCGGCCGCAAAGCTTGCGCCATTCAGGGCGATGTCGGGCGCATATCAGAGGTTGTCCGGCTTTTTGATGAAACCATCGCGCGTTTCGGCAAGCTCGACATTTTGGTAAACAACGCCGGCATCATGCCTGTCAACCCGATCAGCGCCGTCACGGAGGCGGAGTTCGACCGCATTTTTGCCGTGAACGTCAAGGGCACATTTTTCGCGTGTCAACAGGCGGCGACTCGGCTGGCCGAGGGTGGGCGCATCATCAACCTGTCCAGTTCAACGACGGCGAGAGTGATGCCGAACTACGGGGCGTATGTCGCCACGAAGGGAGCCGTGGAGCAATTTACGCGTTCGCTGTCCCGCGAACTGGGACCGCGCCGCATCACGGTCAATGTTATTTCACCCGGCCCGACAGAAACGGAGTTGTTCACGAGTGGCAAGACGCCGGAGCAGATTCGGCAATTTGCGCAAATGGCCGCCTTTGACCGGCTCGGCCAGCCGATGGAAATCGCCGAAGTGATCGCATTTTTGGCGAGCGAGGCAGCCGGTTGGGTTACCGGCCAGAACATCCGCGTGAACGGCGGGATTGCGTAACGCGCCTCAGCGGAACAGTGGATTCAACGCAAAATGTTTCCGGACGCGATAGCTGCCGGCGATGGCTTGGGTGACGAATTCCTTGGCGCGTTTTACCGCCTGCGGCAAGTTGCAGCCGCGCGCCAGGTAGCCCGCGATGGCCGCCGAATAGGTGCAACCGGTGCCGTGCGTACGAATGCCTCTGATGAACGGCGCGCTCAACAGCAATTCCGTCCGTCCGTCGAAAAAAATGTCCACGGCCTCGCGCCCGCCTTCGCGGCCTCCCCGTTTCGTCACGGAAAACACATTTTTCAAATGACCGCCTTTGACGAGCGCCGCGCAGCCGAAGCGCGCGTGGATTTCGCGGGCGGCGGCTCGCAGGTCTTCAACCGACGCAAGTTTGAGTCCGGTCAGAATTTCGGCTTCGTAAAGATTTGGTGTCGCGAGCGTGGCGAGCGGCAGCAGTTTCTCTTCCAAGATTTTGATTGCCGCCGGTTTCAGCAAAATAACGCCGCTGGTCGAGACCATCACCGGGTCAACGACGAGCGGCGGACGCGGGCGCCGTGGCGCGGCGTGTCTACCTTTGAAAAATCCGGCCACGACACGAACGTTCTCCGCCGAAAACAGCATCCCGGTTTTCACCGCGCCGGGCGGCAATTCTTCAAACACGGCTTCGATTTGTTGACGTAAAATCCCGGGCGAACAAGTTTCGACGGCGAGAACGCGCCTGGGATTTTGCGCGGTGAGGCACGCAATCGCGCTGGTGCCGTGAACGCCGAGCGCGGCAAACGTTTTCAAGTCCGCCTGGATGCCCGCGCCGCCTCCGCTGTCGGAACCGGCGATGGTGAGCGCCACCGGGTCATGGGTGATTCTCGACATGGACTTGAGCTTGCCTGCATCTGCAGGAATCAGCACGGAAAAACGGGATGCGTCGGCGGAAACAACCGGGCTATGGTGTTGGGAGAAGGCGATGGCGCCGTACAAGGAGCGCGTTGGGACCGGCGCTTGTCCTAGGCAGTAAGTTTGAGGAGCAGATTGTTCAACTCGCCTATGCGCGGCGGTTTACCAACCACGGCATCCACTTCCGAAACAAGCTCTCCATCCTCCTTCATTATGGTTCCCCAGCCGGTCATCATAATAACCGGTGTGCCGGGAGATTCCGCCTTGATGGTTCGCGCCACCTGATGGCCGTCAATATCCGGCATGCCCAAATCGGTTATAACCGTCTCGTAAGGCTTTTTTTTCTGGATGGCCGAGCGAAACATCTCCAACCCCTGCTTGCCGCCCGAAGCGGTCGTGACCTGATGGTCCAGAGTCGTAAGACAATGCTTCAGCAGATCCTGAATCTGTGATTCGTCGTCTATGCAAAGAATGCGCAGCGAACGTTTTTGATTCACTTGAGACGCGGGGAGCGCGGCGGCTTGCGAAGTTTTTTCCCGAATGGGAAAGGTGAGCCGGATAGAAGTTCCACGACCGGGTGCGCTTTCAATTTCGATGTTGCCCTCGTGGCGTTGCATCATGCCATAAACCATTGCCAGTCCAAGGCCGGTACCGCCTCGGGTGGCTTTTGTGGAGAAAAAAGGTTCCAAGCAATGTTGGCGGGTTTTTTCATTCATGCCAATACCATTGTCCCGTACCTCTATCTGAATTTGCCGTTCAGGCGGCAGATTATCGCCTTGGGCGGAACCGATTACAGAACGAGTGACGAGGTTGATCGTGCCGCCCTGGGGAAGGGCGTCCACGGCATTGAAAATCAAATTGAACAGGGCTTCCCGCAGTTCGGTGGGGTCGCTTAGAAGCAATGGCAGGCCTGACTCGAAGTCGTGTTCGATATGGATGGAGATGCCTTCCCGCTGCGAAACGTCGCGCCAGCGCGGGCGGGTGAGCTCGATGACTTCCTCGATGATTTGATTCACGTTCACCTTCGTCAATTGTTCGTTGTCGGAACGGCGGCGGTAAAACTCCCGCATGCGGGCGACGATGTGGGCGACGTCGTCGCCGGATTTGTTGATGGTTTCCAGATAATGCCGCACATTTTCGGAAAGGTCCGGCACTGTGGTGAGCAATAGCTCGGAATAGGCGACGATCGGCGAAAGGGCGTTGTTGATATCATGCGCCACCCCGCTGGCCATCTGGCCCAGGGCGCGAAGACGTTCCTGCTGCACAACCACCTGCTGGGTCCGGCGCAGTTCATCGTAAGCTTTTTGCACGCCATCGGTGAGGCGCACCCGATCATAAAGGCTGCGGCATTGTTCCTCGGTGGTAAGGATTTTGGCCTGCAAGGCATCTTTCTCGGAGCGAACGGCTTCCATTTCCGCGCGCATCTGTTCGGCATTGTAACGGACTTCCTCCATGACCAGCACAATCATGCTGACCGCAATAAACAGTTGCAGCACGGCCGCGATGAGGAAACCCGCGTTGTAAAGGTTTTGATACTTTTGGGAGAAGGGGTAGCTCGAGAGATAAACCCCCCACAGGAAGAAGCCCAGGGACAACATTCCCGCTCCGACAAACGGCATCTTCTTTCGCACCCGGTAGAAGCACACACCGGCAAACACGCTGCCGAGGCCGATTAGAATGAAAACGGGCAGTTGGATTTGCAGAGTGTTTGAAAGCACTTCCGGGCTGACGACCGTCCAAACCAGCAGGAACAGCATGAACAGGGTCAGCAACGTCTGCCGCACCGGCAGGCTGAGGAAGCGAGCGCTTCCCCAAAGGAGAAACACTGCCGAAATGGCCACACAACATTGTTGGAGGATGAAAACAGTTTTATTGTAAGTCGTGCCTTGCGTGTTCAGTCCCAACGTTTGCGTGTTCAGTCCCAGTGTCAGCCAGAGCGCATAAAACAACCAGGCCACGGTCCAGATGGTAAAGTACTCCCGCCGGGTGTAACGGTTCAGATAATAAAAAAGCCCCACCAACACCCACACGCTCAGCAGCGACACAAACAGCGTCGCCTGCAGGTATTGTTGCGAAAAATCCAGATGTAAATTTATGAATTTCACCTTTTCAATTTCCAGCGCACCTGAATCCGCCGGTCTGAAAAATTACAGCAAGCCGCAGGCCATTTTCTTTCGCTGATTCGCTTTTATTTGTTATAAATCGGCCGATTGGTCGCTTTTAGGCCGAATCAGAACGCGTAACCGCACCGGATCAAATTTACAGCCCACTTTTCTTTTGCCTCCGTTGAAACGCGGCTATCATCCTCATGCTCATGGACAAAGACGGGGTTGCGGATATTCTGCTCGGAATCGGGACACTGCCTGAATTGAAGGGCGAAAATCCACTCAAGACGCGCGCACAACATGAATGCCGCATGCACGATTGAAAGCCTGAGCAAGCGGCCGCTTGCGATAGTTGTCGCTAAAAACCGGCTTGGCGAAATAAAAGGCATCGGTGAAGCGCTGGAAAAGAAAATCACCTAACTCGTCACGGCCAGGGTTCCCCCCGCTGAATAATTTCAGTGGACTACAAGTTGTGTTGGTTTTCCGGCCGTGGTCATGACATTGAAAACGGCAGCTAGTTCCCCTGTTTGGGGAACTGATTTACCTCATTTTCGGCGGCGTCCAACTCATCTTTGGACATGACCGCGGCGCAAGCGGCGACTTCGTTTTCAGCTTCCTGGACCCCTTGCAATTGGGCCAGCTTGAGCCATTTATAGGCCTCGACGTTATCAGTTTTGACGCCCCGCCCCTGGCGGTACATTTTCCCGAGACTGAGTTGGGCTCGCGCGTAACCCTGTCTGGCGGACCGAGTGTACCACAGTACCGCTTCGGCCAGGTCCGGCGGACGGCCCAAACCTTTTTCAGAAAACTGGCCAAGGGCATATTCGGCGCCGGCGTGTCCCTGGTCGGCAGCCCTGCGAAACCATTCGGCAGCAGCAGCAAAGTTTTTCTGGGCGTAGAGGAGCACGGCGTAGCTGTTCTGTCCCTCGGCACAACCGTTTTGGGCGGATTGCTGGAACCATTTAAATGCCTCGTTTTTATCTTGTTTGACACCCAGTCCTTGCAGATAGAGAGCGCCGAGGCTGTTCTCGGCCAGAGCGTTCCCTAGTTCGGCGGCACGCCGAAACCACTTCTCGGCCTCGGCATAATCCTTCCGGGAAAAAGCACAAATCATTCCCAACTGGTTTTGAGCGAGGACATGACCCTTTTCCCCGGCGCGTTGATACCAGATGGCGGCTTCGGCAAGATCTCGTTTGACACCCAGGCCATTTTCGAAACCGTAGCCCAAATCGTATTGGGCATCGGTGTTGCCCTGGGCTGCGGCCTTGCGAAACCAATCATTGCCCGCCTCGTAGTCTTTTGGTGTGCCTTCGCCCCGGACGTAACGCACGCCCAACTCGTATTCGGCCTCGGCATGTCCCTGCTCAGCGGCTTTGTGGAACCACTGGAAGGATTCAGTGAGATTGACCGGGACGCCTTCGCCTTTAAGGTAACGTTTGGCAAGCAGGTATTGCGCCTGTGCATCGCCATTTTCTGCCTTGGTTTTCAAGGTGGCGACGGTGCGCGCCTGGTGGTCAGGCTTGATGCTTTCACAGAGAGTCTGGTAGCGCCAGGCCGGGACCACGGTGGACAGCCCCATCAGCAAGATGGCGATTGGAATCAGGATCGGAAATGTTCCGCGCACCGCCCAAGCCGGGGCAGGTTTGAGCGGCAACTGTGTGGCCATGCCCGGCCCGGCGTAGTCCTGCCACCGCTCGCTCAACAGAATCAGGCTCAAGGGCAGCATTTGCATGAAAATGCGAAATTCACTGAAGCCGCCATACATAAACTGTCCCCCAAGGAACAACAAGATGACCGCCATGTAGGGCAGGAACCGACGACGCCAGCCCAGCACCAATACTGCCGCCACGGTGCCCGCATTGGCGAAAATGGCATGGTTAAAGGTCGGTGTAAAAAGTGTCTTGAGGTTTCCCATCAGAATCGTGGGCCGGACCAATCCAGCCACACTCGTCGCGTTCTCCATGGACAAGGCGGCCACCTTAAAGTGCAACTGGCTCAACAGAAGTTTTTTCCCCGCCACATACACCGCGACGATAACCGCAAACAGCAGAACCCGTTTCCACCACTTCCAATGACTGGCGAACAACGCCAGCACCGCACAGGCCAGAACCGTTTCCTTGAAAAAACACCCGACGCAAATCGCCGCCGCCATCAGGGCCATTTGCCGGCGCTCAAAAAAAAGGACGGCCAGCGTGAAAAACAGCGTGGACGGCATGTCCCACGGATAAAAATACAGGCCGGAGGCGGGTGAAAAGTTATACATCAGCCCGGCGAAGATGCCGAGGTTGATGAACAGTGAATGACGCAAGGCGCAAATAACAACCACGAACACCAGAAACAACCAAACACTCTGATACAATCCGAAAATGCTGCTATACTGGTCAATCTTAAAGCTGGTGTTGTCTTTCATCAGGAAGTCAAACAGCGAGCCGGACAACAACAAACCCGACAACCGCCCCTTCCAGACATCGCCGAGTTCCCCCAGGTGAAAATGTGAAGTGGAACACGAGCTGAATACCATGAGATTGGTGGTGTTGTTGGGGACACCCATCGCGAAGTTTTTGACGAGGAAGTAGTAGGCGACACTCAAAGAGAGGGCCAGCAGCAATTCCAAAAACAACGTTGGCCAGAAGGATTTCCTTTTGCACAGGCTGGACAATATCCCGAGCATCTGCCTGCAGCTGGAGTAAAACCTTTCGCGCAGGCCCGGCGATGCCCGGGTTGCGGGCATGGCCTTCTTCGCGGTGTTGTTCTGTTTCATTTAAGGGGGCTGCTTAAAGCCCGGTTCCTGGGCGGGCCAATAATAGTGAGTGATTTTGTTCCTGTCCACCCTGAGTCTTCCGGCTCCGCCAGAATACGCCGGCTTGAAATTGGCCGCTGGCACCGCCATGTTAAGCGCATGGACAAAGATCGCGTTGCGGAGATTCTGGTCGAGATCGGAACATTGCTGGAACTCAAAGGCGAGAATCCATTCAAGACGCGCGCTTATTTAAATGCTGCCCGCACGATTGAAAACCTGAATGAACCGCTGGCGAAAATCGTGGCGGAAAACCGGCTGGGCGAAATCAAAGGCATAGGTGAAGCGCTGGAAAAGAAAATCACCGAGCTGATGAGAACCGGCAAGCTGGCTTACTACGATGAATTGAAAGCGTCCATTCCGCCGGGCCTGATTGAAATGCTGGAAATTCCCGGACTGGGACCAAAGAAAATCCAGGCGCTGCATCAAAAGCTGGACATTGATTCGGTCGGGAAACTGGAAGCGGCGTGCAAATCCGGCAAGGTCGCCGGGCTCGACGGCTTTGGCGAAAAGACGCAGGCGAACATTCTCGAAGGCATCGAACGCCGGCGGGCTTACGCATCGAAACATTTGTTGAACGACGCCTTGCGCGCCGCCGAACCGCTGCTCGAAAACCTGCGCGAGCATCCGGATGTGATTCGTTGCAGCGCGGCGGGCAGTTTGCGGCGGTTCAAGGAGGTCATCGGCGACATTGACCTGCTGGCGTCGTCGAAGAAGCCGGCGAAGGTGATTGAGTTTTTTGTCGCGCAGCCGGGGATCATCAAGGTCACCGTCAGGGGCGACACCAAGGCGAGTGTGATTTTGGACGGTGGCATCCAGTGCGACCTGCGCGTGGTGAGCGACAAGGAGTTGCCGTTTGCACTGGCGTATTTCACCGGCAGCAAGGAGCACAACATCGTCATGCGCCAGCGGGCGATTGCGCGCGGCCTGCGGTTGAACGAATACGGCCTGTTCAAATCCAAGGAGGAAACGCGCGATCCGGAATTACTCGTGTCCTGCCGGGAAGAGGCGGACATTTTTGCGAAACTGGATTTGCCCTTCATCCCGCCGGAATTGCGGGAGGACCACGGCGAATTTGCCGCCGCCGAAAAGAATGATTTGCCCCGGCTCATTGAGTGGACGGATTTGCGCGGCGCTTTGCACAATCATTCGACCTGGAGCGATGGGCACAACACCCTGGGCGAAATCGCAGAGTTCATGGACGACCTCGGTTTTGAATATTGGGCAATCACCGATCATTCAAAGTCTTCGTTTCAGGCGAACGGGCTGGACGCGAAACGCGTTCGCGAGCAAATCAAGGAAATCAAAAAATTGAACGGGCAATTGGCCGAACGCGGCCGCGATTTCCGGCTGCTTACCGGTTGTGAAGTGGACATTTTGCGCGACCGGCTGGATTTCGACGATGATTTGCTCGCGGAACTGGACGTGGTGGTCGCCAGCCTGCACGTTCCGGCCAGCAGCGAAGCGGAGAACACAAAGCGGCTGATTCGCGCGGCGGAAAACAAGTTCGTTCATATCATCGCCCACATGACGGGACGGTTGCTGTTGGAACGTGAGCCATATCCGGTCAACGCGCAGGCGGTGATTGACGCCTGCGCCGGGACGGGCACGTGGCTTGAGTTGAATTGCAATCCGCACCGGTTCGACCTCGACTGGCGGCTTTGGCCATACGCCAGGAGCAAGGGGGTGAAATGCGTCATCAACCCGGACGCGCATCGCAATGAGCACGCGGGTTTTCTGCGGCTCGGCGCCGGGATCGCCCGGAAGGGGTGGCTGGAACAAACGGACGTGGTCAACACTCGCACCTTGGAATCACTATCGAAGGAATTGAAGCGCAAGCGTGTTTAAATTGTGGCGGCAGCGCGACCAGCCGGCCGGTTTGCGGTGTAATTGGGAGGCCAAAAAAGGCTAAAAATTGTTTTTGACAGTGGGATGGCGCTATGGGCAATATCTTGCGCGTCGTTAGTGGTGGGCAATTTTTTGAATGATGAGCAATGTCAGCGGTCTAACTAGAACGTCCAGAAGAGTTATGAAAAAATTCTTTGTTTCTATGGGGCTGGCAGCGGTGGGAACTGCCGGTTTGCATGCCGCTTACGCGCCCGATTTGGGTGCCCTGTCCGATACCAAGTTGTGGAGCGTTTCAGCCACCTTGCGCGGCTTTTACGACGACAACTACGACACCGCAAACAGCGGGCTCAACCCGCGCGGCAGCTACGGGTTTGAAGTTTCCCCTCAACTCATGTTGGCGGTGCCTTTGCAACAAACGGAGTTGGGGCTGCGCGATACTTACTCGATGCAGTATTATCAGGAACGGGAAGAGCTGAACCAAAATCCGATTGACCAAAGCGACCAGCTGGATTTGTGGGTGGATCACGCGTTCACCGAGCGATGGCAGGCAAAAGTGATGGACACGTTTGTCGTGGGCCAGGAGCCGCAGTTGCTCACCCCTAATGGTTCGGCGGAGTCGCTGCCAGCCCGCGTCGAAGGCGACAACATTGTCAACACCGGCACGATCACCTTAAACACGGATTGGACGAGACAGTTCAGCACATCCTTGAATTACCTAAATTCGTTTTACGACTACCGGAACAGCGGGGCTACCATACGCGTCGATTGATTGTCCCATAACCAATTATTTTGCCCGGGTACCGGGAGCGCCCGGTGCCAGCTTGGCCGGGATGCTGAATCGCGTTGATCAAACGATTTCATTGGATTTGCAATGGCACCTTACTCCGGAAACCATGGCGTTTTTCGGCGGTTCATTTGAGCTAGCCTATTACACCGGGAATGAGCCGATTGCCTTTAACGAAGCCAGCTTTTTGGGCCCTCAATACGGTCCTGAGATTTATTATAGTTCCGACCGTGACAGTCGCGCCTACACGGGATATGTCGGCTTCCAGCACAATTTCCTTCCCAATCTGAATGTCTCGGCAAAAGCCGGCGCGACATACACCGAAAATTACAACGATCCATTAAGTTCGGGATCGGTTACGCCGTATGCGGTTTTGTCAGTTATCTATACCTACCTTCCCGGCAGTTATGTGGAAATCGGTCTCAATCAATCGCAAAACGCGACGGATGTGGTCGCTCCGGATCCGACAACGGGCAAAGTTACCCAGAGTCAGGAAAGTACTTATGTTTACGGTTCCATCAACCACCAAATCACGCCAAAGTTGTTGGGAACATTAATCGGGAGTTGGCAATATTCAACTTTTCAGGAAGGCGCCTACGCCAATGCTTCGGACTCCTATTACAGCCTTGGTTTGAACTTTTCCTATACCTTCACACCGCACTTTTCGGCTGATGCCGGGTACAATTTTGACGACATTCAGTCCGATATTGGTCTGCGCGGGTACACGCGCAATCGCGTTTACATAGGTCTCACCGCGTCTTATTAAGCCGGCGTTTTAACAAATGTTTTTGAACATTCCGATGGAGGCCCGGTCTTATTAACCTAGGCACCCGCTTTTTTTGACGTATGGACTCATTCAAGACTTCGCCGCCGCAGGAAACCAAACTGCATTTCCTGGATTATTGGCGGATTATTCGTATTCGTAAGGCGATCATCATCACCGTTTTTTTAATCACCGCCATCATCGCCACCGCGGTTACGTTCATTTTGCCGGAATCCTTCGCCAGTACCGCCCGCATCCTCGTTGAAACGGACGTCAGCAACATCAGTATGGGTGAAGACCGGTCAGCATCACAAGCCGCCTACGACCCCTTTTTCCTGCAGACGACATATGAGCTGATCCAATCTCAGGCTGTTTTGAGCAATGTCGTTAACACGTTGAACTTGAATGCTGAATGGGGAAAGAAATATTTCAATGGGGAAACGCTCAAAACCACCGAGGCCATCGAGTTTCTCAAGAGACGAATGCACCTCGACACCGTGCGGAATACGAAATACATCACGGTGACCGTTTACAGCGAGGACAAGAATGACGCCGCCCGGCTGGCCAACGCGATTGCCAATGCCTATCAGGATTACCGGCTCGAACAGCGGCAAGGATTGACATCAAAGGGCATTGACGTTTTGGAAGCGCGATTTCAGACGGAAGAAGCGGAGATTCAAACCCTCCAGACCAATGTGGATAATCTGCGCAAGACATTGAGCATAAGTGATTTTGACCCGAACTCCATCAGCCCGACTCCCACGCTCACGCAGGAGCAATTACAACACCTCAACGACCAGCAGATCGAAGGGGGAAAGCTCTACAAACAATTGCAAACGCGGTTGACGGAATTGCAGGCTTACAGCACGGACAAACTCAGGGACGTTCTGCCCACCGTGACTGCTGATTCGGCGTTGTCGGGGTTGCTGGATAAATTGCACGAGGCGGAGCAGAGTTATGTCGTTTTAACCAATGACTACAACCCGAACAACAGCCCGAACGTCGCCCGAGTCCAATCCGAGATTGACGAGTTGAATCGTGAAATTGACGCTCGCGTGGCTGGCATCATGGCTGCCTTGGACAGCGAAGTGAAATCCCAGAAGGCCGCGCTGGATGCGTTTGCCGGCGCGGTTGACGAAGCCAAAACCAACGACCAGGCGGAATACCTCAGAGGCATGCCTTATTGGGAGAAAAAGCGGGAATTGGAAAGAAGGCTGGATTTTCACAAGCTGCTGGCCGCCAAAATTGAAACGGAAAAGCTTGGCCTTGAAATTCCCAAAACGGCCATGGTTCAAATTACCGATCCGGCGACGCCGGCGGATACTCCGGTGAAGCCCAACAAAACCTTGAATATTGCCCTCGGCCTCGTCTTCGGTTTGGTCATGGGCATCGGTCTGGCCTTCTTCATTGAATATCTGGATACCAGTGTGAAGACGATTGACGACGTTGAACGCGCATTTCAGGCGCCTGTGCTTGGCGTCATCCCGCAAAATGTCGGTTTTCTTGCGGACGAGGGTATCGAAAGTACACACGCCGAAGCCTACCGTGTGCTGCGCACCAATCTGCTCTTCTCGCGCAAGGACGACAAACTGAACAGCCTGGTTGTGGTCAGCGCCGGCGCGGGCGAAGGAAAATCCACCACCGCTTTGAATCTGGCTACCGTGTTCGCCCACACCGGTCAGCGCGTGTTGCTGGTTGACTCGGACTTGCGCCGCCCGAGCCTCCACAAAATGCTCCGTGTCAGCAACAATATCGGTTTGACCAATTTTCTGCTCAAACAAAGCACGCTCGCGGAAGTGATCCAGACCACCAGTGTGCCCCTGCTTGACTTCATGGCCAGCGGTAAATTGCCAAACAGCTCGATGGGAGTCCTCGGATCATTGTCGATGAAGGACATGGTCGCCGAGTTGAAGCAGCGGTATGATTTCATTTTTTTCGATTCGCCGCCGATTTTGGGCGTGAGCGACGCCTCCATTCTGGCCAGCGAAATGGACCTGGTGTTGCAGGTGATTCAATATCGCCGCTACCCCCAGCCGATGAACATCCGCGCCAAACAGATGATCGAAAAGGTCGGCGGCAACTTCATCGGCATCGTGCTCAACAACATCAATGTGTCCCAGGACGAAAGCTATTATTACTACACTGGTTATTACCATGATTACTCTTCACGCGGTGAGGATGAGCAACCGGTGCCCGCCCGGGAACAAAACGCACCTGATGATGCCGATGAGGGGGGCATCAAACAAAAGTATTGATTGCGGGGTTGGTTTTCTACCAAAATTCGGGCAATGAACTTGTATTGCACGTGGTTGGTGCGGGGACTGTCTGTTTGCGGATTGTTGCTCGCGGGACTGGTGTTGGACGGTTGTTCCTCGCCATCAGACGAAGCCCTGTTTTCCGACACGCCCAACCCGCCGGCGATGAGCGGACAGCCGTCCGCAAATGAGTCGGCAAGTGAATCGGCCGCGGATGCCGCGCGCTTCCACGTCGGTGACACCATCATCGTATCCTTGACCGGTTTGCCGGAAGAAATTCCGCCGCACCAGGAGCCCATTAAAGAAGATGGCACCATCACCATGCCCGATATCGGCAAGGTTCAGGCTGCCGGCAAAACGGCGGGCGAATTGCAGAATGCAGATCCACGACCTCTACGTGCCCAAATTTTACACCCACCTCACCGTCACTGTGAACATCGGGGACCGCGTTTACTATGTCAGCGGCGAAGTCAAAGCCCCCGGACGTCAACTTTACGTCGGCCAGGCCACTGTTACCAAAGCCATCACGTCCGCCGGCGATTTCACCGACTTTGCCAATCATAAAAAAGTCTGGCTCATACGCATCAATGGCGATCGCATCAGGGTGGATGTGGACAAGGTGCTGAAGGGCCGGGCGGAAGACCCGTCGGTCTATCCTGGCGACCAAATCCAGGTACCGCGCCGCATCTGGTAATGATTCAACTCAACATCCTTTCCGGCAAAAAGGCGGGCGGCCAGACGGTTGCCCGCCGTTTTCCTTTTCGCATCGGACGCGCAACGGGAAACGAATTGCAACTGGACGACGACGGGGTTTGGGACCGGCACATCACTCTGGAATTTCAACGCGAATCAGGGTTCACACTCACAACCGCGTCAAACGCCATGGTTTCGGTCAACAGCGAGCCCGTTCAAACCACTGTGCTCCGCAACGGTGATCTCATCACGCTGGGTTCCGTTCAACTCCAGTTCTGGCTTGGCGCCGCCCGGCAGTGTGGCTTGCGTGCCGGCGAATTTTTTGTATGGACGCTTGTGGTTGCCGTCACCTTCGCACAATTCGCCCTGATTTACTGGCTCATCCGCTGAAACCGGTGGGGCGAGAGTCCTCGCGGCCGTTTTGAGCGTAAAAGTCAATGCCGGAAATGCCGCGTGCCGGTGAATGCCATCGCCATCGCGCGTTTGTCCGCCGCGGCAATCACCTCCGCGTCCTTCACCGAACCGCCCGGTTGAATCGCCGCCGTCGCACCTGCGTCTGCCGCCGCGATGAGTCCGTCGGGAAACGGGAAAAACGCATCGCTGCAAACGACGCTGCCCGCGAGCGAAAGCCTGGCTTCGCCCGCCTTCCAGACCGCAATGCGGCTTGCGTCCACACGGCTCATCTGCCCGGCGCCGACGCCCAGAGTGCGATCCGATGCCGCATAAACAATCGCATTCGATTTCACGCGCTTCACCACGCGCCAGCCGAACAACATTGCACTCATCTCCGCTTCGGTCGGCTGGCGTTTTGTCACGATTTTCAAATCCGCACGCGTGGTCACTTTCACATCACGCTCCTGCAGCAAAAACGAATTGGCCCCGACACTTCGCAGGTCCAACGACCGCGCGGCGAGCGGCGATTTCAACATCTTAATCAACCGCAGATTTTTTTTCTTCTGCAAAGTCGCCAGTGCCTCCGCCGAAAAATCCGGGGCGACGATGACTTCGCTGAAAATTTCCGCGATAGCCTCCGCACAAGCGCCGTCGAGCGGCTGGTTGACGGCGATGATGCCGCCGAAGGGCGCCTGCCGGTCGGTCGCAAACGCCTTGTCCCATGCCTCGCGCAGATTTTTTCCCTGCCCGACGCCGCATGGATTCGTGTGCTTGAGAATTGCCAGTGTCGGCGGGTCATCTGAAAATTCAGCAATCAAGCTCGCCGCCGCCGTCAAATCCAGAATGTTGTTGTAGGAAAGTTCCTTGCCGTGCAATTGCTGGAAAAATTCCTTGAACCCGCCGTAAAGCGCCGCCGCCTGATGCGGATTTTCACCGTAACGCAGCGACTGCGCCAGCGGCGCGTGGACGAACAGCGCGTTCGGCAAATCATCATTCCGGGCTTTGAACGTGTTGGCCAGGTGCGACGCGATGGCCCCGTCATAAGCCGCCGTCCGCGCGAACACTTTCGCCGCCAACGCGCGGCGCAGTTCCAGGGTCGTGTTGCCGTTCGCCGAAATTTGTTTGGCAACTTCTGCATAATCCAACGGATCCACCACCACCGTTACGCTATCATGATTTTTCGCCGCGCTGCGGAGCATCGAAGGTCCGCCGATGTCAATGTTCTCAATCGCTTCATGCAGGCTCACATCCGGCTTCGCCACCGTTTGCGCGAACGGATAAAGGTTCACCACCACCAGATCAATCGGCGGAATGCCGTGCGCTTTGACCGTCGCCTCGTGCGTTTCGTTGCCGCGAATGAAAAGCAGGCCGCCATGGACTTTCGGGTGGAGCGTTTTGACGCGGCCGTCGAGCATTTCGGGAAAGCCCGTGTGTTCGCTGATGTCCTTCACCGTGAGGCCGGCTTCGCGCAGCGTTTTGGCCGTCCCGCCGGTGGAAATCAGTTCGATGCCCGCCGCGGCGAGAATTTGCGCGAACGGCACCAGGCCGGTCTTGTCGGAAACGGAAAGCAGCGCCCGTTGAATCTTTATCATCGGCGGACAAAATCCACCAGAGACACCAACGCCGTCAATCGGCAAATATTCGTCGCCGGTGACGGTTCACCCTATTTCGCCGCGGGCGGCTGCATCATGTCGGCGCCGGTGGCGCGTTCGAGTTGGGCGCGGGCGGTGTCGTAATCGTGCAAAGCCTGGATTTCCGTCGTGCGCGCCTGCGTCAGCGAAGTCTGGGCGTCGAGCACATCCAATTGTGTGCCGGTGCCGGCTTCGGCGCGCGCCTCGGCTTCGCGCAACGCTTCCTCGGCTTCCTCCTGCACTTTTTGCTGCGACTCCAGAACTTCGCGGGCCTCGATGAATTGGGAATAGGCCGTGCGAACTTCGAGTTCAATCTGGCGTCCAGTGTCCACCACGTCCGTTTTGGATTTTTCGTAAAGCGCTTTGGCCTGGACCACTTTGCCGCGCGTCAGCATCCCGTCAAAAATGCTCCAACTGAACTGTCCGCCCGCGTTCCAGCCGTGCAAGGTGTAGCCAGGATCACCAGGATCAATAAATTGCGAATTGTTCCAGGTGTAACCGGCGAAAACCTGGACGGTCGGTTTGTAACCGGCTTTGGCGTTCACGACATTGAGTCGCTGCAACTCCTCCGTTTTGCGCAAGGCGACGAGTTCGGTGCGCCGGGACAGCGCCTGTTGGATGGCTGCGGGCAAATCCACCTCGTAAGGCGCGGCGTCCAGCGCGTCGGTCAGGTTCAACGGGATGTCCTCCCAGATTTCGCGCGGCAGATTGTAGCCGAGCAGGTTCGATAGATTATTTTTGGCAATGCGATAGTTGTTGCGCGCCTGGATCAGCGCCGGGCGTTCATTGGCCACGGCGACTTCGGCGCGCAGCACGTTGAAATGCGGCACCGTGCCGGCATTGTAGCGGCGTTGCTGGTCTTCGAGTTCCTTTTGAAGCAGATTGACCGAGGCTTCATGCACGGTGATTTGCTGCGCGGCCAGCAGCACGTCGTAATACGCCACCCGCACGGCCAGCAGCGTGTCCGCCACGGTGGTCTGATACTGCGCCAGCGCCTGCTGTTTGGTGGCACTGGCCGCCTTGAGCGCCGCGACCATTTTGCCGCCTTCGTAAATGGATTGGACGATTTGCGCGCCAGCATTCCAATTCTGATGTGGTTGGGTGAGACTGAATGCAGGTCCTGAAATAGTCTCAACCGCCCGCGGGTCGGTGTCCTTATATTGGCCGGTGGCCTGCACCTGTGGCAGCGCCACGGCGCGCGTCTGCACCACCACGCCGTGCGACGCTTCGAGATCGTTTTTGGCCTTGAGGATGGTGGCGTTTTGTTGCAGCGCCAGGTTGAGGCTGTCGGTCAGGGACAATGGGCGGGTAATCCAGCCGGGCAAAACGGAGTTCGTATTTTGCGCGGTTGTGTACCCGGCAAGACAAACCAGCGCGCACGCGCAGACAAACAGCTTTTTCATACGGCCATGAACTTATCAGTTTTGACCGGCTCGGTGCAAACTTGCAAATTGCCCCAACTTTGGTTCATATCCCAGGATGCAATTGCGAAAGGGCACGGCTTTGACCGGCGGATTGGCGCTGGCCGCAATTTTCATCGCGGGCTGCGCCCCGGATTCGTCGAAGGTCTTCCAAGGCTACATCGAGGGCGAATACGTTTATGTCGCCTCGCCGCTCGGTGGCGCACTCACGAATCTTGCGGTGGCGCGCGGCGATGAGGTCAAGACCGGGCAATTATTATTTGAGTTGGAGCGCGGTTCCGAAGCCGCCGCCCTTCAACAGGCGAAAAAAAATCTCGCGCAAGCCCAATCCCAATTGGACGACTTGAACAAAGGCAGGCGTCCTACGGAAATCGCCTCGCTGGAGGCGCAACTGGGAGGAGCACAGGCCAATTTGAAACTGGCCGCCGCCGAATTTGAACGGCGCGAACAACTCGGTGGCGCCGACGTGGTTTCCAAGGAGGAATTGGATCAGGCCCGTGCCCAACGCGACGCGGATCAGGCGCAAGTTGACCAAATGACGGCCGATTTGGAAACGGCCAGGCTTGGCGGACGCGAGGACGTTGTTCGCGCCGCGCAGGACGCAGTCGCATCGCAAAGGGCCGCGCTGGACAAGGCGCGCTGGTCGTTCGACCAGAAGCAACAGTTCGCGCCGACGAATGCGTTTGTGCAGGACACGTTGTATCGCGCCGGCGAATGGGTGGCGGCCGGCAATCCGGTGGTGGAATTGTTGCCGCCGGCAAACATCAAGGTGCGCTTTTTCGTTCCACAGGCGGTGCTGCCGCGGATCAAAACCGGCCAGCCCGTCAGCGTGACTTTTGATGGCGGGCAGCGCGCGTATTCGGCTACCATCAATTACATTTCCACGCAGTCCGAGTTCACGCCGCCGGTTTTATACAATCGCGAGAACCGCGCGAAATTGATTTTCATGATTGAAGCGAAATTCTCTCCGGCGGACGCGGCAGAACTTCGTCCCGGCCAGCCGGTAGATGTAGAGGTTAAGTGAAACATCCGACATTCAACGTTCAACACCGAACTTTCAATGTGTTTGCACGCAGGAACCCGTTGGGCATTGAGCGTTGGATGTTGAATGTGAAATGTTCTCCAATGCGATGAACCCGCCAGACCTCGTCATTGACGTTCACGGTGTCACGAAAAAATTCGGCGGACGCACCGTCGTCAACGACATCGCAATGCAGGTTCGTCACGGCGAGATTTACGGGTTTCTCGGTCCGAACGGCAGCGGCAAGACGACTTTTTTGCGGATGCTTTGCGGTTTACTCAGGCCGGATGCCGGCAGCGGCCAATGCCTCGGTTTCGATTTTCGCGCGCAAAGTTCCGAAATAAAAAAGCAGGTCGGCTACATGACGCAGCGGTTCAGCTTTTACGAGGACCTGACCATCGAGGAAAATCTGGATTTCATTGCGCGCATTTACGGCGTGCCGCAGCGCAAAGCCGCCGTTGAAAAAAGTCTGGAACGTCTCGGCATGACCAAACGGCGAAAGCAACTCGCCGGTGAATTGTCCGGCGGCTGGAAACAGCGGCTCGCGTTGTCCGCGTGCCTGATTCACGAGCCGCAACTGCTTCTGCTCGACGAGCCGACAGCGGGCGTGGACCCGAAGGCGCGCCGCGATTTTTGGGATGAAATTCAGCAACTTGCCGGCGCGGGGTTGACCGTGCTCATCACGACACATTACATGGATGAAGCGGAACGCTGCAATCGCGTGGCCTACATCAGCTATGGAAACTTGCTGGCCAGTGGAACGGTTGACGAAGTTTTGGAAAATTCAAAACTCACGACGTGGGAAGTGACCGGCGGAAATTTGCACGGATTCGCGGAAAAAATTCGTGGAAAACCCGGCGTCGAGCAAGTCGTTGCGTTCGGCTCGACGCTGCACGTCAGCGGGCTTGACGCGGAAAAATTGCGCGCGAGCGTGAGTCCGTTGATCACGGGCGATTATCAATGGAAACAGATTCAATCGGGACTTGAAGACGTTTTCATCAGCTTGATGGAAACTGCAAAGGACAATTTTTCCTGAAATGATCAATTCCCAAATCCGAATGACGAAAGAATTTCCAATGATGAATGCCGAATGCCAAATGGAATTTTGGCGCCCGGTTTGCCATTCGTCTTTTGAGCTTCGTCATTCTTTAGTCATTAGGGTTTCGGAATTAGCGCTTGCGACCCGTGACGCCGGCACCGATTTTGACCCCTCGCAGGCGGTTAAGATGGAGGCGTTGCCATGAACCGGTTTGCCTTCAACTGGCAACGGTTTTGCGCCATCGTCGCGAAGGAATTCATCCAGATGCGCCGCGACCGGCTGACGTTCGCCATGATGCTCGGCATTCCGATGATTCAGCTCATCCTGTTCGGTTACGCCATCAATTCCGACCCAAAGCATCTGCCGACGGCGATTTACGCCGCCGATAACAGTGTTTTTTCGCGCACGATTGTCTGGGCGATGCGCAACAGCAGTTACTTCGACATCACGCGCGAACCGCGGAGCGAAGCGGAAATTCAGCAGCTGCTCGCGCAAGGCACGGTGCAATTCGCCGTGGAAATCCCGGTGGATTTCTCGCGCAAATTGATTCGCGGCGAACAACCTGATTTGCTGCTCGAAGCCGACGCAACCGACCCGATGGCCATCGGCTACGCCGTCGCCGCCATGAACGCGCTGACGCCGGCCGTTTTGAATCGTGATTTGACCGGGCCGCTGGCAAAACTTCACGCGGGTTCCGCGCCGTTCAACCTCGTTGTTCATCAACATTACAATCCCGAAAACATCACGCAGTATAACATCGTGCCCGGACTCATGGGCGTGATTTTGACGATGACGATGGTCATCATCACGGCGCTGGCCATCACGCGCGAACGCGAGAGCGGCACGATGGAAAACCTGCTTTCGACGCCGCTGCGACCAAGTGAAGTAATCATCGGCAAAATCGTGCCCTACATTATGGTGGGCTACATCCAGATCTTTTTGATTCTGGTGGCGGCAAAATTTTTATTCAACGTGCCGATTGTGGGCAGCGTGCCGTTATTGCTGGTGCTGGCATTTTTGTTCATCGTCGCGCATCTGGCGGTCGGCGTCACTTTTTCCACCATCGCCCGAAATCAGCGTCAGGCCATGCAGATGGGAATGTTTTTCTTTTTGCCGAATATTTTGTTGTCCGGCTACATGTTTCCGTTTCGCGGGATGCCCGGCTGGGCGCAGGACATCGGCGAGCTTTTGCCGCTCACACATTTTCTTCGCGTCGTGCGCGGAATTTTATTGAAAGGAAACGGCCTGGTTGAAGTTGCGCCCGACCTCTGGCCCATTGCGCTGTTTCTGGTTGTGATGCTGACCATCAGCATCAAACGCTATCGGCAGACGCTGGATTAGGAAAACGTCCGGCGAAGGCCGCAACCATCACCGTTCCGGCACCGGAGGCAATACCGCCAGGATTTTATTGGTTAGTCATGTGCAACATATGTTTATGTCGGCGGGCCAAATAAACGTGATCTGTCTTTGACTTCGCACGAGCTTCGGTAGAGATTCAGCGCAGCCGGGTTGCAACCGTCCGTTCAACGCCTCACTTCGAGCCGCAGAGCAGCGATTCCATCGAGTCCGGAAAACCAGTTTGTCGAAGTCTATGACTAAAAAAGTTTTATTGACCAGTGTCTGCCGTCCGATGGGACCGCAATACGGCGATGCGCCGTCTGTCGGCTACGAACTCCTGTACCGGCAGGTGACGCGCGCCCAGGGCATCTTCAGCCCGCGCACGGTGAACGTATTTTTTGGGCTCGATTACATTGCCGAGAACCTCGATGCGCCGACGGTGGTGTTGCAATACCCGTCCCAACGCGAGTTCATCAAGGAACTCAAGAAAGGCTACGATTACGTGGGCGTTTCCTTCATCATGGCGCTGATACACAAAATGAAGGAGACGGTGGCGCTGATTCGCAAATATGCGCCGAACAGCAAGATCGTGCTTGGCGGTTACGGCACGGTGCTGAAGGACGACGTGCTCAAGCCGTATGCGGACTTCATCTGCCGCGAGGAAGGGGTGGGGTATTTCCGCCGGCTGCTGGGCGAACCGGAAATCCCGATGCCCTACAAACATCCGCTGATCGTAAGCTGGTTGAAGGTGTTTGGGTGGAAGGTTTCCGGCACGGGGAAAATTTTTGCCGGTCTCGGCTGCCCGAACGGCTGTGACTTTTGCTGCACCTCACATTTCTTTTCACGCAAACACATCAAGCTGCTGCCGAGCGGGCGCGACATTTACAACGTCGTGGAACGATATTTCGATCTCGATCCCAATCTGGTCTTCCTGATTATCGACGAGGATTTTCTGCTCAACAAAAAGCGCGCGATGGAATTCCGCGAGTGCGTTTTGCAGGGCGGCAAAAAGCCTTCGATCTTCGCGTTCTCCAGCATCAAGGCCATCAGCCAGTACAAGGTGGAGGAAATTCTGGAGATGGGCATTGACGGTTTCTGGATCGGCTACGAAGGCACACGCTCGAATTACGCCAAGCAGCAAGGTCGTCCCGTCGGGGAAATCCTCACTGAATTCCGCGAGCATGGCATCACCGTACTGACTTCAATGATTGTCGGGTTCGATTATCAAACACCGGAAATAGTTGCGCAGGAGCTGGACGGGCTGATGAAGCTCAAGCCCGCGCTGGGGCAGTATCTGATTTACGGGCCGGTGCCGGGCACGCCGTTTCACGAACGCATCATCAAGGAAAACCTGTTGCAGGATGTTTACACGAGCGACAAGGACCTGTTTTACCGGCGCGCAGACGGATTCAGCACCATGATCAAACATCCGACTCTGTCGCCGGCGCAGATCGAGGACATCCAGCGCTGGTGTTTCGAGCAGGACTTCCAGCGGCTCGGCCCGAGCATTTATCGTGTGCTTGAAACGCGTTTTCTCGGCTACCTGAAGCTCAGGAATTCGCCGAACCCAATTTTGCGGCAGAAAGCTGAGTACTACGCGAATGAATTGCGCTATGCCTACCCGGTGTTTTTGACGGGTAGATTGCTCGGCCCCAACGCTGCGATCCGGAAATGGATTGGCGACCTGGAACGAAACATCCATGCCGAACTGGGACCTTCCCCCTTCAAACAACAATTGAAATCGGTCATGGCGGTCGGTGCGGCGCTCTGGACGGGGTTGGCGTTGAAGCTCGACCTTTTTCAGCATCCGAAATTGCAGCGGACGACGTATCGCCTGCCGGAAAAGAGCTGGAGCGCATTTGATCTGTGGGAAGAATTCCAGAAAAAGCATCCCATCCCGAACTTCTCCGTCAAGGTTGAGTTGCAACACGCCCGGCAACAAGTCTGGATGCGGCTGGAAGGCGCGCTTTCGAGCAAGGATGCGGAAGGATTGGGCCAGCGCATCCGTGATTCACTCGCGCGGAGCCGGAGCCGCCTCGTACTGGATTTGAACAAGCTGCACTGGCACAAAGCGGAAGACCTCCGTCCGTTGTGCGAGAAACTCGCCGCTTATCGTTCCCGCATCCGCGTGGTCCTGCCGAAATTATCAGCGGCCCATCCCGAACTGCTCCTGCTGGCCAGCACCTTTTACCAATACAAAGGTTGAAGCGGGCGGAGGAACGGTTTGGACACGAATTGCGTGAAGGGACGCGAATGGGGTCCTCGCAAGTCCAGCAGCGTGATCGCCGACCGGGCGGGGGTCGTATCGGAATCCATGATAAACCGGCCTTCGCGTTACGTTTTGGGACACTTAAAATTTTTCAAAAAAGCGCTTGCGTTGAAACGCATATTTGATATTTTCTCTGCTCCGTTTCGCTCGGAAGGGCGGGCGGTCAGCATGGTTGCAGGCCGATAACTGATTCCCCGCAGGGACAGGAATGATGGTCTTGCCGACTCCCTGAGTTGCTGCTGAAACTTTTGCTTTTATGCCAGTTAAAACATTCAGACCGCTAACGCCGTCTCTGCGCTACGTCTCGTTCGCGGATTACGACGAGATTACGAAGACGCGGCCGGAGAAGCGGCTGGTCGTCACGCGGAAGAAGACCGGTGGTCGCAACCATTACGGTCGCATGACTGCGCGCGGCATCGGCGGCGGCCACAAGCAGAAAATCCGCCTCGTGGATTTCAAGCGCAACAAGCACGGCGTGGAAGCGACGGTGGCGGCGATTGAATACGATCCAATTCGTTCGGCGAGGCTGGCGCTGCTGCAATACAAGGACGGCGAAAAGAGTTACATCATCGCCCCGGCAGGCATCAAGGTCGGCGGGACCATTTTCAGCGGCCCGACGGCTCCCCCCGAAATCGGCAATGCGCTTCCGCTCAAGATCATTCCGGTCGGTCTGCCCATTCACAACATTGAAATCTTCCCCGGTCGCGGCGCCCAGATGGTGCGGACGGCGGGTGGCGCGGCAACGTTGATGTCGCGTGACGAGGGTTATGCGCAGGTTCGTCTGCCTTCCGGCGAAATCCGCAAGATTAACGAGGAATGCTACGCGACGATTGGCCAGGTTGGCAACGCGGAGCATGAGAACGTGATTTTGGGCAAGGCGGGCCGTTCGCGGCATCGCGGCATCCGGCCGATCAACCGCGGGGTTTCAAAGAACCCGGTGGACCATCCGAACGGCGGCGGCGCCGGCAAATCAAAGTCGGGCGGCGGCTGGCAGCAGTTGACCTCACCGTGGGGTTTGCTGGCCAAGGGCTACCGGACCCGCCACAAGAAAAAGATTTCAAACCGTTTCATCATCGTGCGCCGCGACGGTCGGCCAATGAAGAACAAGTAATTTATGGGACGTTCGATTAAAAAAGGTCCGTTTGTGGATTTTCACCTGCTGGACAAAATCCAGAAGGCGAAGAGCACAAATCAAAAAACGCCGATCAAAACATGGTCGCGGCGTTCGACCATCACGCCGGATTTCGTCGGGCTGACGTTCAACGTCCACAACGGCAAGGTTTTCAACCCGGTGTTTGTGACGGAAAACATGGTCGGCCACCGGCTCGGCGAATTTTCGCTGACGCGCATATTCCGGAAACACGGCGCGCACACGGCCAAGGCGGAGGCGAAGTAACATGGAAGTTCACGCGATATTGAAAAATGTGCCGATGTCTCCGCAGAAAATGCGCGAGGTGGTGCGGCAGATTCAGGGGTTGCCGGCGTTGCAGGCGCAGGCGGTGCTGCAAGTCGTTCCGCGCAAGGGCGCGCGGCTCGTGGCCAAGACGCTCAAGTCGGCCATCGCCAACGCGGAAAACAACAACAAACTCAAACCGGAAAGTTTGCGCATCAAGGAGGCCGTTGCCGGCGCGGCCACGACCCTCAAACGTTTCATTCCCAAAGCGCGCGGTTCCGGCGGACCCATCCTCAAACGCCGTTGTCACATCAAAATCACCTTGTCGGACGAATAATTCCCATGGGCCAAAAAACCAATCCAATCGGTCTGCGCGTCGCCGTCAACAAAGACTGGCGTTCCAAATGGTTTGCCGGCAAGAAAGAGTTCGGCACGCTCCTGACCGAAGACCGTGAAATCCGCGCCTTGCTGAAGAAGAAGCTCGAATCGGCGTCCGTGCCGAAGATTCTCATTGAACGCGCCACCAATCGTTGCCGCGTCACCATCCTCACCGCCCGTCCGGGTGTGGTCATCGGCCGCAAAGGTGCGGAAATTGACAAGCTCAAGGAGGAATTGAGCCGCAAGACCGGCAAGGAAGTTTATGTGGACATCGTTGAGGTGAAGACGCCGGAACTCGACGCCCAGCTCGTGGCCGAGAACGTCGCATTGCAACTGGAGCGCCGCGTTTCCTTCCGGCGCGCGATGAAGAAGGCGTTGCAGACGGCGCAGGATTTTGGCGCGGAAGGAATCAAGATTCGTTGCTCGGGCCGTTTGGGCGGGGCGGAACTCGCGCGGGTTGAAATGTATCACTGGGGCCGCGTGCCGTTGCACACGTTGCGCGCGAACATTGACTACGGATTTGCCGAGGCGCTCACCGTTTACGGCAAGCTCGGCATCAAGTGCTGGATTTGCCTGGGCGAAAACAAGCCGAAGCAGGAACAACCAGCCGAAGCCACGCCGGTTTAGAAGAGGATTTTTACTATGCCGTTGATGCCTGAAAGAGTGAAGTATCGCAAGATGCACCGTGGCAGCCGTGCGGGGCTGGCGTCCCGCGGGCACACGGTGGCATTCGGCGAATATGGCTTGATGTCGCTGGAGCGTTGCTGGCTTGATACCAAGCAGATTGAGGCCGCGCGCGTGGCCATCGCCCGCAATCTGAAACGGCGCGGAAAAATGTGGATCCGCATCTTTCCGCAAAAGTCGTTCACGAAGAAGCCGCTGGAAACCCGCATGGGCAAGGGCAAAGGCCCGCTGGAATCGTGGGTGGCGGTGATTCGTCCGGCAAACGTGCTGTTTGAGGTGGACGGTGTGACGGAAATCGAGGCGCGCGAGTCGTTGCGCCTGGCGGCGACGAAGCTGCCGATCAGAACCAAGTTTATTTCGCGGCATCACCTGAGCCGGTAGGCGGAAATTTTATGAAGTTTTCGGAAATAAAAGACATGACACTGGTGGAGTTGTCGGCCAAGAGCCGCGACCTGCGCCACGAAATGTTCAACCTGCGTTTGCAGCAGGCGAGCGCCCAACTGGAAAAGTCGGCGCGCCTGTGCACACTGCGCCGCGACATCGCGCGGCTCGAAACGCGCATCTCGCAACTGCGCAACAAAGCGGCTTAATCGTATGGCTGACACTGTGAATTCAACGGAAACGGCGCGCGGACAACGCAAACAGCGCGTCGGCGAAGTCATCGCGAGCAAGATGGCCAAGACCATTGTCGTGCGCGTCGAACGCCGGTTTCCGCACCGGCGGTTCCACAAGGTGGTGACCGCGTACAAGAAATTTTACGCCCATGACGAAAAGGGCGAGGCCAAGCCGGGCGACCGTGTGCGCATTGAGGAAACGCGTCCGATTTCCAGGACGAAACGGTGGCGCTTGCTGGAAGTGGTGGAGCGCAATCAAGGCGTTGCGCCGGTGGTCGAGTAAAGAGATTTTATGCTGCAAATTCGTTCCCATTTGGACGTGGCGGACAACACGGGCGCAAAGATCGCCTGGGCGATCGGCGTGTTGGGCCGCAACCAGCGTTATGCGCACGTGGGCGATATTATCAAGGTCCACATCAAGGACGCCGCGCCGGACGGCCAGGTGAAAAAAGGCGAGGTCCACAACGCGGTGATCGTGCGCACGCGGCAGCCGATCCGTCGCAGCGACGGTTCGTATCTGCGCTTTGACAGCAACGCGATCGTCATCATTGACCCGGAAATGAATCCGAAGGGCACGCGCATCTTCGGGCCGGTGGCGCGCGAGCTGCGCGACAAGAAGTTTATGAAAATCATCTCGCTCGCGCCGGAAGTGATCTGAAAATTTTATGAAGTGTCATGTGAAAAAGGGCGACGAAGTGGTGGTGCTGGCCGGAAAGGAAAAAGGCAAGCGCGGCAAAATCATTGCCGTGTCGCCAAAAAAAGCGCGTGTCATCGTCGAGGGCTTGCAATTGATCAAGCGCCACATGCGCAAAAGCCAGCAGCATCCGCAGGGCGCCATCGTCGAGCGCGAAGGCACCATCCACATCTCCAACGTAATGAAGGCGGAACTTTTTGACGCAAGCGCGCAACAGCCGGTCCCGGCGGCGAATGCATGATCAGGCCATGAAAGCCAGACTTTACAACAAATACGTGAACGAAGTGGCGCCGGCGCTGAAGGAAAAGCGCAAATATGCCAACGTCCACCAGATTCCCCGCATGGTGAAAATCGTGGTGAACATGGGCGTCAGCGCGTCGCTGGAAAAAAACGCGGTCGAAGACGCGGCAAAGGACCTCGCGCTCATCACCGGCCGCAAACCGGCCATCAGCAAGTCGCGCCACAACATCGCGAACTTCAAGCTGCGCGAAGGCCAGGCCATCGGTTGCCGCGTGACGCTGCGCCGTGACGCGATGTATGAGTTTTTCGACCGGCTCGTCGCCACCGCATTGCCGCGCATCCGCGACTTCCGCGGCTTGTCGCCGCGCAAGTTTGACGGTCGTGGCAATTATACGTTCGGCGTCGCCGAACAGACGATTTTTCCGGAAATTGAACTGGACAAAATCAAACGCACGCAGGGCATGGACATCACGATTGTGACCAGTGCGCGGAACGACGCTGAGGCGCTGGATTTTTTGAAGCTGATGGGTCTTCCATTGGCGGAAACGAAGGAAGCGCCGGCAAAAGCCGTTGCCGAGGCAAAACCGGAAACCAAATGAAAAATTTATCGTCCTCGTAATCGTCCTCGAGGACGGGAGCGGGAACAAAAGAAATTATGGCCAAAAAAGCATGGATTGAGCGCAACAAGCGCAAAGCTGCAACGGTGAAGAAATACGCCGCGGTGCGCGCGGAACTTAAGGCCAGGCACGATTACGTCGGCCTCGCCAAGCTGCCACGCGATGCCAGCCCCTCGCGCCTCGTGAATCGCTGCGCGATGAGCGGACGCCGTCACGGTTATCTGCGCAAATTCGGCGTTTCACGCCTGACGTTTCGGGAAGCGGCCTTGAATGGTTTGATTCCCGGTATTGTGAAGGCCAGTTGGTAAGCAGACCAGGATCAGGATTACGATCAAGATTTGATATGACAGACCCGATTTCAGACATGCTGACACGGATCCGCAACGCCGGTCGCGCCCTCCGCCCGGTAGTCGCGGTGCCGCATTCGCGCGTGAAGGAAAACATCGCAAACATTTTAAAAACGGAAGGCTACGTTGCCGAGGTGGCCGTCGAGGGGAAAATACCCAGGACCATCAACATCAAACTGAAGTATCAGGGCAAAAAGAACGTGATTGAAGGATTGCGCCGCATCAGCCGGCCCGGTCTGCGCCACTATGTCGGGGCGACGGAAATCCCGCGCGTGCTCGGTGGGATGGGCGTCGCGGTCGTGTCCACGTCCGAAGGCGTGATGACCGGCGTGCAGGCGAAGAAAAAAAATCTGGGCGGCGAATTGCTTTGCTACGTCTGGTAAATATTTATGTCGCGTATTGGAAAACAACCGATTGCCATACCTCCAAAGGTGAAGGTGGAGGTCAAGGGCCAGAAAATTTTTGTCGAAGGCCCGAAGGGCAAGCTTGACTGGGAATTGCCGCACCGCACCAGCCTCAAGGTGCAGGACGGCAAAATCGTCGTGAGCCGCGACGGTGAAGACGCGCAGGCCAGGGCACTGCACGGACTGAGCCGCGCGCTGGTCAACAACATGGTCAGGGGCGTGACCGAAGGTTTCGTCAAGAAACTTGAAATTCAGGGCGTCGGTTTCAAAGCCGCCGTCCAGGGCAAAAGCGTGAACCTCGTGCTCGGCTTTTCGCATCCCATCAACTACGCGATTCCCGACCAGATCAAGGTGACCGTCGAAGAGAACACCAAGTTGACCATAGAAGGCCCGGATCGGCGGCTGGTCGGCCAGGTCGCCTCGGAACTCCGCAGCTTCTACCCGCCTGAGCCTTACAAGGGCAAGGGCGTGCGTTACGTGGGCGAACATGTCCAGCGCAAGGAAGGCAAGACGGTCCAGTAACGATTGATTTTAGTTCACGGCGAAATCCGATGGGGGTGACACAATGAAATGAGAACGGAACAGAAACACAAACTCGCGCAACTCCGCCACTGGCGCGTGCGCCGGAAAGTCCGCGGCACCGGGGAACGCCCGCGCATGAGCGTTCGCTTCACGAACGAGAACATTTACGTGCAGTTCATTGACGACCACGCCGGCACGACGCTGGCGGCGGCTTCGACTGCGAGCAAGGGCGCGCCGGACCGCGACAAGCTGGCGGCAAACGTGGCCAGCGCAAAGGTCATCGGCAAATTGGCGGCGGAGGCCGCGCTCGCCAAGGGAATCAAGATGGTTGTTTTTGACCGCGGCAGCGCGCGCTATCATTGGTCCAAGGGCAAAGGCAAGGACGGCAAGCCGGTAACGGTGCTGGGCAAGCTGGCGGCGCTGGCCGGCGCGGCGCGCGAGGCCGGACTGAAATTTTAACCTGAAACCAGAAAAAATATTGTGGCTGAAATCGAAAAAATTGCAGGTGAACCGCAACGCGGCCCGCGTGGCCGCGGTCGCCGCGGCAAGTCCGTTTCCGATGCGCCCGAAATGAATTTTGGCGGTGGCGCGATGGAAGAACTCACCGAAAAAGTCGTTTACATCAACCGCTCCGCGAAGGTCGTCAAAGGCGGACGCCGGTTCAATTTCAGCGCGCTGATCGTCGTGGGCGACAAGAAGGGGCGCGTGGGCGTGGGATTGGGCAAGGCGGGTGAAGTGGCCGATGCCATCCGGCGCGGCGGCGAACTGGCCCGCAATCAAATGGTTTTCGTTTCGTTGCGAGACGCGACGATTCCGCACGAGGTTCTTTCCGAATTCGGCGGCGCCAGGGTTTTGCTGCGTCCGGCATCGCCGGGCACCGGCATCATCGCCGGCAAGACCGTCCGCGCGGTTTTGGAATCGGCGGGTGTAAGGGACGTGTTGAGCAAATCGCTCGGCTCGAAGAACGCGGCGAACGTGGTCAAGGCCACGCTGAAGGCGTTGTTGAGCCTTCGCACGCGCGAGAACATTTACAAGGGCCGCGGTCTGGAAATCAGAAAGGTTGGGGCCCCGAAGGCTCCCGAAGCCGCTCCCGCCGCAGCCTGAAACTTTTTATGCGATTACACGATTTAAAACCCCGACCCGGTGCGAAGCATCGCCGCAAGCGGCTCGGCCAGGGTGAATCCAGCGGTCATGGCAAGACGAGCGGTCGTGGTGGCAAGGGCCAGACGGCGCGTTCCGGCAGCTCGATTCGCATCGGTTTTGAAGGCGGACAGATGCCGCTCATCCGTCGCATCCCCAAGCGCGGATTCAACAACGCGCGGTTTGCCACGCGTTATCTCGCGGTGAACGTTGGCGAATTGGACCGGTTTGACAACGGCGCGCGCGTGGATGAAACGGCGTTGCGCTCGGCCGGTCTGGCCAACGGCCGCGCCAGCGGCGTGAAAATTCTCGGCGAAGGCGAATTATCCAAAAAGCTCGTGGTGAGCGCGAGCGCGTTCAGCGCCTCGGCCCGCGCCAAAATCGAAGCCAAGGGCGGGACGTGCGAAATCATCAGCCGCAAACCCGCCGGGCCGGCAAAGGCTTGATGGCGTTTAACGCATGTTCCGCAACATCTTCAACACGTTTGCCAACTGCTTCAAAATCCCGGAGCTGAAGTCCCGCCTTTTGTTCACGCTTGGCTTGTTGGCGGTGTGCCGGCTGATTGCGTACATCCGCATTCCAGGTTTGAACGGCACGGCGTTGACGGATTATTTCAGCCGCTCCCAGGGCAGCGGCGGATTGCTGGGCATGTATAATACGTTCGCCGGCGGCGCGTTTGAGCATTGCGCCATCGGGTCGCTGGGCATCATGCCTTACATCAGCGCAACGATCATCATTCAATTGCTCACGGCGGTCTGGCCGAAACTCAGCAAGCTGTCGCGCGAGGAAGGCGGCCGGGCAAAAATCATCCAGTACGGCCGTTATCTGACGGTGCTCATCTGCCTCGGGCAGGGTTTGTATTTTGCCAGCAGCTGGGAAAATCCCGTGAAGATTTTTCAAGGCTTTCAAGGCCGGCTCGTGCTCATTGACAATCAGTTTTTGTATCTCTTTCAAACCGTGCTGGTCATGACGACCGGCACGATGCTGCTGATGTGGCTCGGCGAACAAATCAGCGAGCGCGGCGTCGGCAACGGCGTGTCGCTGGTCATCACCATCGGCATTGTGGCGCGGCTGCCGAGGGCGGTCACGGCGTTGCAGGACATGTTTTTCCCCGCCGGCGGGATTGAATCGAATTATCATTTCATGGGCACGGGGGTGATGCTGCTGCTCCTGCTGGCTTTGGTGATTGGCGGTGTCATTGCCGTGACGCAGGCGCAGCGGAAAATTCCCGTGCAATACGCGCAACGCGCCGTCGGGCGCAAACTCTATTCGGGCGGCACGTCATTCATGCCGCTGCGCGTGAATTACTCCGGCGTCATGCCGATCATCTTTGCGCAATCCATCCTGCTGTTCCCCCAGCCGGTATGCTCGAAATTGGCCGATGTTTTTGCCAAAACCCCGTTTTTGTATGATTTTTTCCATGGACTGGCGGTGATGCTGAGCGAGCGGTCGGTTTTTTACATGAGCCTGTACGGCCTGATGATTTTGTTTTTCTCGTATTTCTGGGTGGCGACGCAGTTCAACGAAATTCAAATTGCCGACGATTTGAAGAAAAACGGCGGCTACATTCCCGGGGTGCGCCCCGGCCAGGGCACGAGTGATTATCTGCACAAGGCAATGAGCCGCATCACGCTCGCCGGCGCGATTTTCCTGACGATCATCGCGGTGATTCCCATCCTCCTGTATCGGGAGATAAGCATTCCCTATGACGTGTCCCAGTTTTTCGGCGGCACCAGCATGCTGATCACCGTAGGCGTTTTGCTGGATACAATGCGCCAGGTCGAATCGCATTTGATGATGCGCCATTACGACGGGTTTTTGAAAAAAGGCCGGTTGCGCGGACGATTCTGATTTTTCTTAATCCTGATTGCGATCCGATCAGGAGCAGGATTTAGATAACGATTGAGATTTGAAAGACGTCATTCTGAAAAGCGAGCGCGACCTGGAGCTGATGCGGCCGGCTTGCGCTCTGGCAGGTGCGGTGCTGGAAGCCATCGCCGCGTTCGTCAAGCCGGGTTTGACAACGCGCGAGGTGGACGAGTTCGCCGCTGCGCAAATCAAGGCGCGCGGCGCGAAAAGCGCGTTTTTGGGTTATCGCAAGTATCCGTGCCATACCTGCCTGTCGGTAAATGACGAGGTCGTTCACGGGTTGGCGGGCAACCGCGAATTGCGCTTTGGCGACATCGTGAGCGTGGACGTGGGCGTGTTTTACAAGGGCTTTGTCGGCGACACGGCGCGCACGGTCGCGGTGGGCGGTTGCGGGGTCCTGGCGCAGCGGTTGATGGACGTGACGGAACACGCGCTTTACGAGGGTATCGCGGCGGCGGTTTCGGGAAATCGCGTGACGGACATCTCGCGCGCGGTTCAAAATTACGTTGAAGGCAATGGATTCAGTGTCGTGCGTGAGTTTGTCGGCCACGGCGTTGGGCGCTCGATGCACGAGGAGCCGCAGGTGCCGAATTTTGTTGATGCGAAGATGAATCAAAAGCTGCATCCGGGCATGACTTTAGCGATAGAGCCGATGGTAAATGCCGGCCAGCCCGCCGTAAAAATATTGAAAGACGGCTGGACAGTGGTCACGCAAGATGGTTCACTGTCTGCTCATTTTGAGCATACGGTTTTGATCACCGAGGGTGAACCGGAGATTTTGACATGCCCGGAGACAAAGCCTTCCAGGTTGAAGGAAGCGTGATTGAGACGCTGCCGAACGGCACGTATCGCGCGGAACTGGCCAACGGACACCGGTTGACGGCGTTCGTGGCCGGCAGGGCAAAAAAGAATTTCGTTGGTTTGAAAGCTGGTGACAGAGTGAAGTTGCAATTGACGCCCTACGATTTGTCGGCAGGGCGGATTTTGATTGAGCCAGAAATGATTTGAACATGAAAGTTCGCGCGTCAGTTAAAAAATTGTGTGAGCACTGCAAGATTGTGCGCCGTCGCGGTATCATTCGCGTCATTTGCACGAACAAACGGCACAAACAACGACAAGGTTGAGGATTTAACAAAATATGGCACGCATCATTGGTGTTGAAGTTCCGCCGAACAAGCGCATTGACGTTGCGCTGCGCTACATCTATGGCATCGGCCCATCCAACTCGAAGGAGATTCTGGAACGGGCGAACATTGATTCAAACATCCGCGCGAAGGATCTGACCGAGCAACAGCTTTCGCAAATCGTCCATGCGATCCAGGAAGGCAAATATGTCATCGAAGGCGATTTGCGCCGCGAAATTGGCATGAACCTCAAACGACTACAGGGCATCAAATGTTACCGGGGCGTCCGCCACATGCGCGGTTTGCCGGTGCGCGGCCAGCGCACACAGACCAACGCCCGCACACGCAAAGGCCCGCGTAAGACCGTTGGCGTGCAGCGCAACCCGAACGCCAAGACCGGCATTCATTAAGTCCGTCAACTCTTAACTTTTAACTATTCAAAAGTCCATGGCCGACGAGAAGAAAAAATCCGCTCCCAAGAAGGAAAAGGAAACGAAGCCCGAAACGGAGGCAGCGGAGAAGCCCACCGCCAAGGCGGCCGGGGAGAAACCAGCGGCCGCCAAAGAACGGGCGCCGAAGAAATCCGCGCCCGTGGATGGCGCTCCGGTTCCGGCCGGGGCCGAGGTCCCGGCGGCGGAGGCCGCCAAAGCGCCCGGCACGCCGGTGGCTGGTTCCGCACCGAGCGCCGCCGAACTTTTGGGCGAGGACGCGGCGGCCAAAAAAATCATCAAGGCCAAGCACGCCAAGAATATTATTTCCGGCGTTGCGAACATTCTGGCCACGTTCAACAACACACTTGTCAGCATTACGGACGCGCATGGAAATCTCATCGGCTGGTCGAGCGCGGGCCGCGTCGGATTCAAAGGTTCGCGCAAGAGTACGGCCTATGCTGCGCAACAGGTCGCGCAGGATGCCGCGCGCCAGGCGATGTCGCACGGCATGAAGGAAGTCGAAATACGCGTCAAAGGCCCCGGTTCCGGCCGGGAATCCGCCATCCGCGCGATACAGGCCATCGGGCTTGAAATCACCACGATCAAGGACGTGACGCCGGTTCCACACAATGGCTGCCGGCCGCGCAAGAAGCGCCGCGTCTAATCGAATCTCAAATTTCAAATTTTATCTATGGCTCGCTACACAGGTCCCCGCGTTCGCATCAGCCGCCGTTTCGGCATCCCGATTTTTGGCCCGACGAAATATCTTGAGCGCCGCAACTACGGTCCCGGCGTCCACGGCCCGAAGTCGCGCCGCAAGCACACCGATTACGGCCTGGGTCTGATCGAGAAGCAAAAGCTGCGATATTACTACGGCCTGCTCGAACGCCAGTTCCGTGGCGTCTATGAAAAGGCGCTGAAACGCCGCGGTGTCACTGGCGAACAAATGTTGCAGATTTTGGAGACGCGCCTCGACAACGTGGTTTATCATCTCGGCTTTGCGAATACGCGCGCGGCGGCACGCCAGATGGTTTCACACGGCCACATCACCGTGAATGGCCGTAAAGTGAACATCCCGTCCTTCAGTTTAAAAGTGAACGACGTGGTCAGTGTCAAAAATTCCAACGTGTCGCGCCAGTTAGCGACGAAAAACCTGGAGATCGCCACCAGCCGCGCGGTGCCGGATTGGCTGTCCCTGAACAAGGAAGAGTTCAAGGGCACCGTAATGCGGATTCCGACGCGCGACGAAATCCAGCCGATTGCCAACGAACAGGCGGTCGTCGAATTTTATTCCCGTTAAAAAAGCAAAAAATACAAAATACAATTATATGGGCTTCGGTGGCTGCCGGGAATAACGGCGCCGAAGCCAGATTAAAATTGTTGAAAGGAAAACATGCCAGCACGTCTAGGACGATTCGAAATGCCCAAGCGGTTGACGAAGGAAGATTCAACCGCCACCGAAACTTACGCCAAATTTGTCGCCGAGCCGTTTGAAACCGGCTACGGCCACACCATCGGCAACTCACTGCGCCGCGTGTTGCTGTCCTCACTGGAAGGCGCGGCCATCACCTCGATGAAGGTGGATGGCGCGATGCACGAATTTGCGACGATTGACGGCGTGGTCGAGGACGTGACCGATATCGTGCTGAACCTGAAGAGGATCAAGTTCAAGGCGCACTCGCGCGACGAGCAGACGTTGTTGCTTTCCGCCAACAAGGAAGGCGCTGTCACCGCCGCCGATATCCAGCTCAACCAGAACGTCGAACTGGTCAACCCGGACCAGCTCATCTGCACGCTCGATAAAAAGAAGAAATTTGAGATGGAATTGACGGTGAAAATCGGCCGTGGATTTTGCCCGAGCGACGAAAACAAGAAACCCGGCCAGGCCATCGGCGTGGTGGCCATTGACTCGCTGTTTTCGCCGGTCACGCGCGTGCGTTACGCCGTGGAGGCCGCGCGCGTCGGCCAGCGCACCGACTACGACCGGTTGATTCTGGAAATCTGGACGGACGGGCGCATTTCACCCGACGACGCGCTCACACAGGCATCGGCGATTTTGCAGCATCACCTCGACGTTTTTGTCGGCTACGACAAGAACGCGGTTGAATTCGAGGAGGCCGTGGACAAGCAGGACGAGGAGAAGATGAAGATGAAGAAGCTTCTCAACATGAGTGTGAACGAAATCGAATTGAGCGTCCGCGCGGCCAACTGCCTGAACAACGCGAACATCACCAGCGTCGGACAGCTTGCGATGAAGACCGAGCAGGAAATGCTCAAGTATCGCAACTTCGGCAAGAAATCGCTGAACGAAATCAAGGACAAGCTCCAGGCTTTGGGCCTGTCGCTCGGCATGAACTTCGAGCCGGGCCTGCTGGACACGCCGGTGAAGGAAAATCCGGCGAACAATTAAGGCCAGTCTATGCGACATCTGAAGCGAACGGCCAAACTCGGTCGCACCCCCGAGCATCGCAACGCGATGCTGGCGAACCTGGTTTGCAGCCTCATCAAACACAAACGCGTGACGACGACGCTCGGCCGGGCGAAAGCCGCGCGTCCCGTCGCCGAACAAATTGTCACGCTCGGCAAACGCGGCACCATTACCGCCCGTCGCGTCGTCGCCGCCCGTTTGCACACGCGCGGCACGACGGTCCAACTCACCAAGGACCAGCGCCGCAAATGGCGTGAGCAGGAGGACGTCGTGCGCATTCTGTTCGAGGAAATCGCGCCCGCGTTCAAGGAACGCAACGGTGGCTACACGCGCATCATCAAAATGGAACAGCGCCAGGGCGACGCCGCCCAGCGCGCGATTCTGGAATGGGTGGATTATATGCCCCCCACTCCCGCTGCGCCCGAAACCGCGCCTGCCGAAGAGACCAAACCGGCCGAAGAAACGACGCCGGCGGAAACCAAACCGGGTGAAACCGGGACCGAAATGAAGTAAAACGATTGAAACTTTACACAGCCCGTTCGCCAGAACGGGCTTTTTTGTTTGAATTGGAAAACATCGAACACCGAATGCTCAACATCGAGCATCGAATGAAGACTGAAGGAACCAAAATTTCGATGTTCGGCGTTCGATGTTGAATGTTCGATGTTCCCACTTACCTTGACAGGAGGAACACCATTCCAGCCACAACCAATATCGCAACCGTCCACCAGAGCCACCTGATGCCGCGGGGCTTGACTGGCTCCGGTCCGAATTCCGCTTTTACGAATTCCTCATGGTCGAAATGGTCATCCGGCAGCCCAAGCTGGCTGGCATAGGCGGTTTCCGACCAGCCGGTCTGTTCGTCCGAACCGCATTCGGGACAGGCTTTGGCATTCGGCGGGACATCCGCACCGCAGTTGGGACAAACCTCCGGTGTCATTTTCGATATAGGATTTACGATTTACGCGCGCTGCGATTTTTTGCCAGTTGTCGGGGAAAACAGGACACGTAAATCGTATATCGTAAATCGCAAATCATCCTCCGGCACTCGTGTATTCCTCGTCAGTTTTTAATTCCAGTCCCATCAGGATGTAATCGTGCGAGACGGCCTGCATGTCCTTGACGTAATTTTCCAGGCGCGAAAGCTGGCTGAAACCGAGCAGGGCGAACATCTTGATCGCTCCCGCCTGTTCCCCGATGAATTCCGCCTCGACCTTTTCCAGACCAACCTGCCGCGCGATGTCCACAATTTCGGAAACCAACGCGCTCGCCAGGCCACGCCCGCGGTGTTGCGGATGCACCAGCACGCTCACGCGGCCGATGTGCCGTCGCCAGCCGCCAAGTTGCTGGTGCAAGGTCGCGTCACCGACGATCTTGCCGCCAATCAACGCGACCATCGGCAGGTTGCGCCCGTAGTCAATATTCCGGCACCAGTCATGGATGATTTCGATTTCCGTGACGCGATGTTTGATGAACATCCGTTCAGGTTCAGGGATGCCGAGAAACAATTGATGAAAATCCTTCTCGTCTTCGCGGCGCAACGGACGCAACGTCGCTTGCGTGCCGTCCTTCAACGCAATGACCTTCGGAAATTTCTGGAGTTCAAGTTCAATGTTGAATGACATGGCTTCCTTTCGCTTTCACCGGCAATTTGTGTCACACGCCGCGGCGGTAATCAACCAATTCCTGCCGGCTCACCTGCCAATGCCGGTGAAGTGTTTCACAAAGCGGCTGTTGATTGCCGCCGGATCCAGACTCCAGCGCGCCGCCAGCAGCGGGACTTTTTTGACGTTGGCCTCGGCATTGTTGGTGGTCGCCGGACTTTCTCCGTAAGCAAAACATTTCAGGCCCAGTTCAATTTCCGGCAATGTCTTGACGCCCTGGTTCCATAGCGTTTCACCCGCCCACGCATACGCGCGCGTCACGCAACCCTCATCCATCCGCGCCCAGGCGTGATGATGCAAAATCCCGTTCGCATGGAAATACTGGACGTGCCCCAGCCGGCGGCTCAACGCGATCAAAAAATGAAAACACGCGTCCACGTCGTCGCTGGGGTTCGGCAGACCCGGCCCGGTGACGATGACCCAGCCATGCACCTGCGGACTGATGAAAAAGTCGCGTCCGCCCACCATGCCTTCCGACCACGAACCCAGCGTGGAACGGTTCAGCCCCAAGGCGGCCTGGACGATTTTGGGGTTAGCCGAGCGGATGGCCAACCAGCTCGTCGGACGTTGAAGGAAGGGTGGAAAAAACAAAAAGGAAGTTTGGTTCCCACCCGGCCGCCGGCTTGAGATAATGTGCGCGGCGGTACAACGCATACATCAACGAAAGGAAGATGATACCCATACCCAGCGCCAGACCCTGCAACGCGAGCATCATCAGCGGAATCGTGTCCGCGGAACTCATGAGCCGAGTTTACACCCACAGCCGCCGCAAATTCAATGAAAATCTCACGGAAATTGCTGCCCGACTTGACTCAAATTAAATGTTACCGGGGCTGGGAGGTGGACGAGGCGTCTGCTGATACGTTGACTCATATTCATGGTTACCGAAGCCCTGAGTATGAGTTTGTCCTCCAAACACGAGTATCTCGCCAAAATCCACGGTCGTTATCAACGCGCCGGTCGTCCGCACAAGAGCCGCATTCTCGACGAGTTTTGCCTCAACTGCGGTTACCATCGCAAAGCCGCCCTGCGATTGTTGCATCGTCCGCTGGGCGGTGCCGGTCCGCAAACGATCCGGCCCCAAAGTCATCTATGATCCGGCGTGCTATTGCCCGTGCTCAAGGCGGTCTGGCTGGCCAGCGACCAACTGTGCAGCAAGCTGCTCAAGCCCGCGCTGGGCGAATGGCTCGAACATCACGAGCGGCGCGGCGCGCCGCTGCCCGGAACGGTTAAGGAAAAACTTCTGGCGATCAGCCCGGCGCAGATTGACCGGCTGTTGCGATCCGCACGCATGCGGTATCCGCGCAAAGGGCTTTCGGCCACCCGGCCCGGCACGCTGTTGCGGCGGCAGGTGCCGACCCGTGGCGGCCCGCCCGACACGAGCAAACCCGGTTCAGTCGAGGCCGACACGGTGGCCCATTGCGGCGACACGACGGCGGGCGATTATGTTAATTCCCTTACGTTTACCGAGCTGTTCAGCGGCTGGACGGAGAACCGCGCCGTCTGGAACAAAAGCAGCCACGCCATCCTGGGCCAAATCAAAGAGATCGAAGAAAAGGCTCCTTTTGAGATGAAGAACTTCCACACTGACAATGGCTCGGAGTTCCTCAACTGGGCGCTCTATGAGCACATGACCGGACGAAAGATGAAAGTGCCCTTCACCCGCAGCCGGGCCTACCGTAAGAACGACAACGCGCACTGCGAACAGAAGAACTGGACGCATGTGCGCCAGCTCTTCGGGCACGAGCGGTTCGAGCATCCCGAACTGGTGCCGCTGATGAACGACCTCTACGCCCAGGAATGGAGCCAGTTCACCAACCATTTCAAACCAACCTTCAAGCTGCTCAAGCGGGACAAACACGGGAGCAGGACCGTGAGGATTTACGAGCCGACGCCGCAGACACCCTATCAACGGCTGCTGGACAGCCCCGACATTGATGAGGACACCAAGACCGGGCTGCGCAAGCAACATGTGCTGCTCGATCCGTTCGAGTTGAAGAAAAACATTGAACGGAAACTGAAGAACTTCTTCACTGTCCTCGGTAACCGGGATCGTGAGTCAACGAAGACCTGACGGCCCCAGCCCCCGGTAACATTTAATTTGAGTCAACTCGCTGCCGACTTGCGCAAATGCCGCAGCGTGAAGTCCCTGCCAATCAAGCATCTTTGCGAGGGAATAACGGTATAGGTTCATTAATTTTGTGACCCGCGGGCAAGCCGCCCCACGCCGCAGCATCGAGCTTGTCCGGCGCGCCGGTCAAACCGAGTTGCGAATAAATCCTCGTTGCCGTGCCGGGCAGGAATGGCTGGAGCAAAACTGCCAGCACACGGCAGGTTTCGGCGAGATTGTAAAGCACTTCGTCGAGACGTTTGGCCTGCGCCGGGTCCTTGGCCAGATTGAACGGCTTGGTCTGGTCCACGTATTGGTTCGCGCGGGTGACGAGTCCCCAGATGCTTTGCAGTGCGGCTTGAAGCTGGTTTTGTTTCAACAACGCGCGCGTTTCGTCCGCGGCTTTGGCAGCGTCCGCAGCAAGCTCATCGTGCTTCGCCGGCACGACGCTGTTGCGATAGCGTTTGAGCATCGAGAGTGAGCGGTTGACGAGATTGCCCAGGCCGTTGGCAAGTTCGGCGTTGTAGCGGGACTTGAAGCCGCTGTCGGTCCAGTTGCCGTCCGGGCCGATGTCAAGTTCGCGCAAAACATAGTAACGAAAAGCGTCCAAGCCCCATTCGTTGATGACCGCGATGGGATCAATGATGTTGCCGGTGCTCTTGCTGATTTTCGCGCCGTCCTTCTGCCACCAGCCGTGGACGAGGACTTGTTTCGGCAGTGGCAGACCCATCGCCTTGAGCATGATCGGCCAGAAGACCGCGTGAAACTTCAGGATGTCCTTGCCAACGACGTGAATATCGGCAGGCCAGAGTTGGGTCTCGGAGCTCGCGTCTTGGGTCTGGGAATTCAGCGCGGACAAAACAGTTGCATCGCCGTGGGCGGCAGGGATGCTGATATAGCTCACGAGCGCATCGAACCAGACGTAGGTGACAAAATCCTTGTCGAAGGGCAGGGGAATGCCCCAGTTCAACCGTGCTGTTGGTCGTGAAATGCACAGGTCTTCGAGCGTGTTGTTCTTGAGAAAGCCGAGGACTTCATTGCGACGGTAATCCGGCGCGATAAACGCTGGATTCGCTTCGATGTAATCAATCAACCACCGCTGGTGGTTCCGCAGCTTGAACCAATAGTTGCTTTCCTCCAGTTCGATGACTTCACCGTAAGCCGGATCGAACGTGCCGTCGGGCAGGCGATCCTTGTCGGTCAGAAAAGTTTCCTCTTTCGTCGAATAAAACCCCTTGTAAGTTTCCTGGTAGAACTGTCCTGCTTCATGGAGTTTCGAAAGAATCGCCTGGACGAATTGCTTGTGGCGCGGCTCGGTGGTGCGGACGAAATCGTCGTTGGTCAACTCCAGTCTTTTGGCGAAAGCCCTCCAATCGGCAGCCAGTTCGTCGCAGTAGGCCTGCGGTGTTTTGCCTTCGGCCACCGCCGCCTGCTGGACTTTCTGGCCGTGTTCGTCCAAGCCGGTCAGGAAAAAAACCTCCTGACCGAGGCTGCGCCGCGACCGGGCGATGACGTCGGTGATGATTTTCTCGTAGGCATGGCCGAGGTGCGGCTGCCCGTTGACGTAATCAATCGCGGTGGTGATGTAAAACCGTTTGTTCATTGTCGAACAGTCAGTTTGGCTGACAAATGCGGGATTGGCAATCTCGCTTGCGGTAAAGCGGGCAATGGCTACATTGCTTTCATGCTGCCGGATGAACAAACCAGCCCGGAACAGATTGCGGTGTTTCGCCGGATGACACCGGAACAGCGGTGGCACACCGCGCACCGGCTTTACTGGACGATGCGCCGCCATAAGGCCGCGTTCCTCCAAAGTCAGCATCCCGAATGGCCGGCGGAACGGGTCGCGGCGGAGGTGCGTGACATCTTCTCCCATGCCAGAACCTGACCTGATCGAACTCTTTGCGCAGCCGCTGACCCAGGCGGGCATCCGGTACCTCATCAGCGGCAGCGTGGCCGCCATGCTCTACGGTGAGCCGCGTGTGACACACGACATTGACTTCGTGGTTTTCCTCCGTTCCGAAGATGTGCCCCGGCTGGCTGCGATTTTCCCGCCACCGCAATTTTACGTTCCGCCTGCCGCCGTTATTGTGGAGGAAATGGCGCGGGAACGGCGCGGTCACTTCAACGTGATCCATGCTGACTCCGGTTTAAAAGCTGATTTCTACCCTGCTGGCTGTGATGAATTACACACCTGGGCGTTCCGCAATGCCAGGTCCTATCCCATCGGGAACAATTCCATCACCCTTGCGCCGCCGGAATACGTCATCCTTCGGAAGCTGGAATATTGCCGCGAAGGCGGCTCGGAAAAACACCTGCGCGACATTCGCGCCATGCTGGCGATCTCCGGCGACCAGATTAACCACCCTGCATTACAGAATTGGATCACTCGGCTCGGTTTGGAAACCGAATGGCGGCGGGTGACGGGATGATTTTCAGGCATGGCCGAGGTGCGGCTGGCCGTTCACGTAATCAATCGCGGTGGTGAGGTAAAACCGTTTGTTCATTGTCGAATCGCCGTGTGGCGGACAAAAGCGGCATTGGCATTCTTCCCATTCGTCCTCCTCGTCGTCCTCGTTCTCGTAATCGGAAAATTCGAGGACAAGAACCCAGTAGGAGAACGATGAGGATTTCAATTGCCGCAATGGCGTTTTACGTTACAATGTTCTTCGGCTGTGGCGGAAAACCAGCCGACAAACAAAAACCGCATGAACAAAGAACTTTCAAACTTCGCCGCGCGCCTGCGCGAAACGATCTCCGTAGGTGACGACGTAAGGAGTCTCCATTCAAACACCGCTGCCGGATTTAATAATGAGCCTTCTCACGTCGGCTCCTACTTTGAAAATTTCAACCAGCTGGCTCTGGAGCTCTTCGCGCTGCAATTCAATTACAATACCGCTTACCGCACAATTTGTGAGGCGCGTCGGCTCACGCCCAAAGTGGTCGAACACTGGACGCAAATTCCCGTCGTGCCAACGGCGATGTTCAAGGAACTGGAATTGACCTGCCTTGCGCCGCAGGAGCGTACCGCTATTTTCCATTCCAGCGGGACGACGGAACAAGAACCCAGCCGCCACTTTCACGGCGCGGGGTCACTGGCGGTTTATGAGGCGTCGCTGTGGACGGGGTTTGAGCGGCACGTGGTGCCACGGGGTCTGGCTTCTGGGAGCTCGGATTCTCGGGTTGTGTATCCTCACACCATCGCCGGAGCAGGCGCCGCACTCGTCGCTCGTCCACATGTTTGAAACGGTGCGGCAAAAAATAGGCGCAGCAGAAACAGCGTTTGTCGGCAAAATCGCCGCCGACAGTTCCTGGACTTTGGATTTCGGCGACACACTCGCTGCTTTGTCCCCCAAATCCCAGACCCCAAACCCCAGACCCCATCTCCTGCTCGGTACGGCGTTTTCGTTCGTCCATCTGCTGGATTTTCTCGAGGAGAAAGATTTGCGCTTCGAATTACCCGCCGGTTCGCGCGTGATGGAAACCGGCGGCTACAAAAACCGTTCGCGTGCGATGCCGAAAACGGAATTGCACACACTCATCACGGAACGCCTGGGCGTCCCGCCCGAAAACATCATTTGCGAATACGGTATGAGTGAGTTGAGTTCACAGGCGTATGACACAAAATTGGAGCGCCGGTCTCCGACCCGGCGCGTTGGAGTTCACGCTTCAGCGTGCCGTCCGAACAAGCTAAGGCTTGAACTCCAACAGCATCGCGCCGGGTCGGAGACCGGCGCTCTGCTTGGTTCGCGTCACTTTCGTTTTCCCCCCTGGGCGCGGGCGCAAATCGTTTCACCGGAAACCGGACGCGAAGTGGCTGACGGCGAAACCGGGCTCATCCGAATTTTCGATCTGGCGAACGTCTTTTCCGTCATGGCGATACAGACTGAAGATTTGGGCGTTCGCCATGGCGAAGGCTTTGAATTGATTGGCCGTGCGCAACTGGCCGAACCGCGCGGTTGCTCGTTGATGACCGCATGAACCTGCCGAACTATTTTCTCGCCGATCTGCCGCCGGAAGCAACGCTGTCACCGGCGATGATTACCGAGGCGTGCCAGACGTTGAAGCGCAACCGCGAACGCTATCTCGCGCAACGCACCACGCACCATCTCGCGCAGGTCCTCGCCGAAGTTGCCAAAGGCTGGTTGCAAGCGGACAACCGCTTCCGAAAACTCGCGTTGGAATCCAGCCCGACGGGAACCGGTTTCTCGCCCGCAACGCTCGCAAAAGGCCTGGACAATTTCTTCCGCCAGCTCACCGCAGAAAATATTATGGAGTTGCTCGAACAGGAACTCGGCCATGCCGTCGGTGTGACAGGTGACGGGTGTCATGTGACAAGGGAAGCAGGTTCCTCGCATCACGTGTCACTTGCCAATCGCCACTTTTGGCGCGGACCGGAATTCCTCGTTCACATTGCCGCGGGCAACATCCCCAATCCCGCCCTGACGAGCATCGTGCTCGGTTTGCTGACGCGGTCGGCGCAGTTCGTCAAATGCGCCAGCGGGTCGGCGTTTTTGCCACGGCTCTTCGCACATTCGATTTACGACGCCGACCCGAAACTCGGCGCGTGCCTCGAAATCGCCGAATGGCGCGGCGGCAATGCGGAGTTGGAGACGGCGCTGTTTGCGGAGGCGAATTGCGTGACCGCAACGGGCAGCGACGAGATGCTCGCGGCCATTCGCTCGCGGTTGCCGGTTCACACCCGGTTTCTCGGTTACGGCCATCGCGTCAGCTTTGGTTTTGTGGCGAGGGAGCTTTTGACCGGGCCCCATTTGCGGCGGGTCGCAGCGCGGGTGGCGGAAGACGTGGTCGCCTGGAACCAGCTCGGCTGCCTTTCGCCGCACGTTATTTATGTCCAGTCCCGCGGCGAAAATTTGCCGGAAAAATTCGCGGAGTTGCTCGCGGACGAATTGGACCAGCGCGAACAAACCGAGCCGCGCGGCGAACTGGCGGCGGAACACACGGCGGCCATCGCTTCACGCCGTGGGATTTACGATGTGCGGGCGGCGCATTCTCCCGACACGCAAATGTGGCACAGTAAAAATTCAACGGCGTGGACGGTGGTTTTTGAGGCGGACGCGCGGTTCCAAATGTCATGCCTGAACCGTTTCGTTTATGTGAAAGGCGTGAAGGATTTGGACGAGATGCTGCAAAATGCGGACGCCGTACGGGGCAGGGTTTCGACGGTGGGCATCGCCGCACCGGAAGACCAGACGGAAGAATTGGCCATGCAACTGGCGCATTGGGGCGTGACGCGGGTGTGCCCCCTCGGCCAGATGCAAAACCCACCGCTGACCTGGCGGCACGACGGACGCCCGGCGCTGGGCGATTTGGTGACGTGGACGGATTGGGAAAAGTGATGAGTCAGTTGTTTGTAGTCAGTAGTCAGTGGATTTTTGATCGTCGCCCTTGTGCTGCTACTGACTATTGACTACTGACCGCTGACTTTTGAAAAAATGAAAATGGAATTGCGAAAATCGTTTCAGTTTGAGGCGGCGCACTTGCTGCCGCATTTGCCGAAATCGCACAAGTGCCGGCGGCTGCACGGGCACAGCTTCAAGGTGGAAATCGTCGTGGCCGGCGAATGCGACGCGAAGCTCGGCTGGCTCATGGATTACGCGGACATTTCGGCGGCGTTCAAGCCCATTTGGCAAAAGCTGGATCACCGTTATCTCAATGAAATCTCCGGCCTCGACAATCCGACGAGCGAAGAAATCGCGGTTTGGATCTGGAAGAGATTGAAACCGAAACTACCGTTGCTCACGGAAGTTGTCGTGGCCGAAACCTGCACGGCGAGGTGTGTTTATCGGGGAAAGTAACCTTCGTTCTCGGAGCGGACGAGCTATGCGAGTCGCCCATTCAAAGTTCGGAATCAGGGACTCGTGTAACTCGTCCCTCCGGCTCGTCCCTCCGAAATGTTACGGCGAATAAACCATGTTCGTGCCGGTGAACGGGTCTTGCGGAATGGTTTTGAGATAATCCGGCACCAAATCGGCGAGGCTCGCCGGCGGTTTGACCTTTTTCCAATTCATAGGCGCGGGCGGCGAGGTCAATTGTCAATTGCCGCGTCCTTCATTTGCTGCTTGTTGAATTTTGTCTTCGGCTTTTTGAGGGCTTTGTTCAAGGAATTGCGTGCCATCAATCTGGCAAGTTCGTACCGCACATCCTGGATAGGTCCGGCGCGACCAATCGCGTTCCTGTTGCATGACTTCCTTCCAGCTTTGTCCTCGAGCATCCAAGGTTTCCAAAGTCGCGGCGGCTTCGCGGCAGGATTTTGCGTCAAGCTGGTCAACAAGTTTCTGCAGACACTGGATGCCGATTGCTTCAATGGCAATGCCGACCAGTTCATCAATCAAAATTCCGCCGCGCGCGGATTCGGTGCCCAAGCGGAATGCGTCCAGATAAGACTTGGCGGCGTCCGCCGGACGGCCCTCCATTCCGGCCAGCCTGCCTTCCGCCGCCAAAATCTGTGCCAACCGTTTGAAGCTGGTGAGGTCGTTCAAGTGCCTTGTCATGTAATTTTCGGAGAATTGAAGTGGTACCCGGCATTGATTGCTCAAACCGGCTCGTAGTAATCGCAACGCTTCGGCGTTTGTCGCGACCAGTTCGGCCAGTTGCTGCTCATTCGTCTGATCGTAACCAGCCATGCTCTTAATCACTCGCCCGGCCTTCACCAAATCTTCATAGCCATTCGGATTGGGCAGGGGCGCGACGGGCGGCAACGGCTCGGCGGTCCAGAAAAGCAGAAGGCCCAGGAAAAACAGGAACGGCGAAGCCAGAATCAAAAGCGTAATCAGCCAGTTGCGGGTTTTGGCGGTCATACTGACGGCAGCTTGGCAAAAAAACAGAGGGCGTCAATCATTCAGATGTTGACGCGGCACAGGCGGAGACTTATCAGGCCATCATCGAACAGTTCCGCGGCGCCGACATTCAGATTCCTTTTCCGCAACGCGAGGTGCGGTTGCTCGACCAGCCGTAAAACCGTCAGACGGTTGCGTACGCTTTGCCATGGTGCATTTCTGCGTGGACTTTGGCCACGCCCTTGGCGAGCGCGTCCCAGTCGGCTTCGCTGGTTTCCCAGCCGGCGCTGAAACGCACGGCGCGGACGGCTTGCGCGGTCTTGAAGCCCATGGCGGCAAGCACGTGTGACGGTTCTTCCTTGCCGGTGGTGCAGGCCGAACCGGTGGAGGCGGCAAAGCCCGCCTTGTCGAGTTTCACCACCCATTGATGTTTGCGGTCGCCTTCGGGCATGAGCGCGGAAACGGTGTTCCACAGGCGTGGCTGGTTCGCGCCCACGATGGTCGTGCCCGGCACGGCGTGCAAAAGTTGCCGCTCAAAATTGTCGCGCCAGACGCCGCGCAAAATGTGTTCGCCGCGGGCAATCTGCCTCTCCCGGATTTCCAGTGCCGCCAGCATGGAGACAAGGGTCGCAACGTTTTCCGTTCCGGCACGGCGACCGCCTTCCTGCCTGCCGCCGAGCAGCAGGGGAATGACGTGACTCCGGTGTGGCACCTTTAAAAAACCGATGCCGCGCGGGCCGCCGAATTTGTGGGCTGCCCCGCTCAGATAATCGCATTCACCCAAACCCTTGGCCGGCATTTTGCCTATCCATTGGACTGCGTCGCAGAAGAACGGCACTTCGTATTGCCGGCAAATCGCCATCACCTCGCGCCACGGCTGAATGACGCCGGTTTCGTTGTTCGCCGCCATCACACCGACGAGCCCGGGACGCATGTCGGCCAATTCAACCGTGAGCCAGTCAAGGTCAATCGCACCGTTCCGGGTGACGGGAATGAGCCGCGCGCACTTGCCGAAATAATGTTGCGCCGATTCCATGACGCAGGGATGTTCGATGGCGGAAACCCAGACTTCGCGTTTGGCATCCAGCGTGTGGGCAAAATGGTGCAGGACCGTGTTGTTCGCCTCCGTCGCGCCGCTGGTCCAAATGATGTCCAGCGGATGACAGCCGAGAAACGTGGCGAGCTTTTCGCGCGCATCGGTCATGGCCCGTGCCGCCCGCGCGCCGAATTGGTGCATGCTGGACGGGTTGCCGCCGATTTTCTCGGTCGCCTCCAACCAGGCTTCTCGCGCCTCGCGCATTACCGGCGCGGTGGCGTTGTAATCGAAGTAAATCATCAGCCGGATAAGATACGATGGGCGGCAAAACTGGCGAGTTTTTTATGGGCGGCGGTGAAAGGCCAGCCGACGCATTTGGCCCGGCGTTTTCCAAAAGCCGATTTCGGAGGAGGCGAGTTTTACGAGTCCCTGACATTGCTCGTTTTGGATGTGGACTCGCGTAACTCGTCCCTCCGAGATGCACATGAAACGCTTCAAGTGTAATCCGGTAACGCGTGATGGAATGTTTCACCGTGCAAAACGATTCAATCCCCGGAGTCTCGACGCCCAAAGTATTTTTTGCCGTGAGTTCCGGATTAAACTTTCCGTTGAGAATTTCAACGTTCGGAAATTCCCAAAGATGCGCGTTCACAATGCCGGCGGGGCGTTGGCGGACAAGAAAACGCCCGTTTCGCTCTGCCACAAAGGCGACAAAGTGGCGCGCGGTGGTGGTCTCACGTTTGCCAAGGTTCGGCAGCGCGTTCACGCGATTTTCCTGGAAGGCGACGCAGAGTTTTTTTATCGGGCAAATCCCGCATTGTGGATTACGCGGTGTGCAAACCAACGCGCCGAGTTCCATCAGGGACTGGTTCAGGTGCGAACAAGAAGGTGACGAGTGACGAGTGACGAGTGACGAGTGACGGACAAGTTCTTCTGCCGATCGCCAAAGCCGCGCGTTTGTCTTCTTTTCACGCGGATTTTCCCCGATGCCGAAAACTCGCGTCAGGACGCGGATGACATTGCCGTCGAGAATCGGTACTGGCTGGTTGAAGGCAATGCTGCAAATTGCGCCGGCGGTGTAACGGCCAATGCCCGGCAAAGCAAGAACGTCGTCAAAATTCTGTGGAAACCTGCCGCCGTGTTTGGCCACGATTCGCTGCGCGGCCTTCTGCAAATTTCGGACGCGGGTGTAATAGCCGAGTCCTTCCCAAAGTTTGTGGATTTTGTCAGGGCTGGCGTTCGCAACAGACCTGATGGTCGGCAGTTCGCGCATCCAACGTTCCCAGTATGGAATAACGGTTTTGACCTGCGTTTGCTGGAGCATGATTTCGGAAATAAATACACAGTATGGGTCTTTTGTCCGTCTCCAAGGTAAATCCCTTGCGTTTTTGGGATACCATTCCAGTAATTTTGAAACAATGGCACTGATTTTTCGTTGGTGCGGTGTCACAACACCAAATACAGATAAAGAACGCCAAAACGCAAGGCCAGACCCTTTTGGCCGTCATCATCGTCAATCGGTTCTGGCGTTACTGACACTCAATCGGACCGACCTCGTTTTTGAAGGAACCGACTGTCTTAATGGGGTGAGGTTTCAACTGTAGCGTGCCAGAACACGATGGCGGTTTGCATCACCATTCACATTTTTCAGGAGGACAGAATAATTGTATCATTTCTGGGGCTTGCCGATTTTTCGTTCCTGTTCCTTCCGTCGCAAATCTTCCGCCTCCTTTATCATCTGGGACAACGGAACACTGAGAGCATACGCAAGCGAATCAGCCAGATTCAAACTGGGATTCCGAATAAAGGTTTCAATTCGTCCAATCATCTTCACGTCCACGTCGGCTTTCTCGCTCAATTTTTCCTGACTCGTTTTCGCGGCTTTCCTGTGATGGCGAAGCACGACGCCGAATGATTTAGCCAAATCTCTTTTAATCATCCTGCCACTCTGCCAGCGTCCAAACCCCTCATAACAGGGACTATAATCCCCGTTTTTATGCTTGCATTCCTTTCGGAAAAGGTTCAAAAGAATAGGCACATCGGAAAGTCAGTTTGGTTGCCGGGGACGGCTGTTCAATCCCGGTGGGATTGAGGCTTGCCGGGTTGGAAATGGAAATGTTGTTTTCCCGACGAAATGAAAGCGTTCATTATGAAACCATCTCTCAAAAACATCTTCCTCCTGCCCACGCTGATTGCCGGTTTGGGCTTCTTACTGGCTGGTCGAGTGACGGCACAGACCTTCACGGTCCTGCATAGCTTCACCAACGGCAGTGACGGAGCTAATCCGTATTGTGGTTTAGTTTCATCGGGGAACACCCTTTATGGAGTGGCGGCTGGCGTCGGCGGTTCGGGCACTGGACCGGTGTTCGCCGTCAACACCGATGGCTCGGGTTTTACGAACCTGTATAGTTTTACTGGCGGCCGCGGCGGAAGTGGTCCGGAGGGCGGATTGCTTTTATCGGGCAACACCCTGTATGGGACGACATACTTGGGCGGCGTTGGGTTTCCCGGTAATGGCATTGTGTATGCCGTCAACACCGATGGAACGGGTTTTACGAACCTGCATACTTTCACGGCGACCTCTTTTTTAACTGGTACAAACGGCGACGGAGCGAACTCGCGAGCCGTATTGGTTTTATCGGGGAACACCCTCTATGGGACCGCGAGTGCTGGCGGCAGTTCGGGCAGTGGCACGGTGTTCGCCGTCAATACCGACGGCACGGGCTTTACGAACTTGCATAGTTTCACATTGCCACAAACTGATTCTTTCTTAGGAACCCATACGAATTACGACGGCGCTAGTCCTAGTGCCGGTTTGGTTCTATCGGGCAATACTCTGTATGGCACAGCAGAAAATTGCGGCGGTTCGGGTAATGGAACAGTGTTCGCAATCAGCACCGATGGCACGGGTTTTACGAACTTGCATAGTTTCACAGCTTTGGTCTCCGGCACCAACAGTGACGGAGCTAATCCGTCTTGCAATTTGATTTTATCGGGGAACACGCTCTATGGGACGGCGAATTTTGGCGGCAGTTTTGCCGGGTGGAACTGTGTTTGCCGTCAACACCGATGGGACGGGCTTTACAAACCTGTATAATTTCACTGGCGGCAGCGACGGGGCTCAACCGTGGGCCGGCTTGACTCTATCGGGCGGCACGCTTTATGGGACTACACATTCGGGCGGCAGTTCCAGCAATGGCACGGTGTTTGTCCATCAGCACCAATGGCACGGGTTTTACGAGCCTGTATAGTTTCACCGGAGGAAGCGACGGAGCAAATCCGAATGACCAATTGGTTGTATCGGGTAACGCCTTGTATGGGACGGCACGAAATGGCGGCGCAGGCTATGGCACGGTGTTCAGTCTGTTCATCCTGCCGCAATTGACCATCACTCCTTCGGGAGCGAATGTTGTTTTGACGTGGCCGACGAATTACGCTGGGTTCACTTTCCAGTCCACCACGAACCTTGGCTCATCGGCGGTCTGGAGCACCAATTCTCCAGCCCCCGTCGTCGTCAACGGGCAGAACACAATGACCAATCCCATCTCCGGACCACAAATGTTCTTCCGGTTGAGTCAGTAAACTGAAAATCCATTTGGCAAAACTCCACCGTTTACAATAACCGGTAGGGCTTTTTATTTGTCGGGTTGGATTTTCCCAAGTTGGAACAATCGTAAATCCGTTCGCCCGACAATTTTGCCATGGGCATCGCGTGTTCTGTCATCCCATTTGTCATAACGGGCGACAAGTTTACCTTCGCCCGAATGGAGCCAGTCCCTGTCAAATCTGCCAATGATGTGGCCCGTGTCGCCATGCGCCGGAATTATTGCCGCAAAAAGACGCAAAAGCCGCAAAAAACTGTTGTAGCGTCGAGCCTGCCGCCGTCGCGCCTTCGCGGCGCTTTGGCGCGCCGCGAAGGCGGATGGCTCGACTGAATCGGCACACAGCACCGACGCTACACGGAATCGCCCCAAAACTTTTTGTGTCTTTTGTGCCTTTTTGCGGCTATTTGTTTTTCAGTGAAACCGCTGACTTCCTACACTTGCAAACTGACCAACGACCAGGCCTCGGCGCTGGAGGCCGCTCTGCGCGCGCGCCACTGGAAGTTCCGCGAAGTGCCTTATGCCCGGTTTGCCTTTGAATCCGACAAAACGAATATCGTTCTTTACGAAAGCGGCAAACTGGTCGTGCAAGGGAAGGGAACACAGGAATTCATCGAGTTCGTTCTGGAACCGGAGATCCTCAAGCAGGCACGGCTCGGTTACGAAACGGTGTTGAATCCCGAGTTGCTATTGCCGCGCATTGGCGTGGACGAAAGCGGCAAGGGCGATTTCTTCGGACCGTTGTGCGTTGCCGGCGCGTACATCAACGAAAGCGTCGTCAAGGCGTGGCAGGACGCCGGCATCCGCGATTCCAAGAACATTTCCAGCGACAAGAAAATCTCCGAACTGGCGGAGCGCATTCGCAAAACGCCCGGGTGCGTGGTGAACACCGTTACGATTGGCAACGAGGCATACAACCGGCTTTACGCAAAGATGAAAAGCGTGAACGCGATTCTGGCATGGGGCCACGCGCGCGTGATTGAAAACCTCATGGGCCAGCGGCATCAGATGAATCCCGTGCCAGTCAAGGCCATCAGCGACCAGTTTGCGTCGAACAAGGAAGTCGTGGCGAAAGCATTGATGTCGCTGGGCCGGGAAATTGAGCTGGTACAGCGTCATCGTGCGGAAGAAGACTTGGCAGTGGCGGCGGCTTCCATTCTGGCGCGTGACGGATTTGTGAAAGGCCTGGCGAAACTCGAAAAACAATTCGAAATGGAATTGCCGAAAGGTGCTTCCAGCGCCGTGGACGAGGCGGCAAAGAAATTTGTCGCGGAGCAGCGGTGCGGAGAATTTGCCAAAAATCGCCAAGGTCCATTTCCGCACGGCCCTGCGCGCGCAAGGTTTGCCCGAACCGCCGAAAAAGGAATGGCGGCGATAACAAGTTGGAGTTCAGGCTTCAGCCTGTTTTCGGGCAAGCTAAAGCTTGAACTCCAACCAGCGGACAAGCTGTCCGCGCCCCGATTAAAGAATGAAACCCAATTCCATCGAACTGCCCGGCTGCGAGCCGATTCCGATTCTTTACGAGGGCCGCACGATCATCACCGTGGACAAGCCGCAGGGGCGTAGCCCTGCCAAAAAACCGTGCGTTTTACGGCGACACGACGCGATAGAAACGCGCGCGGAAATTGGTAGCCATGCGGTCAGTAAAGGTGAGCGAGGAAATGGTGGGCGTAAAGTTTGTCAGGTCCACCCACCCGAGCGCGTTGGCCAAGTTGGTGTTGGCCTGGATGTGATAGCCGAAATTAGTCTGGAACGAGAGGGCGAAAACGAAGCTGTCGGTGCGCCACTGGTACGGCCCGGTGAACAGGGCCGATGGGACTGGCAGGTTGGTGGCGATCAAGTCTTTGCCAAATTCGCTGGTGTCGCCGCCGGCCGATGTGGCGGTGGCGCTAAAAGATTGGCCGTTGTAGTTGGCCGTTGTGTTGGTGAGAACAAAGTTCGCATTGCCGGAACCGTCGGTGGTCACGCTAACAGTGCCGAAATAAAACTGGCCCTGACCGTAACCACTGGGGTCCAGAGCCGGATTGCGATAGACATCAATGAAGAACGACCGATTGGCTAGGCTGTTAAGATACCCGGCCACGACGGTCGCAGTTCCGAGACCGAAGGCATTTGTGATAACTGGATAATTCTGGAGATTGTTTGGACCCGTGTCAGGGTCACCGGGGTCGTTGAAGATAACGCCAACATTTCCGAGGTCGATGCCGAGGTTGGTGTTGCCGTAGATGGAATTACCGCGGATGGCATCGTTGGTCGTGATTGAGTCGAACAGAAGAACGCCCTTGACGCTGCTGAACGCGATGACATTGCCAGCACCGGGGCCGGTGCTGCCGATGAAATTGCCGGTGGCCCCCAGTTGCAGTTCGACATTCGCCCCGTAGAAGCTTCCAGTGCCGTTGCCCATTGCGTTCGTACCAGTGCTGTCGGTGCCGATGAAATTGCCCTCGACGGTATTCCCGCTGGTGCCAACATCGGAGATGGACACGCCATATTGCACGTTCGCGGAGACAAAGTTGGCGGCGCCGGGAGTGGTGCCGCCGATGAGATTGTTGGCGGCTCCGCCTGATACGACGACTCCGGCATACGTGTTGGGCACGGCTGTCCGGCCATTGACTCCAATGCCGATCAAATTTCCCTGAACCACGTTTCCGCTCGTGCCGGCATTACCGATTGCGACACCGATATAATTTCCGGAAATAACATTGCGCGCGGCGAGGGTCGTGCCGCCGATGGTGTTGAAAGTTGCCCCATTAAAAATGGTCATGCCGGCAAAGCTGTTCGGGACGGCATTCGACCCGCTGGCATCCGTGCCCATGAAATTACCCTGAACCACATTGGCCATCGTGCCGGGATCGGTCAGACGAAGTCCTTCATCATTGTTTCCGGAAATAATATTGCGCGCACCGGTCACGGTGCCGCCGAACGTATTATTTGTGGCACCGTTGGCGCAAACCATGCCCCAATAATTGGGCACGGCCGTCAATCCATCCGAGCCGAGGCCGATGTAGTTTCCCTCGACCACGTTTCCGCTCGTGCCGGGGCCGGTGATGAGCACTCCGTAGTCTAAAGTGAGGATGTTTCCGGAAATGACATTACGCGCGCCCGCTACGGTGCCGCCGATCAGGTTGGAACTCGATCCGGTGTCAATTGTCACGCCCGCGACCGTGTTTGGCAGCGCGTTCATCCCGGTGGCGTCCGTGCCGATGAAATTTCCCTGCACGGTGTTATTGACCACCTGGGAACCACGCATCAGGATGCCGTTGCCCGGATTTCCGGAAATGACATTGCCCGCCCCGGCATTCGTGCCGCCGATGAGGTTGTGGCTGGCACCGGCTGCCAGAAACACGCCGCCCAGCACGTTGGAAACCATGAAACTTCCGCCGGCGTTCACGCCGATGTAGTTGCCGAGCACGACATTGCCCGTCGTGTTCGAGGTTATGATGACGCCGTATTGCGAATTGCCGGAGAGGACATTTCGCGCCAGTGTGTTGGTGCCGCCGACGATGTTTACGCTTGTACCGTTGCCGATGAAAACGCCGCTAAGCCCGTTGGGAACCGCGTTGGATCCGCTGGCATCGGTGCCGAGGTAATTGCCGAGAACAACATTACCCGCTGTGTTCGAGTCAGTAATGAAAATGCCGTATTGCAAGTTGCCGGAAATGACATTTCGCGAGAGGGCGTTTGTGCCGCCGATGATGTTCCCACTTGCGCCGGCGGCAATGAGAATTCCCTGAAAAGCGTTCGGTGCAGCATTGGTGCCGGTGGGATCAACGCCAATCCAGCAGCCCGAAATGGTATTATTCGTCGCGTCCGGGTAGAGGAGCGTGATGCCGTTCCAATTGAAGCCGGTGAAGCAAATATTTTTTACCTGATTGCTCGCCGAGTAAATCAGAAAGCCGGTGTCCGACGTGAAGGTTTCCGGCAGGATTTGCGAGCCGTCCACAACTATCAGCGGTTTGCCCGCAAAGCCCGGCTGCGTGGAACCGTCAATGACCATTCCATTCGAGACCAGCGGCGGCAGCATGCCGGTGAGATGGATGTTGAAAACACCGTTGCTGTAACCGGGATCGCTGGTCGGAATGTTGAATTTGACAGGGGAGCCGGGATGATCGGTTACATAGTAGAGCGCAGCGCGCAGGCTGTTCGAGCCGAAGTCGGCGGTGGTGGTGACAACGTTGGTGAGCGGCACCGGCGAGCCGTAGAGAAATTTCAACGCAGTGCGATCGCCAGGACTCAGACAATAGTTGCCCATGCGAAACTGGTAGCGCGGAAAATAAGGCGGCTTGGGCTGTTGGGTGGCGGTCACGCCGGGGTTGGTCGAGCCGAAGTCCCAGCCCAAATGCATCACCGACTCGAAATCATAAGGGCCGTTGGTGACGCTGCCCGGATCAATTTGAAAAAAGGACTGGTACCCCGGCGCGACGTTGTTGGAGAGAACGGTCAAATAATTGGTCTGGTCAGGCCGGATATTCTCGTGCGTGAAACCGAACGAATGGCCCATCTCGTGGCAGACTTGCGCACGGCTAAGGCTGGAGACGGTCACGATCTGGGGATTGGTGCTGGAAGAGACGTTGTCAATCCAGTTGGTGTTGTAAGTGAAAAGAACCCAATGCGTCTGATTGGTGTGCGGGACGAACTGGACGTTCGCGGCCAATTGCCATTCGCGCAGGCCGTTGAGGTAGGTATTTGTTTGCGCGGGGCTGAGCGCGTTCGTGAACTCGTACGGCACCATGCCGCCGGGCCAGGGGACGTTCGTGGGCGAAGTGTTGGTGTAAAAATTTCCACCACGGGCGGCGAGCGGCGATAAAGACATCCAGGCCAGCGCCAAAAAGAAGATCGCGTGTTGAGCCACGCCTGACAGGAAAGTCCCACTTTCTGATTTCATATGCCGTTCAAACCTCTCTGAACGGGTTGACCCTACAGTTTTTTTTGCTAAATGTCACGCAAATTTGGTTGAATCCGTCGAACAAACTGGTCTTAAAAATGAAAAGGCCCGCCGGGTTTGGCGGCAGGCCATACCAAGGAAAAATTCTTTCAATCCGCGTATTTCACACCGCAACCGTATGGCTTGGTTTCCGTGACAGTCACCGGTTTGCCGGCGAGCAGTGCGTCAATGGCTTCGGTAACGTAGTTCTGCGCCTTGCTGGGGTCATGAAACGGGTCGGGCTGGTTGTCAATTGCACCCTCATAAACCAGGATGCCGTCCCTGTTGATGACATACATGTCCGGCGTGGTTTTCATGTCGTAGAGATGGCCGACGGCGCCGGAGCTGTCGTCAATCCACGCGGTCACGTCCATTTTTTCAGCGGCCATTTCCTTCCGCGCCTGTTCCGGGGTGCGATGGCTGAAATTTTTCGGGTTCACAGAATTTACCAGCAGCCACACGACGCCTTTGGCCGCGAGGTCGCTCTGCAATTTCTGCATCGCCCCGGTCTTGTAATGGTTGTTACAAAACGGGCAGTCGGAGTTGTAGGATTCGAGCACGACAATCTTGCCCTTGTAATCGCTCAGTTTGACGGTCTTGCCATTGATGTCTGTGGCCGTGAAATCCGGCGCGGGCTTGCCGATTTCCACCGCCTGCACTGCGACGGTCAAGGCCATTACAGCCGATAAGATGAACGTTTTTTTCATAGGTTTAGAATATTTAATCGTCGGATTTAGAGACACCAATCTGCCCCGTTCCGTTCAAAAGTCAATGCGCCGCCCGATCCAGCGCGTCCAGCACAATGCCCGGCGTCAAAACCGCCGGCAGCACAATCGGTTCTGCGTCCGGATTTTTCGGATAAACCAGAACCAGCGGCACGCCCGCCCGCCCGAAGCGATTCAACTCCGCCGTAATGCTGTCGGGGAAATGCGTGTAATCGCCGACCATGGCGACCGCGTTGATGTCCTTTAATTTCTTGCGGACAGACGCAGTCTCGATGGCGATTTTTTTGTTCACCTGGCAGGTCAGACACCAGTCAGCGGTAAAATCCACCAGGACGGGTTTTCCGGCGGCGCGCGCTTGCGCGACGGCTTCCGGGCTCCACGGCTGCCAGTCTATGCCTTCGGACGATGTTTTTAACGAAGCTGCGGTTGTGGCGATAATCGGTTCGCGCCAATGCAACTGGTTTTCGAGCGCGAAGGCGTAGCCGCCGATGACCAGAATTAAAACGATGACGAGCGCAATGCCTTTGCCGGCGCGGCCGCGTTGAACGAACTCGCCGAAAATCCACGCCGCAAATGCCATCAGCACGAGAAAAACGCCGAGCCACAAGACATTCATGCCATAGTCGTCAGCCGCAAGATTGAAGAGCCACACGGTTGTCAACAGCATCGGGAAGCCCATCGCAATCTTGAATTTCTCCATCCACGCGCCGGGCTTGGGCAGAAATTTCAGCCACACCGGGTTCCAGCTCAACACCACATACGGCGCGGCGAGGCCGAGTCCGACGAACAAAAAAATTAAAACAATCAGCGACGCACTTTGGGCGAAGGCAAAACCGAGTGCGGGCGCCAGAAACGGCGCGGTGCAGGGCGTGGCCAGTGCCGTGGCCAGCAACCCATTAAAAAACGCGCCCGCCGCGCCTTGTTTGGAAGCAAGCTGACCCGCTGCGCTCAACGTGCGTCCGCCCAGGGTGACTTCGAACACGCCGAACAGATTCAGCGCCACGAGCGTAATAAGCGTGGTGAGCACGACGATGAATTCCGGGCTGCCGAACTGCATTCCCCAACCGGCGTGGTGTCCGGCGGCCTTGACGCCGATAACAATGGCAGCCAGCGCGAGGAACGATACCAGCACGCCGGCGGCATAAATCAGGCCGAGTGCGCGGACGCGGCTGCGGTTCGTGTTGGGCGTGGTTGATGAAGCCGAGGATTTTCAGCGCGATGACCGGCAGCACGCACGGCATGATGTTCAGAATCAACCCGCCAATGAAGGCGTAGAGGAGCATCAAGGGTAGCGCAGCCGTCGCGGCTGCTTGCATTTGGGGAAAATTTAGCGAGGCAGGCGAGACGCCTGCGCTACTTCTGACGGCGCAGGACTCGTTAAGCAGCGGGAGCTGTTGTCCGCAACCGGTAATTTCACGTCGTATCCGAATCGCAGTTTGCCGGATTCAACGACGAGCACGCCGGATATTTCTTTCAGCCAGTCGCCGGAAAATTTTTGCACTAATTTACGCAGCCGGATTTCGCTGGCCTTGGCGGGAAGGTTTTCGGTCCTCCCTTGAACCTCAAATTGGTCACTGGCGTCGGGAAAGAAGTCAACGTTGTCAATTCCCGGTTGTATGCTGCTTGGTCAAATACGCATTCAATTGTCAGCGGGCGCATATCACCATTTGTCGGTTTTTCCCACCACGCGTGGACGTTCAGATTGCCGGGCAGCTTGCCGGGCGGCTTTGGAATTTTGCCCTGCCACGATTCGATGGTCCCGGCGTCGGCGGAAGCTTTGGTTTCACTGCCGATGTTGAGTGTGGCTTCGACGTCTTGGCTGCCGGGGACGCACGATTCCTTGCATTCCAGCCAGGAAACCTTCGCCTTCAAATCGAGCGGGCCGGGTTTCAGGTCGGTGGCGAGCTTGAGCGGCACGATGAGCACGACTTCGTCGTTGTAGCCGTAAGTGGTGACTTCAGCGGGCGGCAATTTTTCCGGCAATGGCCATTGGATTTCGCCGGCGGTGACACCGGGCGGAAACTGCCATTCGATTTTGGTGGCCATGCCGGCTTCGCCGGGATTTTTCCAGTAAGTGTGCCAGCCCGGTTCCATTTTCATGTCCACACCGGCCCACACGGTGTCGCCGGGCCGCGCGGTGTCAGCGGACAACAATCAACCGCGCTTGCGTGTGCGCGGCATTCGCGGTACATAGCCGCGAGACAAAAGCAGGCTGCAAGAACGGATTCCAATGCGTCGCACGTTGATTAGATGCCAGATTCGAAGAAGCGTTTGAAGCTATTTTCAATGACAATTCGCCGCGCCGGAAACATCTTGTTCCGGTTAATGCGACTGTGGACCCTGCATCCGAAGCATCTCGACGCCAGGGGACTCGTCGCGCTCTGGCGGGAGGCGTTGCTGGCGCAGAAAGTTTTGCGCGGTGCCACGCGCGGTTACAAACATCATCCGCAACTGCGTCCGCTTCACCGAAACGAAGAATCCGCCTGCGGCGTTGGCAACCTACTTGAAAGCGGTTCATGAAGAAGCCGTGCGGCGCGGTTACAAGTTTGACGGTTCAAAAATTGGCGTCCGCCGCTTTCGTGGGAAATTGAAGGAAACACGCGGTCAATTGCTTTACGAATGGCTGCATCTGAAACGGAAATTGAAAAAGCGTGATCCAGGACGGCTCCGCGATTTGTCTTCGATAAAAATTCCCGCGCCGCATCCGCTGTTCAGGATTGTTCCCGGCACAGTGCGCGAGTTGGAAAAGGTGAGGTAGCAGCGGACGTCAGTCCGCTCAAACCCTGTTGAAAACGGCTGACTCACGTCGGCTGCTACAAAAAATGGACGCCTCAACCATAACGCGCGCGCAAATTCCATTCGTTCAACAATTCACGGGGGATTTCCGATAGAAATCGCGAAGGCCGCTGCATTGGGTCACCGCCGGAATTGCCGAAGCTGGCGCGCATCAGGGGGAAGCTCAAGTAAAGCTCGCTCTTCGCGCGGGTGATGGCCACGTAAAACAGCCGGCGTTCCTCTTCCTCGCCTTCATCGCTTTCCATCGAGCGCGCGGAAGGAAACAATCCATCGCACAGCATGATGACGAACACCGCGTCGAACTCCAGGCCCTTTGCCTGATGAATTGTCGAGAGCCGGATTTGCTCGGCGTCACGGTTCGCGGCCTGGTCGTCCTCGGCCTCGACATTCGTGAGGAGGGCCAGTTGCGTCAGAAAATCCTCGACGGAATTGAATTGGTAGGCGAACACGGCGAGTTGTTCGAGGTCTTCCAGACGGGTGCGATAGTTGGCGAAGTTTTCCTTGAGATAATCGTCGTAGCCCGAATCAATCACCAGTCGCAGCATTTTCGCCGCGCTGTTGCGGACGTTTTCATTTTCAAGCTGGGAAATGGTTTCGACAAATTGTTTCCATGCGGTCGTTGCCTTTGCCGGAATGGATTTGGAGCCGGACTGAAGAGCAGCAGCGAGGGGCTGGCGTCTGGCATCTGGCGTCTGGGTTTGTGGTTCGGGAGTCGCACGTTGCTTGTTCCCCAGATCCGAGACGCTGGAACCCAGACCCGAGGCAAACTTTTGCCAGATTTTTTCCGCTCCCCTGGCGGCGATGCCGGGCAGCAGTTGCACGAGCCGTTTGAAGGCGAGTTCGTCCTGCGGATTGGCAACCAGCTTGAGATACGCCGTGGCGTCCTTGATATGTGCCTGCTCGAAAAACCGGATGCCGCTGGTAATGGAGAAGGGGATATTGCGCTTGGTGAGCTCAAGCTGCAATTCGAGCGCGTGAAAATGCGAGCGATAGAGCACGGCGATCTGGTTCATGTTCACGCCTTCGTCGTGCAATTCCATCACGCGCTGTGCGATGAACGCGGATTGTTGCGCGGCGTCCATACACGCGACCAACGCCGGTTTCAGGCCGGATTTGCGCGCCGGCGCCAGCGTCTTGGTGAACTGGTTCCGATTGGCGGCGATGGCGGCATTGGCAACTTTCAGAATTTCCGGTGTGCTGCGGTAATTGGTCTCGATTTTAAAGACCTTCGCCCCGAGATAGCGTTTGGGAAATTCCAGGATGTTGGCAAAATTCGCGCCGCGCCAGCCGTAGATGCTCTGCGCATCATCGCCGACGACGGTAACGTTGTGATGCCGGGCGGCGAGCAGGTCAATGAGGTCGCTCTGGAGCTTGTTCGTGTCCTGATATTCGTCCACGAGGATGAACTGGAAGCGGCGCTGGTAATGTTCGCGCGCTTCGGCGTGCTCCTGCAACAGCCTGAGCCAAAGCGCAAGCAGGTCGTCGAAATCCATCCCGTTCGTCGCGCGCTTACGTTTGGCGTAGCGTTGCGCGAGGCCGGAAATGTTTTCGGTGAACTGTGAAAAATAACTGAATTGCGCGTCGAGCAGGTCCTCGACGGCATGATGCGTGTTGACGGCGAGCGAAAAAATTTCGTTGAGCACCTCCGGTTTCGGGAAATGCGTGCCTTTCGTCTCGATGCCGGCCTCCGCGATGCACGCCTTGATCAGGTCTTTCGCGTCGTCGCGGTCGAGTATTGTGAAATCGCGCCGGTAGCCGAGCCGGTCGGCGTGCGAACGCAGAATTCGCGCGCCGATGGAATGAAACGTGCCGCCCCAGAGCGACGGGAGTTCCTGTCCCAGCAGGTCGGAGACACGCCGCATCATTTCGCCGGCGGCCTTGTTGGTGAATGTCAGCAGCAGGATACGGTCGGCAGGAATGCCCTGTTCGAGCAGATAGGCGACGCGGTAGGTGAGCGTGCGGGTCTTGCCCGAGCCGGCGCCGGCAATGACGAGGGCGGGGCCGGGCGGCGCGGTGACGGCGGCGAGCTGCTGCGGATTGAGTTCGCGCGCGTAATCAATCTGCAGATGGACTGCGGAATGAAACGGTTCGAGCACATAATCGCGCGACATGGCGCGCCATTCAAAGGGCAAACGACAGGGGGCAAAAGGAAAAAACGTAAAAAGTTTCTCACGAGGTGCACAACGATTGAAAATCCTTCGTTGCCTTCGCGTACTTTGCGCGCCATTTTGTGAACATGAACGGCATGGGCAAATTTCTGGTAATTGCCGGCCTGCTGCTGGTGACGGTGGGTGCGCTGTTGTGGTCGGGCATTGGCAAAGGCTGGCTCGGATGCTTGCCCGGCGACATCAATTATTCCAAAGGTGATTTCAGCTTTCACTTTCCGCTGATGACCTGCCTGATTTTGGCGCATTGCTGACACTGATTCTGTGGCTGTTCAGGAAATGAAAGAGGGTGAACCACGCTGCAACACGTTACAGGGGAGCATCATTTTTGACTTGAATTTAATGGATTCAATGATAAAAATAAGCAACCTTAAAAACGCGGTTATGAAATTTCTATTCCCTCGATTGGCGGCAGCCATTTTAGCGTTTCTGGCATTCAAAATCCCGGCAGCGACACTGTATGTGGACCTGAACAGCACCAATCCCGCGCCGCCTTACGCCGCTTGGAGCACCGCCGCGACAAACATACAGGATGCTGTTGATGCCGCGACCGATGGTGATGAAGTTCTGGTGACCAACGGCGTTTACCAAACCGGGGGGCGATTCGAAAATTATTACGGCAATGATTTTTCCAACCGCGTGCTGATTGACAAGCCGATCACCGTCCGCAGCGTCAACGGCCCGGCGGTCACATTCATTCTCGGCAGTCCCGTCTCCGGCGCGAAAGGCGTGCGTTGCGCCTACTTGGCTGACGATGGCGCCGTGTTAAGCGGTTTCACTCTGGAGAATGGTGGGACCATGGACTATTTCAACTGGGCATGGTGGCTGGGCGATTTTCACCAGCAAAGCGGCGGTGGCGTCTGGTGCAGCACGCCAAACGCGCTGGTGACCAACTGCATCATCACCGGCTGCGTCGCTTACGTCAACGGCGGCGGCGCCGGCGGGGGCATTTTGAAGAATTGCATCCTCACCAACAACACTGCCGGCGGCAGCGGCGGCGGCGCAATCAACTCGGCGTTGATCCATTGCTCGTTGCTGAACAATTCATGTTCCGGCAACGGCGGCGGCACATGGGGCGGCGGGCTCACGAATTGTGTCCTGACCGGCAACGCCGCGCAAGGTGACGGCGGCGGTGCTAACAACTCCTCGCTGGTCAATTGCGCCGTCACAAAAAATGTCTCGCAGGCCAACGGCGGCGGGCTTGCCAGTGCGACCGCCATCAATTGCACCTTCACCGCCAACGCGGCGCAAAATTCCGGCGGCGGCGCAAGCGGCTCGGTGTTGGACAATTGTATTCTCTTCTTCAACACATCCGCCAATGGTGCGAACTTTTCCGGCGGCACGCTGAATTCTTGCGACACTTCGCCGCTGCCTGACGCCAGCACAAATAATTTCAGCGCGGATCCCCAACTTCAGGATTCAGCGCATTTGAAAGCCGGCTCGCCGTGCATCGGCGCGGGCAGTGCGATTTACGCCGGCGGCACGGACATTGACGGCGAAGCATGGGCCAATCCGCCGTCCGTCGGCTGCGACGAATTTTATTCCGGCGCGGCGAATGGTTCGCTGATGACGGCAATTCAATCGAGCTACACCAATGTCGCCGCGAATTTCCCCGCGTGGTTCAATGGAATCATCCTCGGCCACGCCACAAATGTTCTGTGGGGTTTTGGCGACGGCACATTCGCGACGAACCTGCTTTTCGTTTCACACAGTTGGAGCGCGCCGGGGAATTTTAGCGTGACGTTGACCGCGTTCAACGCGAGCAATCCCGCCGGCGTCAGCGCCGCGTTCGCGGTCCACGTCGTTGCGCAGCCGGTTTTTTACGTGAACGCAAACAACCCGACGCCGTCCGCGCCCTTCAATTCCTGGGCGACGGCGGCGACCAACATTCAAAACGCCGTGGACGCCGCGACCGTGCCCGGCTCGCTCGTGCTGGTGACGAACGGCATTTATCAAAACGGCGGACGCACTGCCAACGGCTCGCTCACCAATCGCGTGGCGGTGACGATTCCGCTGCTGGTGAAAAGTGTCAATGGTCCGATGGCGACGGTCATTGCGGGCAATCCGATTCTCGACGGCAACGCCGTGCGTTGCGCATATCTTGCAAGCGGCGCGATGCTGCTTGGTTTTACCTTGACGAACGGCGCGACGCTGAACGGCGGCGACGCCAGCCTCGAACAAAGCGGTGGCGCGCTGCGCTGCGAATCGGCGAACACGATTGTTTCCAACTGTGTCATCGTCGGAAACTTCGCTTTCAACTTCGGTGGCGGCATCGAGGGTGGAACGATTTTGAATTCCACAATCTCGGGCAACACTGCCGTTTCCGGCGGCGGCGCGCACGGTGCGGAATTGAACAACTGCATTGTGTCGCTCAACTCGGCGAGTTACAACGGCGGCGGTGTGAAGAGTTGCGTGGTGAAAAATTCTGCGCTGACGGCCAATTTCGCCCATGCTTCCGGCGGGGCGGCGGACGCCAGTGCGCTGGTCAATTGTACCGTCAGCGGAAATTACGCCGGCTATGCCGGCGGTGGCGCGAACAATTCCTCGCTGAACAATTGCATCGCATACTTCAACACTGCGACCAGCGGCGCAAACTCTTCTGGAAGCGCGCTGAATTATAGCGACACAACTCCGTTGCCGTTGAGCGGCACGAACAACATCACTTCCGACCCGCAACTCACCGACGGCGCGCACATCGGTGGCAGTTCACCATGCATCGGTGCGGGCAGTTTTGCTTTTGTTACCGGCGCGGACATTGACGGCGAGGCATGGTCGAGTCCACCGTCCATCGGCTGCGATGAATTTCACGTCGGCGCAGTGACAACTCCATTGGCCGTATCGGTCTTGGCAAATTACACGAATCTCGCTGTTGGATTTCCCGCGAATTTTTCCGGCCTCATTTCTGGCAACGCCACGCGCAGTTCGTGGAATTTCAGCGACGGCGCAACCGTGAGCAATCAGCTCTACACTGCGCACAGTTGGTCGTCGCCGGGAGATTTCACGGTCACGTTCACCGCGTTCAATGACGCCAGTCCCGGCGGCGTGAGTGCGACGATGACCGTTCACGTCACCGCACAAACCGTTTTTTACGCCGACGCCAACGGAACCAATCCGGCCGCGCCGTTCAATTCCTGGTCAACCGCCGCGACGAATTTGCAGGACGCCGCGGATGTGGCGTGTGCCGGCGGCACGGTTCTGGCGAACGACGGAATTTATCAATCCGGCGGTCGTGTGGATTTCGGCGCGCTGACAAATCGTGTCGCTTGCGTGCGGCCGATGAATTTGCAGAGCGTCCACGGTCCGGCGGCGACGATGATCGTCGGGAATTACGAGGACGACGACAACGGCGTGCGCGGCGTATTGCTGGCCAATGGTTGCACGATGAGCGGCTTTACTGTGGCGAACGGCGCATCACGCGCTACGGGCGATTTGAATTTGGAACAAAGCGGCGGCGGCGTGTGGTGCGAATCTTCAGGCGTGTTTGTCACGAACTGCGTTTTCACGACGTGCGCCGTGACGCAAAACGGCGGCGGCGCGTTCAACGGCACGTTTGAAAACTGCGTTTTCACCAACTGCTCCGCCGGCAGCGGTGGCGGCGTGAATTCCGCCGTGCTCGACAACTGTTTGCTCGCGGGAAATTCCGGCAATGGCGCGGTGCAATCGGGATTGAACAACTGCACGCTCGTCAACAACTCCGGCAGCGGTGCAGTGTCGTGCCTCGTGAGCAACTGCGTTTTTACTGGCAACGGCGGCGCGGCGGAAGGCGGCGGCGTGAATTCCTGCACGATTTTCAATTCCACGATTAGCGGCAGCTCTGCCTCAAGCGACGGCGGTGGTGCAGCGTGGAGCACCCTCGTTGGTTGCGTGCTCTCCAACAATTTCACTTCGGGAAACGGCGGCGGCGCGCAGAATTGCACATTGAGCTATTGCACGCTGGAAGGAAATTATTGTTCGTCGCTCGGCGGCGGCGCGAACATCTGCACGCTGGACCATTCCACGCTCACCGGCAACTCGGTGACCGGCGGCGACGGCGGTGGCGCTTTCGATTGCATCATGACAAGTTGCATGCTGAATGGAAATCATGCCAGCGCCTACGGCGGCGGGGCGTGCGTCAGCACGCTGAACAACTGCGTGCTGTCCGGTAACGCGGCCATGGACGGAGGCGGATTCGGCGGCGTTTCCAGCGGGACTGCCGGACGCGGCAATTTGTTGCACAACTGCGTCGTCTTCGGCAACACCGCAAACAAAGGCGGCGGCATCGAGAGCGGCGTCGCTGTGAATTGCACACTCACCGGAAACTACGCGGTAACGACCGGCGGTGGCGCGGAAACGGCCACGCTGGAGAACTGCATTGTTTATCACAACTCGGCGCTAACGCAGCCGGAATATGACGGCGGAACTTTGAATTTCTGTTGCACGCAGCCGCTGCCCGTCGGCTCCGGCAACCTCACGAACGAACCGGCGCTTGCCGACTTTGCGCACATCAACGCCGGCTCACCCTGCCGTGGCGTGGGCAGCGCGCTTTACGCCAGCGGTACGGACATTGACGGCGAGGCGTGGCTCAATCCGCCGTCCATTGGCTGCGACGAATTTTATGGCGGCGCGGCCACCGGCGCGCTGGCGGTAGCCATTTCCGCGAGCTACACAAATTGCGCCACCGGCTATGTGATCAATTTCATCGGCCAAATCACCGGCCACGCGACGAGTTGTGTGTGGAATTTCGGGGACGGCACTTCAGCCACGAACCGGTTGTATCCCTCACACAGTTGGCCGGTCGCCGGCAATTATACCGTCACGCTGACGGCATTCAATGACAGCAATCCCGGCGGCTCCAGCGCCCGCGTCGTGATCCAAGTTTTGCTGAATCCGATTTATTACGTTTCGCTGGCCAGCACGAATCCCCTTTCGCCGTTCGGTTCGTGGGCGACGGCGGCGACGAACATTCAAGACGCCGTGGACGCTGCGGTGGCCGGTGGCACTGTACTCGTGACCAATGGCGATTACAACATCGGCGGGCGCGTCGTTTTCGGCGCAATGACCAACCGTGTGGCTGTGAACAAACCCATCACACTGACCAGTGTCAACGGTGCGGCGGTGACAGCGATTGAAGGCTTCTCCACCAACGACGGCGTCAGCAGCATCCGCTGCATTTACCTGACGAACAACGCCACGCTCATCGGCTTCATGTTGACCAATGGCCAGACCACGGCCAACGTCGATTGGGTTCACGAATGGAGTGGCGCGGGTGCATGGTGCGAGCCGTCCGGCGTCGTCGTGTCCAATTGCGTTTTCATCAACGATTACGCGTATGGCCAGGCCGGCGGGATTTATGGCGGAACGGCGATTGATTGTGTGTTCACGAATAATTACGGCTACAATGGCGGTGGCGCGATGAACAGCGCATTGCAAAATTGCGCGCTTGCGAACAACGTGAGTTATTACGGCGGGGGCGCGTCCAGTTCGTCCCTGACCGGCTGCACCCTGACCGGAAATTTCACCTACACGGACAGCGATTATACGGCCAACGGCGGCGGCGCGAGCGGCTGCACGCTGACGAATTGCGTGCTGACCCAAAATCTATCGAACAACGGCGGCGGCGCGAGCAGTTGCACGCTGGTAAATTGTGTGCTGTCTGGCAATATCTGCAACGGCGTTTATTTTGCCGGCGGCGGCGGCGCGAGCAGCAGCACCCTCGTCAATTGCACGGTGGTGGGGAACACTTCTGTCAATGGCGGTGGTGGCGGAGTGTTGTCCTGCACACTGACCAATTGCATCGTCTGGGCCAATACGGCGCCGGCCGCAACGAATTATTCCGACGACTGCTTCTTTGCTTTTTGCGACACCAGCCCGCTGCCGACGAACGGCATAAACAACCTCGCGAGCGACCCATTGTTTGCCGACTCGTTCCACATCAGCGCGGCGTCGCCTTGCCGCGGTACGGGAATTTTCTCCGCGACGAGCGGCGTGGACATTGACGGCGACGCGTGGCTAAATCCGCCATCCATCGGCGCGGACGAATTTAATGCCAGCTCAGCCACGGGCGCACTGGCGGTGGCGTTTTCGGAAACCTTCACAAACGTGATCACCGGATTTACCGTAAATTTCGCCGGGCAAATTTCCGGCCACGCCACGGCGAACGTCTGGAAGTTTGGCGACGGCACGACTGCCAGCAACGAGTTGTTTATTTCACACAATTGGAGCGCGCCGGGGAATTACACCGTCACGTTCACGGCGTTCAACGCGGACAACCCAGCCGGCGTCGGCTGGTCGGTCACGATTTTCGTTCTGCAAACTCCGGTGCATTATGTGTCGCCCAACAGCGCCAGCCCCGTGCCGCCGTATCTTTCGTGGGCAACGGCGGCGACGAACATTCAGGACGCCGTGGATGCCGCGTTCGCGGGTGGCACGATTATCGTGAGCAACGGCGTGTATCAAACCGGCGTAAGAATTCTTTACGGCTCGATGACCAATCGCGTCGCGGTGACCAAACCGCTGACGCTGCAAAGCGTCAACGGCGCGGCGGTGACGGTGATTGACGGCGGTGGCGCGGTTCGCTGTTTGTATTTGACGAATCACGTTTCGGTGACCGGCTTCACCCTGCAAAATGGCCTCGGCAACAACGGCGGCGGCGTTTTCTGCGAAGACTACAACGACATTCTCAACGACTGCGTGCTGACGAATAATTCGAGTCCGTTCGATTATACCTCCGGCGGCGGCACATATCGCGGCATTTTGAATCGTTGCACGCTCACGGGGAATTGGGCGAGTTATCAGGGTGGCGCGGCGGTTTATGCCGGACTGAATTGGTGCGTGATTTCCAACAACGGCCCGGCAGCTTACGGCGGCGCGGGACACCAATGCAGCTTCGTCAATTGTCAGATCATCGGCAACCACGCCGCGTGGGGCGGCGCTTTGGTGAACTCCGAAGCAGACAATTGCCTGCTGACGGGTAATTACGCCAGCTATGCGGGTGGCGCCTCGTATTATGGCCCGTTGAACAATTGCACCATCGTCGGCAACAGCGTGGCGACCGGCCCTGGCACTTACGGCGGCGGCGGCGTGTATGACGGGTCGGCGAACAATTGTATCATTTATTATAACAACGGCGGCAACTGCGGCGCGGATTACCCGGGAGCGCTGTCGTTGAATCACTGTTGCACCGACGCTGGCGGCCTCGACAACATCAGCAATCCGCCTTTGTTTGTGAACATGGCCGGCAGTGATTTCCATCTGCAAACCAATTCGCCGTGCATCAACTCCGGCAACAACGCCTTCGTCGTCGGCACAAATGATTTGGACGGACTTGCGCGCGTCGTGGGCGGCACGGTGGACATGGGTGCTTACGAATATCAAACTCCGACCTCAGTCATTTCCTACGCCTGGCTCCAGCAATACGGCTTTGCGACCGACGGTTCGGCAGATTACGCGGACTACGACGGCACCGGCATGAACAACTGGCAGAAATGGATTGCCGGTTTGAATCCCACGAACCCCGCGTCCGTTCTGGTCATGTTGACACCGGTTTCCACCAATAATCCGCCGGGACTGGCGGTGAGCTGGGAAAGCGTCAGCGGAATTACTTATTTCCTGCAAAGCAGCACCAATCTTTCGGCGCAGCCGGCATTTTCAACCATCCAGAGCAATATTGTCGGCCAGGCTGGCACGACGAGTTACACCGATGCCGCGGCCACGAACGTTGGCCAGTATTTTTATCGCGTCGGCGTGCAGCAATAAGGCGGGAAATTTTACTGAATGCAGGTTTTCCTTGTTGAATTTTCCGGCATTCATTCTACATTTCTGCGCATGGAACAGACGCAACCGTCGCAATTGGAGCAATACATCCCGGTGCTTATGCTCCTCGCCGCGGCCATCGGCTTCGCGGGCGGGACGCTCGTGGTTTCCGTCCTGCTCGGCAAATATGGCAAACGCACCAAGGCCAAGGACACCGCATACGAATGCGGCAAAGACCCCATCGGCGAGGGCAACGCGCGGTTCTCGGTGAAATTTTATCTCGTGGCGATGCTGTTCATCCTGTTCGACATCGAGGTCGTGTTCCTTTACCCGTGGGCGGTCGTTTATCGCGACATGCTGGCCGACCACGCCACGCGCAACCTGATTCTCGGCTCGATGATTTCGTTTCTGGCCATCTTGTTCGCCGGTTACCTTTACGCGCTGGAGAAGAAGGCGTTTGATTGGAAAAGTTGAAACTTCGTTGAACCGTTGAAATCGTTTCGGAGGGACGAGCTATGCGAGTCCCTGAATTTGCTCGATATGAAATAATTGGGACTCGTGTAACTCGTCCCTCCGTTTTAACGTTTTGACGAACCATGATTAAATTTGGCACTTCCGGTTGGCGCGGCATCATTGCGCGCGATTTCACCTTCGACAACGTCCGCCTCGCCACCCAAGGCATCGCGGAATATCTGAATTCCGAACTCCAAACTCCGAACTCTGAACTCCACGGGCGCAAGCCCGAGGTGATTTTAGGCTACGACACACGGTTTCTTGGGCGCGAATTTTCCCTGGCCGCCGCCGAAGTGCTCGCCGCCAGCGGGCTGGAACCGCTCCTCTGCAATCGCGATACGCCCACGCCCGTCATCGCCCACAATATCCGCCTTCGCAAGGCGACCGGCGGCATCAACATGACCGCCAGCCACAATCCGGCGGAGTATCAGGGCCTGAAATTTTCCACGAGCAACGGCGCGCCCGCTGCGCCGGAAGTCACCAAACGAGTCGAAGCGAACATTGCCCGCCTCCAGTCGCAAGACTGGTCATTCAAGGGCGCGGTCATTGGCACGTATCAATGCCCGACGTTCGATCCACAGCCCGCCTATTTCAGACAGCTCCGCAAACTCATTGATTTCGCCGCGCTCAAAAAGGCGAAGCTCAAAGTGGCGATTGATCTGGAGTATGGCACCGGTCACGGTTACCTCGATAAACTCCTCGAAAGCATTGGGGCGAAGGTCACCGTCTTCCATAACGAACTGAATCCGTTGTTCGGGGGGCATCATCCCGAGCCAAGCGCCGAAGGCATGGCGGAGGTCAGCAAATTCGTCCGCAGCGGCAAGGTACAAATTGGCCTCGGCCTCGATGGCGACGCCGACCGGTTTGGCATTGTGGACAAAGACGGCACCTGGCTGACGCCGAACCAGATTCTCGCGCTGGCGCTGTATCATTTGAAGAAGAACCGCGGCTGGACGGGCGCGGTCGTGCGCACGGTGCCGACGAGCCATCAGGTGGATGCCGTCGCCGAATTGCTCGGCGTGAAAGTCCACGAGACGCCGGTCGGCTTCAAATACATCGGCGCGCTGATGGAGAGTGAACCCATCATCGTCGGCGGCGAGGAATCCGGCGGCTTGAGTGTCAAAGGTCACGTGCCGGAAAAGGACGGCATCCTCGCGTGCCTGCTGATGGCCGAACTCGTCGCCACCGAGAAAAAATCGCTTGGCCGGATTTTGAAGGAGCTCTCGAAAAAAATCGGCGAATTTTACACCGACCGCATCAACGTTTCAGTCGCGCCGGAGAAAAAGGACGCCTTGCTGGCCAAACTCGGCAGCGGCCTCCAGAATATCGGTGCGTTCAAGGTGGAAAAATTCATCACGACCGACGGCTACAAATATCTGTTGCCGAACCGCGAATGGGTGGCTTTTCGGGCCAGCGGCACGGAACCGTTGATTCGCTGCTACATTGAGGCGAAATCAAAACCCGCCTTGAAGAAACTACAGACCGCCTGTCGCGAATTGTTGGCGGGGTAGTTGAAGGTTGCGCGGTGGATTGATGGACTTGCCTTGGACGAGTCTCGGCCGTTACTTTGATCGTCATCAAAACTTAGCCCAACCCTTTCCATGGAAAAAATCATTACACGGTTCAAACATCCACGTGTTCTTGTTCTTGCCTTCGTTGCGTTGATTGCCCTGGCCGGGAGCACATTCACCCTTGCCGCCGATGCGACCAACAGCGCCACTTTGCCCTTCGTCAGTCCGATGTTTGGTGATAATATGGTTCTACAGCGGGGAAAACTGGTTAAATTTTGGGGATGGTCGAAACCCGGGGAACTGGTTCGTGTGGAAATGGCGGGTCTGAAGACGACGGCAAAGACGGGAGCCAATGGCCGGTGGCAGGCGGAAATCCACGCCCCCGCGCCGGGAGGGCCGTACACGGTTAAAATAATCGGGCCGGAACAAACCGTGGTGTTGCACGAAGTTCTGGTGGGTGACGTGTGGCTGTGCGGCGGACAGTCAAACATGCAACTTGGTCTGGGCCGGGCGCGCAACGGCGCTGAGGAAATCAAAGCGGCGAACCATCCGGAAATCAGGTTCTTCATCGTTCAGAAACATGTTGCCTATGCCCCCGCCGAGGTCCCGCAAGGCGCATGGGAAATTTGCTCGCCGCAAACCGCCGGCGAAGGTGCGGATGGCGGGTTTTCAGCGGTTGCCTACTTCTTCGGACGAAAATTGCAGGACGAACTTCATGTGCCGATCGGTTTGATTCAGGATTGCCTGGGCGGCACTCCGGCGGAAAGCTGGATGAGCCCGGAAACGCTCCACGAGTTGAAAGACTTTGACGCGCCGCTGGCCGAAATGGAAAGGCTGCACGCGAGCGGCGGGCCGGAATACGGCAGCTTCCTCATGCACTGGCTCGATAAATACGACGTGGGGTTGAACGGCAATACCTGGGCCGCGACCGACCTGGATGATACCGGTTGGAAGCCGGTCCAGATTCCGGGTGGCTTTCAGGAGTTGGGAGTGGCCGATGTGCCGGTCGTCTGCTGGTTTCGCAAGGAATTTATGCTGCCGGATCCACTGCCGGCCGGCAAGGCGACGATATTCTCTTGGCTCGATTGAAAAGATGGATACCACCTATCTCAACGGCCAATGGGTCGGCGCCAGTTCCTGGGTGGAAAATCCCCGGGCGTATGAGATAAAGGCTGGTGTCCTGAAGCCCGGTCGGAATGTTCTGGCCGTGCGCGTGTTCAAGACTGGAACCGCAGGGCGGGTTTTTATCAAAGCCGGATACGCTTCATCTGGTGCTGGGCGACGGAACCGTGATTCCGCTGGCCGGCGAATGGAAAGGCGCATTGAGCGTTGACGCCCGCCCGCCGCATCCGCTGCCTTTGACGTTTGAAAATTATCCCACGATGCCCGCCGTCCTCTTCGAAGGCATGATTGAGCCGGTGGCGCCGCTCTCCATCCGGGGAGCCATTTGGTACCAGGGCGAAGCGAACTTTGAACGGGCGCATCAATATCGCACACTGCTTCCGGCGCTGATTGGCGACTGGCGGCAACTTTTCGGCCAAGGCGATTTTCCATTTTATATCGTCAGTTTGCCTGCGTTCATGCATCACCGCAATGAACCGGGCGATGATGCCTGGGCGGAACTGCGCGAGGCCCAGGCTTTGACCGCGGCAACGGTAAAAAATTCCGGCCTGGCCGTCACCGTGGACACGGGTGACCCCGACAGCATTCATCCCAAGGACAAGCAAGTGGTCGGCGAACGATTAGCTTTATGCGCTTTGGCCGGGGAATATGGCAAAAAAATTTGCTGTGCCGGACCGACTTTCACTTCGATGGAGCATCTGCCGGGCGCGCTTAAACTTCATTTCCGCCACACCGATGGCGGGCTGGTGGTAAAAGGAGACAGACTGGCAGAGTTCTCCATTGCCGGGAACGACCGCAAATGGCATTGGGCAGACGCTAAAGTCGAGGGCGATTCGGTGGTTGTGTCATCGCCAGAGGTGCCCGAACCGCAAGCGGTCCGCTATGCCTGGCAAGCCAACCCGGCGGCGACTCTGTACAACGGGGCGGGGTTGCCCGCTGTCCCATTTCGCACCGACAATTGGCCGGAAATAACCGCGAATCAGAAGCCGTACTAGCTTGCTTTCCGCGCCGGCGGCGCGCGAGCTGGCGCGAACGAAAACAATATGAAGAAGCCATCAGCTAAATCGGCCGCTAATGGCCTGCGGGCGGAATGCGATTTTTCGCGCGGCGTGCGCGGCAAGTATTTCCGGCGCTACCAGCGCGGCGCGAATGTGGTGGTCTTGGAGCCGGACGTGGCAAAAATGTTTCCCAATGCCGAGGCCGTGAACGATTCCCTCCGCGCGCTCGCCAGCATCATTCGTCGGCAGGAAAAGGCGCTTGCCGGAAAATAAAATGTAGGAGACGACGTGAGGAGTCTCTGACTAAAGCTCCGAATTTGAAATGAGTCTCGTCACCTCGACTCCTACAAACGGGGTGGTTCCCGTTTGGTTTATTGATTTCGTTGCCGCGAAAAGGCACAAAAGGCGCAAGAGATTTCCCCCTTTGTGTCTTTTGAGCTTTTTTGCGGCCATTAAGTTGGGTGCTGGTGTTGGTTTATTGATCGGTAGGGACGTGCTGCCGCGCGTCCGGCTGACCGGCAGGTCAGCCCTGCCAGCAAAATCAGAGCCTCGTTACCTCGGCTCCTACTTATCTCTGCAAATCACCGACCGAATTCCTGCTCATGTTTTCCGCGGGCCGCGGAGTTTTACCACTTCCGCGTGCGCGAGCACCACATCCGGGTCGCGTTGCAAAGCTTCATGGTAATGCCCGGAAAATCCTTCGCTGGTTTCTGACACAACCAGCATCAAGTCTGCTTGGCGCACCAGGGCCTCGACCTTGGCCAAGGTCAATGGCTCTTCCGCGTCCAACGCTTCGTCCATGGCGACGATGAGCTGGGAAAGCGGGCGCAACCAGGCGAACCACGGGTCGGTGGTGAGGAGTTGCAGAAAATGATTCGGCGATTGGATTTTGCCAATGGTCCCTTCGTAACCCACCCGCTCCGAATCCACCAACGTCTTGTGCAGTTTGAGCAAAGCATGGCGGAGTTCCGTCAGGCGTTGCCGGGCGCCTTCCGGTTCCGATGCAGTTGTCGGTTTCCTTTTCATCAATGGCTCCCGGTCAGGGCGACTCCTTCTTCGCCTTCTGGGTGGCGATGGCTTCGGTGAACCAGAGGACTTCGTCGAGAAATGCCACCGCCCGTTTTTCATAAGCGGCATCGTTGGGCGTTCCGTCTTCCTGAAAACTGTCATGCACGCGGGAAACGGACAGATTTTCCGGAATCGGAACCGCTCCCATTCCGATCGCCACCAACCGCAGTTGAGCCAGGCAATTGATGCCACCAAAGCCGCCCGCGGAAACCGTCACAATGCCGACCGGTTTGCGTTCGTATTCCGGCAGCAGATAATCCAGCGCGTTTTTGAGCACGCCGGGATAGCCATTGTTGTATTCCGGCGAAACGATGATGAACGAATCCGCGCGGGCGATTTTGTCGCCGAATTCCTGAAGGCGGGGTGGGGGATCGTCGCGGCGATGCAGGCGTTCTTCCATGATGGGAAAGTTATATTCCAGCAGGTCGAGCAACTCCGTGGTGACGCCCTTCCGCTGCTGCAATCGCGCCAGAACAAAGCGCGCGACCTTGATGCTTTGCCGGTCCCGGCGCGTGCTGCCGACGATGATTGGAATATAAAACATGAGTGTCAAATCACCTTGTTCAAACCCGGCGGATTTTGCGACGAGGCGGCTCGCGATGGCAAGCACAACGGTGTCGGATTGTACCGAAAAAGCTCGCAAATGTTCCCAAGTCCATTAGACTTCCGGATGTGACTGGTCTCTCAGGTCAGAAGGGCTGTAGGAAATTCAGATTCCATCGGCTCAGGCTGTTGCTTTGTGGTTGGGTGATGATGACGGCGGTTGGGATGGCATTGGCAGACACGCCCATAACCACGGAAAGTCCGATTGGTTTCTTTACCAATGTCGCTTCCCGCCTGCTGTCGGCAGAGTTGAATGTGGATTTGCACCAGATCCAGATTTATCCGACGAACCAATACACGCCTGCGGTCCATCGGCTGCTTCAGGTAACCGCGAACCTTTATGACGCGACGACGAACCGCTTTAATGACGATTACCCGCACCTGCCAACGGTGTTCCGTCCCGTTTTTGACGTGGAAAAGACACCGGCGGCGACCAATGTTTATATCTGCGACTTCAGCGAAGTAACCAATGCTTACGAAACCGACGCGCCCATGTCGGTGCCGTATGACCTGGCAAATCAAGCTGTTTTGGCCTATCTCACGCCAGGAATTCACAGTGGCGCTTCGGCCATCAACGTGTTCGGCGCACCGTGGATTATCGGTGCGAAGGAAGGATTACCGAATTTCAACGAATTTTACATGGAGAGCGCCTTTCAACTCACGCGCAAGCTGATGGTCACCCGCCAGAGCACGAATGTGCCGGCGCCACCGCCTACTCTGGGGAGTTCGTTCTGGGGTTATTATGAAATGCTCGCACTAAGTCTCACCAACAGTTTCGGTGTGGAGTGCTGGAATTCCTACCAGTCCAATTACACCCAGGCGATTGACATTTACGTGACCAACTTTCTGACCATGACGCTGACCAACGACGAGAACAATTTCAGCTACCGCGCGGATTTGGTTGCTGGCGGAGTTCTGTCATTTCCGAATTCCACGAACACAGTCTGGCCGGGTTATACCAATACCTATCCCTATTATGCTTTATCCGCCGGTTCGTTCCAAATTCCGTTGGCAACGAATTTTGCCGCCTTGCCGGTTTCCCTTTACCGCTTCAATACACCGGGGGACTTTGAACTGCCGGGTTACGTGGGCCCTTATTTAGCCACGAATCTGCTTTTGTTCTACGAAACAAATATTGTTGCCGCAGGTTACGGCCCGTATCCTCAGCCACACTGGGGAGTAACCGTGACCAACAATTTGCAGGTAGCCATAGTGGATGACACCACTGGAAGGCTGATTGATTACGTGCAATTGAGTGGGCCAAACAGCGTGCGCGATTTGGCGACAGAAATCATGAGCGGATACGACACGGTAAATGGAGGAAACAATACCGGTTACAATGATCTGTGGGACACGAACCAGATTAATGGCGTGCCCATTTGGCTTGTGAATCAATTTGAGGTTTCCCAAGGCAACGGGAATCCAGTCTGGAGTTCAGCGTTGTGGGGTGTGAACGAGCAGACAGCATTTGATGAGATGAATGCCTTTCGCGCCTTCGCGATGGGCCCCAATGCCATTCTGCTTACTTATCCCGGCTATGTTCCCCACCCGGGTGAAATCGCCGCCGCCTTGATGACGAATGCCATGCAGATGCCCTACACTCCCACCGCGACGGTCGTGCAGGACATCGTCTGGCAGGTGAACGACCCGCTGGTGCATTACTTGGCCAGTGATTTGGTCAACCCCGCTACCAGTGTTTTTACGGGTTCTCCATCCAACTGGTATAATAATTACACTTACACCGAAAATTTCGCGACCAGGAGTGGGTTCCAACTCTACCTAAGTTGGCCGGGCAATCTGGGAAAGTTGAACCAGCGTTACCAGCCGTGGGGCGGCAATCCTTCGACGACTGTGGGCACGAACATCCTGGCGATTAAAGATCCGTTAGTTACTTGCTCGGATGATTGGGATTTCCCCGACAGTCAACCACTGAATGTCTCCTGGCTTGGTCGTGTCCATCGCGGGACGCCTTGGCAGACGGTGAATCTCAAGGCATCGGACATTTTGTCTTACCAGAACTATTTCAACGTTTATGGTAATAATGGTCCCAACGTTTGGGCCAATTGGACGGGTGACGTGAATCCTGCCGATGCCGCTGCCATGGCACCCGTGCAGGACTGGCATTTGGCAAGTCTGCTGGCGTGCCTGTTCAACACCAATGATCTTCTCTCCCTGTTTTCCGTGAACAATCCCGATCCCGGTGCGTGGCAGGCTTTGCTCGACGGTTTGACGGCGCTGACTAACAACCTTACTGACGCTCAACTGCCATTTTTTACACCGCCTCAATTTGGAGTGATTGTCATCTCCTCAAACTCGACTCAAGCTTCAGTTATCGCCAATGCGGTCGAAGCTGTGCGCGCAGTCCAGCCGGGCCAGTTCTTCACCGACGTTGGAAGTATTCTGGCAATTCCGCAGTTGACGGTAAACTCGCCTTTCCTGAATTGGAACGACAGCGTGCAACAGCAAAGGGGCATCAGCGATGAGGCTTACGAAATAATCCCAAGCCAGCTTCTGCCTTTGTTGCGCATAGATTCAATTGGCTCGGTTGCTTTCGTGAATAGCCAGGTCGTTCTTCAATTCACCGGTTACGATGGCCACAGTTACGCGATTGAAGTTTCGTCAGATCTCGTGAATTGGATCAGCATCGGCACCAATTCTCCCGCCGGTGGTGTGTTCAGCTTTACAAACACCCCAATGTTGAACGCCAATCCGCAGTTTTATCGGTCAGTTTTATTGAACTGATTATCGTCCGGCGGCGAAAATTGCTGTCAAGTAACGCTGGCTGCCGCTTGTTACCAACGCATTTGTGCCAGGCGTCCGGCTCCACGCAAAATACGACCTTTGAAGTCACGCCTTGTCAGGGACGCGAAATAGCCGCGGTATTTGTCAGACCGGCATCACGAAATGGCTCGCCTGCCTGGTAAAATTCAATTTGATTCTGCAGATCCTTGATCAGTGCGGTGTTATTCCGTGCACTGGCGAGTTGAAGCGCCTGTTGAGCGGTCGAAATCGCTTCGGGAAATCGTTTGGTTTCCGCGTAAGCAGCCGCCAGTGTTTGGAGAATGATCGGGTCTTCGCCCCCGGAAAGCCGGTCCAACTGTTGAGCCAATTCAGTGGCCTTGCTGCCGTTGCGGAAGGACGCCTGCGGATGGGTTGCCAACCGCCAGGCCAGATGGTTGCATTGTCCCGCGTTGCCAGGGTTGATTTCCAAAGCCCGCTCATAATGAACAATGGCTTCGTCCAATTGTCCTTTTTGGAGAAGAGCATAGCCAAGGCTCTTGTGGGCCGGCTCGAGGTTGGGGTCGGTTTTCAAGGCCTGTTGATACTGGGTAATGGCCTCATCCACGTTGCCCTTTTGGAGAAAAGCGTTGCCAAGATTGAAATGGGCCAGGTCGTAGTTGGGATTGATTTTCAAGGCCTGTAGAAACTGGGCAATGGCCTCGTCCAATCGCCCGTTTTTGTCAAGGGCAATGCCAAGGTCGAGGTGGGCCATGTCGAAGTCGGGATTGATTTTCAAGGCCTGTTGATACTGGGTAATGGCCTCGTCCACTTCGCCCTTGTGGAAAAAAGCGTTGCCAAGGTTGATGCGGGCCATGTCGGAGTCGGGGTTGATTTTCAAAGCCTGTAAATACTGGTCAATGGCCTCGTTCAATCGTCCCTTTTTGGCAAGGGCAATACCAAGGTCGAGGTGGGCCAAGGCAAAGTCGGGGTTGATTTTCAGGGTCTGTTGATACTGGGTAATGGCCTCATCCACTTTGCCCTTTTGGGAAAAAGCGTTGCCAAGGTTGAAGTGGGCCAGGTCGTAGTTGGGGTTGATTTCCAAAGCCTGTTGATATTGGACAATGGCCTCGTCCATTGTCCCTTTTTGGCAAGGGCAATGCCAAGGTCGAGGTGGGCCATGTCGAAGTCGGGGTTGATTTTCAAGGCCTGTTGATATTGGGCAATGGCCTCGTCCAATTGTTCCTTTTGGACAAGGGCCATGCCTAGATCGTTGTGGGCCAAATCGTCGTCGGGGTTGATTTTCAGGGACTGTTGAAACTGGTCAATGGCCTCGTCCAATCGTTCCTTTTTGACAAGGGCAACGCCGAGGTTGTCGTGGGCCGAGTTGTAGTTTGGGTTGGCTTTCAAGGCCTGTCGAAACTGGGTCATGGCCTCGTCCAATTGTCCCTTTTTGAGAAGAGCCATGCCCAGGTTGTTGTGAGCAACATCGGTATCCCCTGAAACTGCCAGCGTATGCTCCCAAAGCGTCGTGCTGTTTTTCCAGTACGAAACCTGGGTGTGCGCGCAGAGAATCAAGGCCACAATCACGGCGGAGGCCAGGCTTCCCAGCAGCCATCGGTCGTATCGCCGGCCGGCGCACAGATCCGCCGCCGCCCAGGTCAGCAACAAATACAAGCCGATCTGCGGCAGATAGGTGTAACGATCCGCATGGGCGTAGTTGGATATCTGCACAATCCCGATCACCGGGATCATCATCCCCAGATACCAGAGCCAGCCGACCACGAAGCAGGGATGCGTCTGGCGAAAGGCCCATACCGCTCCGGATATGGCCAGCAGCAACCCCAATGCCCCGGCCACCTGCCAGATCGGCAGATAGTTTACCGGGTTGGGATAATGACACGCCAATCCCGATGGATGGATCATCTGCCAAAGGTAGGTCACGTAGGACACCACGGCGTTTTCCATCCGCAGCCCGAAAGGCAACCTGTCAGCAGTCAGTTTCTCCGGAACCAGGGCCGTCGCCACGCACGATCCGATCGTCAGCATAAACAGCGGGATTTTCTCGGCCACCCGCCGGAGCAAAACCTGAGGCGTGAAGCCTGAAAGACGGTTCAGCGGCCAGTAATCCAACAGCAGGAGGACGAAGGGTGTCGTCATCAGCATGTTCTTGGATAGCAGTCCCAAGGCGAAGCATAGCACCACGGCGCCATAGCGGACCGTCGAGGGCGGGCGGCGCACATAGCGGACGTAGGCACAGAGTGTCAGCATGAAAAAAAACGCGCTCAGAACGTCCTTGCGTTCGGCGACCCATGCCACCGACTCGACCCGCAATGGATGAATCGCAAACACCGCCGCGACAAACGCGCTGCGCCACAGGAACCCCGTCATTTGCCGCAGCACCAGGAAGAGCAGGACTGCCGCCGCCCCATGCAGCAGGAGGTTGGTGAAGTGATGGCCCCCCGCCTGTAGCCCGTATAACTGGCAGTCGAGCATGTGGGAGAGCCAGGTCAGCGGATGCCAGTGGCCGATGTTGCCATAAGTAAACGCCCACTCAATTCCCCGCAAACTCAGGCCCTGGCTGACCTGAGCGTTCTCGTACACATAAACCGCATCGTCGTAGTTGACAAACTCGTATCCCAATGTCTGGCCAAAAACCACCCCGACGAGCAGCGCCAAGCCGAGACAGATGACCACACTTAAAATCTTTTCAGAGTTGCCGGAAACAGTCGTGGAGGTTTGAAATTCGAACCCGGAGGATTGCGAGGCGCCATGTCCCGAACCGGTTTTTTTGTCCAATTGTCGTTCCATCATTCCGGTTCCCAGCATTATTTTCGGCCGGTGGTTGTCATGTCAGGCAGTGGCAAGAATATGCCTGAAGCTGGAAACGGCAAGAATGTTTGGGGAAGCAAGCTCGCGCTGGATTGGATAGATCCTTTGACCCGTCGGGGGCCGGGAAATTTCAGGCGTGTTGGCGAGTCACGGTCACGAATTCCCAATCAAAATTCCTGCCAGAAAAACCAGCGCACCGCCCAGGGCGACCTGTAACACCGCGGACACCAGTGGCGTGTCCATGAATTTGTGCCGCACCCAGGAAATGACGCTCAGTTCGACAAACACAACACACACGGCGACGGCGGTGGCGGTTTTTAAATTCGGGAATCAAAAACGGCAACGTGTGGCCGATGCCGCCCAGCGTGGTCATCAGGCCGCACACGAAACCGCGCGCCCACGGATGGCCGCGTCCGGTCAGGCTGCCGTCGTCGGACAACGCCTCGGCAAAACCCATGCTGATGCCCGCGCCGACACTCGCGGCGAGGCCGACCAGAAAGGTCTCCCAACTTTGATGCGTGGCAAACGCGGCGGCGAACAACGGCGCAAGCGTCGAAACCGAGCCGTCCATCAGCCCGGCCAAACCCGGTTGCACAACCTGCAGCAGAAACAGCCGTTTTTGCTGGGCGGCATCGGTTTCACTGAGCCTGGTCAGCGTGATCCGTTCGGCGGTGTGCGCGTGGTTGCGTTCCTCTTCCGCAAGGTCACCGAGCAACTGGCGGATGCCGGTGTCGGTGGCGCGGCGCCCGGCGGCCTCGTAAAACCGTTTTGTTTCCACCTCCATGCTCTCAGCGGTCTTTTGGACGGTTTTCAAACCCAGCGGGCGCACCAGCCAGACGGGTTTACGGTCAACGAAGCCGCGCACATCCTGCCGCCGGATGAGCGGCACGTGATCGCCGAAGCGGCTTTTGTAAAGCTCCAGCAGGCGATGACGATGCCCGTCCTCTTCGCGGCGCATGACACGGAACTTTTCGGCCTGCTCGGGATAGTTCGCCTGCAAACCGTCAGCGAAGTCCCCGTAAACGCGCGCGTCCTCCTCCTCCAGCGAAATGGCCAGCGCGAGGATTTCCTGTTCGGTAAGGCTGTCGAAGGTTTTCATAAATCGGGTCCGGTTGGATTGATTTGGTAGGGTTGCCTCGCCGAAGCGACCGCTGGGGCGATGCGGAGGCCCCGCCGGGGCGTCCGCGGACGGCTCGGCGAGCCATCCCTACCTTGGTCTGCGTCGCGGGTTTTCATAAATACGGTGAAAATAATCGCGCTGTGGCGTCGCGCAATTTTGCGGGCAACCACCGCTCGTCCACTTCGGCCAGCGTCACTTCGCGCGCACCGCGAAGTTTTTTCTCGATGACCGCCGCCAGGTCATGCGCGAGATCGCGGCTGTAACATTCCACGTTCAACTCAAAGTTCAGCCGCAGACTGCGCGCGTCCCAGTTTGCCGAGCCGATCAAAACCCAGTGCCCGTCCACAATCATCAGCTTCGAGTGGTCGAATGGCGGCGGCGTGAGCCAGAGACGGCAGCCGCGTTCGAGCACCTGCCACCACAGGGCACGCGACGCCCAGTGGACGTAAGGTAAATTGCTTTTCACCGGCAAAATGATGTCCACGCGCACCCCGCGCAGCGCGGCAAGGTTCAGCGCGGAAATCAGCGTGGTGTCCGGCAGGAAATACGGCGTGAGAATTTGCACGGACGTTTGCGCCTCGGCCAATGCGGCGAGCAACGTCCAGCGCAGCTTTTCAAAATCCCCGTCCGGACCGTCCGTGATGACGCGCGCAATGATGTTGCCGCAACTGCCTGGCTGGGGAAACCAAATGTCACCGTTGAGGACTTCCTTGGTGCAAAACGCCCAGTCGTTCGCGAAAGCCTCCTGCAATTGGGCGACCACCGGGCCGCCAACGCGAAAATGCAAATCCTGGACGGGGCCTTTCGGTTTATCGGCGAGCACGTTGCCGTGGCGGATGTTCATGCCGCCCGTGAAGGCGGTTTTTCCATCCACGACGAGCGACTTGCGGTGGTTGCGGAGGTTGATGGTGGCCACGCGCCACGGCGCGAGCGACGGCAGAAAACGCGCGGTGTTCACGCCGATGTGCCGCAGTTTGTGAGTGATCGGCGGCCACGAGTAGCGCGCCCCGGCGGAGTCAATCAGCACACGCACTTCAACGCCGCGGCGGACGGCGCGGCCAAGGGCCTCGACGAATTGGCTGCCCGCTGGCGTCGTTGTCGAAAATGTAGGTTGAGAGCGAAACGGATTTTTGCGCGGATTCGATGGCGGCAAGCATGGCGGGAAAGGCTTCGTCACCATTGACGAGCGGCTGGATTTTATTGCCGGCGGTCAACGGGCGCTTGACGACGCGGCTGACGGCGCGTGCGAGCATTTTCAGATGTTCCGCGCCTTCGTGCTGCGGTTCGCCGAGGTTTCTGGGAATGGGGCGGCTGAAAGTTTTGTGGACACCGAGCGAAACGGCGCGGCGGCGGATGCGGTTGACGCCGAGCACAAGGTAAAAAATCGGGCCAAACACCGGCAGCAACCAGATGAAAGCAATCCAAAGCGTGGCGGCGCGGGTATCGCGTTTGTGGAGCAGGGCATGAGCCGAGGCGAGCAGGGCGGCCAGAAAATCGAAGCCGGCAGCCAGATGCGGCCAGAACCGGGAGATTTGGTCGAGCCAGTTCATTACTCGCCCTTCTTTATGACGAAAGCGCGCCGCGATGCAAGCGCGGTGTTGGAAAGTTTTCGTCCTGTTCCCGATTTTAATCTTAATCTTGCTCTAAATCATAATCATCGAGTGGGGCGGATTGGGATTAAGAGTAAGATTAAGATAAAGATTGGGAAACGGCTGGCGAAAGACACAGCCGCCGTGCAGGGGCGATGCCCGGCACGGCGGATTGCAGTAATCGAATGTGCCTGCGTTCAGGCGACCGTGATGCCCTTGTCGAGATAAACGTCCTGAATCAGGTTCAACAGCTTCACGCCTTCCTTCAGCGGACGTTGGAACGCCTTGCGTCCGGAAATCAGGCCCGTGCCGCCGGCGCGCTTGTTAATGACGGCCGTCTTCACTGCTGCTGCAAGATCGCCTGCGCCTTTGGATTCACCGCCGGAATTAATCAGCCCCGCCCGGCCGGCGTAACAGTTCAAAACCTGATAACGGCAAAGGTCAATCGGATGGTCGGTGGTCAGTTCCGTATAAACGCGCTCATCAATTTTGCCGTAGCTGCCGCCAATAGCGGCGGCCACCGCCTTGTAACCGCCGTTGTTCTCCGGCAGTTTCTGCTTGATGATGTCGGCTTCGATGGTGACGCCGAGGTGATTGGCCTGGCCGGTGAGGTCGGCGCTCACGTGAAAATCCTTTTCCTTGGTCTTGAACGAGCTGCTGCGCAGGTAGCACCACAAAACGGTGGCCATGCCGAGTTCATGCGCGCGCTTGAAGGCGATGCTCGTCTCCACAATCTGCCGCGTGGATTCCGGCGACCCGAAATAAATCGTCGCGCCGACGGCGACCGCCCCCATGTTCCAAGCCTGTTCAACCGACGCAAAATAAACCTGGTCGAACCGGTTGGGGCAGGTGAGCAGTTCGTTGTGATTCAACTTCACGAGGAACGGAATCTTGTGCGCATATTTGCGCGACACCGCGCCCAGCACGCCGAGCGTGGAAGCGACGGCATTGCAACCGCCTTCCATCGCGAGCTTCACGATGTTTTCCGGGTCAAAATAGTCGGGGTTTTTGGCAAAGCTGGCGCCGGCGGAATGTTCGATGCCCTGGTCCACCGGCAGGATGGACATGTAACCCGAACCGGCCAGCCGGCCGTGGCTGAACAACGCCTGTAGGCTGCGCAGCGTCTGCGGATTGCGGTCGGACAGCGCGAAAATGCGGTCCACGAAATCCGGTCCCGGCAGGTGCAGCCGCTCCTTCGGCACCGTCTTGCATTTATGTTCCAGAAGACCCTTGGCGGAATCGCCCAGCAATTTTTCAATTTCAGCGTTCATAATTTAATAATCTCAATCATTCGAAACTTTACGGCTTGTCCCATCCTTCAAGCGCCAATCTTAAACGGTTTTGGCGCGGGCGGCGCAAGCTCAATTTTGCTGCAAACAACTTAGCGACCTGCGCCGGGCGGGGCTTGTTCCATTTTGTTTTTTAGTCACCGGATTTTGCGCATATGCCGAGATCGAATCGGAAAGGGAGCACAAGCAGTTATCTCGAAAATTGTAACTGTTTGCGGCGTCGAAGCGCTTTCGGTTAATTACGGCGCAATGAAACGACGCGACAGGGCATTTCATTTAATTGTCGCCAACCGCCGCAGGAAATCTGACGGGCTGACAATCGGGATGTCGCGAAATTGTCGCAAGGGCAGCAGGTGTTTGTTGTCGCCGCTCACGATGTAATCCGCTTCCGCTGCCAGAGCACATTCCAAAACCATTTCGTCGCCAGGGTCAGGCGTTGCCCCGGGAGCGCGGTCAACCGGGAAAACCAAGGTGGCTGATTCCGTCAGAGCATCAGCCCAAGCCACGAAAGGCTGTCCGGGATATTCCAAACGGAGTTCTTCGATAGTTTCGTGATATTCGGCGAGCAAGGCCGGGCTGACCACGGCCTCGCATCGGCCTTGCGCCCAGGCCACCAGACAAAAAAACGGTGTTCCCCGCCAAAAGCTCGCGCTGGCGACAACATTCGTGTCGAAGACGACCTTCACTATTTGCGGCGATTTCTGACCCGTTGCACGGCGCGGGTGACGGCGGTTTCAGCGGCGGGCGTCCATTTGGGGAGGTCGCTCCCGGCCAGAATCAGCGAACGGATACGTGCGGGCGTCAGCGCCCGGCGTTTGCGCATGACAATCAGTCCGTTGGCGTAGCCGACGTCCAGTTCATCGCCGCTTTTGATCCGGGCCTGTTCGCGCACGGCCTCCGGAATGACCGTCTGTCCCTTGACCGATACTTTGGCAATCATGCGGTAAGACTAGCATTACTTGGGAAAGAATCAAACACTTTGTGGTTGAGGAAAATTGACCGTTGAAAGTTGAAGGCCGACTTCGTGTCTTGGTACTTCGTTGTTCGACGTTGCGCCTTTCTTGGTGCTGGACGAAAGGCGGCTGGCCCCACTAACTTGGCGGCGAATGAGCGGCAGCGATTCCCAAACGACGATATGCCCCGGTTGTGGCCAGGAAATTGAATCGGCGAAGCGACGCTGTCAGCATTGCGGCCGGCCGATGGGCGGGCGCGGATTTTTCTTTTACGCGTTTTGGGTTGGACTGTCGCTGATCGTGGTGACGCTGATTGCCTGCATTTTTTACACCGGTTTTTTGATGTTGAACCGGATGCTGTGAAGCGGGCGGGAAAATTCCTTTCAGTTTCTTTCAAAGATTTTCGTACCCGGCTCTTTGTATCTTCCGGTCGTAATGCCGCCGGTAAAAGAATAACGCGATAACCATCGGCCTCAATCCCGCGTTTCCGTACGCGTGTGGGATGATTCCGCCTCCAATTTTCATAAATTAAGTTTGAAAAATGCCCCGACAGCATATATTATTACCATTTACTGTGGCAAATTTCATGTTTCACCGCACTTCTCCGTGCCTACTCCAGGATGCGATTCGCCAAATGCCCCATGAAAAAAACCATTTTTGAACCACGGGGATTCCTTGTGCTGGTGTGTTTAGCCGCATTTTTATTCGCGGCGAAGGCGGATCAGGTCGTTTACGATGATGCGCTGGAAAATGGCTGGGAGAATTGGGGTTGGGCCACGCTGAACTACGCCAATACGTCACCGGTTCATTCCGGCAGTGACTCCATCAGTGTCACGTTCTCCGGCGCGTGGCAGGGAATTCAAATCTGGCATCCCGACATGGACTCCACGCCTTATGCCGCCATCAGTTTCTGGTTGAACGGCGGCTCCAGCGGGGGACAACAATTACAGGTTTATGGCTTTCTGGATGCCGGTGGTTCACTCAACCAGTGGCAAAGCACCAGTTACCAGTTGGCCCCGTTGACGGCCAACAGCTGGCAACAATTTATCGTTCCGCTCACCGCCCTGGGCGTCGCCGATGAGGTCAACTTCACCGGTTTCGTGATTCAAGATTCAACGGGAAATGCGCAACCGACGTTTTATGTGGATGACATTTCGCTGATTGCCAGCACCAATTACAGCCTTCCCCCGCAAATCTTTGGCGTTTATCGCCAGCTTTGGATCAATCTGAACTCAAGTCTCGGCGGCTCCCTGGTCGCGTTGACCAACACCTCCTACAACCCCAACTGGCCCAACAACCCGGCCGCCGCCTACACGCAAGTTTTCACCAACTTCGAGACGGGACTCAACACCGGGATGAATAATTACGGCCAGCGGTTGCGGACGTTCGTCGTTCCGCCCATGAATGGCTACTACACCTTTTGGATCGCCAGCGACGACAACTCGCTTTTGTTGCTCAGCAGCAATGAAAATCCGACGAATGAAACCCCGATTGCTTCGGTCACCGCCTGGACGACCTGGCGCGATTTCACCGAGGAAACCAACCAGCAATCCGCGCCAATCTATTTGCAGGGCGGCCAACGTTATTATCTGGAAGCGCTCATGGCGCAGGGCACGGGCGGCGACAATTTGACGGTGCAATGGGTGTTGCCCAACGGAACCATCGAGCTGCCGATGACGACCCCCAGTGCGGCGGGCACGCTGTTGATTCCCTTCACCGGCCTGACGAACGTGCCGGGAATTTATTTGCCGCCAACCAATGCGACCGGGATGGAAGATGGCAGTGTCACCTTTTCCTTGCTGGTGACCAATCAATCGAACGTCAGCTACCAATGGCTTTTGAACGCCACCAACCTGCCCGGCGCCATCAACCCCATTCTCACCTTGACCAACCTGAGTCTCGGTTTAAATGGACAAACTCTCAATTGTGTCGTTTCCAACGCGTCCGGTTCGGTAACCAGTGCGCCGGCGATTTTGACGGTCAACCGGGACACCAACCCGCCCACCGTCGTCCAGGCGGTCAACCTGGGCACGACGAACCTGCAAATGGTTTATTCCAAGCCGGTGGCCGCGGCGGGCGCGACGAACATTGCCAATTACGCCTTCACCGATGGCTTGGCGGTGACGGGCGCGGCATTGAATCCGGACGGCGTGACGGTCGTTTTGACGACCGGTCCGCTGGTTTATGGCAGCAACTATTCCATCGTCATCAACGGCGTGAGCGACCGGGCCAGCATCCCCAACACCATCGCTCCCAACACGACGGTTGACTTCCAGGCGCTGCCTTATGTGCCGCAGGACATCGGAAATCCGCCTTTAAATTCAGCCGTGACGGCAGCGGGCAACGGCATCAACGTGACGGCAGCGGGCAGTGACTTCAGCGGCTTTTTGGATCAGGGCAATTTTTCCTACCAGATTTATTCCGGTAATTTTGACGTGTGCGTCCGGGTGGCTGCGTTGGGGTTGTCAGACATCTTTGCCAAAGCCGGTTTGATGGCGCGCGAGGATTTGACCGGCAATGGCCGCTTCACTGCGGCCGTGGCGACGCCGGCAATGAACGGCACGTTTTTCGAATGGCGCGACCCGGTAGGCAGCATGGCGAATTCGGCCGGGAGTTTTCCCGCGAATTATCCCAACACCTGGCTGCGGTTGCAGCGCGTCGGCAACACGTTTACCGGCTATGCGGGTTACGACGGGCAAACTTGGACGAAACTGGGCAGCGATACCATTACCCTGTCGAACCGGGTTTATCTTGGTTTCTGGGTCAGCAGCAACGGCACGAACCAGGTCACCACGGCACAATTTCGCGACATTGCCAATGTGACGAATGCCGTCATCGGCACGCAGCCCAATCCGCACGATGTCATCGGGCCGAGCAGCCGCAAATCGCCGGTGGTGTTTTCGGAAATCATGTGGAAGCCCGCGCCGCGCGCGGATGGGAAAAATCTGGAGTATCTCGAACTCTACAACTCCAACCCGTGGTTTCAGGACATCAGCAGTTATCAAATCACCTGCGCGGACATGAGTTACACGTTTCCGGCGGGAACCACGATTCCCGGCGGCGGCTATCTTGTCGTGGCTGCCGCGCCGGCGGACATCGAAAGCGTTTACGGCATCACCAATGTGATGGGACCTTACACCGGCAGCCTCAAACATTCCGAAACGCTGGAATTGCTGGATGAACAAACCAATGTGCTGCTGACGGTGCCCTATTCCGATACTTATCCCTGGCCGGTGGCGGCCGATGGCACGGGCCATTCCATCGTGCTGGCCAATCCGACCTACGGCGAAGGCGACCCGCGCGCCTGGGACATCAGCGATGTCGTGGGCGGTTCGCCCGGACAGATGGAAGCATTCCGCCCCAGCCCGCTGCGCAACGTGGTCATCAACGAAATCCTGCCGCATTCGGAAAATCCCGCCGTGCCGCAGTTCATCGAACTCTACAATCACAGCACGAACAGCGTGGACGTTTCGGGCTGCATTTTGACCGATGATCCGGCGACCAATAAATTTGTCATTCCCAGTGGCACGGTGATCGGCCCGGCGGGTTTTGTTTCCTTCACGCAATCGCAATTCGGCTTCACGCTCAACGGCGCGGGCGAGACGCTGTATTTCATCAAGCCCGACGGCAGCCGGATACTGGACGCCGTGCAATTCGGGGCGCAGGCCAACGGCGTTTCCTATGGCCGCTGGCCGGATGGCGCGAATGATTTTTATGCCTTCACCACCAACACGCCGGGCACAAACAACAGCGCCATTTTAATCGGCGACATCGTCATCAACGAATTGATGTATGACCCGATCAGCGGCAACGACGACGACCAATACATCGAACTTTACAACAAGGGCACGAACACGGTGAACCTGTCCGGCTGGCAGTTCACCTCCGGCGTCACCTTCACGTTTCCCAATGTCACGCTGGCGCCGAACGGCTATCTGGTCGTCGCGCAGGAACATGACCAATTTGTTCGCCAAATATCCCAACCTGAACAGCGGGAACACGGTGGGCAATTACAGCGGCAAGCTGTCGCACAACGGCGAGCAATTGACCTTGTCCATGCCGCAGACGCTCTACACCAACACGCCCATTTTGGTGGCCGAAGATCAGGTGACCTACGGCACGGGCGGGCGCTGGGGCGAATGGTCCTCCGGCGGGGGCAGCAGTCTGGAGTTGATTGACCCGCGGGCGAATCACCGGCTGGCGGCCAACTGGGCGGACAGCGACGAGACGCAAAAGTCGTCCTGGGTGGACATTGAAAACACCGGCGTGCTGGACAACGGCTCAAACTACGAATCGGGCATCCTGCACGCCCAGATCGGCCTGCTGGACGCCGGGGAATGCCTGGTGGACAACATCGAAGTGGATTACAACGGGAGCAACTACGTTTCCAATGGCACGTTTGAAAGCGGTCTGGGCTTGACCAACTGGTCGCTCCAAGGCTGCATGGTGCGTTCCAGTCTGGAAAACACGGGTTATGTCAGCAGCCATTCTCTGCACATCCGTTGCAGCGATCGGATTTGGACCGGGGATAATTCCTGTCAGGTGGCCTTGAACGCCAACACACTGGCGGCAGGTCAAACGGCGACCCTGCGGTTCAAGGCGCGCTGGCTGCACGGCTGGCCGGAAGCGCTGCTGCGGTTGAATGGCAACTGGCTCGAAGCCACGGCGGCCATGCCGGTTCCGGCCAACCTCGGCTCGCCGGGCATGCCCAACAGCCAATACGTGACGAATGCGGGGCCGGCCATTTACAATGTGACCCACAATCCGACCGTGCCGGCAGCCAATCAGCCGGTGGTGGTGACGGCCAATGTGCAGTGACCCCGACGGCGTGCAAAATCTTACGCTTTATTACCGGCTGGATCCGGCGACGAATTACACCGCCGTGGCGATGAAGGACAACGGCACGGGCGGCGACGCGGTTCCGGGCGACGGCGTTTTCAGCGCGACCATTCCCGGACAAGCTGCGAATCAAATCGTGGCGTTTTACATTTCCGCCACGGACAGCCGGGGAGCAGCGACGCGCTTTCCGGCCTTGCGTCCGCAGGACAATGAGCCGGTGCGCGAATGCGTGGTGATGTTCGGCGACGGCAATCCGGGCGGCAGTTTCGGCGTGTATCATTTATGGCTCACGCAGACCAACGTCACCCGCTGGGCCAACTTGTCCGACTTGAGCAACGAAGGCAACGATTGCACCTTCGTCAATGACAACCGCGTGATCTACAACATGCAGGGCCGGTTTGCCGGCAGTCCGTATCATCAGGAGTTTGACACGCCCATCGGCAATCTGTGCCATTACAAATGGGAATTTAACGATGACGACAAGTTTCTGGGCGCGACGGATTTCAACAAGATTCATCAGCCGGGCAATGGTCCGGGCGATGACGCCAGCATTCAACGGGAGCAGTTGGCCAACACCTTCCTGCGCGCGCTGGGGGTGCCGTGGCTCTACAAGCGCTATGTGGCGGTCTATGTCAACGGCAACCGCCGCGGCACCCTGATGGAAGACACCCAGGTGCCCAGCAGCGATGTGGTCAAGGAACACTTCCCCAATGACGCCGATGGTTTCCTCTACAAAATGCAGCCCTGGTTTGAGATGGCTCCCTTTCCTTCGGGCGCCACGATGGCCTTCAACAATAACGCCTGGTGCAATCTGATGCCCTACACGACCACCGGCGGCGTGAAAAAGCCGGCGCGCTACCGCTACAATTTTGAGATTCGCCGCACGCCCGATTCGGACAGTGACTTCACCAATGTCTTTTCGCTGATCGACGCGGCCAACTCCTCCAGCTCGCCCAACTACGTGGCGAACCTGGAGAATCTGGCGGACATGGAAAACTGGATGCGGGTGTTTGCCGCCAACCACGCGGCGGGCAATTGGGATTCCTTTGGCGCGCAAAACGCCCAGAATCTTTACGGCTACATCGGCACGCTGGGCACGAAGTATTCCCTGTTGATGTGGGATTTCAACATCGTCATCGGCAACAGCGGTTCCTGGGGCCCGGGACAAAATCTGTTCACCCTGAATTCTCAGGACTCCAACATGGCCGCCATCTACAACAACCCCACGTTCCTGCGCATGTATTGGCGCGCCTTGCAGGAGTTGGTCAATGGGCCGCTCAATGTCGCCAACAGCGGACCGCTGCTCGACGCCAAATACAACGCCTTCACCGCCAACGGCCTCAGTGTCGAAAACCCCGACGCGAACATCAAACCGTGGCTTTCCCAGGCGCAGACGCAGCATCGCCTCGCAACTGGCCGCCGTGAATGCCACAGCGTTCACCGTCAATTCCACCGTGACCACCAGCAATAATGTGGCTTATGTGACCGGCACGGCCCCCGTCAATGTGGACACCGTCTGGATCAACGGCGTGGCGTATCCGCTGACCTGGACCACCCTGACCACTTGGACCGTGGCTTTGCCGCTGGTCAACGGCACCAACAACTTGAGCGTGGTTGGCGTGGACAGAAACGGGCAGCCGATCACGGGCGATAGCAACAGCGTCAGCGTCGTCTATACCGGAACCAATGCCTCGCCGGTGGGCCAGGTGGTCATCAACGAAATCATGTATGACCCGGTTGTGGCCGACGCGCAGTTTGTCGAACTGTATAACAACTCCACCAACCTGACCTTTGATTTGTCGGGCTGGCAGCTTCAAGGATCGGCCTACACCTTCCCGAACGGTTCGATCATCGGGCCGACCAACTTTTTGGTTTTGGCGGCGAATGGCGCGGCCTTCGCCGGAGCTTACGGAGCGACCAATCCGGTATTTGACATTTTCAGCGGCACGTTGCCGGCGAGCGGAATCCTCGCGTTGAATACTTCCAGCAATGTGACGGTGGCCGAAGTGAAATATGAAAACCAGTTGCCCTGGCCAACCAATGCCAACGGAACCGGCGCGTCCTTGCAACTGATTGACCCGCATCAGGACAACTGGCGCGCCGGCAACTGGGCGGCGGTACTCCCCAACACGCCCGTGACGCCACAGTGGACCTACGTCACCGCCACCGGCACGGCCTCAACTTCCTTGTTCTATGTCTATTTACAGTCGGCGGGCGATGTTTATGTGGATGACATCAAGCTGGTCGCGGGCAGCGTGCCGGAAGCGGGAGTGAACACCCTGGCCGACGGCGATTTTGAATCGGGTTTTCCCGGTCCCTGGACGGTTTCGACGAATTTGACCAATTCAGTCTTGAGCACCGTGATAAAGCATTCCGGCAACGCCAGTCTGCATCTGATTTCCACCGCCGCCGGCACCACTCAGAGCAGCGCCATCTGGCAGATTATCTCACCCGCATTGACAACGAATGCACACTTACACGCTAAGCTTTTGGTATTTACAAAGCACCAACGGCGGTCCGCTGACCTTGCGCTTGTCCGGTTCCGGAACCGTCGCGACGGTCAATCCGGCTCCGCCGGCGGCGTATCTTGCTTCGGCCACGCCGGGCACGCCAAACAGCGTCGCCGCTTCAGTGACGCCTTTCCCGTCGCTGTGGATCAACGAATTGCAGGCTGACAACCTGAACGGCATCACCAACAGCGCGGGTCAACATACGGGCTGGCTGGAGCTTTACAATCCCAGCACCAACGTCATCTCGCTGAATGGACTTTATCTGGCCAATAACTACACCAACCTCTTGCAATGGGCGTTTCCGAGCAACGCCGTCATCAACGCCGGCCAGTTCAAAGTGATTTTCGCCGACGGCCTGACCAACCTTTCGACCACCAATGAGTTGCACACCAGTTTTATTTTGCCCAGCGGCACAGGTTCGCTTGCGTTGACCCGGCTGGCCGCCAACGGCCAGCAACAGGTGCTCGACTATGTTGACTATGCAGAACATCAGCCCCAACGATTCCTATGGTTCGTTCCCCGACGGACAAAGCTTCAACCGGCAGGAATTTTTCCAGGCGACGCCCGGCGCACCCAACAACGGAACCGCCACGCCACCGCCTTCGTTCATTGATTACTCGGTGCCGGGTTCAGTCTATACCCAAAATTTTGATTCACTGCCCGATCCCGGGGCGGCTTCGGTGAACGCCAACAACCCGGTGACGATCAACGGCGTCATTTATTCCCTGGCCAATCCTTACGATTTCGCCTTCCCCGTCATCGCCAGCGGCGGCAGCGGCGGGTTGGGCATCTCCGCCCTGGCTGGCTGGTATGGCTCCAGCGTTTCTGCTGCTCCAATTCGGCGCAACCGATGGCGACCAGACCACGGGTGGTCAAATCAGTTTCGGTTTGCCCAACAGTTCAAATCGAGCGCTCGGCTTGCTCGCCACCAGTTCCACGAAGGGCACCGCGTTTGGCGTCCGGTTCATCAACGGAACCTCCATCACTTTGACCCGGATGAATCTTCAATTTACCGGCGAAGTGTGGCGTCAATCCAATGTGCCCAAGACCCTGCAATTTTATTATTTCGTTGATCCCACCGGCACCGCTCCCTTCCCCGCCGGCGCGACGGCGTTTATCCCCGCGTTGAACGTGAGCTTTCCCACGGTCGCGGCGGATTCGGGCGGCGTTGCGGTGGACGGCACCTCGCCGCTCAATCAGACCAACCTGAGCGTGTTGAATCAGACCATCACCAACTGGCCGCCGGGGGCCGCCTTGTGGCTGGTATGGGAAATGACAGATTCAACCGGCAAAGCCCAGGGCCTGGGGATAGACGATTTAAGTTTCTCGGCCAGTATTCCGCTGTCCGTTCCGGTGAACATTCAGATTTCGGGTACAAACATTTTCCTGAACTGGCCGGGCGTAGCGGGTCAAACCTATCAACTCGAATACAAAAATAATCTCACGGATCCGGCTTGGACGCCGACTGGGCAGTCCGGTGACAGGGACCGGCGGAACGCTGATGCTCACAAATGACTTTGGCGATTCGCCACAACGCTTTTTCCGCCTGCAGCTGGTGAATTAGGCATATTTCAAAAATCGGCAGGAGGCGTCGGAAATTCGGACGAAGGACATGGCAGCGCCAATGAAAGGATTTCCAGCAGCGAACGCGTTTCCGGCTTGACAGTCCGTCCCCAAATTGTTAGCATTTTTAATGTCAACCCGATTGAAAAGCGCAAGTTCAGAACAGCCGGCCATTTGCATTATCCGACCGGCAATTGCGCCGGGCGCCTGCGCTCAAGCCATTTTCCGCGAGATGAAGGCAAATTCTGAAGTGCAACGTGGTTCCCCGAAATCCATGGCTGAAATCGCTGCCGCCTGACCGCAAAAATTCCGGCTGATTCAACACAAACACAAACCCATGAAAGTAACCCATCAAATCTTCGCAGTCACAGCATCGTTATTGTCCTCTCTGGCCATCAGCCATGCTCAATCCTTTGATCCCGGCGATTTGGCCGTCTTGCAAGTTGGCAATGGCAGCGCATCACTCACAACTGCGGGCACTGCCATTTACTTGGATCAATATACGACCGGTGGCAGTTTCGTGAACGCCTTGGCGATTCCCTCCACCGGTTCTTCTGCGTTGGTTGACAGCGGCAAGGCTTCATCTGAAGGACAGTTGACCCTTTCAGCCAATGGTCAATATCTGGTCTTTGCGGGTTACAATGTAGCTGCTGGCACCGCCGGGGTTGCTGCCGCATCCTCCAGCTCCGTTCCACGCGGCATCGCCACGGTGGATGCAAATGGAAATTATACGCTTGCCGCTACAACCGCCGGTTTTTACAGCGGCAACAACATGCGCGGTGGCACCAGTGATGGCAACGGCAACTTTTGGGGTGCTGGCGCTGCGAGTGGCACTGTTTATCTGGGAACCGGAATACCCGCTCAAATTTCAACCGTCAACAGCCTTGTCGTCCAGGACATCGGCGGCAATCTTTTTTACAGCACCGCCAAAGGCACGACGGGCATTTATGAAATTGCCGGCACACCGACCAGCGGCACTGCCACGCCGACTCTTGTCCTGACCAATGCAGCTCCCTCCGACTTCGCGTTCAACACAAGTATGACCCTTGCCTACGTCGCCAACACCAGCGGAGGCATCCAACGTTATGATTTCAGCGGAGGCAGCTGGACGTTAAGTTACACCCTCGACAGCGGCACTGGCATGAATGGGCTGGCGGTGGATTTCAGCGGCACCGACCCTTTAATTTACGCCACAACAGCGAGCGGGAAAAAACTCATTGAAATCACCGATACCGGCTCGGGATCCATAGCCAATACCCTCGCCACAGTTGACGGGTCAACGGAGGCCTTTCTCGGTTTGGAATTTACGCCACAATCCGTGCCCGAGCCTTCCGCCTATGCGCTCATTGGCATGGGTCTGGCCGGCCTGTGGAGCTTCCAACGCCACAACCGGAAAAGTTAAAACCGTCAGCTGCTCACGATGACACACGCAGGTGAACCCTGCGCGTGTTTAATTTTGTCGTCGAACTTTCGCCTCCACCCAACGCGCGAAAAGCCATTAAATACAACCACAACCTGTCGAAACCGCCGACACGAACCAATTTTTGAAGAATCCATGCGGCCATGATTTCACAACCGGGCACTAAATGTAGCCGCTCAACCGGATACTATGCCAGGGGCCGCTCAACTTTCAACGCGCAACCCTCAACTTCTATTTCACCGGCTGTAGTTTGCCGCGCAGGACGTGAATGAGGGCCTTGACGGTCAGTTCGATGAAGAGAAAGGGTTTGGCGATGAAGTCGTTGCCGCCGGCCATCATGGAACTGGTACGATTGTCGAAATCGCTCAGGACGGTGACAAAGACGACAGGGGTTTTTTTGTGGCCGGGCAGGATGCGCAGTTTGGTGCAGAGTTCATAGCCGGTCATGCCGGGCATGTCCACGTCCAGAAAGACAAGGTCGAACGGGTTTTCGGAAAGGAGCTTGTAGGCGGCGTTCGGGTCTTCGACGTTAACGGATTGGAGCTGGGCCTTTTCCAGGGCGTAAACGATGGCGCGGCGGGAAATGGCTTCGTCGTCCACGACGAGGATATTGGCCGGAGGCATCTCCTGTTTTTCGGGCTGGGTTCCGTGTTCAAACAGGAAGCCGAGGAAATCCACAGCGGCGGCGACGGTACGCAGGGTGGAGGGGTTGATGTTCTTTGGTTTTTCGTAAAGTTCCTTGAGCAGGGCTTCGAGGGCGGCGGACATCTGGGCAATGGTGAGCAGCCCGGCAATGGCGGCGTTGCCGTTGAGCGCGTGGATGCGGCGGTAGAGTTCGTAAATGTGCTTGAGCCGGGTCACTTCATCATCGGCTTTGATGAGGCTTTGCAGGCCGGTGCGCAGGGTGGCGAGCGTCGCGGGAAGGCTTTCCACGAATGATCTTTGCAGCGCGGCCTGGAAGGCGGCGTCGGCCACGGCGTCGGCGTTGGTGGTGTTGGTTTTGGCGGTATCTCCGGCGTCGGCCGGGCGCGTCTGCGGCGTCGCGCCGCTGGGGCCAATGGTGTTGCACACTACATCAACCACTTCCCTGGGCGAGCAACTGGCCTTGGAAAGGCATTTGTTGGCGCCGGCCTTCCACGCCAGTTGAACCATGTTGGTCAGGTAGGTGTTGGAAAAAACAATGATGGGCAGTTTGGAAAATTCCGACTCGCTGCGGACTTGCCGGATGACGTCCACGCCCGACATCTTGGGCAGCATGAGGTCGAGCACCATGAGGTCGGGCTGAAAAGTGCGCATGGTCTTCAAGCCGGTCTCGCCGTCCAGCGCTATCTCGGTCTGATAACCTTGCACGGTGAGCTTGTTGCGGTAAACGTTCGCCACAATCTGGTCGTCTTCGATGATGAGAATTTTTTTCATGAGTGGGAAATGGCCGGCGTCGCGGCCACAGCCGGCAGCGCCGCCAGAAAATTCTGGATGAGTTTGAATTCGCGCGCGGCATTTTCGCAAAGCTGCGCCGCGGTGGTGAGGGTTCCGGACGCGCCTTGTTTCTCCAAATCGCGGAGCATCGGCACGAGCCGGGTCATGCCGAGGGTCGCGCTCGCGCCAGCGCAACTGTGCGCCACGCGCCGGACTTCATCGGCATTTTGGGCGCGGGCGGCGGCCTCGAGTTGTGCGATTTGCTGGGTGGTTTGCTTGAGGTAAAGTTCGATGAGTTCGCGCAGACCGTTGACGTCGCCGTCAACCAGGCTGTTGAGCCGATCCATGTCCACGGGCGGTTCGGTGGCGGGCGGCGGCACGGCGGCTTTGACGGCGAAGGCGGATTTGGCCAGGTGCGTCGTGCCGTTTTGCGGATACCAGCGTTCAATGACCTGGCGCACATCGGCGGGGCGGATGGGTTTGGCAAGGTAATCGTCCATGCCGGCAGCGAGGCATTTTTCGCGGTCGCCCTGCATGGCATGCGCGGTCAAGGCGACGATGACGATGCGCGAGGAATAATTGGGTGAGCCGCTCCTCTGCTGTTCGCGGATGAGGCGCGTGGCTTCCAAACCATCCATTTCCGGCATCATCACGTCCATGAGAATCAAATCATACGGCTGGCGGTCAAGTGCATCGAGCGCTTCGCGTCCATTGGTCGCGAGGCCGGGTTGATAGCCGAGTTGTTGCAGGATGCGCGCGGCGACTTTCTGATTGATGGCGTTGTCGTCGCACAACAGAATGCGCATCGGCATCCGCTCGGCCAGCAGTTGCTCCGGTATGGGCGGCGGGGCCGGGCACGCCGCGACTTTTGGATTTAGCAGGGCGCGCACGAGCACTTCGCAAAGTTGCGCGGGCTTGACGGGTTTGGGGACGGTATGCCCGAACACCAGATGCGTTTCATTGGGCGTGTCGGAGTGCTGACCCATGGGCGCGAGCAGCACCAGTGGCATCATGGCGCCGACGGACAATTTGTGAATTTCCGCAGCGAGGGCCACGCCATCCATGCCGGGCATTTTCAAATCGAGGATACCGAAATCAAAGGTTTCACCGCCGCGAAGCAGGTTGAGCGCCGCGTGCGGACTTTCGACGCTGCGCGAAATCATTCCCCATCTGGCAGTTTGTTCAACGAGAACATGACAACTGGTCGCGTTGTCATCCACAATCAAAACCCGCAGGTCGGCGAGCCTGGGTTGGCAGGCGTTGAGCGCGGACGGGGCGGCGTTCGGTTCAGCCCGGACATTCACGGTAAAATGGAACGTTGAGCCTTCGCCCGGCGCGCTTTCGGCCCACATTTTGCCGCCCGTGAGTTCGACCAACCGCTTGCTGATGGCCAGCCCCAGGCCCGTGCCACCGAAGCGTTGCGCGGTCGAAGCATCCGCCTGCATGAACGGTTTGAACAATCGCGCCAAACGGTCGGGCTGGATGCCGATGCCGGTGTCGCGCACGGAAAAGTGCAGGTGCAACAACGCGCGGTTCTGGCTTTCATCCATTTTGCTCGAAAGCAATTTTACCCGGACGAGGATGTCGCCGTGTTCGGTGAATTTGACGGCGTTGCTCAACAGATTGGTAAGCACCTGGCGCAGGCGCAGCGAATCACCCTCAATGGAGGCGGGAATGCCGTCGTCCATTTGATAGACCAGGTCGAGATTCTTCTCAAAGGCGCGCACGGCCAGGAGGTCGAGTGAATCCTCGACGCACGCGCGCAAATCGAAGGGCCGCGAGTCCAGTTCCATCTTGCCGGCCTCGATTTTTGAAAAGTCGAGGATGTCGTTAATGATCGTCAGGAGCGCCTCGCTGCTGGTGTGGATGGTTTCGAGATAGCTGCGCTGATCGGCGGTCAGCGACGTTTCCATGAGCAGGCCGACCATGGCAATGACGCCATTCATCGGCGTCCGGATTTCATGGCTCATGGCTGCGAGAAAATCCGACTTGGCACGCACCGCCGCCTCGGCATTGAGGCGCGCCTCGTTCAAATTGAGGCTGTGCTGGTCCAGGGAATCGTGCCGGCGCTTCGTGTTCAGATGGGCCAGCAGGCGCGCGCGGGTGATAGTGTCAAAAGGCTTGGTCAGGCATTCGGTTGCGCCCAGTTCAAATGCGCGCAACTGGCCCACCGTGTCGTTCGCCGCAGTGAACACGATGGCGACCGCGAACGGCAGCGAAGATTCATCCCTGAGCCAGCGCAACACATCGTAACCGTTCTGGCGCAATGATTCCAAATCCACCAGTACCAGGTCGCGGACTTGCTCGTGAATCAACCTGAAAGCGTCGTTCGCGTTCTGTGCGAATGAGAGCGCGACGCCGTCCTTCTCCAGAAGATTAGACAACACTTCCGGCATCTGCGGGTCATTGGTGACCAGCAAAACTTGAAACGCCGCTTGATTCATAACTGACTGTCCGTTTGTGTCCTGTACTTCGTTTGCCTCTGAACCCGGACAAATACAGCAATTTTCATGCTCGGCCAACTTGAATTTTGCCGCCGCCCGGAGGCCGGTTTTCAAAGAAATATTGCTGGCGCGGCGCATCGGCGATAAACTGTAGCCATGCTCGAAACGGTGCTAGAACCCGGCACGGCTGAGCCGGCAGCCTCTTTTCATCAGAGGCAGCTTGCCGCCTATCGCTTCATGGTGCTGGCGCGGTTGTTGGATGACAAACTGGCCGCGCTTTACCGCGGTGGCAAAATTCACGGCGGTGCTTTTCTCGGGCGCGGGCAGGAAGCCCTGAGCGCTGCGCTCGGTTTGTCGCTGAAAAAGGGCGATGTTTTCGCGCCGCTCATCCGCGACGCCGCCGGTCGGTTGGCATTTGGCGAACCGGTGCTTGACACCGTCCGCACGCACCTCGGTTCGGCGCTCGGCCCGATGCGCGGCCGCGACGGCAACGTGCATCGCGGCCGGCCGAAGGAAGGTTACCTGCCCATGATCAGCCATCTCGGTGCGATGATTTCGGTCGTGAATGGGGTTTTATTCGCGCGCCGCCTGAAGGGTGTCACCGGCACCGTGGGCGCGGCTTCTGTCGGCGACGGCGCTACGTCCACCGGCTCGTTTCACGAGGCGCTCAACCAGGCCGCCATCGAAAAATTGCCGCTCGTGCTGGTCGTGGCCAACAATCATTACGCCTACTCGACGCCGAACGAGCACCAATTCGCCTGCCGCGATCTCGCCGACAAGGCCCTTGGCTACGGTGTCGAAGTCCAGACGGTTGACGGCACGGATTTGTCCGCATGTTTGAACGTGGTCGGCAGTGCCATCGGGCTGGCGCGCGCCGGTCGCGGTCCGCAAATGGTCGTTGCCACTCTGCTCCGGCTTTGCGGCCACGGCGAACACGACGACGCCGGTTACGTTGACCCGAAACTGAAAAAGTCGCCGGCGGGTCGCGACTGTTTGAAGGTTGCCGAGGAACAATTGCTCCGGCAAGGGCGGGCCGACGCCGCGCAACTGGCCGCGTGGCGAAATGAAGCCGTTCATGAAATCGAGGAAGCCGTTGCCCGGGTGCAACGCGAACCGGCGCCGGACCCGTTTGCCGAGGAATGGCGCGCGATTTCTTCGAAGCAATTGAGCGAAGGACATGAATAAATTTCGTTGAATCGTTAAGCCGCTGAACCGGCCCAACGATTCAACAACTCAACGGTGTTATAATTTAACGAATGAGCATCACGTATCTGGAAGCCATCCGCGAAGCGCAGGCCCATGCGTTGCGCGACGACCCGCGGGTGTTCATTTACGGGCAGGACGTCGGCGCCTTTGGCGGCGCGTTCAAGGCCACTAAAAATCTGGCGAAGGAATTTCCCGGCCGCGTGCTCGATTCCCCCATCAGTGAAGACGCCATGATCGGCCTGGCCGTCGGGGCGGCGATAGAGGGGCTGCGGCCGATCATTGAAATGCAGTTCGCGGATTTTTCCACCACCGGTTTCAACCAGATCGTCAATCAGGCCGCAACGCTCTTCTGGCGCACCAACGTGCCGTGCCCCATCACCGTGCGCCTGCCCGTCGGCGGCACGCCCGGGAGCGGGCCGTTCCACAGCCAATGCCTGGAATCGGTCTATGCGCATTATCCGGGCCTGGTCGTCCTGGCACCGGCAACGGTCGAGGATGCCTACAGCATGTTGCTCGAAGCGGTGGCGATTGACGACCCGGTGATTTTTTGCGAGCACAAGTTTCTTTATTACCATCTCAAGGCCGAAAAACTGCCGAGCGAGGCCCTGCCGGTGGGCAAGGCCCGCATCGCGCGCGAAGGCCGCGACATGACCATCGTGGCCTACAGTGCGATGGTCCAGGATGCCCTGGCGGCGGCGGCGGAGCTTTCGCCCGAGGGCTGGGAAGTGGAGGTGGTGGATTTGCGATCCGTAAAACCGCTCGATACCGACACGGTGATGGCCTCGGTGGCGCGGACGGGACGGCTGCTGTGTGTGGGCGAAGCGTGGCCGTGGGGCGGCGTGACGGCGGAAGTCATCGCACGCGTCACGAGCGAAGGTTATGGTTTGCTGGACGCGCCGCCGCAACGGCTCAATGCCAAGGACACCCCGGTGCCGTATCATCCGAATTTGTGGACGGCGCACCGCCCGACCACGCGCAGCATTGCGGCGGCGGCGAGAAATCTTTTGAGGCTCTGAGAAATTATGCCGCAAATTCCCATCATCATGCCGCAACTGGGCGAGTCCATCGCCGAGGCCAAGATTGTCAATTTTCTGGTTAAAGCGGGCGATACCGTCGAGGCGGACCAGGATTTGATCGAAGTCGAGACGAACAAGGCGACCATGGCGGTCACCTCGCCGTGTCGCGGCCGCCTGGAAAAACTCACCGCGCAGTTGAATGAGAGCTACCCGGTCGGCGCCATGCTCGGCCAAATCGAAATCACGCAGGAGGAAGCCGCGCGATTGGGGTTGGACATCCCGGCACCGGTAAAAACCTCCGAGACCGACCGCCTTTCAAAATCGGACGCCAATGGCGGAAAAAATCGCGTGCAACCGACCGTGCGCGGTTTGCCGGTGCCGGCGAACGCGGCGGGGGCGAGTTATCTCTCGCCGCGGCTCAAGGCGCGAATGCACGAACTCGGCTTGAGCGCCGCCGACCTCGCGGGCATCCCCGGCAGCGGCGCGGCAGGCCGCGTGACCGTCGAAGATTTTGAAAAATTCATCGCTCACCTCGAAAAGCAAAGGATGAGCCAGGCCTCGACGATGCGCGTGGCCGTGGCCGATGCCATGCGGCGCAGTTGGACACGGCCCCTCGCACACGTCGGTTTGCCGGTGTGCCTTGACCCGCTGTTCGCCTATCGCAAAGTGGCAAGGCCGAAACCCGGTCCGGCGCTTTGCGCGTTGCGGGCGCTGGCGGTAGCGCTGGCGGAAAACAGCGCGCCCGCGGGGCGCTTGGTCGGCACCAAAATCGTGCATCCTTCTTCAATCGACATCGCCTTCGCCGTCGAAGCCGAGGACGGCGTGTTTGTGCCGGTGATTCGCGATGCGGACAAACGGATGCTGAAGGATTTGATTGCGCCCTACAACGAACTGGTTGACTTGGCGCGCGCACGCAAATTGCCGCCGGACGCCACCGGCGGTTCCATTGCCACGGTCACGAATTTCGGAACGTTCGGGTTGGAATGGGCGACGCCGATTCCGCTGCCGGAACAGGCACTCGTGCTGGGGATGGGCGCAGCGCGGCACAAACCGCATTGGGACGGCGTCAAGAGTCAGTTCGTGCCGGTGATGGAGGCGAACCTGACGTTGAGCTTCGACCATCGCGTGCTCGATGGCGGGGCGGCGGGCCGTTTGCTCCAGCGCGTCTCGGATTTGATGGCGCACCCGGAACGGTTGTGATTTTATCCTCGGACAGCGCGGATTTGCTGATTTACCTGTTCTATCTCGCCTTAAATGCCGCCACAATGGGCCGGTGATCGGAGGCGATGCCCCAGTTCGGAATTGTCGCAATGTAGGTTTCTTCGCTCACCCAGTCGCGCGCCATCGCCGGACTGAGCAAAATGTAATCCACGCGGCTGTAGGTGTCTTCCTTGCCTATTGACTTCACTTAAACACAGTGTAGATTTCCTTTGAGAAATGACCGTTTAACAAATTGAACCATCGATGAAGGAAAATATGAACGCGAGAATATATGGACGGTTCAGCAGTATTCCCCAAGAACGGGGAGACAGCCGACGGAGACAAATTGAAGGAGCAAGAGCCGTGGCTCTTAAACTTGGATACAATGTAACGGCTGAATACTTTGATGAGTCAACATCCGGCAAGGCTGGTTTGAACTTGGAAAGAGAGTTCGGTAAAATGTTAAAAGAAGCCAAGGCTGGTGAAATAATCCTTGTGGAGTTCCTTGACCGGATTGGCCGACAAAATCCCTTTCTTATTGGAAATCTTATTTATCAAACAATTCAAAAGGGTATTTCAATCAACGCATGGGCAGAGGGTAAAATTATTACTCCTGAAAACATTGACACGATGGAAACTCAATTTTCCATTTTCACAGGGGCTGCGGTCGGTCATCAGGAAAATGTTCGTAAAATAAAACGTCTGAATGAAACCTTTGAAGAAACTTTGAAAAATGCTAGAAAGGGAATACCCACAGACAACTTGACCAAATGTTTACCCCAAGCCTTTCAATGGGACAAAAAATTAAACAAGTTCATTGTAAATACTGAAATTGAATTGACCATAAAACGCATCTTCAATGAATACAACAGTGGAAAAGGAACAACGGCTATCTGTCAGGGGTTGAATAATGATAACATCGCCACTCTTTACAAACAGGGTAAAAACACCATCGGCAGAGTTAAATGCTGGACGGAGACAACCTTGAAGAAAATACTCTGTAATACAAGTTACAACGGCGTCCTGACCGTCAAAGGTGAAACATTGAAGAGGTTAATCCCAAAAATCGTTTCCGATGAAACATTTAACAAGGCTCAAATGTTACTGGCTCGTTTTTCAACACGTCGCGGCAATCTTCAAAACACAAGAGTCAATAATTTATTTGTAGGAATATCAAAGTGTAAAATGCTGTGAGCGGAAGCTATCAACGTAAACACCTGTCCACGAACAGAACGGAACAAAAATGTATCTTTACAGGTGTAGAAACGCGAGGCTTCATTCGTGTTCACAACCACACAAGATGTTGAACGCGGACAAGGTTGAATACGGATTTATCAAGTTAATGTTTGACTGTGGCCACAACCTTTTGAGGAAGGAAAATCACAACCTAGCCTTGATGGAACAAATTGAAGGTTGTAAAGCCAAGATTGAACGATTGAACACGGCCATTGAAAACCTTTACAATTTAGTGGAGCAGGGAGACAAGGAAGCAGCCAACCGAATTTCTAAACGTAAGGATGAACTGTTGACTACACAAAATGAACTGGCCGTATTGAATGGGAAACTGGTTGAGGACTCACTGGTTGACACGCAATTTAAGATGTTGAAGGATTTGTTAAAGGATGTGAAGATTGAAAACAAGGCACAATTTCTAAAACAATACGGACACTTCAAACCAGCCCCGGATTTGTCGGACGGAACGAAAAACCGTAAACAGATTTCAATGATTTTACCCACACTGTTTAGCAAGGTGGAGTTTGATTGTATAAATGGGAAGGTGGAAGCGTTTAACAAGGTGGGCAAATCCGTGGGGAAGTATTCTGTTAAACACAAGAATTATTCGGGGGAGAATGTATAATAATGTAAAAAAACCTGTTGGTAAACCAAAAGGTATTATATGTGGTAAAAATTACCACATAGAGAACTGGTGAAAAGTCGGCCAAGGATTTCTTTTTAATGAGGGCCGGCTAACCACAATAGACGTATTCAAATATCAACCAGTCTAGTCGTGAGAGATTTTATGAATTTCAAACAGCCAAGTGTAAAGACTGTTTTGGCCCGTAACCCATACGGGGATACGTTTCTAATTAAGAATATCTTTACTTTCATTTTGTGTCTCCATTAGGCTCTTGCGTAGTGTCAGGCTCTTGCGTAGTGTAATCAGGTTTGCGTAGGCGGCGTATTGATTGAGGATAACTACACCCGTTCCCTCTCCGGCGTTAAAGGTATTATATCAACGATATTTCGTCAGGTCAATTTGTTATATTCCATGATTGTGTTCCCTACTATAGAGCATCCAGTTAGAACTGTGTACTTCATAATATGTGCGTTTGGAATTTTGACTTATATGTATTCATTGAATGAGACATTGTGTATCTCAATAACCATAAATACAAAGGACTATATGAACTTGAATGATAAATCAGAAACAAATTACAAACACTGTCACGGCTACGTCAGGTGGTCCAGCGACCAACAGGAAGATGGCGACAGTTCAAGACGACAGACAGAACTGATTGAACACAGCAGTAAACGGCTTAACCTACCACTGATTAAAATATACACTGACAATGGAGTGAGTGCGGCCAAAGGTAAGAACCTTACGTCTGAATGGGCGAAGTTAAAATCAAACATTCAGGCCGGCGACGTTATTCTTGTAGAAAATACAGACAGGATAACAAGAATGGGTGTCCATACTTTATTCAATGAATTGAAATCGGTATTTGATAAAAAGGCCGTTGTCTATACCACTTCCAATGGGGTGTTAATCAATGAAGACAATTATGACAAAGATTTGAATGTAATGGTGAGCGGAGCCGTAGCCAAAAATGAAAGCGATAAGAAGGTTGAGCGAATAAAAGAAGCGAAAGACAACATCAAACAAACCATGCTGATGGGTAAATTCATCAAGGCGTGGCCGTTGCCCTCTTGGATTGCGAATGGGGATGGCTGTTATGTCTTGAAGGATGTTTATGCGAACGTGGTCAAGAGAATGTTTGAACTATACGAAAGCGGTCATAGCATCCGTGAGATTAGAAACATTTTGAACTCTGACAAAATACAACCACCAAGAAATATAAAAGGGTGGAACGGTGGAACTATTGCGAAGACCTTGAAAAATAAATCAGTTATGGGCTATCTAAGCAGAATAAATGGTGAATATGTAAAGGAAGACATTAAAATCTTTCCAGCTGTAATCAGTGAGGATTTGTTTTATTCCGTTCAGAAGAAACTACACGAGCGAACAGCGTTTTGCGGAAAGGTTGGATGTAAAAGAAATTTGTTTCGTGGTTTATTGTGGTGTAATCGTTGCGGAAGCAGACTTATCGGTTATCACCAACAATGGGGGCGGAAAACAAAGACATTACATTCAACATTTGTTTGTAATGGAAAGAACAATGGTATTTGTGATTATTACAGTTTGAACGGCGACAAGTTCACACAGTCATTCAGGTTCATATTCAACAGGAGTGACATTATTGCTAGTTATTACAAGTCAGGCTGTGTAACCACACCTACAAAACTGAATACGTTCAAAAGTGAGTTGTCCGACATTAAGAAGAAAGAAACTAGACTGGCCAAGTTGATAACCAATGATGAGAACCCAAGCGAAAACCTACTTAGAAACTTGAAGGAGTTGGAAGTTGAGGACAGACGGCTATCTAAACTGATTGGGATTGAAGAAGCGATAATCAAGAGCGAAACACCTACACTTAACATTCTAAAGGACTACAACCTTAAACAAATGGACAAAGATTGGGAACAGGAGGAGAGCAGGTTAAAACTCCGGGAGATTATTCGTTCGGTCTGTGAAAAGATTGTTTGTGATTGCGTGAATAAGACATACACGGTTTATTTTAAGAACTGCGAACCGATTGAAGTTAAGTTGAACAAAAATGATTTTGAAATAGGAAAGACGAAAATAAGTTACGTTTGAACTAAATCGTTATACTTATAGCCATACAGTTACTTTATCATTCAAACTATAAACTGTAATAAGCCCTTTGGCGTGTAAATGCTGAAGGGCTTATTTCTTGTCCCCCTAAAATATATTAAGATTGTTTTACACCATTTCGGGAACTCGTTATAACTATGTAGCATGTTCCGTTCAACGAAAGAGAACGAAACTATGGGTTAAAACAATATAATTTAGAACCAGTCTTCCATTAACCCAGGAGACTGGTTTTTAATTTTGTAAGGAGCAGTTTATGAATGATAATGTTTTGTTTCCCGTCAGGGTTCACACGGACAAAAAAGAAGTCTGGATAGTAGATTTGATGAATGACTCTTTCACCGTTGAAATTCCCATTGATAGAGTAACAGACCTAGACGGGCTGGGTTTATTCGACATCTTCAAGAGGTTCAAATGTCAACGAAGGTTTGAACCAACCGAGCAGGGAGGGTCAAATGAATAAAGGCTTAGACAAAAGTAAACCACTTGTGAGGATACCAATTCAGATGGCGGAACACCTGAAGGCTAATCAATATAAGTTCTTAGACTACTTACTTTATAGAACCAATCTAAAAAAGTATCAAATCCATATTTCTACAATGATGAAAGAACTGCGTATGTCCAAGCCAACCGTAATAGGGTTATGTAAAGAATACTTGGCTTTGGGAATACTTGAACAAAACGAGGCCAAGGACTTCTACCATAGAACCTATAAACTTAATTATATCGAGTGCGAAAGCTACATTTATCAAGTGATTAGAAAGAAAGATGGTAAAGAAACTTTACCAGTTGAACCTGTCAAAGATGGTAAAGAAACTTTACCAGTTGAACCTGTCAAAGATGGTAAAGATTTTAGCAGAGATGGTAAAGATATTTCCAAAGATGGTCAAATCCCTGATAAAGATGGTAAAGATATTTCCAAAGATGGTCAAATCCCTGATAAAGATGGTAAAGAAACTCTTACCAAAGATGGTAAAGAAAATTGACCGTACAAGAAGTACAAAGAATAAAGTACAAGAAGTAGTACAAGAAGTAGTACAAGAAGTAGTACAAGGAGAAGTACAAGAAGTAGTACAAGAAGAAACCGTTGAACTTATTAAGTCAACTGAAGACATCATAGGTAAACTTGCGGCGGTTATTATAGAAAACACTTTAGCAGATAATACTCCTTCCATTTCAGCCCAGAAAGCGAAGGACAATATGAAATGTTTAAGCAAAGAAAACTTTGAGGACTATTTTAATAGTATATTTCCAAGTCATACAACTCCCGCTAACGCGGGGCCGGCTGAAGCCGGACAACAGGAGAAAAAAATATAAAGGATATTCAACCTTTTACTGATGCCGAATTGAAATATAAACGCACGTATTCACATACAATTGTGACCACCGGGGTCACAATTCCAAGTAAAAACGTAAATAAATCTAGGGATATTGTTGGCCAAAGAGTTTGGTTTAATTATTCAAAAACAAAACACTAAGTATTTTATGAATGGCAATCACGCCATTCAAAACAACCGTAAAACAAAATCGGTACAAAATGAAAGACAAATAAAATGAAAAGAACGATAAAACAACTACTAAACCTAAAAACTAAATTCCGTAAAGAAGGTAACAGGCTTGTTTCCTATACTACAACCGCGAAGGCTCCCCAGTCTCCGGTTAAAGTTCAGCCCGTAGCCATAACAGACGACAGTAAAAAACCTCGCCGAAGTCGGGGACGTTAAACCTTCACCTGCTAATTTCACTGAAGCAGGGGTTGACAAGTCGGACTATGAAACAACCATTCCCCAACTTGAAGCCATCAAACAAATTGGTAAACAAGCCAAACCAAACCCGTTCAGTAATGTAACCTATGAAGTGGCTCAACCATTAGTCCCCGTCTCAAGTGCGATACCTTACCACATTATGGCCCATGACTATTATTTGTTCATGGACTCGGGCAGAACTTACTTTTATCAAAACAAGAACAAAGGAGTTTGTGGTCAAATCCTACCAACCATTATTGCGAAGCCGGCTGAAGGTGAAGGCAGCGGACCCGGTGTGATAAAATCTTTTTCAACTGAAAAGATGAAAAGTCCAAATCACTTCCAACGGCCACAGCCCAAAAACTTAACCCAAGTTGAATTTGAAAGCCTTGTGAAGGGAAAGCCATCGGTGAAAGAATTATTCTCAGCTTACGACCAATATGCTCAAACAGATTTGGATGTGAAATTGAGTTCAGCAATTCCCGTTTGGTAAATTGTCAAATAATCTACCACCGTTAATTTGGTTGCGGTGGTTTATTGGGAGACACTCTTTATTTCTGTATTGCGGTGTCTCCCTTTTCAACCCCAGTCTGTCACTGATTCGACGGCTGGGGTTTTTCCTGTCCACGTCAATTCAAAGACACGCTAGCTGACTGTGGTTTTAAGGGGATAATCCGTTCTGTGTTAAATAAAATGTTGACCGTAATATTCCGTCCAGGTCACGTTGCGGGGGTCGAAACGCGAATATTCGTTGGCCGGCTTGTCGCCGTTGCGTTCGGCGGGGCGCGTATCGTTGAGCTTGAACCGCCCACGACCGATGATGGCTTTGACGGCATCGGAATCTTTCACGTCGTTGAAATCGCCAAGCACAACGAGTTTTGCATTCGGATTGTTCGTGAGATGGGCATCAATGATGCCCCGCAGGATTTTAGCTTCTTCGAGGCGTTGTGCGGCTTCGTCGGCTTCAGGCACGGGGCGGCGCGATTTCAGGTGCGCGGCAATGAGCGTGAAGGTCAAGTTTGTGTTCACCTGGATTTCCAGTTCGGCGAAACCGCGGCTGACGCGAAAGCGGCGCCCGTCGAGCAGGTAAACGTCGTTGGTGTGCGGATGGCAGGCGACGATGGGCAGCTTGCTTAAAACAGCGATGTGAATGTTTGTATCCATGCCCCAGACGAGTTCCCAATGCGAATAATCCAGTCCGCGGGCCTTGAGCGAGTCGCGCAATTCCAGCAACGCATTGGTGCCGCCCATTTCTTCGAGCGCAAGCACATCCGGGTTGAGCGTGCGGATGCTTTCACAGATTTTGGCGCGCGCCTCGGGGGACTTGACATGCGGGCGCGATTCGGTCGGCTGGTCGAGATAATTTTCGACGTTGTAGGTGGCGACGCGGAAATTATCGGCACCGGCCGAAACGAAACAGGTCACTGCCAATGCCAGGGCGGGGAGTCGCAGTAAAAACCGTTTGGACATGAACGGCTAATAATCGTCGCGTAGCAGCATGTCAAAGAACATTTCTGCATGGCGGTCAAGGGGGCCACTTGCTAAAGTATGGGCATAAAAGTTGCGGTATTCTGAAGGCCGGGTTAGATGTATATGCAGCCCTGTGTAAAAGGCGTAATGAAAAAAGGCTTCACTCTTTTATTTCTCGCGGGCGTGTTTTCCTTGCAGGCTGGCGATTTGGACACCATCGGCGTCACGGTTTTAAGACAGGTTGACCCAACACTGACCGGCAGTAGTGTACAGGTCGCGCAGCCGGAAGCCTCGGACGCCGGCGCGAGTGATTTTGAAGTCAACCCCGGCTATGTCTATGTCGGCCAGCCGACGAATTTGTTCACTTACATTTCAACCAATGGTTTAATTGCCACGGGTTTTCCGAACAGCGCGGGGGTTGAATCGGGGCACGCGGACGAGGTCGCCAAGAATTTCTACGGTATTCCCTTTGGCGCCGCCACGAACGTAGCCCACGTGGATAATTACGATGCGAACTATTTTTTCAACCACTATATTTTAAACAACTTTCGGCTGGTCAATCCGGCCCGGGTGGTGAATCAAAGTTTTGTGTTTGACTCCAGTGACGAGTCCACGGTGGATCCCGCCTACGATAATTATGAGGCGTATCGCAACATAATTTTCGCCTCGGCCGTGGGCGCCGGCGGGGCCGTTGTTCCGCCGGGAACGGGTTACAACTGCGTTGCCGTCGGCGTTGATAACAGTGGCACTGGTTCCAGCACCGGCCCCACGGCGGATGGCCGGTGCAAGCCGGACATTGCCGCGCCGGACGCGGCGGACGCTCCGAGCAGCGCGCTCAGCTACGCCATTCCGTATGTCGCCGGTGCGGCGGCGATCTTGATTCAGGCGGCCAATCGCGGCGACGGCGGTTCGAACACCAATGCCGCCAGTGATTTGCGCACCGTCAAGGCGCTTCTGCTGAATGGCGCGATCAAACCCACCAACTGGACCAACGGCACAGCCTCGCCGCTGGATGCGCGTTACGGCGCAGGGCTGGTGAATGTTTTCAACTCGTGGGAGCAATTGAAAGGCGGGCAACATGCCTTCATCGAATCCACAACCAACAGCAGCGGCGGCGCGCATCCGCCCGGTACAAACACCAATAACGAATCAACCCTTGCGGGCTGGAATTACAATTCCATTTCAACCCAGACAACCAATGACACGGTCAACCATTATTACTTCAATCTGCCGGGGGGCGAAGTCTTCACACTAACGGCAACCTTGGTCTGGAACAAACAATACAATGCGACCAGCATCAACAATTTGAATCTGTTTCTGTACAACGCCGCCAACAGCAACCTCGTCACCTGCAGCACGAGCATGGTGGACAACGTCGAACACATTTTTGTGCCGGCTTTGCCGCCGGGCCGGTACGATTTGCAGGTGTTGAAAAGCGGGAGCGCCACCCAGGTTTCCGCGGTTGAAACCAACGCGCTGGCATTTGAGATTTTCAATATGCCGTTGAGCGTCAGGTTGACGAACAGCAATGCAGTCGTTTCCTGGCCAATGGCGCCGACCGGTTTTCAGCTTCAATCGGCGGCCGGTTTGAATCCGCCGGTTTCATGGACAACCGTCACCAACGCTGTCTCCATCGCCAACACCAACAACGTGGTGACGTTACCCATCGGCAGCGGCAACCAATTCTTCCGTTTGATCTGTCCCACGTTTTAACGCGCCGTCCGGCGAGGGACCTCCGGTTTTTCACAGAGAAATTTTGCCAAACCCGGCAAAACTGCTAGTATTCTTCACATGCTCAAAACCGGCCGAAACGGACTCGCGGCGCGCGCGGCGAATAGAGACACCGCCGCGGAACCCTTGCACGACGTGCAAAGCAAGCGCGATGACCGCGAACTGCGGATTGACAAGGTGGGCGTGCGCGGGTTGCGGTTTCCCATCCAGGTGCGCGACCGGGCGCACAGCATTCAAAACACGGTGGCCACCATCGGGATGTTCGTGGATTTGCCGAAGGAATTCAAAGGCACGCACATGAGCCGCTTCATCGAGGTGCTCAACGCGCATGGCAGCGTGATGCACGTGGAAAACATCGGCGAAATTCTTCATGCCATGCAGAAGAAATTCCATGCGGCCACGTCGCATCTGGAAATCGAGTTCCCGTATTTCATGGTCAAAAAATCGCCAGCCTCGCACCTGGAAAGCTTGATGGATTACCTGGCGCGGTTCGACGCGGCGGCGTGCGGGCCGGAAATTGATTTCGTACTGACGGTCAAGGCGCATGTCACGACGCTGTGCCCGTGCTCGAAGGCGATTGCCCGATACGGCGCGCACAACCAGCGCGGGCTGGTGACGGTGGCGCTCCGTTTCATGAAGCCGGTCTGGATCGAGGATGTGGTGGCGATGATAGAAAGTTCGGCCAGTTCGGAGCTTTATGCCCTGCTCAAGCGACAGGACGAAAAGGCTGTGACCGAGCGCGCATACGAAAATCCGGTATTCGTCGAGGACCTGGTGCGGAACGTGGCGCTCAAGCTCAACGCCCATCCGCTGGTGACCTGGTATAAAGTTGAGGCGGAAAATTTCGAGAGCATTCACAACCACAACGCCTACGCGTGCATTGAGAAGAGCTGAACCTTTTTGGCGCAAATATTTTTCAACATTTTTGTGGCTTATTTGGTTTTCTTTGCTACATTCCCGCCCCCTTGATGGACCGGAAATTGCTATGCAAGCCGGAAATGAATTTTGAAACTGTGACCGAAATGAGTAAGACGATGAAAAAACCGATGCACGCGATGCAGCAAACCCCCGCTACGGCGGCGGCAATTCTTGGCCGGCCGATGGCGAGAAAGAGCGCCACCAGCGCCGGGCCCAAAAAAATCAAGCCCGAGTGGCAGAAGTATTACCAGCGTTTGCTCGAATTGCGCGAGCAGTTGCTCCACCAGATGAACGGGCTGGCCCAGGAATCCGCCCAGGAAGTCCCCGGTTACAGCCTGCACATGGCCGATTCCGGCACCGACAATTTTGACCGCGACTTTGCATTAAGCCTGCTTTCGTCCGACCAGGACGCGGTTTATGAAATCGAGGAAGCGCTCAAACGCATCGAGAAAAAGACCTACGGCGTCTGTGAATTGACCGGCAAGCCCATCCCCAGGGCGCGGCTGGACGCCATTCCGTGGACGCGATTCCGGGTCGAAGCGCAGGCGCAATTGGAGCGCGATGGCGCCTTGCGCCAGCGCCGGTTGGGCGCGCTCGGCACGATTGACAGCGCGGCGGTGGCCGACGTGGACGGTGAGGACGAGGATGCGGAGGAAAAAACCAAGGAGAAAGAGTGATTTATGCCGCGCGAAATCATCACCATTGAATGCACCGAGGCGCGCAAGGAAGGCAAATCGCCTTCGCGCTATACGACCACGCGCAACAAGAAGACGAAAACGGAAAAGCTCGAAATCAAAAAGTATAATCGTTTTCTGCGCCGCCACACGCTCCACCGCGAAATCAAATAATTATGCCGCGCAAAACCCACACCGACAAACCCGAACGCCGCGGCCAGCGCCGCGGGATGACAGAAGCCCGCACCCCCCGGCCCAAGCCGAAGATTGACTTCGTCGCCGACGCGCTCGATTACAAAAACACGAATCTGCTGCGCCAATACGTGACCGATCAGGGACGCATCCTCCCGCGCAAATACACCAACATGCCCGCTCATTATCAGCGACGCCTTACCCGCGCCATCAAGCGCGCCCGCCAGATGCTACTGATGAAGTAATGGCCGTGAGACGTGAAGCGTGAGGCGTGAATCACCGCGGAGCGGTTTGCGGTTTTCACGTTTCACGTATTACGCATCACGTATCACGCAGCCCGCGCCCCGCCTTGCTTTTTCAACCCTTTGGTGTGATTCTTCAGGCGTGACGAAAGCGCACCAACACCCCCGCCCGCACAAGCGACAGGAATTGTCCGCACTCACCAGCCGCTTGCGCGGGCAGGCGCGCAAAATCACCGGCCCACGCCAGGCCATCCTCAATATTTTGCGCGCGCGTCCGCATCCGCTCACCACCCGGGAGATTTTTACCGCATTGCCCAAGGGCCTTTGTGATCTGGCGACGATTTATCGGGTCATGCACCTGCTCGAAGCAATGGACATGGTCAAACGGTTTGATTTCGGCGACGGTGCGGCGCGGTTTGAACTGGTTGGCGAGGGCGACGACGGCCATCACCATCATTTGGTTTGCACGAAATGTTCGGGCGTCATCGAGATTGATGAATGTTTTCCGGCGGAAATTGAAAAGCGCATTGCCGCCAAAAACAAGTTCAAGGCCGTCAGCCACAAATTGGAATTTTTCGGCATCTGCCCGGAATGCCAATGAATTTGCCGTCCTGAAACAAAAAAGCCGCGCTCGTGCGCGGCTCATTCACTCATGTTGGGCAATCCCTTTACACCGGCTCCTCCTGCCAGTCACCCAAATGGAGATACTCCCTTACTTTTCTCCGTTCGTAACGGTTTTTCAGCGGCTTTTTGGGCTGATGATCCAATTTGCGGAATGGATGTTTTGGATCCCGAACGGCTTCCGTGATGACTTCCATCATTCTTTTCATAATACAACTCTGGTTGTGGAGTTGTGCAGGGCCTCGCCTTCCTTGTCGGCGAGAATCCGCTGCCCGCACTCCTGACTATGAGACCGGTCCCGGCGTCCATCATTCAAACTTCCCCACAGAATTTTCCTTGGCGTAACAAAATGAACCCGAACGCCACTCGTTCCCGGTTTTGACGGCAGCAAGTTTCAAACCAAGTCCCGCAAAAACCTTTTGCACCCCGGAAAATTCTGATTTCAATATGCCCGCCAGCACGAGCGTTCCGCCGCGTTTCAATTGCGCCGCAATCCGCCGACGTTCGGCCAGCAGCAACGTCGAAATCAAATTTGCGCAAATCAAATCATATTGTTTTGCCGCGGGAATCGGCAGTTTTGCCACGTCCCCACTCGTAATCCGCAGTTTTTTATGTACCCGGTTCGCGCGGGCGTTGGCGCGCGCGACCCGGACTGCCTCGGGGTCGCAATCGAAGGCCCGCACGGGCTATATAACCGAGTTTCGCCGCCGCAATTGCCAGAATTCCCGAGCCGGTGCCGATGTCTAAAAATGACCGCCGTGCTTCAAATTTTCCACAGCGCACCAATTCGTGCAGACAAAACGCCGTCGTTGGATGCTGACCGGTGCCAAAGCCAAGGCCCGGGTCGAGCACGACGACGATTTGTCCTTTGCGCGGTTTGCGCCTGCTCCAACTTGGTCTAATCAGCAGCGATTTCCCTTCGGAGGGACGAGTTACACGAGTCCCCAATTTCCTTTGCGAAGAAAGGGACTCGCTTGGCTCGCCCCTCCGACTATTGAGTTTGATTTCAATGGGCTTAAAATGCCGTTTCCACGATTCCGCCCAGTCCTCGCGCCGGACTTTGGCAAGGGTGATTTTGCCGGTACCGATTTTAAGCCCGCAATCTTTGATCCGCCTGAGTCTGGTGGAAATGTTTTCGCGAACTTCGGCAACCGGTCTTTGTTCGCAAAAAGCGGAAACCGTGCTCACGCCGGTTTTTACGTGGAAATAGGACGAAACAGCACAGCCCGGAATCGCACCAAGCGCCTCCGCAACAGCGTCTTCGGCTTCGTGCGACGCGGTGACGGAAATCCGCCAGAGTGACCGGCGACGGGTTTGGAGTTCCGCCTTCAGGCGGCCGGCTGAAGCCGGGACTCCGAACATTGTCTTCATGCCCCCAGGTCGCGCCACGGAGTGAAATTGAGCAATTCCACCTCGGCCATGTGCGGATGCAACGCAACCTGCGTGACGCTCGTGTATTCAATTTCGAAATGGTTGGTCTTCGGCAGCGGCACGTCGAGGAGAACGGCGAGCATCATGCGGACCACCCCGCCGTGACAAAAGACAGCGACGTTTTGTCCACGATGACTTCCTATGATTTCGCGCAGGCACGGCTCGACGCGGGCGCGAAAGGCCTTGCCATTCTCCCCGTTCGGCGCTCCCTTGAGTTCAATCTGGTCCAGCCATTCATAAACGCTGAATCCAAACCGCTCGCTGACGGCCTGCCAGCCCAGCCCGGTCCAGTCGCCGAAATCCAACTCGCGCAAATCGGGCAAAATAGTTTGCGCCGGCGCGCCATTGTTCAGAAACGGCGCCAGCGTTTGCTGGACGCGCTTCATCGGACTGGCGTAAATCGCGTCAATCGTTTTGCCGCGCAGATATTTGGCGAGCGTTTTCGCCTGTTCGTGTCCGCGGGCCGAAAGATTCATATCAATGCGTCCGCCGAACGTGTGTTGATGGCGCGACTCGATTTCCCCGTGGCGGATCAGCAACAGCCGCGTTGGCTGTTGTGGTTTGGGTTTTTGCTGCGGACGATTTGAGTGCGACATGGGTTTCAAATTCAAGCTGGAGTTGACGCTATGGCGTGGCCGGAACAAGCTAAAGCTTGAACTCCAGCAGTGCCTTCTCTTGGGCGGCCAGCAATTCGCGAATGCCCGCCTTGCCGAGTACCAGCAAATCGTTGAGTTGTTTTTCGCTGAACGTGGCCTCCTCGCCGGTGCCCTGGACTTCGATGAATTCGCCGGCGGAATTCATCACCAGGTTCATGTCCACCGCCGCGGCCACGTCCTCGGTGTAACACAAATCCAGCAGCGGCTGGCCGTTCACGATCCCGACGCTGACGGCAGCGACGGCGTGCAGGACCGGGTCCTCCGTCAGTTTCCCTTCGAGCAAAAGATTTTGCATCGCCATCGAAAGGGCGACAAAGGCGCCGGTGATGGCCGCCGCGCGCGTTCCGCCGTCGGCCTGCAAAACGTCGCAATCCACCCAGACCGTGTGTTCGCCGAGTTTTTTGAGATCGAGCGCGGCGCGCATGGCGCGGCCGATGAGCCGCTGGATTTCCTGCGAACGTCCGTCAATTTTCCCCTTGGTGCTGTCACGCGGTTTGCGTTCCAGGGTGGAGTAAGGGAGCATTGCATACTCGGCGGTGATCCAGCCGCCCGGGATTTTTTGTTCCTTCATCCAGCGCGGCACGCCTTCTTCGACGGTCACGCCGCAAATGACACGCGTGCTGCCCCACTCGACGAGCGTCGAACCGGCGGCATGAGGCGCGATATCGTTTTGAAAACGCAGCGGGCGGAGTTGGTTGGGAGAACGACCGTCAGCGCGCATGGTTAAATCAGCCATAAACGCTGGCGATACTAAACGCGAAACGTTTAAAGGAAAAGCAAAACCACCGGGAACCCAAATAAAATCACGACCAAACAATCACCAAACCAAATTTAGCGTGCACGGCTACGGTCTTTGCAGAAAACCGTGAATTTTCAAAAGGGGAGATACCAGCAGATGAAATTCCGGCCTTCCACCATAAACCTTCTATGTCGTTTATATCCTGACCAGCTCCGGGAATTCCCGTTTTCCTGCTTGCCATTTCCTCAATGATTTCACTGCGTAATCAAGCGATCAGCGGGTTAAGGGCCCAGTAAGACACGGTAAAAGAGAAATGGATAAGACACTGAGTTGGTATCCACCCAAAAGTAAGGCAATGCCGGCGAATTACTCGTGAATACTGGATTCCAGGAAGTCAGGTTGGTGGAAGCCTGAATCGTATAGTCCGGTCCGGAACTGCCGTTGATCCAAAACCCAAACTGGCCGTTGGTGATGGAAATAGCATTGAGGACAGGAACGGCTGGCTGGATCACCGTTGCCGTGAAACTTTGGGTGGCGCTCAAGATGGGCAAACCGTTGTCCGAGACGACCACGGCGACAGCCTGTGTGGAGGGCGATTGCGCAATGGTCGGTCGCCAGGTGAACAGACCACTGCTGGAATTAATGGCTGCGTTGGTCGGAGCAGTGAGCAAACTAAAGGTCAAGGGCAGTGGCGGAATATTGGGATCGCTGGCTAAATTGGTGACCAGCAGCGTCCGGCCTGCCATGAATGGATTGGTTGGGAATCGCCGCCAGCACGGGTGGCTGATTGGTGGGCACAGGAGTTCCATAGACTTGAAATTCCTAAAGGGAATAGCCATAAGCCGTCCCACGAGCCGTCCCATACATCCTCACATAACGACCCTTTCCGGATAGACCCGGTCAAATCCTGAACGCCACCAGGCCCCGTGGTCGTGCTGTAAATCGGGGTCCAGTTCGCGGCATTGGAGGAAACCTGAATTTGAAAACTCGTCGCGTAAGCCGCTTCCCAGTAGAGTTCCACTTCCGTGATGTTATAGGTTGCCCGCAAATCCACATAAATCCATTGCTGATCACTCCAGGCGGAAGCCCAGCGGGTCGCGTGGTATTGCCGTCCACCGCATTGCTTCCGGGATAGCCAGCTTGGGTCGAACTCACAGTGACCGGTTGGTTCAACGCCAAATTACATGTGACAACACCGGCGTGGCGCTGACTTCAAGGGAATTTGAACTGACATTGATCCCAGCTGTCGCCGAAATCACATAATAGTAGGTTGTGCCGTTGGCCAGGCCGGTGTTCGTGTAGCTGGTTGTCGTCGGAGCTTGCGATGATGGTGTAAGGCCCGCCTTCGGTCGTCGAGCTTTGGACATTATAACTGGTTGCGCCAGCGGCCGGGGACCAACTCAAAGCCACCTGGGCATTGCCCGCCGTCGCGCTCACACCGGTCGGAACGGCCACCGGACCATTGACCGGCTGGAATTGCATCCAGTTGAAATGTTGACCGTTGGCGGAAAGGACCACCTCGAGTGTTTGCGTGCCGGCCGGCAAGGTAACGGTGGTCGAAACCGTTGACCAAGTGGCTTGCGTGACATTTGCGACCCCCAGCAGCGTGCCCCCTTCATACACGCTGATCTGACCGGTGACGCCGCCAACCCGAAAGTTCAAAGGATAGCTTCCGGCGGTATCAACCTGGATATTATAGTTCAAGCTTGCCCCGGCCGCCGCGGTTATCATGTCGGCAAGTCCGTTCGTGTCGGTCGTCGGCGCGATGCTCATTTGGTTCATGGTGACATATCGCGCCGCCTGAAGCTGCCCGGGGATGCGATAAAATAGGTTTGTCTCATGCACCGGCATTTGCACGTAGGCCTGGCCCGCAGCGGTCAGGACGCCGGAAGTGCTGGTAAGCAGGCTGTCATTAGTATCTCCGGTGATTCGTGACATAAACCAGGAGTAACCTTCAATCCAAGGCGTGCGTTCGCAATAATCCACTGAGGGTATCAGGTTGGCGAGAACCTGGGCCGAGCTTGAAATGCCGCCGCTGATGCCGCTCGGATTGAACTCGGTCACCCAGACGGTTTGAGTGGGAAAATCACTATTCATGAGGCCTGTCCAGTAGGTAAGGTCACCGTAGCCGGCATAGCTGTGGGTTGCCATGCCCGTTGGCCGCGTCGAACCACAGTAGTAAAGAAACGCGTCGAGGAAAGGTTCCTGGGTAGTATAGGTGACGGTTGATCCTTGAATCGGGTCATACGCGGTAATACTTTGGTTCGTGGCGGTGCCAGTCGCCATGTGCGGGCAAATCACAGGAATGTTATAAGGGTCGCAAATCGCCTTGACCTGTTGAAAGGCGATCGCCGTATTGGAGGGCGTCATGCCCGCTTGCGTGGTAAGATTTGGCTCATTGATGGCAAATACCCTCCACGGCCGGTTTCCGGTCGCGAGATAATTACTAATGGCGCTTTGATAACCTGAATAATTGCTCCAGACCATGGGGATGTAGCTCATCGCCACACCCGACGGTACGGTCCAGTTGTTTATACCCCAATCGTAAAACCACGATACGCCGGGGGCCAAGGCTTGGAAGTCGGCAGCCGACATGTTGGAATTTACGGCAATGCCGCGCTTGCGGCTTTGCACCGGCGCATTACAGTTGACGATTTGAATTTGTGCGAGCCCGTCGTTTACGGAAACCAGTGCCAGCAGCAGGAGCGCCAGATACAAAGCCAGCCGGGCACGCAACGGGTTCGACTTATGGACCAGATCACCATTCCCCAGGGCCATCCATGCGCTGGAAACGAATAACGCCTGCGTCAGCAAGGGGGTTTTTGAAGCGCAAGTCGGAGTACATTGGCGATGAACATTAACCACTCCAACGAATATTTTTTTAAGCATAACAATTTCCGCAAAAACCGATAAATCAGTTAAAAAGTCCACTGCTCGAGGTATAAAGTCAAAAAAAATACTACATTCGTCTCAAAATGTAATCTTTTCGCGCAACCAGCTAACAGATTAAGGCCAAAGAAGTTTCACCTGAATCTTCACTTAACGTTTCACTGACGAGCAGTTTTGGAGTGGTAACGGAGCAATGCGTAGTGATGAACGGGCAGTCGAAAAAGCCGCTTGAACCGCTGTAAAATAAGGCTGGAATAAGCCTTGAAACAGAGTGTGTCAGGCTCGAAACGGTAAAGCTTCCTTGTTCGATTCCGACCCTCGCCTCCAGTCTAAACCGTGTGTGCGGCAAGGACTTGGGATTCTTCCACACGCGAGTGCCAGCAGAAGTGCCAGCAAATAATTAACCGGCCACATAGTTGTTCATCGTGACCATCATTTCCGCCATTTCAATCTGCCGATTTCCGTTCACACGCCTGAACAGGCGGAGGGCTTTCGGGCAAATGTTTTTGTCCTTCAATAATTCCGCCGCGTCGGGATGGATGCCTTTTAGCAGGTTCATGGATGCCTGCACCACCCGCAGCGGCATGTTTAGCACCACCGCCAACCGCTCCGGGCTGACGCCGTTGTTCACCGCCTTGACGATCATCTTGTGTTCCTGAATTGGCGGCAACCGGCTGATGCGCGCGTTGTAGGTGTAGCACTCGTCATCCGTGGCGATGAGGCAGTCGGCTTCCGTTTTGCCCAAATCTTTCAATGCGAAATATCGGAGGTGTCCGTTTTTCAGCATATATTTTCCCGGCGAATCCTTTTGCGGATACACCACCAGTGGTTCCACCAGCCCGACTTCCGGGATGGAGCCGATAATCGCCTTGAACCGATACGTCGCTTTCTCCTCGGCTTTGACCAGTCGCATCGGTAGAATGTTTTCCAGTGCTAGCCGGATTTTTCGCAGTTCAAATCCAATTTTCATTTCGCTCATAATCCGTTTTTCGTTTGCGGTGATAGTTTGACCGTAAGGTATTTCGGCATCGTCGGCAGTGTTTCCGCCCGGAGCAGCGTGTAAAAATTCTCGTCAGCCAGCAGTTTGTTGAAGGCCGTCACAATGAAGCCCAGCCTGGCGTCGCACACTTTCGCCTTTTTGATCATTAGCTTTTGGCGCTGGCTCTCCTTGCGGTAGGAGTTGACCATGCTTTCGATGCTGGCTTTTGGTTTTATCGCCGATTGCCTGCCGCCCCGCTGCTTGCCAATCCGCCGCCGACTTTCAATCAAACCTTTGACATATTTAAGAGATTTGTAATCAAGCTGCTTTTCCTCGTAGGCTTTCAGCAGTTCACGCTGCGTTTCGAGCGTGTCTGTTTTAGCGATGTCCACCGCCACCCAGAGCGGAACCTTTCCCATCACGGCGGCTTCCAGCAACCGCTCTTCGCCCGCGTTTTTCAGGCTCAAATATCCACGCACCAAGGCGTCACTCACATCCAGCTTTTTGCTGATTTGCTGGACGGTGTTGCCGAGCGATTTCAGCCGTTCAATTTCACGGATCAAATCCATCGGCTTTGGATAACGCCGAGCGATGTTTTCCACGAGGCTGCAAATCAGCAGTTCTTGTCGGGATAACTCCTTCACTTCGGCGGGAATTTCTTTGTGCCCCAGCGCCTTGAAGGCTTCCATGCGCCCCTGTCCGCAAATCAGGTCATATTTGTAGGCATCCGTCTCGCTCGCTGGCCGGCGGTTCACTTGGATTGGCACTTTCAGGCCGACGTTCTTGATGTTTTGGACGATGATGGCAAATTTTTTTGGGTCCCGATGGCGGGGATTCACTACGAAAATCTGCTCAATCGGTATGAGTTGAACCTCGTCGCTCATGTGAGTTCCTCCAGATTCACCCGTTCCGCCATGCCGAAAAATGCTTCCAGCGTGTCGAAGCGGTAGGTGTCCAGATGAATGCCATTGGCTTCCGCCACTCGCAGGTTTTCCCAGGTCGTGTCCAGCGCCGGCAAAATATAATAGTCACGGATGCCTTCATTCGTGGCATCCATCCGCACGGCGATGGTAATGTCTGGCCGCGCGCTTGCGTCCAACCGGATCAGCCAGCGGGACGAACCCGCGCCGGTTTCCGTGTGGCGGCACAGCACGATGGACACGCGCATTTCACCGTTCACTTCCAACAGTTCGGTTTCAGCATTCCAGACCGCCGCCGCGCCGAAGTCGGAAATATTTTGGACGACTTCCGCCACCAGTTCCGGGTGACGTTTCCGCAGCCGCCGGTTTTCCTCGATGAAACTATAATCAATGCCAGGGTCGTAGCCGATGAGCCGGTAGGCGTTCACCAGCGTTCCAAAGCGATGGCTGAACGCCGTGCTGGATGGCAGTCCTTCGGCTTCGTCAATCAGGATGCCCGAAATGCGTCCGTGCATTTTCAAAAGGGTGCGGAGTTTTTCCAGCATTTCCTCATCCGTCAATTTCTGGCTTCGCGCCAGAATAATTTCCCGCGCCCGCAGAAACAGTTCCGGCTCGACGACACCTTCAAATGCGCCATCGGCGCGAATCCATTTGTCCGGCGGATTGTTGACATGCTTCTTCTTCAGTTTGCAGGACGTGCGGTGATACACGTTGTTGCCGATGTATTTTTCGTTGGTGAGGATTTGATGCACCGTCGCCCGGTTCCATTCCCGCCCGAAGTCTGTCTTCACGCCTTGCGCGTTCAGGATGGCCGCAATTTCGGACTCAATTTTCCCTTCGCCGATGAATGCCTGAAAAATCCAGCGAACGATTTTGATTTCTTCTTCCGGGCCGCGCACCAGCACCACTCGGTCGGTCTGGATGCTTTTTTGTTCGCCCATTTTTAGCGTCGCCTTCCGCTCGCCATTATGATCAATCAGCATCCGCCGCAGGCCGAAACCCGCCGTCCCGCCTTGCTTGTAGCCAAGTTGGATTAGCCGGCACGCGCCCTGAAATACTTTCGTCGAAAGCTCCCGGCTGTATTCACCAGCCATCGTCCGCTTCATGGTTTTCATGACAGAGGACATCGGGCTGCCATCGTTCTCGAACTGTTCCGCGCAGTAGTGGACCGATACGCCTGCCCGGCGGCAAATGTATTCGTAATACGCGCTTTCGTCGGCATCTTGGAATCGGCCCCACCGGCTCACGTCATAAACAAGAATAAACGAGTATTGCGCTTTGCCCTCCTGGACATCGCGGATCATCTGCGCGAGCGAATCACGCCCTTGGATGTTCAGCCCGCTTTTGCCTTCATCTGAATACACCTTGACGATGGTGAATCCACGCCGCTTGGCGTATTCGCGAATGATGTCCATCTGGTTGCTGGTCGAATACTGCTGATGCTCAGTGGACATGCGCACATACACCGCCGCACAATTCGCCCAGCGTTCTTTGTCGGCCCGGCTCATGTCATTTGTTGTTGGTATTGTTTCAATTTTTTGTGATGCCTCCGGCCCGAAGCCGGCAGGCATTATTCCATGATGGCAGATGGGCGTAAGCCGCAGCGATGAAATCTTGTAGCGCAATCTATTTCCCGCGCCCGGCTCGCTTCCAATAGAACGGATGCAACTTGCGCCACGCCCGAACCCGCTCCACTTCATCCGGGCCGCACCAGTGGCGACGGTTTGCTGGTTTGGATTGCCACCGCTTTTGGCTCGCTGCCTTGCTGGCCTTCCGGCATTTGATTTTCAGACAGAACCGTTGGTGATGACGGTTGCGGGGATCGGTGATGAACCACTTTTTGCAGCAGCGGCATTTCCTTTCATGGCGTTTCATATAAAACACCACCGAAAGCCGCTATATTGCCACAACTAAAAATTAAAATGCGATCATCCGTCGCGGAAACATTCGGAACCAGAACGCCGGTTGGATTTTGCAGCCGCACACCGAGCGTGCCTCGTGCCTTCATTATATGGCTCGCTCCCGCCGTCAAGGTTGTGCGCCCTGCACCCGTCGCCTCCACCTTGACCGCGTTCGCTTCGCCATCGGATGGCACTTAGGAATCACGCTCGGAGTCTGCATGTCTGGTTTGGGAAATCTGACGAAGTTGGCCGACAACCAAGAATTGTTGTCTTTCCTATTGAGCAGGCGGCGAACAATGCACCGTTCGCCGCCTGCTCAATGGTAAACGCCCCGTCAAGAGTGCGGCGGGCCACAGGTCTTGCTTAAAAATCCTGATTTTCTTGTTAAAAAAACAGGGTTGTTTTTTTAACACGTTGAGAGCATCTTTGAAGCCGTGAATCTGGCGCACGCCATCAACAAACGCATCCGGCAACGCGGTCAACCGTGGGTGTTCACGCCCAAGGATTTTCTCGACCTCGGCACGCCGCACGCCGTGGGCATGACCCTGTTGCGATTGGTGCGCGACGGCAGCATCCGGCGGCTGGCGCGGGGATTATACGATTGCCCCCAAAAACATCCTGTGCTGGGTTTGCTGTCTCCGCCAGTGGAGGCGATTGCCGAGGCGTTGGCCGGTCGCAATGGCACACGTATTCAAGCGTCTGGTGCTTACGCGGCAAATTTGTTGCACTTGTCGGAACAAGTGCCGGCTAAAATCGTGTATCACACCGACGGGGCTTCACGTCAGGTGCGCGTGGGGCGGCAGACCATTGTCTTAAAACAGGCCGCCCCCAGCCGTCTGCGTGCCCACGACCGGATGAGTGGACTGTTGATCCAGGCATTGCGTTACCTTGGCAAGGCCAACATCACCGAAGATCGCGTGAAACAATTGCACCGGCTTTTGTCGCCAAAAGACCGGCGGCAATTGCTCAAGGATTTGTCGTTCGCCCCGGTGTGGATGCATCCGCATCTGCGCGCCATCGCCGGGAAGGAGTCCGGGCGATGAGCCGGTTTACGGAACTGTCCGACAGGGAGCGAGCGGCATTTGTGCGCGAAGCCTCCGCCCGGCTCGACGTGTCTCCCGTCATTGTCGAAAAGGATTTTTGGGTGTGCTGGATGTTGCAGCAGATTTTCCAATCGTCAGCAGCGGGAGCGCATCTGGTTTTCAAAGGCGGCACTTCATTGTCCAAAGTGTTCGGAGCGATCAAACGATTTTCAGAAGACATCGACCTTTCCATCGCCCCGGAACTCTTGGGCTGGAAAGAATCAGACTTGGACGACGCGCCGACGCCGACGCAACGGCGTAAGCGATTGGAAAAATTAGAGGCGGCTTGCATCGCCAAAGTGCAGGATGATTTTCAAACGGAACTGGAAAAGAGCATCAGGTCGGCACTGGGCAAAAAGGCCGACAATGGAAAATGGTTGAGTTATGAACTCGACACCGTGTCCAAATCTCCGGTGCTGCTATTTTCCTATCCCAGCGCGCTGCCGCCGGCTGGCGGTTACATCCAGCCATTCGTCAAAGTGGAATTCGGTTCGCTCACCGATCAGCGTCCGACTGGAGTTCACAACGTCAAACCGATGCTCGCGGAAGTGATTCAAGCCAGCTTTGATGATTTTCAAGTTGAAGTGGTGGCGTTGGAAGTTGAGCGGACGTTTTGGGAAAAGGCAACCATCTTGCACGCTGAATATCATCGTCCCGCCGAGCAACCCATTCGTGAACGCTTCGCACGCCACTACGCGGACGTGGCTGCGCTTTGGCAACATCCCGTAAGCGCGGCGGCATTGACTCGGCTTGATTTGTTGAAACGGGTGGTGAAACACAAGAGCCGATTTTTTGCCTCCAGTTGGGCAAATTATGAAACGGCAAAGCCTGGCAGCTTGAAATTACTACCGCCATCGTATCGTGAAGCGGATTTGGCTCGTGACTACAATCAGATGCAAACGATGTTTTTGGCAAACCCACCAAGTTTCAGTGCGGTGTTGCGTGTGTTGGGCGAAGCCGAGCGCAAAATCAATGATGTCTGACTGAATTATCGGCGAAAAAAGTGCCAGCAGAAGTGCCAGCACGGACCCTTTTAACAGGGTAAAAACCGGCACAAAAAGATATGGCCGGATATGTGTTGACTATTAACGCAACTCGTTTATAGTCAAATAGTCAGCGATGCCATAGACGATTGATTTCGAGTGGCTTGTGGAAGACGAGACTCGGTCGATTCCGACCTCCGCCTCCATTGGCAGTCACTACTTTTGTTCAGCTTCAATTCCGGCAAACAAACTTTCCAGACTGTTCAACGGGGTGTCTTTTTTTGGATTTAATATCTGACGGAGATAGTCAATGGCGTCGGGGATGTTCCGGATGGATTTGGGTAGGATCGCGCCGGCGGCGTTGGCGTGGCCGCCGCCTTGGAATCGTTCCGCGACCTTGAGCGCCTCGCCGTCCCGGCTGCGAAAGCTGACGAAAACCAGGTTCCCCCGGCGGAATAACGTGACCAAGACCGGATATTTCGTCGCCTTCTCTTCGAGCAATTGGTGGACAACGAGGTTGTTGTTGCCCACGACGGTGTCCACATAGCCCGCCGCCGGGCTGAGTTCGGTGACGTTGTTTTTGCTCCACTCGAAACCGAGCGGGTTCTCGACGCGGCGTTTCGTGGCCATGACTTCGATCAGCGGATGGTCGAGCAGCCTCTCAATTTCGCCGTTGATGAGCGCGTGCAGGTTCCAAAACTGATAGGTTTTGACCAGATTCGCGTAATCGCCCGCGACGACGAAGTCGGGATCGTCCTCCAAAAACAAATCCGCGACGTTGTTCAAATGCACGAGCCGGTCAAGCGCGGGAGAGCCGAGGCCGTGCTCCTTGCAAAGTTCGTAGCACAGCAACGCGGCAGATTTGTTCACGTCGTGAACGAGCGTTGCGTATTTGGGCGCGGTTTCCGTGACGTGATGGTCAAAGACGACCCATTCCGGCTTGTCGAGCCGGGGTTCGAACGTGAAGTCTGCGACCCACGCGCACCTTTCGCGCAACTCGCGCTGTTTCCAAAAGTTATAGTGATACGCCTGCAACGGGACGTCCGCGCCGAAAAGTTTTCTGGCGAGCCGCTGCAACAACACGCCCGCAAGAAACCCGTCGAGGTCGCTTTCGTGGGTGATGATGACTTCGGGCTTCGTCAAATCCGTCATGGGGTGCAGGTTAATTTAAACAAACGCCCGTGGCGAGCGGGGAATAACAGGATTTGAAAACTTGCCCTGCCCGGCAACGCCGCTTTCGTCGCGGAACGGTTCTTGAATGGCTGCGTCCGGCGATTTTCCAACTGGCCGCTTCCTGAGTCATGGGTTGATCTGACGGCTTGGGATTGACGAATAAACGGCTTCGACTTTACGAGGCCGGGCGAAACCTTTATCAGTGGTCCATGCAGCACTACCAGTGGCTCTTGTTCGATGCCGACGGCACGCTTTTCGACTACGACCGGGCGGAAAGCGCTGCGTTCAGGGAGGTTTTCCGTTTGATGGGAGCAACCTTCGACCCCGGATATCTGGCGGTCTACCGGCGTATTAACCAGGAGTTATGGCAGGCGGTGGAAAAGGGGGAGCTAACGCCTGGCTTTGTCAAAGTGCGCCGCTTCGAATTGCTGCTTCAAGCCATCGGGTTTGCGTACCCGCCAGCCACGTTCAGCGCCAGCTATCTTGAGTGCCTGGCCGAATGTTCGGAACTGATCAAGGACGCTGCGGAAGTGTTGCAGGGATTGCAGGGGAAATATCGTATGGCCATTTTGACCAATGGCTTGCAGGTGGTCCAGCGCGGAAGGCTCGCCCGATCCGTTATCCGCCAACACATTGCTGAGATCATTATTTCGGAAGAAGTCGGTTTTTCCAAACCGGCCAAAGAATTTTTCGATGTCGCGTTGGCGCGATTGGGACATCCATCCCGGCGCGAAGCGCTCATGATTGGTGATAGCTGGGCCTCCGACATCGTGGGAGCAATCCAGTATGGGCTTGATGCCTGCTGGTATAACCCCGGACACAAGCCCCGTCCGTCCGGTTGCGGACTCACCCGCGAGATTGCCTCCTTGCGCGAGCTGACCGAATGGCTGGGATAAACCGGATTGGCCTGCGGGATCAGCGGCCGGGCAATCCGGCGAAATTCAAAACGGTTTGGAATTTGCCAGAAGACCCGCTCCGCTGGATTTTGTGCCAGGCAGACTTCTTCGGTAGCAAAGCAAATCACGCGAATTTGTCTTTGAATTTCAGTGTGTTTCCCGCCAAGATGCGCGCTCGCTTTACTGGGAGGGACGGCATGTTGCTGTCCCTGAAATTTGGGTCGGCGGCACGCCGACCCTCCCAACGAATCAAATGAAACGCACGCATCATTGCAACGAACTGCGCCCGGCACACATTGGGCAGATAGTCACCCTGACCGGCTGGGTCCATTCCCGGCGCGACCTCGGCGGCCTCATCTTCATTGACATCCGCGACCGCGAAGGCCGCACCCAGACCGTTTTTGACCCGTCCGATTTGCCCAAGGAACTTTTCGAGCGCGCCGCGGCGTTGCGCAGCGAATGCGTCATCCGCGCCACCGGCAAGGTCCGCCAGCGTCCCGCCGGCACGAACAATCCCAAAATCCCCACCGGCGAAGTCGAAGTGATGGTCAAGGAACTCGAAGTGCTCAATGTCGCCGACGTGCTGCCGTTCCCGGTGGACGACCCGGAAGTGGCGAGCAAGGTGAACGAGGAATTGCGCCTGAAATATCGCTACCTCGATTTGCGCCGGCCCGAGATGGCGCGCAACCTCCGTCTGCGCAGCAAGGTCGCGTTCGCCACGCGCCAATACCTTGACGAGCAGGGATTCCTCGAAGTCGAGACGCCCGTCGCTGTTCAAATCCACGCCCGAGGGCGCGCGCGAATTTCTCGTGCCGAGCCGCACCAATCCCGGGGAATTTTACGCGCTGCCGCAATCACCGCAGCAGTTCAAGCAAATGCTCATGGTCGGCGGCATCGAACGTTACTACCAGTTGGCCCGCTGTTTCCGCGACGAAGACCAGCGCGCCGACCGCCAGCTCGAGTTCACGCAGATTGACCTCGAAATGTCATTCATCGAACGCGAAGACATCTACAGCCTGATAGAAGGGCTGCTCAAGCGCATCTGGAAAACCGCGTTGAACCTTGACGTGCCGACACCGTTCAAGCGCCTTTCGTTTCGAGGAAGCGCTGAATCGCTGGGGCATTGACAAGCCGGACACGCGTTACGGCATGGAGCTGGTGGATTTCACGGAGGAATTCCGCGCCAGCAAATTCAAGGTGTTCGGCGGCGCCGTCGCCGCCGGCGGCGTGGTGAAGGCGCTCAACGCGAAGGGCCTGGCCGGCGCAACGCAGGGGCAGATCGAAACGATGACCGAATACGCCAAGAGCCTGGGCGCGAAAGGCCTGGCTTACATCAAGGTCGAAAAAGGGCAGACGGTGCTACCGTCGAATGGAAATCGCCCATCGTGAAATTTTTCAACGACGCCGAGAAAGCAGCATTGACGAAGAAATTGAAAATCGAGGAAGGCGACTTGATTTTGTTTGCCGCCGACCAATGGCTGAACGCGTGCGAAATCCTCGGCAAAATCCGTTCGTATTGCGCCGACGTTTTGAAAGGGCAGGGGAAGCTGACGATTGATGCGAACCGGTTCGACTTCCTCTGGGTCGTGGATTTCCCGCTGCTCAGTTTCGACAAGGAACAGAACCGCTGGTATTCGAGCCATCATCCGTTCACCGCGCCGGTGGCCGAGGACATCCCGCTGCTCAAGACCGATCCGAAGAAGGTCCGCGGCCAGCATTACGACGTGGTGGTGAATGGCGTGGAACTTGGCGGCGGCTCGATTCGTATCCACCAACCCGACGTGCAGAAAATGGTGTTCGAGGAGGTGCTGCAAATTCACGCCGGAGGAAACAAAGCTGCGGTTCGGTTACATGCTTGAAGCGTTCCGTTACGGCGCGCCGCCGCATGGTGGCATCGCGCTCGGGTTCGACCGGCTCAATGCGATTCTCTGCGGCACCTCGAGCATCCGCGACGTGATTGCGTTTCCGAAAACCGCCAAAGGCACGGATTTAATGACCGATTCACCCGCTGTCGTCACACCCCGCCAACTGCGCGACTTGCACATCGAAGTTAAAGCAGCGAAGAAGGAGTGATAACACATGAATTGGGAGGGACGGTATGTTACCATCCTAAATTCCAAGGACGCCGACACGGCGTCCCTCCCATGGCTCGAATCCGTGCCGGCCATTGTTGACTTGACATTAGTGCGCGCTGTTCTGAGAATGTCCAAAGATGTCCAAAGTGCAGTTCGCAGGCTGGACATCGCGAACAGATGCAACTTACTGTCAAAGACGTAGCCGGCCTTCTCAATATCTCAGGAAAGACGGTTTATCGCTGGATTGATGAGCGAAAACTGCCCGGTTATCGCTTGAGTGGACAATATCGGTTCAACCGCGCCGAACTGCTGGAGTGGGCCACGGCCAATCGCATCAATGTTTCGCCACGGATTTTTGAGGAGCCGGAAAACGGCTCGGCACCGCTTCCGGAATTGTCCGATGCCTTGGAGGTGGGGGGAATTTTTTATCGTCTGGCGGGCAAGGACAAGCCGGCCGCCCTCCGCAGCGTGGTCGAAGTGTTGCGGCTGCCGGACAAGGTGGATCGCGAGTTTCTCCTGCAGGTGCTGCTGGCGCGCGAGGCGCTGGAATCCACCGCCATCGGCGACGGCATCGCCATCCCGCACGTGCGGAATCCGATCGTGCTGCATGTGCCGCAGCCGCTGGTGACGTTGTGTTTTCTGGAAGCGCCGGTGGATTTCGGCGCGCTGGACGGCCGGCCGGTGCACACCTTGTTCACGCTCATCAGCCCCACCGTCAAGGCGCACTTGCATCTGCTGTCGCGCCTGGCGTTCGCCTTGCGCAATCCCGATTTCAAATCGCTCATCATAAAGCAGGCGAGCCGCGATGAAATCATGGTGGCAACCAAAACCATCAGCAACAGCTTGCGAGCTTCCGCAGCGACGACCAAGAGGGAGGCCGCGGCGTGATATTGTTGTTGTCAGCGATGGCCGTGCTGCTCTACGGCGCAGTGATTGCGTTATTGCTGATGAACCGTCCAAGCCTGAATTTTTCCTGGCTCGGCGCGTTCCCGGTTGTGGTGGCGGCAATTGTGGGCTGCATCCCGACGATTCAAGTATTGATGGGCGGCGCAACCGAACAATTTCGTTTCCCCTGGCCGGTGCCCTACGGTGAATTCTTCATCGAACTCGATCCGCTTTCCGCGTGGTTCCTTTTGCCGACGCTTTTGCTTTCGGCACTTTGTGCAATTTATGGTGTGGGCTATTTGCGGTCGTGGCAGGGCCGCCGCGCACTTGGGCCGGTCTGGTTTTTTTATGGCCTGCTGGTGCTCGGCATGGTGCTCGTCCTGCTGGCGCGCAACGCCGTGCTGTTCCTGTTCGCGTGGGAATTGATGGCAGTCGCCTCGTTTTTCCTCGTGACGTTCGAGCACGAGCGCGAATCAGTGCGGGAAGCGGGCTGGATTTATTTTGTGGCGACACATCTGGGCACGGCGTTTTTGCTGGCGTTTTTCCTGTTGCTGGCGCGTGAAACCGGTTCCATGGACTTCGACGTCTGGGCGGCCCAAGGCATTCACACGCAAGGATTGGCAGGTGTTCTATTCCTGTTGGCGGTGATTGGGTTCGGCACCAAGGCCGGGTTCATGCCGCTGCACGTGTGGTTGCCGGAGGCGCATCCGGCTGCGCCGAGCCACGTGTCTGCGTTGATGTCGGGCGTGATGATCAAGACGGGGATTTACGGACTGTTGCGTACGTTCACATTTTTGGGAACACCGCCATTATGGTGGGGGTGGGTGCTCATCGGCATCGGGCTGACTTCGGGTGTGCTGGGCGTGTTGTTTGCGCTGGCGCAGCACGACCTGAAGCGCTTGCTGGCGTATCACAGCGTGGAAAACATCGGCATCATCGCGCTCGGCTTGGGCGTCGGTTTGCTGGGTATGAGCAGTGGCTCGACGGTGCTCATCGTGCTCGGATATGGCGGTGCATTGCTGCACGTGCTGAATCACGCCTTGTTCAAAGGATTGTTGTTTCTCGGCGCGGGCGCGGTGTTGCACGGCACCAAGACGCTGGAAATAGACCACCTTGGCGGGCTGTTGAAACGGATGCCGTGGACGGCGGTGACTTTTCTCTTGGGCGCGGTGGCGATTTCGGGGCTGCCGCCGCTGAACGGTTTTGTCAGCGAATTCCTGATTTTTCTGGGCGCGTTCAAGGGTGGCATTTCGTCCGTTGGAGAAATCGCCGTGCCGTTGCTGGCGCTGATTGCCGGCCTTGCGCTGATTGGCGGGCTGGCGGTGGCGTGTTTCACCAAGGCCTTCGGCATTGTTTTCCTCGGTGAACCGCGCAGTGAACACGTCGCACAGGCGCACGAGGTGGATTGGACCATGCGATTGCCCATGCTGGCGCTGGCGGCCGGGTGCGTGCTCATCGGCTTGCTGGCGCCGGTTGTGGTCGGGTCATTGCAGACGGTTTTGGAAGACGTGACGGGACTGCGTCCTGAAGTTGTCAGTCTAAACCTCGCCGCCACGAAAACCTCGCTGACGTTCGTGGTGATTGGGTCGCTGACATTTCTGCTGGTGACGGTGGCGTTGGTTTTGTTGCGGCGCAGTTTGCTGGCGGGCCGCCGGGTGGAACTAAGTGTGACCTGGGGCTGCGGGTACCCGCAGCCGACGCCCCGCATACAATACACCGCCTCGTCGTTTGCCCAGCCGTTGACAGATTTGTTCAAGGTGCTGCTCGGCACCCGGAAAAGGATTTTGCGGCCGCGCGGTTTTTTCCCGACGGAAGGTTCACTTGAGACAATTACGCCCGACATCTCCCATGAAGAGATGTATCGGCCCATGTTCGAGCGCGGCAAGGCATGGCTCTCGCAATTGCGCTGGTTGCAACACGGCAACGTCCAGCTTTACGTGCTTTACATCGCCGTGACCTTGATTGTGTTGCTGGTCTGGAAATTTCGCTGACTATGAACGCCCTTGCTTTCATCCCGTTGCTGCTGGCGCTCGTGTTATCGCCGTTGTTGTTCGGTGTCATCAACCGCACCAAGGCCCTCTTTGCGGGGCGCCGCGGCCAGCCGTTGCTCCAAACCTATTTCGATTTGTGGAAGCTGCTGCAAAAAGGCGCGATTTACAGCCGCACGACCACGTGGATATTTCGTGCCGGGCCGATGGTCGGGCTGGCGGCAGCATTAACTGCGGCGATGCTGGTGCCGTTGGGAAATTTCCCGGCGCTCATCGCGTTTCCGGCGGATTTTCTGCTCTTCGCCGGTCTGCTCGGGTTGATGCGGTTCTTCACCGTCGTCGCGGCGCTCGACACCGGTTCGAGCTTTGAGGGGATGGGTGCGAGCCGTGAAGTATTTTTCTCCGCGCTGACCGAACCGGCCTTGTTCGTAATACTGGCGACGCTGGCGCAACAAACCGGACAGCTTTCGCTCTCAACAATGCTTGAGCCGGGGTCAGGCGCCCATTGGCTGCAAGCCGGACCGGTGCTGGCATTAGTGGTCGTCGCGCTGATGATTGTGTTGCTGGCGGAGAACGCGCGCATTCCGGTGGACGACCCGAACACCCACCTTGAATTGACCATGATTCATGAGGTGATGGCGCTGGACCACGGCGGGCCGGATCTGGCGTTCATCCTTTACAGCGCGGGGCTTAAACTTTGGCTGTTTGCAGCGCTGGTCGTCGGAATTGTGTTGCCGGCCACGGCCAACGCGTGGCTGAACCTGCTGCTGGCAACGGGCGGAATGTTTGTCGTGGCCGTGATCGTGGGCGTGATTGAATCCATCATGGCGCGGCTGCGTCTGGTTGTCGTGCCGCAACTGCTCGTCGGCGCCGGTGCGCTGGCCGCGGTGGCATTTCTGCTCGGACTAATCTGATTCAATGCCATGCTGACCACCAATTTCATTCTCGTGCTCGTCGTGCTGACCAACCTGAAGCTGCTCGGTTCCAGCCGGCTGGGGGCTTCGATTCGCGTGGTGGCGGCGCAGGGCGTGGTGCTCGGCTTCCTGCCGATTCTGGCGCACTGGCATGAGCTGTCGCTGCATTTCGCGTTGCTGGCGGCGGGCACCATTGCCATCAAAGGCATCGTGTTCCCGTGGTTTCTCTTCCGCGCTGTGCGTGAAGCGGAAGTGATACGCGAAATTGAGCCCTACGTCGGCTACGTCGCATCACTGGTGTTGGGGGTGCTCGCGCTCGGCGTGTCGTTCTGGATGTGCACGCGTCTGCCGATGCCGGAAAACATCGCCTCGCCGTGGCTGGCGCCGGTGGCGCTCTTTTCCATTTTCGCGGGGCTGTTCCTCATCGTCAGCCGCAAACGCGCGGTGAACCAGGTGCTGGGTTTTCTCGTGCTGGAGAACGGGATTTACACGTTCGGTGTGGGCGTGGCGGCGCGCACGCCGTTGCTGGTCGAAGTCGGCGTGTTGCTGGACGTGTTTGTGGCGGTGTTCGTCATGGGCATCACCATCTTCCACATCAACCGCGAGTTCGATCACATTGACGTTGACCGGTTGAGCACGTTGAAGGACTGATGAAATTTACGATTTACGATTTACGAATTACGATTGCGCGCAACTCCAGCGCGCCGGATGAATCATTTTCCACTCCGCACTCCGCACTCCGCACTCCGCACTCCAAATGATCTTCGCCCTGGTCATTCTCCCGTTGCTGGCCGGCCTGGCGGCGTTCGCTTTGCCCAGTTCGGCGATGCGGCGCAGTTTGCTCGTCGGCACGGCTTTGGCGCACGCCGCGCTCGCCGCTACCTGCTGGAAATGGACGCCCGCTCCGGCGCTCGGCGGCTGGCTGGCGCTGGATGCGGCCGGGCTGTTGTTTTTGAGCATCACGAGCGGTTTGTTTCTGGTGGTGTCGTTTTACGTCATCGGTTACCTCGGCCAGGAGGCGAACCGGCGCGCCACCGACATGGAAGAAGGATTTCTCTTCGACAACGCGCCGGAAGCGGTTTTCATCGGGTGTCTCCTTTTGTTTTTGGCGGCGATGACGCTGGTGACGGTCAGCCAGCATTTCGGATTAATCTGGGTGGCCATCGAAGCGACGACGCTGGCGAGCGCGCCACTGATTTATTTTCACCGGCATCATCGCTCACTCGAAGCCACCTGGAAATACCTGCTCATCTGCTCGGTCGGCATCGCGCTGGCGTTGCTGGCGAATTTCTTTCTCGGCGTCGCGGCGACCCAGGCAAACAACGGAATTTTTCCGATGGTGCTGTCCGACCTGGTCGCGCACGCCCAGGCGCTGCAGATGCCGTGGCTGAAAGTCGCCTGCCTCCTGTTCTTCGTCGGTTACGGCACAAAAATGGGTCTCGCTCCGCTGCACACGTGGCTGCCGGACGCGCACAGCGAAGCGCCGTCGGCTATTTCGGCGCTGCTTTCCGGCGCGGTGCTCAATTGCGCGTTTCTGGGACTCATCCGCGTGCAGCAGGTTTGCGTGGCGGCCGGCCTGGGGGATTTTGGGCGCGACGTGTGGCTTGCGCTGGGGCTGGTCTCGGTCGTGGTCGGCGCGGTTTTTATCCTGGGCCAGACGGATTACAAACGGTTGCTGGCCTACTCGAGTGTCGAACACATGGGCCTCCTCGCACTGGGTGTCGGACTGGGTGGCGTGGGCGCATTCGGCGCCATGCTGCACGCCGTGAACCATTCGCTCGCCAAAGTCATGCTTGTTCCTGCTTTCCGGAAACATCCTGGCCCGCTACCAGACCAAGAACATCACCCAGGTGCGCGGCTTGTTGAGCGTCGCGCCGGCGACCGGGCTGCTTTGGATCGTGGGGTTTCTGGCCATCACCGGCACACCGCCGTTCGGATTGTTCCTGAGCAAATTCATCATCCTGAAAGCCGCGTTCGACGGCGGTCACGTCTGGATTGCGATAATCGTTCTGGCCTTTCTGGCGGTGATTTTCATCGGCATGACGACAGCATTCTTCGCCATGGCGCAAGGCGAAGCGCAAAAGCAAATCAGCCGCAACCAAGATCGCTGGTGGCAAATCGCGCCTCCCGCGTTGCTCGGATTGCTGGTTTTGTGGCTCGGTCTGGCGGTGCCGGGAAAACTGAGTGATGTGTTGCATCAGATCGCCGCAACGCTCGGAGGCACGGCATGAAAACCGGGACCTCCAACGTTATCCGCAATGGTGAAGCCATGCTGCTCACGGGAATCCCAAATTTGAGCGTCACCGATTTCCGTGAACAGCTCTTGCAAGTCTGCGAAGACGGGGGGCGCATCGCGGCGTTGTTCGGGCAGCCGGCCGGCACCGACAGCATTCGTCTGTTCGCCGTGCTGGCAAATGATGCCAGGGGCCAACTGGGGTTATGGTCAACGGAGGTCGCCGGTGATTATCCCGCGTTGACTCCCGTATGCGCGCAGGCGCATTGGTTCGAACGCGAAATCGCCGAGCAATGGGGTGTTCGGCCCGAAGGCCATCCGTGGTTGAAGCCGATTCGTTTTCATCGTTCCTATCGCGAAGGCCACGACGCGTGGAACCGTCCGGCGGAAATTCCCATTCAGCCGGGCGTCACGGATTTCTTCACGATGACCGGTGAGGAAGTCCATGAAGTTGCGGTCGGACCGGTACACGCCGGCATCATCGAACCGGGGCATTTTCGTTTTCAATGCCACGGTGAAAAGGTTTATCACCTGGAGATTTCGCTCGGCTACCAGCATCGCGGCGTCGAACGCGCGCTGATCGGTGGTCCGGACAAACGGACGATTCCCTACATGGAAACGCTTGCCGGTGACACGACCATCGGGCACACGCTGGCGCATTGCGAGGCGGTCGAAGCCTTGGCGGCCTGCCGCGTGCCGGCGCGGGCGCAGGCGTTGCGCGCCATCGCCCTCGAACTGGAACGGCTCGCCAATCATGCAGGCGACCTCGGCGCGCTGGCCGGTGACGTCGGCTACCTGCCCACGGCGAGTTTTTGCGGACGCATTCGCGGCGATTTCCTGAATCTGACGGCGTTGATTTGCGGGAACCGCTTCGGACGCGGTTTGGTCCGGCCTGGAGGTATTTTGTTTGATCTCGACCAAACCCGGCATGCGCAGTTGGAAGAGCGTTTGGAACAAGCCCGAAAAGACGTGACGAACGCGGTGAATTTGCTTTGGGACGCGCCGTCGGTCCGTTCGCGGTTCGAGAACGCCGGTCCGGTGCCGCGCGAGACCGCCCTGGAGTTGGGACTCGTCGGCCTGGCGGCGCGCGCCAGCGGCATCGAACGCGACGTGCGGGCGCAGTTTCCTTCGGGCATCTACCGGTTCGCACAAATTCCCGTGTCGTCGTATCACACCGGCAGTGTTTTTGCGCGGGCGCATGTGCGGTGGATGGAAATCCAGCGTTCCATCGCGTTCATTTTCGATCAACTCAAGGCGTTGACGGACGGCCCGGTGCGCACCGGGATTGGCCCGCTGGCGGCGAACCACGCCGTGGTGTCGCTCACCGAAGGCTGGCGCGGGGAAATCTGTCACGTGGTCCTGACGGACGCCGCGGGGAAATTTGCCCATTACAAAGTCGTGGACCCGTCGTTTCACAACTGGATGGGGCTGGCGCAGGCGATGCGCGACCAGCAAATCTCCGATTTCCCGCTGTGCAACAAAAGTTTCAATCTGTCCTATTGCGGACACGACCTATGAGAATTTACGATCTACGATTTGCGATTTACGTGCTGCCCGGCGTTAGCGCGTCAATCGCAAATCGTAAATCCAAAATGGAAATGACATCATGTTGAAAGCACTTCTGGCGCGCGCCCATCAGAAACACCGCACGGTCGGTTTTCCGAACCAACCGCCGGTATTGCCCGACCGATTGCGCGGCCGCCCGGAAATTGATGCTGCAAAATGTCCGGACGGCTGCCGCGTCTGCGCCGACGTCTGCCCGACCGATGCGATAACCGTGGATGCAAAGGGTGTGCGGCTTGATCTCGGTCGTTGCCTCTTTTGTCCGGAGTGCGAGCGCGCCTGTCCGGAAGGCGCAATCCGGTTCACGACGGAACATCGCCTGGCTGCTTCCAGCCGAGAAGCCTTGGTAGGGACGACCTGCTGGTCGTCCGCGCCGCAGCGCGGCCCTACCAACATGGAATTTCAACTGGCAAAGGCACTCGACGAAAAATCGCGCAAACTTTTTGGCCGTTCGCTCAAGCTGCGGCAGGTGAGCGCCGGCGGCTGCAACGGTTGCGAGGCCGACGTGAACGTTCTGAACACGGTGGTGTTCGATTTGGGCCGGTTCGGCATTCAATTCGTTGCCTCACCGCGGCATGCCGACGGATTGCTCATCACCGGTCCCGTGACGCGCAACATGGAGTCGGCTTTGCGCCAGACTTACGAGGCGGTGCCGTCGCCGAAGCTGGTGATAGCGGTGGGTGCGTGCGCCATTTCCGGCGGGCCTTACCTCGGCCACGCCGAACAGCGGAACGGCGCCGACGGCATCGTACCGGTTGACCTTTACATTCCCGGCTGCCCGCCACACCCCGTCACGATATTGGACGGATTATTGCGCCTGTTGGGGCGGATGGATTCCGCTTGCAGGATTTCGCCAATTATGAGATAACATCACATACGGGTTTATGAACGAACTACTACAAAATCTAATCAAGCTTCAGTCACTCGAATTTGGAGAAATCAAAGAAAAAAACGCCGAGGCAACCATCGCGGAATTGCGCGGCAAAATCCCCCCGCAAATACTCGCCCACTACGACCGCCTGCTCGCCAAGGGAAAGAAAGGCGTGGCGGCTGTTCGCAACCAGGTCTGCACCGGCTGTCACATGCGCGTGCCCATCGGCGTGGTCGCGACGTTGATGCATGACACGGACATTCAAATTTGCGAAAGCTGCGGCCGGTATCTTTACCTGTCGGACTCGACCAAGCCAGCAGCTCCGGAGGGGGCTGCCAAACCGAAACCGGCCCGGAAAGCGCGAAATCCCAAAAATGCTTCACAACCGGTTTCGACGCCGAATCCGCCGATGTCTCTGGCCATGGGTGAACTTGGGCAGGGTAAGATGCGCCCGAGTCTTCGTTCAAATCCCAACTGAAACGCCCGCAGATTGCGCATCATTCCTGCGTGAAATAACTCAGGTTTTCCAGTTCGATGGCGAGGTTGACATTGTTGACCATGACCTCTTCGGGCACGGAAAGCACAATCGGCGCGAAATTCAAAATACCCGCGATGCCGGCCTGAATCAGTTGGTTCGCGACTTCCTGGGCCACGGCTGCCGGCACGCTGAGAATGGCCATCTTGATGTTTTGCTTCCCGACGAATTCCGGCAGTTCGTCCATGCCGTAAATCGGCAGCTTGGTTTTCTTGTCGCGCTTCCGTCGCGGGTCGGCGTCGAACGCGGCGACAATTTCAAAACCCTCCTTTTCGAAACCGCGATACGACAGCAGTGCGAGTCCGAGGTTGCCGACGCCGACCAGGATCACCGGCTGCAGGCGCGACGTGCCGAGTTCGTCGGCAATTCTTTTGGAAAGCGCCCCCACGTCATAGCCCAGGCCGCGCGTGCCGAACGTCCCGAAGCAGGCGAGGTCTTTGCGGAGTTGGGTGGACTTCACGCCCGCGGCCCGGGCGAGCATCTCGCTGGAAACGGTGCCAATGCCGTTTTCCCGCAGCCGCGCGAGGCAGCGCAGGTAAAGCGAAAGGCGGTAAATCGTCTTGCGCGGGATGGTGGGACGGCCGTTTTTTTTCAAGGGCGCAGAGATTAAGCAGACGAATAATGAATAGCAAGTCTGCGAATGGTGAAAAAATGCTGGAATATCCGGTGGCCGGCAATTACCGCGGCACGCTCAACCGCAAAATGGAGGTGGAAGTGAAAATCACGCCGGTGGAGTGAAAATCGTATCCTTGGTGGGGCGAGTGTCCTCGCGAGCCGTTTTTCAACCGCG
>CAVWHM010000018.1:0-108125 GCA_963754775.1 uncultured Verrucomicrobiae bacterium
GCGTTGTTAGGCATCATGGCTACTCTCCTCATCAATTGTTTTTGATTTAAGGATACAGTCCAACAGAAAAAGTCCGCACAACAGATATACTGATGTAAGCCCTGGAATGACGTCAAAAATAAAGAAGCGCCAAGTATCGGACATATCAGGCGCAAGACCATGCCCGCCGCCTTTGGCATACCACAAAACGATAGATGAAAAGGTCGTTATAACCCAAGCAGCGAAAAGGGAAAAACAAAGACCTTTCAATTTTCGTCGTAACTTTTTAGCGTCCATAAAATGATGCCTAACATATAGTAGGCAGCGCACTTTGCAGCCTATCCTTTGGCACGCGCGGCCTATCCTTTTTCACAAAGCGACTGTAAGCTGGACTGAAATCGTTGTCCAGCATAAAATTGCGCCGATTATGACCCCGCAATCACTTCCAGCAAAGACGGCACAGGTTCCACTGGACAAATTATTACCTAATCCAAAGGCACGGCTCAAAGACCAATTCCACGAGGTAGCGCGGTTTAAGCATTTATCCTCCAGAACGGAAACGACTTATTGGGAATGGATTGTGCGTTACCTGAAATTTCACAAGCAGCGGGCTGGTGACTGGCAGCATCCGCGTGACCTGGGTAGCCGCGCCGTGACGCCTTTCCTGACTTATCTGGCCACCGAACGCGACGTGTCAATTTCCACTCAGAATCAGGCTTTGAATGCACTGCTGTTTCTCTATCGGGAGGTGCTGGCGATGCCCATGATGGTCGGGGATTTCGTGCGTGTGCGGCGTCCTCCCGGTGTGCCCACAGTTATGACGCTGGAGGAGGTGCGTGAACTGCTCTCCGAATTGACCGGAACCTATCATTTGATGGCCCGGTTATTGTATGGCAGCGGAATACGTTTGCTGGAATTGCTGCGCTTGCGGGTGAAGGATTTGGATTTCGCCAGGGGACAGATTGTCGTGCGTGCTGGCAAAGGGGCAAAAGACCGCGTGACGATCTTCCCGGAATCATTGCGCGAGCCATTGCAGAAGCATCTGGCTGAGGTGCGAAAACTCCATGAGCGTGACTTGGTGGACGGTTTCGGAAACGTCTCTTTGCCTTACGGTCTGGCCCGAAAGTATCCTAATGCCCAGCGCGAATGGGGTTGGCAATGGGTATTTCCATCGGCCAACCGCTCGACCAATTCAGAAATGGGCTGGATCGGTCGGCATCACACGGCGGAAACACAATTGCAGAAGATGATAAAGGAAGCATTGCGGCGAACCTCCATAACCAAATCCGTGTCCTGCCATACCTTGCGCCATTCCTTCGCTACGCATCTGCTTGAGTCGAATGTGGACATTCGCACTGTCCAGGCTTTGTTGGGACATAGAAACGTGGCGACGACGCAGATTTACACTCACGTCATGCAGAAACCCGGCCTTAGGGTCAAAAGTCCTGCAGACAACATTTGATTTGGGCACAATTCATCTTCAAGCCACCCCGCCAGCGCGGGCGCACGCTGACGCGTGCGCTCCGCGCAAGGCGGGGGCCCTTGAATTTCACGTGCGCGTCAGTAACAGTCCGCCATTTTATCCGTGAAACTGCCGAGGATTGTCGCAGTGCTGTTTTCGCATTCGCGACCGAAACAAAAAGACGACAGCGTCCAGCTATGCAACGGCCAGCAACTACATGCCCTCGATCACGGAGGCCACCTCATCGGCAGCCTGATTTGTCACACGTGCGCGCCGCGCGTCTGTCCCCATACGCTCCAAGATCCTCAATCACAAGCACCACGGAACGAGACAGCGTCACGGTGTCGGCCAAGTTGTATTTTCGCAACTCGTATTCATTGGCTCCCCAAAGGCCCGCAGAAAGGCACTTGGTCACGTACTCTACTCCAGCGCGGGAGCGGTCATATGCCCGACACTTGGCTATTGCACCCTGCCCAAACAACCCAAACCAGCGATGTTCGAGCTGGTGCGCCAGCGTGATTGCATTGCGCGCCCAGGTCCCACCCAACAAATAATGAAAATGGAACCGACCGCCCATTTCACCCAACTCCGCGCGCAATGCAATTAAGAGTTGAGAATAGGGACGCTCGACAATTTCCGCCGCCTGGTGCATGTGTGCCCAAGCCCGGCCAAACGCTCTTTTCGGGGACGGGACTGACCTGAAAGTCAATGTTCCAAATACGTCCCACCGAATGCGGGCCAGCGAATAGGCGTAACTGTCGAGCGAATTTCTCATGGCTTACGGCTTGTCGCCCAGCGACAGAATTTCACCCCGCAAATAGGGTCCGCGTTGCGACTGCCCAATTTCATGAACGGCCACCTTGACGAACTTGCGCGCGGACTTGCCCCAATACTTGCCTTTTTCTTCGTCCGTAAGACGATACGGCACCATGCCACGATAGGCGTGCGCCGCTGGCTCCGTCATGTCTATGAGGTCCAGGTCAAACGATTCGCCCGCCGGCTTGCCGTTTTTGGCGGGCCAGTGGCCGAAGGTTTCTTTGTGAACTTGGAATGTTGCGATCATGTTTTACTCACTTTCTGTTTGTCCGTCGGATTTTGTTTTGTTCTGTTGGTTCCCTGATGCAGACGGAGACACAGCAGGGAAATCGCTTTTAGGCGAAGCTTCGCTTTCAGCCGCTTCGAGTCCTGTGGCCGGACAGGCCATGCTTGATGAATTGACGATGGCGAGTATTGCGGCCTTGAGCGGGCCGGGCAGGTTTGGCCAAGCCTCGACTACGGAATCCAGACCATCGAACGCAAAACCGATTTTTTGTGAGGCTATTTGTGAGGCACTATCTGAATTCTCTAATGAATCTGGGGTTTTTCGCAGGTTCAAAACCTGCAGCGCGCACCAGTCCTCGCTCGGAGCGCAGCGTACTGTGGTGCACCGGGCACTCTTTAGCCACGGTCAACCCTACATGCCCTCGATCACGGAGGCTGATCAAAACTGGTCTTCCTTTTCCTTGAACAGAACGTTGAACGTGGTCAGTGAACCCTGGCTGCGGGTGATGTATTGCTGCATCTCCACCTTTTCGCCGTCAGTCAACTTTTCGTGCGCGTTGACCTTCTGTTCCAGCACGCGCAGGTTGTTTCGCACCATCACGATTTTGTGGAAAAAGGTTTCCAGCGGCACTTCCTTGGCCTGCAACGCCGGGTCGGCGGGACGCATGACCAGTTTGCCGCCATGCCAGCGGATACCGAGCTTCTCCACCACGGTATCCGGTTTTTCCAGACCGAGCCTGGCCACGGCAACGTCCAGCGTCTGCTCGATGAATTGTTTGAGCGGAACGTTCAAACCGCTCACCGCTGTTTGCGGTTCGGCCAGTTCGAGGCCCGCGGCTTCCGGGGCGATGGTGCGTTTGTTCCCGTCGTCAAACTGAATGTCCGCCGTGGTTTCGGAAATCGTCTTGACCGTCCCGCTGCCATGTTGCGGGTGCCGCACGCGCAAGCCGATGTGGAGAGATTCGATTTTCATGCCGGAAATTTAACCACGGCTGGCCGCGCCGTAGCAAGTAGCGAAGGCGGGATGGGGTCTTAAATTTGGTAGGGACGCCTCGCCGAGGCGTCCGGCGGTCATCGCGGCGCGATGACCCTACCTCAAAAATCAAGCTGACAACTGCCAAAAGCGCATTAGGCTCGGAGCCAGGCAATGAGCGCCAGATTTTCCGACCGTTTCGAGTTTGAGCGGGTTCTGTGGAATCGCGGCACGACGCGCGTCGCGGGGGTGGACGAAGCCGGGCGCGGGCCACTCGCCGGGCCGGTCGTGGCGGCGGCGGCGATCCTGCCGTCGAAATGGGCGGATGCCGGTTTGCCACACGAACTTGAGGGCCTGAACGATTCCAAGCAACTCACCAAAACGCAGCGCGAAAGATTTTTTGCCTTTCTGACCTCGTGCGGCCAGGTCGAGTTTGCCATCGCGCAAATGGACGCCGCATTAATTGACGAAATCAACATATTGCAGGCGACTCACCGCGCGATGAATGACGCGCTGGCGAAATTGAATCCTGCGCCCCAGCACGCGCTGGTGGATGGCCGGCCGGTCAGGACGATGCGCATCTCGCAAACGGCGATTGTGAAGGGCGATGCGCGGAGTTATTCGATTGCCGCCGCGAGCGTGCTGGCCAAGGTCACGCGCGACCGGCTGATGCTTGAATTCGACCGGCAATGGCCGAAATACGGATTTGCCGAACACAAAGGGTACGGCACGGCGCGGCATCTGGCGGCGATTAGCGCCCACGGCCCGTGCCCGATTCATCGCCGCAGCTTCGCGCCTCTGAAACCGCAAGAGCCAAAATTTTTATGACACGGATTTCACGGATTTACACAGATTAAAATCCGCAAAAATCAATCCGTGATAATCTGTGAAATCCGTGTCTCAATTCTGATTTGGAATCATGAGTTTGATGGAAAGAATCAAATCGGTGTTCGCCGGCAAGGATCAGCCGGAGCATTTGCGTCGTGGCAAACTGGGCGAGCGGGCGGCCAAGAACTATTTGCGGCGGCACGGATTGAAATTTCTCACGGCCAATTTCCATTCGGCGCGCGGCGAGATTGACCTGATTTTTCGCGACGGCGACGGCCTCGTGTTCGTCGAGGTCAAAACCCGTTCGTCGGAGGATTGGACGCGTCCGGCGGCGGCGGTGGACGCGCGCAAGCGGCGGTTATTGTCGCAAACGGCGCTGGACTATTTGCGCCGGTTGAAAAATCCGCCGGTAAAAATCCGGTTCGACATCGTCGAGGTGCTCCTGGCGGATGGCGCTGTGCGCGAGGTCCGGCATTTGCCGAACACGTTCGCGATGGCCAGGCCGTATCGCTACGGTTGATATCGCAGGGACGAGTTAAATGAGTCTATGAAAATGGGGAATCAATCCGGGAATCGCATGGTTCGCCCTCCGAAGCGCGTGACAAAAGCTGCTTGAACTTGTCAAAAATCAAGACGAGCTTTGCATTATCAGCCATGAACGGGAACCTACAACTCGCCGCCGACATTTTCTGGGTCTCGATGATATCGGGCGTGGTGGTCTGGCTGTTCATCCGCTCCTTCAAACGCAGTGTTGACCGCCCCAGGCTGATTTTCAAATGGGCCGTTACAGCCGTTGTCGTTGCACTTGTATCGTTCGTGGTCGTTCCGGATTTTAGAGAAGGCGGAGATGCAACCTTCGGCGCTCTGATTTTGATGCTGATTTGCGGACTGGCCATGGTCATCACCTGGAGGCACAGTATTATTGAAACCATCGCCAAGCCGTTTACCGGCGCAATGGACGGCGGCAACGAACCGCCGGAACCCAAACCGTATTATTCGGTCGCCCTGACCAAACGAAAGCTGAACAAGCCGATCGAAGCGATTGTTGAAATCCGCAAGCAACTCACGAAATTTCCGAACGATTTTGAAGGGGTGATGCTCCTGGCCGGCATCCAGGCCGAAGACCTGAAGGATCTGCCCGGCGCGGAAATCACGGTGAACCTTTTTTGCGATTCACCCGGCGCGCCGCCCAAGCAGGTGTTTGCCGCGATGAACCACCTCGCCGACTGGCAGCTCAAGCTGGCGCAGGACGCGGACGCGGCGCGCGCCGCGCTGGAGAAAATCATCAGGCGGTTTCCCGACACGGAATTGTCGCTACAGGCCGCGCAACGCATCGCGCACCTCGGCGGCGCGGAAAAAATCCTGCTGGCGGCGCACGACCGCCAGCCGATGGCCGTGCCGGAAGGTGTGAAAAACATCGGCCTGCTCGGCTCTTCGGAATTCCTGCAGCCCAAGGAAATGAAACCGGGCGAACAGGCCTCCGTTTATGTGAAACATCTGGAACGGCACCCGCTCGATGTAGAAGTCCGGGAGAAACTCGCCATCATCTACGCGGACCATTACCGGCGATTGGATTTGGCCACGGGCGAATTGAAGCAATTGATTGAATATCCCAATCAGCCGGCCAAGCGCGTGGCGCACTGGTTGAATTTGCTGGCAGATTTGCAGATTCGCCACGGCGCGGATTACGACACCGTACGCGAGACTTTGGAAAAGCTGGTAGAGCAGTTTTCCGGTTCGGCGGCGGCAGAAATGGCCCGGTCGCGGCTGGGGCGTTTGAAATTGGAATTGAAAGGGAAACAAGAGACGCCGGGCGTGAAGCTGGGTGTTTATGAACAAAACATCGGTCTGAAACGCGGCTCACCGCCTCAGTCGTGACCCGCCGGCTTTCATCGGACTTGTCTGTGAAGGCCGGACCTTATCGTTTCGGATGGGTTTTCGCGGGCCGGCCCGGGACCAAAATGGGCGTCTTGCCAACGTGACATGAACCGGCGAGCATTGTCCAATCAGCAGTGAACACGCTCATGAGCGAGCCGACCGCAGGATGTGAGGCTTTGACAGCGCCGCCAGCCGAGCTGGCGTCCTCGGAATTTTCCAGCCTCTACGCTGAAAACAGCCGCGCGATTTATTATCTGGCCTTGCGCTACCTGAGCGACCCCCAAAAGGCCGAGGACGCCACGCATGACGTTTTCCTGAAGGCCTTCCGCAAGCTGGACCAGTTCCGCGGCGAGGCGTCCCTCCGCACCTGGCTTTACCGCATTGCCATCAACCATTGCCAGAACCTCCGCCAGGGCTGGCACGACCGCCACGTATTTTCCAATGCGGACGACGCCGTGTGGGAAAATGCCGCGGCCAGGACCGATTCGCCTCTGCGCGTCCTGGAAACCAAGGAGCTGGGCCAGCGCATCCAGAAAACGCTTGATGATCTGCCCGATGAATACCGGTTGCTGCTGCTGCTCGTGGCCGACGAGGAACTGAGTTACGAGCAGGTCGGCGCGCTGGTCGGGCAATCTCCCGACGCGGTGCGCGGGAAACTGCATCGCGCCCGTAAAGTTTTTGCCGCCCTTTTTGAAAAAACCGCCTGAAGTTGAATTATGAAACAACAAAGCAAACTTTCCGCGGAGCAGCAGCAACAACACGCGGCCGAACAGCAGACGCAATCGCAGTCCGCCCGCGAATTTGCCAGTGCCGAAGAGTTGCTGCGCTACGACGCTGCGCATACCACCGTGCCGCCGGACATTGCCCGGCGGCTCCAAAAATCCGTTGGCCCGGCAAAACCGCCGCCGCGTTCGTGGTGGAGAAATTTATTCGGCGGGTGACCCATGAAACGCCTTTGGCATCGTTTTCTGGCATCGCTGACGCCGGGAGTGCGCATCCTGTTGTGCCTTTTGTCGGCGGTTTACCTGGCGGCGATAATCGGCAGATTTTCCCACGCCTATGACCTGTACCGCTGGCTGGCGTTGAGCGGGACAAATTTCTGGCACGGTCAGATCTGGCAGGTCGTCACTTATCCGTTGCTGCCCGCGGCGGTTTTAGATTTCGTGTTTAACAGCCTGATGATCGTCCTGCTGGGCGGATTGCTTGAGCGCATCTGGTCGCGCTCCGAATTGGGGATGTATTGTGTCGTTGCCGCCGGTGGCGCCGGTCTGGCCAGGGTCATTTTACAGTCTTCCAATCCTGCCCCGATGGCTGGGGCGGGGCCGCTCGTTTTCGGATTGCTCGCCGCCTGGGGATTCCTTTTCGGACACGAAAAAGTTCCGATGGGATCGTTCGGCGAAATGACCGTGCGTCAACTGGCCTTGCTGGCCGGCGTAATCGGCCTTGTGACGATGTGGTTTTCCGCCGGGTTGATCAACGCGGTCATCCTGCTGGCCAGTGGGTTGGCCGGATTGCTTTATTTGTGGCTGCACTCAAAGAGGCTCATGACGCGGGAAAGCCGGGTCGTCGGCTCGGAACGGATAAACCGGCTGGAATTATGATTTGCGTCGTGCCGAACAAAAGGAGCGCGGACAGCCATGTCCGCCAGCGTCCGGCTTTTGAAACGAGAAATCCGCGGACTCGGCAGTCCGCGCCCCGTTCCACCGTGGCTCGCGAACGGGCGCACATGGCCCGGGCGATGCTCGCCGACTGCCGGTTTTGCGCACACAACTGCGGCGTCAACCGGCTGGCGGGTGAGAACGGTTTGTGCCATGCCGGCGCGGAGGCGCGTTTTTTTTGCGCGCAGACCGAGGTTTCGGACGAACTGGAATTGATTCCTACTTTTGCTGTCGCCTTGAGTGGATGCGATTTGCGCTGCGACTTTTGCATTACCGGCGCGTCCAGTTGGAATCCGCGAGCGGGCGCCGGTTTTGACGCCGAAACCATGGCGGCGCGGGCCAGGGCCGCCCTGCGGGATGGAGCCCGGACCATCATGGTGCTGGGCGGTGAACCGACGATTCATTTGCCGGCCGCGCTTGAATTTGTGTCATTGCTGCCGGAGACGGCGAAGCTGATTTGGAAGACCAACGCGCACGGGTCGGCGCCCGCGCGCGAATTGCTCGATGGCATGTTCGATATCTGGCTGGCGGATTTCAAATTCGGCAATGACGCCTGCGCGCAGCGGCTGGCGAAAATTCCGGATTATGTCCGGGTGGTGCAGGAAAATCTGCGTTGGGCTGCTGGACACAGCGAATTGATTGTGCGTCATTTGCTCATGCCCGGGCATGTTGAATGTTGCTGGCAGCCGGTGGCGGAATGGCTGGCTGCAAACCTGCCGGGCGTCAAAGTGAATTTGCGTTCCGGTTTCTGGCCGGCGTGGCAGGCAGCACGGCACGGTGAGTTGCGGCAGAGGGTTTTAAAATCGGAAAGCGACCGGGCAACCGCGCTGGCGCGGGAGTTCAACTTGAATTTGATTCCATGAAAAAGCGACCGGCGGAAAAGCGTTGCGAATCATCTGGCGAAAGTCAGGTAAGCGAACTTTTGATTTTGCCGGACGGCCAGGTTCTGGTGCACAATTTGACACCGACGTTTGCCGGACTTTTGGCCGGATTAAATCCCGATTGCGAACAAATCGCCTCCCGCGTCACGCACTACGAATCACACCATCATGAACTTCCAAACTGAACTCGAAACCCTCATCCGGGCGCGTTATCCCATCCTTTACATCATTACGAGCGAGGAAATGCGCGTGCAAAACATAGTGGTTGAGGTTGCCAAAAAGCGGCAGAAGAAGGTTTTCGAGTGGAGTTACAACACCGGCATCGTGCCCGCCGGCACTTCGATCCAGTCCCAGAAAAACCGCAGTGCCGCCACCAAAGATCCGTTGATGGCGCTGGATCAGGTCATCGAGCAGGTCGAGCCAGCCATATTCATTTTCAAGGATTTTCATCCGTTCCTGACGAAAAACAACTTTGCCGTCGTTCGCAAGCTCAAGGAAATCGCGTTACACCTGAAAAACAGCTTCAAAACCATCCTGCTGGTTTCGCCCACGCTGGAAATCCCGACCGAACTCGAAAAGGAAGTCACCGTGCTGAATTATCCCCTGCCGTCGCGCGATGACCTGAACGCGCTGCTCGACAAAATCATCGAAGACGTGAAACAGTTCGCACAGGTGAAAATTGACCTGGACGACGCCGGCCGGGAACGCCTGCTGCAGGCCGCGCTGGGTTTGACACTGGGAGAGGCGGAAAATGTGTTTGCCAAAATCATTGTCAAGGAGGAGCGGTTGAGCGGCGACAACGTGAACGAGGTCTTTGCCGAGAAGCAGCAAATCATCCGCAAGAGCGGCCTGCTCGAGTATTATGCGACGGAAGAAAGTTTCGCGAACGTCGGCGGCCTGGCGGTTTTGAAGGACTGGATGAACAAACGCGCGGCGGCGTTCACCAGCGAAGCCCGCGCTTTCGGCCTGCCCGCGCCGAAGGGCATTTTGCTGCTGGGCGTCCAGGGTTGCGGCAAGAGCCTTTGTGCCAAGGCGGTTTCCAACCAATGGCAACTGCCGCTGCTGCGGTTTGACATGGGCCGGATGTTTGGCAGCCTCGTGGGGTCATCGGAGGAAAATGTGCGCCGGGCCATCGCCGTCGCCGAATCCGTCGCTCCGGCAATTCTTTGGGTGGATGAAATTGACAAGGCGTTCGCGGGTTCCCAAGGCTCCGGGGCCACGGACGGAGGCACCACGGCGCGGGTTTTTGGGACATTTCTGACCTGGCTTTCGGAAAAAAACGCGCCGGTTTTTGTAGTGGCGACGGCCAACGACATCTCGCAACTGCCGCCCGAACTGTTGCGCAAGGGGCGGCTGGACGAAATCTTTTTTGTGGATTTGCCCAGCCAGGCGGAACGGACGGAAATCTTCCGGATTCATCTGAACCGGCGCCGGCGGGAGGCGGACAAGTTCGATTTGGAGGCGCTGGCCGGGGCCGGCAAGAACTTCAGCGGCGCGGAAATCGAGGAAGCCATCAACAGCGCCCTTTACGATGCGTTTTACGCCAAACAGGAAATCACGACCGAATCCATACTGGCCACCCTGTCTCAAACGGTGCCGCTGGCCAAAACGATGGACGAACAAATCAACCGCCTGCGCAGTTGGGCGGAAGGCCGGGCGCGGAACGCCAGCGTGCCGCGGGAAATGCAAAAGGCCAGCACCGTGCGGCGGATGGAATTGTGACGCCAGTCTCAATGCAAAACTGAAAGTGCAAGATGAATCCGTTCTGGAACAGCGTTTATGACAGTTTCAAGGACCGCCGCTATGCGGCGCTTTTCCTTTTCGCCCTCGGCGCCTTCGTGTTGTCGCCGATTTTGCTGCCGGTGATGGGACTGTATTTTTTGGGGCGGGGCTGGTCGGCCTTTCGCCTGGCCCGGGCCAACCGGCGGAACAAATTACGGTATTCCCCCTTATCTCGTGACGAATTGCGCGTAGCCCGGTCAAAGTTGTTGAAAGACAGAAATCTCAAAAGATCATGAGTGCAGTTTGTATTTTGGCTCCGGTGGTTATCGCGGCCTGGCCGGCTTTCAGCGCGGCAGTGGTGGCGGCCGCTACTTCCCTCGGATACCAGATCGTATCCGAAGCCAAAGGCCAGGGTTCGTCCGCCGCCGCGCGAAAGGAATCAAATTCGGTCCGGCTTGAAATTGAACGCAGTGAGGTCGTCACCAACCAACTGGGCCGGGACCAGCGGATGGCCGTCACGCGGAACGGAGTTACGGTGACATTTTCGCGTGATGCGCGCGGCAAGGCATCGTTGTGCGTCACCGGCACCGGCCAGGGCGAGGAGGAACTGCGCGCCTTGGGCGAGGAGTTGAGCCAGTGCGTCGTTCAACAATATGTTTATCAGAAATTGATGGGTGAAATGCGGACGCGGGGTTTCAACGTGGTGGAGGAGGAAGTCAGCGAAGACCGTTCCATCCGCCTGAAAGTCAGGCATTGGGAGAACTGATATGCCGCAACGCGAATTTGAAATCACCATTGGCAAGGGCGGAGATGTGGAATTGCACGTCAAGGGATACAAAGGCCGCGCCTGTCTTGAGGCGGTCAAATTGTTCGAGCAAATCGTCGGCGAAATGAAGTCACAGCAGCGGACCAGCGAATTTTTTGAACCCGAGGAACAGGTGCAATATCACATTGACCAGCGACATTGATGTTGGGCCCAAACTTTCGCCTGTTCCCGGCGAGCAAGCTGAAGCTTGAACTCCAACTTGTGGCCAGATTGAACGCAAAAGCAGCGGAATCGGATTACTACCCGCCACGGGCACGGTGGTACAGCCCCTTTTTAGGTTTGGGCGCCGCCGTTCGGCGACGGCTGGCTTTGGATCGTATTCATCTGCCGCGAGAAATAACCTGGGGCGGGTTGGTTGCCGGCTTCCTGGTGCCCGGTCTCGCGGTTCATATCCGGGGACCCAGACTCTGGGGAAAGGTTGCGTTGCTGGGTTGCGGGTTTTTGTTCCTTTTCTTCATGGTGTGGTTCGGACATCCGGCCGGAAATGTTGCCTTCGGCCTGCTGCTTTCGATTCACGCCACCGGTTTCGTGTATTATTGCAGTCCGTTCTTGCGGAACGAGCCACTCCAGTCCCGGCTGCTGGTTACACTGCTGTCTTTGATCGCGATTGGCTTCGTCATCTACTTGCCGGTACGGAATGTCATCCTGCAGCACTGGTTGGTGCCGCTTCGCATCAACGGACAGGTGGTGATCGTGCATCGGCTGGGCGCGCCACACGACATCAAACACGGAGATTGGGTCATGTATTCGCTGAGCGAAGGCTGGGCCGGCGAAGCCCATCATGGCGGCGCGGTCTGGGTTCGGGCCGGTTTCGGTTGGGGACCGGTGCTGGCGATGGCGGGAGACCGCGTGGAGTTTTCGACGAATGCATTCACTGTGAATGGTATTTCACACCCGCTACTCCCGCATATGCCCGGTTCCGGCGGATTGACGGTGCCGGAAAATCATTGGTTCGTCTGGCCAAACGTTGGTATAAGCGGGCATGGCAACGTGGGCGAAGGGGCCATCTCCGCCATGATGTTGCAGTTGGCAATGGTATCCGAAGACCAGTTTGTCGGGAAGCCGTTCAAACGCTGGCTGTGGCGGCGGCAAATATTGTCATGAGCCGATTTGTCAATCTTGAGTTCGGAGACGAGTCCGAAAACCAATCGCAAGCGGGGGAAAAAGCGCTGGTCAAGGATGAGGTGTATTATTTCGCCGAAGCGCGCACGGCCTTTGAAACCGGGAACTTCGAACAGGGTTTGCGGTTTTACTCCAAAGTTCTGGAATTCAATCCACAGAATGCCGGTGCCTGGACCGGCCAGGTGCGGATGTTGATTGAACTGGGCGAATATCGCGAGGCGAAGTTGTGGGCGGACAAGGCGCTGGAACGGTTTCCCAACGAACCGGAACTGCTCGCCGCCAAGGCTGTGGCGCTGGGCCGCAGTGGCGATTTGCAGGGCGCGCTGGCGTTTTCGGACGCGGCCATCGAGGAACGCGGCGACACGCCCTATGTCTGGCTCGCGCGCGGCGATGTGATGCTGGCACGTGAAGAGCACCGGGCAGATTATTGTTTTGAGAAGGCGTTGTTGCTGGCGCCGAAGGACTGGTTTGTGGCCTGGCTGGCCGCCCGGATCCGGTTTTACTACAAACAATTCGTCCTCGCGCTGAAGCTGCTGCAGCAGGCCATCGAATGGAACGCCGGTCATTTTCTACTGTGGCTCGAACTGGGCCAATGCCAGCAGGCCCTCGGTCTGATTGGTCCCGCCAAGAATTCGTTCTTGCAGGCGCAACAATTAAACCCCCATTCTCGAGAAACCGATCTGGCCCTCATCCAGCTTTCCGGGAAGGGGCTCCGGGCGCGGGTGCGCGGCTGGTGGTGGCAACTCTTCAACCGATGAGCAAGGGAAATTTGAACCGGCTGCTTTCCGCGGCCAATGAATTTGACGCGTCCGACCTGCACCTGGTGGCGGGGGTGCCGCCCGCGTTTCGCGTGAACGGCGAAATCATTATTGCCGATGAAGACGCGCTGACGGGGGACGAAATCGCCGCCGTGGCGGACAGTCTGCTGAACGAACAGCAGAAGAAAAAATTCGAGCAGGAATGGGAGCTGTGCATTTCCATCCTCCACAGTGTGGCCGGGCGGGTGCGGGCCACGTTTTACCGGCGCAACGGGCACCCGGAAATGAGCTTCCGCTTTTGCGGCGACAAGATTGCCACCCGCGAGGAACTGGGCCTGCCGGAAAAGATTGACGACCTGGCCCGCCGGCCGAACGGGCTGGTGCTGGTGACCGGGCCCACGGGCGCAGGCAAGACGACGACGCTCAATTACCTGATTGACCTCATCAACAGCGAACGCCGGTGCAAGATTGTCACCATTGAAGACCCCATCGAGTTCGTCCACGAAAACAAACGCGCCATTGTCGTGCAGCAGGAAGTGTTGACGGACGTGCACTCCTTCAATAGCGCCTTGATCCACGTGTTGCGGCAGGACCCCGATGTGATCGTCGTGGGCGAGATGCGCGATCACGAGGCGATTTCCACGGCCTTGACCGCGGCGGAAACCGGCCACCTCATACTGGCCACCATGCATTCGCCCAACGTCTCGCACGCGCTGGAACGCATCATCGGTGTCTTTGAAGGCAGCGCGCAAAAACAAATCATTTTGCAACTCGCCAACGCCTTGCAGGGCATTATTGCCCAGGACCTGTTGCCGGCGGCAGACCGCCGGCGCCGCGTGCTGGCTTGTGAATTGCTCGTGGCGAACGGGGCGGTGCGGAATTTGATCCGTGAAAATCAGTTGCACCAGCTGGAAAACACGATTCAAACCGGGCGCAAGGAGGGAATGGTTCTGATGGACAATTGCCTTTACGATTTATACTGCAAGTGCGCCATCACCTATGACACGGCCATCAGCCGGGCCAATCACCCCGACCACATTATCCCGGAAAAGTCCCGGGCCGTTTAAATTTTACCGCGCGCCCGTGCAAAATAAAAACGCCGGGCGTGCAGCCCGGCGTTCAGGAACAGAAATCCGTCTTGAAATCAGACTCACTCCGTTGTCAGCTTTAGCGCGATTTCCTTTTCCAACTCGTGGGCAAGGTCAACGTCACCGCCCACCCCCGTGCGCGCCTGTACGGTGACCTGCGTGACTTGTGGAGTCTCCGCGGCCACGCGTATCCACACATTGCGCTGGTTCACTTTGCCGCGCAACGCACGCACGGTGTTGGTCGTATCGTGCGGAATGTATTCCGTCACCATCACCCCGTCGTTTTGAATGACCTGCACCGCCGCCTGATACACCTGGTCCACGGAACGTTGATAACGGCCTTGAACCTGATCCCGGTTAGGCAACAAGGCTCCCGTTTTCGTGCCGCTCACCGTGCCGACGCAGCCGGCGGTGATGATGGCCGCTCCCAGAAATGCCAGAAAGATTTTCGTTTTCATATTGCCTCCAAGACAGCCCAAATCGCCCTCCGCGTCAAGCATTTTACGCGACTCGACAAGTGATTCGGGAAATGCGAGTTTAGGAGTCGTGTCAGCGAACAAACTTGAACATTTGCGCCAGTTATTGCGCGGCTACGGCTCATGCCTGGTGGCGTATTCGGGGGGCGTGGATTCGGCCTTTCTCGCGTACGTGGCGCATGGGGCGCTCGGCGAAAGGTCCCTGGCCGTCATTGCCGATTCACCAAGTTTGCCGCGACGCGAACTCGCCGACGCGCTGGCGGTGGCTGAAAAATTCTCGTTCCCGGTTCGCGTTATTCAGACGAAGGAATTTGAAAACCACGATTACACGGCCAATCCGGCCAACCGCTGCTATTTTTGCAAACACGAGTTGTTCGAACAACTGACGCCGCTGGCATGCGCCGGCCATTTCGCGGTGATTGCGTACGGCGAAAACGCGAGTGACGCGGGTGATTTTCGTCCCGGCGCGCAGGCGGCGGCGGAGTTTCAAGTGCGCGCGCCGCTCAAGGAAGCCGGCCTGACGAAGGCGGAAATCCGCAGGCTGTCGGAGCAACTCGGTTTGCCGACGGCAGACAAGCCGCAAATGGCGTGTCTGAGTTCGCGAGTGCCGCATGGCGAACCGGTGACGCCGGAAAAATTGGCCATGATTGAACAGGCGGAAAATGTGCTGCGCGATCTGGGGTTTCACGACGTGCGGGTCAGGCACCATGAAATGCGGAATGCGGAGTTCGGAATGCGGAATGAAAACAGAACCGCTTCCGAAGCGAATGGCTCCGCACTCCGCATTCCGCACTCCGCGCTCCATCTCGCCCGCATCGAGCTTGGACCGGCGGAGATCCCGCGATTTTTGGAGGATGGCATTTCAACCAAGGTCACGCACACGCTCCAAAAGATCGGTTACACGCACGTGACGCTGGATTTGCAGGGTTATCGTCGCGGCGGCATGTGAAACTTTTGGTGCGCAACGGTTTTAAATAAAGGGATATGCCGCAATTTTCCTACAAGGCCCGGCGCCGCTCCGGTGAACTGGTTGAAGGCGTTTTGGAGGTGGCCGACCGTCCGGCGGCCCTGGTGCAAATCCAGCGGCTTGGGCTTTTCCCCATTGCGGTGGACACGGCCAAAGGCGGCGCGGCTGCCAATGGCCAGCCGAGCGACGGAAAAAAAATGGATTTGCTCGCGTTTTTGCCGCCGGCGGTGCGCGCGCAGTTTCAAAAGAAACGCAAACCGAGGTTGCAGGAGCTGGCGACGTTCACCCAGCAATTGGCGAACCTCCTCAACTCCGGCATGCCGCTGACGGTGGCGCTTAACAGCATGACTCATCTGGAGTCCAAGGGCATTCCCGCCGAGGTGAGCCGCGGATTTGAAACAGGAAGTCTCCGAGGGCCGTGGTTTGTCGGACGCGATGGCGCGGCAACCGCGCATTTTTTCGGATTTGTATGTCAACATGGTGCGCGCCGGCGAGCAAAGCGGTTCGCTGGTGGAAGTCCTGCGGCGCATGGCGAACCATTTCCAGCAGTTTGCCGAGGTGCAGGCAAAGTTCACTTCAGCGCTGATTTATCCGGCGATGGTGTGCTGCGTGGGCGCGGGCATCATCACATTTTTCATGTTCTTCATGATGCCGCGCTTCGTGCAGATTTTCAACGGGTTCAACGTGCAACTGCCGCTGCCGACCCGCTTGCTGATCGGACTCAGCAATTTCGCGCTGCACTACTGGTGGCTGCTTGCGTTTCTGATGATTGTGGCGGTCATATCGTTCAAGCGCATTCAGGCCAGCGACGAGGGCGCGCGCAAACTGGACGAATGGAAAATGAAGGCGCCGGTGCTCGGCAAGGTGGTGAAATTGAATTTGTTCGCCCAGTTCGCGCGGACGCTCGGCACGTTGCTGCAAAACGGCGTGCCGGTGTTGACGGCGTTGAAAATCACGGAACAGGTCATGTCCAACCGCCTTATCAAAGAAGCGATTGCCCAGACGCGCGACGCCGTTACGGACGGCAAGACGCTCGCGCAGCCGCTGGCGTACAGCAAACTTTTTCCGCAGTTGATGGTGGACCTGGTGCGCATCGGTGAGGAGACGGGTGACGTACCGGGCGCGTTGAACAATCTTGCCGACACCTACGAAGGCGAATTGCAAATCGCCCTGCGGGTGATGACCAACCTCATCGAGCCGGTGCTCATCATCCTCATGGCGATCGTCGTGGGCTTCCTGCTGCTGAGCATCCTGCTGCCGCTGTTCCGGCTGGTGGCGCAAATCCACGCGTGAGGGCCAATGAGTAACCCGTGGCCCTTGACAAGCGACAAGAAAGACATCGCGACGTGCGAAGCACAGGCGGGTCACGTGTCACGTCACCTGCGTCAGCCGCCGGCCTTTACGCTGATTGAAGTCATGATCGTCGTGGCCATCATGGGCCTGATTGCGGCGATGGGTGTGCCTTCGATCCTCCAAACCTTCCGCAAGGATGGCATGCGCAAGGCGGTAAGCGACGTGGAGGACGTTTGCGGGGAGGCGCGGACGCGGGCGATTTTGCAGAACCAGAGCACAGCGGTCGTATTTTATCCACAGGAGCGCCGATTCGAAGTGGTGGGCGCGGCGGGGGGTGTAAATGCATCCTCCGGCAGGGTCGTGTCTGCCACTTTGCCCACGGGGATCGAGATTGCGATGCTCGACATCGATTTGCAGGACTGCGGCGCGTCGGAATCGGCGCGCGTGTTCTTTTATCCCAATGGGACGAGCAGCGAGATGACAATGGTGCTGCACTCCAGCGACGACTGGCGCAAAATCACGCTGGAATTTTCCACCGGCCTGGCCACCGTGTCGGACGTGAACAAATGAATACGGAAATCACAACCGGGGCGCGGCGGAATGGATTTTCACTGCTGGAGGTGATGATCGCCATCGGCGTTTTCTTCATGGGCGTGTTCGCGATTTTGGGACTGGTCTCCAGCTCGCTTGAAAACGCGCGACGGTTACAAAGGCCGCTGGTGGATGCGGGCGCGGTGGCGTCCTGGCTTTCGGCGACCAATCAACTGGTCGAAGGCACTTACACGATCAACCTCGGGGACCTGCTTGGAGACGCCTACAACGGGTACGATTGCACCTACGAAATCGAGGAGGTGGGAACCAATAAACTTTTCCAGGCAAGTTATATCGTGCAAAGCACGACCGGCAACCATGAGATTGTCTCCAGCATGACCAATTTGTTTTTTGCCCCCCTGTCGCCCGCCGGCAGTCTTGATGGAGCAACCGTGGCCAGACCCCATTGAAATTGAAAAAGGCATTTCCAATACCGAATTCCGTCCGCGCCTTCACGCTGGTTGAAATCATGGTCGCCATCGCGATTTTCAGCATCGTCATCGCGGCGATTTATTCGACGTGGACGCTGATTTTGCGCTCGTCGCAAGTCGGTCAGAACACCGCGGCCCAGGCCCAACGCCAGCGCATCGCCCTCCGGACGATTGAGGATTCGCTTACTTGCATCCAGTCATTTCAGGCGTCCATGGAATATTACGTCTTCACCAACTCCACCCAGAACGGCAACCAGTCGGAATTGAGCTTCACCGCACGGTTGCCGGAGGTTTTCCCGCGCGACGGAAAATTCGGCGGTTTCAATCTGCGGCGGCTCATTTTCAGTGTTGAGCCGGGGCGGGATTCGGAAATGGACCTGGTGCTGCGCCAGACTCCGGCGCTCATGGACATGGACCCGGACGAGCGGCAAACGCCGCTCGTCCTGGCGCGCGACGTGAGAAAATTCACCGTTGAGTGCTGGGACACAACAAACATGGACTGGGTTGATGTATGGGACAGCACGAATTCGATTCCCGCGATGGTGCGCATCAACCTTGCGCTCGGCGGCAACGCGGGTGCTGGCAACGCAGCGCCGGGGTTCGCGGTAACGCGCCTCATCGCCATCCCATCCGTCACCCTGCCATCCATCCTGCAAACCGGCCACTGATGAAAATCCGCCTTGGCCACAACTCCGACGGCATAGCACTCATCACCGCGTTGATTGCAATTCTGGTGTTGTCCGCCTTGGCGGCGGGTTTCGCGCTGTCAATGAAAGTGGAGACCCGGCTCGCGCACAACGCAAATTCGGAAACGCAGTTTTATTGGCTCGGCCGTTCGGGCGTGGGACTGGCGTGTTGGGTTTTGGCGCAGGAGAAGTGCCCTTATGATTCCTTGAATCAAATCTGGGCGGGCGGGTCGGGGTCCGATTGCGAAACCAACGGCCCGTTGGCGGGTTTTTCGTTGAACAATTATCCCGTCGGGGACGGAACAGTTTCACTCAAAATCATTGACCTCGAACGCAAGGCGAACATCAACACCGCCAACAGCCTTGAAATCCAGCAGGCGCTAACGGTCATGGGTGTGGACGCCAATGACATTTCCGTGGTGGCGGATTCGATTCAGGACTGGATTGGTCCGGCCGGCCCGCCGCGTGTTGCTGGCGCGGAAAGCGATTATTATCAGGGCCTCGATCCACCCTACTATGCCAAGAACGCGCCGATTGACGACATATCCGAACTGCTGCTCGTTCGGGGAATTCTCGATCACCCGGAAATTTACTGGGGCGGCTGCGCGTCGAACCGTCCGGGCCCGACGTTCCAGCACAAGCTCGGCTTTGGCAACTCGCCCGAACGAGAATCCGTGTTATCCGTTCGGGTTGAAGGACGTTTTCACGCCCATTTCCAACGGACACATCAACATCAACACCGCCGACGCAAACGTCCTGCAATTGATTCCCGGCGTGGACGCCGCCATAGCTGAAAACCTTATCAAATTGCGCGCCGGTCCTGACGGTGTGGATGGCACGGAGGACGACACGCCATTCCTAAGCCCCGCGGTGGCACTTCAAAGTGCCGGGGATAATAATCCAGCGGCGGGGAACCTTGTCACCACGCGCAGTTCCACGTTCGAAGTCCAGGTTACCGCGCAGATCGGCAACGTCCCGCCGCGCAAATACACCGCCATCGTCTTCCGCAATTCGCCGACGGACATCCGCATCGTAGGCTTTTATTGCGAATAGCGAAAAGGGAGTTGAGTTTGCCGCGCGGTTCGTTATTGTTCCGTCATGCGCCGGTTCTTGATGATTTTGCTGCTGCTCGCCGTGCTCCCGGCCTTCGCAGACGGGATTGAAAAAGGCCGCATCGTTAAAATGTTGCCCTTGTTCCTCGACTTGAAAGGGCACGACGCGGTTTCGCCGAGCCTTTACGACCGCGATGCCTACCAGGCTTACCTGAGCCGGCACACCAACGACATTTCGGCCATCCGCTTCGACTTTTTATGGCAGGTCGAAAACCCGTCCGTTGCACAATACAAGCTGCGCATCGAACTCCATGGCATCGGCGCGGGGGGCAAGCCCACCCAGAGCATGCTGGAACAGGAAGTGCCGCCGCCGCTCCTGCGACGCTGGAATTCGCTGACCCTTGGCGGCGCGGATTACAAGAATTTCGGCGGGCTCATCGCGTGGCGTGCCACACTCTGGCGCGGCGACCGGTTGTTGAGCGAACAAAAATCGTTTTTATGGTGAAAGCTATTTGGCATCGCCGGCACTGACATGATAATTCCCATTAAAATCATTTGCGGCTGCGGCCAGAAATACGCCTTTGACGTGTCTCCGGTGGACGGCCGGATGCCGGGGCCGGTGCAATGCCCGCGCTGCGGCGCGGATGGCACCGCCGTCGCCAACGCAATCATCTCGCTTGCGCTGGGCGTGCGGCCGGCGTCGAGTCTTCCCGCCCAGCAAAATGCGGAGCGGCTCGTTGCCACGCGCGACGCCCTCGCGCCGCTCCTGACGCAGGCGGTCAAGGAAGCCGTGGTTCAGGAACTGGCCGCCCACCGCCGCGAATTGCTCCGGGCGCAGGAAAACGCCGCCATGGAACTGGTTGCGATGATCCACCGGCTGGACTCGCTGCAGGCACCGCTCCAGGACCGGATGCGTGCCTATGAATCGCGCATTCAGGAACTCGAAAAGGAACTCACTGCGCGCACCGAGGAGAACCACGAGTTGCTCAAGCTCAAGATTGAAATGCTCCGCCGCCAGCTTGAAACCGAGCGCGTCCGCAATCGGATGGAATTCAACTGACGCAACGGCAGGCCCCCCCGGTCCTCACGCAAACTTCTTCTCCTGCGTCTGCAAAGCCTGTTCGTAACACCGCAACGCCTCGTCGTAGCGCGCCATGCGGTTGAACAGGCCGCCCTTGTGGAGATAGGCGATGGTCATCGAACCGTCTGCCTCAATGGCGTGATCGTAACAGACAATGGCGTCATCCAGCCGTCCCAGCTTTTCCAGCGCGCCGGCCTTTTTGACCAGTGCCTCGGCGTGTTTCGGCTGCAACTGCAACGCCACGTCAAAACATTCCAGCGCCTTTTGTGGTTCATTGGCAGTCAACAGCGATTGGCCCTCGGTGATCAGGTTGGCGACGCACTCTTCGCGATCGTCCGCACCCTGCGGCGCCCCATTTTTGTTGGCGGAGGACGGCACGGCTGGTTCGGCCAGCGGCGCGCGCGCGATTTGTTCCAATTCCAAAATCCGCTTTTCCAGCCGCTCAACCGCGCCGAGCAAGCGCGTGTTCGATGATTCCACTGCGGCGCGGCCGGGGGCGGCGAGTTCGTTGGCCGCCTCGACCAACGGCAACGCCCGGTTGTCGCCCAGCGCGAACGCGGAAGGTTGCCGCGTGGTGATCTTGATGAGTTGTGTGAACACGCGCCACTGGAAATAAACCATCAGCAGCATGATGCTCAAACCGATCAGCCCGAAGGCACCCGCCATAAATAGCGCGAGCTGCTGCGTTTTGCGCGCCGCCTCGATTTCGCTGGCGCGCTGATCGGCGATGGTTTGTTCGAGGGCCTGGAGGCGCGCCGTCAAAGCGGCGCTGTTGGTGGCGGCCTCCGCCTCGGCCTGTTGCCGGTTGGTTTCAATGGCCAGAAGCGTGGCATGAAGCTGTTCCTGAATCTGCAGATAACCGTTCACCACGGCCTGCGTCGAAGCCTCGGTTGATTGCGGTGGAGAAACCAGATCAGTTTCGGCGGTGAAAGCCCGTGCGCCGCCCAAAACGCCGACGCACACCAGCAGGATATTCAGGCGAGACACAATGTTCATACTGACTGCGTGCAGCGTGCGCCTTCCCGGCAAAGTTGTCAAGCGTGTGGCTGGCAGACTTATTCTCATTTTGCTCCCAATCTTATTCACCCAGGTTTGAGTACCGCTCGATTTGAGAACACTGGATGACTCACGGCGCCTTCAGATCAAACTCCAGCCGTGTGCGCGAGCCGGTCTGCACGTTGTCAATTTCCATGCTCTCCACCTGCCACTGGCCCTTCACTTTTTTGATGTCCTTGGGATAAAATTCCTTGAGCAATCTGTCCTGTGCATCATAGGCCTTGGCCATGACGATGCCGCAGCTCTCCTCGTCAATCCACGAGTCCACCCGCGAATAGCCGTTCGTGGCCGGATTCGGGTTCGTGCTTTCCAAAACCACACAACCGCAATTGCGCCGGAATTCCTTTTTCAAAACCTTCTGCTCCGGCCAGTGGAAAAATTCCAGGCCCAGGTCGGCAATTGAAAAATCTGAACTGGCAAACGGAGATCATTGTTCGATTGCCGCTTCGCCCTTCCAATATGAATATTCGCGATGGTCAATCTTGATGTTTTCCATTTTCAAAAAGTACATAACGTTCGGTTCTGGCCGTCGCAATGGTCGCAATCAACATGTTCCGTCGGCAAGGTTACTGCTGGAACTTTGCCTAAAAGGCCTGCTCTACCAATTTGTTACTGTGACGACGACCTGAATTTCACCGGGATTGCGGTTCGCTTGCCTTTCCCATCCCGGATCTTCAGAACGCCGGTGTTGGTGAAATTTTCCTTGGTCGCGCCCGCAAAGTTGGTGCGCCAGTTGGCGGCCTTGGATATCCGCGTCGGCCAAAGTATTCGTCGTTTCTGCCGTTGCGCCAAACGCGATCAGCAAAATTGACGTAATGGCAAACAGGGCGCAGTCCCGAAGGGACTTCCGGAAATAGCCCGGCGTTTCAACGCCGGGAATGGGTCGGTCGTCGGACAAGTCCCACCGGGACGACCGAGCCGGCGTTTCGCGTTTCGCGGCCATCCCTTCGAGGACGAGAACGAGGACGAGGAGGAAGAATTCATTCCGGCTCCAGCGCGAGTTGCAGGACATCCGAAATGTGCCGGACGAAATGGACCTTGATTTTTGCGCGCACCTCCGCCGGCACTTCAAGCCAGCTGTTCTTGTTCTGTTCCGGCAAAATCACTTCCTTGATTTTGAAGCGCGCCGCGGCGAGGACTTTTTCCTTGATGCCGCCCACGTGCAGCACGCGGCCGCGCAGGCTGATTTCGCCGGTCATCGCGATGCCTGCCCGCACACGCCGTTTCAGCAACAACGACGCCAGCGCCGCAACGATGGCCACGCCCGCGCTCGGGCCGTCCTTCGGCGTCGCGCCGGCGGGCACGTGAATGTGCAGGTCGAGTTTGTTGTAATCGCTCAAGTCAATGCCGAGCTTTTTGGCCTGGCTGCGCAGGTAACTCAACGCCGCCTGCGCGCTTTCTTTCATCACGTCCCCGAGTGAGCCGGTCAGCAGCAGGTTGCCCCGGCCGCGCATCCGCGTGGCTTCAATGAACAGAATCTCGCCGCCGACGGGCGTCCAGGCCAGGCCGGTGGCAATGCCGAATTCGGTGATTTTTTCCGCCGTTTCGGAAACAAATTTCGGCGCGCCCAGAAAATCCCGCAGCGTGGAACCCGCAATCACCACCGGCTTTCTGGCCGTGTTATTGCCGTAGATTTTGCGCGTGACCTTGCGTGCGAGCGCGGCGATTTCCCGTTCCAACTGGCGCACCCCGGCTTCGCGGGTGTATTCCTGAATCAACTTGCGCAACGCGGCTTCGGTGAACTTCATTTCCTGCCGCGTGAGGCCATGCTCCTCGATCTGGCGCGGTACGAGGTAACGCCTGGCAATTTGCAATTTTTCGGATTCGGTGTAGCCGGGCAGTTCGATGACTTCCAGCCGGTCGCGCAGCGCGGGATGAACGGGGTCAAGCCAGTTCGCCGTCGTGATAAAAAGCACGCGCGACAGATCGAACGGCAGATCGAGAAAATGGTCCGTGAACGTGTTGTTCTGCGCCGGGTCGAGCACTTCGAGCAGCGCCGACGCCGGGTCGCCCCGGAAATCCGCCCCCACCTTGTCCAGTTCATCCAGCAAAATGACCGGGTTGCGGCTTTCGATGCGGCGGAGGGTTTGGATGATGCGTCCGGGCAACGCCCCGACGTAGGTGCGCCGATGGCCGCGAATCTCAGCCTCATCCCGCATGCCGCCGAGCGAGATGCGCGCAAACTTGCGGCCCAGTGCGTCGGCCACGCTCTTGCCGAGCGAGGTTTTGCCGACCCCGGGCGGACCCACCAGACATAGAATCGGGCCTTTGATCTGTTTCCGCCGTTTGATGACGGCGATGAACTCCAGCAGGCGGTCCTTGACTTTTTCCAGGCCGAAATGCTGCTCGTTCAAAATCCGCTCGGCGGTCTTCAAATCCAGTTTGTCCTCGGTCTCCTTTTCCCACGGCAGACTTAAAATCCAGTCGAGGTAATTGCGCGAAACGGCGTATTCGGCGGCGGCGGGCGGCGTCTGCTGAAGGCGTTCCAATTCCTGCAACACGGCCTTGCGCGCCTCATCGGGCATCGGCGTCTGCTCGATTTTACCGCGCAACGTTTTGATTTCGTTCGCGCCCGGATCGGATTCGCCCAGCTCGCGTTGAATGGCGCGCATCTGCTCGCGCAAAAAGAAGTCGCGCTGGGTCTTGGCAATGGAGCTGGCGACGTCGCTCTGGATTTTGGAACTCAGCGTGAGCACCTCGTACTCGCGGTTGAGCATGGGCAAAAGCTTTTGCAGGCGATCGCGGACGGAAACGGTTTCGAGCAATTCCTGGCGGTCGCTGAGTTCGAGGTTCAGGTTGGCGGCGACGAGGTCGGTAAAATGGCCGGGCGCGTCCATGTTCATCGCGGCGACCTTCACGTGGTCGGACAGCGCGGCCGAAAGTTTGGCGATTTCCTGGAACTGTTTTTGCGCGTTGCGGAACAGCGCCTGGGATTCAATCGAATCCTCCGTCACGTCACGCAACAATTCGTAGCTGGCGCGCAGATACGGCTCGGCAGGCGAGTATTCCTTGACGCGAATGCGCCACAGGCCCTCCACCAGCATGCGCGCGGTGCCGTCGGGAAACTTCACCATTTTTACCAGACGCACGACGCAGCCGACCTTGTGCAAATCCTCCGGCAGCGGCTCGGCCACGTCGGGTTTGCTTTGCAGCACGGCGCCAATCAGACGGTCGCCCGCCACCGCATCGTCAACCAGCCGCAGGCTCGGCCCGGTTTCAACGAGCAAGGGCACAATGGCCGCGGGAAAGATTACAATGTCGGAGAGGCCGAGAATCGGCAGCGTCTCCGGGAGCGAACGCGAGGAAATGCGGGGCGGTGACGACGCCGAACTTTCAGGCGCGTCCAGAATGCTGACAAACTCCGTTTCTGGCGAGGTCATCGTCACTCCTGCTTTCAGTTTAGATGCCGCCGAACCTGAAAATCCAGGGGAGACTAGTTCCCTTCGGCGATCGGCACCTTGGTTGTTTTGGAAAGCGGCTGGCGTGCCAAAGGCACGTCAATTCGCAAAAAGCCGTTTACATAAGCCGCTTTCGCCTGGCTCAGGTCGTAACCCGCAGGCAATTCAAGCACGCTTTCAAACGGCCCGTAACTGATTTCCATGACCAGGAAACTGCATTTGGACGCACGGCAGCCGTCCGGCCGGTTGCCACTGATGCGGAGGCAGTTGCCCTCGACGGTGATTTCCAGGCTGTCGCTCTTCATGCCGGCCAGCTCCACCTTGACGACCAGCCCGGTGTCCGTCACGTACACGTCGGTGTTCGGCACCCAATGACCGCTGATCGCGCCTTCGCGTCCGCGCACACCCACCGCCCGGGAGGTAAAATGCACCGCAGAACTCACTTTAGTTACGGCCATGATGGAAAATTATGTTGTCTGATTGGCAAATAAGCAAGCGAAAGAAATCATTTCATTCGAACGACCACTTCGCGGCGTTCGCCCTTGCGAGCATGAAAAACGATCGAACTTTTCTGCGCCGCCGACTCGCCCGACGCCGAGCAGCCGCAATGCGTGTCGCGCTGGAAGCTGAATTTGCGCGGGCGAAAACGCCCCCACAATAACAACCCGGCGGCCACTGCAACGATTGCCAACGAAATGATTTGCTGCCAGTTCACGGAAGTAACATAACCGCAAATGCCGTCCGCGCAACCGGATTTTCATCGAAATCCTGATCTTAATTCTGCCCTTAATCGTAATCATTGCACCGCCGGATTAAAATCGCGCTGACGATCAAGATTTGGACAGTGTTTTTTCAGCGTTGAACTTTCGGCCCGCGTCCTTACGCTGCGTGCATGGCTGCTCCGTTCCGTTACCAGCACCGCGTCACCTATGCCGAATGCACCCTCGGCAACCACGTTTATCATTCGCGCTACCTCGATGTGCTCGAGGCCGCGCGCGGCGAATTCATCCGCTCGCTCGGCTCGACGGTCCTGGAATGGCAGGAGCGCGATGTGATTTTTCCCCTCATTGAAGCCCGGTTAAATTACAAATCGCCGGCGCGCTACGACGACCTGCTGACGATTGAGGTCCGGCCGACGCTCGTTTCGGGCGTGCGCGTGAACTTCGGCCACCGCGTTGTGAATCAAAACGGGAAATTGCTGCTCGAAGCCGAAACGTTTCACGTTTGCACGGGCTTGAATGAAAAACCGAAACGCGTTGCCGCCGGAATTGGCCGCGAAACTCGCCGCTCAAATCTGAAAATCCGCCGATTTTTTCCCGTTCCTTTTTCATCACCTCACATCCGCGTTTTCCTGGGTCACAAGGGAATACGGCGCCACGCTGTTCGTCAGAAACACGTTGCCGCCGATGGTGCTGCCTTCGCCGACGACCGTGTCGCCGCCCATAATCGTCGCGCCGGGATAAATCGTCACCCGGTCTTCGAGGGTGGGATGCCGTTTCTTGCCGCGCAACGCCTGCCCCACAGCGAGTGGATTTCGCCACCAGACCTGACGCCCTGATACATTTTCACATGGTCGCCGATGATGGCCGTTTCGCCCACGACCGTGCCGGTGCAATGGTCCACAAAAAAATGCGAACCGATTTGCGCGCCCGGATGCAAATCCATGCCCGTGCGCGAATGCGCCCACTCGGTCATGATGCGCGGAATCAGCGCGATGTTTTTCAAATACAATTCGTGCGCCAGCCGCTGCACCGCAATCGCCTCAACAAACGGATACGACACAAGGACCTCCTCCCGGCTCAACGCCGCCGGGTCGCCGTTGTAGGCCGCCTCGATGTCCGTTTGGAGCACCTCGCGCAAGCGCGGCAGGCTCTCGAGAAATTCCAGCGTCAGGCTGTGCGCCGCCGACCGCAGACTTTTCTTCGGCAATTCCGGCGGCGGATTGTATTCGAGGGCTTTGTAAATTTCGTCCTCCAGCGCGCCGCGCACCGCATCGAGCAATTCCGCCGTCACCACCTTGATTTCCGACGAATGAATCGGTTTCTCGTCGAAAAAACCGGGAAACAGCAGCCGCAGCAAATCCTGCGTAATGGCGGTGATGGCATGATTGGACGGCAGGTTTTTGCCGTCCAGATGGTTGATGCCCCCGACGCGCGCATACGACGCGACGAGTTCATTCGTCAATTTGGTGACCGTTTCCACGGGACAAAATTAGCACGAAGCCATAACGGCACAAAGTTTAATTGAAGTGGGAATTGTAGCGGCGCTCTATGAGCGTCGCCATCTGGGCGGCTTGGATGGCGGCGGTCACAGACCGCCGCTACAGCATCAATTCGATTTGCCGAAAATGTTGCCGAGCAAAACCGGCTGCTTGGGGGATTTCAACAAAGTCAATGCTCGTTATAGTTCGCGGCCGGCCAAAACCACAAGCTGCCGTCGGCGGCGAGCGAAACAATTCCACCCCAAGTGTTGTTCAGTGCGACCCAATCGTTATGGATTCCCAACCGGGTTGGTTGAGTCCGGGCGACTTCTGACTGGGGAAAATCCCAAAAGTCCCATTTCCATAACGAGCCATCAGATTTGAGCGCGACCAGCCAATGCTGGCTAACCGCCACCGAAAGCCAGTTGCTTCCCTTGCCAATTTGTTGAAAGCCCCGACGGGTTTCCAATCCGTTTTCCCAGTGCGAAATGTGTGCCCATAAAGTTCCATTTTTGCCGACGTAAGCTCCCGAACCGTTACCGCTCAAAGGAGCTGGTTTGAGATACAATTTGGTCCAGATTGGTTGCGTGTTTCAGTTCGTCCCGGCCGGTTTTGTAATCCTCGCCAACGGTCCACACGCTGCCATCGGTTTTTCGGGCGCAGCCGATCCACCATAGGCTGGGAATAATCTCCCTCCAATCGGAATTCGTGCCGATTTGCCGGGGGTTGAAGGTTCGCACCGTCGGCCAATTCGTGCGCCACTGGCTCCACTCAAAATGATTCGTTCCCCAGCGCCAGAGCGTTCCATCGTTCTTTAATAGCAGAAGATCCATCTTGCGACCAGCCGGCTTGTTGCCAGTTGGTTTCGTCGCCAAAACGCACCATCTGCGCACCCGTCCAGACTCCCGGTTTTGATTCGGCTGAAATCCAAAGCGTGCCATCCTGACGGATGCCAACTGTGTCCAAATAGCCGACGACATAGGCGCCTTTTGAAGGTCCCACTCCTACTGGATACCAAAATTCGATGTGACTTGTCGTTGCCGAAACCCAATTTGAACCCGCAATGAATTGCTGCGGCCCGGCGCTGGCTGGCAACGGAGGGAAAACCCCATACCAGAACCAATCCCAGTCGTTCATCTGGCCGTTAAAATATGAATAACCCAAGCTGTCGCACCAGATCCGGCCATCGGGCAACTGGATGAGGAAATTGTCATGATTCGCCGTTTTGCAACTTTGGCGGAGCTGATGATGAAAATTTCGCCGGGCCATGCGGCGGCTCCGCCGGTTCAAAAATTTCCCAAGCGCGGTTGTAAATCGCGGTGCTGCTGGCGACGATAAAAATCACCGTTCCGGCCAGAACCAGAACGTTGCGTTGCCACAAACGCCGGCTTTCAAGGTAATGATTGAAATTCAGCCAGGCCAGCCACAGCAAGCTCGCGGGAATCGCCGGAATGGCGATAAGGAACGGCAATATCGAGTGCCACGGCATGATGCCGAAAAACGTCATCCGTTGTGCCATGACATACCCAATGGCAGCGCCGAACAAGACGCATCCGAGGACGGTGGTGATGGCGGCGGCCAACGCGTGAAGAAAATTTCTGGTAAGCGTCGAGGCATAAAAGCCGGCCCAAGCCAGTCCCGCCGACAGGGCGACGATGCAAATTCGGAACCAAAACAATCCGTTTCCCAATAGTCCTGAGTCATGAGCCTTGGCCGTGAAAATTTCGTTTGGCACGCCAAAATACGCCGCGATGGCCTCCAACAATAACGGCATGAAACCGCCCAGCAACGTGCCAAAAATCAGGGTCGGAATAAATTTGGCGGCGAACTGGATGCGCCGCGAGGCCGGCAGGCAAAGTTGTGCTTCGGCCACGCCCAGTTTCCGCTCCTCCGCCACCGCCGAGCAGCCAATAATCACCGGCATAACCAGCCACAAAGTCCAGAAAAAGTCCGAAACAATGCCAGCCACCGAACTTCTATGGTAATTGCTGTAAAACGCTCGCAGGAAAAAGACTCCGAGGTGCAGTGCCAGCAGCGCACATGCGAAAAGCAGGCTGATGGAGTGCAGTTGAAACTCTTTTTTCAGCAACGCCGCAAAGGGCCGACGCCGGCGCAGGGATACGCTTGATCGGGCACCGCGCTCAAAATACCGCCATCTTGAAAAGTCGATGATCCCGCCGGTCCACGCCGTATCTTGCGCCCGCAAGAACAGCCGGCGCGCCAGTAAAAAACCGGCAATGCCATACAGGGTCAGGACACCGGCCGGCACGCTGAACTGGACATCGGCCGGGTAATTTTCCAAGAGATTTCCCAACGTCACCACCACCATCGCGGGAATCAGAACCGTAAACCAAAAAGCCGCCGCCACCTGGCGGAACAACAGCACCGTCCAAAGCCCGCCCGAATACCCGACAAGTACGTAAATGGCGAAGCCGGCAAAGATATGCCGCAATTCCCCCGGCTCCAATTTGCCCGGGTTGTGCAACCAATAGCAAACACACCAGACCAGCCAGATGAGCAGAGCCGCCACGCCGAGCAGCAGCGTTTTCGTCCACCAGAGGCGCTGGCGGGGAATGGGCTGGGACAGGAGCAGGGAGAAGGTACCCGCGCTGAACTCTTGTCCGAACGAAGCCAGCATCATCATCACCAGCACGGCCGGACAGCACAAAAAGGGAAGGCCCACAAGTCCCTCCCTGAGGCCGGTGACTGACTTGGCCGGTATCAGCCAGACGGAGAAGGCCAGCGCCAAGCCGAGCAAAAAACTCGGCAGCAGCAGCCGGATTTCCTTTTTGACAAGCGCGTTCATGCCTTCGCTTTTTTCAAGATGTCCGACGCCACAAAAATTTCCTCCAGCGAGAGCGATTCGCAGCGCAGTTCCTCCGGCGAGCGCGATTTGAGTTTTTCCAGCAGTTGCTCGCTGTTGCCGTTGGTCAGAATTTCCATTTCGCGTCCGTTTTGTTTCACGTTCAATGCGCCAGGCAAATCCAATTGCGCCGGCGGCTGCGCGAACCGCGCGTGGATTTTGCGGAAACGGTCGCGCGCGGCGTCAGCTTCCATCGTCAGCAGTTCGCGGCCTTGCTCGATGATGGTGAATTCGTCAATCAAGCCCTCGAATTCGGAAATGAGATGCGTGGAGACGAACACGGTCCGGCTTCCCGGATCGCCGGATTGGTAGGCGCCGATGACGGTCTCGATGAATTCGCGGCGTACAATCGGGTCGAGGCCGGAAGTCGGCTCGTCGAGCACGAGCAGTTCCGGTTCCGGACAAATCGCGCCGATAAGCGCGAGTTGCGTCTTCTGGCCTCTCGAGAGATGGCTGGCCTTCTGTTTCGGGTCGAGTTGAAAACGCTTCAGCAGGTCGGCTTCGATGTCGCGGTTCCAGTGTTTGCGGAACGAGGCAAGATATTCCAGCGTGTCACGCACGGTCATCCACGGATAAAACGCGACCATATCCGGCACGTAGGCCAGGCGCGATTTCACGGCCACTTCGTTGCGCTGCGGATCGAGTCCGAACACGCGCGCCGTGCCGGAATTGGGGCGGAGCAGATTCAGCAGGCATTTGATGGTCGTGGTCTTGCCTGCGCCGTTGCGGCCGAAAAAGCCGTAACATTTTCCGGCACGGACGGTCAGAGTCAGGCCGTTGACGGCATCCAGCTTGCCGTAACGGCGGGTCAGATTTTGATTTCGATGACGGGAGTGTTGGTTTCCATGAGTTGTCCTTTCCGTTGAATCATTTTCCTTTCGATTTGCGCTCAAAGTAGTCGAGCCGTTCCTTGACCAGCGCCAGAAACTTTTCGCGGTCCACCTGCAGGTGATGCGCCATCACCACGGCTTCGTCAATTTCCGTGAGCAGCAGTCTTCTGGCGGACCTGTTTGGTGAACGGCGAATTGTTTTCCTTCAGAAAGCAGCCCTTGCCGGGAATGGTTTCGATGACGCCCTGGCTTTCCAGTTCCGCGTAGGCCTTGGCGATGGTGTTGCGGTTGACGCGCAGTTCCTCGGCCAGCGGGCGGATGGACGGGAGCGGATCGCCGGGCCGCAACGCGCCGGAAGCCGCCGCGTAACGGATCTGGTCCACCAGTTGGAGATAAACCGGCTTGCCGGACTTGAAATCAATCTGAAAAATCATGGTGTTCTTTTACTGTCATAGAACAATATGACAGTTGAGCCGGCGTGTCAAGAGGAATTTTCTTGAAACCGAATTGCAAGGCCATGCCGATCGGCACGCTGGAGTTCCAGCGGCGTTTGAGCCTGCATGTCGTCGCGACACGCTTAGCTTTCAACACTTCAACAACCGCTTCTACGACGCGCTCGACGCTGATGCCATTCATGCAGCGGAAATCAATCGGGCATTCGCGCCGAAAACACGGCGAACACGGCGCGTCGGATTTCAGCAGCCGATGCCGCGGGTCGCCCGGCAGACCCGGCCCGGTCAATTCCGGCGACGTGCTGCCGAATGGCACGACGACCGGCGTGCCCAGCGCGGCGGCCACGTGCATCGGGCCGGAATCGTTGGTCAGCAGCACGCGGCAAAGTTTCAGTAGCGACATCAGTTCGCGAAGCGAAGTTTTGCCGGCCAGATTCAGGAGATGGGAGTTGGCAGATGGGAGTTGGGAAGCGATTTGATTCGCGATTTCGAGATCGCTTTCCCGCCGAAAATCAGCCAGACGCAATTCGTCCGATTTTGAATTTCGCGCGCGGCGGCGATGAATCGTTCGACCGGCCAGCGTTTGGCCGGGCCGTATTCCGCGCCGGGATTCAAGCCGAAGATCGGCTGCGTGATTTTCTCCAGCCCAAATTTTTTCTTCGCGGCTTCGATTTCATCCGGTGTGACGAACAATTGCGGCGGCAGCGGTTCCGGATTTGCGCCCAGCGCGGCGGCGAGATGCAGATACTCGTGGATTTGGTGGGCGGTGGCCGGGAGATGGGAGATGGGAGCTGGGAGATGGGAAATCAGTTTTTTGAATTTCGGCCACGGAACGTTTCCGCATTTTCACGGCGTCGGTTCGTGGCGCGATAGCGTTGCGTCAGGAAAAAATTCCGCCACGGCCGCGCATGGCCGATGCGCTGCGGGATTCCGGCGAGCCAGGTTTCAATCGCCGAACGCGGCGAGTTGGGCAGCACCAGCGCCAGATCAAATCTTTCCTGCTCGCAGTTTTTGGCCGACGACAAAAACATTTTCGCCCGGCGCAAATGAAATCGATTTCGTTCACTGGCCGGGTGATGCATCCACAAATCCCGCAATTTTTCCGGCGTGAGCAGCGCGATGTGCGCGTCGGGAAATTTTTCGCGCAGGCGCGCCAGCGCGGGCGTCGTCATCACGGCGTCGCCCAGCCAGTTTGTTCCGCGAATCAGAATTCGCGCGAGGGTCTGGCGTCTGGCGTCTGGCGTGCTGGGGAATTCATATCGACAGGGTTTTCGACTTTCCGACTTTGCAACTTGGACTTTGGACTCGGCGGCCTGGTTTCCAGCGGCGGTGGACCCAGAACCAGTTCGCCGGGTCGCGGCGGACGGCGGCTTCCAGCGCGCGGTTCACGTCACGCATGATTTCTTCCGATGGACGCGGTTTGCCGTTTTCATGCGTCGGGATTTTCTCGCCGAGTTCCAGCCGCCATTTCGCCAACGCGACGCGGTAGCAAACACCGGTGTAAAGTTCGCAATGATAGCGCAACGCGAAAACCGCCGGCGCGAGCGTGGTCGAACAATCGTGGCCGAGAAATGGTCCGCGAAAACCGTTGGTGCTCTGGTCGGTGAGAAATCCGAGAATCATTCCCTGCCGGTGCATCGCGGTGCGCAGGAGCGGGCCATCGGTGCGGCGCTCAAAAAAAAGACAGCCGGAGCACTCGCGCAATTGTTGCAGCAGGCGGTCGAACGCGGGCTGTTTCAGCGCCCGATAGGTGGTGGCGCATTGGTAGTCCGGGCGAAATTGTCCAAACCGCGCGTACAATTCAAAGTTCCCAAAATGGCCGATGGCGATGACGATATTTGGAAGCGGTTGCCCGGCGTTTTTCCCGGGCAGACGCTCGATGCCGGCAAATTCAACGTGCGGGCGCAGGGCCTCGAAATTCATTGCGGCAGTTTTGATGGCGCACGCGAAATTTTCCCCGATGCGCCGGAAATTTTCCCGGGCGAGCGCGCGGATTTCCTCCGGCGATTTTTCGTCGCCAAAGCACAGGGTCAGATTTTGCAACGCCACGCGCCGGTGCCGCGCGTCGAGCCAGAAAGCCAGCGCGCCACCCCGGCGCCCGAGCCGGGCGACGAAATTCAGCGGCAACGCCTGAAGGCCGGTGATAAGCGCGCGGGCAAACCAGTAAATCAGCGTGTCCATTTTCAGCGGAAGCAGATTTTGCGGACGCAGTCCTGAAAATCGTTCGCGCCGCTGACAATCTGGATTTCGACGCGCATGAAATAAATCGGCAGGTCGCGCCGGTCGATTTTCGGGAAGCGCACGGCATCCTTTTGCGTGGTGATGATGGTGTCGGCCTGTCGTTTCTTGCCGCGGTTGATGACGTTGAGAATTTCCTGCTGCGTGAAGCGGTGATGATCGGCAAAGCGTTTGGAATAAACGAGTTCCGCGCCGAGTTTCATGAGGCTGTGCTCGAAACTTTCCGGCTGCGCGATGCCGCTGAGCGACGCGACTTTGTGCCCGCGCAAAAAATCCAGTTTGCGCTGTTCGCCGGTGAACACGTCTTCAAGGTAAAGCGGATGATGAACACATTCGATGATGGCAGCCTCGGGGTTCAGCCGGGCAATCCGCTGACGGAGTTCGGCGGTCTGGCCATCGCTCTTGGTGATGAAAATCGTATGGGCACGCGCGAGGTGCGACGGCGGCTCGCGCAACGTGCCGCGCGGGAGAAGATGCTCGTTGCCGAACGGCTGCTGGCGGTCAACGAGCACGACGTCGTGCCGCCGCCCGCGCAAATCCCAATACTGAAAACCGTCGTCGAGCAGCAGCGTATCGCAACCAAATTTTTCAATGGCGTAAAGCCCGCTCTTGACGCGGTTCTTGTCCACCAGCACCACGACGTCCTTGAGATTCGACGCCAGCATGTAAGGTTCGTCGCCGGCCATTTCGGAATCGAGCAATAGTGATTTGCCGTCGGAGACGACGCGTGGCGGTGTCTGGTCTTCGCGAAACAGGATTTTGTTCAGCAGCAACTGGTGGAAGGGCGCCGGTTTGGAACGATAGCCGCGCGAGAGAATGGCGACATTGCGGCCGGCATCGCGGAGTTCGCGCGCGAATTTTTCCACGACCGGCGTTTTACCCGTGCCGCCGACGGTGAGATTGCCGATGGCGATGACCTGTACGCCGAGCGTTTTGTCGCGGAGGATGCGGACGCTGTAAAGCCAGTGGCGTATCTTGACGCCCGCTTGAAACAGTTTGGAACTGCCGAACAACAGCGCCCGCATCACCGCCGCCTTGGTGTCGCGGCGTTCGCCGGAGATGACCTCCAGGGCAAAGGTTTCGAGGCTTTCGATCCAGACCCGGAATTGTTCGCGCATCGCGCTTCAATGTGCCAAGGGACAGAGCCTGCCGCAAGAATTGGCCGATTGAATTGACACACGAGGCCGTTTGCTGGCGGTCCAGCAGTGAAAATGACTGATTCCTGAATCCGAATGACTAAAGAATTCCCAATGACCAATCCTCAATGACAAGTGGGACACCGGAAATCATTCCGTCATTCGAGCTTCCTGCTTGTTTCGTCACTGTGGTTTAGAAATTAGTCATTCATGCAATGACCCGGATCAAAACCCACTGACGCCCGGTCTGTGGATACTCGCCCGGGTGGCAGTCGAAGGAATCAGAACCCCATGCGCGCGAGTTCGCTTTGCAACGCAACCTGAAACTGCTGCACGTCGGCAGCGGACGGTTTGTAACCTGGTTGCCTGGGCACAACGCCGAGCCGCCCCGTTTGGTCGAGATACCAATCCGCCGACTGGCCGTCGCTGAACGTGACCTTGCCGCTGACAATCGCGCCCGGCCGTGCCAGTTGATCCACCGTCACGGAAACGCCGCCGGCGGTCTTGGCTACGGGCGCCGCCACCGGTTTTTCGGCGGCCGGTTTGGGCGCTTCGGGCGCCGGTACAGTGACTTTGGGCGGCTCGGGGTCTTTGGGCGTCAGTTTCAAATCGTCCACCAGCAGCCGCACCTCCATGTAGGTGAGCTTCAGGTTGAGTTCCGAAGCGAGCCGGGTCTGGATTTCGGAAAGCTTTGCGCCTTGCAGAATCCAAGCCGTGACGCGCTGCCGTTGGGCTTCGTCCAGATTCATGCTTCAAGCTTTAACCGCTTCACCTTTGAGAATCCAGTCGTAACCTTTGTTTTCGAGTTCCAGCGCGAGTTCCTTGCCGCCAGTGCGAACGATGCGGCCGTCCACGAGCACGTGCACAAAATCCGGCACGATGTAATTCAGCAGCCGCTGATAATGCGTGATGACCAGTTGGGCGTTGTCGGGGCGCTTGAGCTTGTTGACACCGTGCGAAACAATCTTGAGGGCGTCAATGTCGAGGCCGGAATCGGTTTCGTCGAGAATGGCCAGTTTGGGCTCGAGCACGGCCATCTGGAAGATTTCATTGCGCTTTTTCTCGCCGCCGGAAAAACCTTCGTTCACCGAACGCTTGAGCAGGTCCTCGTTCAACTCCAGCAGTTTGATTTTGTCTTTGACGAGGCTGAGGAATTCCATCGCGTCCAATTCCGACTGGCCCTTGGATTTGCGGACTTCATTGAGCGCGGCCTTGAGAAAATAGGTGCTGTTGACGCCGGGAATTTCGACCGGATACTGAAACGCGAGGAACAGCCCTTCGCGCGCCCGTTCCTCGGGATCGAGGTCCAGCAGGTCGTGGCCGTTGTAAATGACTTCGCCGCCAGTCACGTCGTAACCGTCGCGCCCCGCCAATACGGCGGCCAGCGTGCTTTTGCCGGAGCCGTTCGGGCCCATGACGGCGTGGACCTCACCGGCGGAAATGGTCAGGTTGACGCCTTTGAGAATTTGCTTTCCCTCAACGCCCGCGCTGAGGTTTTTGATTTCGAGGATCGGTTGTTTGCTCATGTTTAGATTCGTCTTTGATTCGTCCTCGTCCTCATCCTCGTTCTCGAAACTTCACGAATCGAGGACGAGAACGAGAACGACAACGAGGAGGGGATATTAGCCCACACTGCCTTCCAAACTCACGCCCAAAAGTTTCTGCGCTTCGACGGCAAATTCCATCGGCAGTTCCTTGAACACTTCCTTGCAGAAACCGTTCACGATCAGGTTCACGGCGTCCTGCGTGGAAAGCCCGCGCTGGTTGCAGTAAAAAATCTGGTCCTCGCCGATTTTCGAGGTCGAAGCCTCGTGCTCGACGGACGCCGATTTGTTTTTCACCTCGATGTAAGGGAACGTGTGCGCGCCGCACTTCGCACCAATCAGCATCGAATCGCACTGCGAGAAATTGCGCGCGTTGGCGGCGCTCTTCAGGATCTTGACCTGGCCGCGATAACTGTTCTGGCCGTGGCCGGCGGAGATGCCCTTCGACACAATCGTGCTGCGGGTGTTTTTGCCGATGTGGACCATCTTGGTGCCGGTGTCGGCCTGCTGGTAATTGTTCGTCACGGCGACGGAATAAAATTCACCGATGGAATTGTCGCCCTGCAAAATGCAGCTCGGATATTTCCAGGTGATGGCCGAACCGGTTTCGACCTGCGTCCAGGAAATCTTCGAGTTGCGGCCTTTGCACAAACCGCGCTTGGTCACAAAATTGTAAATGCCGCCCTTGCCGTTCTCGTCGCCGGGATACCAGTTCTGCACGGTCGAGTATTTGATTTCGCCATGGTCGAGCGCGATGAGTTCCACCACCGCCGCGTGGAGCTGGTTTTCGTCGCGCATCGGCGCGGTGCACCCTTCGAGGTAGCTCACGTGCGCGCCTTCGTCGGCGACAATCAGCGTGCGTTCGAACTGGCCGGTGTTGGCGGCGTTGATGCGGAAATACGTCGAAAGCTCCATCGGACAGCGCACGCCCTTGGGAATGTAGCAGAACGAACCGTCGGTGAAGACGGCGGAGTTCAACGCGGCAAAAAAATTATCGGTGTAAGGCACGACCATGCCGAGATATTTGCGGACGAGGTCGGGATGTTCCTGCACCGCCTCGCCGAACGAGCAGAAGATGATTCCCTTCTCGGCCAGTTGCTTTTTGAAGGTGGTGCCGACGGACACGCTGTCAAACACCGCGTCCACGGCCACGCCCGCCAGTCGTTCGCGCTCCTTCAACGGAATGCCCAGCTTCTCGTAGGTCTCCAGGAGCTTCGGATCCACTTCATCGAGGCTCTTGGGCCCTTCCCCCGTTTTCTTTGGCGCCGAGTAATAAACGATGTCCTGGTAACTGATCGGTTCGTGGTGGACTTTCGGCCAGGTCGGTTCCTCCATCGTTCGCCAGTGCCGGAAGGCCTTGAGCCGCCAGTCGGTCAGCCACGCCGGTTCGTTTTTCTTGCGCGAAATCAGCCGGATGGTGTCCTCGCTCAAGCCCGGTGGCGCGGACTCGGTTTCCACGTCGGTGTAAAAGCCGTATTTGTATTCCTGTTTGACCAGGCCTTCAATGGTCTCGGTGGCGGTGCTCATTTCTTAAATTCGTTAAACCGTTGAATCGTTGAACCGGTCATTTCTTTTTGGCGCATTCCGGGCAAACACCGTGTATGGCAATTTCGTAATGCTCGGCTTTGAAGCCTTTCGGCAGGGCAACCCGGGAGGCCGATTTTGCCGGCAAATCCACGTCGAAAACCGTGTCACAGGAATCGCAATAAAAATGGCAGTGCTCGCGCATGTTCGGGCAAAAGCGCGTCGCCCCGCGGTCGAGCACGACGAGGCGGACCACGCCACATTTTACCAGGGCGTCGAGACAGTTGTAAACGGTGGCCATGGAAATGTCGGGCATGGTCTTTTTGGACCGGATGAAAACCTCCTCCGCGGTCGGATGGTCGCGCTTTTGCAGCAGCACGTCATAGACATGCTGGCGCTGCGGCGTGAACCGGAACCCGCCCGTCATCAGGCGCTCGTTAAGTTCGCCGTTCAATTTTTTCTTCTCGACCAGACTCATGTCGCGGGCACACTAGACTGGTTTCCGGGACCTGTCAATACTTAGAATAATTCCAAATAATGCGGTGCAACTGAACGAACAACGCTGGCTGCGCATCATCCCCGTCGCGCTGATCATGTACACGATTTCGTACGTGGACCGCACGAACGTCGCGCTGGCCCTGGATCCCGGGATTTCGTCCATGCTGAAGGACCTGCTCATGGACGACCGGTTGAAGGGCCAGGCCGCCGGAATTTTCTTTCTGGGTTACGTGCTGTTGCAGGTCCCCGGCGGCTATCTGGCCGGCCGCTGGAGTCCGAAAAAATTGATCTCCCTTTTTCTCGTGTTTTGGGGCATCTGCGCGGTCGGCTGTGGCCTGGCTTCCAGTTTTCGGGAGTTCGCCGTGATGCGCTTTCTGCTCGGCATGGCGGAAAGCGGTGTGTATCCGACGATGCTGGTGCTGCTGGCGAATTGGTTTCCGCGTTCGGAACGCGCCCGCGCAAACGCCTACTGGAACCTTTGCCAGCCGCTGGCGGTGGCCGCGTCCGCGCCGGTCTCCAGCTGGCTCCTGCACGGCTGGGGCTGGCAGACGATGCTGATGGCTGAAGGCGCCCTGCCGTTCCTCTGGCTGCCGGTGTGGCTTTATTTCATCAATGACCATCCGCGCGACGCGAAGTGGATATCACGCGAGGAAAAGGATTTTCTGGAAACCACCCTGCAGCGCGAAGCTTCGGAACTGGAGGTGGAGAAAAAAATTCCCGTCGGGCGCGCTCTACTGCAGCCGGTGGTTTTCGTCATGCTGGCGGTTTGTTTCCTCTACAACTTCGCCTCCTATGGCTGCAACACGTTTCTCACGGAAGGACTCCGGGGTGGTGGCCATAATTTCACCCCCCAGGAAACCGGCCTGCTCTTTGCCGTTCCTTACGTGGTCACTGCCATCGTCATGGTGCTGCTTTCGCGGCATTCCGACCGGACCGGCGAACGTCGCGGGCATGCCGCCTTCATTTATGCCGTGAGCGGCACCTCCCTCATCGCGAGCGTTTTGTTCAAGGAACATTCCTTCTGGCTTTCGTATGCGTTCCTGTGCCTGGCCATCCCGGGGCCGTTTGCCGGACTGGCGCCGTTCTTTGCCATTCCCACGGAGACGATGCCGCGCGCCGCCGCCGGCGCGGTCATGGGCCTGGTGAACGCGCTCGGCAACGTCGGCGGTTATCTTGGCCCGGCCATCGTCGGCGAACTGAAGGGCCGGACGCATGGTATGACCATTCCCTTCGGAGTTTTGGGTGGCGCGTTGCTCGCGGCGGCGGCACTTTGCTTTCTGCTGCCAAAATCCAGAGGGGATCTTGCATCCGCCGCAGGCCGGCCGAATTAATCGCAAGCTTTGCTTTTAAAATTCAGAGCCCCACCGGTTGCCCCTGACCGGCGAATATACAAAAACGATGGGTATCGGTGTCTATATGATAAACAGGCGTTGAGTCTTGCAAAAAAAGAAGCGAAGGGCATAAATTTATGAATCACCACATTGATACTGACCGTCGGCGCAACCGGAGCCGGATTGCGAAAATAGCCGTCATATCCTTTGCGTCAGCCATCCTGGGTCTGGCGTTGTTGATGGGCGGATGCTTACAGAAAAACACCTCCACCAACTGGTCGCTGAAGCGGTCGGCGGTCTCGGCCCAGTTAAAATCGTTTGTGGCGGAAAAGGAAGCGCAGGCCGACGCGGCGGCCAGGGCTGAAGGGAAAGAATTGCTGCCAGAATACAAGGCCTTGTTCGCGGCTGCGGCTAAGGGAGACTGGCCAACGGTCCACAGCACCTTCATCGCCTTGAGTCGGCGCGCGCCGCAATACGAGCACCCGGGTCCCAGTGACGAGCGGTTGACAGGAACGCAGTGGGCGGCGGTGCTGGAAACCGATGGCGCCTTCGAGGACTTTGCCGGCGGAGAGGACAAGTATTGCATCGCCTTTGGCCGGGACATCATAGATTCGATACCCCCGGGAAGCATTTACTTTGGCGGCACCGACCTGGGACGATTTCTGGTCACCGCCCTGTGCAAGTCGCAAGTGAATGCCGATCCCTTTTACACCCTCACGCAGAACGCGCTGGCGGACGGGGGTTATCTGGCCTACCTCCGTGGCATGTACGGAGACAAAATTTATACTCCCACCGACGCCGACTCGAAACAATGCTATGGTGACTACACGGCGGATGCCCAGCGCCGCAGTCAGCAGAACAAACTCAAACCGGGAGAGAGTTTCAGGATGGTTGATGGCAAACCACAAGTCAGCGGACAGGTTTCTGTGATGCAAATCAACGGCCTGCTGGCCAAAATCATTTTCGATAAAAACCCCGACCGCCAATTCTACATCGAGGAAAGCTTCCCGCTCGATTGGATGTATCCGTATCTGGAGCCGCACGGGCTGATCATGAAAATCAACCGCCAGCCGCTGTCTGAATTGTCCGATGACATCGTCAGCCAGGACCATGATTACTGGGCCAAATACGTGACGCCGATGATTGGCGGCTGGCTGACCGACGACACGCCGCTCTCAGAGGTCGCCGCGTTTGCGGAAAAGGTGCATCTCCGGCACGACCTCGGCGGGTTCACCGGCGATCCGCGTTTTGTGCAAAACGATCTTTCGTGCAAGGCGTTTTCCAAGCTGCGGAGTTCCATCGCCGGGATTTACATGTGGCGGCTGGACCAGGCTGCTGGCGAGGAGGAAAAGGACCGCATGGCCCGCGCGGCGGATTTTGCCTTCCGCCAGGCCTGGGCGTTGTGCCCGTATTCACCGGAGGCGGTGTTCCGGTACGTGAATTTTCTTCTGAAACAAAAGCGGATTTCCGACGCGTTGTTGGTGGCGGAAACAGCGGCGAAAATGCCGGCGATGCAGGGCGGGAACGGAACCCAGGTGCGGGCGCTGGTTGGACAGCTGAAAAAATTCCAGAAGGCGAAATGAAAAATGTTCCGGCGGGCAGCCGGAACGTCACTTCTGATAAACGTTCACGCGGGCCGGCGGGAGGTTCAACCAGATGATGTTGGATGCCAGCCGAAGGAACTGAGAGGTGCCGTGGGGGCGGCGGGCGCCCAGATTGTAGCTGAACTGGACCCATTTGCCGCCCTGTTCCAGAATCGCGCGGATTTTTTCTGCCAAAGATTCGGCCTCGGCGGGCGGGAAATTCAACAACGGCAAACTGGAAATGACCGCGCCGACGCGTTCAATCGGCACGCGACATCCGCTCAACAATTCGTCCAGGTGCCACGCGTCGCCGGTGATGATGTGCGCGCTGGGGAAGCGTTTACGAAGCAAGTGCGCCAGTTTAGAATTTTTTTCGATGGCCACGAGCCGGTCCTCGCGCAGACCACGTTCAAGGAGGGCGGCCGTGACCGCGCCGGTGCCGGGGCCAAGTTCGAGCACGTAGCTTTCCGGATCGGAAGGCAGCCAGCGCGCCATGGCCGCTGCGAGTTTGGGGGAACTGGGTGCGACCGCACCGGTCCGCTGCGGGTTGGCCAGCCATTCCTGCAGGAACAACGTCGTGTCACTGAGCGCCGCCAAAAGTTTTTTGGCCATGGTTTTCGAATCAATCCGGGTTGCGTGATTTGTGTGAACAATAACCTCCCGGCGCGGATGCCGCCACAGAAATTTCCATCGGGTCAATGATGGGCTTTGGGCGACTCAGCCGGTTGGGATGTTGGCGCGAGGGATTGTTCCACCGCGCTTTTGCGGGCGGTCCAGTCTGCCCGGCTTTGTTCCCATGCCTCGCCGACAAAATTCGTTTGTGCTTTCGGCCAGAGCGCGTCGAGGGTTTTCAGTTCATTTTCGGCGCCGGGGCGGTCGTTCCAGTTCAATCGCGACTCAATCAGGTTCAGATGATTTTCCGGGTAATCCGGCGCGAGTTTCACGGCGCGTTCCAGCCACTCCCGCGCCTTGCGCCGGCTGCCGATACTGGTCGGCCAGCCCGGCGCGTCGCGATATAACAAGCCCAAGACAGCGCGCCGGGCCGGCATAATCAAAATGTTCATCCAGATCGTCGGCCGTTTTGAATTCGCGTTCCATTTCCTTGACGAGTTTCAGCGCGCCCAAAATTTCCGTGCGGGCGAGCTGGCCGAGGTTCATGCCAAGATAATAATGTCCCGGCGCGGATTTGGGCTGGTGCGCGAGCAGTTGCCGGCCCGCGGCGATGCCCTGGACGGCGAGGGTGGCGCGTTCCGTGTCGTTCGTGGCAAAATCCGCAAAATCATAACACGCGCGGGCAAAATGCCACGCGGCGGCGAAATCATTCGTGTTCGATTGCAATTGAATTTGCGCGCGATGAAATTCCGCCCCGGCGCGGGCGGCGAAAACCGGATTGTTGGTTGGCTGGGCGACCGCCGCGATGGCCAAACCGAAAAAGGAAAAGAAACGCGATGAACCGCCAGCCGCTCCCGGGCGAACATTGTGTTTTCGACGCCATTATGTGGTCAATTAGAGGTTGCCATCGTGTCGGGCTGATTTATACTAGGCAAGTGAGAATAAACAGGAATTTGCCTGCGCTGGCAATGCTGCTGGCGCTTGCGCTATGCAGCGCCGGTTGTGGCGGCATCAACGCCAGCCAAAGCGTTTCGCCCGCCTCGTTTTTGCTGCCGGGGCTGATGAAGGCTGGTCCGCCTTCGACCAATGCCCCGGCGGCGTGGCCCGATAATTCCAAGGAAGTTGCATTGACCCGATAGAATCAAATTTATGCGATTCCCATTCGCGCCTTCGGCAAAAATCGCCGGACACATCATCAAACACAAGCTGCGCAAGACGCCGAAGTTTGCCATGGTCCTGCAGCTCGAACCGTTGCACACCTGCAACCTTACCTGCACCGGCTGCGGCCGCATCCGCGAATATTCCACGTCGCTCAAGGACATGGTGCCGCTGGAAAAATGCCTCGCGGCGGCGAAGGAATGCGACGCGCCGATGGTGTCCATTTGCGGCGGCGAACCGCTGATTTATCCGAAGATTGAGGAACTCGTTGCCGGCCTGCTACAGCAGGGCCGCTTCATTTACGTCTGTACAAACGCCATGTTCATGCGTAAGAAGATGAGGGATTACCTGGCTGCCGTTTATTCGCCGGAAGTTGAGCCGAAAATCAAAAAGTTGCTCGGCCAGAAATTGATTTCCGAAAAGGACGCCGAAACCATCCGCAAGTCCGACGAGGTGGCCCGCAAAAAAGTTGTCATCCGCCCGAACCAGTGGATGTATTGGAATGTCCACGTGGATGGACTCGAATTCACACATGACCTTATTGTCGAACGCGAAGGCGTGTTCAAGGAATGTGTTGAGGCCATCAAGATGGCGAAAATCCTCGGTTATCAGGTCGCCACTAACACCACCGTTTACAAGGAGACCAACGTGCAGGAAATCGAGGACATGCTCAAATTCCTCAGTTCGCTCGCGGTGGACGGTCACACGATTTCGCCCGGCTACGAATACGACGCGGCGAAGAAGGACATGGTCACGCGTCTCGGCAAACAGCCCGAGGATTTTTTCCTCACGCGCAAGATGACGCGGCAGAAGTTCGCCAGGATTCTCGACTGGGGCAAGGCCTTCACGATTATCGGCACGCCGGTTTACCAGGAGTTTCTTGCGGGCAAACGCGAGCTCACCTGCACCGCGTGGGCCATCCCGACCTACAACGTCAAGGGCTGGAAAGCGCCGTGTTACTTGATGACCGACGGCCATTACGCCGGCTACCAGGAGATGCTCACGAAGGTGGACTGGGAAAAATATGGCGTGGTGGACGGCGTCGCGCGCGACCCGCGTTGCGAGAACTGCATGGTCCACTGCGGCTACGACCCCAGTGGCGCGCTCGGCACCAATTATCAGTCCGGCGACAACTGGAAGAACATCAAATACAACTTCGGCGCCAGACCGAAACCGCATCCGGCTTCGCTGGAACTGGAAAAGCGCGTTTACAACGGCGTTACCATCGGCAAGGGCCACCTCGCCGAGGCGAAGGCGGCCATCAATCCTGCTGCCGGAGCGCGCGGCGCCTTTTCCCGCAAGGACGATGATCACAGCCAGAATGAAAACGACCACGAAACGCACGTTGGCAGTCGCTGCGGCACGAGTGACACGTCCGAACGCGATGATTTGCTGGCAAAAGTCAAGGACGCGAAAAAAGATTGAAGCTCGACCGGAGTAAATTTCGAAATTCGAATGAGCAAAACCCTTTATCTTTCTCCGCCAAGTTTTGATGGTTTCGACGGCGGCGCTGGCTCGCGTTACCAGGCGCGGCGCGAAGTCACCAGCTATTGGTACCCGACGTGGCTCGCGCAACCTGCCGCGCTCACACCCAATTCCCGGCTGCTCGATTGTCCGCCGCACGATGTTGATGTGGCCAAGTGCCTCGCCATCGCGAAGGATTTCGATCACGTCATCATCAACACCTCCACGCCGTCGCTGAAAAACGATTGCAAGGTGGCCGAGGCCATCAAAGCGCAGAAGCCCGCAACCAAAATCGGGTTCATCGGCGCGCACACGATGGTGTTGCCCACCGAAACCTTGAAGGCTTCGCCCGCGATTGACTGGGTGGGGCGCAAGGAATTCGATTTTACCTGCAAGGAAGTCGCCGAAGACCGCGACCTCGCGACCATCGCCGGGCTTTCCTACAAGGACAAGGACGGCAAAATCAAACACAACCCCGAACGCGAGATGATCCAGGACATGGACACGCTCCCGTGGGTGGCGGACGTTTACAAGCGCGACCTGAAGATTGAGAACTATTTCATCGGCTACCTGCTGCATCCTTACATCAGCATGTACACCGGACGCGGTTGCCCGGCGCAATGCACCTTCTGCCTCTGGCCGCAGACCATCGGCGGACACAAATACCGCGTCCGCTCGCCGCAGAATGTCGCCGACGAAATGGCTTACATGAAGAAACTGTTCCCGCAGGTGCAGGAATTTTTCTTCGACGACGACACGTTCACGGCGAACCTGCCGCGCGCCCGGGAAATCGCCAAAAAACTCGGCCCGCTCGGCGTCCACTGGTCCTGCAACAGCCGCGCGAACCTCGATTACGACACCGTCAAAAGTTTCAAGGACAACGGCCTGCGCCTGTTCCTGGTCGGTTACGAAAGCGGCAACGACGACATCCTCACCCGCATCAAAAAGGGCGTGACGATGGACGAAATGCGCCGGTTCACCAAGGCCTGCCATCAGGCTGGCGTGGTGATTCACGGCACTTTCATCCTGGGTTTGCCGATGGAAACCAGGCAATCTATCGAGAACACCATCAATTTTGCAAAGGAACTGGATGTGTTCAGCCTGCAGGTTTCGCTGGCCGCGCCGTATCCGGGCACGGAACTTTACGAGATGGCCAAGCAAAACGGCTGGTTCGTGAAGAAGGACAAGACCGACCTGGTGGAAGGCGACGGTTTTCAGCAAAGCACGCTTGAGTTTCCCGGTCTGAGCAAGGACGAAATCTTCGAAAGCGTCGAGCGTTTCTACCATCGTTATTACCTGCGCCCGAAGCCGATTCTCCGCATCATCAAAACCATGCTGGAGGACAAGGACGTCTGCGTCCGCCGCCTGCGCGAAGGTTACGAATTTTTCAAAAGCATGGCCCAACGCCGCAGCGACCTGGCGGCGGCGAAGGCAGCAGCTTGAACTGGGTTTACCGCTGTGACACGAGGACGGCTTCAAACAATTCCATGACAAACTTTCCGATGCCGGGCGCTTGAGACTCGCGCGGGCCGGCGACGTTCAACGTGCGAACTTTGTTTCGCTTCAGGAATTTTGAAAGCGCAGTAGCGCTTTTTGACATGCCCTCCCGTTCGCAAACCACCAGCGACGGGCGTCCATGTTTTTCAGCACAACTTTTTGTGAAGGCGGTTCCGCCGGACAATTCCTTTTCCCGTGCCACAATCAATGTCGCGTCTGAATCCAGCGCGTTCTTTTCCGTGCGCTCATCGTAATCCTCCGAATCGGTTTCGCGCAGCTGGTAAATCGGCGGGATGACTCCGTCCTCAGCGAGCCGGCCATGCGGACACCATCCGCCGTTTTCGTAACCGTGCCGGATCGCAAAATCCAGCGCGGCACGGTCCACGCCCGATTGTCCTCCCGAAACAATTTTCATCTGCCTGCGTTTTCCAGACATTAGGGACATTTCCTGAACAGGCAGCACGCCTGGCGCACGAAAAAGTGGCCTTGACCCTGCCAGCGGCATTCAAGCGCGGAATTCAACCGGACGTCACATCCCGTCGGTGTAAGAGGGCGGGGCGTCCGCCGGGTTGCTGCCCCAATTGGTGTTTGCGGTGGAACCCAGGTCATAAACCAGCGTTCCGCCACGGGAAATATCGGAGTAGCGAATCCAAGGCTTGTTCCACGTCTGGCCGTTCACCTTCAAGCTCTGCACATACGGCGCATCTTTTCCCGCGCCGTTGCCGATGATGGTCACGTCTCCGTTTTGCAGGTGCAGCACGGCTTTCGGAAACAAGGGGCTGTTCAGCACGAGAACATCGGAACCGGGAAGCTCCGGATACATGCCCAACGCGCTGAAGACATACCAGGAAGACATTTCGCCCACGTCATCATTGCCCGGATAGGCCACGTCCGTGGACGAATAGAGTTCGGTCATAACCCGGCGGACAGTCTGCTGCGCCTTGTAGGGCTGGCCGAGGAAACAATAAATCCACGGCGTCTCCAGGCAAGGCTCATTGCCCACCCAGGCCATCCAGGCATTCGGGCCACTGTCGCCGACGTTCAGTTTGGTGAAGAACGCATCAAGGCGTTTGGCGGCGACATCGGGGCCGCCTATCATGTCGGCGAGCGTTTTCAGGTTGAACGGCACCATCCAAAGGTATTGTCCCGCCGTGCCTTCAACGTAAGCCGTGTCACCGTTATAGCGTCCGACATTGTTGGTGAATCCCGGTGCCCAGGAACCATCCCGCTGGCGCATCTGGAGGTAGCCGGTTTCCGGATTAAACAAGTTGCGCCAGTTCTGCGCGTGTTGCATGAGCATGGTGTAGTCGGTCTCATCGCCAAGGGCTTTGGCAAATTGCGCCAGTGCAAAATCCGCGGAGGCATATTCCAATGTCATGGAAACGTTGCCGTAGCCGCCCTTTTGATGTTCCGGCACATAACCCAGTTTAAGACAGTCCTCTAAGGCATCGCGCTCGTTGGTCTTTGTTCGCGGCGCCCGGACCGACGGATCCGTGGCGGCCCGGACCAAGCCCGCCAACGCGGCCTTGGCATCGAAGTTGGTTGCGCCGAAATCGTAGAAATCAGCGATTATGGGGGCCGCCGGATCGCCCATCATCACGCCGCTGTCTTCAGTCATCACACCCCAGCGCGGGAAGGCACCGCCTTGCTGGTAATCGGCCAGCAATGATTGCGCCATGTCGCCGGCCTCTTTCGGAGCAATCATGCCCAGCAATTGGCATTCGCTCCGATAGATGTCCCAGCCGGAAAAAACGCCGTATTGCGCGCGGCCGTCCGTTGTGGTGTGGACCTGCCCGTCGTAACCCATATACTGGCCATTCGCGTCGGAGACCACGCACGGACCGATCAGCGCATGATACAACATGGAATAAAATGTCTGCAGTTCGTCTGTCGTTCCGCCGCTGACCTGAATTTGGTTCAACCAGGAATTCCACGTGTCGCTGGCCGAAGCGGCGGCTTTGTCAAAATCCTTTGAAGAGAAGGCGGAGACTGGGTTTTCCTCCTCCACATTTGCCCTGGCGTTGGCAACGCTGACATAAGAAATCCCCACCTTGGCCAGAACCGTCCGGCTTTTGGACGTGTTGAAAGTGACAAATGCGCCGGAGGCGGTCCCGGCTCCGTTCGTGCCGCCCTTCGTCAGCGCGTTATCGCTCCAAGTGCTGTAAGCCGCAAACGGATGATCAAATACGGCGTAGAAATAAATTGTCCTCACGTCGCCGCTGCGGGTCCGGCGGTTGTTGTACTCCGAGCAGAAATACCCCCCGATGGACCAGCCGCTGATTTCCCGGGTAGCCGGATTAATGTTGATGGCGGACGCGTTGGGGCCGTTGACGTCACTGCCGGCGTTGATCGTCATCGTTGCGGTTTTGCCGGAGGGATAGGCGAAACGACCAAAACCGCTCCGCACCGTTGTGGTCAATTCCACCTTGATGCCATTGTCCAACGTCACCCCGTAATAGCCGGGTTTGGCGATTTCATTGGTGTGCGAGAACGATGCGGCGAAGGCAGTGCGGCTTCCGTTTGGCGGTGTCGATTCTGGCCCCAGGATAGGCATGAATTGAAAATCTTCGCCATAGTTGCAACCCGCGCCGCTGATATGATCCAGGCTGAAGCCGGAAATGCGCTTGTCCCGGCCGGAGTATCCGCCCGCCCGCATCCCCGCCTCCGTGTCCGGACCCCATTGGATCATTCCGAAAGGCGCCACCGCACCGGGAAACGTGTTGGCGTCCCCGGTCGTGCCGCACATGGGCTTGGCGTATTGAACCAGATTGGGGGCGGAAGGCGCCGATGGCGCTACATGCCCGCCGGCTTGAAGGTTTCGCTGCGTGCTGCATGAGGTGAGGAGCAGGCACGTCATACCAAGGAGGTTCACTGTCAGATTTTTCAGTTTCATAGCGCGTAATTTTGATTTGCGGAAGGCCGAATTATAAGGGCGGTCATGGTCTGAAGACAAGGGGGGTTCATCTCAAGACTGACCAGGTTCAATTTTTTGTACCTCTCATGAGTTAGTCCGGGGACTGATTCCCGGCGTCGCATGACCCCGCTCCGGCGCGTATCCGGTTTTATCATTTTGGCTCAACCGAGATCGTTTTGTTTTTGTTCAGGTCAGTATTTCATTTTTCGGCCGGCTCAAGATCTTGATTTAACCTGTACTCGCCCTCGGTGTGGGCAATAACCAGTGAAAAGGGTTCGACGCGAATCTTGTCTTTTGCCGATTGCAGCTCTTCAAGTCCAGCCTGCTTGTCGTTGGCCACAACAATCCAGTCTCCCCTGACGATTAGATCCCGGTCCTGCGCGGACCCGTTGTAAATTACGAGGATGTTCTTCCAACTGTCCGCGTTGGCGTTGTTTCCGATGACGAATTCGACAAGGTTGTTCGGGCCGTTCGTCGCGAAATCCAGGGCTTGATCCACGCGGGCCTTTTCTGTCATGCGAAAGGCCGGGTGCGCTTTTCGCAGCGAAATCAATCCCCGGTAATACTCGAAGACATCCTTATGTTTGAACTTCAACCTCCAGTTTATGGGGTTCACGCGGGGATCATTGTCATCATAACTATTGCTGACGAGGTTCTTGGAGCGCAGGAATTCATCCCCGGCATGAATGAAGGGAACTCCTTGGGCCGTCAGCACGATGCCCGCCGCCAATTTGTCCATGTTGATACGCAGGTTCTCCGGCACCTCCGCTGCCGATACCAGCAATTTATCCCAGAGACAGAGGTCGTCGTGGGCGGAAGCGTAATTGATGGTCTCAGTGGGCGAAAACACCCCGATGCTTTTGCTTCCCCGACCGGTGCTCTGCCCTTTGATGTTCAACCGGAACCGCTCCATACCGCCATAGGGCGGCCCGGCCCCCTGGACGAACCCCGCTGCCGCTCCGTTTCCGGCATCCCCTTTGATATTGTCCCTGATCCCATCGTTGAATGCGGCGATTCCCGTCCCTTGGACATTGACCTGCGTCATCATCCTATCGGGTGGCAACAGGCGCTCCATGTCCCAGCCCTCCCCATAAATGATGGCACTCGGATTGATTTTTTTCGCAGCCCGATAGACCTGCAGCATTGTATCGCGATCCTCTATGCCCATGAGATCGAGGCGGAAACCGTCAACGTGATATTCCGTCATCCAATATTTGATCGAATCCACGATAAATTTCCGCGCCATCGGCCGCTCCGAGGCGAGTTCATTGCCGCAGCCGGTTCCATTGGCATACCGGCCGGAGGCGTCCGTGCGGTAGTAATAACGTGGAAATATCTTGTCAAAAATCGAAGACGGGTTGGAGCCGGTACTGGCAGTGTGATTGTAGGCCACATCAAGGACAACTCCAATGTTATGCTGGTGAAAGGCCTGAACCATCCGTTTGAATTCCTTCTGCCGCGCTGTTCCATCCGGCTCAGTGGCATACGAGCCCTCCGGAGTGTCATACAGGATCGGGTCATAGCCCCAGTTGTACCACGTGTAGACGTCCGCCGGCTGCCTTTCGTCTCCGCCGGCATAATCACTCACCGGCAGGAGATGAATATGGGTAATGCCCAACTCCTCCAAGTGATCGATGCCGCTCTTCTCACCGTCCGGAGTTTTTGTGCCCTCCTGGACCAGGCCCAGATATTTGCCCCGCATGGCGGCGGGAACACCCGAATTGCTGTTGATGGTAAAGTCGCGGACATGCGCTTCATACAGGACGGCATCGGTGTTAGACTTCAGCTTTACGAACTGGTCTCGCTCCCAGCCTTCGGGATTTGTCTTCGCCGGATCGTATATCAAAGTCCTCCCGGTGTTGGCAGAGCATCCCCGCGCGTAAGGATCGTTTACGCGATAGGTGACAGGCTGGCCAGCCCGCCTCCCCGGCAGGGTGATTACGAACAAGTAGTATTTCCCATCCAAATCTCCATCGATCGCGGCGGACCAGATCCCGTTGCTATCGCACACCATGGGTCTGGAGGAAAAGGACTGGTTGGTGGCATCATCGAAAAGCTCTATGCCGACGGCCATTGCGGTGGGCGCCCAGAGTTTAATCGTCGTCGCCTGTAGGTGGTAAACCGCGCCAAGATCATCCCGCGGATATAAATACGAGTAGAGCCTCGATTCCTCTTGTGATGCACCGAGGGATTTGCCCAACATTAAACTGCCTGCAACCATCAATATGGAGGCGACCCGCAAAAGGCACAGGCCATCAGCCATCCGCGATTGTCGCCACTTTGTCATTCCCGCATCATGGTAATCGGCAGCCGGTCTTGCCCGGCTAAACGACCGAACACACCAGCAGCATCCCTGTTCGGATTCATGTTTTCGAGGCGCCCAGAAAGTTGGTCTGAGAACCGGGTGAATGTTGGTTTATTGTTTTGGTTTTGTCCATCCCCGGCACCGGTTGGGCTACGCCCTCCCTCCGCCGGGGACGGACTGAGTTGCGCCGTGATCGAATAACAGCTGCCAATCTATCGTTTGATCTGACTAACAATGGTTGGATTCTTGACTTTGGAATCTTCGGCGAGCGACAAGGCTTTACTCAAGATCACTGATTTGGTGCGGTCACCCTCAAATGGCAGAAGAACCGGTTCACCACGGCGTCAGCCTGTTTTGGCACGATACGGAGATGCTGATGATTGCACCGCCGATGGGCCAACTGTTCTTCCGATTGGCTAACCCGTAATTACCGGATGGGTAAACGATCCTCGGATGCAAACGTTGGCCATGCAATCTGCCCGACCCCGTGGTCAACCATGCCCCCCAAATGCTTGCCGACCAGTTCCGATGGCTCGCCTCGTTCCAGTTCACAGCAATATTTCCCCTCCACAGCAGTAGGAGCGCCATGAACGGAAAATCGCAGGTTGCACGGCTGCCGGGCTTGCGCCATTTTCCGGAACAGCTTGTGGACGTGAATTGGAAAAAATTGCGGGCGCTGGCGCTGTCGGAAGTCGAGGCGACGGTGGCGGCGCTGCCGGTGCCGTTGCGCGAACGGGCGGAAAAGCTGCCGGTCACCTTCGAGCGCGTGCCAAACGCCGGCTTGCAGACCGACGGAATCGAAGCCGACACGCTCGGTTTGTTCACCGGGGCGGAATTCGCCGAGGAAGGAAACGTTCCGCTGCCGCCGCAGATCATTTTGTTTCTGGAAAATCTTTGGGATTTTGCGGAGGGCAACGAGGAGATTTTTCGCGAGGAGGTCCACACGACGTATCTGCACGAACTCGGCCATTATCTCGGTCTCGACGAGGATGAGTTGACCGAGCGCGGTCTGGAATGACCATCGCCCGACGGGTTTGCACTTTGTGGGCGATGGGGGGAAGCGCTTTTAGTCCGCGTCTTCGCCCAGCTCGACGTTCCAGTAGGCGAGGTCAATAAAATGCTTCCAACTGTCGTGCCGGTGCAGGCTGAAGTTGATTTGCACGAACGGCCGCCATTTCGGCCGCTTGGGTTTGCGGATGAGATGCAGTCCAGCCTCCTGCGGCGTGCGATTGGCCTTCTGCGTGTTGCACTCGACGCAGGAGCAAACAATGTTTTCCCACGTGGTCGGGCCGCCGCGGTCGCGCGGCAAGACGTGATCCAGATTCAAATCCTTGCGGTCGAAGGCGCGCCCGCAATACTGGCATGTGTTTTTATCGCGCTCGAAAATGTTGTGGCGCGTGAACTTGACTTCCTTCTTGGGCAACCGGTCGTAAATCAACAGCAGGATGATGCGCGGCACGCGGATGCGGAACGAAATGGTGTGAAGGGATTCCTCGCGCGGCGCGGCCCGGGAAAGGTCGCGCCATTCCTCAAAATTGAAGGTGTGGAACGAGCCGTCGTCGTCGCTCAGGACGGCCTGCGCGTGGCCTTGGAACAACAGCGTCAGGGCACGCCGGGTGGTGCAGACGTTGACCGCCTGCCACAACCGGTTCAGCACAAGCACATGCTGGTTTAGCGCGGTGTTCATGGCGCTGGCTGAAGAAAAGCTAACAAAAGCGCGGGCACAGGTCAACCACCGTCGGCGTTGGGTGGGGCGGGCGGTACTGTGGAGAATGGAGAGTGAGTAGGAACAGGCTTTAGTCAAAGCTGCGAGGTTCAACAGAACTCATTTTGCCGTTGGGGCGGGCTCATGAAAGGGTTTGCCGGCGCGGTAGAGTTCGAGCAGTTGCCGGATTTTCCCGGCCACGTCTTTAGTCCCGGCTGTGGTGGCGAGCTGTTCCGCCTTTTCCGCCGTGGCCACCGCTTCCGGGAAACGGCCGCATTCGGCATAAGCGGCGGCCAAGGTCCCGATGAACAAGGGTTCGCCATAATGCGTCAGCTCACACGCGCGTTGGGCCAAACGAACCGCCTCGGGCCCATTGCGTAACTCGTCATCGGGACCGGCGGCCAGCACCCACGCCAGGTTGTTCAACGGCCCGGCCAGGTTAGGATTTAATTTCAGTGCCTCCCGGTATTGGGCGGCCGCTTCCCGGGTGCGACCCAATTGGTCAAGGGTCATGCCCAAATGAAAGAAGGTTTCGGGGCGGTTTGGATTGACCCGGACCGCTTGGCGATAATTCTCGATCGCTTCATCAAACCGGCCCCGGGCGGCAAGGGCCATGCCCAGATTGTTCAGTGCGTCGCAATCGTTCGGATTGATCCGAATGGCCTTGCGATAGTTATCAATCGCTTCATCGAACCGGCCCCGGGCGGCGAGGGCGACACCCAGATTGTTCAGCGCTTCGGAGAAATCCGGATTGACCTGGACAGCCTTGCGATAGTTGTCAATCGCTTCATCGAACCGGCCCCGGGTGGCGAGGGCGTTGCCCAGATTGTTCAGCGCATCGGAGAAATTCGGGCTGATCTGGAGGGCCTGGCGATAGTACTCAATCGCTTCATCAAACCGCCCTTCGGCGGCGAGGGCATGGCCCAGGTTGTTCTGTACCGCGAAGAGGTTCGGGTCAATCTGGAGAGACTTATGATAGTACTCGATCGCTTCATCGAACTGGCCCTTGTCGGCGAGGGCGACACCCAGATCGTTCAGCGCGTCCCAGGCGTTCGGGGCGATTTGGAGGGCCTGATGGTAATGTTCAATTGCCTCTTCAATGTGCCCCTGGTTTTTAAGCAAAAGACCCAGATTGCTGTGGGCCATCCAGCAGTCCGGGTTTTTGACCAGCGTGTCTTGCCAGAGCGTTTCCATGTCCCGGTAAATCCCGGCCTGTTGCCACGTCAACACGCCCAGCGTCAGCAGCAAGGCTCCACAACCCGCCAGCTTGAGAACGGGTTTGGTTTTTTTGAAGGCCAGAGTGATTCCCGCCGCCGCCAGCGTCAATGGGCCGATGCCGGCCAGATACTGGAAATGATCGGCCACAAACGAATAGCGGAAAAAATAGACATCGAAAAAGCCCAACACCGGAAACAACAACATCAGAAAATAGACCAGCGCCACCAGCATCGGTCGCGCCCAACCCTTGCGGTTGAGCCACAAAATGAACAGCACGACCAGCAGTGCCAGAACCGGCAGATACGCCAGCGGCCGGGCGGCCTGAATTTCCCAGCGCGGATAAACGAACATCAGCGGATGCGGCCACACCAGTTTGCCCAGATAAAACCAGACCGCCCGGCCGGCAATGAGGCACCGCTCCAGGAGCGAAAACGTCCACTCTCTTCCCGCCGCGTGCACAAAGTGTTTTTCAACCCACACCGTGAGCAGCCCCATCGCCATCCCCACGGCCAGAAACGGCGCCAGCGGGAAAAGCGCCCGCCAGCCCATTTTGCCGCGTTTCCACCACACCACCAGCAGCACCGCCACCGGCAGCGCGATCGTCGCCGTTTTCGCCAGCAATGCGCAGAGATAAAGCAACAGTGCCAGCCAATAGCACTTCCAGTTCCCCAGACCGGCGGCGGTCGTTTGAAGGCCGCGCTGAGTACGACCCTCCCCCGCCGCCAGGTCCGGCAGCCAGAACTGGAGGCAGGCCAGCGCCGAACTCAGGTAAAAGAATCCGGCCAACACGTTCTTGCGTTCGGTGATCCAGGCCACCGATTCGACATTGACCGGATGGATTGCGAAAATGGCCGCCGCCAGCCAGGCGCCCGGCACGCACAGCCGGCGCAGCAGGGTCCACAACAGGATGGCGTTGGTCGCCTGAAAGAGGAGGTTGGTCAGGTGGTAACCCAACGGGTTTAATTTCCACAAATGATAATCCACCCAGAAACTTGTGAACGACAGGGGGTAATATTGTGGCGTGGTTCCCGGCGCAAACCAGATTTGCGACAGGCCTTTCAAAGAATGCAGCAGGAGGTTGTTGACCACATAATCATCATCATCCCAGACGAATCCTCCCTGTAGGGCCGGGAGATAGGCCACCAGCGTCATCGCCACCAAAAGCAAACTCAAATACCCATGCTGATCCCAATATAGCCGCACGGATTCCATAATCCGGCCGGCGCCCGGGTGTACGGATGCCAGCGATGCCGCCTTGGGCCGCTCCGGATCGGGCCCGGACAAACCTTTTACCGGCGGCTCATCACGCCGGCGCAATTTCCCGGAAGAAAAATCCGCCGCGGCAGGCACGATTGATTGGCGATTTTTTTGCCGCTTCATGTGAGGGCCGATGCTAACTTTGGTTTTCCTCAGGGACAAGCGTCAAGCCCGGGTCTTCACGACCCGCGCCTTAATCCTTGCAAAATGAACCGAACAAATTAGAAACGACTGATGCCAGACACGGCCAACCGTTCTATCAGCGCGGGCACGGACTCGCTCAGTGTCTTTTTCCCGTGTTACAACGAGCAGGACAATATCCGCCGCGTTTATGAATCCGCCGCGAAAGTGCTGGGGAACCTGGGCGTGGATTACGAACTCATTCTGGTGGACGATGGCAGCACCGATCAAACGCCACAAATTATGGAGGCCATCGCCGCCGCGGATCCGCGGGTGACGGTGGTCCGCCACCCGGCCAATCTCGGTTACGGCGCGGCTCTTCAATCCGGCATCCGCGCCGCCACCAAAACGCTGGTCTTCTACACCGACGGCGACGGCCAGTTCGATTTGAGCGAGCTTCCGCCGCTGCTGCCGCTAATGAAGCGGTATGACGGCGTCAGTTGCTTCCGCCTCGACCGCCGGGATGGCGTGCATCGGAAGTTCAACGCCTGGTGCTGGACCCGTCTGGTCTGCCTCCTTTTCCGCATGGAATTCAAAGACATCAACTGCGCTTTCAAACTGTTCAAACGCCGGATGTTTGACGGCATGGAACTGCGGAGCGCTGGCGCGCTGATTAATGCCGAGATTCTCGCCCGCGCGACCCGCCACGGATATGCCATCACCCAGGTTGGCGTCCACCATTTCCCGCGCACCCGCGGCCGGCCAACCGGCGCCAATCCCCGCGTCATCTTCCGCGCCTTCCGCGAACTCGTTAAAGTCCATAGGCAGATCAATCGCTGACCTGCCGGAAGGGCAAAAGTCTGGAAAGGGTTTGCATCATAAAGCTGGTGAACCGGGTCCTGATGGGCATTGGCCGCCACAGCTTCCAACCCGATCAACCGGCGGGCGGGTGTGTCAGTCTGACCGATGGCCGGGGCGCGAGTTGTCCGGCTGGCAAATGGTGAGGTTGTGCGAGTTGTCAGCACGCTGCCTGTAGTGATGTGGCAACCCTTTTCATTACCTTTTCGTGCGCACCCCAATCTATGAGGTTCAACGGAACTCATTTCGCCATTGGGGCAGGCTCATGATAGGGCTTGCCGGCGCGGTAGAGCTCAAGCCGTTGCCGGTTTCCCTCCGCCACCGCCGCCAGCCCGGCTGTGGTGGCGAGTTGCTCCGCCTTTTCCGCTGTGGCCACCGCCTCCGGAAAACGGCCGGCTTCGGCATAAGCTGCGGCCAGCGTATCGAGGAACGAGGGTTCGCCATAATGCGTCAGCTCACACGCCCGTTGGGCCAAACGAACCGCCTCGGCCCCGTTGCGAAGCTCGCCATCGGGACTGGCGGCCAGCACCCACGCCAAATTGTTCAGCGCCCCGGCCAGGTTGGGATTTAATCTCAGTGCCTCCCGGTATTGGGCGACCGCTTCCCGGGTGCGGCCTGATTGGCCAAGGGTCATGCCCAAATGAAAGAAGGTTTCAGGGTGGGTTGAATTGATCTGGATGGCCTTGCGATAGTTCTCGATCGCTTCATCGAACTGCCCCCGGGCGGCGAGGGCGGTACCCAGGTTGTACTGCGCCTCGAAATTGTTCGGGTCAATCCGGATGGCCTTGCGATAGGACTCGATCGCTTCATCGAACCGGCCCCTGGCGGCGAGGGTGGCACCCAGATTGTTCAGCGCTTCGAAGCTATTCGGATTGATCTGGATGGCCCGGCGATAGTACTCAATCGCTTCATCAGATTGGCCTTTGGCGGCGAGGGCGATACCCAGGTTGTACTGCGCCTCGAAGTTGTTCGGGTCGATCAGGATGGCCTTGCGATAGTTCTCGATTGCTTCATCAGATTGGCCCCTGGCAGCGAGGGCGGTGCCCAGGTTGTACCGCGCCTTGAAGTTGTTCGGGTCGATCTGGATGGCCTTGCGATAGTTGTCAATCGCTTCATTGAACTGGCCCCGGGCGGCGAGGGCGGTACTCAAGTTGTACTGCGCGTCGAAGTTGTTCGGGTCGATCTGGAGTGCCTTGCGATAGTCCTCAATTGCTTCATCAAACCGGCCCTTGTCGGCGAGGGCGTTACCCAGATTACTCAGCAATGCGCACCAGTTCGGATTGATCTGGAGTGCTTTGCGATAGTACTCAATCGCTTCATCGAACTGGCCCTTGGCGGTGAGGGTGACACCCAGATTGTTCAGCAATGCGCACCAGTTCGGACTGATCTGGAGTGCCTTGCGATAGTACTCGATCGCTTCATCAAGCTGGCCTTTGTCGGCGAGGACGACACCCAGACCGCTCAGCGCTTCGGGGTTATTCGGATGGATCTGGAGGGCCTGATGGTAATGTTCAATTGCCTCTTCAATGTGCCCCTGGTTTTTAAGCAAAAGACCCAGATTGTTGTGGGCCATCCAGCAATCCGGGTTTCGGTCCAGCGTCGTCCGCCAGAGCGTTTCCATGTCCCGGTAAATCCCGGCCTGTTGCCACGTCAACAGGCCCAGCGTCAGCAGCAAGGCTCCACAACCCGCCAGCTTGAGAACGGGTTTGGTTTTTTTGAAGGCCAGAGTGATTCCCGCCGCCGCCAGCGTCAGCGGGCCGATGCCGGCCAGATACTGGAAATGATCCGCCACAAACGAGTAGCGGAAAAAATAGACATCGAAAAAGCCCAACACCGGAAACAACAACAACAGAAAATAGACCAGCGCCACCAGCACCGGTCGCGCCCAACCCTTGCGGTTGAGCCACAAAATGAACAGCACGACCAGCAGTGCCAGAACCGGCAGATACGCCAGCGGCCGGGCGGCCTGAATTTCCCAGCGCGGATAAACGAACATCAGCGGATGCGGCCACACCAGCTTGCCCAGATAAAACCAGACCGCCCGGCCGGCAATGAGGCACCGCTCCAGGAGCGAAAACGTCCACTCTCTGCCCGCCGCGTGCACAAAGTGTTTTTCAACCCACACCGTGAGCAGCCCCATCGCCATCCCCACGGCCAGAAACGGCGCCAGCGGGAAAAGCGCCCGCCAGCCCATTTTGCCGCGTTTCCACCACACCACCAGCAGCACCGCCACCGGCAACGCGATCGTCGCCGTTTTCGCCAGCAGGGCGCAGAGATAAAGCAACAGTGCCAGCCAATAGCACTTCCAGTTCCCCAGACCGGCGGCGGTCGTTTGAAGGCCGCGCTGAGTACGACCCTCCGCCGCCGCCAGGTCCGGCAGCCAGAACTGGAGGCAGGCCAGCGCCGAACTCAGGTAAAAGAATCCGGCCAACACGTTCTTGCGTTCGGTGATCCAGGCCACCGATTCGACATTGACCGGATGGATTGCGAAAATGGCCGCCGCCAGCCAGGCGCCCGGCACGCACAGCCGGCGCAGCAGGGTCCACAACAGGATGGCGTTGGTCGCCTGAAAGAGGAGGTTGGTCAGGTGGTAACCCAACGGGTTTAATTTCCACAAATGATAGTCCACCCAGAAACTTGTGAACGACAGGGGGTAATATTGTGGCGTGGTTCCCGGCGCAAACCAGATTTGCGACAGGCCTTTCAAAGAATGCAGCAGGAGGTTGTTGACCACGTAATCATCATCATCCCAGACAAAACCTCCCGGCAGGGCCGGAAGATAAGCCAGGAAGACAAGGAGAACGATCAAGCCGCCCTGCCAGACCGGCAGCGTTTGTTCACGAAGGAACATTCGCCCGGGCAAGGTCTTTTGTGACACACGGTTTTTTTACCCGCAAAGGCCCGGTTGAGGCAAGTCCTGTTGGGCGGTGTCCTGATTTGAAATGCTGATACACCATGCCGCAGCCTCGCCATAGATCAGAATCGCCCGTGGGGCGCCACTGCGGAGAATGAAGGGCAAGGAGAAACGGGCTTTGGTCAAAGTTGCGAGGTTCAACGAAACTCATTGCCCCGTTGGGGCAGGCTCATGATAGGGCTTGCCGGCCCGGTAGAGCTCAAGCAGTTGCCGGTTTTTCTCCGCCACCGCTGCCAGCCCGGCTGTGGTGGCGAGCTGCTCCGCCCTTTCCGCCGTGGCCACCGCCTCCGGAAAACGACCGGATTCGGCATAAGCGGCGGCCAACGTCCCGATGAACAGGGGATCGCCATAATGAGTCAGCTCACACGCGCGTTCGGCCAGGCGGACCGCCTCGGTCCCGTTTCGAAGCTCGTCATCGGGACTCGCGGCCAGCACCCACGCCAGGTTGTTCAGCGGCCCGGCCAGGTTGGGATTTAATCTCAGTGCCTCCCGGTATTGGGCGGCCGCTTCCCGGGTGCGACCCAATTGGCCGAGGGTCATGCCCAAATGAAAGAAGGTTTCAGGGCGGTTTGGATTGATCTGGATCGCTTGGCGATAATTCTCGGTCGCTTCATCAAACCGGCCCTTGGTGGCGAAGGCGATGCCCAGATTGTCCAACGCTTCGCAATCGTCCGGATTGATCTGGATGGCCTTGCGAAAGTTCTTGATCGCTTCATCGAATCTACCTTTATCGGCGAGGGCGACACCCAGATTGTTCAGCGCTTCGGAGAAATCCGGATTGATTTGGATGGCTTGGTAACAGTTCCTGATGGCTTCATCAAACCGGCCCTTGGTGGTGAGGGCGAGGCCCAAATTGTTTTCCGCAAGGTAGTTGTTCGGATTGATCTGGAGGGACTTGCGATAGTGCTCAATCGCTTCATCAACCTGGCCCCTGGCGGCGAGGGCGAGGCCCAGGTTGTTCTCCACAAGGTAGTCGTTCGGATAGATCTGGATGGCCTTGCGAAAATTCTCAATCGCCTCATCAACCTGACCCCTGGTGGCGAGAGCGCTCCCCAGATTGCCGTAGGCGTACCAGCAATCCGGGTTCCCGACCAGCGTCGTCCGCCAGAGGGTTTCCAGGTCCGTGTACATCCCGGCCTGCCGCCAGGTCAGGAGGCCGAGCACCGGCAGCACGATTGCCGCAAACCCATAAACCACCGCCGGCCTGCGCAGCAATTCAGCCACCCGCACCACCAGCGCCGCCACCAACGCGAAGATCCCCAGTGCCGACAGATAAACCCAATGATCCCACACAAATGAATAACGCATGGCATACGTGTTCATGAACCCGAGCACCGGAAACAATGTCCCCACATAAAAGAACAGTGCCGTCACCAGCCCTCGCCCAATGCGCCCCCGGGCCAGCCAGAACATGAAAAGGGTGCCGATCGCGGTCACCGGATACAGCCAGGGCCAACCCGAACCGGGGTTGGGCTCCCAGCGCGGGTAAACGAAACAAAGGTTCGCCGGCCAGAACAGTTTGCCGGGGTAAAACCAGAACGCTTGGCCGGCAACCAGGCAGCGTTGCGGGAAACTCAGGACAAAATCCGGTCCTTCCGCGCCGACATGATATTTCTCCAGCCAGGCGGTTACCGCGCAAAGACCAAGGGCCAAGGCGAAGAAGGGCAGCGTCGGCAATACGTCCACACGCCACCGGATTTGTCCCCGTTTCCACCAGCCAATCAACAGAATGACCGCCGGCAGCGAAAAGGCCGTCGTCTTGGCCAGCAACGCGCAGAGAAACAGGACGAAAGCCAGACCGTAAAAAAATGACGGGTTGGAGTCCGTTTGGCAGTGTCCTGATTGGTAGGGACGCCTCGCTAAGGCGTCCGCGGCCGGCGGGGCCAGCCGTGGCCGCGTCAGACAAGGCGGACACTGCCGTCTTTCGTGTCACTTGACACTCGTCACCTGTCACGCCCGACGCGTAGCGCAGGTAAGCCAACAAGGCGCCGAGGTAAAAGACCAACGAGAGCACATTCTTGCGTTCGGTGATCCAGGCGACGGATTCGACCATGACGGGATGAAGCGCAAAGAGCGCGCCTGCCAGCCAGGCGCCCGGCACCTGGAGTCGGAGCAGCAACCGCCAGAAGAGCAACGCGGCCAGGGCGTGCAGCAGGACGTTCTCTACATGGTAGGGAGTCGTCCAGAAATTCCAGAGTTGATAATCCAGCCAGAACGTTGTGCCCGAGAGCGGATAATATTGTTGCAGGGCGGTGGGCTGGAACCACATCAAGCGCAGGCCGGAGGTGTCGCGCAACAAGCTGATTATGTTAGTAGTCCACGAGTCATCGTCCCAGACGAAACCCCCGGCAGGGCCGGAAGATAGGCCAGGAAGACAAGGAGAACGATCAAGCCGCCCTGCCAGACCGGCAGCGATCGTCCACGAAGGAACATTCGCCCGGGGGAGGTCTTTTGTGACACGCGGTTTTTTTACCCGCAAAGGCCCGGTTGAGGCAAGACCTGTTGGGCAGTGTTCTGATTTGAAATTCTGATTCGCCATTTGAATCGTGGGGTTGTGACCTGCCCGACATCTGATGTCAGGGTGCCCTGCGCGGCCTCGGACAACCAGCCGGTCGTACCACCAGCTAAACTGCCCCACCGCCGGCGTTGCCAAACGACGCCGGATTCGGCTATTTTACCGTCGTGAAACGTTTCGCCGCACTGGCAGTTCTGTTCCTGACGCTCATGCTGTTGCCGGCTCGGCGCGCAGCAAGGCGCCGACGACCAATACCTCATCATCTACAGCCTGATGCAGCAGGCGGATTCAATGAACAGCGCCGGTCACTCCAGTGAAGCGCTGGCGGGCTTTGTCGAGGCGCAGGGCGAATTGCAAAAATTCCAGAAAACTTACCCGGACTGGAGCCCCAAGATCGTCAATTTCCGGCTGAATTATCTTGCGGAAAAAATCGCGGAACTGACACCGCAGGTTCCCGCCATCCCGCAAAGCGGGTTACCGCAAGTCCCCGCCACCAACGCGCCAACCGCGCCAACACCGGCCGCGCCGACACCGATCGCGCCAACACCGACCGCGGCGCCGCCGGTCGCGTCAACCCCTGCGGTTCCCCCCGCCACCGGCGCTGATTTTGAGGCGCGATTGAAGGCGTTACAGGCGCAGGTGCAAGGCTTGCAGGCCGACAACACGACCCTTGAAGCCAGACTCAAGGAGGCGCTCGCGACGCAACCGGCGATGGTGGATCCGCGCGAACTGGCCAGGGCGCAGGAGCAAATCCGTTCGCTGATGAAGGAAAACGATTTGCTGAAGGTGAGCCTGGCGCGCGGCCCGGGTGGAACGGTGGCTTTGCCCGGGTTGGACACAAATCTGCTGGCACAACTGCGGCAGGCTTTGGCCGAGGCGAACAGCAAACTGGCGGAGGAAGCGGCGCGCGCCGACCGGCTGGCGCAGGAAAATCAAACATTGCAGGGACGGGTGCAGGCGTTGCTGGCCAGTCCCGCCGCGGTGGAAGCGTTGCGCGAGGAAAATGATTTGCTCAAGAAACAGCTCGCGGAGTTGAGGGCGCAGGCGACCAATGCTCCGGTGACGGGTTTGAACGATGAACTGGCCAATGCCCGCGCGCGCATTTCAATTTTGCAGTCCAATGCGGAGGTGAGTCTGCTGGAACGGGAGGCCCTGGAAAATCGCGTGCGGCAATTGGAGTCGGGCGCGAAGCCGCGGGTTCTGACGCCCGGCGAGGCGGAGAACGAGGCGCGCATCCGCGAGTTGACCCAGGAACGCGACAATTTGCTGGCGAAACTCGGCACGGCGAACGCGGAGCTTTACGGCCACAAAAAGCAGGACGCGGCGGCGCAAATTGCCGAGCTGACCGATGAGGTGAACGTGTTGCGCGCGCGGCTGGCCGTGGATGAAGCGCGTGCCGTGCCTTACACGCCGGAGGAACTGGCGCTGTTCAAGCAACCCGCGCCGCCGGTGGCCAATCCCAATGCGGGAGAAAAAATCCATCAAGGAACTGCCCGGCGGCACCGCCACGCTGGTGGCCGAGGCGCAGCATTATTTTGCCGGCCGACAATACGACAAGGCCGAGGACGATTACCTGCAAATTTTGCGGCACGACGAAAACAACGGGCTGGTGCTGGCGAACCTCGCCGCCATCGAAATCCAGCAGAACAAGCTCGACGACGCGGAAAAACACATCCAGGCCGCCCTTACCCAGGCCCCGGACGACGCCTACAATCTTTCGCTCCTCGGCTATTTGAAATTCCAGCAGGGGAAATATGACGACGCGCTCAATACGCTGAGCCACGCAGCCCGGCTCGACCCGCAGGACCCGCAAATTCAAAATTATCTCGGCGTCACGTTGAGCCACAAGGGGCTGCGCCAGCAGGCGGAAACGGCCTTGCGCAAGGCAGTCCAACTCGATCCGAATTACGCCGCGGCGCACAACAACCTCGCCGTGATTTACATCAGCCAGCAGCCGCCGCTGCCGGAGCTGGCGCGCTGGCATTATGCAAAGGCGCTCGCCGTCGGCCAGCCGCCCAATCCAGACCTGGAGAAGATGCTGGCCGAAAAGGGCGCGCCGGTGAAGGCGCAATGAATTTATGATTGATGATTGATGATTTTCGATTGTACGGACAAAGTTCGCTTCAAATCATAAATCATAAATCGAAAATCATAAATGATTCAGGCTTTCCACGAACTGGCCATGCCAACGCGCGGGCGCGGATTTTATGAATTGACGCGCGAGGTTGAGGCATGGGTGGACGAGAACAAATTCAAGGACGGCCTGCTGACGCTGCATTTGCGGCATACTTCGGCTTCGTTGCTCATCCAGGAAAACGCCGACCCGGACGTGCGGCGCGATTTAGAGGCGTTTTTCCAGCGGCTTGCTCCCGACGGTGACCCGCTTTTCATCCACACCACCGAAGGCGACGACGACATGCCGGCGCACGTGCGGACGGCGCTAACGGCGGTGAATTTGAGCATTCCCTTCCGCGGCGGCCGGCCGGTGCTCGGCACTTGGCAGGGAATTTATTTATGGGAACACCGCACGCGTCCGCATTCGCGCCGCGTCGTGCTCCATTTCGTGGGCGAATAGTGGGCGACTGTGAATTTCTGATTCACAATTTGAAGGAGATGTCCGCGACCTGTTCCGACATCTGATGTCGGGGTGGCCTGCACGGCCTCGGACGACTGGCATTTGGGGTTCAAGCAATCGGGTTGCCGGCGGGGCCGCTTCGGTTCAACCGGTTTCGGATGATTTGTTTCCCGCAGGCGATGCTGGGCAGCTCCAAAAGCCGGTACCAGAGCCAGCCCAACGGCATGATTACCAGCCACGAAAGGATGCAAGCCAGATACACCGCCAGTGGGTTGATGGTTCCGGAAAACCAGTAATGCAGAATTCCCGGAATCGCCGCCATCAGCGGCTGGTGCAGCAGATAGATGCTATAGCTGCAAACCCCGGTGATGCGCAGATGGTCCCGGCAGAACTGCGGGATTCGGAACGGGGGCGCGGCCCCGGTCAAAATGCGGCCAAGGATTACCGTCGTCAGCACGGCAAAAAACGGAAACACGAGAGGCTGCAGAGGTTCCAGGTAGTAGCTTCCCACGGCCAGAACGATCCACAGGACGGGGGAGAATTTGATCAGCGGCAGGGGGCGGCCGTGCAAATGCGCGTCCGCCAGCGCCGCTCCCAATGACCAGCTGAACCAGAAAATCAAGGGCGAACCGCTGAACCAGCGGGCATCGAATAATCCGGGGCGAATGATGCAGGCAAACCGCATACCCAGTTCCAACAAGGCGAGGCCGGACAAGGTTCGCCGCCAACCCAGCCGGGTGACCAGCACCAGTAACAACGGGTACAACAAATACAACTGAGCCTCCACGCCAATGCTCCAAAACGCGGGATTGATTCCCCCCCAGGCTCCGGCCTTCAAGTTATGGACCAGCAACAAATGCCAGGCCAGTTGTCGCCAGCCCCGGACCATGTCAAACCGCGTCAACGGGTAGATGAGGGCAAACAACAGCACCGCGAAAAAATAAGGCGGGTAAATGCGGAAAAAACGGCGGACAAAAAAGCTTCCCCATTTCCGCCCCTGCTGCTGATAACTCATGTGGATGCAAAACCCGCTGACGACGAAGAAAATGGGGACGCCGGCTTCACAGCAGGCCCGCAGCAGGACCGGAATCTGGCGGAATAGAAATGCCAGGGTGAATTCCCGGGGAATCCCGGCGCCATAACCGAGGGAAAGGTTGAAGGCGTGGAGCAGAAAGACGGCAAGAATGGCCATTCCCCGGAAATGATCGAGGAACCCAACGCGTTGAGGGGCATTGTTTGTCGTCATGTTACCCCCTCATGATGTCAGCCCTCTCCGATATCCGCACGAAAGAATGCAAAGGCAAAAACCACACAGGGTGCCGGGTGCAGGAACTGCGCCAATAACCCGGAACGCAACCGGGCCAGATTGAAAACGGGGCGGGGACGACGCGCAGGTCATCCCGGCCGGTCAAAATGGCGCGCCACCCGTCGGCGAATAAACTCGCCAAGCGCGGCTGCCGATGGCACGTTGCCGAAGTTTTATGCCAATCAAGAAATGCATTTTGCCGGCGCTGGTTTTCGGCCTCGCTCTGGCCGGTCGCGGCGAAACGGCCACGAACACTTTCGGTTTCGCCGCCCATGAAAGTTATCCCATTGACGACCAAATCAACCTGCTGCACGTGGCGGATTTGGACGGCGACGGTCGGAACGACATCATTGTGGCCAACAACCGGCGCTCGAAAATCAATGTGCTCTACAACCTGACGGGCAAGACCAATCGCGCCAGCCTGCAACCGCCGCGCAAGCTGGAAATCAACGAGCTGCCGCCCGACGCGCGTTTTCGCATTGATTCAGTCCCGGTTGCCGAACACATCTCCGCGCTGTCGGTGGCCGACCTCAACGGCGACGGCCGACCCGACATCGTTTTTTACGGCGACGCGAAGGACCTCACCGTACTTTACAACCAGGGCACAAACGGCTGGAGCGAGCCGAAAACCTGGCATATCGAGGACGGGCGGATGGACCCGAACGCGCTGGCCACCGGCGACCTGAACGACGACGGCCGCACCGACGTCGTTTTGCTCGGTGACAACGGTTCGCTGTATTTTCTCCCGCAACAGGCGGACCACACGCTGGGCGAGCCGCAGAAAATTCCCTACTCCGGCGCGCCGAACGCCGTTCAAATCACGGACGTGAACGGCGACGGCCGGGATGATCTGCTGCTGGTGGATTGGGACAGCCCGACGCCGTTTCGTTTCCGGCTGCAAATGCCGGGCGGGCAGTTGGGCCCGGAAATCTATTTCAAAACGCAGCCCATCCGCTCGTATTGCGCGGACAATCTGGAAAACAACTCAAACCTGTTCGTGGTGACCGTCGCGCAAAATTCCGGGCGCGCCGAAGTCTCCCAGTTCACCCGCAAGCCGGCGGAAGTCCTGTCCGGCGCGTTCCGGCGCGGGCAATTCCAGATTCTCCCGCTGCAAAAGACCGATGTGGCGCAACGCGGCGAACTGTGGGCCGATGTCAACGGCGACGGGCTTCCGGATCTGCTCGTGGCCGAGCCGGAGAGCGGTCAGCTCTCGGTCTATTTGCAGCAGCCGGACGGGTCGCTGGCTGCGCCCAAAAAATTTCCGTGCCTGGCCGGGGTCAGCCAGATCGCCGTGGCGGATTGGAACGGCGACGGCCACCCGGAAATCTTCCTTTTGAGCCGCGACGAAAACGCCGTGGGCGTGACCCAATTCGATAAAAACGGGCGGTTGCCGTTCCCGACGCTGATTCCGCTCGACGGCAAGCCGCTGGTGATGGCGGCCGGCGCGCTGAAGCCGGACACGAAGCCGGTGCTGGCGGTGATTGTGGACAAGGACGGCCAGCGTTCGCTCATCACGCGCACGGCGGACGGCAAAACGAAGACGCAGAAGTTGAGCGACAGCTTCAAGTCGAACCCGACGGCGCTCGCGATCCAGGACGTGAACCAGGACGGGCTGGCGGATTTGGTGGTGCTGATTCCGTATGAAAAAATCAAGGTGCTCATCCAGAAACGCGGCGGCGATTTCGATGAGGAGGACGTGGACCCGCCCGGCGGCGCGATTGACCAGCCGTGGCTGGCGTCGGCGGACGTGGACGGCGACGGCAAGCCGGAATTGCTGCTGCCGCAGAAAAATTTCGTGCGCGCGGTCGTGCTGGAACGGGAAAGCAAAACACCGGGTTCGACCAACCAGCCCGACTGGGTGTTCCGCGTGAAAGATCAAATCAACGGCGCGGCGGCCGATTCACGCATCGTGGGTGCGACGGCGGTGGCGAACCCGGGCAAAAAAGCCGGGGTGCCTTCCCTCTTCCTGCTGGACGCGGAGCACAAGCAGTTGACCTTGTGCGAACGCGACGCCGCGGGCGTGTGGCAGGTCGTGCGCAACGTGGAATTGCCGGTGGCGGATTTCAGCGGCTTGCGTTCGGTGAAACTGGGCGGCGGCAACAGCCAGAGCGTGGCTTTTCTGGGCCGGAACGCCGTCGCCTGGCTGTCGCTGGCGGGCGAGGTCTGGGAATTCACGACGCTGGACGGGTACGACACGCCGGTCAAGGACGGCTATTTGAACGACGTGGTCGCGGGCGATTTGACCGGCAGCGGGCGCAAGGACCTGGTCTTCATGGAGACGGCCAAAAATTATCTCGACCTGGTTTCCTTCAATTCCAAACACAAGCTCGTGCCGGGCGACCGCTGGCAGGTGTTTGAGCAGCATACGTTCCGCGGCGCGGCGAATGCGCTGCCCGAGCCGCGTGAAGCGGCCGTGGCGGACGTGACCGGCGACAGGAAAAATGATCTCATCGTGCTGGTGCACGACCGGATTCTGGTTTATCCGCAGGAATGAGAATTTTTTCGGAGGGACGAGTTATACGAGTCCCTGACGTCTTTGGTGAAATTTTTGGGGACTCGCATAGCTCGCCCCTCCGGAAAAATCAGTTCATCTGGGGGGGCCGGGGCGCGAACACCTTGAAAGAAAGGCCGTCCGCCGTCGCGGCGCCGCCATAGACGGAAAAGTAAAAGTATTTGGCAACCTGGTCGTAATCCGGCAGCAGCGAAAAATCCATCCAATCCCGAACGCTCCTGGGAAAGGCTGCCATGGCCGTGTCGGTGGCCGCCGGGTTCTTCAACAGTGAAAACGCCGTGCGCATGGTTTCGCGCTGGTTCTCATAACCGAACAGACCGTTGCCCGCGCCGCCGACGTGCTGCGCGGCCTCCGCCAGACCCGCGGTTTCGCGCAACGGCCTGGCCTGCCCCGCGTTGCTGCGCAGATATTCCTCCAGCATGGATACATCCGCCGTCAAGGCCACGTAACCGCCGCTGGCCGCGCAGTACAGCGAGCGCGAGACCGGCGCGGCGGCGCCGGGCGCGCGGCGGCCGGGCAGGGGAATGGTATAAATTTTCCGGCCAAGAAAATCCCGCGGGTCGGGCGCGTTTTGTTGTCCGTACATCAGCGACGCGACACTTTTCAATGCCAGGCTGGCCTGGTCCGCGTTCGCCGCGCCGAAGAGAAAGAGCGACGGCGCATGGTTCAAATCTTCCGGCGTGTTTCCGGCGGGCGCCTTTTGATAGCTGATGAAATCGTCGCCGAGATTGGCGATGAGATTTTTGCGGAGGTCGAAGTCCGGGTCCTTTTGCCGGGCGAACGAGTTGACGGCATCAATCGTCGCGTTGAGGCCGGCCAGTCCGCCGGGTGAAAGGGAGGAGATCATTTTCTCCAGTTCGGCCCAGGATTTCTGGCCGTCAATGCGCCAGCGCGAAAACTTCACGGCGCTGGCCGGCACGAACACCGGCGGATTTGCGTCCTTCGGGACGGCGGCAAGGATTTTCAAGAGGCCCTGCCGGGCCGCTTCCGGCGCGGAGAGATAAAGATTCAACTGCGAGCCGTCATGCGCTTCGCGGTAGGCGAGACTCACGGACTTCAAACCCATCAAACCCGACGCGCTTAACATGGCGGTCGGCGAAAGGGACGGCAGGAACGACGGCGCCTCCGGATTCGGCGGTTCCTGCGGAATGTGGGCCAGCACGTCGAAAAAGGTTTTCGTGTTGAACCAGGCGTAATACAGCGGCGCATTGCGGAATTGCGACAATTGGTCGGCGGCAAAAACCGCGTTGTCCCGCAACGCCGGCGCCGCGCCGCCGGACAGATGGGCGACGACCGGTTCAACGGCCTTCATTGAGTTGCCGACAATCAGCAGCGATTGGAACTGGCCGACGACCAGTTCGCCGGGCGTTTCCGGCTTCGGTTCCTTGCCGAGTTCCTGCACCGGCGGGCGTCTGGGGAAAATGCTCGCGAGCGTCGGGAGGTCATTGCTCGAAAGCGTCACGACGGAAAACGAAATGCCGCGGACGGTTTCGGTGTGGATGGATTTGCCGTCTTCCGTCCATTTTCTGCGGAGCGCGTCGAGATTGGTTTTCAGCAGGCCGCCCTTGTCCCGGGCATCAAGCAGCAAAAGCAGGCCCGGCGGCTGGCTGTCGTCAGCGCCGTTCCAGCCGTTTTGGGTGATGGCGAAGGTGAACTGGCCTTGCGGCAGGCTGGCGTAGTCATCGAGCTTCACCCCGAGGTCGTGCTCCAGCGGCGCGATGAACTGCTCGTTCCACCGGGCCATGAATCGGTCGTGAAACGGCTTCATTGCCGGGTCGTTCCAGAAAAGCCAGCCCGGCAATCGCCGGGCCGCGGCGCGCGTGGCGGCGAAATCGGGGGCGGTCACGAGCAACAGCGTGTCCGCCGGCAGCAGATTTTCGGCGGGCGGGACCGCCGCGCGGACGAAAGTCGCGCCGGTCAGAAGGGAGGCGGCCGTAAAAAGACGCAAATATTTTGTGGTCATGTTCAATCGAATTCCGGATGGCGGAAGCGGCGGGTTCAATTATGGTTCCGTCGGATTATGCCGGGTGCGGCCGGGCGGTTCAAGATAGCGATACGGATTGTTCGGGTTGTCGGTCGAATAGGCGAAGGCGTCGCGGTGGTCGAGAAAGTTTTTCACCAGTTCCACCGGGATCGCAAAGCCCAGGCCCTCGCCGAACATGATTTTCATGTTGGTGACGCCGACGACATCACCCGCCATGTTGAACAGCGGGCCGCCGCTGTTGCCGGGATTGATCTGCGCCGTGGTCTGGAGATAAAGCTCGCCCTCCAGCTCGCGCGTCTTGGTGCTCAGGATGCCTTCCGTCACGGTGCGTTCCAGGCCCAGCGGGCTGCCGATGGCAAAAACCGATTCGCCCACGGTCAACGCGTCCGCGCTGCCGAGCGTGACAAATTTGAATTTAGGCGCGTTCTTGTCCTCGATGTGCAGCAGGGCCAGGTCGTGAAATTTGTTGATGGCGATGATTTTGACCTGCTTGTAAGTCTCCCGGTCAAGCTGGCCGTTGGTTTGATGATAAACTTCCACGGAAATTTCCGTCTCACCCTCGATGACGTGGAAATTCGTGATCAAATAACCGTCGGCGTTGATGAAAAAGCCGGAGCCGAGTCCGCCGGGCGTGCGGACCTGCACGACGGCCTCGCCGATTTGCTTGACGAGGTCGCGGACGTCGCGGGCCGCCACCGGGCGGGTGTCCGAAGCATAAAATTGCGGCGCGTTGACGTTGACGAGCAGGTTGGACGCGGCGGAAGCCGGGGGCGCCGCTTCGGCGGCCCTGGAAATTCTGGCGACGACGTTGCGCGGCACGACGAGCACGGTGTAACCGACGTCCACCACGAGGCTGTCCGGCTTCTCCGTGAGGATTTTGCCGGTGATGGCGGCCTGGTCCTTGAGTTGAATCACGTCGGCGGACGCGAGACCCAGGCTGCAGCAGAGCAGCGCCGGCAAGGCAAATTTTGTCTTCAACAACATTGCCAGACAGTAATGCAGGCGGCGGCGTTTGACAAGCGGCGCGCGCGGAAGAACTGATTCCTGAGTTCGAATGACGAAGAAATGACCGAAACCCGAATGACGAATCGCGCCCCATGGTCCTGGGGAACTGGGTCTTATTTCGTCATTATGTAGGATTTAGTTGCGTCATCCCTGCCTGAACTGTCACCAGATTTTCAACGAATCATCCGTCGGGTACGCGGCCGGTCGCACGGCGTTCCGGGGACTCAGCCCTTCCCGGTGGTCCGGGCGGCCTCAATCATTTCCCAAAACTTCGGGTTTTCCTGGAGCGCCTCGTCCTCGCCGGTTTTAAGGCCGGAACGGAACAGGAAATCCTTGAGCGTGTGGCGGCTGAGAATCCGGTGGACGAGCACGCCCAGTTCATGACGCTCGAAATAAACGCGATAGTCGCCCACGCGGAAGCGGTGCAAAATGCGCCCGCCCTGTTCCAGCTTGCCGAACTCTTCCAGTTCCGTGCCGCGCACCTGTTGCGGAAGCCCGCGAAATTCGCCGAGGATTTGCAATTGCAGTTCCTTGGGCATCCGCGCCAGTTCGGCGGCGGCCATGGGCGTAAACACAATTTGAAAAGGCTGCATCACGGCTGAAAGTTGAATGTTAAAAGATGAAAGTCAAGCAGGCGATTTAAGCAACGATTTCCGCGACCCACGCAACAACGGACCAGCCCGCAAATTTCATCAGACTGACGAGTTGCGTTTTGCGGCGGCAAAAGTTGGCAAAGAGGTGTCGCTGATGGTTTGAACGGCCCGTTTTTCAACAGGCAGGCACACGCTGCCTTGCCCCAATGGTTTGTGGGCGTGGCGGGGACAGCACTCACTTCACTTCAACCGCCAGGGTGTTTGTTCAGTGTAAATGGAATGGAATGCCTGCTTGATAGAGCTTCAATTGTGATCGAATGGCATCGGCCAGTGCGGGGTTGGACTGCGTCCCGGCCAGTTGCAGGGCGCGCTGCGCGGTTGCCACCGCTTCGGGAAATCGCCCGGCCTCGGCGTAAGCTGCGGCCAGGGTGCCAAGAACGGTCGGATTTCCATCACCCGTAAGCTGATTCGCCCGCAGGGCCAGCTCCACCGCTTTGTTGCCGTTGCGCAGTGAAGCCTGTGGACAGATTGCCAGCACCCTTGCCAGGTTATTCTGAGCTTCCGCGAAGTCGGGCGTGATCTGCAGGGCGTTTTGGTAATGGGCGATCGCTTCGTCCACCCTGCCCTTTTGGAGCAGCGCGTTGCCGAGGTTGTTGTGGGCTTCTGAGTTATCGGGATTGATTTGCAGCGCCTCTTGGAAACAGGCGATTGCTTCGTCCACCTTGCCCCTTTGCAACAGAGCGTTGCCGAGGAAGTTGTGAGTTTTCACGCTGTCGGGTTCGATTTGCAGCGCCTTTTGGTACTGGGCAATCGCTTCGTCCGCCTTGCCCTTTTGGAGCAGCGCATTGCCGAGGTTGTTGTGGGCTGGCACACTGTCGGGATTGATTTCCAGCGCCTTTTGGAAATGCGCGATCGCTTCGTCCACATTGCCCTTTTGGAGCAGCGCGTTGCCGAGGTTGTTGTGGGCTTCCACGTAGTCGGGTTTACTTTGCAGGGCGTTTTGGTAATGGGCGATCGCTTCGTCCACACTGCCCTTTTGGAACAGAGCGATGCCAAGATTGTAGTGGGCTTCCGCGTAGCCGGGTTTGGTTTGCAGCGCTTTTTGAAATTGAGTGATCGCTTCATCCACACTGCCCTTTTGGAACAGAGCGATGCCAAGATTGTAGTGGGCTTCCGCGTAGTCGGGTTTGGTTTGCAGCGCCTTTTGGAAATGCGCGATCGCTTCATTCACGGTGCCCTTCTTGAGCAGAGCTTCGCCGAGGTTGATTTGGCCGATAAAGTTGCCAGACGTGCAGGCAACCGTGTGGGTCCATAATGTTTCACTGTTCCGCCAGTAAGAGGTCTGTGTGCGTGCGCAGAACATCAAAGCAGCCAGAATGACTGTCGAGAGACCGCCCAGCACCACGCGGCGGTGACGCCAGCCGGCGCACAGTTCCGCCGCCGCCCAGGTCAACAACACATACAAGCCGATCTGCGGAAGATACGTGTACCGATCCGCCTGAGCCCGCAACCCCGACTGGATCAACCCGATTGCCGGAACCAGCATCCCCAAATACCACAACCAACCAAACAAAAACCAAGGCTGCTTCCGCCGGGCGGCAATGGCTCCACTGGAGATGAACAGCAACAGGATAAAGGCCGTGATAACTTTCCAAAGCGCCAAGCTGCTTCCCGGATGGGGATAGTAAACGGCCAATCCAGCCGGATAAATCATCTGTCCCAAATAAGCCGCGTAGGAGACCAGGGCGTTGCCGATTCGCAAAGAGAGAGGCAACGATTGGATTATCTCCTTCTGCGCAAACAGTGTGGCCACGCAGGCTGCGCCGGAAAGGACCAGCAGCGGAACCTTTTCAGCGATCAGACGCCATGGAACCAAACGGCCGCCCGGTTGCGTGAATCGTTTCAGCGGCCAGTAGTCCAGCAACAGCAACACGAACGGCAACGTCACCAGCATCGGCTTGGACATCAGTCCCAGCGCCAGCATCAACACCACCATCAAGTAGCGACCGAGGGACCGCGGGTGGCGGACGTAGCCGACATAAGCTCCCAGCGTCAGCATGAAAAATAATCCGCTGAGCACGTCCCTCCGCTCTGCTATCCAGGCCACCGATTCCACGTGCAGCGGGTGAATCGCGAAGACCGCCGCTACAAATGCACTGCGCCAAAGGGCGGTCGTCATCTTTTTCAAAACCAGAAACAGCACGATGACCGACGCCATATGCAGGAGGACGCTGGTCAGATGATGCCCCCCGGCTTGGGTTCCGTAGAGCTGGCAGTCCAGCATGTGAGAAATCAGCGTCAGCGGGGTCCAATTGGCGTTCACGTTGTGGGTAAACGCCCAAATGATTCCTTTCAGGCTCAGGCCACCGAGAACTGCCGGATTTTCATATACGTACACGTTGTCGTCATAATTTACAAAGTCGTGTCCCAGCGTCTGGCCGAAAACGACAAACGTGATCGCCATCAGGAAGATGCAGACAGCGGGGGCTGTCCATCGGTCATTCAAACCGGCCATAGGGTATTCGGATTGCAGCGGGCAGGAACTGGTCCGCCCGGCATTTCACCGACTGGCGAAATGGGCGCGCCTGAACGCACGGCAGGGGCTTTTCCCTTCGATCTTCGACTCATGGGGTGGAACCCATGATTAAGGAAACCCGCGCAGTGTGACGAGTAAAAAGTGGTCACCGCAGACCAGGGCTTTGATTTGTTTGTCTCTGTGCTTCAGCTTTTTCCCGTTTTCGCATAGGGAATGATAGCCAAGGTTGCCTTGGCCAGGATGCTTCACCGAGGAACGTCAGGACTTCGTGCAAAGTGCCGTGTTGGTTGGTAATATCGTGCTCGGCCTACAAAATGCAGGGTGGGTACTAAGTGCATCTCCGGGAAAGCTCGCTTTACCCCTACAATAAAGGCTTTTGTCACGCTTTTTCATGTGCCGGATAAAATAACCGGGCTAAACTGTCACCACGATTTTCAGGGAATCTTCCGTTGGATGGCAGCCAAAGCGACTGCCGCGGCGGTTTGCTCCAGCGGGAAACGATGGGTGATCAAACGGCGCACGTCCAATTGGCGCGAGAACACCAGCCGCGCCACTTCGCGCTGGAGCGTGAAATCGGATGAGTAGCTGCCCAGCAGATCTTTTTCGTCGAGGCAAATTGACGCGAGGTCAATTCGGAGATGGAGATCGGAGATGGGAGATGGGGGTGGCAGGGACGCGCGGCCGCGCGTCCGTTCGGACGGACGGCTCGGCAGGCCTACAAGTGAGAGACGGGGCAGTACCTTCACCGGGTCCCGCTTCGCCGACCATCCTCTCCCATCGGATCAGCTGCGTTTGGTGTGAGCGAATAACAGGACTTGGCCGCCGCCGCGCACGAGTTGCAGGGCCTGCTGCACGACGGCGTCGGAGGGGACGGCAACTATCGCAGAGTCCACAGTTTCCGGTCCACGGTCTCCAGTCGTCGGGCGATGGACTGGGGGCTGTGGACTGTGGACTAATTCAGTCCATTTCGCGCCGAATTTTTTGGCGAGGCGCAGACGCGAGGCCAGCAAATCGGTGGCGAGGACGCGAATCCCTTGCAGTTGCAGCAGGCGCGTGAACATGAGGCCGATCGGTCCCTGCCCGGCCACGAGCACAGCGTCGCCGCGCAGCAGGTTCAGTCGGCGCACGGCCTTGAGGACGGTGTTGACGGGTTCGAGCAGGGCGCCTTCTTCCAAGGAATTTTTCGCCGGAATTTTCACGACGCCGGGCAGAACGAACGGCATGACGCGGACGTATTCGGCGTAACCGCCGCCCGCCGGTTCGAACCCGGCGGTGATGCCGGTGCGTTTGTAGGTCTCGCATTGGGCGAAGGCGCGGTGCCGGCAGTAATGGCAATCCAGGCACGGCACGTGATGATGCAGCGCGACGCGGTCGCCGACTTTGAACCCCAGCTTCGAGACTCCGATCTCCCAGCTTCGACAATAGTGCCGGCGGTTTCGTGGCCGAAGATGCGCGGGGGCGGCACGGTGCCGTGCTGGATTTTTTTGATGTCGGTGGGGCAGACGCCGCAGACGGCGACCTTGACGAGGAGTTCATGGGCGCCGAGGCGCGGGACGGGCACGGTTTCGACGCGCAGGTCGTTGACGCCGCGATAAACGACGGCGCGCATGGTCTTGGGAATGTCAGGCACGACAAACTTTTGACACGGATTGCACGAATTATCACGAATTTTTTTACGGTGAATGACGCGGCACGCAGAACAGAAGGGTTTCACAGAAGGGAACAAAGGAAACGAAGGCTTGAAACCACCTTCACCACTTCGTTCCCTTCGTTTGCTTCTGTTAGCGGACCGCCGTCAATCAGTTCAGACGATACGGAGGAGTGCCATTCCAAAGCGCAGGTGTATCAAACGTTGCGGCGGCGGAACAGCCAGAGCGACAGCCCGCCCAAACCCGCCAACGCAAGCGTGGAAGGTTCGGGAGTGGGAGGTTTTGAGGCGAATAATCTAACGGAATGGCATACAACTCCATCGGATTAGCAGCCGGATTATAGATTGGAAGTCCATTTGCGTCCGCAGCACTACCAAATATCACGGCACCAGGTGCCGAGGCATTCGGGACGAGGTAGCCAATCGTGGATTCACCAAAGTACCCGTTCATGGGTAAAACACCATAATTACCAGCAGCATAAGCGGCTAAGTCAGCAGATACCTGAGACCACGTCGAACCAAAATTGGCCGACCAGCCAACGAGCACAATGCTATTGGTGGTGCCACCTTGCCGATGCCACCATTAGGCTTGACCCAAATTATTGACTACAGAGCTTACGGAAATACTGGCCACCGAGCCGATAATTCTGCCAGCAAACGACCTGTTGGATGACATGAATTCCGGTATGCTGTCCAAGTCCCGTCCCAAACAGCGGTGTCCGTTGAGACGAAGCCAAGTCTACGGTGAAACCAGCAAGGCAAAGATAAAAACTATTCGCGCTGGTTGTCATGGGACCACTGACACCACTGCCGTACGGTCCGCCAAACAGCGGAGAAGCAGCAGTATTGGTGTACACTATGATGGTGCCGTCGCGTTAAAGTTGATATAGCCTTCGGCGAAGGCCGCGCCGCTCATCGTTATCAACCCAACCGTCAGAAATAATTTTTTCATATGACCGGGTGTATTGGTTGTTGGTTCTGACGGACGACGTTTTGGCGGAGCGCACCCTGCCCGGTTCGCACCGCCGGGTAATTTAAGTATAGCCAACCATCAAGGGCGTGTCATTAATAAAATCTAAACATTCCTTGGCGGGTATAAACGCGAAAAATTCCAGGTTTGAAACCAGCCCGCCCCGGCGTATGATGTCCGGCAGTGAAAGCAAATTGGAATCGCTGGCTGCCGGTGGTTTTTCTGGCGCTGTTCGCCTTGAGCCGCTGGCCGGGATTGTTCCCGCCGAATTTCAGCGCGGCGACGGCGCTGGCGTTTTGCGCGGGGGTGTATTTCCGCGGCGCGGCGGCGTGGTGGCTGCCGCTGGGCACCATGCTGGCCACGGACGTGGCGCTCAACGTTTTTTATTATCACGTCGCGCCGTTCGGTTCCTACCTGTTGTTGAACTACGCGATTTACGCGGGGTTGATCGGGCTGGGCAAATGGTTCGGACGGCGCGCGGCGTTTTTGAAATTGCTGCTGGGCGGTTTGCTGGGCGCGGTGATTTTTTATCTCGTCACCAACACGCTGTCGTGGCTGCAGGACCCGGCCTACGTCAAAACGATTGCCGGCTGGATCCAGGCGCTGACGACCGGGCGGCTGGACGTGCATCCGACGACGTGGGAAATGTTCCGCAACACGCTGGGGAGCGGCGGGCTGTTCACCGCGCTGTTTGCCGGCTCGGCCAAACTGACGGAATCCGCCGAATCGCCCGCCGACAAAAAGGCCGGCGCGCGCGACGAGGAGGAACCCGAAGCCGAGGAAACGCCGGAGGAAACCAAAGCATGAAATGTGGCACGTGACGTGTGACGTGTGACATGATTACAATCAACGCTTCCCCGGCACAATGCTTGTTGCTTCCCACCTGCCTGCCGTGCCGTAGCTTCGGAGCGAAGGCAGGTCACATGTCACTTCCATGAAAATTGGCGTCATCTCGGACACGCACGGCTGGCTGGACCCGCGGATTCCCAAACTTTTCGCCGGGGTGGAGCACATCCTGCACGCGGGCGACATCGGGTCGGACGCCATCATCGCCGAACTGGAAGCGGTGGCGCCGGTCACGGCGGTGCTGGGCAACACGGACAGTTCACCGACCTTCCGGCTCACGGAGGTCGTGAAGCTGGCCGGACGCAAATTTCTGGTTCATCACATCGTGAATCCGCGCGCGCTGACCGGGGAACTCCGGTTGCGGATCGCGCGCGAGCGGCCGGACGCGGTGGTGTTCGGCCACACGCACAAGGCTTTCCGTGAGACGATTGACGGCGTGCTGTATTTCAATCCCGGCTACGCGGGCAAGCCGAAATTCGGGGCGGAACGCAGCGTGGCGATTTTGCATTGTGATGGGAAGGAAATGCGACGCGGAGTTTCTTCAATTGTAGCCGCGCTTGAGCGAAACCAGCCAACTATTCTGGGGAAAGTTTGGTTTCTTGATGGAAAGCGCGGCCGGATTTATACAGTTCCAGCAACTGTTCATTCTTTGCTGCAATTTCCGTTTGTCCCTGCGCGAGAGCCACAGTGCGCGCCTTTTCGGCGGTGGCGACGGCGTCGTTGTAGTGTCCAGCTTCGGCCCGAGCCGCCGCGAGGGTTCCTATCAAAAACGCCTCTTTGTATTCGGTTAATTGACAGGCGTGCTCGGCCAGACGCACCGCCTCGTTTCCATCGCGCAAAGCGGTATCGGGCGCGGTGGCCAACAGCCACGCAAGATTGTTCAGAGCTGTGATTGAATTTGGATCCAACGCGAGAACCTGATACAGATGATTGATTGCGTCTGAAGTCTGCCCGTTGTCCATCAGTGTTGTGGCCAGCTCCAGTTCGGTTTCGACATCGCCAGGCTGCAGGCGGAAGGCGTTCTGAAACTGGATGATGGCTTGTTCGGGTTGGTGATTCCGAACGAAAGCGCAGCCGAGGTCTTTGTAAATTTCCGGCCGGTCGGGCATGAATTGGAGAGCCGTTTGAAAATTGGTTATCGCGTCTTCAAAACGTCCCGTGGCCAGGAACAATTCACCGAGATTGAAATGAATTGCGCCTTGGCTGGGGGCGTAGTTTGGGGCGCATTGCAAAGCCGTTTGACAGGCGCTTAACGCCTCGCTGAATTCACCCCTGGCTATAAAGGGCGCGGCCGAGGTCGTTCCAAGCCATGTAGTATTTGGAATCAAGCATCGTTGCCCGGCGGAAACAACTGATGGCTTGACCCGCGTTTCCCTCTTGCACGGCTTCCATGCCGAGGACGCACCACGCAACGGAGTTGTCTTCGTCCAAAGTCACTGCCCGCCCAAATAAAGTTTGGGTATTGCGCCAAACGCGAACCTGGGCCGCCGTGAGGCTGAAACAAGCCACGGCGGCAAACAATGCGCTGGCAAACAGGAAGGATTTGCCATAATGCCATTTTGCCAAGAGCACCGGGAGGCCCCAAGCGAGGATGATAAAGAGACCAATGTAAGGCAGATAAGTGTAACGGTTCGCGTAAGCCTGGTTGCCAACCTGGATCAGACCGGAAACCGGCAGCAGCATCACCAGAAACCAGAGCCAGCCGGCCAGCAGACAGGGCTGGTCACGGCGCAACCGGAAGGCAAGCCAAGTCAAGACGGCCATTAAGACCAAAGCCCCAGCTACTTCGGAAGGCGGGGAAAGGCGCAGCGGATAGAAAACGGATAGGTTGGCCGGCCAAAACAACTTGAGAACATACCAAGCATAAGCCACGGGTGTGTGTGCCAGCCGCGTCTCCACCGGAACGTCGTTTATGGGTTTGAGGGCTTGAGATTGGGACTGAGCGATGAATGGTAATCCCACAAGAAATGGCGGCCAGCACAAAGAACGGAATTTTTTCAAGCGCCAGCCGCCGGAGAATCCCAACGGGTTGATGGCAGAGCGGGAATTGAAATCTTCCCAGTGGCCAGCAGTCCAAAAGAAAAAGCACGCACGGCAGCGTGACCAACATGGGTTTGGCCATCAATCCCAGCGCGAACAGCAGCAGTGTCAAGCCATAGGCGGTCCAACATTGGCGAGTTTTAATTTCAACCAACCTGACATATCGCGCATAAGCGAGCAGGGTCAGCAAAAAGAAAAACCCGCTGAGCACGTCCTTGCGTTCCGCAACCCAAGCCACTGATTCCACATGCATGGGATGAATACCAAACAGCAGGGCGACAAACATGCTGGGCCACAATCGGGCTGTCAGGTTTTGGAGCAGGAGAAACAGCAGCAGCGTATTGGCAATGTGAAAAGCAAGGCTGGTCAAATGATGTCCGGCAGGATCCAAACCATAAAGCTGACAATCCAACATGTGGGAAAGCCAAGTCAACGGATGCCAGTTGGAACTGTAAAAAGCGCTGAAGGCCCATTTGACGGTTTCCCCCGAAAACCCCTGCTGCACATTTGGATTCTGCGTCACATATTCCGGGTCATCGAAACTGATGAAATTGTTCCCGATGACCGGGCGCAGGCCGCGAGAGTGACGATGGCCAGTGCCAGACACATAACCCACTTCGTCGAGCGTTCCTGAAAGACTTTATCCGGGTTCATTGCGTGGGGGTGAATGATAGGAGTCCGGTGCGGGCGGGAAAAGGCCAAAGAACCCCGTGCTCGCGATAGAAGCTCGTGGCAGAATGCCCTCTGACAAGCAAGTGACCAACCGTAATTCAGGACGCAGCGCGGCGATTTTCCATTGCGACGGGAAAGGGATGCGGCCGGAGTTTTTGCCGCTCTGAATTTATAACCGCGGATTACGCGGATTTCACGGATGATTTAAGCAGGAGTCGAGGCAACAAGACTCTGACCTGAAAATGGTGAGCAGAAGGCGAAAAAATGAAATAGTCAGAGACTCCTTACGTCGTCTCCTACAGATTCAAATCGATTTGCTTCATCCGCGTTCATCCGCGTAATCCGCGGTCAAAAGGCCCTCCACCGCGGCGCGCACTTCGTCCGCCGTGGCGGCGGGCGGCAATGGCCGGCCGAAATTCACCGTCACCGCACGCCGGAGCTGGCGCGGCCATTTCCAGAAAAATTTCCCGCCGGCAAAACTGAAGAGGCTGCCCCACACGCCCGTTAGCGCCACCGGCACAATCGGCGCGTCCACGCCCTGCATGATTTTCTCGAAGCCGCGCTGGAAGGGCATGAGCCTGCCCGTGCGCGTGATGCCGCCCTCGGCAAAAACGCACACGACATCGCCGTTCCGGATGGCGTCGCCGCAGCGCCGCAGCGCCCGGGCCACTGCGTGCGGACTGGCGGGTGGACGGGATGGGGATGACGCGCGCGACGCGGACGAACGGTTTGAACCAGGGCGGTTCATAAAATTCCGTGCTGATGAGAAAGCGCACCGGCCGGTCCGCCGCCGCCGTCAACAGCACCCAGTCCACGTAGGAAACGTGGTTGCTGATGAACAACGCGCCGCCGTTGCGCGGGACGTTTTCCCGCCCGCGCACGCGCAGGGGATAAAACAGGCGCGTGACCATCCAGACGAAGGCGCGCACCAGCCATTGCGACAGGAACCGGAGCAGGCTGGGCGAGGGCTGCGGAGCGGACATGCAAAATGTTTAACCACGGATGGACGCAGATGGCACGGATTTTTTATCCGCGAATTACGCGAAACGACACGGACAAAACGGATTGGTGGATGAATGGATTGATGGATAAACAGGAGGCAGATTCCGAACCAGGCAACCCAATCATCCACCAATCCAATTATCCATCAACCCATCAACCCTTCAATCCACGGGAGCACCATTCGTAGCTGAGTGTTGTTGGGCGAGCTCTTTCACTTTTCGCAAATCGAGCTTGCCGGTGCCGAGCAACGGGAAATGGTCCACGCGGAAAAACTGGTCGGCGCGCGGTTTCCAGAGATTCGGCAGGTCGCATTGCGCTAGTTTCTCCAGACACGCGGCCAGTCCGGCGTCGGGCAGCTTGTGCAGCACGACCAGCCGTTCGCCTTTCTTTTCGTCCGGCAGGCCGGCGACGACGAACGTCTGTTCGGTCGCATTCGCGAGTTCGTGCAATTTTTCCTCGATCTTGATGTGCGGCACCATTTCGCCGCCGATTTTGCTGAAGCGGCTCAGGCGGTCGGTGATTTGCAGGAAACCGTCCTCGTCGAGCGCCGCGATGTCGCCGGTCACGTACCAGCCGTCGCGCAACACCTCGGCGGTTTTTTCCGGGTTCCCGAGGTAACCCTGCATCACGTTCGGGCCGCTCACCAGCATCAGGCCGGGCTGGCCGGCCGGCAGATTTTCCCCGCTCCACGGATTTTCCGGGCTGACGATGCGCACGCTCACGCCCGGCAAGGGATGGCCGATTTTCCCGCGTTTGCCGCCGATTTGCCGGAACCCGGCCGAGCGGAAATCGTGTGTGTTCACCGCCACCGCCGGCGCGCATTCGGTGCAGCCGTAACCTTCGAGCGGGCGGATGCCGAAATGTTCCTCGAACGCCGACGCCAGCCGGTCGGGCAATTTTTCCGCGGCGGTCATCACCACGCGCAGGCTGCCGAAATCCGCCGGCGCGCAACTGCGGAGATACAGTTGCAGGAACGTCGGCGTGGCGAGCAGGAAGGTGAGCTGGTGCTCGCGGACCAGCGGGCCGATGGCCTTCGCGTCGAGCGGATTCGGATGATAAACCATGCCCACGCCCAGCATCGCGGGCAGGCAGAGCGTGCCGGTAAATCCAAACGAATGGAAGAACGGCAGGATGCCCAGGAAACCATCATGGTGGTTCAATCCGAACACCTGTTCGAGCTGCTCGATGTTCGAGCCGATGTTGTAGTGGCTCAACCGCACGCCTTTCGGGTCGCCGGTGCTGCCGCTGGAGAAAATCACGGTGGCCAGATCGTCCAGGCGGGTTTTTCTTTCCGCGCCCAGCCAGCGCTGCAACCAACGGTCCGGCACGAGCCACGCGATGAGCGACGCGACGAGCTTCTCGCCCAGGCCGGGCCGGGCCGCCACTTCCTCCAGCAAAACGGTTTCGCAAGGCAATTTGAGCTTGAGCTTGTCGAGAAACACTTTCGCGGTGACGACGGTTTTGAGGTCGCATTGCCGGATGCACGAGGCGAGGGTTTCTGCCGACACGGTGTAATTCAAATTCACCGGCACTTTGCCGAGCAGCAGGGCGGCGTGATTGACGAGGGCGCCCGGCACCGACGGGGGCAACAGCAAACCGACCATCCGCTGTCCCGACCAGATTTTCCGCAATCGTCGTGCGAGGAAAATGGATCGCACCAGCGCCGCGCCGAAGCTGACCCGGGTATTTTGCGCGTCGGCCATGGCGAAACGGAGCGGATGATTACGCGCCGTGTTGATGAAGGCGATGGGCAGCGGACGCATTCGCGCTTTGCGGGCCTGCCAGGCTTCAACGAGCAGTTCCTGCACGGCCGAGCGCACCTGGAAGGGCGTCGCCGCGGGCGGCAGCGGTTGGCCGTAGTTGACGGTGATGGGATACGGAAAGCGACGCGGCAGTTTCCAGAGGAACCGGCCCTTGTGAAAGCTGAAGAGGCTGCCCCACACGCCGTCAAGGCCCACCGGAATGATCGGCGCGTCCACGTCCTTCATGATGCGCTCGAAGCCGCGCCGGAAAGGCAGCAACTGGCCGATGCGCGTGATTTGTCCCTCGGCGAAAATGCAGACGACCTCGCCGGCCCGGATGGCGTCGCTGGCGGTTTGCAGCGAATGGATCATTTCGCGCGGACGCTGTTCGGAGGAAATGGGAATCACGCCGAGGATGCGCGCGAACGGCTTCATCCAGGCCAGCTCGTAAATGTCCTTGAACATCAAAAACCGCACGGGCCGGTCGGTGGAGGCGATGAGCAGCAGCGCGTCCACCCAGGAAACATGGTTGCAAACGAACAGCGCGCCGCCCTTTCCGGGAATGTGGTCGCGTCCGATGACGCGGATGCGGTAAAACGAATGGGTCGCGCACCAAAGCAGAAACCGCAGCAGGGCGTCCGGCAGCAAAAACAGAACGTAGATGGCGCCCGCCAGCGTCAGCACGCCGCCGAACAGGAAAATGCCGCGCGGCGACATGCCCGCGACGTCCGCGAGCAAATAATACGCGCCGGACGCGAGAAAAATACCGACGAATGACAGCAGGTTCGCGGCGGCCAGCACCTCGCCTTTCTTCGCCGGGTCCGGCCGGTGTTGCAACAACGCCGCGATGGGCACGATGAAAAATCCGCCGGTGAACCCGAGCACGGACAGCCGGACGAGCGCGGCATTCACGGACAAACCCGGCACGGACAGCCATACGGAAACCAGCGACATGCCGAAAGCGCCGAGCGGCACGAGGCCGTATTCGATTTTCCCGCCGGAAAGATAGCCCGCCGCGACGCTGCCCAGGCCGATGCCCAGCGCGAGGGCAATGCTCAGCTGGCCGATGCCGATTTCGTCCAGGTGCAGGATTTGCGCGCCATAAAAAAACACATTCAACTGCAGCAACTGGCCCAGGAAGAAGAAATACGTATTGCCGAGAAAGGCGAGGGTGAGTGCCCGGTCGCGGCGGACCAGCCGGAGCTGCGCGAACAGATCGCCGAGAAAATTCGCGTGGAATTTCCGGCCCGGATCGGCGGCGGGCACGCGGGTGATGCCGAGGCACGTGCCGAGGCCGATGACCGCGAGCGCAATCAAAATGAATCCCGACCAGGCCTGGTGCCCGTGAAAATGTTTCGACATCCGCGCCGCGGCGACGGTGCCGAGGATGATGGCCATGAACGTGCCGAGTTCGATCAGGCCGTTGCCCCACGACAGTTTCCGCTCCGGCAGCAGTTCCGGCAGGAGGCCGTATTTGGAGGGACCGAAGAACGAACTGTGGACGCCCATCAAAAACACGCAGCCCAGCAGCACCGGAATCTGGTTCAACCAGAAGCCCGCGAGCGCGAGGAGCATCACGCCGATTTCAAAAATTTTCACGCTCACGCTGATGGTCCGCTTGCTGAATCGGTCGGCGAAAAAGCCGCCGGCCATTGAAAACAAAATGAACGGCAGGGAAAACAGGGCGGTGACGAGTTCGCCGACGCGATGCAACTCGGCGGAGGACACGTTCATGCCGAGGATCATGAACACGACGAGCCACTTGAGGACGTTGTCGCTGAGCGCGCCCTGGAATTGCGTGACGAAGAGCGCCCAGAAGCCGCGCAAACGGCCGGGGGCGTCCGGGTTCCGGGGTCCGGGGTCTGGCGTCCGGGTTCCGGGGTCCGGGGTCTGGTATTCGGTCACGGCCTCCAAGCTAACCATGCACGCGGCAAACTGTGAATTGAAAAACTTTTGCCCGGCATCGCCTGACGCGATGGCGGGGGGCCGGGAAAGTGCGGTCGTTTTCATAATTTATGGCATAAGTGGTGCTGCTAAAAAGCCCGCAAGGGTTGATGGGCGGGTGCAAAAACGGGCGTTTTGCCGTAAAGACGCAAATCTGCTGACAACAAGCGAGCATGGACATGAGCAAAGACCAAAACCATTCTTTATATTGAGGACGACCCGGTCGTGCTGACGGCGTACCGTCAACGACTGGAACAAGAAGGGTTTTCCGTCGAGTCGGCCAAAGACGGCCTGGAGGCGATGAGAATCCTGCTCCGGCTGGTCCCGGATCTGGTGGTGCTGGACCTGATGCTGCCCAGATTCGACGGCGGCGAAGTCCTCAAATTCATGCAGGCCAATCCCCGGCTCAAAACCGTTCCCGTCATCATCCTGTCAACCAATTCGATTATTGATGCGGATGAGGAGTACGTTCTGGAAAGCGCCAGCCGGCGGTTCATCAAGGGTCAGTGCACCATTTCGATGGTGCTGGAAGCCATCCAGAAATTGCTGGCGGCAGCGCCGGCCAGCGACGGTGCCGTGGCGGCCGGGCAACCGGGCGACGCGCTCGCCAGGAAGCTGGAGAAAACCACTGCCTGACCGGCACGTCGGTTTCCAGCCCGGCAGAAACACCATTGCAGTTGCATCGGCCATTGGCCAGGTGTGCCATTCACGGCGCTTCGTTTTTCATCGCCCCGGCGTAAGGTTTGCCATCCACGAACACTTCCTTGATTTTTGGATGGCCGGACGCGGACACGACGGCCTGCACGGTGAGTTTGCCGACCGGGTTGCCCGTGCCTTCGGCGACAAAATAATTTTCAATGCCGTATGCGACGTGGATGGAATTGGTGCTCCACCAGCGCTGGTCGCTCTTGCCGCGCAGCAAAATTTCGTTCGCCGCCGGCGCGAACTCGTTCGTGCTGGCGCGCGTGACTTCGTAGAACTGGTTCGTGCCGGGCGCGAGCGCGACGAACACTTTCGTTCCGTAGGGCAAATCCTTTCCCACCGGCGGCGAAAACAGGTTTACGGGCACATCGCTGATTTTGTAATTCAGGATCAAATAATCGCCGCGCAGCAAATCGCGCGGGTCCACGCGGCGCGTTTCCAGCAGGATGACTTTGCCGTTGGCGAGTGCATGTTCCTGCACGGCGACGGTGCCGAGCAGCCACGCGCTTTGCAGCGCGAGGACGAGGATGAGAAGTTTAAGTTTCATGGCGCGATCCGTTTCTTTGTCAGAGATGTCATTTCAGGTATCCCTCCAGCCGCTTGACGAGCAGTTGGTCGCAGCGTTCGCGGGAAATGATCCCGATGCTCTGGTAATCGGGCTGATGCGAGTTTTGCATGTCCACAATCACCCATTCGCCCTTGCGGTCGCACACCACGAAATGCACGAAGCCCTGCTCCGCGTTTTGCGGATTGAAAACGTAATCGGCGTAAAGCGCGTAGTCGGTCGCCGGCGGATGGGTGCGGACAAAATCCCGGAACTCGCGCGCCAGATCCCACAGCGACTTCAGTTCGTTCGGGTCGGCCTGCGAGGCTTTAAGGAGAATTATCTGGTCGGCTTGGACGGCTTTGCACAAGCCCGCTTGATTGAGCAACCGCACGACGTTGGTCGCGCTGGGGACGCTGACCGTCGTTCCCGCCAATCCGCGCCGGATAAACCAGCAGCGTCGCGCCGGGCAGCGCTTGTTTCATCGCCTGCTGGCGTTCGGGCAGGGCGGCCCTTTCATTTTCGGGAGGCAGGCCGCTCCGCTGATCCATGAGGGCCGCCAGCTTGCCCGGCTTGGCCGCCTTGGCTGTTGCTTCGTTGAGGCCGAGCTGCGGACCCAGCCGTTCGACGAGCAGAACGGACATCGTCATCGGTTCCCGCTCTCCCATGTTCTTGAACGCTTCGTCCTGCGGCGTCTGACGGTCCGTCCAGACGACCGCGCCAGTTTGATCCACGACGACCGCGCGCAGTTCATTCAATCCGGTTTGATGATTGCCATTGTATTCGGCATAAAGCGCGTAGCCGGTGGTGATCGGATTGGTCTTCACAAACGCACCAACGGCGGCGGCCAGACTTTCCCAATTCGTGTCCGCCGGTGTGAACGGAGTTTTCCCAAGCTCAATGTTTCTCAATCCCTGCTGTTCGAGCAGAACGCCGACCACCTCGGTCACGCGATCCCAGGGTTTGCCCGCCAGCCGCACGGGGAGGATGGTCAGCGAGGCGTCCGGTCCCTTGGATTTCATCAACTCCAGCCGCTGCTGCTGCTCCGGCGCAATGCCGGCTTGCGGTTCGGCGGCAACCGCGAAACGACCGACACACACCGCGAGCAGAACCATTGCCAAAGGCATGGCCACCGCGCGGAACGAATTCATGTTTATGATTGGATTTTTCATAGTTTTGCTCCTGTGGTTTGCGATTTGATTTGTTTCATCAGGGTGCGGCGTTTCTTTTCGAGATAAACGCCGAACACAATCAGGAAACACGCCGGACAATCAAAAACATCAGGCCGGTGCGCGCCATCGAGCCGAGCAGGTCGCAGTAGGCCGCGATGATGTCGAGCGCGATGAAGATGACGCCGAGATTCACCAGAAACGGCGAGCGCTCCTGAAGGCCAACCTGGATTTGCAGCAGGCAAAAGACGAAGAGCGCGAGCGTGCCGGCGAGATAGGTCCAGGACTCGCCCCAACAAATAGTATCGCCAGCCGGCGTCGTAGTCAGTTCTGCCAGCAGCCAAACCAGACGTCGCCATGAAAACCAACATGCCCAACAAGCGCGGCGAACCAGGTCCAGCGCCATTGCCGTCGTCAGCGAGGTGAGATTTTTGATCCCGAACGCGGCCAGCAGAATTGCAAACGGGCCAAGCGCGGGGAAAACCCAGTGTGAGATTTCAGGATTTCCCAGCGCCGAAAAAGTCTTTCCACGTGAGCGGGAAAACGAAAGTCAGAAACACGAGCAGGCCGAGCTTTTCCGTCACGCCGGCGAATTCAGAAAACTTTGTCACCGCGCAGGCAGTAACCCGCGCCGAGATAAGCCAGGCCGAGCAGTGAGTAGAGCAAAATCTGCCGTTCTCGACTCGCAGTAAATCCAACCGCCGCGTTCGTTGACTTCGAAGCCGAACCAGATGCCGAAGGCGAGCAGCAGCAGGACGTGCTGGGCCTTGGAGCGCAGCAGCCACGGCAGCGCAGCAATACCAATCCACCAGAGCAGGAAGGCGTTCGGCGGACGTGAGACAATGTTGTAGATCTGGCCGATGAGCGCGATGTTGGCGAGGAACAGACACGAGCCAATCAGATGCAGCGCCTCGCCGGTCTTGCCCCAATTGCCCCTCACCCGTCCTTTGGACACCTTCTCCCCATCGGATGGGGTGAGGGGTTTCTCACGCAGCCACCAGCCGCCCGCGTGCGCGCCGAGCATGAGCGCGAGGCCGCCGGCGATTTTCACGCCGCGCGGAATCTCATTCCAATGCGCGGAAATCAGCAGCGCAATGCCTGCCGCAATGAGCACCGCGCCGATGATGGAAACGATGGCGAGAAATTTATTGCCACCGTCCTCTTTCAAATCGAAGTGCGCGATGATTTTGTCGCGTTGCTCGCCGGTGATGAGGCCGGCGTCGTGAAGTTTTTGGATGTCGCCGTATTTCATATGATTCTCCGGGTTGTGTTGTCGTTTTGAACTGAATGGCTTCACCGTTCAATCGCATTGTCACGCGGCGAGCGCCTGCGCCGCCCGCGCCGCCCGGCGGCCGAAATTCGGCGACGTTTTCAACCGGCGTTTGAATCGGCCCCGGCGTTCATGGGTTTCTTCGGCGGAATAAAGTTGTTTCGCCAGTTTCAAGAAACCGCTTTGCAATTGTGCCACGCTCATGTTTTTCGGGCGGAAATTGATGTCGAACAGCGTGCAAAGTTCCCACGCGCGGTCGCGGAGAATGCGGCCTTCGCGCTTGAGCCGCGCGTAAAGCGGCGTGCCGGGAAAAGCCGTCATGAACGTCACCTGCACCTCGTAAAGCCCGGAGTTGCGCACGAAATTGAGCACGTCGTCGAACACGTCGCGCGTGTCGCCGTCGAGGCCGAGGATGAAACAGCCGTTGACGGTGATGCCGTAGGATTGAATCTTCGCGATGGCTTCCTGGTAAAAATCCTGCTGGCGCAGTTTCCAGTTCGATTTCAGCTCCACGCCGTAAAGGCTTGTGCGGCAGGGACTTTCCAGGCCGATGAGGACCTGCTGGCAGCCGGAGTCGCGCAAGAGGCCGAGCAGCTCGGCGTCATCGGCCACGCGCACGTCGGCCTCGGTGAACCAGCGGAGTTTTTCCTTCGCCAACTCGCGCAACAGTTTTTTGTAATGCCCGCGGTGGACGAAGCTGTTGTCGTCGGCAAACTCGATGAACGGGCGCGGCCACATTTTTTTAATCTCGTGGATTTCGGCGATGACTTTTTCGACCGGCTTAACCTTGTAACGGGAGGTCAGCAAAATGGAACTGGCGCAAAATTCGCAGCGGTGCGGACAGCCACGGCTGGTTTGGACGGTGAGGCGGTTGTATTTGTCCGGGTCGAGCAAATCGAAACGCGGCATTGGCGCATCGGCCAGATCAAATTCCTTCGACGGCGTGTAAAACGGCTTGAGCGCGCCGCGGTCGAAATCGGCGAGGACCTCCGGCCAGAGCGGTTCGCCTTCGCCGATGACGACGCTGGTGCAATGTTCCTTCGCCTCGTCCGGGAGCGAACCGACGGTGATGCCGCCCATCACGACCGGAATATTTCTGGCGCGGTAAAAATCGGCGACTTCGTATGCCTCGTTAAGTTGCGCCGTGAACGTGCTGATGGCGACGAGATCGAAATGATCAGGTAGCGCAGCCGTCTCGGCTGCTCGTGCAGGCGGGACGCCTGCGCTACGGAGGTCGGCGATTTCGTGATACGCCACGTCAAATTTCTTTGGCGTCAGCCCGGCGAGCGTGAGCAGGCCGAGGCTGGGCAGCGACGCGATGATTTTATTGCGGTCCACGAAGCCGGGCAGGGTGAGGCCGAGCCGGGTGAGTTCCGCGTTGTGTGCGCGCACGCCGCTCATGGCGATGAAGCCGATGCGTTTCATGGGGAGTTGGTAGTTGGTGGTTGATGGTTGGTAGCAAGACCGCAGCGTTTGTGACTGTGACCGATTGTGGTTCGTGAAGAATCAGCGTCAGTGTCAGGGCGCCACCCAAAATCAAGCTGATGACGGGCACGGCAAAAATCAGGTGCGCCTTCGGGAAATGCGCCATGACCGCGCAGCAAGCCGGCATCGTGATGGCGCCGACGATGAAGGCCCACGAGGCGATGCCGATGGCCGGGCCGGCCAGCGATAAATTTTGTGTGGTCAGACAAAACAGGAGGTTCACCGCGCCCAGGCCAAAAAAGGAGATGTGGCCGAGCCGGTACATCCGGCGTTTGAAGCTGCCGTAACCGCCGAGCCAGTTCTCGCCGTGAAAAAACATTCCGAGCACCATGCCGGTGATGAAACCGAAGAGAATCCAGAGCCAGGCCAGAAATAAATTTGGATTAAATTTCATTTGATTATTTTAAGTACGTTGCGGCAAACTTATGTCATGAAACCAGCCAAAGAAAAGTACTATCGGAGTCTGTTCGCCATTGCCGCAGTTTATGACATTCTGCTCGGCATCACCTTCACCTTTTTCCCCGCGCGGGCTTTTGATGCGCTGGGCATCCGCGAAAAGCTGCCGGCCTTCGGTGGCTACATCACCTTGCTGGGTGCGTTCCTGCTCGTGATCGGCATTGCCTACCTGCTGATTGCGAGCGGCGATCTGCGACGGAACCGGGATTTGATCCTCATCGGCACGCTTTACAAACTGGCCTACTCGGCGACAGCATTTTACTACTGGTCGCAGGGCAGCTTGCCGCACATCGCTTTCGGCGCGCTGTTCGGCGTGGCCGACGCGGTATTTTTTGTTTTGATGGCGGAATGCTACTGGTCCTTGAAGAAGGAAGCCAAAAATTGAAACAGCTGTCACGGCCCGTGGATCGCCACAAAAAAACATACCGGGCACGCTGCCGCACACGAATCCGGGCGGAGTCCATAAACGCGCGCGAGCCGGATTTGATTGGGGCAGATGAAGTTTCATGCGATTTGGGGTGGCGGTTGTTTTTCGCAGTTGGCGGAATTCAATAAAGGACTTGAAACAATTTGAATGTAAACCAGCCGAGCAGCGCACCGGCAGGCAGATCCACGATGTAATGTTGTTTCGTGTAGAGACAGCTCAGCGCGATCAACGCGGGGAACGCGAACACCAATGGTCCAACGTATGGATACAAATGCAGCGCCGTCAGGGTGGCCACCGAGGTGTGCATGCTGGGGAAGCTGTTTGAGCGCGCGTCGAAACTTTGAACGAAGGCGAGGAATCGTTCCGAACGGCCTTTGCCCGCGACGCAAGTGCGCCACGCCACGGTGTCGCAACGGGAAGCAACAGGAAAAACACCATTTGAAAACCAAGGAGGAGCATGAAACTGATCGCCACGTAAAGAAAGTGACGCGGCGAGGTGACGGTCCAATTGATGGCCACGATAATGGGGTAGTAGAGGAAACTGTAAATCCACACCCAGCGCGGGCGATACGGAATGCGGTCGTCAATCGGCAGGCGGAATTCGCGCGGTTGCGTCACGTGATTTCGCTGGCACCAGAAATAGAACTGGTACACGCCCACGATGAGAAACACGCTGATGACGAGTTGAATGATGCGATCAAGGGTTTGCATGGTCACTCTCCATTTCATTTTCGCCGTTTGAATTTTGTTTTCATCGCAACCCGATTTTATTCCGCTTGTGGGGCAAGCGTTAATTGATAAAACTGCGGCGAACATCGGCTGGCTCAATGAACATTCATCATCTGGAGCTGTTTTATTACGTCGCCAAGCACGGTGGCATCATGCCGGCGGTGCGGAACATTCCCTACGGCATCCAGCAACCGGCCGTGAGCGCGCAGGTGGCGCAACTGGAGGAGTTTCTCGGCGTAACGCTGTTTCAGCGGCGGCCCTTCGCCCTGACGCCGGCGGGTGAGAAGCTTTACGGATTCATCCAGCCGTTTTTTTCGAACCTCGACAAAATCGCCGGCGAATTTCAAGGCGGGCAGGCGCGGCACGCCCGCATCGGGGCCTCGACGATTATTTTGCGTGATCACGTGCCGGGCCTGCTCCGGGGGGTGCAAAAAAAATTCCCCGGCTTGAAGGTGACGTTGCGCGAAGGTTATCCGGCGCATCTGGAGGAGTTGCTGCAAAAAGAGGAGATTGATCTGGCCGTCACGCTCATCGAGAAAACATCCGTACCCGGCATCCATTCGCTGGCGTTGCTGGAACTGCCGCTGGTGTTGCTCGTGGAAGCGGGCAGCGCGGTCACCTCCGCGGAGCAGTTGTGGAAGCGCGACAAGATTGACGAGCGGCTGATCTGCCTGCCGCCGGGCGCGCCGCTCTGCAAAAATTTCCAGCAAAAGCTCGGCGAACTCGGCGTGGACTGGTTTCCGAGCATTGAGGCGAGTTCGGTGGACCTGGTGGAAACGTATGTCGCGAACGGGTTGGGAATCGGCGTGTCGGTGGGGATTCCGAAAAAAACGCTGCCGCCCAACATGCGCGCCCTGCCTTTGCGAGGATTTCCGCCGGTCGTGATTGGCGCGATGTGGCGCGGGCGCACGACCCCGTTGCTACAGGCTTTTTTGGAGGAAATGAAGTTGCGCGCGAAGCAGCTGGCGTGAGCCGCCGCCGGATATTTTCAAGACACACGCGGCTTGAGTTGGGACAGAAGGAGTTGGCGATGGGGGATATTCAAGATAAACGGTTTGGCGTAAGGGTTGCTAAAATGTGCGGGCAGCTTGAAATTGCTGCTTGCAAATAAAAATCATCCGTATAAGAAATTCGCATGGCGTGGTCATTCCTAAACGGTTTTTCGGGGAAAAAACGGAACCAAATGATGGCCGTTGATTTGGGGAGCCGCACGACCAAGGCCGTTTTGCTGGAACGGCGCGGCGAAGTTATGGCCCTGACCCGTTTCACGTTGCTGGACGCGCCCATCTACGACAAAAAAATGTCGCCGGAATTGCTGGCCGACCACTTGCGGCAGGTGTCCGAAGCGCTGGGCAATACGACCAAGTCCCTGACACTGACCCTGGGGCTGGACGACGTGATCGTGCGCCAGGTGGAATTGCCGCAGATTCCGATGGAGGAGATGCGGCTGGTGTTGAAAAACAACGCGAAGGGTTATTTGCAACAGGAATTGCCGAATTATGTTTTCGATTGCTACGTTTTCCCACCCAAGGCGCCGGCCGGCAACAAGTCCGCCGAGGCGCCCAAGCCCGCCGGCATACCCAAATTGAAAGTTTTAGTGGCGGCGTCGAAGCAGCAACTGGTTGTCGATTTTCAGACCGCGGCGAAAAACGCCGGTCTGACGCTGGACTGCCTGGCGCCGGGATTGACCAGCCCCGTGAACGCGTTTGAACTGTCCATGGCGAAAGAGTTTGCCGACGAAGTTGTGGCGCTGGTGGATGTCGGCTTCAAGCACAGTTCGATTTGTGTTTTGGATCACGGTGAACTGGCCTTGACCCGCATGGTGAATATCGGGGGGGACAAGCTGACGGCGGGACTGGCGGAGGCGATGAACATCAGTTATGCCGAAGCCGAGGGCATCAAAGTGGGCATGGCACCGGAGGTTGAATCCACGTTCGCAACGCAGGTTTCGCCGCTCGGGCGCGAGTTGCGCGCGTCGCTCGATTTTTTTGAGCATCAACAAGACCGTCCGGTAACGCAGATTTTTGTCAGCGGCGGTTCGGCGCGGTCGGAAATGATTTTGCAAATGTTGCACACGGAAATGCTGGCGGAATGCAAGACGTGGAATCCGACCGGCTTTTTGCAACTGGCATTGCCAGGGCAGCAGGCGGTGGAAATTGAACAGGTGGGATCGCAATTGGCGGTGGCGATAGGCGCCGCGCTGGCGGCCCTGTGATGGAAACGGGATTGGGATTATGCCGATACGCATCAATTTGCTGGCGGAAGCGCTGATTGCCGAGGACCTGCGCCGGCGCGACCCGGCCAAACGCGCCATTTTTGCCGGCGCGCTCCTGGTGGCGGTGGCCTTGGTGTGGAGCAGTTCGCTCCTGCTCAAAGAAATGCTGGCCAAAAAGGACCTGACCCAGGTGCAAAGTGAAATTCAGACCCGTACCAACGAATACGACCGGGTCGTGCTGAACACGAAGAAAATTGCGGACTCCCAGAATAAACTGGACGACTTGAAAAAATTGAGCAGCGCGCGTTTTCTCCAGGGCAGCCTGTTGAATGCATTGCAGCACGCCACCGTGCCGGGGGTGCAGTTGACCCGGTTGCGGGTGGACCAGGAGTATTTCAACACGGAAGGCACGAAATCGCAAACCACACGTTTCGGTATCGTCGCCGGACGCCCGCCGATTGTCACGGAAAGGGTCGTGGTGACGCTGGACGCCAGGGATTCCAGCGCCAACCCCGGAGATGAGGTGAACAAATTCAACGATGCCGTCGCCCAACAAACTTATTTTCAATCCATGCTGGACAAAACAAACGGCGTGCGACTGGCCAGTCTTTCGGCGCCGCAGACGGGTCCTGACGGCAAGCCGTATGTGTTGTTCACCCTGGAATGCCGTTATCCCGCTCAAAGCCGATGAATATCTTTCCCAAAGACAGAGACAAGCGCACCCAGTTCATCCTCGTGATTCTTTGCACGTTGGGGGTGCTGGGATTGATCGGCTTTGCCTTGCTTCGGCCCCAGTATCAAACCCTTTCGAGAATTGCCAAAACCGAAAGCGATGCACGGGCCAAAATGCGAACCATCAAGGACACAATCAATAAGGCGGGGGACACAACCATCCAGTTGTCGAATGTCACCTCCAATCTTTCAGCCGCGGAGGAGGACATGGCCTCCGGTGACATTTACGCATGGACTTATGACACGATCCGCAAATTCAAGGCGTCGTACCGGGTGGACATTCCCACCGTCGGCCAGCCGACCCTGGGTGATGTGGACCTGTTGCCGCAGTTTCCCTACAAACAAATCCGGGTGACCATCAGCGGCACGGCTTATTACCACGAGCTGGGCCGGTTCATTACCGACTTTGAAAATACTTTTCCCCACATCCGCGTGGTCAACCTCACCATTGAACCCGTCAACGGAATCGAGCCGGGGAATGAAAAACTTTCTTTCAGGATAGACATCATCGCGCTGGTGAAGCCGAACGCATGATCATTGCAACCCATGAAACCACTTAAACCATTTGAATCCGGACGCAGCTTCCGAAAATTGGCGGCCGTGTTGCTGCCGGCGACGGTTTTGTGGGCTTCCCCGCTGGTTGCCGCGCCGACCAATCAATCTCAACCCGCAAAAACCAACCAGGTCCGCTCGGTTTTCATTCTTCCGGCAAACCCCGGGGAAGGCCGCGACCCATTTTTTCCCAAATCCAATCGTCCCTATGAAGCGACCATGACCGCCACCAACAGGACTCCGGAGGTAACTGCGCTGGTGGTGAAAGGCGTTTCCGGCTCGTCCGACCGCCGGTTGGTCATCATCAACAACCATACCTTTGCCGCCGGTGACATTGCGGATGTCATTACCGACCAGGGCCGGATTCGCGTTCATTGTGTTGAAATCAAAACCCGCTCCGTGGTCATTGAGGTCGGCGGCCAGTACCACGAACTGCCTCTTTCGGACAACCCATGAAACTTTGCCTCCCATCTGCTCAAAAAAAAGACATGTCAAAGACATTAAAAAATGGCTTGGCATTTGCTAATGGCCTCACTCATGCTCAAACGGAAATAGAAAATTAGTGCTAACAGAGCCAAAAAAAACAAACGTTATGAAAAAACTGATAATCGCTGTTCTATTGGGTGGACTCGTTTTGCGGCAAACGGCCTTGTCCCAGACTAATGCTGATGGGACCAGCCAGGCGCCTCCGACTGATTCCGCCACCAACACGCCTGCGGCAGCGAATGCCAGCATGCCCAACCCATCGCCGGCAGTGGCGGAAAGCAATGCGCCCGCCATGAACGCCGCCGGCAACGAAACCACGGCGGCAACCGCCGCCAATGCGCCGGCCGCGCCGGCCGCCGAGCCATCAGCCAGTCCGGCCACCCCTGCGCCGGCGGCCCCGGTGGCGAGCATACCGCTCGTTCAATTCCAGGATGTTCCCCTCACCACCGCCATCGAAAATCTGGCGCGGCAGGCCGGAATCAATTATTTGCTTGACCCCAAAATCGGTTATGGCCAGCCCGATCAAAACGGTCAGGTCAAAGCCGAACCCACCCTCTCCATTCGCTGGGAGAACATCACGGCCGAACAGGCCCTCCGGGCGTTGCTGGACAATTACGGTCTCCAGTTGATCGAAGACAAGAACACCCACATTGCCCGCATCACCACCAAGGACCCCTCGGCTCCGCCGCCGCTCATCACCCGTGTCGTTCAACTCAAATACTCGAGCGTTTCCAATATGACCGTGGCGGTGCAATCCGTATTCAGTGACAAACGCAGCAAGGTGTTGCCGGACACGCGCACCAGTCAACTGGTGGTGGTCGCCACCGACCCGGAACAATCAGCGGTGGACACCCTGGTCGCCCAACTTGACACGCCGACCCGCCAGGTCTTGATTGAAACCAAACTGGTTGAAATCTCGAGCAATCCCAACACCGTCAAGGGGATTAACTGGTCAGGCACACTGGCGGCGCAACATGCTACATTCGGCAATGTTTCACAGTACTTAGTGCCGCCAACTCTTAACTCAAGCAATAATTCCGTCATTCCAGGCTTGGCCAGTGGTGTTCTGGCAATCCTGCCGTTATCGCCTCCACGGCGGAAGGTTTTGGTTCTCTAGCGTTTCTTAACGCTGACGGTTTGAGCGCCGTGCTATCTTTTCTGAACTCGTCTGTCGACGCGCAGGTCGTTTCCACGCCGCGGGTGGTGACGCTGGACAATGAACCGGCGATTATTTCGGTCACAACCGCCTATCCGGTCATCAATGTTACTGCCAGCACGGCGAACACGACAGGTGGTTCCCAGATTGGCTACACCAATGTCGGGACCGTTCTGACAGTTACTCCCCGGATTTCGGCCAATGACTATATCTGGCTCAGAGTCGTCCCGGACGTGTCCAGTTTTGGCGGGCAGCAGAGCTCAACCATCGGCGGTCAAACCTATTCAGCCGACATATTTAATTTTCGCCACATCGAAACGCAGGTGCTCATTCCCGATGCCAATACTTTGGTCATGGGTGGCATGGTTTCGGACAGCCCCACTTCTCAAACTACCAAAATGCCGGTTTTGGGTGACATCCCGGTTTTGGGATACGCCTTCCGGAGCGAAAACAAATCGCTGAACAAGGACAGCCTTTTAATCTTCATCACTCCGACAATCGTCAAGGACAACGACTTTATGCCGACCGCGACCAGTTTTCTCAAGTCGCGTGCGAGTACCATGAAACCCCCGCTGAACCCGAACACGATGTGGGATAGTGCTGAACCTTATGATTGGAGCAATCCCAAGAACACGTCTCCCACTGAGAACATTCTCAACCAAAGTACGGCGCAATAGCATTAGCCGTAAAATTTGACATAACGGCGCGTTCCGGGAACGCGCCGTTTTTCTTTTTCAGCCGCTGGAATCTTCCCGGGTGATTCGCTTCAAGTAATCAAAGGAATAAATCCCCGTCGTGTGTCCGTCCGCCCAGACCGGCTGGATCGCATAACCGCCCACGCCGGCAATGCGAACCAATTCAAACGCCGCCGCCGTCAGCGGCTGTGCCGGATTCTTATAAACATTCCCCAGAACGTCCGTTTCGCCCTGGCAACCCGCGCAGGGACAGCGCCGCCGCAGTTTCTCCAGCGGAATGAAACTTTCGCCGCCGTCATCCCACTTGATGGCCAGCTCTTTGCCGATAATTTGAAGGTCCGCCGGTCGCATCAGCCTTTTTTCAGCAACCGTTCAAACACGGCCAGTGTTTCGGAACTGACATGATGCTCGATCCCTTCGGCGTCCATTTCCGCCGCCTTTTCCGGGACGCCGAGCGAACGCAAAAAGGCCACCACCGTTTCATGCCGCCGCTTGCACTCTTCCGCCAGCGTGTGCCCGGCTTTCGTCAGAAAAATCGCGCGGTAAGGCTTTGTGTTCACGAACCCGTTTTTTTTCAGCCGCGCCAGCGTGCGGTTGACCGTCACATGGGTTACGCCCAGCCGCCGCGCCAGGTCCACCACCCGCGCTTCACCCAGCGACACCGAAAGGTCGGCGATGGCTTCGACGTAATCCTGCGCGACTTCCGTGGCGCGGTCGCGCCGGGAGCGGCGCAGCGTCTCGGCCTGTTGCGTCAACGGGCGCGGGCGCGCGTCGCGCGTCGCGCCGGATAATTTGCGGGCGGAATGCGGCATAACCGGGGAAGTAAATCCCAGGCTGCTCCATTAGTCGAGGTTTAATTTGTAGTCCAGGCTACATTTTGTTTGACGGCCGGTCCCTTTGATTGTATCCAATGCTACATGTTTTTGTTTAAGCCAAAAATGGACGGTTTTGTTCTGATCGTCGGCCTGGCGGTCACGCCGGCGTTTCGCACGCCGGCGCAGGAAGCGAACGACCCGCTGCCGGACAAAAGCGGTTACAACCTTTTCAATCCCGTGCCGGAAAATATGATGCGTGAGTTGAGTCCCGACCGGCCGGACCAGACCGAGTCGGCTTATACGGTGGACGCCGGCCACTACCAATTGGAAATGGATTTTGTCAATTTCACTTACGACAAAACGGACGGCACGACCACGAAGGCATGGGACGTGGGGGATTTCAACTTCAAAGCCGGATTGCTCAATAATGTGGATGTCCAACTCGTCTATGACAATTACCTGAATGTGCATACGGAAGACAGTTCGGGCAAATCAACCACGCAGTCGGGCTTTGGCGACCTTACCACACGGCTAAAAGTCAATTTGTGGGGCGATGACAGCGGGAAGACGGCCTTTGCGCTTCTGCCTTACGTCACGTTTCCGACGAGCACGGAAAATTTAGGGAACAACGCGGTCGAAGGCGGCGTGATTTTTCCGCTGGCGGTGAGCTTGCCACACGATTTCGACCTGAGTTTGGAAACGGCAGTCAGTTTGATGAAAAATGATGACAACGGCGGCGACCATGAAGAATTCATCGCTTCAGCCAGTGTTGATCATCAGATCATTGGGAAGTTGAGCGGTTATGTGGAATTTTTCAGCAACTTCGCCACAGAAAGTCACGCCGGTTGGGTGGGAACGGTGGATACCGGTCTGGAATATCTTGTGACTAAAAACATCCAGCTTGATTGCGACTGCTACTTTGGTGTGACGCCAGCGGCGGCCGATTTCAATCCGTTTGCCGGAATCACCGTGAGATTTTAATTTATGAGCCGGCCCAATCAGACCTCCAGTCCCACGCCTGACACCGGCTGGCGCAAGCCGGCGGGACAGGTTTCGTTGGCGGAAGTTCACCGCAGCATTATCGTTCCGACGACCGCTTCTTTTTGGCGGAAGCTGTTCGCGTTTTCCGGTCCCGGATTCCTCATCGCCGTCGGCTACATGGATCCGGGCAACTGGGCGACCGACCTTGCAGGCGGCGCGCAGTTCGGTTACACGCTGCTCTCCATCGTCATGATTTCCAATCTCATGGCGATTCTGCTCCAGCACCTGTCCATCAAACTCGGGGTGGCCACCGGACGCGATCTCGCCCAGGCCTGCCGCGATCATTACTCGACGCCGACCGTCTGGTTTCTCTGGATTCTCTGCGAAATTGCCATCGCCGCCTGCGATCTGGCCGAAGTCGTCGGTTCGGCCATCGCGCTGCAACTGCTGTTTGGCATTCCGCTGGTCTGGGGTTGCGTCATCACGGCCGCGGACGTGCTCGCCGTGCTGTTTTTGCAAAGCAAAGGTTTTCGTTACATCGAGGCTTTGGTCATCACATTGATCCTGACCATCGCGGGTTGTTTTGCGGCGGAACTTTTTTGGTCGAAACCCGGTTTCATGGGGATGATGATGGGGTTTGTTCCGGGTCCGGAAATTCTAACCAACAAGGACATGCTTTACGTCAGCATCGGCATCATCGGCGCGACCGTCATGCCGCACAATCTTTACCTGCACTCGTCCATCGTCCAGACGCGCAAATTCGAGCAGAACCCCGAAGGCAAACGCGAGGCCATCAAGTTCGCAACGATCGACTCGACCGTGGCGCTCATGTTCGCGCTGCTGGTCAACGGCGCGATTCTCGCGCTCGCCGCGGCGGCGTTTCACTGGTCCGGCCATCAGGACGTGGCGGAAATTCAGGACGCCTACAAATTGTTGAGTCCGCTGCTGGGCGTGGGCGTGGCGAGCGTTCTTTTCGCCGTGGCGCTGCTGGCTTCGGGACAAAATTCCACCCTCACCGGCACGCTCGCCGGACAGATCGTCATGGAAGGTTTCATCAACATCCGGTTGCGCCCGTGGCTGCGCCGGCTGATCACCCGGCTGCATCGCGATCGTCCCCGCCGTCTGTGTGATTGGTTATTTTGGCGAAAGCAAAACCACGCAACTGCTCGTCGCCAGCCAGGTCGTGTTGTCCATGCAACTCGGCTTTGCCGTCTGGCCGCTGATGCGGTTCACCGGCGAAAAAGCCAAGATGGGCGGGTTTGCAAACCGGTTGTGGCTCAAAATTCTCGGCTGGACGACCACCGCCGTCATCATCATCCTGAACGGGAAGTTGCTTTTTGACACCTTCATGCCGGCCGCCGCTCTGAAGGTGTTTTATGGGCATCTCGGTCTGCCCGTACCGGCACAATAGCAAACCATGTATCAACACATTCTCATTCCGCTTGAAAACAGCGCGACGGACCGGGTCATTCTCGACCACGTCAGGCCGCTGGTCCGGTTGACCGGGGCAAAATTGTTGCTGCTGCACGTCGCCGACGGCTGGGTTGCGCGCAATTTCAACCAGCTCAAGCTGGCCGAGTCCGAGGAAATGAAAAACGACCGCGCGTATCTGGAAAAGGTGGCCGGCGAGCTTCGCGGCGACGGACTTTCCGTTGAAACCATGCTGGCGCTGGGCGACCCACCGGCGGAAATACTCAAAGCCGCCGAAGGCGAGCATTGCGATTTGATTGCGATGGCCGGACACGGCCACCGGTTGTTCGGCGACCTCTTCCACGGCAGCACCATCACCGAAGTGCGCCACCGGACTTCGATCCCGATCCTCCTCGTCCGCGTGCCGAAAAAAATAATTTATGTTTCCCAGGGCCGCAATCTGGCGGCCGTTCGACCAGGTGCAGCAAATTTCCATCGCCGTCCGCGAAGAACAAAATTCTTCCGCCACCGGCCGCCGGGCGGATTTCTTCCGTGAAGTTCACGCCGCGCCTTCCGAGTTCGGCCTTCGCCGCATCCAGGGAATCCACCCGCAATGCCAGGTGCCGGAACCCGGCCAGCTGGTTGTCGCCCCGGCCGGCATTGTGTGCGGCATTGGCCGGATAAAGCTCCAGCCACGTGCCGCCTGCCAGCGCGATGATGAAGGTCGGCGGCTGTCTGGCCGTTGTCCCAAATTACCCGCGCGCCCAGCACGCGTTCATACCAGTTTTTCAGGGCGACACTGTCCGCGGCGGGAACCCCGATGTGTTCAATGGAAAAGTTCATGTTGTTTCAAATATACCGCCGCCGGCCTCTGGACAATGTCCAAATCTTAATCCTGCTCTTAATCGCAATCTCCCGGCGGGAACGATTAAGTTTACGATTACGATTAAGAGAGGCCAAATTCAAGTTCACTCACCGCCGCCATCGTGTATCATCGGTGTACAAGTTTTATGAACGCCGAATCCTTTCTCGAACAGCGGTTGCTCTGCATCACGGTGGTTGATCGGGTGGAGGACGCCGCGCCGCTCGCCGAGGCGCTGCTCGCCGGCGGATTGAACGTCATGGAAATCACCTTTCGCACCGCCGCTGCCGCCGAATCCATCCAACGCATCCGCCAGAAAGTTCCCAGCATGTCCATCGGCGCCGGTACGCTGCTGTCGCCGGAACAGGTGCAACAGGCGATGGATGTCGGCGCACAATTCGGCGTGTCGCCCGGCTTGAATGAATCGGTCTTGAAGGCGGCCCGGGATCGTAACCTGCCTTTTTTCCCGGGGGTCATGACGCCCACCGAAATTGACCGCGCGTTGAGCCTCGGCTGGAAACATTTGAAGTTTTTCCCGGCGGAACCGGCTGGCGGCACGGCGATGCTCAAGGCATTGGCCGGCCCGTTCGCCCACACCGGCGTAAAATTCATTCCCACCGGCAGTATCAACGCGACGAAATTGCCGGATTACCTCGCGATTCCACAGGTCGCTGCGGTCGGCGGTTCCTGGATGGGTGAGCGCAAACTCGTCGCCGAAAAGAGCTGGGCAAAAATCACCGCCTTGACTGCGGAGGCACTGAAAATGATTTTGCGCACAGCCAGCAAACTAATTTGCGATATAGGTTTGCGATCGACGAGCGCGCTTCAAATGGCGCGTAAATCGGCGATACACCATTCGTAAATCCAATCAGTTTCCAATCGTCACCTGCAATGGCTGGTCGCGGCGTTCCGCAAAGCGGCGCACGTAATTTTCCCACTGGACGTGATTGGTGAAATCGCCGCTGCGGTCCCAGCACGCGCCGAAGTAATACTCGAACGGCTTGCCAACTTCAGCCGGCGAAATCGCCAGCAGATTGCGGATTGGTGGCGCACCTTCGTGCGTCGGTTGCGGCACAACGGCGTGAATCATTGACTCCAGCATGTTCGGCGCGTCATTTGTAAATGATTCCACACGGCCTTTTGGCAAAATGATGGCGACGCCAATCGTCCCTTTCGGTTTATCCTCCGGTTGCCAGTAAGTCATCCAGCCTTCGGCCTGGTCCTGCGCAATCAATTCTTCACCGTCCGGCCCGCAGGCACGCTCGGCCAGGCCGACGCCGATCGTCAACGGCGAATTGGTTTCGCTGCTGAATGTGCTCTGCGCCCTGGTGAACCACGAACCGGCGTCAATGCTGTAGCGTTTCGTCTCGGAAACCATCCGGCCGCTGCCGACATCCCACGCATCGTAGGTCAGCTCAAACTCCGAACGGATCGGACCGGTGGTGATGAGCCGCCAGTTGTGATAATTACTGGAGACATAAAGTTTCTGGCCGTCCCAAATGCCGACGCCGCCGCAGCCGCGACTTTTGCCCACGCGGTAATCGTCCATGAACTCGCCATTGTCCTCGTGGTAATGTTTTGTGGCATACATCGTGTCCACGATGAGGCCGCGGTCCTTTTTGATCCACACATCCGGCCCGCTGCTGATGGTGCCCTCGGCCGGGATGAGCGCCAGGCCGTAGGTGCGATGCGCAATGCGGTCGCTCTCCCACGCGAAATCGTCCATGCGCTCCGGCACATAACGCGCGAATGTTTTCACAATGGGCGGCGGCACAGCAACCAGAGCCGAAGCGTCCAGAATGTAAAAAGTCCGCATCTCGCCCGGCGCAAGGTCAACTTGGAAAAGTAATTTGTCCGGCCTTTTCCCCAAAGTGCCATGCCCGGAAGCGTAAACTTGCGAGTTTAAAACGCGCGATGAAAGACCATCCATCACAGCCAAATTAGTCAAAGTCAGTCCTCGCGTTTGATCCAAATCGAATTCAACTGTTTCACAATCGCGACGAAACTCTGCCGGATTTGTCACTTTCACAATTTTCGGTGACGAAATAAATGGAGCGGTATTTGACGATGGTGCAGTTGTAATGCGGTAAATTTTGCTTTCGGTGTCTTGCGCAATTTCTAAACCACAATTGTTCACTACCATTTGAAGAGCCTGAATGTAACTGATATGAGACCAGCAAACAGTTATGAACGGCTCTGACTTTATCACTCCATTTTCATCGGATTGATCATAATTAATTTTGGAATCGAGAACGCATTTGATTTTCGCTTCGTGCACCAAAGCGTCAATAATGCTTCTGACAGGAACATCTTCAAACATAATTAGCGGCACTATGGCAGCGAAGTTAGTAGTTGTTTTATCACTTGGGACCTTGGGAATTTCCAAAACTGCCATCCGATAAACCTCGCTGCCCGCGAGCAGAAAGGCGCCGACGCCGTAAGGCGCGGTTGAATCCGGCGCGAACTTTGTCGGGGCGCCACCAACGGGTTGAACGTGTGTCAATTTGCCGTCGGCATCCACGCAATCCACAAGCGCCGTCCACGCTTTGCGAACCGCCGGCTCGAATTTTGTGCGGTCGAGCAGGCCTTGATTGACGCCCCATGCGAGCGCGTAGGTAAAAAAGCCGGAGCCGCTCGTTTCCTTGGCCGGATAACTGGCCGGGTCGAGCAGGCTCGCGCGCCAAGGTCCGTCCGGTTGCTGGCACGCCAGAATTTTTTCCGCCATGTCCTTGAACAGTTGCTCGAAGCGCGGACGGTCGGGATGATTCATCGGTAAATATTGCAGCACGCGGACAAGGCCGGCGATGACCCAGCCGTTGCCGCGGCTCCAGAAAACTTTTTTCCCGTTCGCCTCGCGCTTTTGGAAAAACGTGCTGTCGCGGAAAAACAGGTGTTCGTCCTTGTCGTAAAGATAATCCGTCGTGCGCCACCAGTTGGTCACGGCAAAATCCAGATAACGCTCATCGCCGGTCGCGGCGTAAAGCCGCAGCCACGTCGGCGGCCCCATGAACAACGAGTCGCACCATGACCAGTTTTTTCGGTCCCGGCTCTCCGCTTTCGTGAATTCGAGGCCTGGCACGTCCGACGGTTTTGCCAGAATCGCGTCGAACCGTTCGCGCAGCGGCGCGATCATCCGGTTGTCGCGGTAAAGGAAGTAAAGCTCGGTGTAAGCCTGGCCGACACAATAGTCGTCGGCGTCGTAAAACAGCGGCCCGGGCCGCCAGCCGTTGGTTTCGCCCGCCGCCCGCATCGCCTCGCGGTATTTGGCGTCGCCGGAAATTCCCGCCAGCGCCATCAGGCCCGCGTTCTCCGCGCCCAGCAGCCAACTGGTGGGCGGATTGGTGGCCAGATGCGCGAGCTGCCAGTCCGCCACGCGCTGCATGGCGGTGAGGACGGGCAGCGGCTTGATTTCAGACGAAAGGCCGGCGGTCAGGGTGTCTTGAGTCAGGCGAACCGGTTGAGGAATTTCTGCCGGCTGCGCGGGCAGTTGAACATTGGCGGCGAGAAAAACGACGACGGCGGTAAAGCCGGCGCAAGGGTGTGAAATCATTTTCATGCTTTTGACTTACCTGCCCAGCCAACCGCCGTCAATGTTGATGACCGCGCCGTTGAGATAATCGGCCTCCGGCGAAGCCAAAAAAACACAACCGCCCGCAATGTCCTCCGGCCTGCCCCAGCGGCCTTCGGGAATGCGGTCGAGAATGGCCTGATTGCGTCTGGCATCTTCGCGCAACGCCTGCGTGTTCTCCGTGGCGATGTAGCCGGGCGCAATGGCGTTGATGTTGATGCGTTCCTTCGCCCATTCATTGGCGAGGGCCTTCGTAAACCCGGCAACGCCATGTTTGCTCGCGGAGTAGGCGGCAACGGTGATGCCGCCCTGAAACGAGAGCAGCGACGCGATGTTCACGATTTTAAAGCGCGCGTCGGGGGACGATTTCCCGCGTCCGGCGGTCAGCCACCATTTCGCGACGGCCTGGCAGAGGAAAAATGGCGCCGACAGATTGGTTTGCAACACCTCGTTCCAATCTGCCTCGGGAAAATCCACCGACGGCGCGCGGCGGATGATACCCGCGTTGTTGACCAGCGCGTCAATCCGGCCGGTTTGCTTCAAAATCCGCGCCACCAGGTCTGCGGCCTTTTTCTGCGTGGTTTGGCCCAGATCGGCCTTGACGGCGACAAATTCGCCGCCGGCGGTTTTGACCTGCGCAGCCGTTCCCGTCAAATCGCTCCGCGCCACGCCCGCGACCTTCGCCCCTTCGCGGGCAAACGCGATGGCGATGGCCCGCCCGATTCCCCGGCTTGCGCCGGTCACGACGACGACTTTGTTGGCAAATCGTTTCGTTTCCATAATTCGCTTCTACCTTTTTCCGGTAGGGACGCGCTGCTGCGCGTCCGAAAATGTGGGCGCGGCAGCGCAGCCCTACCAAGTCAGCATTTTTTACCGTAAATCCACCGGCTTCACCCCGTCCATGTCATCAAACATCTGGTTCTCGCCGGCCATGCCCCAGATGAACTTGTAATTGCCCGTGCCGCAACCGCAGTGGATGGACCAGTTCGGTGACAGCGCGGCTTCCTCGTTGTGCAAGAACAAATGCCGGGTCTGTTGCGGTTCGCCCAGGAAATGCGTCAGCACGTTCCCGCCGAGGTCGAAATAAAAATAAATCTCCGTGCGCCGCCAGTGCGTGTGCGGCGGGAACGAATTCCACACGCTGCCCTTGTCCAGGGCGGTGAAACCCATCACGAGCTGGCAGCTTTGGATGCCGCCGGGATGAATGTATTTGTAGATCGTCCGTTGGTTCGCCGCCGTCGCCGAACCCAGCGGCACGGGCGTGGCTTCCTTCGGCTTCATCATCGCCGCAGGATGCGCCGCGTGGCCGGACAGCTCAGGAAATAAAACTTCGCCGGATTCTTCGCGTCCTTGCTCTCGAACGTGACCGACCGGGTGCCCATCGGCAGATAAACGCAGTTCAGCCGGCCGAGCGAAAAGGTCTTGCCATCCGCATGCACCGCCTCCGGCGCCGCCGACGTTAATGGCGCCCAGTTCGCGGCGTTCGAGGAAAAACGCGCGCCCGGTTTCCTTGTCATTTGGCAATTCCACCGGCTTGACCGGCATGACGCCGCCAACCGCCAGCCGGTAGAGGTCGGTGAACGTGCCGGTCAATGGGTCCGGCACAAAAAGATTGGCGATGAGAAATGTGTCGCGCAATTCCTGCGTGTTCAGGCGCTGCACGTCCTGCGGACGCGGCATTCGGCGGATGGAGTTCTCGAACATGGCGTCAGCTTTGCAAAATCGGAACCGCAGGCAAAGTTTTTAACCATGGCTTTCGCGGACGCCGCACAGGAATTAAACGGCCAAGCCGCAACAAATCGTCCGCTATTTACACGAATTACCACGAAGCGGACAAAAAGGTGGACGCGGTTTCCAGAGTGCGCCGCCCGGACGCCAAGTCCTGAACGCGCCTGTCGCGCCGCAGCCGGAGGCGCAGGTGGAAGACCGGAAACGACCCGAGAATTAGCTCGCTACCGGCCTCGGTTTTGCGGCAATATCGTGCCATGGCCAAGCTCAAAAGACTGTCCCGCGCCGAAGTGCATAAACAAATTGACGCCCACTTTCGCGGCATCTTTAAACGCAACCCTGACGGCAAATTGTCGGCGGAACAATGGGTGGAATCCAGAAACGGCGGAAAATGGAGAAACGTTGGGCAGTGAAACCAAAACCGGCCGGCTGAAGTGACGTTGCGACAAAATCCAAAATCGCTGTTCCGGGACAAAGCCAGGTCGTGACGCCAGCGGCGCTGTGCGTGACGAGTGACATGTGACTTGGGCGGAGCGGATGGTCTGCGAAAAACAAACTCCGCGTCGGCCAACCCATTCAAAGCCCGGAAGTCAGGCGCCCGACTTCCGGGCTTTGTTTTTGAAGTTGCCTGCTTTCACGGATTGTGGTCTAATGCCGGAACATCAATCAGAGCCGGTCAGCATTGGATTCAGATGAAACCTTGCCTGGCAATCAAGATGCGAGATGGTCTTCGGATTCGTGGTTTTGAGCCTGCTTTCGAACCTGATTTCCGTGGTCTTGGCGCA
>CAVWHM010000019.1:0-31886 GCA_963754775.1 uncultured Verrucomicrobiae bacterium
TCATCCGCGGTTAAACGGATTCGACATCTTTAAGGTGAGGTTCAGTGCAAATGGAACGGGACGCCGGCTTGATAGAGTTTCAGTTGTGATCGAAGGGCATCGGCCAGTGCGGGGTTGGACTGCGTCTCGGCCATTTGCAGGGCGCGCTGCGCAGTTGCCACCGCTTCGGGAAAGCGCCCGGCCTCGGCGAAAGCGGCAGCCAGGGTGCCAAGAACGGCCGGATTTCCACCACCCGTAAGCTGATTCGCGCGTTGGGCCAGCTCCACCGCCTTGTTCCCGTCGCGCAATGATGCCTGCGGACAGGTTGCCAGCACCCTTGCCAGGTTGTTCTGGATTTCCGCGTCGTCGGGATTGATCTGTAGCGCCATTTGGTAATGCGCGATCGCTTCGTCCTCCTTGCCCTTTTGGAGTAGCGCGTTGCCGAGGTTGTTGTGAGCTTTCGCGTAGTCGGGATTGATTTGCAGCGCCTTTTGGTAATGGACGATGGCCTCGTCCAGATTGCCCTTTTGCAGTAGCGCGTAGCCGAGGTTGACGTGGGCGACCGCATTGCCGGGATTGATTTGCAGGGCCTTTTGGAAATGAACGATGGCCTCGTCCAGATTGCCCTTTTGGAGCAAAGCGTTGCCGAGGTTGACGTGGGCTTTCGCGTGGTTGGGTTCGATTTGCAGGGCCTTTTGGTAATGGGCAATCGCCCCGTCCACATCGCCCTTTTGGAGCAGCGCGTAGCCGAGGTTGACGTGGGCTTCGGCGTAGTCGGGATTGATTAGCAGAGCTTTTTGGTAATGAACAATCGCCTCGTCCACATTGCCCTTTTGGAGCAGCGCATTGCCGAGGTTGACGCGAGCTTTCGCGTAATCGGGATTGATTTGCAGGGCCTTTTGGAAATGAACGATGGCCTCGTCCACATTGCCCTTTTGGAACAGGGCGTTGCCGAGGTTGTTGTAGGCTCCCGCGTCGTCGGGATTGATTTGCAGGGCCTTTTGGTAATGAATAATCGCCTCGTCCACATTGCCCTTTTGGAGCAGCGCGGTGCCGAGGTTGTTGCGAGCGGTCGCGTAGTCGGGATTGATTTGCAGGGCCTTTTGGTAATGAACAATCGCCTCGTCCAGATCGCCCTTTTGGAGCAGCGCATTGCCGAGGTTGTTGTGAGCCTTCGCGTAGTCGGGATTGATTTGCAGGGCCGTTTGGTACTGAGCGATCGCTTCGTCCACATTGCCCTTTTGGAGCAGCGCGTAGCCGAGGTCGACGCAAGTAACCGCGTTGTCGGGATTGATTTGCAGCGCCTTTTGGAAATGAGCGATGGCTTCGTCCACATCACCTTTTTGGAACAGAACGCTGCCGAGGTTGACGTGGGCTTTCGCGTAGTCGGGTTCGATTTGCAGCGCCTTTTGGTAATGAACAATCGCTTCGTCCACATTGCCCTTTTGGAGCAAAGCGTTACCGAGGTTGACGTGGGCTTCCGCGTAGTCGGGATTGATTTCCAGCGCCTTTTGGTAATGAACAAGCGCCTCGTCCACATTGCCCTTTTGGAACAGCGCGTTGCCGAGGTTGTTGTAGGCGATCACGTTGTCAGACGTGCAGGCGAGCGCATGAATCCATAACGTTTCACTGTTCCGCCAATAAGAGGCCTGTGTGCGCGCGCAGCAAATCAAAGCCGTGAGGATGACCGTGGAGCAGCCACCCAGCACCACGCGGCGGTAACGCCAGCCGGCAACCAACCCGGTCGCTGCCCAGGCGATGATCAGATACAAGCCGATCTGCGGCAGATAGGTATAGCGGTCAGCATGTGCGCGCACCCCGGAGGGGACGAGTCCAATCACCGGCACCAGCATGATGAGATACCATAACCAGCCGACCAGCAACCACGGACGTGTCCGCCGCCACCTCAATGCCAGGGCGGAAATGAGCACCAGCAGCAGCAACGACAGAGCAACTTCCCATAATGGCAATCCCTCTTCCTTGAAGGGATAGTAAGCGGCCAAATCCCCCGGATAAACCATTTGCCTTAAGTAAGTCGCGCACGCCACGCCGGCATTGCTCACCCGCAAGGAAAGCGGCAAAGGCGCAATGATTTTTTCCTGGGTGGCGAGCGTGACCAAACACCCGGCGGCTGAAAGCGCAAGGAGGGGAATTTTCTCCAGGATCAGCCGGCTGGTAACGGAAGAAAGTTTCGGACCGTTGACGGTGGTCGTAAAGCGATTTAGCGGCCAGTAATCCAACAACAGCAGGACAAATGGCAGTGTCACCAACATCGGCTTGGACATCAAACCCAGCGCGAAAAAGAACACCACCGCCACATATCGAAACCACCGCCGCGGATCGCGCACATACCAGACATACGTCCCAAGGGTGAGCATGAAAAACAACCCGCTCAACACGTCCTTGCGCTCCGCCACCCACGCCACAGATTCCACCCGCAGCGGATGGATCGCAAACACCGCCGCCACAAACGCGCTGCGCCACAGGAACCCCGTCATCCGCCGCAGAACCAGGAAGAGCACGATGGCTGCCGCGCCATGCAGCAGGACATTCGTCAAATGATATCCGCCGGCCTCTAACCCGTGAAGCTGGTAGTCCAGCATGTAGGACAGCATGGTCAGCGGATGCCAGTTGAAATTAACGCTGTGGCCGAACGCCGACACAATTCCTCCCAAACTCAGGCCCTGGCTGACCTGAGCGTTCTCATATACATAAACGTCGTCGTCGAAGTTGATGAACCCGTGCTGCAGCGTCTGGCCGAAGACCACCCAGACGGCAGCCGCCAGCAAAATGCAGATGCCGGTGACCGTCCAGCGGTCATTCAAACCAGCCTGCGAAACGGGCGCACTCAAACGCACGGCAGGGACTTTCTTCTTCAATCTTTGACTCATGGGGTTAAGCACATGATTAAGGAAAACCACGCAGCGAGACGAGTAAAAAAGCTCGCTACCGGCCGTGGAGTTTGATTATTCCGTCCCCGTGCTTATGGTTTTCCCCGCTTTCGAACCAACGCCGATGACCCAATCCAGCTTGTAATGAATACAAGCTGACATGGTTTCAAAACCCGGCGCGAGAGAATAGACATCTGATTATTTTCGCCATGAAGTGAGTGCGGCCGAAGCTTTATCCGCGTCAATCCCGCCTTCATTTCATTTCGGCGCGACGGGCTTGGTTCATCAGCGGTTAATCCTGGTTGAAGTTTTTCTGCCATTCCCTTTTGCAGCGTTTCTTCGTAAGCTTCGCGAACCATGTCCAAAATCATCAAACGCCTGCAGCCGGAGGTCATCAGGAAAACCGCGGCGCGCTGCCGCAAGCGCGACATCGTGCTGCCGACGTTCAAGCAATTGCGGAATCCGGAACTCATCCCGCCCGCCATCAAGCGGAAACTCAAAGGCGTCGGGCTGTGGGACGTGAACCCGGTGAATCTGTTCCGCATCACGTGGAAGAACGACGTGAAGAGCGGCCTCTACGGCAGCGTGAATTATCTGGAGATTCCGCCGGCCATCACCGGCGTGAAAGCGCGCGTCATCGGGCTGGTCGGAAAATATTTCCCCACCGGGGCGCATAAGGTCGGCGCGGCGTTCGGTTGTCTGGTGCCGCGACTCGTCAGCGGCGAGTTCGATCCCGAGAAGCACAAGGCCGCGTGGCCGTCCACGGGCAATTATTGCCGCGGTGGCGCGTTCGATTGTGCGGTGCTGGACTGCACGGCCATCGCCATCCTCCCGGAAGGAATGTCCCGCGAACGGTTCGAATGGCTGAAGAAAATCGGCGCCCAAATCATCGCCACGCCCGGCTGCGAATCGAACGTCAAAGAAATCTACGACAAATGTTGGGAGCTGAAAAAGAATCCGCTGAACATCATCTTCAACCAGTTCGAGGAATTCGGTAATCCGATCTTCCACTACAACGTGACCGGGCCGGCCATGGATGAGGTGTTCGCGAAACTCGGCAAAGACCTGCGCGCGGCGGCTTACATTTCCGCAACCGGTTCCGCCGGCACCATTGCGGCCGGCGATTACCTGAAAAAGCAGCATTCGGCGTTGAAGATTATCGCAACGGAAGCGTTGCAATGTCCGACACTGCTCCAGAACGGCTTTGGCGATCACCGCATCGAAGGCATCGGCGACAAGCACATCCCGTGGGTTCACAACGTCCGCAACACCGACGCCGTGGCGGCGATTGATGACGAGGATTGCATGAGAATTCTGCGGTTGTTCAACGAGCCGGCCGGCCAGAAGCATCTCGCTTCACTCGGAGTGAAGGCGAAAGACTTGGAATCGTTGCCGTTGCTCGGCATCTCCAGCATCTGCAACCTCCTCGCGGCCATCAAAACCGCGAAGTATTTCGAACTGACCGAGCAGGATGTAATCTTTACCGTGTTCACCGATTCGACCGAACTCTACGGTTCGCGCGTCGAGGAATTGAAGCACGAGCGCGGCGCCTATCGCGCGCAGGACGCCATCGCCGACTTTGCCGGCCCGCTCGCGCACCAAAGCGTGGATTACTTCAAGGAACTGACTTATCCGGAGCGCAAAGCGATTCACAACCTGAAATATTACACCTGGGTCGAGCAGCAGGGGAAAACTTCAGCCGAGCTGACGGAACAATGGCATCCGGAATACTGGCGGGCCTTGTTTGAGGACGAAGTCGCGTATTTCGACCAGTTGATAGAAGCGTTCAACCAACAGGTTGAGTCGCGCGGGTGAGTTGCTTCATAAACTGTTCGCAATTGGTTTAAACGCTCGCCCTCACCCTGACCCTCTCCCCCAGGAGAGGGAACAGCCGTCGTTCGTCTTCAATTCTGCGAATGACCATCTGGTGAATCCGCCGTCCGACACTTCTCAAAGATGGCGAGCGTTTCTCCCTCTCCTTGGGGAGAGGGCCGGGGTGAGGGAGGTCGTCATCCCAAATTTTGCTTTTAGCTCCGAAAGTACGAAGTACGTCGTCGGGGACCGAGGTTTTCGTTCCGGCTCTCACGATGCAACCCAAAGCTCCGTGTGCTGCATTTTGACCGCGTCTATAAGTCCTTGATCGGTGAGCTTCAGCGATGGAATTGGTGACAAGCTCAAAAATGAAAGCGTCATGAACGGCGCGTCGAGGTCGCAGCCGAGCGAGCGGGCGGCGGCGTTCAAATCGTCAATGCGCTTCATCACTTCCTTGAGCGGCCGGTCGGAAACCAGCCCCGCGATGGGCAAAGGCAGCTCCGCTTTGATTTTGCCGTTGGCCACGGCGATCTGCCCGCCCTGCATCCGCTCCAGTTGCTGGATGGCGCACCGGATGTCCGCGTCGTTCGTGCCGGCGACGACGACGTTGTGCGCGTCGTGCGCGACGGTTGAGCCAATCGCGCCACGCTTGAGCTTGAAACCGCGCACGAAGCCGACGCCGACGTTGCCCGTGGCGCGATGCCGTTCCACCACGACGAGCTTGAGAATGTCGCGCCCCGTGTCGGCAACAATTTCGCCGTCCTCAATTTTCGGCGCGACGATAACGGTCCGGGTGACAATTTGCTGCGGGACGATTTCGATGACCTTGATTTGTTTCCCGCCGGACTGCTGGGACGCTGAAGTCGCCCGGTTGATAGCGCAAATTCATCGTGCCGCGCGGCGGGCCGATTTTGGCCGGCGTCCGTGCCAAGAAACCGTCCGTTTTCTGCAACCAGCACGCCCTTTTTATAGACCTGGCGGATGGAGAACTTTTTCAAGTCGTCAAACACGATGAAGTCCGCCCAAAAACGCGGCGCGATCGCGCCGAGGTTGAGCAGATTGTAATGGCGCGCGGTGTTGATGGTGGCAATTTGCAGCGCGCTGATCGGCGGCAGGCCGAGCCGGATGGCCTTGCGCACGCAATGGTCAATGTGGCCTTCGTTCACCAGGTCGCCGGCGAGCTTGTCGTCGGTGGCGAAGGAGCAGTTTTGCACGTTGTGCGAATTGATGAGCGGCAGCAGGTGCGCCAGATTCCGCTCCGTGCTGCCTTCGCGCAACAGAATGTGCATGCCGAGCCGCAATTTTTCCTGCGCTTCCGCGACCTCGACGGATTCGTGATCCGAGCGCACGCCGGCCAGCACATAGGCGTTGAGATTTTTTCCGCGCAGGCCGGGCGCGTGTCCGTCAATCGCACTTGCCCTTGCCCGCTTCAATTTTGGCCAGTTCGCTTTTGGCTCCGAGATAAACGCCGGGAAAATTCATCAACTCCGCGACGCCCGCAACGCGCTCGTCGTCGATCATCAACTTCAAATCATCCGCCGTGATCCGCGCGCCGGCCGTCTCCAGCTGCGTTGCCGGGACGCACGCGGGCAGCATGATGAAAAAATCCACCGCGAGATTTTTCGTGGATTCCAAAACGTAGCGGATGCCGTCCAGCCCGAGCACGTTGGCGTATTCGTGCGGGTCAATCACCACGGCGCCCGTGCCGTGCGGCACGACCGCCCGCGCGAATTCCGGCGCGGTCAGCATCGAGCTTTCGACGTGAAAATGCCCGTCAATCAAACTCGGCGCCAGATACGCGCCGCGCAGGTCAATCACCCGCCGCGCCCGGTAATCGCCGATGCCGATGACGCGTCCGTCATCCACCGCCACGTTCGCGGGATGGATTTCGCCGCTCAAGACATTCACGAGCCGGGCGTTTTTGAAGAGCAGTTCCGCCGGCTGTTCGCCCCGGGCGATGCTGAGTTTTTGTTGGATGTTCCGCATTTTTATTCTGGTAACTTCAACCCATCTTACTCCGCACGAAAATGAAATACAACACGAGCACGATGGCGAGAAGGTAAGTCAGCCAGCCCGCTTCGCGCCCGCGTCCGGTGAAAAGTTTGATGATCGGATAACTGATAAAGCCCAGCGCGAGGCCGTCGGCAATCGAATACGACAGCGGAATGCCAATCATCGTCAGGAATGCGGGCACGGATTCCGTGTAATCTTTCCAGTCAATCCGGGCGGCATTTTGCGCCATCATCGCGCCGACGATGACCAGGGCAGGGGCGGTAATCGGCGGGTAGCTGCCGACCATGGCAATCAGCGGACTGAAAAACAGCGCCAGCAAAAACAGCGCGGCCACGACCAGCCCGGCCAGCCCCGTGCGTCCGCCTTGCTCCACGCCCGCCGCGCTTTCGACGAAGCTCGTCACGGTGCTGGTGCCCAGCGCCGCTCCCGCCACCGTGCCGACGGCGTCGGACACCATCGCCTGCTTCGCGCGCGGCAGTTTGTTGTCGCGCATGAACCCGGCCTGTTCGCAAACGCCAATCAGCGTGCCGATGGCGTCGAACACGAGCATGAACAGAAACACAAAAACAAACGGCAGCATTTTCGGCGACAGCGCGTGAACGATGTCCATCTGGAAAAACGTCGGCGCGAGCGATGGCGGCGCGGCGACGACGCCTTTGGCGAAAACAAACTGTTTCACCAGCATCGAATTGGCGACAAGGGGCGAGGCTGACGGCGGCACTGTCAGTTTCAACGCGACCGCCAGCGCCGTTGCCGCGACGATGCCCCACAGAATCGAGCCGCGCACTTTGCGGGCGTGCAGCACCGCCGTGACCAGCAGGCCGGCGAAAAACACCATCAGGTCGGGCGAGGCGAAGTGCGCGTTCAACTTCACCGACGAGCCGGGGTCTTTGATGATGACGCCGGCGTTTTGCAACCCGATGAACGCGATGAACAGGCCGATGCCCGTTGCAATCGCGCATTTCAGGCTGGGGCTGACGGCATTGAAAATCATTTCGCGCAGACCGGCGAGCGACAGAATCAAAAATAAAATCCCCGATACGAAAACGGTTCCGAGCGCCACCTGCCAGCTGTTGGTGAAACCGGCGGCGGCGGCGGCGGGGATGGCGGAAAACACAAAGAAGAAATTTTCGCCCATGCCCGGCGCTTGCGCGATGGGATAACGCGCCAGCAACGCCATGAGCGCCGTGGCCAGCGCGGCGGAGAGACACGTCGCCGTGGTCACCGCGCCAAAATCCATGCCCGTCGGCGTCCCAAACATGGCGCCCGACAGCACCGCCGGCTGCACGACGATGATGTAGGCCATCGTCAGGAACGTCGTCACGCCAGCCAAAACTTCGACGCGCGCCGAAGTTTGATTTTCCGAAAGGCGGAAGAATCGTTCAAGCATAGTTACTTCGCAACGGACGCGGGTGCCGCAGCCGCTTCCACGCAAGTCGGCGCTTCTTTGCATTTCTGAATCGCAAACCAAATCGCCTCGCACGTGGCAGGGGATGCGAGCGCGACTTCGCCTTTGCCGGAACCAAACGCCGCCACCGCGTCGCGAATCGCCTCGCGCACGGAAATCGCCAGCATCAACGGCGGTTCGCCCACGGCTTTGCTGCCGTGAATCACGTTTTTTTGCGTCGCGTTCTGGAGCAGCGTCACGTTGAAAATCCGCGGCGTATCCCCGACGGACGGAATTTTGTACGTGTCCGGTGAGTGCGTCAGCAACCGGCCCTGATCGTCCCACTTGAGTTCCTCGGTGGTGAGCCAGCCCATGCCTTGCACGAAGCCGCCTTCGATCTGGCCGCGGTTGACGCCTTCGTTCACCGAGTCGCCCGCGTCGTGCAAAATGTCCACGCGCAATACCCGGTGCATGCCGGTGAAACCGTCCACCTCCACTTCCGTCACCGCCGCGCCGTTGGCGAAATAGTGAAACGGCTTGCCGCGACCCGCCGCGCGATCGTAATGAATTCCCGGCGTGGCATAATAACCCGTCGCCGACAAACTCACGCGCGCGAGGTAGGCTTTCTTGACGACATCGGCAAAAGGAAGTTTCACCTGCGGCTGCGCGCTGTCGAAAACTTCCCCGTCGGCGAACAACACATTTTCCCGCCCCGGTTCGCGCCCGGTTTTTTCCTTCAATAACTCTTGCGCGATGGGAACCAAGCGCGCTTTCAAAATCTCACAGGCATTTTTCACCGCCGCGCCGTTCAGGTCCGTCCCCGCCGACGCCGCCGTGGCGGACGTGTTCGGCACTTTGTCCGTGCTGGTCGGCATCACGCGGATTTGCTCCGGCCTGACGCCCAGTTCCTGCGCGGCAATCGCGGCGACGTTGGTGTGCAAACCCTGGCCCATCTCCGTGCCGCCGTGGTTCACCTGCACCGTGCCGTCCTGATAAATCAAGACGAGCGCGCCCGCCTGGTTCAGGTGCGTGACCGTGAAGCTGATGCCAAATTTCACCGGCGTCATCGCCATGCCGCGCTTGCGATGCGGATGCGCGGCGTTCCACTGCGCGATTTCTTTGCGGCGTTGCGCAAGCTGCGCGGACTGCTTCAGTTCATGCCAGATCGTTTGGAGGCGGTTGTCCTCGATTTCCTGGCCGTAATGCGTCGTGTTCGTCTCGCCTTTGCCGCGATAAAGATTCCGCTCGCGGATCGTTTCCGGTGGCAGACCCAGCCGCCGCGCGATGCGGTCGAGAATTTCTTCCATGACCAGCATGCCTTGCGGCCCGCCGAACCCGCGGAAGGCCGTGTTCGACGACAAATTTGTTTTCGCCACCTGCCCGCGAAATTCCACCGCCGGGATGAAATAGGCGTTGTCCAGATGGAACAACGCGCGGTCGGTCACGGCCTGCGACAAATCCTGCGACCAGCCGCCGTTCGACCAGAGATGGATCTTCGCCGCGCGCAACAGGCCGCTATCGTCAAAACCGACCTTGAACTTCGCCAGAAACGGATGGCGATGGCCGGTGAGCATCATGTCCTGATCGCGATTAAAACGCACGCGCACCGGCTGGCCCGTGTGATGCGCCGCCAGCGCGGCCAGCGCGGCGGGCGTGGCGGCCTGCGTTTCCTTGCCGCCGAAACCGCCGCCCATGCGCGGCATCTGCACGACGACTTTGTTCGCCGGCAGATGCAGCAAGTGCGCGACGATCTCCTGCACCTCGGATGGATGTTGCGTGGAGGAAATCACCAACATCGAGCCATCCTCGCCGCGTTCCGCCCACGCCGCCTGCGTTTCGAGATAAAAATGTTCCTGGCCGCCCAGCTCGAATTCGCCTTCGAGCGTGGACGGTGCGTGGGCAAGCGCGTCGTCACAATCGCCGCGCCGGATGAAATTCGGTTCGTTGTGGAAGCTTTTTTCGGCGAGCGCCTGCCGCAAAGTCAGGATGTGCGGCAGCGGCTCATATTCCACCACCACCTTTTCCGCCGCCGCGCGGCACGCCTCCTGCGTTTCGCCGACGACGAGCGCGACCAAATGGCCGTGAAACAAAACCTCCTTGTCCGCCAGCAGGATTTCGTCGCGCTTGGTGCCGACGTCGTTGAGGCCGGGCATGTCCTCGGCCAGCAACACGGCTTTGATGCCGGGCGTCCGGCGCGCGGCGGAGGCATCGCGCTTGAGAATTTTCGCCCGCGCGTGCGGCGAGCAAACCGGCCAGACTTCGAGAAAGCTTTTCCCGGCGGGCGGATCGTCCGTGTAAATCGCCTCGCCGGTGACGTGTTTGTGGCCGCTTTCGTGCGGCGGTGGTTTTGTAGGAGACGACGTGAGGAGTCTCTGACTTTGCTTTTCCAATTTGAGACTCGTTACCTCGTCTCCTACCGAGTGAAAAAATTTTTCCAGCAAACTGGTGACCAATCCACTGCGATAATCCGCCGAGCCGCGCACATCGGAGATGGGTGTGAACTCCGTCCGCAAAACCGGCAGGACGCCTTGAACCGTCTCTTCGTTCCAGACTTTTCCGAGCAATGCCGTTTCGGTTTTCTTCGCGCGTGCGGGCATCGCCGCCACCCCGCCGTAGGCCAGGCGCGCGTGGCGCACGACGTTCTGTTTGTCCAAATCCACCGCGAAGCAGGCGGCCACCGTGCTGATGTCCATCTCGCGCCGTTTGGAAACCTTGAACCACGAGCATTGGCGCGCAAGCCCCGGTTTTGCGATGCCGCGAGGCACAATGATGGTTTTCAAAATCTCGTTCGCTTGCAGCGCGGTCTTGCGGTACGCAACGAAGAATTCGCTGATGGGCAGTGTGCGTTCGCGTAGTAGCGCAGGCGTCCCGCCTGCCACCGTCTTTGATCTCTTCAATGCAGGCGCGACGCCTGCGCTACTTTGAAGTGAAGCAATTACCACTTTCGCATCCAGCGCCAGCAGCACGGGCGCGCTGTCGCCGATGGGCGAGGCGGTGACGAGGTTGCCGCCCATCGTGGCGCGATTGCGAATCTGCCGCGAACCGAACACGCGCAGCATGTCGCCGAGCGCGGGAAATTCTTCGGCCAATTTTTCTTCGATTTCCGTGAGCGTCACCGCCGCGCCAATATGCCATTCGGTTTCGGTGGATTTGATTTCCTTCAACTCCGGCACGGCCTCGACGGAAATGAGCGTCGGGAATTTTTTATAGCGCTTGGTGATGTCGAGGCCGAGTTCCGTCGCGCCGGCGATGAGGCGGGCGTCGGGATTTTTCTCTTTCAGTCGCAGCAGTTCGGTGAGCGAAGTTGGGCGAAAGAATTTTTCACCGGCGAATTCGTATTCCGCCGCGCCGGGTTTGGCGCCGGACTTTTTCAGCCGTTCAGCGAAAATATCTTCGCCATTTTTCGCATGGCGTTCGGCGAAGGCTTCGATGGCCGCATCGCGAATCGGCCGGTAGCCGGTGCAGCGGCAGAGATTGCCGGAGAGTTGATCGTCGAGATCGTCGTGCGTGTGGAGGTCATCGCGATAGTAGCCCTCGAACATCGAGCAGATGAAGCCGGGCGTGCAATAACCGCATTGCGAGCCGTGGCCCTCGACCATCTTGCGCTGAACGGGATGGAGGATTTGGAGTTCGGAGTTCGGCCTGCCCTCCGTAGCCTTCGAGCGAAGGATGGGAATTCGGAGTTCGGAGTTGGCGATGCCTTCGACGGAAATTACTTCGCGCCCGGCGAGCAGGCAGACCGGCATGAGGCAACTGTTCACCGCGCGATAAACCGGCCGGCCGTCCGCGTCGTGCTCGACGACGGCGACGGTACACGCGCCGCAATCGCCCTCGGCGCAGCCTTCCTTCGAGCCGGTCAGTCCGCTGCCGCGCAAGAATTCCAGCAGCGTCGTGTTGGGAGAACAATTTTCAACCCTGACGATGCGGCCGTTCAGGACAAATTGTAAAGCGGCGGCCATAAACGACTGGGCGCAAGATACTCGAAAATGCTCCCGGTGGTAGCGAAAATTTCGTATATCCGCCGCCGCCATTTTCATTTGAATTCTTGCAATCGCCACGCAAACCGGGGAATTTATGACTGTTCTCATTTGCCGGCGTTGCCCATGAGGAAGAAAACCAAATCAAACTGTGCCCGTTCGGTGCAACCCCGTTTCCGCATCATTTGCGGCGACGACATCGCGCTGGGACCCGGCAAGGCGGACTTGCTCGCGCTGATCGGGCAGACCGGCTCCATCAATAAGGCGGCCAAACGGATGGGCATGTCCTACATGCGCGCGTGGTCGCTCGTCCAGATGATGAACCGCTGCTTCAAGGAACCGCTCGTCATCGCCGCGCACGGCGGGGAAGGCGGCGGCGGCGCGGAATTGACGGAAACCGGCAGGCAAATTCTGGCGCTTTACCGGCAAATGGAGGCAAAAGCCGCCAGGTCGGTGCAAACGACCTGGAAAAAAATACAGTCGCTCCTCAAACCGTAACCCGGTCCCGGCGGCTGCCGGCGCGGTCAACGCGTTATATTTGACAAAATATAACGAGCGTGATGGAATACGCGCCGGGTGAAAAACAGATTTGCACCGAAGCCGTTTGCCTGCCGGCGCGCGTTCACGCTCGTCGAATTGCTGGTGGTCATTGCCGGCATCGCCATGCTTGCCGCAATGCTTTTACCGGCGCTGGCGAAGGCCCAGGAGAAAGCGCGTTCAGCCCAATGCGTTGACAACCTTCGGCAGTGGGGATTGGCTTATCGGATGTATGCCGACGACAACGACGACTTTCTTCCGCGTCGCGGTCAAGGCGTTCAAGTGCTTGCGGAGATTGATCGGCCTGCGGATTGGTTCAACGCGCTGCCGATCTATTTCGGGCTGGTGTCGTTTCAAGCGATGGTCTCAAACAACGTAACGCCGCCGCACACGACCAATCGGTCTTCATTTGTCCGGCGGCGAAAAATCCGGGCGGAACGTATTTTCTGCCCTACGGCATGAACATGAATCTTTGCCCGTGGAACCTGCCGCTGGCGACCAAGTTCGGCGAAGTCGTTCAACCATCCTGCGTCGTCGCCATGGCCGATGCTCCCGGCCAATATGCTTCAACGTATCCGTCCGTTCAGCCTTACAGCATCGTTGCGCGTCACGCCGGGCGGATCAATTTGCTGTTCCTTGCCGGTCAGGTGCAATCCTTCGCCGGTTCGTATGTGGGCTGCGGCGTGGGTGATCCCGGACTGGCCGATGTGCGCTGGCTCACCGGCACGGCCAGCGATGCCAGCGCCCACAATTATTGACAAAAGAAGAAACCACCTGTGAAAAATACGAAATCCGATTTGTTCTGGCCTTGTTTTCATTGCTGCTCGCCGTGTCGTGCAGCCGCAAGGTTGAAGCACCGGCGGACAGTCACGTCGTCCGTTGCGCCGTCATTGGCGGCATGACCATGACCGGCTTGTGGCCGGAGATTGCCAAAATGTTTGAGGCGCAAACCGGCTATCGGGTTGAAGTCGTGGCGACCGGCCCGCGTCCCGATTCTTGATGCCGCCATGCGCGCGGGCAAAGTGGATTTGCTCACGATGCACTCCGGCGACATCACCACCGACCTCGTGGCCGACGGCTATGGCGTCAATCATGCGCCCGTGGACACGCAATGAATTGTGCATCGTCGGCCCGCCGGACGACCCGGCGCATATTCGAGGCATGACCAACGGCGCTGCCGCGCTCCGCAAAATCGCCGGGAGCAAGGCGCGCTTCGTGGATTTTGAAGGCATCGGCAGCCGCGAACTGGTGCATACCTTGTGGCGGCTCGCGGACACCGAACCCAAAGGCGATTGGGTGCTCAAGGACGACACGGTTTCCAAATTCAACATCCTGCAATTTGCCCGCACCAACAATGCCTACGTGGTGGTCGGTTATATCCCGGCGCAGATGGGCAAGATGCCGGCAGGCGGAATGGAAATTCTGGTCAAAGGCGACCCGGTCATGCGGCGTCCCTTCGTTGTCATGGAAACCAATCCCCGGAAGTTTCCGCAGGTGAATTACGCGGGAGCGCAGGCATTGTCCGACTTTCTGCTTTCCGACAAGGTGCAGAATTTTCTGCTGGAATTTGGCCGCTGGACCAACGGGCCAGGACCGCTCTTTTTCCCGGTAGCAACCTCTCATGACTGAATTGCACAACAAAAAGATAAATTAAACACCATGAAATCAACGCAAAGGATATTACTCGCCGCTGCCTGCGGCATAATTTTCGCCCTGCCTTTCACCGGTAAAGCGGCGTTATACACCATCAACGACACCATTGCCGACGCGTTCCTGTCGGGGGCTTCGCCGACCTTGAATTTCGGCGGCGCGGGAACGCTCGCCATTGCTCCGGCATCCTCGCCCAAGGGTGAATTTGACAGTGTGATCATGTTCAATACCGCAGGCGCCGTCAGCCAGTTCAACACAACTTACGGCGTGGGAAATTGGACAATCACCGGTTTCATGTTATCGCTGGCCAGCAACTTCGGCACCCAAGGCGCGATTCCGAACAACAGTCTGCTTAACACTGTCAGTGGAGGCAGTTTCGGCATTGATTGGCTGGCGAATGACAGTTGGGTGGAAGGCGCGGGCGGTGGAAACGGCGCGGCCAATGGGGCCGTGAGTTTCAATTCGATTGCCAGTTTGCTCTCGCCGGGCTATGACTCGCTGGGCACTTATACTTACACCCCTCCGGGCAACAACGTTTATGCCAATTACTCGCTGCCGCTCGATGCCAACCTCGTATCCGGGGCCGCGGCCGGAGGAGATGTTTCGCTTTATTTTTACGCGGCAGACAATCAGGTAAGCTACCTGTTTAATTCCAAAGATTTCGCATCTAATCACCCCGAACTGACCATCACGGCGGTCCCTGTTCCAGAGCCGAGCACCGTGACACTGCTGGCCGCATCGCTCGGCGGCGTTCTATTTTCACGCAGGCAGAGAAGGAAAAAATGAGTTGCCGTCCGGCAATCATCTTCGCAGTCACGCTGCTGTGCCTTTGCTCAACTTCAAAGGCGCAGGTCACTTATACCGGCACGGATTACGCCGACGCCTTTCTCGCCACAGGTTCACCGAACAACCCGGAAGGGACCGACTTGACGGGGTTAAACTTTGGAGGAGCGGGCACATTGGTCGTCGCTCCGGCAGCATCGGTGAAGGGCGAATTTCAGAGCGTCCTCAAGTTCAATCTTACGAATGCGGTGGCGATGTTCAACACGAACTATGGCGCGGGCAACTGGACCATCACCAACATTTCGCTCGAATTGACCAGCAACTACGGCACGAGCAATGTGCAACCGAATAATGCAATCTTTCCCGTGATCAACGGCGGTCAATTTGTCATCGAATGGCTGTCCAATGATGATTGGGTGGAAGGAACCGGAACGCCCAATCTGCCCACAACGGACGGCGTGACCTACGATTCGCTTCCCGACCTGTTGTCCGGCGCACACGAAATCCTCTGCACGAACACCTACTCGCCGCCCGGCAACAACGTGCCGGTCACATATACCTTGCCGCTCAATACAAACCTCGTGGCCGACGTGTCGGGTGGCGGCGACGTGACGTTTCTTTTTTACGCGGCGGACGACCAGATTGGTTATCTGTTCAGTTCTTACAGCTACGGACGCGGCAATGAGCCGTTGATCAATGTCACCGCCACGTTGAACGCGGTGCAGCCAGAAATTCTCTCCGGCTATTTTACGAATGCCAATTTTCACATCACCGGCCTCGGCAGTGACAAACCTGCCATATCAAATCCAGGCGACAGGCCAATCTCGATTGACACGACCAACTGGCAGACGATTGGCACAGCTACCGCCGACAGCGCGGGAGCAATCCAATTCGACGACACCACCGTCACAAACCAATCACAACGCTTCTACCGGCTTTCCCGTTGAACTTGCACAGTGAAAAATCAATAATTCAAAATCGTCATGCACGACTTAACGACATTTAATTGGACGATCTTGCTCGCCTGCCGTCTTTGCGGTGGCATTTTTTTATTCGTCGGTCGGCCACGGCGGCGCGACGGGTTATCTGGCCGCACTGGCTTTGGTCGGAATCGCGCCCATCTCCGCGCGGGTGGCGGTGTTGATTGCCAACGTTCTGGTCGCCGGCATCGCCTGGTGGCGGTTTGGCCGGGCGGGACATTTCGACTGGCGCGTGCTGCTTTCGTTTGCGGTCGTCTCCGTGCCGTGTGCGTGGCTGGGCAGCCGGATCCACATCAGTCCGCAGGTTTACAAAATCATCCTCGGCGCGGTGTTGACGGCGGCGGGACTTGTCCTGCTCCTGCGCTCGCGCTGGCAGACCGACGACGTGACGCTGCACAAGTTTTTCCTGCCGCTGGCGCTGCTCATCGGCGCGGTGCTGGGATTCCTGGCGGGGCTGACCGGCATTGGCGGCGGCGTTTTTTTAAGCCCGTTGCTCTATTTGTTCCGCTGGGTGAAACCGAAAACGACCGGCGGCATCGCGGCGGGTTTTATCGTGCTCAACTCCATTGCCGGGCTTGCCGGCACGGGTTGGGAAAAAATCACGCATGCCGGGCCACTGCTCTGGCTCACGCTGCCAGCCGTCATCGGCGCGTTGCTGGGCACGCATTTCGGCGCCCGGCGCTGGAGCAGTGTCACCTTCAGCCGCGTGCTGGCGGGTGTGCTGATTTTTGCCGGTGGAAAATTGTTGATTGAAGCCGCTACAACCTGAAACTTTATTGGCCATGCGCGTGCTTTTTTTTGCCCAACTCAAGGATGCCACCGGCTGCGATTCGGCCGAAATTGCGTCGGCTTCGCCCCTGAGCGCGGAGCAGCTTTGGGCGGAATTACTGAAGAAATTTCCGAAGCTTGCCGCTTATCGCTCAAACGTCCGGCTGGCGCGAAATTGGGAATACGCCGCACCGGACGCGATTTTTGCCGACGACGATGAAGTCGGCACTAATTCCGCCGGTGTCCGGCGGCTGAAAATTTGCGCATGGAAATCGAAATCCAACTCACGCACGAGCCGATCGCGGAACGTATTTCGCCGCCGCAATCGTGGCCGTCTGCAAAGACCGGCGCGTGGCTGGAATTTCGCGGCGTCGTGCGCGGTGAGGAAGACGGCCAGACCATCCGCGCACTCGAATACGAAGCCTATCCCGAAATGGCCGGACGTGAAATCCGGCGGCTGCTTCAGGAAATTTCCGCGCGACATCCTTGCCTCGCGGTGAAGGTGATTCATCGCGTCGGCGTCATTCCTGTCGGTGAAACGGCCATTTACGTCGGCGTTGTGTCGCCGCATCGCGGCGAGGCCATCGCGTTGCTCGCGGAATTCATGGATCGGCTCAAGCAGGACGTGCCGATTTGGAAACGGCGGGGGATTCCCCTCATCCGGCCTGCGGCCACCCTCTCCCCGCCAAGCGGGGAGAGGGCCGGGGTGAGGGGTCGCATTGCTTTCACTTGACGATGCCATTGCGGAAATCCAATCCCATTGCCGACCGTTGCCCGCCGTCCGCGCGCCGCTGGCGGAGGCGTTTGGGTGCGTGCTGCGCGAAACGGTTTGCGCGCCGGAAGATTTGCCGTCGGTTGACCGCTCGACGCGCGACGGCTACGCGATCCGCGCCGATGATGCGTCGAAAACGTTTTCCGTCGTGGACACGATTCACGCCGCCGACTGGAAACCGCGCCAGCTCAAACCCGGCGAATCCGTGCGCGTGGCGACCGGCGCGGCGTTGCCGTGCGAAGGGCTGCGAGTGGTGATGCAGGAACACGTCGAGCGCGACGGCGATAAGCTCCATATCGTGCGCCGGGAAGATTCGACGAACGTCCGGTTGCGCGGGGAGGAGGTGCGACAAGGCCAGCCGCTGGTACCCGAGGGAACAAAACTGAACGCCGGCGCGCTGGCAATCCTGGCAATGGCGGGAAACGTAAATCCACTCGTCAGCCCGCGATTGCGTATCCTCCATTTCACGACCGGCGATGAGATTGTGCCGCCGGACCAAACGCCGAAGCCGGGCCAGATCCGCGACAGTAATTCGATTTTAATCCGCGGCCTGCTCCAGAATTTTCCGTGCGAGCTTCTGCATGCACACCTGCCTGAAGACTTTGAGAAAGCCAAACACTCGGTTTCAGCCTTCAGCCTTCAGCCTTCAGCCTTCGACCTTTTACTCGTTTCCGGCGGGGCAAGCGTGGGCGAAAAAGATTTCACCGGCGCGTTGCTGGAGCAGCTCGGCTTTGACATCGTTTTCAACCAGGTCAACCTGCGTCCCGGCCGTCCGTTGATTTTCGGCGTGAACGGCGCGCGCGTTGCGTTCGGCCTGCCGGGCAATCCGCTCTCGCACTTCGTCTGTTTCCATTTTGCCGTGGCCACGGCGCTGGCGTGTTTGACCGGCGGCGAACCGCCGGAATTCTTGCGCGGGCAACTTGCCGAAAAACTCGACGACAAACCGTGTCCGCGCGAAACGCTTTGGCCGGCCCGATTGGAATGGAATGACGCCACGCCGCGATTGCGTCCGCTGGCATGGACGAGTTCCGGCGACATTACCTGCCTGACGGCGGCGAACGCGCTGGTCCGCGTGCCGGCAAACACCAGCCGGCTGGAACAATTCGCCGGGGTGGATTTTTTGCCGGTGGCGGCTATGCTGGGTGGTGGTTGGTAGCAGCGGACGTGAGTCCGCTCTGATTTTATTTATGAAACTCGAAAAAAGTGAGCCGACTCACGTCGGCTGCTACAGATGAAAAAAATATTTTCGCATCTCGACGCGGCGGGCGGCGCGCGCATGGTCAACGTCGGCCACAAGCCGGTGCAACGCCGTCGCGCGGTGGCCGAGGGCCGGCTGGTATGTGCTCCGGCAACCATCCGCGTGCTCAAAAAAAACGCGCTGCCGAAAGGCGACGTGCTAACGGTGGCACAGATTGCCGGCATCCAGGCCGCCAAACGGACGGCGGAATTGATTCCGCTGTGCCATCCGCTGCCGTTAAATCACGTCGAAGTGAGTTTCAAAATTCGGCGCGCGGCGATTGAAATTGTTCTGCGCAGCCGAAACCAGCGCGCAGACCGGCGTGGAGATGGAGGCGCTGACGGGCGTTAGCGTGGCCGCGCTGGCGCTTTACGACATGTGCAAGGCGGTGGACAAAACGATGCGCATCGAGGGCATCCGCGTAGTGAAAAAGGTGAAGGAATGAAAATCGGACGCCTCACCATCAGCGACCGCGCCGCGGCCGGGATTTATGCCGACCGCAGCGGGCCGGAGATCGAGAATGTCCTCCGGGAATTTCTCGGCGGTGACGCCGTTTTTGAATCGGCCATCGTGCCGGACGAAGTCGAATTGATTTCGGCGGCGTTGAGAAAGTTTGCGGACGCGCAAAAATGCGATATGGTGGTGACGACCGGAGGCACGGGAATTTCCGCCCGCGACGTGACGCCGGAGGCGACCCATGCCGTGCTGGAAAAAGAGTTGCCGGGGTTTGGCGAGGCGATGCGGATACAGTCGCTGGCGCGGGTGAAGACGGCGATTTTGTCGCGGGCGACCGCGGGCGTGCGCGGCGCGTGTTTGATCGTGAATTTGCCCGGCAAGCCGTCGGCGGTACGCGAGTGCCTGGAAATTCTCGCGCCGGCCATCCGCGAAGGGCTGGCACATTTGCGCGGCGAAGATCCGCACGAGCGAAAATAAAATGGACCCGTTTGGACGAAAAATTGATTACTTGCGCATCTCGGTCACCGACCGTTGCAACGAGCGTTGTCTCTACTGCATGCCGGAGGGTTACAAAGGCTGGGAGAGCAAGCCGGACCATTTGACGGCGGAGGAAATCGTCCGCATCGTGCGCGTGGCGGCGGGGCTGGGCTTCCGCAAATTCCGGCTGACCGGCGGCGAACCGCTCGTGCGCGGCGACGTGCCGGAAATCGTGCGCGCCATGACGGCGATTCCCGGCGTGGAATGCATCGGGCTTTCCACCAACGGCATGAAATTGTCCGCGCTCGCGCAGCCGCTTCGTGACTGCCGGCTTGCGCACGGTGAATGTGAGCCTCGACGCGCTGGACCCGGCAATTTACCACCGCATCACCGGCGGCGACGTGGCGCGCGTGCTGGCCGGCATCCGCGCCGCGGTGGCGGCGGATTTTGAATGCGTAAAACTGAACTGCGTGCTCATGCGCGGCGTGAACGAGGCGGAAATCTGGCCGCTGGTTTTGTTCGCCGCCGAACACGGCTTGCCGCTGCGGCTCATCGAATTGATGCCGCTGACGACGACGGATGTTTTGACGGAGAAAAATTTCCTGCCCTGCGGCGAGGCGATGCGAATGCTGGCGCAAAAAGATGAACTGGTTCCGCAACCCGACCGCAAGCTCGGCCACGGGCCAGCGCGGTATTATTTATTGAAACAGACCGGCGCACTTGTCGGGTTCATCGGCGCGCTGACGAACGAGCATTTCTGCGACAACTGCAACAAGATGCGGCTGACCGCCGATGGCAAGGTGCGTCCCTGCCTCGGCAACCATGTTGAAGTGGATTTGCGCGCGGCGTTGCGGCATGGCGCAGGGGACGGCGCGTTGAAGGAATTGCTGGAAACCGCGCTGCGGTTGAAACCACTGGAACACCAGTTCCGCAATCAATACCAGCCCTGCCGTCCGATGACCGCCATCGGCGGGTGACGGAATTATTCCTCAAAGCAGGAGCGCGACGGCTGGCAGGCGTTTTTGTGAACGGGCTGGTCGTCCACGCCGACGACGGTTTGCGTGAGGTTGCACCAGAAATGACACGGCGTGGTATGATCGCCTTCCTTGTCCGCAAAAGCCTTCTCCGGCGTCACGCCGACATACATTGATTTCGTCCGCAGATGCTTGCAGAAGGTCGGGTTCATGGCGTCAACCTTTCAATTTGAGCAGCGTGCGCCGGATGAGCGCGTGCGCCAGCGGCACTTTGTAGCCGTTGTGTTCCAGCGGCTGGCGTCCGGCCAAAATCATATCCGCCGCCTTTGACACGGTGGCGTCGTCCAGCGTTTTGCCGTCGAGAAATTCGTTGGCCGCCTCAACCTGGTGCGGCACGGGCGAGATGCTGCCGAGCGCGACGCGCGGCTGGCTCAGTTTTCCATCGTTTACGTTCGCCGCTGCCGCGCAACTGACCAGCGCCCAGTCAAAGGCGTGCTTGTCGCTGACCTGCAAGTAGGCGCTCGAAGTGCGCGCGGTCGGAATTTCCACGCGCAAAATCAGGTCGCCCGGCGCGAGTGAATTGTGCGCGGCAGGTTCCTTCCATGCCGGTTGGTAAAGCTCGGCCATGCTCATGCGCGTTTCCTTGCCGTCGCGCAGCACCATGGCGGTGGCGTCCAGCGCGGCGAACGTCGTGGCCAGGCTCGAGACGACCGGGCTGATGCAGTCGTTGCCGGTGAACAGGCTGTGGTAGCGGTTCTCGCCGTTGCGCGCGTAACAGAGGTCGCCGCCTTTCTTGAGGCAAAGGACGTCGCGATGGCGGAAATACCAGCAGCGCGAATGTTGCGCGAGGTTGCCGCCGACGGTGGCGACGTTGCGGATCTGCGGCGAGGCGATTTCCGCCGCGGCGTCGTGCAGGCCGGGAAAAACTTTCTCAATTTCCGCGTCATGCTCGATTTCCGCGACCGTGACGAGCGCGCCGATGGTCCAATTTGTTTTGCCGCGCTCGATTTTGTTCAAGCCCGGCAGCGACTTGATGTTGACGAGCATGTCGGCGCTGACGAGATATTCCTTCAGCAGGCCGAGCAGATCGTTGCCGCCGGCGAGGTAGGCGCCGTGGTCGGTGACGAGCTGGCGGGCGCTGTCGGTCGAGTGCGCGGTGGCGTATTCAAAGGCTTTCATGCGGTTGATGCGGTTGGGCGGTGGCACTTTGCCGAGCGCGGCCAGAACTTTCGCCGGCGTGATGGGCAGGCTGGAAACGCGCACGCCGATGGCGTTGGCGACGGCGTTGGCGATGGCGGCGGCGGTCGGGACGGTGGCCGGTTCGCCGATGCCGATGACGCCGCGTTCGGGCATGTTGATCAGCACGACCTCGATGTCCGGCACATCGGCGATGCCGGGCAGTTTGTAGGTTTCAAAATTCGGGTTCAGCACCACGCCGGACAAATCATCCATCACGCGCTCCTCGTAAAGCGCGTAGCCCATGCCCATGATGATGCCGCCGTTGATCTGGCTTTCGAGTGTCAGCGTGTCAATGATCAGGCCGCAGTCGTGGACGCGCGACGACTTTTTCACCGTGACAAGGCCGGTCTCGGTGTCCACCGCGACTTCGGCGAATTGCACGCCGTAAGCCGGGTCGGATGAAAGCCCTTCGATCCATTGGCCGTGAACGACCAGCGGAGTCACGCCGAGCTTTTTGCACGCGGCAAACCAGTTATCCCCGCGCGCATCGGCAATGCCGCGTCTGGGTCTGCAATTGCTGCAACGCTTTGGTGCAAATGTCATAGACGGTCGGTGAAACCGAGGCGCAGGTCGTGCTGCCGCCGCTGCCGGGGCCGGGCGGAAAACTCGTGTCGCCGACCTTGACCGTGATCTGCTCCGGTTTGAGGCCGAGCATTTCCGCGGCGACGACGGCAATGACGGTTTTCGTGCCGGTGCCGATGTCCTGCACGCCGAGGCGAAATTCGACACTGCCGTCGGGATTGATTTGCGCCTCGCCTTGTGTTTGCCGGCTCGGGCCGCCGGCGGGCCACGCGGCGCCGGCGCAGCCGATGCCGGTCTTCACCATGCCGGGCGAACTGCCGGGCTTCTGGTATTTTTCCTTCCAACCGAATTTTTCCGCGCCCACTGCGTATTCGCGCTGGCGGATTTCGTTCGGGTCATTTTTTAGCCGGAATTCCAGCGGGTCCATGCCGAGCTTCACAGCAAGGTCGTCCATGGCGCTTTCCATGCCGTAGGACGCCGGCGGATTTCCCGGCGCGCGGAAGGCGCGGGCGGAGCCGGCGTTGACCGCCACATGCATCTGCTTCACCCGGGTGTTGGGCACCTTGTAAAGGTAGGGCATGGTAAGGTCCGCGCCGCCACCACCGCCTCCGGCGTCGCCACCGGCACCGATGCCGGCGGTGCCATAATTTTCCGCTTCAAAGGCGTGCAACGTGCCGTCGGCGAGCGCGCCCATTTTGATTTTTTGGAAACTGGACGGCCGGTTGCCGACCGCGAGCGCATTATCGAAGCGGGTGAGCATCAGCCGGACGGGCGCTTTGGCCTCGCTGGAAAGCCGCGCCGCCAGCACGCCTTCCACGCCGGCGCCGAATTTGGAGCCGAAGCCGCCGCCCATGAATTCGGTGATGACCCGCACCTTGCTTTGATCCAATTTCAGCGCGCCCGCCAGACCATCGCGCACGCTCGAAATGCCCTGCGTGGAAGCCCAGGAGGTGAGGCCGTCGTCCGTCCACGAAGCAGTAGTACCGTGCGTTTCCATCGGATGATGAATCTGCACGGGCGTTGTGTAAAAACCTTCGATGACGGCGGCGCATTCACCGAACGCCTGGTCCACGTTGCCGTGTTCGCGCGGCCGGCCCGGCGCAGCATTGGGCCTGCCCTCCCAGACCTGCGGGCGCGTCGTCCTTCCGGGCTTCGTTTTCGTTGACGGCAAATTGATTTCGCGGCTCGGCTTTGACTTCGATGGCGCGCAAGGCGTCGAGACACGCCTGCTTGGTCGTGCCGGCGACCGCGGCAAGTTCCTCGCCGTAAAAGCGGACGTTGAATTCGCCGTCGCGCGCCTTGATGGCGGCTTTGATGCCGGGAATTTGCCGCGCTTTGTCCAGATTGATTTCCAATATTTTTGCCGCCGGCCATTTCGAGCGCAGAATCATGCCGTAGAGCCAGCCGTCGGCCTGGATGTCGGATGAATAACGCGCCTTGCCCGTCACCTTGGCCACCGCGTCCACGCGCGGCGTGGATTGGCTGATGTATTTGGTTTCCGCCGGCCAGCTAGGCATGGATGACCTCCGTTTTGTTTGTGGCGTTGACGCCCGCGGCCTGCAACGCCGCCTGCAAAATGTGCGGATGCGTGCCGCAGCGGCAAAGATTGCCGGCGCAAGCGTGCTTGACCTCGTCAGCGGTCGGATGGGGATTTTTTTTCAGCAACGCCGTCACGCTCATGATGAAACCCGGCGTGCAGTAGCCGCATTGCAAAGCGTCCTTGTCCCAAAAAGCCTGCTGGACCTTCGTCAACTTCCCATTTTTCGCCAGTCCCTCGACCGTCGTGATTTCGCAGCCTTGCGCCTCGAGGGCAAGCTTCTGGCAGGCATAAACCGGCAGATCATCCAGCAATACCGTGCAGGCGCCGCAAGCCGCGCGGTCGCACCCTTCCTTCGCCCCGGTCAGGCTCGAATAATTCCGCAGCGCGTCAAGCAGCGTCACGCGCGGTTCGAGACTCAGTTTGAGCGTCCCGCCGTTGACCTTGAGTGTGACGGGCACGGCGCCGGGGCCGAGAGTCTTTTCCGCGTTGGCTTTTTCGAGTTCCGCCGCGACCGATTGGGCGCGCGCAGCAGCAGCCGTAACGGCGGCGGTGCCGAGGCTTTTGAGAAATGTGCGCCGCGAATGAGCGCCGAATTTCTCAGGTTCAGGATTTTTCATGTGCTGCTTAAGTGAATTTTTGCCTGTTTGTAATCCTCCGGTGTATCCAAGTCAAGAGCCAGTCCCGGGATCCGCAATCGGACATTTGACCAATGGACACGAAATTTGTTTCAAGAAAGTTTTCAACGTTTTGGCGTGCGTCTGCTTCAGTTCCCCGAAGGCCGGCCGCGGCAGCAAGACCGGGTGGCGCGCATGGCCGCCGAATTCCGGCTGGCAAACCGCCGCAGGGTGGCCAGCCTGAAACTTCAGCACGGTGCGCAGCGTTTCCAGCCGTAGATGCGGCTGGTCGCCGAGAACAATCGCCCAGACGGCGATTTGGTTGTTCCAGCCGGTCCAGTTCGCGGCACAGAGGATGGAACTGAACATGCCTTGTTCCGGCTCTGGATTTGCGATGCGATTCTGCGAGGGGAAGCCCAGACGATCCAGTTCCGCGCCCAGTTCCTGGTCTGCGGGTTGGCAAACTACCGTGATCTGGCCCGCGCCCAGGGTCTGCCATTGCCGGATGAGGTGGCCAATGACGGAAGTGTCGCCCCACGGCAGCAACAATTTTGGCCGCCCCATGCGGGAAGAAGCGCCCGCACCGAGAATAATGACGCCGAGCGTTGTTTGTTCTTTGACCGGTGACATGTGACAGGTGACAGGTGACACGAAATCCTGTCACGTGTCATTCGTCATGTCACGGTTATTGTATTCAGCGCGTTTCTGGATGAATTGCGCCATCGCGCTCACGGCGATTTCATGGGTGCTGACGCGCCTTGATGTCCACGCCGACCGGGCAGGCGATTTTGTCGAACTGTTCCGCCGTCGCGATTTTTTGTTTCAAAAACTGCTCGCGCATGATGCGCGCCTTGCGGCGGCTGCCAATCATGCCCAGAAAAACGAACGGCAAGTGGATCCACTCGGACAGCACCAGCGCGTCATGCTGGTGGCCGCGCGTGACGATGAGGCCGAACGCGGGCGATTCCGGCAGCGGCACTTTCAGGAGTTCGTGCCAGCCGCCGACCTGTAGCCGCACGTCAGGCGGAAAAAACTGGTGGTTCGCCAGTTCCGGCCGGTCATCGAAAACGGTCACCGCGAAATCGAGTTTCAGGGCGAGCGGCGCGACGGCCTGCGCGACGTGGCCTGAACCGGCAATCCACAAGTCGGACGGCGGCGCGACGGTTTCCTGGTAAAGCCAGTCAGAGGTTGTGACGAGTGACGGGTGACGGGTGACGAGGGAAGCAGGAGTCCCGTCACTCGCCACGCGACACTCGTCACTTGGTTCCGCGACCAGCGCGATTGAAAAATCGTTCTTTACGCCCCAGCGGACCGGCGCGGTGACGGCGGCGAGCTGGCGCCAGAGGGCCGCCGCTTCCGCCGCGCGCGGCAGAATCAGGCCGCTCACGCTGCCGCCGCAAATCAATCCGTCGTCCCAGCCGAAATTGTGGTCGAGCACCATCTCGAACGTGGCGGGCTGGCCGGACTTCATGGCTTTTCGGGCGCGGGCATGGACTTCGGCTTCGAGGCAGCCGCCGCCCAGCGTGCCGACGATTTTGCCATCGGGAAAAAACAGCGCCTTGGCGCCGATGCGCTGCGGGCTGGAACCTTTCGTGCCGGAAATCAGCGCGAGCACGAACGGCTGGTTCCCGGCCAGCGCCGCGACGAGTTGTTCATAAAATCGGGCCATGTAAATCTTTGTTGGTCGCCGGCTTCATGCAATTACAATGCGGTGCTTCTGAAAACGGTCAACAAGAATTTGACAGGGCTGGCTTTCCCCGCGGGAGTTTTTAGCAGTGCAACTTGACACTGCGACCATCTGTGAACACGAAACAGCGAGCGACCGACCTTTCAAGGCGCCTTCAGCCGGTAAAAGCCGCTGCTGTTGGTTGGTGACTGAACAACTTCCTCTTGCAGGTTGGTGAGATTGAGCGCGGGCGTGTCGGTAACATCCGTCCAACTGGACAAATCCGGACTTTGCTGCAAAATAAAATTCGTCGAAGGTACCAGCCACGAAAGTTCAAGATTGGGATTTGAAGGAGTAATGTTTAACTGTAGTGTCGGCGTGGTTTGGCAAGTCCAAATGCCGCCACCATTGACAACCGCAACCAATTTACTCCCATCGGCTGATGAGGCGATGGAAACCCAATTTTGATTGGGTACACTGTTTGTTGTCCAAGACTTTCCCCAGCTTGTTGAGGTGTAAATTATGCCATTCACAGCCGCCCCTATTAGCTTCGTTCCGTCTGCGGATGAAGCGAGGCAGGCCAAGTTCGCGGGAAAACTTATTGCCACTTTCCAACTGAATCCAGAATTTGTCGAGGTCAAAATTCCTCCACCCAACCGTCCCGCCGCCAATTCAGTTCCATCGCTTGAACAAGCGATCGCATAATTGAGGACTTGCGTATTAACTAGTGTCCAGTTCGCGCCAGAATTCGTTGAGATGAAAAGATCGCCACAAAGTCCTGGGCATCCGCAATCATCTATTAATGTTTTCCCATCGGCTGATGAAAGGACATAAGTCCCTGCTGTATTAGGAGCGTCGGTAATTGTCCAAGTGTTCCCCGAATCGCTTGAGATATACATAGCGACATCAGGATTACCCGCCGCAATCAATTTACTCCCATCGGCAGATGAAGCAACCGACACCCAAGGCGCAATGGATACATAATTATTTGTTATCCAAGTGGTTCCCGAATTCGTTGAGGTGTAAACCCCATAACCAGTTGCCAAAACCAATTTGCTTCCGTCCGCCGATGACGCAACGGACAAAGGTGGATGAGGCGCATTTTTAAGGATCCAAGTATTCCCCGAATTGGTTGACGTGCAAATGTAATTCCCACCGACAGCGACTAATTTGCTTCCGTCGGCTGATGACGCGACAGAATACCAACTATTTGTGGGCGCACTGGTCTGCACCCAGGTCTGTGCGGAGGCGTAGCTAACAACAACCATCAAACCACAAAGGCTGGCGGCTACCAGCAGAATGAATTCAACGGGCTTCATTGCTTGCCTTTTGACCCACTGACTTTATAACAAAACCTTCATTTTTGGCAAGCAGATTTTGGAGGAGCTGATGTAGTTGTTGAGCCGTGACGGATTATGCTTGAGTAGCCAATAGAGAATCAGGCATACTTAAAGCGCAACGGCGGGGAAAACGGCCAATTCCGCCCCCAGTTCCCAGTTCCAACGCTTGGAAATCAAAGAGTTGAAATATGCCGCACTGCGCACATTTCCCACGCACAGGAAACGTGAACATTTTTGCGTGAAAACTGTCTTTTTGTTGAGTAAATGGACAATGGCCGAAGACAATTTGAAATCAAAGGCGGGCCGAAGGATTTTCCCTTTGCGCCTCGCCGGGATTCGACTTTGGCAAAACGTTTTCTTCGTTTGCGCGACCGCAGGGTGATTTCATTTTGCCTTGCCGTGTTTTTGTGGCTGGGCGCGCTCGGCTTAAGCGCGGCCACGGCCCGTGCGGCGAGCTTTACCGCGTCTTTGGATCGCGACACCATCGCGCTCGGCGAGCAGGCTACGTTGTCGCTGACGTTCGAGGGCGGCCAGTCGAAAAATGTGCCGACACCGAGCGTCCCCGGTTTGCAAATCTCCCAGATCGGCACTTCCCAAAGTGTCAACATCGTCAATGGCGCGATGAGTTCGACGGTCACCGTCACTTTTTCCGTCACGCCGCAACACGACGGCAAATTTGTCATCCCGGCCATGACTTCCGAGGTGAGTGGCCAACGATTGACCAGCCGGCCACTCGAATTGACCGTGCAAAAGACCGCCGCCCCCGCGGCGGCTGCCATCGCTTCCGGCAACGAGGTTGCCTTCATGAAATTGCTGTTGCCGCAAAATAAAGTCTATGTCGGGCAGGTGCTCGCCGCGCAACTGCAGATTTATTTGCGCGATGACGTGCAAAATTTCGGCAACTTCCAGTTCACCGCCACCCCCACCGATGGATTCATTGTCGGCAAGAGCGCACAAGGCGGAAGATATCGGACCCAGATTGGCAGCCACAGTTACACCGTCATCCCGCTTTCCATCGCGCTGACGGTTTTGAAAACCGGCAGCTTGAATATTGGTCCGTTCACCGCCCAGATAACGGTGGTGTTGCCATCCGATCAGCAGGGAGGCGACCCGTTCTTTCGGCGGTTCTTCAACAGTGGCGAACAAAAGCAAGTCGCGCTGGCCACGGATTCAATCGAAGTCCAATCGCTGCCGCTGCCGACGGAAGGCCGGCCGGCGGATTTCAACGGAGCGGTCGGCCATTACGCGATGACCGTCACCGCCGGGCCGACGAATGTTGCCGTGGGCGATCCCATCACCATGCACATCCAGATTTCCGGCCGCGGTGCGCTGGATTCAGTCGCGCTGACCAACCAGCCTGAGTGGCACGATTTCAAAGTTTATCCGCCCGCCTCAAAGGTGGAATCCAGCGATCAACTCGGTCTGGAGGGCGCCAAAACGTTTGAAGAAATTGTCACGCCGCAAAACACGGATGTCCATCAATTGCCGCAATTTTCCTTCTCGTTTTTCGATCCGGACGACGGGAATTACCACACGCTCACACAACCATCCGTGCAACTCGCTGTTCATGCCGGTGGACTGGCGCCCGCGCCCACTATCGCCGCCGCCACAATCGCCGGCGCGGAAAAACCATCTTCGCCCCAGGACATTTTGCCCATTAAAGAAAAATCCGGCGTGCTGGCGCCAGCCGCTCCTCCGCTTGTGACCCGGCCGGCGTTCCTGGCGGTGCAAGGTTTGCCCGTGCTGGCGTTCGTCGCCGCGTTCGTCTGGCGCAGGCGTACGGACAATCTGGCCAACAATCCGCGTTTGCGGCGGCGGCGGCAGGTTGCGCAATTGGTTCACGACGGGTTGGACGATCTGCGCCGGCTGGCTGCGGAAAACAAATCAGACGAATTTTTTGCCACCCTGTTTCGCTTGTTGCAGGAACAACTCGGCGAGCGGCTGGATTGTCCGGCATCATCCATCACCGAATCCGTCGTGGATGAACGCGTGGCGGCGCGCGGCGTGTCCGAAGCGACCCTGCAGGGCCTGCGCGAACTGTTCCTGCGGTGCAACCAGGCGCGTTACGCACCGATGCGCGGCAGCAGCGAATTGAATTTGGTCGTTGAGCAATTTGAAAATATCGTCGGCGAATTCAGAAGCATTGAAGGTATGAAAATCGGACTTTGCATTTCGAGACTCCAGCGAGCCGGACGTAGCGGCTTTCGGCAGAGAGCCGGAAACTTTATTTCCAGGAAATGCGGCGGTCTGCCGACCGCCGCTACGACGGCAGTTCTTTTCGCTTTCGCCGGGAAGCTTTTCGCCGCGGATGTCGCCGCGGATTTTGCGGCAGCGAACAAACTTTACGCCCAAGGAAAGTTTGCGGACGCCGCCACCGGTTACGAAAAAATTCTCGCAACTGGCGCGCAATCGCCGGCGTTGCTGTTTAACTGTGGCAACGCCGAATTCAAATCCGGCAATCTCGGCAAGGCCATCGCCGCCTATCGCCAGGCGGCACTGCTGGCGCCGCGTGACGCGGAAATCCGCGCGAACCTGCAATTCGTCCGCAACCAGGTTCAAGGTTCGACCATTCACGAAAACCGCTGGCAAACCTGGCTCGGCCAGTTGACGCTTAACGAATGGACGTTGCTGGCCGCGACGGCATTCTGGCTGACGCTGGTTTTGCTCGCGGCGCGACAGATCCGTCCTGCGCTGGGTGCGAAACTGAAGAGCGCGACCAAACTTTTCGCAATCCTGACCATTTTATCCGGCGCGGCGCTGGGTTTGCAGTCGTCAGAACATTTCTCCAGACAAACTGCCGTGGTGGTTTTACCGGAAGTGACGGTGCGCAGCGGGCCGTTTGACGAGGCGCAAAGTGCATTCACCACGCGCGACGGCGCGGAACTGGCAGTCATGGACCGGCACGGCGATTGGCTGCAAGTCGCTGATGGTGAGGGAAAAATCGGCTGGCTGGCAGCCAAACAGGTGAAAGTTTTGCCTGGGGCATGAACGGAATTTTAAGCGCCAAGCACCAACAACCAAGCTCCAGAGAAATTCCAATCACCAAGCTTCAAAGCGAAAGACGCGCACGGCATTACTTGGATGTTGAAGTTTGGAGTTTCTCTGGAGCTTGGTGCTTGGAATTTGGAGTTTTTCGTTTGAACACGTCGGCTGGATTTGGTGTCTGTTTTTCGGTAAAATTCAAACAAATCATGAGCACAGGAATTAACTGCCATCAATGACGCGGTAAAAGAAGCGAGTGCCTTCACGCACCCGCTGTTTAATGAACTGGGCAAAGTAATTGTCGGCCAGAGCTATCTGACCGAACGGCTGGTCATCGGCCTGTTGGCCAACGGCCACGTGCTGCTCGAGGGCGTGCCCGGCCTGGCCAAGACGCTGGCCGTCAAATCACTGGCGAATTGCATCCACGTCAAATTTTCGCGCCTGCAATTCACGCCGGACATGCTGCCTGCCGACGTCATCGGCACGCAAATTTACAATCCGCAGTCCGGCGGCTTCAGCACGCGCAAAGGCCCCATCTTCGCCAACCTCATCCTCGCCGACGAAATCAACCGCGCGCCCGCCAAGGTCCAGAGCGCGTTGCTGGAAGCGATGCAGGAAAAACAAGTCACCATCGGCGAACAGACATTCAAACTGGAAGAACCGTTCCTCGTGCTCGCCACGCAAAATCCGATTGAACAGGAAGGGACTTATCCGTTGCCCGAAGCGCAGGTGGACCGTTTCATGTTGAAATTGAAAATCGGTTACCCGTCGCGCGCAGAAGAACGGCAGATTCTCGATTTGATGGCGCGCACGTCCGGCACGCCTGTGACCCATGCCGTCGTTGACCCGAAGGACATTCTCAAGGCCCGCGAAGTCATCAACGACATTTACGTGGACGACAAGGTGAAGGACTACATCGTGGACCTCGTCTGCGCCACGCGCGATCCCGACCACTACAAAATCGCGGTGAAGGACTTCATCCAGCTCGGCGCCTCGCCGCGCGCGACCATCAACCTGACGCTGGCGGCCAAGGCGTACGCGTTCCTGAAAGGCCGCGGCTATGTCACGCCGCAGGACGTGAAAAGCATCGGCATGGATGTCCTGCGCCACCGCGTGGCCATCACCTACGAAGCCGAGGCCGAGGAAAAAACCAGCGAAACGGTCATCCAGAAAATCTTTGATGAACTGCCGGTGCCGTGAGGAATTCAAAGAAGGGAAATAAATTACGAATGATGCTGCGAACATAGCTAAAGTTGTCGATGAAAAGAAAAAAGCGCGTTAGGCCGACAA
>CAVWHM010000020.1:0-50251 GCA_963754775.1 uncultured Verrucomicrobiae bacterium
CTGAATGAAGATTATGTTGGGGATTATGTTTTGGATAGAAAATTTATCGTAAGTCTATTAAAAATGGCAAAAGATTCAGATCTTCCATGTGAACCAGGCCCTTACGGGAACTCAAAACAAGATATCGAACATTATATAGAAGTATATAGTAAGGAAGCTACATAATCAACCATGAAAAGGAGTGAGCCGGCTCATATGAATGAACTGCTCAGAAAGGCTACAGGCGCTGGGCTTACCTCGTTGAAGAGTGGAAGTCTTCCCTTACAAGTCTATGATATATCCTGTAATGCAGCAGCTACGTGATCAGAGAAATCGAATTAGTTGATTATGGATTCAGACCGAAACGCCTCGAAGCTTGATGCATGGTCTCAAGTGAAGTTTTAAACGGTATTAAAGAGCCTCCCAATCATGAAACCAACCAGGGCCGCACCTAGGCCAATTACGACCATTCGAATTCCACTCTTACGCCAATCCCCGACAAAAGAGATAGCTTCATAGGCACCAATAGCGAAAAGGGCCAGAGCACTTATGGTAACCGAGGCGAGTACGGCGCCTGATCTTTCGAGAATTAAGAACGGTGTAAGCGGAATTAGAGAGCCAATAATAGCTGCAATTGTGACGATAATTGAGGCCCTAAGAACTTCTTTTGTCTCAACAGGTTCCAGATGAAGCTCTTCACCCATCATAAACTTGATCCAATTCTCTTTGTTGGAAGAAATGGTGGCGACGATGCTTTCAAGTAGGTCTCCAGTGAATCCCTTGGCTTTATAAATCGTTCGAATTCTTCTCGTTCAAGATCTGGCAAATCTCGGATTTCGTTTTCCTCTATTTGTAATTCTCTTAAGTAATGGTCTTGTTCAGTGAGGGTCGAGGTATAAGCAACAGCGCCCATAGAAAGGGCCTCGGAGAACGTGGCGGCAAGAGCCGCGGCGAATAGGATTTTTGTATCACCACCTGCTGCAGAAATACCTAGAACGATACCAAGAACGTTTACCAGTCCGTCTTGCCCACCAAGGATGACGTCTCTTAAAAAATTTCCTGTTTTGTGAGATTCAAGACGAGAATGGCTAAGGAAGGTAGGTTTCACAAGATAAGTTTAAAATCAAGATTTACTATATAATGGTAATGAAGACTTTTACCCAATAAGCATCCGTATGCTGCAGCATTGATGAAGTAGAGCAACTGAGATACTTCATCGAGAACATCGAGGATGATATCGAATCTGATATCAGCTCATGGAAAACTTGGCATCATATTCTTAATGCAGAAAATCTTTTCTCTTCTCATGTTCAATCTCTAGCTTCTTCTTTTCATATGGATGGATCTCCTGAAGACCTATATCGTTGTCATCACTGCATTCGCTCTTGAGGGTGACCTAGGAGAAGTGTCTTGAAGCCGGAATGGATGATTACATTGCAAAGCCAGTACAGATGGGAGAGCTAACGGCTGTTTTGAAGAAATGCTCGACGCCTAAGAGTGAGGCAACCTGAAACAACTATTCCCTGTAAAACCCAGCTCTTAAACATCAGGATGATTATTTGTTCTATTAAGAAATTATTTAGGTAATTTTAATTGTTGAAAAGATATAAATAGCATCAGATACTATAGTATTTAATCAGGTTTTCGTCTGAATTTCCTAAAGAGAAGTGAGAAGATCTGATGCATAAGGAAGAAATGGAGGAAGCTAAAATGGAAGGCATGGAAGGTTGCTGGGAGCATCTCCCCGAAGATAAGAAGAAGGCAGTCATGAAGGCGAAATTGGATATGAAGATGAAGAAGGTGCAAGCTAAGCTGGATTTTCTGAAGGAAATGCAGAGAATCTTCGGGTAAGGCATGGGATCAAGAAGCTTCGAGCTTAGGGATGTTTCGAAGCTTTCTACTATCATTTAAAGAACCGTCATCAACGTTTTTCATAAGGCCCCATGATCTCTCTTTTCGTAAAATAATCGGCGACTGTTTCTCTGACATCCTACAGCTAGGTTTTTCTCAGTGCAAGAGAGCTGATCACCACCATACTATAGGTCTTCCTGTAAAACTCCTTAATTCAACAAAGCCCAAAGATGAACTCCCTCCAGAGCGTCTCCATGTGATAGTCGAATACCGGATGCTCTCGCGCCGGAAAATTTGCAGAGGCGATCTCCTCGCCAGTGCTTCTGGACGACTATGTCCAAGGCTGTGCTTTTGGGATTCTCCCGTAGCGTAATGGCAGGTATAGCGAAACTTCAGAGGATCGTCCATTCGAGGATGTTTGAAAATAATTTTAGAAGTATGTGTATATTTAAGTCAGGAAATAAGTGAGGTGTGTCATGACATCAATGAAAGCAATTCAAATAAGTTCACCAGGGAAAGACTTTGAGTTGGTTCACAAAGAAGTTCCCAAACCAAAAGAAAACGAAGTCCTCATTAAAGTAGAAGCTTGTGGGGTGTGCCATGGAGATGCGATCGTCAAAGAAGGTCGGTTTCCTGGGCTGCAATATCCTAGAATTCCCGGCCATGAAGTTGTTGGGATAATTGATCAACTGGGGTCCAAATCAAAGTATTGGAAGGTGGGACAAAGAGTTGGCGTAGGCTGGCTCGGAGGACATTGCTTCGAATGTCCTGATTGTCGAAGTGGCGAGTTCGGAGCCTGCGAGGATTCATCGACTACTGGTATCACAACGGACGGTGGCTACGCGGAGTTCATGGTTGCCCGCATGGAGGCTTTGAATTCTGTTCCTGACATTCTTGACCCTGTAGAAGCCGCACCTCTCCTATGCGCGGGAAGGACAACCTTTGGAGCCCTGCAAAACAGCGTGGCAAAAGGTGGCGACCTGGTGGCAATCCACGGTCTAGGAGGCCTCGGCCATCTGGGCTTGCAGTTCGCCGTCAAACTCGGTTTCGAGACCACAGTCTTATCACGTGGTAGGGAAAAGGAGGAATTGGCTCGCAAGCTCGGCACCCACCACTTCATCGACACCAATACGGCTGACGCTGCAAAAGAGTTGATGAATCTCGGGGGAGCAAAGGTTATCCTCTGTACGGCACCGAACGGCAAGGCAATCTCCGAGCTTGTCTCCGGCCTAGGCCGAAACGGGCAGATGATCATAGTCACCTATGTCAACGAGATGATGCAGATTTCTCCTGGAAACCTGATGCGCAGCGGTCGGTCCATCAGCGGCTGGGTCGGAGGAAAACCTGAAGACGCGTTACGCTTCAGCGTCCTAACAGGAGTCAGACCGATGGTCGAGGTGTTTCCGTTGGAGCAGGCAGCCCTTGCTTATGAAAAAATGATGTCCGCAAAGGTTCATTTCCGTGCGGTTCTTAAAATGGGAGGTAATTGATCATGAGAGAAATTCTGAAGGTCATTCAGGATAGGCATTCGTCTAGGGTTCTCTTTGATCAGGGCCATGCACCATCGAAACATGACCTGTTGCAGATCCTTGAGGCTGCACGCTGGGCACCTACTGCCCACAACATGCAGAACTTTGAGATAGTCATCGTTGATGATAAGAAACAGCTTGAGGAGTTAGGAAACATCAAGTCCAAGATCTCCGAAGATTTCCTCAGGGAGAACTATCAACAGCTTTCGTTCTCGGAGGAGGAGCTGCTCCAAAAGAAGGTCGGAATCCTCGGTACCATGTTCCCTCCGTCATGGAGGACCCCTGGTGATTGGGGCAAGGTTGCACGTGAAAGCGAACCTTCTTCCCTGGACCAGACTATTAAAGGCAGTCCCGTTCTGCTGATCGTGACCTATGACGCCAGAAAGAGGGCCCCTGCATCCGAGAATGATATTTTGGGCTTCATAAGCCTTGGCTGTATTATGGAGAACATGTGGCTTATGGCCCAAGAGCTGAAGATTGGTTTTCAAATAATGAGTGTCTTTGGCGGAAACTCAGTCGAACAAGATGTAAAGAAGATTCTCGGGATTCCCGAATACATGAGGATAGCCTATGCCGTTCGTCTGGGGTATCCCGTATCTAAGCCGTCCAAATTATTGAGAGTGCGACGGGATATAGACGGATTCGCCCATTATAATCGGTTCGGGAATAAGGAGTTTATCTGAAAAGTGGCCTGTCTTGCTATACTTGAAGAGCGGATAAGGCCGCTAACCGTCCTTTTTTTGGCGTTTTCATGGCAACCAGCTTTCAAACAGCCTATTCTTTATTTCAGGATTCTCTATTTAATGATCTTAGCCTTTTGGTTCAATTGTTATCGATTCTCGATAAATTATCCCCCATTCATGTCCGTTCTTCGATGGCTTCCGCTATGATTAGATGACTTTGGCTTTTTCAATGTGCAAAGCTGAAACAGATCAAAAACGAAAGCCGTACCATCAATTCTACATGAACTCTCTTGACTGTTGTAACTAACACTCTCCCCATCCCAAATACTCTTTTATAACTGCATGAGGTCGTTCTCCCGGTGATCTTAGTATGCTTATCAACCTGTTTCGCTCTTTATCAAGTTCCTCAAGAGGCTTTTCTGATGTTCTGCGTTTCATCGTAAAATCGATGCCTTTTGCTTCAGCACCAAAATATCCTCTATCTCTAAGAACGATTTCATCTTTGGTTGATAAGTCAACCTGACTATCATGCAATGACTCGGTTGTTGTCTCTATTTCGCGTATTAGGCAATAATCGATATCGGTTTTTTTGGCGCAGCTTATAGCCAAAATGAGTCTCATTTCCTTTCTTCGCCCAGGTACTGTCTCGACTGCGTCGAGTCTTTGCACTGTCGCCACGAGGTTTTTTTGAAGAGCCAGGATCTGCTTCAATGAATGTTGCATCCAGCATCGTTCCGCGCTTGATGTCTCGACTTCGTCGAGACTCTCACTGACGAAGTCAGTGATACCTGTAAATCCATGGTGCGGCAGCGTACCAGTTTTGATGTAAAATAGTAGTAATCTCATGCTACAGGAATAACCAAACCATCAATGATCTAACATCAGGTTATTTCATCGCAGGATGTAATAATTAGCCCTGTATCCCCAAGTCGTCGAAACTTGAAGGAGGGACACAGAGCCATGGATATATCGGACTTTGCAGAAGATTATCTTGTCGATCACAAGGATGGAATGAGGAAGCTGACCGCCTGGCTGCTAAATGAAGTAATGCAGCAGGAGGCATTAAACCAGATTCAAGCGCAACCGTATGAACGCACAGCAAAGGGATAACCAGGTTGGTTTGAAAATCATTGCTGGTCCATAGGGTGTTGCCGCCAGACCAATTGATGTATAACACATTTTGGGGTGGCACCTGGCGTTGTTCACAGAAGTAATTGCCCAACTCACATGAATTTGAGCTGGCCTGGTTGACGACGACGACCGTGTTCAAGCCGCTGCCGCCAGCCTGGAGTTTGCAGACCAAGGCACAACTTGCCAAAACCATCACCAACACTCCACGCTGAAAACTGCCATACATACACTCATAAACTCAACCGGTTTTGACAAACAGAACGCACTTACTGCCAAGTGGCAGGGTCTTCACAATAAGACTCTTCCGCGTGTCGGTACAGGAAAAAAGGCCGGTCAATTGACCGGCCCTGCATCTACCATGCTAAACCGACAAAATTCCGTCTTCAGGTTAACTTGCGCCGCAATGTCAATCCCAATGCACCCATTCCCAGCGCAACAAGCGCCAGTGTTGACGGCTCCGGAACAGTCATAACTTTCAAGCCTTTGTCCTTGCTTATGTCTAACTCCTCCCCGGAGTCAAGCGTTGCGTCGTCCCATTGGAACGCCCACGAGACATCCCCTGACGCCGTGGTAGTGTCATCAAGGTTGAAATTAGAATTAAGCGGGTTGTTGAGTTCATTCAGCGTCTGGGGAACCTGCGCGGCCTCGGCATAGTTTGCGGGCGGCGCATTAATGACCTCAGCAATGCCTGACCCGCCCGGCCCGCCCGTCGTTTGCATGGCTCCGGTATATGCACCAGGACTGCCGGAAATATTGATGGTGTTGTTGTTGTTCCCCAGCAAATTGAAATTGGAATATTGATAGAAGCTCAAATTCAAACTTTGACTGGAAAAGTTATCGATCCATATATACTCCATCATATCGGCAGATCCAGAATTGGCGCCGTTGCCGTTCAAAACATATTCAACATTCACTTGCAGTCCATTGTTTTGTCCATAGGTCACAGTTAGGTCATTGAGTCCATTCGGATGAAGTGCTCAAGTAACCAAGTTGATCAATGGACTGCGGAGCACTGCCACCAATTGAATACCAAAACCACTGTTGGTTCAATTGGCTCTGAGCAACGCCCCCCACAGTCCAACTGTTCATCCCGATATTGCCAGTACCGCCGGAGCCGGCACCTAGATTCAGTGTCGCCGCAGACCCTCCGTCGCTAAGTGTGAAATTTTGAGCCATGCCCTCGCCTGGCAACAACAGAACTCCTGACACGGCCAAGGCTGCACCTAGTAATGCAAAACGTCTCTTATTGAAGACAACATCATGGTTGCGATTCATAAATCCTCTGATTGTTATTTGTTAGATTTACTAAAAAACTTTCCCCAATTTACCGTAGTCCAGGATAAAAGTCAAGCGTTTTTAATTTCTCCGTCGCCGGGACATCAGGGCCAAAACAAACATTCCCGACCCAATGAGCGCCAAGGACGAGGGTTCCGGCACCGGCAAAGCCGTGTTTTCGCTGATCGTAAGAGAGTTACCTTGCGCCACGCTGCCGGAGAATTCATAGCCAAAGACCGCGTAGGTATTGTTGGCAGTCAACGTGACGTTGTCAAGATCGGTGCCGGACCCGATGAAAGCACCAAACGGAGACCCGCTGGAATTGGCCTGCACTAGAGTAGTATAGCCGATCGCGTCCCCATTCCATGTAATTGCCACGCCCCCTCCGCTCTGATTGGCAGTGGCATATCCCCCATCCACAGCCGGTGTGATACTGACAGTCTGATTTCCCGCAGCGGCTCCCAATACAAAATCCGAGTATTGGAATATACTCACGTTGGCTAGATCATTGCCGCTGGTATTGTTAAACACGATTGATTCGCTCAATGTATTGCCAAGAAGAGTCATTACATCCTGAATGGTTCCGTCCGAAATTATATAATTGACCGTTATTTTTTTGCCGGAACCGGCATTACCTGTAGCAACGGATGCAGCCGTTAACAGGGTTACCGGCCCGCTATCTACGCTGTAATATAACGATTGCAGGCCTAATTGATTGACCCCGTTCGCCGACCAACTCGTAAAACCGTTTTGCGATTCGTCGTAACTCGCGCTGTAAGCAATGCCACTGGAAGTGTAATTGACTGTGTAAATCTGCGCCTCGCTTTGAACGACAAAGCCGACGAGTAAAAACGCAAACAGAGCACATAGAAACAACCTCGCCCTGCTTACGAACGACTTTTTCAAAATCTTCATAGCGTTGCTTGGGTTCTGAACTTTAATACAACACCTTTGTGACGTTTTCTGACGGAGAAGTCAAGACAATTTATTGAAAAAGAAGAGGTTATCGCACATATCACTTTTTAAGGACACAACCGGCTGGTTTCATTAAACCGGCTTTCGCGGAGTACGGGCTGAGAGCCGCTAATCCCCACCGTTTCAACGGCTTAGGATGGTGAAAACTGCATAAGCGGTTCCAACCGCCTCCCGCTGGCGGGCTTTCAGGAGCCGTGGCCGTGCGGATGGTGGGGGGAATAATCCAGGGAAACAAACAAAGGCATTCCGGCCCAGCAAAGGCAAATTTTGTCCGCCCGGCCGGATTGCGCGCAAGAACAATTTGTTCGGGTAAATGCTTAAATGTAGACCTTGGAACAGCATTCCAGCAGGGAGATTTTCAGAAAATGACAGGGCCTTTGATTCGTTGAGTTCGTTAACAAAACAGTCATGCAAAAAAACAATATTACTCGAAAGCCAATAAAATCTCTGAAGCTGTGGTGCGCAAATATTTATATTGTTCGCCTAACCGTTTGGTGTTGTACTGCCGACGAACCGGGTTGCTTCCACGTATTGCGGTTTAATCGAATTAGACACTCAAAATGAGGACGTTCAATTCATGAAAAACAAACGAAATACAACGGTAATTGTTGCCTGCCTTTGCGGAGGTTTTTGGATCGGTGGACTCCAGGAATTAGCTGCTGCCAATCCGCCACGGCTGCTCAATGATCCGGTTGACATCAGCGGCGATTTCCATAATTTCGCCAACCTTTACTATCTGGCCGACACACTTGCCGGTTTTGATCCGGCCACCGGGAAGGGTGAAATCAGCTACCAACGCGCTGAGTATTTTACGCGACAGGCCTTTGACAACATGCTGGCGGTCATCAAACCGGTCGGCCCGAACGAATTTCCGGAGAACGAATACGCGGCCAATCCCACGCTGCCATTTTCCATTGAATTCGTTTCACCGGGAACGGTGCGGATCCGCATTCAAACCGGTCCGGAGGTGGCCCCGCCACAACCGGAATTGATGCTGGCCGGGCCGGTACCGCAGGATCATTCCTGGAAATACGAAAAGGTCGAAGGCGGTTACCATTATGCCAGCCAGTTTGGTTCCGTCACCATTCTCGAAAATCCATGGCGCATTGAATTTCGCGACGCGCAAGGCCGGCTGCTCACCGAAACCGACCACGCGTCGGACAACACGACCACCTTCACCCCCGTCATGCCTTTTTCCTTTGTGCGGCGGGCGGCGGATTATTCACGAAGCGTGGACGCTGCGTTTACTCTGTCACCCGGCGAGAAGATTTTCGGTTGTGGCGAATCGTTCACCCGCCTTGACAAACGCGGCCAGAAAATCGTGCTGTGGCCCGACGACGCCAATGGCATTCAAAACCAGGGAATGTACAAACCGATTCCGTTTTTCATGAGCAGCCGCGGTTACGGAATGTTTATTCATGCTTCGACACCGATCACCTGCGATTTCGGGCATGATTTCAGCGGCGTGAATTCTCTGATGATTGGCGATGACGAACTCGACCTTTTTGTTTTTCTGGGCTCGCCGAAGGAAATTCTTGATGAATACACCCGGCTCACCGGTAAATCGCCCCTGCCGCCGCTCTGGTCGTTCGGCCTGTGGATGAGCCGCTGCACCTACAACGCGGAGACACAGGTCCGCGACATCGCCGCCCGGCTGCGCGAAAACAAAATCCCGTGCGACGTGCTGCATCTCGACACCGGCTGGTTTGAAACCGACTGGCGCTGCGATTATCAATTTTCCACCTCGCGTTTCACCGACCCGCAAAAAATGATTTCAGATTTAAAGGACGAAGGTTTTCACATTTCGCTCTGGCAACTGCCCTATTTTGTGCCCAGGAACAAATTGTTTCCTGAACTGGTGGAGAAAAACCTCGTCGTCCGCGATGCCAAAGGCAATCTGCCTTACGAAGACGCCGTGCTGGATTTCTCGAATCCCAAAACGGTCGAATGGTATCAAAGCAAGCTCGCCAACCTTTTGAAGATGGGCGTGGGCGCCATCAAAGTGGATTTTGGCGAGGCGGCGCCGGAGGATGGCCTTTACGCTGACGGTCGCACCGGCTTTTACGAGCACAACCTGTATCCCCTGCGCTACAACAAGGCCGTTGCAGACATCACCAGACAGGTCACCGGCGAGAACATCATCTGGGCGCGCAGCGCGTGGGCCGGCAGCCAGCGTTATCCGATTCACTGGGGCGGCGACGCCGAAAGCACCGATGACGGCATGGCCGCCGAGTTGCGCGGCGGGCTGTCCTTCGGGCTATCCGGATTTTCTTTCTGGAGCCACGACGTCGGCGGTTTCACGGCGAATTCCGTGGAAAACATGGACAAAAATCTTTTCGAACGCTGGCTCGCTTTCGGGATGTTGAGTTCGCACAGCCGTTGCCACGGCATTGCGCCCAAGGAACCGTGGAACTACGGCGAGGCGTTCATGGACAAATTCCGCGTGATTGACGAACTCAAATACCGCCTCATGCCTTACGTTTATGCGCAAGCCAGGGACTGTTCCGAGCACGGCCTGCCGATGGTCCGGGCGCTCTTCATCGAGTATCCGAACGATCCCGGTTCGTGGCTGGTGGACAATGAATACCTGTTCGGCTCCAGCATCCTGGTCGCGCCGCTGTTGCATGAGAACGCCACGGGCCGCGACGTTTATCTGCCGCCGGGAACCTGGATTGATTATCAAAGCGGCAAAACCTGCGCCGGCGGCTGGCAGCACATCGAAGCCGGGGAAATTCCCGCCGTGCTGCTCGTGCGCGACGGGACGGTCCTGCCGCAAATCAAGCTCGCCCAATCCACGATGCAAATGGACTGGTCGAAGCTTGACCTGGTGGTGTTCGCCAAAAACGCCAGGGCGGCCAAAGGCTTGGTTTGCCTGCCTTCGGACAACGTGTTGCACGAGTTGTCCCTGACCAAGGACGGCAACAACACGTTCAAATTGACGGAGGACCCGCTGGCGGGCAAGGTAACCTGGAAAATCACTCAGGCGGAAAACGTCGAGTGATCTGATTGAAAGGTCTTTAATGCGTATTGGAAAACGATTCACGACCGGCACCATGGCGCTGATGCTGTTGTGCCAACACACAACGACCGGGGCACAGCCACTGTCTTCAGAACCGTACGTGTGGCACAACGTGGTCATGGGCGGCGGCGGTTTTGTTGACGGCATTGTGTTTCATCCCACGGAAAAGGATTTGCTGTACGCGCGCACGGATGTCGGCGGCGCATACCGGTGGGACGCCAAAGCTGGTGAGTGGGTGCCATTAAACGACTGGCTCGGTCCCGCCCAGAACAATTACACCGGCATTGAAAGCATCGCTCTGGATCCCTCGGACCCGAACCGCGTTTACCTGGCAGCGGGCACCTACAGCAGGGCGAGGCGGCGATCCTGTGCTCGGATGACCAGGGCCGGACCTTCAAGACAACCCCGGTTGCGTTCAGGATGGGCGGCAATACCGATGGCCGTTCCAATGGCGAACGGCTGGCGGTGGATCCGAACGACGGCGCGATTCTGTTTTTTGGTTCGCGCAACGCCGGGCTGTGGAAAAGCACCGATCGCGGCGCGACGTGGAACGTGGTGGATTCATTTGCGAAGACGCGGCGCGCTGCAAACCCCGCCCCCGTCCACAACCAACCCCGGTCGTTGGCAGACGCGGCTGGTGGCAACACGGATTACGGCATCGTCAGCGTCGTGTTTGACGCCGCCAGCGGCGAGCGCGGCGCACCGACCCGCGTGATTTACGCGGCGGTTTCCACGACCGGCACCAATCTCTACCGCAGCGATGATGCCGGCGCCAACTGGCAGGCGGTCGCGGGCCAGCCCATCGGCTTGCGGCCGAACCATCTCATTCGTTCCGTGGACGGCCTCTTTTACCTCAGTTACGGCTCGGTGCCCGGTCCGAACAGTGTCAACGATGGCGCGCTTTGGAAATACAATCCCAAGGACGGTTCATGGACGAACATTTCGCCGGAGAAGCCGGCCGACGGTCAGCGGCTCGGCTGGGGTTACGGCGCGGTATGTCGGTGGACGCGCAGGCATCCCTCGACCATCATGGCCACGAGCATTGACCGGTGGGGCCTCAAGGATGAAGTTTTCCGCAGCACCGACGGCGGAGCGACTTGGAAGGGAATTTTGGTGGCCAACGGCAAGCTGGATTATTCCATGGCGCCTTACACCAGTCAGGGCCACACGCCGCACTGGACCGGCACCGTGGCGGTCAATCCGAACAATCCCGACCAGGTGCTCTTTGGCACCGGCTACGGCATCTGGGCATCCATTGGATGCCACCAGGGCCGATGCCGGCGGGCAGGTCACCTGGGTGTTTCTGGACAAGGGACTTGAAGAAACCGTGCCGCTGGCATTGATCAGTCCGCCCACCGGCGCGCAATTGCTCAGCGGCGTAGGCGACATTGACGGCTTCCGGCATGACGACGTGGACGTGTCGCCGCCGGAAGGCACATATTCCGGGCCGGCGGTTTAATCCACACACGAAACCTGACGTATGCCGGCGGCAAACCGGAATTGATCGTCCGCACTTGGGGATGGCGGCAAATCGAAAGTGCACGTGGCAATTTCCGAAGACGGCGGCAAAACCTGGAGTGCGCTACGCAGCAATGCTCCCGGCGGAAGCGGCGGGAGGGCGAAACCGTCGCCGTGGCCGCCGACGGCGGGGCCATCGTTTGGTCGCCTCGCCGAGGCACTCCTTCTGTCACTCTTGATCGCGGAACGACTTGGAACACCTGCCAGGGGCTCACGACCGGCGCCGTGGTGATCGCCGACCCGGTCAATCCTTCGCGCTTCTACGCGCTTGCCGCGCAGACAGGCAAACTGCTGGTCAGCACCAACGGCGCAGCGAGTTTTGAAGCAACAGCGGCGTCACTTCCTGCCATGCCGAGATTCGGCGCCCGCGACGGGGGCGTTTTTGCGGCGACCACAGGGATGGAAGCGAATATTTGGGTTGGGTCCCGCGACAGCGCGCTTTATCACTCCACCGACGGCGGAGTTACGTTTACCAGACTGGAACAACATCTGCGGCGCAGACGCGCTCGGTTTCGGCAAGGCGGCGCCCGGGAAAACCTTTCCCGCTGTCTATTTGCTCGGCACCATCAACCAGCTCCACGCCCGCTACCGGTCCGACGATGCCGGCCAGACCTGGATTCGCATTGATGACGATCAACATCAATTTGCTACCGCTGACACGCCGATGATCATCGGCGACCCGCGCATTTATGGCCGGGTGTATATCACGACCGGCGGTCGCGGCGTCATTTACGGGGACCCGGCCGGGAGCACGCACTGACTTATGAAACAAATCATCCCCCGCCTCCTGTTGGCGTCCAGCCTGGCCACGGCCTGGCTCCTCCCGTGCGCCGCAGGCCAATACACCAACTTCGACGTCGCCATTTACATTCCGGTCGGCGTGGTGCGAAGTTTTGAAGACCCGGAAATTCTGACGAACGACTGGGACCGCATCAGCGGCCAGTTGAAGGTGGACAAGGTTTATATCGAAGTGCAACGCAACCGGCTGCTGGCCGGCGATCAATTGCTGGAACAGGTGAAAAAATTCTTCCTGGACCGTGGCGTGCGTGTGGCCGGCGGCATGGCGCTCTCAGACCAGGGCGGCTCCGGCCAGTTCCGCTCGTTTTGTTACACCGATCCAAAAGATCGCGAGTTCATCCGAGCACACCGCCGAGCTGGCCGCGCGCCATTTCGACGAGGTCATTCAGGACGATTTCTTTTTCGTCTCGACCAAGAACGATTCGGACATTGCCGCCAAGGGCAAGCGGAGCTGGACCGACTTTCGTCTCGACTTGATGGATGACGCCGCGCGGAACCTGCTGGTCAAACCGGCCCGGGCCGTCAATCCCCGGGTCAAAATGATCGTCAAATTCCCCAACTGGTACGAGCATTTCCAGGGTTCCGGTTATGATCTGGACCAGGAACCGAAAATTTTCGACGGCATTTACACCGGCACGGAAACCCGGGACCCGGAGATCACCGATCAGCATTTGCAACAATATGAAAGTTACGAAATCATCCGGTATTTTGAAAATATCGCGCCGGGCCGCAACGGTGGCGGCTGGGTGGACACTTACAGCATCCGTTACCTTGACCGCTATGCCGAGCAACTCTGGGACACGATGTTCGCCAAGGCGCGGCAGATGATGCTGTTCGAATGGTCGGCCATGAGCCGGCCGATCCGCCCCGGCAATCGCCAGGGGTGGCAGGACCTGCCCACGAATTTCGATTACAACCGGTTGCTGGCTTCGTTCAACACCAACAACCCGGCGGGGCTGACCGAACCGACCATTGCCCGCGTGGCCGGATATTCCCTGGAACAGGTGGACGCCTTTCTCGGCCAGCTCGGCAACCCGATCGGCATCGCCAGTTACAAACCCTATCAATCCACCGGCGAAGACTTCCTTCACAATTATCTCGGCATGATCGGCATCCCTATCGAGCTTTATCCGGTGTTTCCGACCAATGCGGACCTGGTTTTGTTGACCGAGTCGGCCAAATTTGACCCCGCCGTCGTCGCCAAGATCAAAGGTCAATTGCGCGCCGGCAAATCCGTGGTCATCACGTCCGGTTTGTTGCGCGCGCTTCAGGGCAAGGGCATTGAAGACATCGTTGAGCTGCGATACACCGACCGCAAAATCCTCGCCCACGAATACATCGGCGGTTTCGGCTCCGGCCCGGGCGCCAGCCTTGGCAGCGGGACCAATGCGGACATCCTTTTCCCGGAAATTGATTTTTTCACCAACGATGCCTGGCCGCTCGTGCGCGCCATGGCCGGTGGCAACGGCTACCCGCTTCTGCTCATGGACCGTTACTCCCGGGGCGTCCTTTACGTTTTGACCATTCCCGACAACTTCGCGGATTTGTATCGCCTGCCACCCGCCGCCACCACCGCCATCAAGAATTATCTGATGCGCGGGTTCCCCGTCCGATTGGAGGGACCGACCCAGGTCGCCTTGTTCGCGTATGACAACCACACCTTTATTGTTGAATCCTACCTGCCTGCTGAAACCAACGTGAAAGTTTCCGTGCCGACAGGCTTCACCAAACTGAAAAACCTCGTTACCGGCGAAGTCATTATCGGCCAGACTCCGGTTTCCGACTCCGGATTCCGCAGGGGAGGCAACGAGGAAAACCGCGTGTCCTTCGCCGTGCATCTGCTGCCGCACAGCTACGCGGTTTTTGCAGCGGAATAACCGGCGTTGGAAACCGCTCTAGCATCAGGTCATCGTAACGAAAAGGCTTGGCGGGAGGGAGCGTCCTTGTTGTTGTGTAGCGGGCGCCTCGCGCAGTTCGGTCGCGCGGGAAATCAAGCGAAGAGTGCTTGAATCACAACCTGGCGGACGGGCGCGTATCTCCTGGCGGCAGATTCCAGGGCGGCGGCGGTTCGAGTTCCACCAATGCTGCCAGGAGCGATTCCCATGTCAGGTCTCTGGCTTCAACCAGGTCTGCTCCCGGGTGTCCACCGATTGGCACCACCTCATTCGATTGCATGGCTCGCTCCCGATCATACACCACATCCAACAAGTTGTTATCGTCCGGATCCGCCAGCAGGTGCTTGGCGAGCAAATCACGCTGGTCTGGCGGCAGGGTTGCCGGATCTACCTCCAATGACACAAATGAGCTTGGTGCGTTAATCCCTCTACGGAAAAAGTCCACCTGATTTATTTTGAAGCGTATTTTCATACGTCGTGGTCGTTGGCTTATAACAGCCTTGCACAAAAAACCTTGATTTCAACCTAATTTTTGCGGGGTCGGATGCTGCGGATCAAGTCTTGCGCAGTTCCGGCATAAACAGCTTCATCACGCGCGCTGGCAATGCGGACAATAAAACGTGCTCCGCGCGGCCTGGATGATGCGTTTGATCGGGTGGCGGCAATTCGGGCAGGGCTGTCCCTCACGGTCATAAACCCGCAAGCGTTCCTCGTAAAAATCCGGCGCACCCGGCGCACGGCCAAAATAAAACAGGCCGTCTGTCTTGTTCCCGTCCAAATTCAGCGGGACGGTGCTGCCCGCACTCGATGGCTTGGGCCAGCACCGCGCGAATGGCGAGCCGAAGCCGTCGGACTTGTGCCATCGTCAGTTTGTTCGCTGCCAGCCCCGGCGAAATCCGCGCGCGGAACAGCGCCTCACTCGCGTAAATGTTCCCAATGCCGGCGACGAGTCCTTGATCCAGCAATTTGATCTTGATCGCCTGCCGCGAGCGCTTCAGCGATTGCGCGAATGTCTCCGCCCCGAATTCGTCATCCAATGGCTCCGGTCCCAATCGGGTCACGGCGGAGGTGTCCAGCGTCAACCGGCCAAAATAGCGCGTGTCTTCGTAAACCAGCATTGCTCGCGCCCAAATCGAGCGCCACCGCCGTGTGCCTGGGCAAACGCCGGCCTTTTTGCGCCAGAAAAATTCTGCCCGTCATGCCCAGATGACCAAGCAGGGAAATGGGATTCCCGCCGGCCTTCGCGCGAAGTTGAAACAGGAGATATTTGCCACGCCGCGACAAGCCGGTGAATTTTGCGCCCAGCAACATCCGGCGAAATGTTCGCGGTGAGGTTGGCAACAGCACCTTTGCGCGGCGCACTGTCACAGTGCGAATAGTTTTGCCATGAATCAACGGACGCAAATGGCGCGCCAGCACTTCAACTTCCGGGAGTTCGGGCATAAAACGGCTTCGTCACGGCGGCGCTTGGTCGATTTTTGGCTGATGACGCAACAAGGCCAGCACTTCTTCATCGGTCGTCTCCGCAAATTCCTCGTAATACTGGCCCACCGCGCCAAAGTCAGGGTCAACCATCAACGCCACGACGTCATCGGCCACGGGCGTCAACCTTGCAACCGCGTTGGTTGAAGCCACCGGCGTGGCGACGACAATTCTGCGCGCCTTCTGCTGTTTGGCCGAGAGCACTGCAGCTTCGGCGGTCGCGCCGGTGGCCAGACCGTCGTCCACGAGCAAAACAATTTTCCCTTCCAGGACCAGCGCGGTGGCAGTGTGAAATCGCGAACGGTAGGCTTGCAGGCGCGCAGTTTCCTCCTTAATCACCTCGTCCAGTTGAAAACGGACCACCGGATTTTTTCCCACGGAAGCTTCGTCGAGGACGACGACATCCGGTTCGGCGAGCGCGCCGACGGCGAATTCGCGGTGCCACGGATGTCCGATTTTGCGGACAATCAGCGCGTCCAGCGGGCGTTTCAACAGACGCGCTACTTCTGCAGCGACCACCACTCCGCCACGCGGCAGGCCCAGCACCAGGTCAACCTCGACCCCTTGTTTCCGCAGGTGTTGTCCGAGTTGCCGCCCCGCATCCTCGCGCGATGCGAATCTCATAAGACATAAAATCAGTCCATTTCGGGAAAATTGCAATCCACGAAAATGACGTGTCATTGATCTTGATCAGGTGAGGCGGTGCATGCCACCGCAGTGCGCGCGGCAGCGGCGACCCACTAACTCAACACGGGAAACCCAAACGGTTTGCCGCGCTCAGCCCGTCACAAGCGTTCCGACTTTTTCGCCCATGACCACGCGCCGGAGGTTGTGCGGTTTGAACATATCGAAGACGATGATGGGCATCTTGTTGTCCATGCAGAGCGAAAATGCCGTCGAGTCCATCACCTTGAGCTGCTTTTGCAACGCTTCGAGATAGGAAATTTGCGCGAACCGTTTTGCCCTGGGATTTTTCTGGGGATCGCAATCGTAAATGCCGTCCACCTTCGTCGCCTTCAAAATCACTTCCGCGCCGATTTCGTTGGCGCGCAATGCGGCGGCGGTGTCGGTGGAAAAATACGGGTTGCCCGTGCCGCCGCCGAAGATGACCACGCGGCCCTTTTCCAAATGGCGCACCGCGCGGCGGCGGATGAACGGCTCGGCGATTTGCGACATCACGATGGCACTCTGCACGCGGGTGGGCGCGCCGATTTTTTCGAGCGCGTCCTGCAGCGCCAGCGCGTTGATGACCGTGGCGAGCATCCCCATGTAATCGCCCGTGGCGCGTTCGATGCCGCGTTCGCTGCCGGACAATCCGCGAAAAATGTTGCCGCCGCCGACGACCACGACCACCTGCACGTCCAGGTCGCGGACTTCGCGGATTTGCTCCGCCATGTCCTGCACGGCTTCGGGGCAGATGTTGCCGCGGCTTTTGCCGCCCAGCGCCTCACCGCTGAGCTTGAGCAGGATGCGGAGATATTTTGGGCTTTTGTTGGCCGTCATGCGAGTTGGAGTGCGCGCAGCATTTGAAAATTTTTAACAGCCGCCGCGCCGAACGTCAAACGAAAGCCGCAGGTGCTAATTACAAACAACCCCGGGTTTTGGAAATGCCATTGGACTGCCTTTGTCCAACCCTGTCGGCGAATTTGAACACATGAAAAAGATCACAAAGCAATTGCTTTACAAAAAAATCGGCGAGATGGACGGCCTTTCGGCAATAAACATGCACAAGGAGGCCGTGGACCTGGCAACGCAGATTCTGTCTGAAGAACAATTGGACGCCATTGCGTTCAACAAAGCGCTGTCCGCAATTCTCATCGGCGGCAGCGACATCGAAAAGCTGAAAGAACTCATTCAGGCCGCTTTCAACCGGCTCCCCAATCGGGAACAAGCAAAAGCCCGCCATCAAATGCTCGGCTATTTTTGTTCCATCAAGGAGACGAAAATGGCGCTGGAATATGTTTCCGCGCCCGTCAGCGGCGGCGAATTGCTTTTCGTGATGGACGTTTTGCTGGCAAACGACCGGCTTGACGAGGCGGAAAAGCTGTTCTTCCGCGGCAAGAAAAAGATCAAGGGCGCCATGAGCGAATTCGACTGGAGCATGTTGTTTGCGGCGATGGCCCGTTATTGCGAACGCACCGGCCGGGCTAAATGAGGCTGAACAGTATTGGCTGCACGTTTCGGAACTGGATCAGCCCGTCTTGCGGGACGCGTTGAGCGGCTTGGTCAAAATTCAGATTGTCCGCGCGTGGAAACATTTGCAACACGGGCTGGGGCAAATCGAAAAATTCAAAACCAACATTGACCAGGTGACTATCGTTCAGCTTCCCGGCAACCATGACATTTTGCTTGCTGACGCCAGAAAGGAACTTGAAGCTTACCGCGAAGCCTTGGGGAAGATAGTCCCACAAGATGAGTTGCGACTTTTCGGAATAAAGTCATCCTCGAAATGAACACATGCTTAAACGAGAAAGAGATCGGTGGGCAGCCCTTCCCACAGTCTGGAATAATCTCAAAAAACAAGAATTTAACCCTTGAACAACTCAAACAGAAACTCGCAGGCAAATGCCAGTCTGAACCGGGAACTGAAGCTTACGCCTACATATTAAGCAGCGTTTCATTTGATAAGAATGAATCTTGCTTCGTTCAAAAGGGTAGCGCGCCAAATTTCCAAGGTGACTACATCACACTTTGCACCTGTAAACATTACATGCGGTCGAGCCGGGCTGTAGATGATTGGCCGAAAAATTGGATTGCCGGCTTTACTAGCCAATCTGTAGGAACGAACTATTTATTCTATCTGATGCAGGTTGAAATAGCATTTGAGTCGTTTCGTGAACTTTGGGATGCGGATATTCTATCCCAAAGAACGAAACAAGCCAAGAACGCCTCCCACAATTCAATGGGTGACCTCTTTCGGCCTTTGAACAGAACCAACGACTTCGCGATTAATTCGTATGCAGAACCAGTCTGGGGACACAGGCATCGCTGCAAAAACAATCCATCGGGCTGGCATAATGATATTTTCTATCGAACTAAATCGGGCAAACATAGACTCGCTCCTTTGCTCGTGGGAAATCCAAGGTTCAGTTTTCTGTGGACGAAACCTTTGATTTGTTGCCAAGACAAATTGTCCCGTGGTCACCGTCGTTATACCGGTCTACAACAATTCTTTAATATTTTGCAATAAGTCGAAAAAGCTAAATTTGTGGAAAATCCTAAAAACATTGTTTTGCTACGTGTCGGCATTGACACCGGTTCAGGCGGGATGCTTGGTCCGATTTTTGCCGACGGGTCATTTGAATTCATACCGATTGACGCCGACCGCGATTGTTTGGGGCGAACTTATGGCAACACACAAGGCCAGCGCGGGCGAAAACTGATTGAGTATTTTCCTAAAAGTCTTCGTACAAAAATGGAGAACGTGCCTCTGCATTTCGATCCGGAGTTTGATGCTTTCACCTATGGTGACCCTACTTCTCCAAAACAGAGTTTGAAAAATCTCAGTCGTGGAGATTTGTTGGTTTTTTACGCAGGTTTGAAGGGATGGAGCGATTGCGGAAACTCCGGCTGGACTTTACATCATCGGTTACTTTGTAGTTGAACTTGCCGGAGAATACAACAATTTGAAAAATGACGGACTGCTCAAGCCATTTGCCAAGAACTGGCACATTCTGAACGAACATGAGCAGAAACGCTTTGACAGTCTAATTCTGGTGAAAGGCGGCAAGGAGAGCCGGCTTTTGGGAAAAGCTATAAAAATTAGCGCGGACGCGAAGGCGATTGATCACGGAGGACACCCAATATTTGTTCTTGACCCTGAAATGCAGAAACATTTCGGAAGTTTTACGGAACTGAATGCAATTCAACGAAGCACACCGCGTTGGGTAAATCCAAAGTTCAGCAGCAAAGCGGAGGCTTTTTTGTTGGCGCTCAAGTAAATTTCTAATCGGTGATTACAATGCACAAAAAGGCGTTCATCGCAGGACGCCTGTGAATTTGTAGGAGTCGAGGCAACGAGACTCCAATTTCAAAACATATCTCAGAGCCTCCTCACGTCGGCTCCTGCTTTCCACGCTTACGCCGCGCTTTCGCCGACTACTGTTTTATGCGGGGAAAACGGAAAAGGCGTTCTCGCGGACGCCCTTGGGCTGAAATGAAACGCGGAACATCACTCCATGGCATACGACATAATGTTCGCGGGCAATGCTCCGCACTCCGGGTTACACCGCGCTTTCGCCGACCTGAAAGCGCACAAACCGGCGGATGGTGATTTCATCGCCGAGTTGCTTGGCGATTTGCGCGGCATGTTCCTGCACGCTCACCTCGGAATTGCGCTTCACGAAGCCCTGGTCCACGAGGCAGTAGGTCTGGTAAAATTTTTCCAGAACGCCCTGTAGGATTTTTTCCATGGCCTGCGGCGGCTTGCCCTTGAGCCGGTCGGACGACGCGGCAATTTCACGTTCCTTGGCGATGACCTCGGCCGGCACCTGTTCGCGCGAAACCGCGTGCGGGTGACCCGCCGCGATTTGCAGCGTGATGTCCTTGACGAGCTGCTTGAATTCGTCCTTCCCGACGGTCTCAGCCTTGCCCGCGCCGACCTCGACGAGCACGCCGACCTTCGCGCCGGTGTGGATGTAGCCGGCGATCAGTCCGTTGCCGTTCACTTCCATGCGCGCGTGCCGAGCGATCTTGATGTTCTCGCGGATTTTGGCGACGAGCGCCTCGCGGTCGGCCTCCAGGTTCGCCTTGGCGTCCGCGGCAAGCCGTTTCGCCACGTCATCGCAAAAGGCGCGGAACGTATCGTTGCGTGCGACGAAATCCGTCTCGCTGTTCACCTCGACCAGCACGCCGAGCTGTCCGCCGGGCGCGATGTATTGGGCGATGGCGCCTTCCCGGGCCTCGCGCGCGGCCTTCACGGCGGCGGTGGCCTGGCCTTTTTTGCGGAGAATATCCACGGCGCGGTTGATGTCGCCGTTCGCTTCCACGAGCGCGCGTTTGCAATCCATCATGCCCGCGCCGGTCATCTCGCGCAGCTTGTTCACGTCAGCAGCAGTAATTTGGGCCATACAAAATTGGTAGTTGGTTGAGAGTTGAGGGTTGAGATCACCCGGAAATTTTAAGACAGCACGGGCGGAACCGTTCCCACCGGCGCAATCTCGGTGATGGGTGTTTCAACCGGTGCGGTGACGGCGGGCTGCGCTTCGGCCGGAGCGGTTTCTTCTGCCGCGGGCCGGCGCGCGCGTTTCGACTCATATTCCGCCTGTGCCTGCGTAATGATCTGGCTGATGGTGGCCAGAATCATCCGCACCGAGCGGATGGCGTCGTCGTTGCCCGCGATGGGAAAATCCACAAGGTCGGGATCGCAATTCGTGTCCACGATGGCGACGACCGGCACCTTGAGTTTGCGCGCCTCGGCCACGGCATTGTGTTCGCGCTTGATGTCCACGACGAAGATCGCCGCGGGGATCCGGTCCATCTCGCGGATGCCGTCGAAGTATTTGTGCAACCGCGCCGCTTCGCGGCGGATGACCGCCTGCTCCTGTTTGCCGTATTTGGCCAGCGTGCCATCGGTATCCATCTTTTCAATTTCCTTGAGCCGGGCGATGGACCGTTTGAGCGTGTTGAAATTGGTCATGGTGCCGCCGAGCCAGCGCTCGGTGACATAAAATTGTCCGCATTCCCCGGCGATTTCCTTGATGGCTTGCTGCGCCTGTTTTTTGGTGCCGACGAACAGCACCTTGCCGCCCTTGCGCACCGTGGCGGTCAAAAAGTCGCACGCGGCTTCGAGCTGGGCGAGGGTTTTGCTGAGGTCAATGATGTGAATGCCATTGCGCGCGTCGAAGATGAACGGCTTCATCTTGGGGTTCCAACGCCGCGTTTGGTGTCCGAAATGGACGCCCGTATCCAACAATTCTTTGATGCCAATGCTTAACACAAGTTTCCTTTGGTTGTTACCCCGAATTTTGTAGCGGCGCTCTATGAGCGTCGGCTTTCTCGGCGGTCACAGACCGCCGCTACATTTCAAGGCATCCCGCGGAACACGGGATTGATGTTTGATGTTGTTATGGTCCGCCTTCGCTGCGCTTCCGTCTTCGTCTGACTTCGACGAGACAAGTCGGCGCGACAGGCCCGCATCAACTCGATGCGAATGAGGACCGTTTGCCCGATTCAACCGGCGATTGACCGGGTGAAAAGGGAGAGTGAGAATACCAGAAAAATGCCGGATGGCAACAGGTTATTGGGCGAATTATTTCGCTATGGTAACCGCGCATTCAAATCACTGACGCGGCTGTAGCGGCGGGTCGGCGCCGGACCAACTCGAAGTTGCAGAGGCGCGCCTCGGGTTTGCCAATTGAGCCGATCACCAGCTTTGTTCGACGGATCGAAGGAGAGCAGCAGATGGTCCGGTTTGGGGTTCAAATCCTCGAAGCCGCAGTGCGCCAGTTTTTCCGCCTTCAGTTGCACCAACTCCGCCAGAAGTTGTTTGGAAATCAATTTTTCGGCAAAAGCCGTTTTGGCATTGACGGCGTGATAGAAGCTGCCATCGGCCACGGCCAGCCATTCGTCCGGCCCGTTCCAGAAACCCCAGATGGTGATGTAATCGTATTCCTTGCGGACGAGCGGGTCGCCCTCCGGCGTGCGCAAATGTGCCAGGGCGGCATAACGCCGCCCGTCGGTGGCCTGCCGGTTCTGCCCGCGCCTGCGGCCGGTCATATAAATCGCGCGGGGATAAACCGTCTTGACGCCGTTATGGCTGAGTTCGAGCGCGAAGGCAAATTCCTCGAATGGACTGTTGAAACCGTATTCGCGCGCCGCTTCCTGATTGGCTTCGGGACCGGTCAACTGGGGGGGCGGGTCGCCCATGCGCGAGACTTTCCACACCAGGTTGATGTTGTCCTTGGTGCGCGTGTAGAAGATTTGGTTGCGCGCAGACAGTTTTTTCTTGGGCGTGCGCCGCCAGCGTTCCGGCAGGAAATAGTTGAACAAATCGGGGTCTTTGCCGACCACCCAGAGCATGCCGCCGGTGCTCTCGGCGCGGCCGTGAACGTAATCCACGCCGAGGATGTTGATCGCCTGTAGATGGGCGGGCAGCGGTTTGGCGACGTCCGCTTCAAACCGCCGGGCCATGTGCTTGAGGTAAAGCTGGCGATTGGCGGTGCGCACGGCCTGTTCGTGTTCGGGTGTCCGTTCGAGCAACTCGTAGTCCACCAGCGCGTAGGCGAACTGCCCGTTGCGGTCGCGCAACAGCGAGCGGTTGGGGCCGGGACGTAAAATGATGTGCTCGGGCTTCATGTCCACGACCCGGTAGCCCTTTTGCCAAAGCTCGTGTATGACCAGGCTGGTCGTGAGCGCGAGGAACTCCGACCGTCGCTTGCCTTCCAGATGAAAAAACTCCGCCGTCTCGACCGCGTCCCGCCCCTTGATCCAGCCGTAAAGCACGACGTATTGCCGGAGGATGTCAATTTCCACGCCGGGATGACGCGCAATTTTGGCGTTGATTTTGTCCTCCGAACGGCCCGTCTGCCAGAGTTGCAGCCGCTGGCTGGGCACGTAGATCGCCAGCGGTCGTTGCGTGTGAATGCGGATGCCCGCCGGGCCGGAATCGCCCTTGCGCAGTTCGGTCAGAACCGAAAATTCCTCGAACGGACTGTTGAACTCGGCGTGGATGAACTTGTTGATGGTGAGCGTGTCCATCGGGACGACCTCCCCCACGCGCGACCATTTGACGACGAGGTTCAAGGCGGTGCCATCCACCACGCGCGTCGGCACCTTGTAAACCATGCTGGTGCCTTCGAGCCGTTCGCCCTTGGCCTCAAACCAGTCCCGCGCGTGCCAGTTTTCCGGCAACAGATGCCGCCAGAATGGCACGCCAAAATGGGTCAGGTAGAGGTCGCCGCCATCGCGGGTTTTCATGTGGAAATAATCCACGCCCAGCAGCGACATCCGGCTGCACTGCGCCGGCAAACCGGCAGGCAACGCCTGCTGAACCGTTCCGGTTGCAGCAGGAGCAGCCGCGCCGGTCGTTTCTTTCTCCGATGACATGGAGTGCCCCGTCAAATTCCGGGAAAACCCCGGATTTTTTACAACATCAGAAAATCAAGGTTCAGGCGGAGAAACGCTCGCCGGATTTTGGCAAATGATGGGCTGGACTTGCCGCGCCGCAGCGGAAAACCACGATTTGCCAGCCCGGTCAGCCAAAGACGCATTACTTTTTGGCTTCCAGTTTTTGAAGGGCGTTTTCCTTCGGGCGATCGGAAATCACGGCGACACCGCCCGATAGAATCGTTGATTGAGATTGGTTGCGGCGGCGTCGCGGAAATAGATGGTGGCATTGGTGCCCACAAAATTGGTCAGCGTTACCCAGTCCACCAGGTCCGTCGAAACCTGGACGTGGCCGTTCAGCCCCGTCGAAACTTGCAGCGCAAAGTTCAGGCCGTTGGTCGCCAGCGGTTGTACCGTCGTAAAGGCGAGTTGCAGCTTGAACGCATTACTCGACACAAAACTCACGCCGTTGGTCGTGGAAAGGTTTGCCCCAAAATCCACGGCATAAGCCTTCACCGTGTTTGTCCCCGCCGCCAGCGTCAAGGTCACCGACCAGTTCGTCCAGCTGTTGGTGCTGGTCGCCAGGCTCCAGGCGTTGGTGTTGAATTGATACCACACATTGGTCACCCCCCAGTTGTCGCTGGCCGTTCCCACCACGGTCGTCAAGGCATTGGTCATGTGCTGGCCGGCAGTCGGCGCGGTGATCGTCACCGTCGGCTTGCTCGCGTCCACGAAGTTCGCTTGCAAGGTCAGGTTGGACTCCATGATAAACTGCACCGTCGTCCCATTGGTCAACAGTGCCAAGGCCAGGCCGGTTCCCCCCGTCCAGTTGGTGAACATGAAACCCGTTCCTGGCGAGGCGGTCATGCTGTAATTCTGGCCGATGGCCAGCACCGCGTTGCTGTAGTTGGGCGACATGGTGCCCAAACCGGTCAACTGCACCTGCAGGGGCGCGCTCACCACATATTGGAAGTTGACGGTGTTGGTCGTGGAAAGGTTGCCGCTGGTGTCCACCGCATAGGCTTGCACCACGTTGGTACCCGGCAAGAGCGACACGCCCGCCGCCCAGTTGGTCCAATGGTTAATGTTCGTCGCCACGTTCCAGCCCAAGCCATCGATTTGACACCACACGTTGCTGACCATCCAGTTGTCGCTGGCCGTCCCTTTGACGGTGAACGTCGCGATTGCTCAACCGCTGACCCGCCGTCAGATTGGTGATGCTCACCGTCGGCTTGCTCGTGTCCACAAAGTTGGCTTGCAACGTCAGGTTGGACTGCATGAGAAACTGCACCGTCGTCCCATTGGTCAACAGTGCCAGGGACAGGCCGGTTCCCCCCGTCCAGTTGGTGAACATGAAACCCGTTCCCGGCGAGGCGGTCATGCTGTAACTCTGGCCGATGGCCAGCACCGCGTTGCTGTAGTTGGGCGACAGGGTGCCCTTACCGGTCAACTGCACTTGCAGGGGCGCGCTCACCACATATTGGAAGCTGACGGTGTTGGTCGTGGAAAGGTTGCCGCTGGTGTCCACCGCATAGGCTTGCACCACGTTGGTACCCGGAATGAGCGACACGCCCGCTGCCCAGTTGGTCCAATGGTTGATGTTCGTCGCCGCGTTCCAGCCCAGGCCGTCGATTTGACACCACACGTTGCTGACCATCCAGTTGTCGCTCGCCGTCCCTTTGACGGTGAACGTCGCATTGCTCAACCGCTGACCCGACGTCAAGTTGGTGATGCTCACTGTCGGCTTGCTTGTGTCCACAAAGTTGGCCTGCAACATCAAATTCGATACCATCGAAAACGTCACCGTCGTCCCGTTGGTGATAAGGGTGAGCGGCAGATTGGTCCCACCCATCCAGTTGGTGAAGGCAAAGCCCGTTCCCGCCGTCGCGGTGATGGAATAGTTCTTCCCGATTTGCAGCAATGCCCCGTTGTCATTCGGGTTCAAAGAGCCCAGACCATTGGTGCTCACCGTCAGGGTGGCGCTCAAAATGTAAACGAGGGTCGCGCTGTTGGTCGTGGAAAGGTTCCCGCTGGTGTCCACCGCGTAGGCGCGGACGGTGTTGGTGCCCGGCGTCAGCGTCAAGTTCGTGCTCCAGTTCGCCCAATTGTTCGCCGTCGTGGCCGGCGCGAAACTGCTGTTGACGACGGCGTTGCTTAACGACCAATACACGCTGGCCACCGCCACGTTGTCCGTCGCCGTCCCCATTACGGTGAACGACGCGTTGCTCACCAGCATCCCCGCCGTGATGTTGGTGATGCCAAGCGCCGGCCTGGTCGCGTCCGCAAAGTTCGCCGTGAACGTCAGGTTCGACGCCATCGTAAACTGCAAAGTCGCCCCGTTGGTCGTGATGCTCCCTGTCCAGTTGACAAAGGCAAAGCCACTGGCAGCGGTGGCGGTCATCGAATAGTTCTTGCCGATTTGCAGCAACGCACCGTTGTAATTCGGGTTGATGCTTCCGTTGCCATTGGTTTGAACCGTCAGCGACGCGCTCAAAATGTAAACGATGGTCGTGCTGTTGGTGTTGGAAGGAATGCCGCCGGCGTTCACCGCGTAGGCGCTGATGATATTCGTGCCTGGCACCAGCGTCAGGTTCGTGCTCCAGTTCGCCCAGTTGTTGCCCGTCGTTGCCGGCGCATAGCCCGTGCCGTTCAGCGAATAAAGCACGTTCGTCACCGCCACATTATCAGCCGCGGTGCCCATGACCGTGAACGTCGCGTTGCTCCATAATTGTCCCGGGGTCGGCGCAGTGATGGCGAGGGTCGGCGAAGTGGTTTCCGTGGTGACGGTCACCGCGCATTGCTGTGAGTTGGTTCCGCCGGCAACATTGTTGACTGAAGCCGAGATGTAGTAAGTTCCGGTGCTGGTCCAGAGATTATTGCTGACGACCAGCGTGCTGGCGGTGGCGCCAGGGATGGCGTTGCTGTTGAAGAACCACTGATAAGACAGCGGCGGACTGCCGGTCACGGAGAGGAAGAACATCGCGTTCGTCCCCAGCGCGACAATCTTGCTCGCCGGCAGATTCGTGGTGATGACCGGCGGCACGTCAAAGGCCACATTCGCCGAGCGGTTCATGCTCCATGAGCCGGTCGTGCTTTCATCGCCGTTGGTGAAAGTGCCGCTCATGGAAAGTGAGCTGAGCGTGCCGGCTATGGTGGATCCACTGGAGGTGTCCGTAGTGATGAATTGGTTATTGGAACCAAACTGGGCTTGACCCCCATCGTTCTGCGCCCCGTTGTGGAAAACGCAGAAGACTAGCTGGCCGTTGGCGGATAAAATGGCCATGAGTGTTCCGGAGATGGCGTGGCCTTGATCAGTGCCGGACCAGCTTTCCACTATAGTTGCCCGCCGCATTTTGGAAGGAACCCAAAGGCGATTGTTGGCTGCCGTTCAACTGCACGGAATCGCCGTTGGTAAAATCCAGTTCGCCATTAAACGAACCATCTTTGGAAACCGAGCCATAACCGGAAACGCCGGAAACGCTGTTGCTGTTGAACGACCAGTTGCCGTGCCGATCCACATTGAATTGCGCAGAGACGCCGCCCGATTGGTCGCCGTTAATGTTTTGAAAACTATCAGTATCATAACCCACGACGGTGACTTGTTGGTTTGTACCGACAAAAACGGCAAAGTTGCCGGCGTCAGGATCGCTGAAGGTGATATCATCCACCTGGCCGCCATAAATTCCTGCATAAGAGTAAAATTCCTTTCTTAAGAAGCTCTCCGTCTTATACGCCGGCCAATCCGGCACGATGCCGCCAAACGTGTAATTCGGCAGGCTGTCGTTCACATAAATGTCGCCGTTGAATTTCGGCAGAAAGTTGTGGAGTGAATTGGCGCCGGAAAACCAGGCGTTCAGATTGAGGGTGGACTCGATGGCGTCCGCGTTGTTCGGACTCAACTCCGCCGGCCCGTTGAGCGACGCAAGAACATTGGTCAGTATGGTGCGGAAGGTCGCCTCCTCATCGGTTTTGCTGGCGTCCAGTTCAAACAGCCGGTTGGTCGCGTTCGCCGGCCGGTTGCGGATGAACGCCGACGCGGCAAAATAATTGGCGATGGCGTTGGTCAGCGCGTTTTCCGACGCCGGCAGGTCGCTCGTGTTTTGCAGCGCAAGAATGCTGGTATAGGTGCCCAGCGCCAACTGGTAGGTGAAGCCGTTGGTCTCCATCCAGCTTTCCACCTGCGGGACGACGACGCTCAAATTATTTTCGTTAAGCGTGTAGCCGAAACACTGCGCCGCCGAAAGCAGCGCGCGCAGCATCTGGATGTCGCCGTAATCCACCGTCACGGACTCGATGAATGTTTCGTTCGAGGACAGCGAAAGCGTGTAATTGGGGTCGGTGATGACGGCCAGGTTGGCGGCCGAGTTGGTGATGGCCGCCAGGATGTTGGTGCGGAAAAACGAAACGATGGTGGCGGAATTGTAATTGGCCGGGAGAATCGGGAAACCGTTGCGTTGATGGCAAGCCGGTTTCCGAAACGCCGAAAAGCCAGCGGTTTGTCCTGGGGAAGCCCAGCGCAACGAGGAAATTGCTGCCGGCGGGCGTCTGCGGCAGCACCAGCAAGCGTGTCACCGCCTTCAGCACGTTGGCGTCTTCATTGGCCGGCGACACCGCGAGCGCGGCGGTGAAATTCGTGTCGGCCCCCCACCAGTTTGTAAGTGTCAGGTCGTTCGTTCCCGCCGCGATGTATTGCCCCGCGGTTTGCGCCGATGCCAGCGCCGTCCACAACAGCGCAATCAGTGTGACAAGTTTTTTCATTTTTCTCCTTCATCCGATTTTGAGTTGTTAAAAATTTCTCCGCTGAACAAATCCATGCACTGCTCGCCGCCGCCGGCTTTCCAGACCACGCGCGGATGGCCGCCCTCGTTGCGCAACTCCGCCCGCGACATCTGCCACTTCACGCCGTTGGCCTCCACCGTGACGTTCTTGAACACGCAAACGGTCGGACTCCCCGCCGCCGGTTGCGCCCCGCCGGCATGCAACCGCGGCGCGCCCGCCTTTTGGGAACTGATATCCACGTCGCGCCACTCCACGGCGCTCCGCTTCACCTTGGGCAGCCAGTCGGATTGAAACGTTTCCGCCCACTCGTTGGTGGGATTTGTGCCGGCGAATTCCAGGCACACGCCCTGGGCCACGAGGACGGGCAGCAGCTTGACCCGAAAGAACCCCAGCTCGCGGTGATCGAGGAAAATTTTTTCCACCTTGCAGTCAGCGATTTCCCGCATCGAATCAGACGCATAAGTCCTGAACTCAAGGTTCTGCCAGCCAAAACCAAGCGGCAAATCCTCGCCGGAGACACGGCCCGCCAGGACAAGCAGGATGACCGGAATGAGCCACAGCCATCGCATGCCTTCGCGCGAAAAACCATGGTTGGGTCCGGGGTTTTTGACCGGGTTTGGTTCGCTTCCTGAAACAGACCGCAAGATATGCTGCTGGCTGAACACAAAAATGGCAGTTCGGCGGAAAAAACGAAATCGGCATTCTGCCATGCCGAATTCCAAAACGTTCATAGTTGGTATAGGACTCCGTCCGACCGCGATTTCTACGCCACATGTCTTTGTCTATCAATATTTTCCCGACGCCGAAGGACGATTTCAGGGGCATTACTTATGTTCAGAAATGTGTCTTATGGCCAGGCGTTTGAGCAGGGAAGGGAACGAAGCCTTGGCCAAGTCGGTTGCGCAGCGGCGGCAGCGACACTGATTCCCGCCCGAAAAACAAAATTCCCGGTCACTTCAGGCCAGGCCTGTGGGACTTCACGTTTACTTACAACAACGCCAGCGCGCGCCGCAGTTCCGCGTCCGTGTTGTAGAAATGTGGCGAGAGGCGGATGTAATTTTGTCCCTTGCGGTCGGTCCGCAGCGACGTGACGATGCCGGCGTCAGCCAGTTTTTTATGCAAGGCCGCGAGGTCCTTGCCCGGCTGGTAAAACGCGACAATCCCACTCGCGTTTTGCGTTTTTACGTCGGCATTCAAGACCGCAAAACCTTTCGCCTGCAACGCGGTCACCAGCCACGCGCGTTTGCGAAGCAATTCGGCGGCAATATTTTCCACGCCCATTTCCAACGCCAGTTCCATCGCGGCAATCAAACCGACCAGACCGAGCAGATTGTGCGTGCCGGCCTCGAATTTGACCGCGCCACTGCGGAAGACAATCTGTTCCTGGGCGACGTAATTCGGATTCCGCACGTTGTGCCAGCCGTAAACCGGCGGATTCAGCTTTTCCTGCAATTCGCGCCGGACGTAAAACACGCCCGCGCCGCACGGGCCGAGCAGCCATTTGTGCGCGTCGGCGGCCAGAAAATCCACGTGCTCCACCGTCGTCGGAAACGCGCCGAGGGTTTGAATGGCGTCGAGGCAGAACCAAATGCCGCGTTCGTGCAGATATTTTCCGATGGTTTCATGTTCCAGCCGGTGACCGCTGATAAAATGGCAGGAGGCCAGCGCGACGAGCCGCGTGTTTTCGTCCACCTGCCCCATCACATCTTGCGGGCGGATGACGCCGAGGCCGCGCGTGTTGAGCAGGCGGACTTCGACCCCGCGCCCGGCCAGCGCCATCCACGGATAAACGTTCGATGGATAATCGTCGTGATAAACGAGGATATTGCCGCCTTTCCGGAAATCCAAACCGGCGGCGACAAAGCTCAACGCCAGCGATGTCGGTCCGACGAGCGCGACTTCGTCCGGCCGGCAATGCAGCAGTTGCGAGGCGAGTTCGCGCGCGCGGTCCAGGCAAGCGGGATATACGAAAGCTTCCTGATCGCCGGTGGCGCCGCGCGCCGCAAAATCGGCAATGGCCTGCGCCACCCGGTGCGGCAGTGGACAGACGCCGGCGTGCGCGAGGAAGATTTTTTCCCGCGCCACCGGGAATTCGCGCAGGCGGCTTTCCTCGTTGGCAAGAATTTCGGTCAACGTCATCCGGTGAGGGTAATTCGCGGGGAGGGGATGCGCAAAGCGGAATTAAAATCGCTTTAACACATCACAAACGTGCCGGTTGGCATGACGGGCGGGCCGCCGCATTGGAAATTACCGGTATAAAGGCTGCATCGCATTGTTGATCTGGTTGAAGTAGCCCAGCCAGAATTGGACGACCTTGTAGGCAATCATCAACGCGACCAGAAAATAAACCAGGCGCGGCGTCCATTGTGCGAAGGCGTGCAGCTTGCGCGCGCCTTCCTCGTTGTAAAGCCGGTGCAGGTGGCGGAGCGAATCATCCAATTTGCCGCTGACTTCGCCGGTGGCGTAAAGGTTGGCGAACATTTCCGGAAATTGCGGGCAGGCGCGCACGGCTTCGGAGGGCATTTTCCCGGCGGCGACCTGCGGTTTCCAGGTCTGCACCGCGCAGCGCAAGGCGGGCGAGCCGCTGGCTGCCGCGGCCAAATCCCAGGCCGCGAATATATTGACGCCTGCGCTGGTGAGCGCTTCGAGTGCGGCGGCGAGCCGTGACAGGGCGAGATAATGTCGCGCGGTGCCGAGAATGGGAATGCGCCGCAGCACGGATTCGATGCGCGCACGCCATTTTTCGCCGTGTTTGCCCTGGGTGGCGTAGATGGCCAGCCCGGCCAGGATGTAAATCGGAATCAATACGCCGAACGTTTTGGCCGCGTAAGCCAGCAGGTTTCCGGAGAGGAAAAATTGCGCAAACGGAAAAATAAAAATGGCCAGATGGAACAACCCAACCGGATAAATCAAGTCTGCGACGACCTGGCGTGCGATGGTGGCACGGTCATTGTAATAATCGGCGAGCAGGCGGAAGCAGGCATCGAGCCGTCCGCTGCGTTCACCGGCCTCCACCAACGCGACGTCGAACGCGGGGAGCCAGCCAAGCTGTTGCAGGGATTCGGCCAGCGTCGCGCCTTTGGCCAGTTCGTCGAGGAGGCGTTGGAGCGGTTCCTGGAACGAACGGGCCGGCGGGCTGGCTTTAATTTGCTGCAGCGCCTGAATCACGCCGATGCCGGCGGAGGTGCACTGGGCGAGTTGATGATAGAACTCGGCGCGCTGGGTGAATTGGCGGGGCGTAACGATAAGCGGCATAAACCCGCCTCGCGGGCCCGGCGTGCGTCACGCGGCGACACGGTCGAGGCTGGCCTTGAGGTCGCGCTTGCTGCGCGCGCCGACGATCTGGTCGGTAACCTGGCCATTGTGGAAAACCAGCAACGTGGGAATGGCGCGGACCCCGTATTCGGCGGCGAGGTTCTGCTGCTCGTCAATGTTGACCTTGCCGATTTTGACCTTGCCGTCGTATTCGTCGGCCAGCTCGTCGAGCAGCGGGGCGATCATTTTGCACGGGCCGCACCATTCGGCCCAAAAATCCACGAGCACGGGCGCGGGCGATTGCAGCACCAGTTGCGAAAAGTTTTCCTGCGTGAGGGTGACGATCGAAGGAGATGCCATAGGTGAACAATTACAACGTTAAGACCCTGTTCAGTCAGTTGCCGATGGGAAGCATCCAGATTAAATAAGCCGTGACGGCCAGGGCTGCCACGCCGGCAATCGCGGCGAAAATCGCCAGACCTTTGTCGAGACCGCCGACCGTTGGCGCCGCGGCGGGCCTTTGCGGCGCGGGCGCCGGACGTTGTTGCGAGACGGGCGCGGCGGCGGTCGTGCGTTGCAGGGCCGGCGCGGCAATCGGCGCGGACTTGGGCGCGGCCAGCGATGGCGTCGCACCGGCAGCCCCGGTGGGCCCGCCGGGCGGGAGCGTCGGCAGTTTGATGGTCGGCGCCGCAGACGGCTTGGGCGGCAAATTGATGCGGACGGTTTCCTTTTTGGGCTGCACCTTGCCGGTGGTTTTTTTCATCGGCTCTGCGCCCGTGGGAGCACCCGGAATGTTGGAAGGAGTTTCAGCCATAATGTTTGCGGATTAAGATAAACGGCATTGCCCGGCTGTCAAATTCATTTCTGAAAGAGAAATGGCCGGCCGGTCACCGGCCCAACCGGATGGCGGGACATTAATAACGTTCGCGCGGTTCGCCGCGATCGCGCCGCTCACCGCCCCGTCCGCCGCCCGGGCGCGGAGGGCGTTCCTCGCGGGGGCGGGCGATGTTGACGGTAAGGGCGCGGCCTTGAAATTCCTTGTTGTGGAATTGCTCGACGGCTTTCTGGGCCTCTTCGGGCGTGGCAAATTCCACAAAGGCGAAGCCGCGGGACTTGCCCGTGACCTTGTCCATCATGAGATTCACCGAAGTCACCGCGCCAGCCTGGGCGAAGTAATCCTGGAGTTCGTTTTCCCCTGTTTGAAACGAGAGGTTGCCTACAAACAATCTGCTTTGGCTCATATATAATTGCCCGGTCAAATAACCAAGTGGGAGGACTGCATCGGCAGGGTCACTGAATGTCGTTTTCTGTTTCTGTTTGCGAACAATCTGTCTTGTTGACACCAACACTTTCGCTCTTCGAACGAGTCGCGGCTTTATAACACAGCCACAACCGGTGTCAACAACAAACGGAAGGGGGGGGGGTGCTGGTTCGGATCCGTTGGGTGCGCCGCTGCGGCGGCGCACGGCGGTGAAGGAACACTGCCGCCAACTTAAGACACTACCCGGAATCAGGTTTTTTCCTCGATCAACTCGCGCCGCGCGCCGCCGAGCAGTTGTTCGACGAAATTCGTCGAATAAACGCCGCGCCGGAAGTTAGGGTCCTGCAAGATGGCTTGCTGGAACGAGATGTTCGTTTTGATGCCGGTGATCAGGTATTCACCCAACGCGCGGCTCATCTTGTCCATGGCCTCGCGCCGATCCTTGCCATAGGTGATCAGCTTGCCAATCATCGAGTCGTAGGTCGATGGAATGGTGTAACCGGCGTAGGTGTGCGTGTCCACGCGCACGCCGCGGCCGCCGGGCTGGAAATACATTTCGACGCGGCCGGGGCTGGGGCAAAAATCATTGAACGGGTCTTCGGCATTGATGCGGCACTCAATCGCGTGGCCCTTGAATTGAATGTCGCCTTGCGAATGGTGCAGCGTTTCGCCCATCGCCAGCAGGATTTGGTAACGCACGAGGTCAATGCCGGTGACCTCTTCGGTGATGGGATGTTCCACTTGAATCCGCTTGTTGACTTCGAGGAAATAATAATTGCCGTGATTGTCCACGATGAATTCCACGGTGCCGGCGTTCGTGTAGTGCGCCGCCTCCGCGATTTTGACGGCGGCCTTGCCGATCCGGTCGCGCAATTTGCGGAATTTGTATTCGATCAACGGTGACGGCGTTTCTTCGACCACCTTCTGGTTCCGGCGCTGAATGGAACAGTCCCGCTCGCCCAGATGAATGATGCGGCCCTTATGGTCGCCGAGGATCTGGATTTCAATGTGGTGCGGATTCTCAATGAATTTTTCGATATAGACGTTGGAATTGCCGAAGGCCTTTTCGGCCTCCGTCCGTGCCGTGTGGTAGCCTTTCACCAGCGAGATGTCGTTGTGCGCCACGCGCATCCCGCGTCCCCCGCCGCCGGCGATGGCCTTGATGATGACCGGATATCCAATGCGTTTGGCCACGACGAGCGCGTCCTGTTCCTTCTCGACCACACCTTCCGACCCCGGCGCCACGGCCACGCCCGCCTTTTTGGCGAGGGCGCGGCTTACGGCCTTGTCAGACAGGGCCTGCATCGTGCGCGGATGTGGACCGATAAAATGGATGTTGCAGCTTTCGCAAACCTCGGCGAAGTGCGCGTTCTCGGAAAGAAAACCGTAACCCGGATGAATCGCGTCCACGTCCGACACCTCCGCGGCGCTGACGATGCGATCAATGCGCAAATAACTGTCCGCCGCCGCGGCCTTGCCTATGCAAATCGCTTCATCCGCCAGTTGCACGTGCATCGAATTGGCATCCGCCTCGGAATAAACGGCCACGGTGCGGATATTCAGTTCCTTGCAGGCACGGATGATCCGAACGGCAATCTCCCCGCGATTGGCGACCAGTACTTTTTCAAACATGGGCTGTTAATGAGCTCGGATAAAATTAAAACCGGCAAAATGCCGGCGCGGTCAGGCCGGGGGCCGCACCTTGAACAACGGCTGGCCGAATTCCACCGGTTTGGCGTTTTCAACCAAAACCTGGGTTATAACACCTTTGACCTCGGCCTTGATTTCGTTCATCACTTTCATGGCTTCAATGATGCAAACCACTGTTTCCGGGTTCACGTCGGTGCCCACTTCAACATAGCTTCCCGCCTCCGGGGAGGGTGACCGATAAAAAGTGCCAATCATCGGTGACTTGATTTCAACTTCACCGGTTGCGAGTGGCGGGGGAACGGCGGCAGTCGGCGGGGTCGAACCGGGAACTTGCAGGGGTGCGGCAACAGCCACTGCGGGGGGCAAATCATCGAGCGCAGAAACAGGCGTGCCACCATTGAGACCGCGTTTCAGCCTGATTTTGAAATCCTGCTTTTCCATCTCAAATTCCGAGATGGAATTCTTTTTCATCAGGTCAATGATGGCCTTGATATCTTTAAGATCCACAATTCGATTTCGTTAAAATTTCAATAAAACACGCTGCCTGATTACGCTATCTCTCAAGCAAAAAAGCAGCAGCCGAACCCGACTCTGCTCGTAGCATTTTCTATCTGACAAGGAGTCTATTAAGTCGAAAACAAGCCGTCAAGCGGCAAAGTTAGAAAATTAACGGTCATTAAAGTAAACCAAAAACAGCCACTTTAGTCTTGTTTTTTAGATGCGATAACGTTAACTGATGCCTCAAGTGCCAAAATGTAAGAATTTTGGCCGAATCCTGAGATTTGACCACAGCAAACCGGCGCGATGAGCGATTTTTGCCTGAAATCCTCCCGGGCATGGATGTTAGAAAGATGGATTTCGATAGTGGGGATTGCCACAGCGGCAATCGCGTCTCGAAGGGCGATGCTGGTATGGGTATAAGCGGCGGCATTCAGGACAATCACGTCAAAACTGCCTTTGGCTTCTTGAATCCAGCCGACCAACTGTCCTTCCTGGTTGGATTGGCGGAAATCAATTTCGGCCCCAAGCTGTTTGGCGCGCTGGCGAACTTTGGCTTCGATTTCCGCCAGCGTCGCCCGGCCATAAACATCCGTCTCGCGTTGCCCGAGCAGGTTCAGATTAGGCCCGTTGAGAAAGAGAATTTTCATAAGCCGTGGCCAGATTAGCCGGTCGCCGGTCCCTTGTCGAATTGATTTGCGGACATCCGCAGCAGGCATCCGAGCAAAGTGAACGCCGTCCATGCCAGTGCCGGAACATAAAGGCTGAATTCGACCAGCCCCTGCGCAAACCAGCCGAGCAATCCCAGGAAAAGACTGAATTGAAGGTAATCGCCGCTCCGCCACGCGCGTTGGCCCACAGTCAACAATGCCAGACCAATCCAGGCCGCATAGCAAATGCCGCCAGGAATTCCTGAATCGGAAAATTGTTCGAGATAATCATTGTGCGTGAGCCGGGCCATCTCGGCGTCGGGCGATTTGATTTGCGCGTAAGGCCGCTGGAAAGTCCCCGGTCCCGTGCCAAATAATGGACGGTCGCGTGTGGTTTGCACCGCCGCCCGCCAGTAATCAAAACGCGCGCCTACGCTGGTGGCGCCCGTGGTGAAGTAATTGTGAAATCGAACCGCGAACACTGCAAACCCAACCACGAGAACTGTTGTCAGCATTGCCCATTTTAATCGGGCGGACCAGTTCAGACGGAACAGCCAGATGCCGGCGAGCGCCATGCCAATCAACCAGCCCGCTTTTGAACCCGACCAGAAAAGACCCAGCCCGCCGAGCAGGCAAGTCATGGCAATCACTGCCCCGCGGATTGGCGGTTTCAGTGGCCGGGTGCTGTTAAAAGCGAGCGCCAGTGAGACTGGCAGCAGCAACAGAATCGCGCCGGCCAAAGCGTTCGGATAGACGAAAGTGCCCATCACGCGGTTCTTGGTGATTCGGGCGAGGATTGCGGGATTGGCCACGTCCATACCGTTGGTGGTGATGACCATCCCATTGCGTTTCATTTCCAAAAGCATTTCCGGCGGGAAATTTGTCCAGCCCGAGTGTTCGCCTTCCACCAGCATACGGCGGCTTTCTGGAAACTCGAAGAGCCGCTGGTCCACTGCGCGCACGAGACAGAACGTGAATGCCGCCAGCACGCCGATCAGCAGCCAGCGCAACACGCGTTCGCGTCCCAGCACCAGGGCGCCAATGAAATAACACGCAACGCATCCGCCAAATTGCCAGAGCGTGGTCGAGGTAAGAAAGGCGTCCACGGTGTGCGTTGCCGAAAGCAGTTGCCAGCCGAACCACAGCAGCGGCAGCAGCCACAGCCAGCGCGTTCCCGGCCAGCGCGATCGGCTGGAAAGCGCCAGCCAGCCGCCCGCCAGCACGAATGGCGGCAAAAGCCAATTGATCCAGTGCGTGGGCCATGCGTCAGCCAACACCTCGGCAAACGAAGCCGGCGGAATGATTTTCTGATCTAGGATGACCGGGTTGCCGAATTTCCAAATCGCCAATCCGAGAAACAACCCGAACAAAAGAGCGTAAATTGCGCCCCTCGCCCCGCCGGGCGCGGAGAGGCTGTCCGACCTGTCGCGCCGAAGCGTAGTGGAGGCGGAAGGACCGGAGAGGGATTGTTTTTTCACAAACGGGAATTTTTCGCGTCTGAAAATTTGCCGGTCAAAGGTGCAGTTTCAGCAAACTGACTTCCAGCGCGAGCGCTTCCTGGACGTTGGTGTGCAGCAACCGCTGCGTTTGTTCCAGGATTTGCAGATTTTCCAGCGCCCGGCGCGGCGTGAGGCGGCGCGCGACGGCCTCCGCCCCGGTAATCTGCGGGAAATTCAGCAATTCGCCGCCGGCTGCGAGCGTGGCCAGCCAGACGTCGCGCAACCACCATTGCACCAGCAAAATCAAATCCGCGCGCTGCCGGCGATATTCCGCCTCGATGGCCGCCGCCAATTCGTCCTCCCATTTCTCGCGCAAATCCTTTTCCACGTCCTCGTAACGCTGCAACGGCGAGCGCGCCGTCAACGTCTCCTCCACGCGCGACTTCATTTCACCGAGCTTTTGGAGCAACACGTCAAGCAGGCGGTAGCGGCCCAGCAGGGTTTTCTGTTCCGTGGCCGCCAGCGCGCCGAATTGCGCGAGCCATTCCGTTTGCGCGGGGTCCAGCGGAGGCACGGCATCGCCGGAAAAATTCAGGCGCAGGCAGCGCGACAGGACCGTATCCAGAATCCGCTGCGGTGCGGTGGTGAGCAGGATCAGAATGGATTTGGCCGGCGGTTCCTCCAGCGTTTTGAGAAAGGCGTTCGCCGCCTGCGGGTTCAGGCGGTCGGCGGCGGTGATGATGGCGACCTTGTATTCGGCCTCGGTCGGCTTGAGTTGAATTTCGCGCATCAGCTCGCGCATTTGTTCGATGGTGACGACGCGCGATTTGGATTCGGGCCGCGCCCAATGCATGTCGGCATGGGTGTCATTGTCAATTTTCCGGCACACCGGGCAGTCGTCGCAGCAATCCGTCGCTGCGCTGCCGGTTTTGACCGGTTTCCGGCAATTCAACGTCTTGGCCAGCGTGCGGGCGAGCGCTTCCAATTCCTCAAGCTGATGGCCGGTGAACAGGTAGGCGTGGCCGAGCCTCCCGCGCGCGAGCGAGCGTTGGAGCAATTGGACGCCTTGCGTCTGCCTGGGAAATTGTTTGAACGCCATGCGATTTTTGGTATGGTTTAAGCGATGACCTGTTTTGTCAGGTCCGATGACTCAAATTAATCGAAAAGTTTTGGGTGGCGATACATTTTTCTGGACAGGGGTCAGGCATTCCGGGACGTCCGTCTTCACATCCGGGTTCCATGCAAACGATGCCTTCAAATGAGTCACGGGAACAAAATTCCACGACACCCGTGCTGATAAAATCACCGGTGGTCAACCGGGCCCTCGCCGACACGCTCGACCGGCAAACCGTCGTGGGCAAACTCTGGCACACCGAAGACGACCGCGTGCGTTGCGTCGCATGCGGTCATCGTTGCCTCATCCCGCCGGGACGACGCGGCATCTGCAAAGTGCGCTTCAATGAAGGCGGTGAACTCCGCGTGCCATTCGGTTATGTGGCTGGCGGATTGGCCAACGATCCGGTCGAGAAAAAACCGTTCTTCCATGTTTATCCCGGCAGCGATGCGCTCACGTTCGGAATGCTCGGCTGCGATTTTCATTGCGGGTATTGCCAGAATTGGGTCACCAGCCAGGCCCTGCGCGATGAGCGCTCCGTAACGCCCATCGTTGAATTGACGCCGGACCAGGTCGTGAACACGGCGCGCCGGAGTGGTGCGCGATTGGTCGTGTCGAGCTACAACGAACCGCTCATCACCGCCGAGTGGGCGGTGGCCGTCTTCCAGGAGGCGAAACCGGCCGGGTTGGCCTGCGCGTTTGTGTCGAACGGCAACTGCACGCCCGAAGCCCTCGATTTCCTGCGTCCGTGGATTGTGGCCTACAAAATTGACCTGAAAGGTTTTGACGAGAAACGCTATCGCACACTCGGCGGCACGCTGGAGAACGTGTGCCAAGGCATCCGCATGGTGCGCGAACGCGGTTTGTGGCTGGAAATCGTCACGCTGGTCGTGCCCGGTTTTAACGACAGCGAAGCCGAGCTGCATGCCATCGCGAAATTCATCGCCTCGGTCAGCCGCGACATCCCGTGGCACGTCACCGCGTTTCATCCCGATTACAAAATGACCGACCCGCCGGCGACGACCGTAAGCCAGATTGTGCGCGCGGCGGAGATCGGTGTGGAAGAAGGGCTGCACTTCGTTTATGCCGGGAATTTGCCGGGACACGTGGCTCATTGGGAAAGCACGTTTTGTCCAGGTTGCGACGAACTGCTCATCGAACGCATCGGTTACTTGGTGCGCGATTATCGAATCACCCGCGACGGCAAGTGTCCGCGCTGTCATCGGACAGTTCCCGGCATCTGGCCGGGTGGTGGCGCGGCGGAAGTGAACATGGGCGATTCGATGGGGGATGTTTCCCAGCGCGGACCGCACCGGGTGAAACCGAGTTGAACCCCGACCCCTCACCCGTCCTTCCGCCTTCGCTGAAGCTACGGCGGACAAGCCGGACACCCTCTCCCCGCCCGGCGGGGAGAGGGCCGGGGCGAGGGGCCGTTTGGGCGGTTGTCTCGGTGAGGTGACGTGAAATATTTTGGTAAAATTCAAATTTGAGATGCGGAAATTGTTTCGTAATGACTCAGCCAATATCCGCCCCCCGGCGGTCACCGGACGGTTTTATCCTGACAACCCCGCCGAACTGCGCCGGATGATCAAAAATTTTCTGCGCGAACCAGATGCCCCGGCAGGGTCTGTTCCCAAAGCCATCATCGCGCCACACGCCGGTTACATTTATTCCGGACCGATTGCCGCGTCGGCTTACGCGCAATTGGCACCTTCGCGTGACAGCATCAAACGCGTGGTGCTGCTCGGCCCGTCGCATTATGCGGCGTTCAATGGTCTGGCGGCGTCCGGCGCGACGGCGTTCGCAACCCCACTCGGCACGGTGCCCGTGGACACCGCTGCCGTCCGTGACATTTGCTTACGGCTGCCGCAGGTGTGCGTGCGGGACGAAGCGCATGCCGACGAGCACGCGCTCGAAGTCCAACTGCCGTTCCTGCAGGTGGTGCTCGCCGATTTCAAAATCGTGCCGCTCCTCGTCGGCGAAGCGAGTGACGACGAAGTCACGGCTGTCATCGAAGCGCTCTGGGGCGGCGACGAAACACGCATCGTCATCAGTTCGGACCTGAGCCACTACCACGATTATGAAACGGCGCAGCAAACTGACGCCGAAACAGCGCGTACCATCGAGTCGCTTAACGCAAAAAAACTCCGCGATGATTTGGCGTGTGGTTGCCGGCCGATTTGCGGGTTGCTGTGTGCGGCGAAGGAGCGCGGCCTGCGATGTCGCGCCGTGGATTTGCGGAATTCCGGCGACACGTCAGGCACGCGCGACCGCGTGGTGGGCTACGGCGCTTTCGTCTTTACGGAAAACTGATCCCGACGACACGGATTCCACGAATTGACACGAGTGCGCTGCTTGTCGCGCTGTGGTTTGACGAAGCTGGAACTGAATTGCTCCGGCGCGGATGATAAGTGACAATAACCTTTCAGACTCGCGCCAAATCGTTTAAAACTTGCTTAGGCCATGCGGAACGAGCACGAGCATCCTCATCGCGGAAAAACCGACGAGCTTCGGGATAAGGCAGTTCGCCTATTCACTTATCTCAAAGAAGTTTGTCAGCTTCGATTCGTCATGGTTCGGGATTGCCGCAATTACGACCAGCTACTTTGGTTTCACGACATCCCACGCGAGCCCGAATGCTTTTGCATTGCGTGGAGCGGCCCAACCGAATCCAACGAATCATGGATTGAAGTTCGACGCAGTCCAGAGCCGTTTTGCCCTCCTATTCCGAATGTCTGTCAAGATTGGATCAGCCCGGAAGATTTGGTGAACAGCGCACAGACGCCGATACTTCGGGAGCGGATATCGAAGGTTTAAAGTCACGGCTTGCTGTCGAGTGCGACGGCCCGTACCACGACGACCCTGAACAAATCGAACGCGACATGGCGCGCCAGAGACAACTTGAACGTTGCAAATGGGTGTTCTGGCGGGTAAGCGCGTCCAGCTTTTACTTCGACCGCAACAAAGCAATGGACTCGCTCTGGCGTAAGTTGGAACAACTAGGTATTTATCCGCCGACGCCAGCTCCACCAGTCGAAACCCCGGAAACTCCACCGCGTGTTAGTCCCACCAGCCCGCCGCCAGCCGCGATACGACCAGCCTCGCCAGTAATCCAAAAGACTTTTCCTAAAGTTCCATTGCTGTCTCGACAACCAGACCTAATTCCATCAAGTCAGATGGAATTGCCAACCCAGAAAACCGGTGCAGAATCAGGTCGTGACAACACGACGCAAAGAGTCGGGTTCACTACCGCACTTCAGGAATATGTGTTGGTCGCCAAGCAAAAGCGACCCCATGGCATCTTAGTATTCGAAGAAATCGGGCACGTTATACTCGAACTTTTGCCACACCAAGGGCGGATTAATCGTAAGGAGCTGATCAAAACCACGGCGGAAATCCTCGATTTTCCGGATGTTGCCTTCAAACGCATTGATGAAGCAATTCGTCGGCTGGAGGAGTTAAAGAAGGTATTCGTAGATTCCAATTATGTTTGGCGACGTGAACCTTAACTTCACCTCATCGGATTTATCTTGCCTGATTTCACTCACCGGACACGGTCACGACGATGGTGCGGCGACGGGGTTTGATGTCGAATTCCTGATGGGGAAGATTACGCTTGGCTAATATCTTTCGCCCCGTCCGCCTTCATCCGATTACTCGCAAAAGGTCAGGGCTTTAATTCGTGTTAATTCGTGATTTGCGCCGTTTTTCAGCTAATTTCAGTCCAATTTCGCAGCAAAAAGCACTCGCAATGAATCTCCGGTTACGGTATATTTATGCCAATAAATGGAACGCCCAATGACCAACGGGAAGCCGGCATGGCCGACGCTGGCCGGACGCTTGAATCAGCCGCCCGCCACACGCGTGGAGGCGGTGCGCCAGCTCCAGACCATGATTCCGATTACGCCACTCGCACAAAGCGTGTTGAAGTCGAGCAACGGCGGCTCATCCAGTGGGCCCAAGAAAACTGGAAGCTAGGCCGGGGCCGCCGCCTGCCGCCTGAATTTGGCCGTGGCGGCGAGCATCAGGTCTATTTTCACAAGCGCACCCAGCGTTATTTCAAGGCCACTTTACTGGAACGCCAGTTGGGTTATGGCATCGCCCTCGGTTCGCTGTCGCGCGGCGCCACCCCTTCCGAATACCTCGACCGCCTCGACCTGCAAAACTTGATTTTCCATGACGACATCCGGTTGGAGCGCATTGTCGCCAACAACGGCCAGCCCATTATCATCACTTCCCAACCCTTCATCAATGGCGTCGCGGCAACAGCGGCCGCACTGGATGAATTGATGCTGGTCAAAGGTTATGAAAAACTAACGGATGGGGCTTATTATTCCGAGCGGGAAGGCTTGCTGGTGTTCGACCTGATCCCGCGCAATGCCATTCTGGCGGCGGACGGCCAGATTTATCCCATTGACCCGGTCATCCAGCGCATCACACCAGAATTTGCCCAGTTTTTGCGCGAACATCCTGACACGATTAACCTGATTCCTGGGTAGATTCCCTGCAAATCCCGTTTATCGTGTCGGAAGTATCTGCCCCATCCGTGCCTGTCCTTCATGGCGCAAAGCGCCATGAAGGATTCATCCGTGGTTAAATTTTTCTGCCGCCCCTGCGGGGCTTGGGGATTTTTTAACGATTAAACCCACGGTTGAAACCGTGGGCTATTATCGGTTGCCTCTGTCCGTCTTCTCCCGCTTTGCGGGATTCGCCGCGACCAGCCGAGGCTTTAATTCGTGTAAATCCGTGAAATGGACTCGCTCGTGCCCGCTCGCTCGGCCCTCGCGGGCCTTCGCCTCCGGCGAATTCCTTTCGCCGCTTCCCAAGCGGCTCAAGTCGTGTCAAAAAATCCGCGTACATCTGCGAGGGTATGAGTTTTGTCAACGGGGCGTCCTGGAACACTCAGGAAGCAGTTGCAGAACGGACGGGAACGATGTCACCGTAAGGACCTGTTGGTCAGCTAACCCGCAGGTGGGCTTTCGGGAGATGCTCGAGGATCACGCTAGGGGTAATTCCCCGTTTCTGTGAATGAGCACCGGCGCAAAGCACCTACATGGGGATCGCCCCGCATACCTGAGTGCCTGTCAGCGCCTGACCCGTTTCCGTCCGTCTGCACAACCGTTAGGAGACAAGATGAACGAAAAACTAAAATCTGTCGAGCGGGTGATTGGCTTGGACGCTCACCCCGATAGTTTCACGGCGGCCATTATCCGTGGTCCCAGCCCGGCGGCCGCCGTGGTGGAAAAGCTCTGCAACAAGGTGCCACTGGCTCAACTCCCCGGCTGGGCCAAGAAGTTCACCACCGCCCAGGATCTGTTTGTACTGGAAGCTTCGGGCAACAGCTTTCAAGTGGTCCGCACCTTGGCGACCGGCGGGCGCAAAGCCAAGGTCCTGGAAAGTTGCCACTTGGGCAAACTCAAGGAAGCGCACGCCAATAATGACAAGATCAGTGCCGTGCGCATTGGTAAAGCCTATCTGGCTGGCACGGCTAAAGAGGTTTGGGTGCCCGATGTCAAGACCCAGGAACGGCGCGATTGGTTTCACGCCTACGCCAAAGCCACTAAACGAACCACGCAGATGCGCGCCCGGCTGCGTTCTTACCTCAGTGACAACGGCGTCCGACTCAACCCAGGCCCCCGCCTGACCCAAGTCGAAAAACTCGAAGAGCAGATTCGCCACGCCCGCTCGTGGTCCTCACGCCAATGGCAGGTGATCGAAATCTTACTGGCAGAATTGCGCCACGCTGACCAACAACGTCAGCACTGGCACAGCCTCATCGCCCAGGAAGTGCTGGCCGATCCCGATCTGCTCTCCCTCGTGCGACTGTGCGGGGTTCGCGAAGTGGTCGCGTTTGCCTTGGGCGCCTTCGTGGGTGACATCCAGCGCTTTGCCTCTCCCAAGCAGCTCGTCAAGTACGTCGGGCTCAATCCCGCCTTCGACGATAGTGGGGAGTCGGAGTGGAGCGGCGGGATCGGCGGCCATGGCCATAAGCTTTTGCGTTGCCTGCTGATTGAGGCGGCCCAGGCCATCCTGCGCTGCGCCAAGACTCCCTTGGCCCACTGGGGCAAGAAATTGCTGGCCTGCAAGGGCAGCGTCAACCTGGCCGTGGCTGCCATCGCCCGCAAACTGACGGTGGCCGTCTGGTATCTGATGAGGGGCCGTTGGACGCCGCTGGAAGAAATCGATGACCGCTTGGTCATCAAAGTGGGCAAGATCATCAGTCAGGTCGGACCCAAAGCACTCAAGCAACTGGGCCGAACTCGAAAAGCAGTCCGTCAACGAACCTACCACGCGCTCAAGACGGGGAGAGTTTATTATCTAGATCCCAACAAAACCTTCAGCCCAGTTGAGGCTTGATCAAAAAATGCTTTTAATGAAAAAATTGCTTGTCAAACCACATACCCGTCATCCGCGGTTTGAATTGGCTTTGCGTTTCCGCGTCCCCGCGTTGAAAAATTTTTCCGGGAACAAAACCCGTCCAGCTTCCTCTCAATGATGAATCACTAGAAGCGGGGAGTCGGAAACAACAAATAACGAAAGAATCGTGTCGTGATTTTGTGGGGCGCGGCATTTATGCCGCCTCATTGTCCAACGCAAATCGTGTGTTGAAGCGGCTGAAGCCGCGTTCCCATGCCAAATCGGGACACTATTCAAAAAGGAGAAGCCGCGCGGGCTGACCGAACGTCTGAGCAGAAGCGCCCGCGCCGTGAATCAGGCCCGCGTGATTTCCAGGGGTGCGAAGATTTCGGTGCCGTTTTTTTCAGGCGGCGCAAAGCTCGCGCCACAGTGTTCGCATTTTTCACGGTCAATGGACCGGAGCTTTCCGCAGTTGGCGCAAGGCGTTCGCGCCGGCCATTCCTGGATGCTCACGAACGCCAGGAATCCGGGGAGGCCACAGAGCAAATGGAACACCGCCCAACCCAGTCGCGCCCCGATGTCAAAGTTGTGGCGCCAGGCCAGCCATAAACCGAGCGGGACCCAAACCACCGCCGCCACCGCGAGGCTGATCAGCACCAGCTTCCACGGCATCTCCGGCAGCTCTGGACGATCCTCCAAATAAATGCCGGCCCAAAGCACCGGCGGCATGAGCAAACTCAATAGTTTTGCCCTGTGAGGATATCCGTTCCAAGACGCATTCAGGTTTGGCAAATCCACGCTCTTAAACGAGCCCTGCTTGCTGTCAATCCAGGCCACATGCGTCGGAAGCTTCCACCCCGCCTTTTTGTTCGCGCCATTAGGCGGAGCAACCCAGAGCGCATACTGCCCTGGTTTTTCCAGGAAAGAAACCTGGACGTGCCCGTAGTCGGGATAATCCTGTTCGCAGGGCGTCTTCCAGACCACTTTGCCTTCGGGTGTGAGCAGACGAATATCGCGTTTGGTGACCACGACCGTGTAATCCCAGTCGGGTCCGTTCAGGAATACGTCCCTTGCGCCAAGAATGGTTTCGTCCTGTTCAGTGGCAAACAGGGTCCTGGTCGTGCGATTCTGGACGTCAGTCTGGTAAATGGCGGTGGCTGTTTGCAGGGTTCGCGAATCCGGGGCATCGAAGCGATCACCACCCCCCGAGAGGTCGTTTGCGAAACCGTTCGGGCCGAGACTTCCGATGCACCGCCGGGTTGCGATATCGTAGCCAACCAACCGACCGTACTGGTTCCAATAATACCAAATCGTGTCTGGAGTTGCCTGCCAAAAAGTGAAAAAGGTTGGGGGATTCCGCCTCCTCAGGCTCGCTTTTTCCCGGTCCATCGGAATCCAAGTCGTATTGCAGGCACGCCGATTAAACTCCTCGGATTCGATCATGCGTCCGGTCTTTGCATCTATCAGCGGCTTGCCATCGAGGCCAACGAATTCCGGCGGTCTTCGGCCTCCCTGGGTTTCTTTGTAGATCGTGCCGTCTTTGGTCATCACATAACTCGCCCACCGGTCATAGTTGAATAACAAGTTCGGCAGTAAAGTGGCAAGCAACGCGAGCACAATGAAGGCGACGACACCGGCACCCACTGTGATGGAGGCCGTCAGTCCCAGTTTTCCAAGTGCCGGCTGTCCGTTGTAGTGGCCGTCGCTATGGAAACCGCCCCAAACGGCGGCGGCCAGGATTGCGATGCCGATGAGCATGGCCACGAGAATCTCCCGGAATCCCCTGGTCGGTACGGCATCCGCCAGAAGTATCATGAAGGCCAGACCGAGACCGAAAGTCCGGCTGGCGTACCATCGTGCCTGCCGCAGACCGGTCAACATTCCGGCAAAATAAAAAGCGATTCCCGCGAGGAACAACCAGGCGGTTTGCAATGCCATTGCCCACTGGAAAGGCGCCGCGACGTGGCCGGGAATTCCCGCCCAGACGATAAAGCACACCAGCGGCAAGCCCGCCGCCAGGAAATAAAGCATCAAACCTGCGATGATTTTACTGAGGAAAATGTCCGTGCGGGTGATGGGGCGATGGACCAGAAACGCCCACAGATCGCGGTGCCTCTCGTTGTGTATCTGGAACCATCCGAGAACGGCGCCAAAGATGGCGCAGAAAAAACCGATCAGAAAATCCGATGCGACCAATGGTTGCCAAGGCAAGTACGTCTGCTGTGAGTCGCTGATCCCACCCAGGTTTTTCAGAATGGTCGAGTACTTTTGCACATTCAACGCCAGTACCAGCGCAAAGATGCCAAGGCCGAGCACAGCCAGCTTCAAATTCTCGCGCAGCTCTTTTCGAATCAGTGCTTTCATGGTTGTACCTCCGTTTCCGACAGGATGAACGATTTTTCGCCGCGTTCGCCCAGATAGCTGAGAAATGCTTCCTCCAGGCTGATGGGCATCTGCTCCATCTGCGCCGGGGCCAGCGCCCGCAGCGCCCGTTCGACTGCTTCGTTGTAATGCACGCAAACCAGCCGGAGTTCACCCTCCGCCCGGAAGGCCTGAAGCAATCCGGGAATCTTCGGCGTCGGCGGTGGCGTGCCGGGGAACTGGAGTCGGACCTGCCGCACGCTGCTCCGGAACGTTTCCAGCGAACAACACGCGCGCAAAACGCTTCGGTCGAGGATGGCAATGTAATCGGCCACCCGCTCGACGTCGGCCAGTTGGTGCGAAGAAAAGAAAATCGTCCGGTCCGACCGGCGGGTGAGGTAGATCATGGATTCGACCAGCGACCGGTGCGCCACCGGGTCCAATCCGATCGCCGGATCGTCCAGAATCAGTAGCTCGGGTTCCGGCGCCAGCACCAGTCCCAGACAAAGGCCGGCCCGCTCGCCCCGAGACAGGTCTTTCACCCGCGCCGCCGGCTTGAGGCTGAAATGCCCGATGACCCCGCGAAAGATTTTTTCATTCCAGCGCGAATAAAACTGCGATTGGAACCCGCCACATTCCTGGACGCTCATCCAGCCGTAAAGCTGGTGTTCCTCGGTCAAATAACCGATGCGCGCCCGGGCTTCCGGCGGCAAGGCGCGGATGTCATGACCCAGGATGCTGCCCTCGCCGCGGGTCGGTTCGAGCAGTCCCAGCAACATGCGGATGGTGGTGGTTTTGCCGGAACCGTTCCGGCCCAGGAACGCAAGCACACAACCGCGCGGCACCTCCAGATTCAGGTCATAAACGGCCGGCCTGGCGCCAAAATATTTTGTCAGGCCACGTGTTTGAATAACAGGTTGTTCATTCATCGTTCCGGCTCCCTCCTTTCCGGGGTTTCCATTGGCCGAGTTTTTTCTCAAAGGCCTCCCGCAGTTCCGGCGGGGTGAAATCCGACACCATCGCCTCACCGATCACCGCGTCCATCAGCGGCTCCAGCCGCCGCCAGCCCTCCTCGCGCGTGAACATCTTCCGTTTGCGGGTGACAAACACCCCGCGACCGGCCCGTGACTCAATCAGCCCTTCACGCGCCAGGTCGGCGTAGGCCCGGGCGACGGTGTTGGGGTTGACGATCAGCCGTTCAGCCAGCGCGCGAATGCTCGGCAACGGGTCGTCCACGGCGAGCCTGCCAGAGGCAACGGCCATGCGCACCTGATCCGTGATTTGCTTGTAGATCGGCGTGTTCGACCCGGTATTGATGCTGAGGTTCATCATCGTTACTGTACTAATACAATTAGTACACTATGACATGGGTGTCAAGTCTTTTTTTGCGGGCCAAAACCGTCGGGAAACCGGGTCTTTCAGCGAGTTCTGATGGAAAGCGGGCTTGTTTGCAATCCGGCATTCGCAAACCGTCACTCACCGGAGACGGTCACCACGATGGTGCGGCGGCGGGGTTTGATGTCGCATTCCAGATGGAAGATTTGTTGCCAGGTGCCCAGCACCGGTTTCCGGTCGGCCACCGGCACGGTCAGGGACGGCCCGAGCAGCGTCGCCTGCAAATGCGAATGGCCGTTGCCGTCGTGCCAGGCCTGTTCGTGTCCGTAGTTGCGGCCTGGCGGGATGAGTTTGTCCAGCAGGTCGGGCAGGTCTTCGAGCAGGCCCGGTTCGTATTCGATGGCGCCCAGCGCGCCGGTGCTGCCGACATTGAACACGTGCGCCGTGCCCGTGCGCACGCCGGAGTCGTGGACAATTCGCGCCACGTCCGCCGTCAGGTCATGCATTTGCCGGTGTCCTTTGGTTTCCAGCAGGATTTGTTTTTGGTAGATCATGCCCTTCTCTTGCGCGGAACGGGGTCGGAAGGCAAGTCTGACTTGGGAAATGGCGCAATTGAAACCACGAAATACACCAATGACACGAAAAGATAATCTGCTTCAGCAGAGTCTCGTGGTTGATCTTTAAAACGAGAGTGACCGGTCTTCGCCACGCTTCGACTCGGTAAGGGACGAGGACGGTCAAGGCTCCTGAATTTTACAGGCTGGAAGCCTGTGCCACGTTCAAACGGGCAACGCAACGCGGGATTGCCAAGCGGCGGCCAAAATTGTATTTGAAAAACATGGGCCGACGTTTTATTTCGACTGTCCGCATTGCCAATATCGGGCGCGCGTTTCCGGCGGCGCCGACGCCGGCGTCAACTGCGTCGTGCAAACCATCGTCTGTCTCGATTGCCGCCGGCTCTTCGACGTGTTCACCCGCCTCCGGCTGCGCGACGGTGAAGAGGAACTGGTTCCCGCCGACGCCAAAACCGGTCCGGCCGCACTGTTGCCCACCGCTGTCGACATTCCGCCATTCCGGCTGGTGGATAATCCGTGGAGCGTCTTTTCACCCGGACGCCGTTCTTCGGTTCCGCCGAAGCAAAGACGCTGGGCCGAGGTGAAACCGGTTTGCCCCGTGGCTGGTTTTCACCGGATAAAAACCTGGAATTTTCCGGGCCGCTGCCCGCGTTGCGGAAACTATCTGAAAAAGCGGGTTTCCTTACCGCTTGTGGGATTGAAATGCGGCGTGGCCTCGGGTCCGCACCGATATCTGCGGCCATTCACCACCGCGATTTCGTTCGGGGTATTAGGGCAGTCTGGTAGGGCGAGCGTC
>CAVWHM010000021.1:0-120108 GCA_963754775.1 uncultured Verrucomicrobiae bacterium
GCGCGATGGGTTCGCGGTTGGCCGCAATGCTTTCGAGCCAGTTGAGGTAATGATCGGGACTTTTCGGCCAGCGCACGGCGTTTGCGCCCAGCGGTGAGAGGATTTTGGGATCGCTGGCGCGCAACGGCGGTTTCGCGTCGGCAGCGGGCAGATTGGGGTCGCTGGCAGTGACTCGTTCCACGCCGCGCGTGCAAAAAACCCACCCTTCATCGCCTTCGAATTGCAGCCCGGTATCAAATTTGTTGTCCAACAGAACCTGGACGTTGTTCGGGTAGAGCATTTCGATGTGATAACTGCTGTGCACCGTCCACACATCGTTCGTCATGAACTCGGCGTGTGAGTCAATCGTCAGCGGGCCGCCAAGTTCCTGCCCCATCGCCCAATGCGCGATGTCCACATGATGCGCCCCCCAGTTCGTGATCATGCCAAGGCCAAAATCCTCCGTCGTGATCCAGCCGGGCCGGCCCTCGAGGCTGTTCTGGGGATGCACGCGACGCTCCATGTAAGGCTGTTCCGGCGCGGGGCCGAGCCAGCGTTCGTAATCCAGATTTTTCGGCATGGACATCGGCGCGGGCGCGTGGCCGCTGGGCTGGTCGAGGCCGAGGCCGATTTTAATTGTTTTCAATCGCCCGATGCGTCCATTGCGCACGGCCTCGCTCGCCTTGCGAAAACTTCCCCACGGATGTTCCGAACGCTGTTGCGAGCCGCTTTGGAGAATGACTTTCTTCGCCTGGACGGCCGTTCGCAGCCCGATGGCCTCGGCGATGTCATAAGTTACCGGTTTCTGGACGTAAATATGTTTGCCCGCAATCGCCGCCTCGATGGCGACGAGCGCGTGCCAGTGGTCGGGCACGGTCACGACGACGGCGTCAACGTCGGGCCGCGCGAGAACTTCGTGATAATCGTGAAATGTTTTCACGTCCACATCCGACTCGCCCTTTTTTTTGTAAAAATCCTCCGCGAGCTTTTTCCCGGCGGCGAGGCGTTTGGAATCCAGATCGCAGACCGCCACGATTCGGGCGGGTGGATGCGCCATGACTCCGCTCATATCCACCCGGCCTTCGCGGCCACAGCCGATTTGCGCAACGTGAATGCGTTTGCCTGGCAGGTCCGCCGCGAACAGCGAGCGGGGCAGGATGTTGGGAAGAACGAGCAGACCGACACCGCCGCGAGCGGCGGCCTTGAGAAAACTGCGACGTGATGTTTTTTTCATGTTGCCTCCAGAAAGTTTTCAGTTGGCCGGCAATTCCCGGATTTTGAGGTTACGGAACGAAACTTCGCTGCCGTGTTCCTGCAACAAAATGTGGCCGTCCGCCCATTCACCGAAATCAGGAATGTTTTTGAATTTGCTCTGCGCGACGGCAGCGCGGAAAGCGGCCGAACCGCGGTCGTATTCCAGAATTTTTTTGCCATTGAGCCAGTGCTCGACGTGATGGCCGCGTGCAACGATGCGCGCGTGGTTCCATTCGCCGACGGGATTCACCGGCCTGGCCGGATCGCACGGAAACAAATCGTAAAGCGCGCCGAGCCGGCGGTCGCCGTCGCGCCCCAGCTTCGCGTCGGGATGATGATCGTCGTCGAGAATCTGGTATTCGAGCCCGATGGCCGAACCGACGGCGGTCGGCTTGCCCGTCACCTTGTCAATCGGCGAAATGTTCGGCTGCACAAAAATTTTGATGCCGCTGTTGCAACCATAGCTGGTCTTAAAATCTGCAACCAGTTCAAAATTGGAATAGCGCTCGCGGGTGATGATGTCGCCGCCGGATTGCGCCTCAGCTTCGCCGTTGGTCAGGCCGGGGTCAACCGTCAGCACACCGTCGGCGATGCGCCAGCTCTTTTCCGGAAAAGCGTCAGACTTGGGACTGCGCCAGCCGTCGGTGGTCCTGCCGTCCCACAGCAATTTCCAGCCGTCCGATTTTTCCTCATCCGTAAGCGTGTTGTTTTCAGCTTTGATTTCACGGAGGCGGATGTTGCGGAAACTGACTTTCAACCCGACTTTTTCCGTGGCGTTGCCGACGCCATGGACTTGCAGGCCAATTACGCCGCGCGGCGTGACACTGTCGAAGATTTCCGCGCGGGCCACGCCGTTCAGCCACGTCTTGATGGACGGGCCGTCGGCGACGATACGGAGCTGGTTCCATTCGCCGGGCTTGCTGACTTTGCGGCCTTGTTCGGAGAACGCCATGCCTTGCTGGCCTTTCTCGCCATCCGCCGGGAAAAGCCAGCCGCGCCGCGCCTCGTCGTAAATGCCGCCGCTCCACATCCGGCCGCGCGCCACGTCCATGTCAATCTCGCACTGGTAGCCGTGGACGCGATCCGCCGCGAATTTGATTTCCTTGCCGCCGATGATATTCGTCGTTGCGTCGGGAAAAACCTCGCTGCGGATTTGCACGCCGGAGTTGAGCAGCGCATCGCATTTGTATTCCAGTTCCAACTCGAAGTTTTCAAACGTCTGCGTCGTGCAAAGGAAACTGTTGCCCGATCCCGCAACCGATTCGCCGGTGAGCACGCCGTCCCCGACCGTGTATCTGGCCTGGCCGCTGTGCTCGGCCCAGCCGTCGAGGTTTTTTCCGTTGAACAAATTGACCCAGCCGTTCTGTGCGGAAACCGGCGCCGCCGCAAGAACCGCCGCCGCAAACAGGAGTGAAAATGGCCTGGAGGTTTTCATAAGGTTGGTGAGCGTGGGGGCATTATCCGGCACGTTGGTTGCGAAACAAGTGTTTTTCAAGACGGCCGCACCCGCCAACCCCGGGTTGCCGGGCAGAGAAACCGGCTTTGACTGGCGTGCGGCAACTGTTAAAAATCCCGCGTGCAAGACCTCATCGCCAAAGCCAATACGCTGCTGGAAGCATTGCCGTATATCCAGAAGTTCAGCGGCGCGACCTTCGTCGTCAAATACGGCGGCAGTTTCATGGACTCGCCCGACGACAACATCCGTAACAGCGTCGCGCGCGACATCGTTTTTCTTGAAGCCGTTGAAATCAATCCCGTCATCGTTCACGGCGGCGGCAAAGCCATCACCCGCGCAATGGAAAAGGCCGGGCTGAAGACGGATTTCATTCAGGGCCAACGGGTCACTGACGAGGCGACGGCGAAAATCGTAGACGACGTTTTGTCGGGCGAAATCAATCCGGAGATTGTCAAAACCATCAAGGACCTCGGTGGCAGACCGGTTGGCTTTGCCGGGCGGGACATTTTCAAGTGCCGCAAACTCTGGCTCGATGACAACAACCAGCCCGGCGCGAAAATTGACATCGGTTTCGTCGGGGAAGTGGTGGCGGTGAACACCGCGCCTTTGAAGGAATGCATCTGGTGCGGCTTCACACCCGTCATCAGCCCGACCGCGCTTGGCGAGGACGGAAAAATCTACAATTGCAACGCCGACGTGGCGGCGGCTCAAGCGGCCATCGCGCTCAAAGCCAGGCGGCTCGTGTTCATGAGCGACGTGCCGGGCTTGTTGAGTGATCTGAAGCGGCCAGACTCGGTCGTTCCCCATCTCAAAACCAGCGAAGTCGGTGAACTCAAGAAGAACGGGGTGATTGACAAGGGAATGATCCCGAAGGTGGACAGCGCCGTCGCCGCCGTCCAATCCGGCGTGGAGAAGGTGTCGTTTGTGGATGGCCGTGTGCCACACGCCGTGCTGCTGGAAATTTTCACCGATGCGGGCGTGGGGACGGAAATCGTTTTGTAATTTACGATTAACATAGCCACTCAGAATGGTTTGAAGCGCGTTGTTTTCTGTGCGAATCTCTCATCATGAACAATCAAGCCGCCTACATATTGCGCGAGAACACCGGAACTTCCGGCATCGTGGAAACTGCCCGGACGGTGGCGTCCACCCTGGCGGACCACGAGATTCCACATCTGGTCGTGGGCGGATTGGCGGTGCAGGAGCATGGGTACCCGCGCGTAACGATTGACGTGGACATCGTTGTGCCGGACGTGCTGGAGGCGGTCGAATTTCTTACGGCCAGCCTGACCGGGCCGTTTTATCGAGTGCACGGCGTTGACGATCGGGTGGAAGACCGGCGCAACGGCGTAATGATTGATTTGCTTCCGGCGGGAAAAGTCTTGCGGCGCGGCTGCAAAGTGCCGTTTCCGCAACCCGGCAAAGTCACCGAAGAATTACAGATTGTGAAACTGGAGGAGCTCATTTCACTCAAGTTGGATAGTTGGGCCGGCTCACCCGTTCGCCGTCACAAAGATAAAACCGATGTCATCGAACTCATCGCCCGCCGCAAATTGCCCCGCGATCTCGCGGTGGCGCCCGCCGTCCGCGCGCACTACCTCGAAACCTGGGACGCCTTGCAGGCCGAGAAATAAATTTCTTTGTGTCCTTTGCGCTTCTTTGCGGTTAAAACAATCCGCCGATGAAAGAAATTGTGCCATCACCGCCGCCGCTCGTTCACAACCAGTTCGAGTCGGTGCGGGAGTTGTTCAGCAAAAACGTCGTGCCGAGCTACGGACGCTTCGAACTCGCGTTCAGCCACGGTGCGGGCAGTTATTTGTTTGATGTTGCCGGCAAACGTTACCTCGATCTCGGCTCGGGCATAGCCGTGTGCTGCCTCGGCCACGCGCACCCGGCCATCACCGAGGCGCTGGTCGAGCAATCGCGGAAACTCATCCACGTTTCGAACCTTTATTTCACTGAACCGCAGGGCCGGCTCGCCTCGGAACTCGTCAAACGCATCGGCGTGGGCAAATGCTTTTTTGCCAACAGCGGCGCAGAAGCCAATGAAGGCCTGTTCAAACTGGCGCGGAAATTCGGCCATGACGAGGGCCGGTTTGAAATTTTAACGGCGACGAATTCCTTTCACGGCCGCACGCTGGCCGGCATCGCCGCCACCGGCCAGGACAAGGTGAAGAAAGGGTTCGAGCCGATGACGCCGGGTTTCCGGCACATCCCGTTCAACGATCTGGCCGCCGCGCGCAACGCGCTTTCGCCTGCGACCGTTGCCATCATGATCGAAGGCGTGCAGGGTGAGGGCGGCATCACCCCCGCAACGCCTGAATATCTCCTCGGCCTGCGCGCCTTGTGCGACGAGAAGAAAATCCTGCTGTTCATGGACGGCGTGCAATGCGGACATTACCGCACCGGACGGTTTCAAAGTTTTCAGCGGATTCTCGAACCTGCTGCTCCGAACTCCGAACTCCGAACTCCGAACTCCGATTTTCTGCCCGACGGTGTTTCGATGGCCAAATCACTCGGCGGCGGATTTCCTATTGGCGCGTTCTGGGTGCGGGCGCCGTATGCCGATTTGCTGGGACCGGGCACACACGCCACGACGTTTGGCGGCACGCCGCTCGCCTGCGCGGTCGCGCTCAAGGTGCTCGAAGTCATCAAACACGAACGGCTCGACGAGCATGCCCGCAAACTCGGCGAATGGCTCAGGCGAGAATTGGAACGGCTGGCGACAACTTATCCGCAAGTCGTCAAGCGCGCCCGCGGCCTCGGTTTCATGCTCGGCCTGGAATTGGTGGAAAAGGAGAAAATTCCCAAATTGGCGGCCAGCGACAAAACCGCCGCTATTCAATTCGTCAATCGCCTGCACCAACTCGGCGTGATGACCATTCCGGCGGGCACGCAAATTGTGCGCCTGTTGCCCCCGCTGAATCTGAAGCCGCAGGAAGCCGGCGAAGGCATTGCGAGAATTGAGGAAGCCGTCAAATCGCTTGCTTTGCCATGAACGCCATAGGGCCACTGGAGAAAAGGCGTAAGAAACTTAGAACTTACGCCTTTGGTTCAATAATTCTAGGCGTTTTTGGCATTGTCAACATGACGATAATCTATTTTAAGTACAGATATCTATTTGCACTGACTGTAGAGCGACACCCGGACACAAAATGGTTTATCGTTGCTTTCAAAATAGCAGCGTTTGGGATTTGTCCGCTTTATTGTCTATTTCTCATAGGTTTGGGTTGGAGCGTCATCAATTACCTCAAGAAAGAGCCCGAGTGAGTAAAAATTTTGCATTATGACGCCCGCAGCTCACAAACATCTGGCCCGGCGCGATCCCGTGATGAAACGGCTCATCCGGGAGCATGGGAAATGTGACCTGGCGCCGGAAACACGACGGCCACCGTTTCAATCGTTGGTGATGGCGGTGGCGCACCAGCAGCTCAACGGCACGGCGGCGAACACCATCCTCGGGCGTTTCAAAAGGCTATTTCCCAAAAGAAAATTCCCGCGCGCGGAGGATCTGGCATCGGTGACGGACAAGCAATTGCGCGCCTGCGGATTTTCCTTTGCGAAGATTGCGTCCATCCGCGACATCGCGGCCAAAACCCTGAACGGGGTGGTGCCGGCTTCACGCCAGATTGTGAAGCTGTCCGACGACGAAATCGTCGAGCGGCTGACGGAGGTCCGCGGGGTCGGGCGCTGGACGGTGGAGATGCTGCTGATTTTTCAGCTCGGGCGATCCGATGTTTTGCCGGCGGATGACTTCGGCGTGCGCAACGGTTTTCGCCATGCTTATAAAAAGCGCGATCTGCCAACGGTGAAGGAACTGCTTGAGTTTGGTGAACTCTGGCGTCCACATCGCACGACCGCCGCCTGGTATCTCTGGTGCGCGGCAGACGCGGCGCGCAAAAAGAAGTGACGTCCGGCCTGACTTGGGCTATAACCTTTCTTTGGGCAAAATACCCAAAATTCCTGAAAAATGAAGCATTTGTTGTCATTGGAAAAGCTGCCAGGGTCGGACATCGAGAAAATCCTGCGTGACACCGTGGTGTTCAAACGCGAACGGGCACGGCAGGATCGTAAACCCCTGGCCGGACAAACGTGGGCACTGATTTTTTCCAAATCGTCCACGCGCACGCGGGTGTCCTTCGAAGTCGGTATCCGCGAACTCGGCGGGCAAACGATGTTTCTCAACGCGAATGACATCCAGCTAGGACGCGGTGAGCCGGTCAAGGACACGGCGCGGGTGCTGGGCCGGATGGTTCAGGGCGCGGTCATCCGCACGTTCGCGCAAAGTGACGTCGAGGAGTTCGCGGAATATTCCAAAATTCCGACCCTCAACGCACTGACAGACGCCGAGCATCCCTGCCAGATCCTCGCGGACATTTTCACGTTCAAGGAAAAGCGCGGACCGATTGCGGGCAAGGTTGTGACGTTCATCGGCGACGGCGCGGGCAACGTGGCATCGTCATGGATCTTTGCCGCGATGAAACTCGGCTTCCAACTGCGCATCGCCGCGCCGAAAAAATTCCAGCCGCCGGCGGACATTTTGAAACGGGCGGGCCTTCGTTCTGATGGAACTTCGTCCCCGCAAGCCGGCGGAAAAATTGTTTGCACCGAGGATTTGAAGGCCGCCGCAAGCGATGTGGATCTGCTCTACACTGATGTCTGGGTTTCGATGGGCCGGGAAGCCGAAGCCGCCGAGCGCCTGAAAATGTTGGGTGGTTATCAAATCAACCAGAAGCTAGTGAAGCTGGCCAAACCGGACGCGTTGGTGATGCACTGTCTGCCGGCCTATCGCGGCAAGGAAATTGACGAGGAAACATTCGAAGCCAACGCCGACACGATTTTCACGCAGGCCGAAAACCGGCTGCACGTGCAAAAGGCGATCTTGAGCTGGGCGGTTTCGTGATCGGCGTAGCGGCGGTCGGGAGACCGCCGGTGACTTGATTTAAATTGCGGCGCTCTGCCGAGACGCCGCTACGCAGCAAACAGACGCAAATACTTCACCGCCACTTTAAAATCCTTTGGCCACGGCGCACTAATCGTCAGGGTTTGGCCGGTGACGGGATGCGGCAGTGTCAGTTGTTCCGCGTGCAGCGCGGTGCGGGAGATCAACGGCCGTTCTTCGTGTCCGCGTTTTAGCCGGTAATTCGGTTTCAATCGGGAAAGCCAGAGCGGTTTGCCGCCATAACGCTCATCGCCGACAATGGGCAATCCGGCGTGGCGCAGGTGGACGCGAATCTGGTGGGTACGGCTGGTATGCGGCTCGCAGCGGAGCAACGTCCAGCCGGAAAATTTTTCAAGCACCTCAAAAATCGTTCGCGAGCGTTTACCGTTTTCCGGGTCAATACGCATCAGGCCGGTCCGGACCGGATGGGGCGCGAGCCTGGCATCCACCTCGAATTTTTCCGCCGGCGGCGTTCCTTGCACGAGGGCGGCGTATTGCTTGAGTGGTTTTTCGGAACCGAACAAATTGGCCAGCGTAACGAGCGCCGGCTTGGATTTGGCAAGCAGAAGCACCCCACTGGTATCGCAATCAAGCCGGTGCGCATTCATCAGATAATTCAGCCCGCGTTCACGCGTCCACGGCTTGCCGCCGGCGATGGCGGCGTGAAGCAACTTCATCAGATCTGGCCGCTGCGCGTCGTAGCGGTCGGGCGAGGTCAAAAGTCCGCCGGGTTTGTCGAGCGCGAGCAGGTATTCATCCTCAAAGAGGACGGGAATTCCCCAAAACTTGCGCAAGGTCGGTGACGAGAGTTTGATACAGCTCACAGTTTTTAATCGCAATTCCGGTCTCAATCGCAGCTGAAAAACGGATCAGGATTACGATTAAAACCTATCTGGCGTCGGTGGCCGTTTGCTGGTGATAGGCCGGCGTGTTGCGCAATTCGCGGTTGGCTTCGATCTGGAGCCACTCGTTGAACGCCTCGTTTTGCTGCGCGCGGCGGATTTGAGCGATAAATTGCGGCATCTGTGCGTTCATGGCCGCCTGATCCACCGGCAATTGGGATTGAACGTAAAGGACAAACCCGCCATCGCTGGTTTCTTCGAAACCGCTCGTCTGGCCAACCGGCGTGCTGAACGCAGCCTGCTTGAGTTGATCCAGTCCGGCGCGGGCACCCAGGGCGGGCAGTTCTCGTGTGCTCAGCGAAAAGGGCGGCAACGCCTGTGGCGGCAACCCGGCGGCAACGCAGGCGGACGCGAAGGTCTGGCCGGCGGCCATCCGGCCGGCGAGGGTGTGAACGAAATTGGTGCCGGCGCGTTGCGCGAGCAGTGTGGCTTCATGCAACCGATAATCCTCCACGACGCGGGCGCGGATTTGGCCCAACGCCGGGATTTCGCTGGGCAGTTGTCTGACCAGCGCGATGATGTAGATGGCATCCGGTCCAACAACCGGGCCGGCGAGCGGCTCGTCGGGTGTCAGCTCAAAGGCGCTCTTGGTGAATTCCGGGGGCGCTTCAAATTCTTCCGGGCCGTAGGCGCTGGCGAACGGAGCGGTGGGATGGACGGTCAATCCCTTTTGTTTGGCGACGGTGGCGAGGTTTTCCGGTTTCACCGGTTCGAGGGCGAAAAGCGCGTTGGCAAAGTCATTGGCCTGCTGGTTCGCGTCGGTGAGCGCGCGGTTATGGATAAGGATGTCGCGGATTTTTGCCTTCGCTTCCTCGGGCGTCTTGGCTTCGGGAAATTCGCTCATGCCCGCCTGGCGAAAAGCCGACTCCACATATTCCTCAAAATTCGTCCTGGCCCATTCCGCCTTCGCTTGCGCCAGGTAATTGGACACGTTGAACTCGACATAGCTGACCTGGACGCGATCAGGCAGGCGGTAGGCGGCGAGGTAATTCGTGTAATATTGCGCGACGGCGTCCGGCGTAACCGTGACCGCGGACAAATAGTTTGACGGGGAAAAGAAAACAGCTTGCGCGGAAAATTCCCGATGCTCGCGCTCGTACTCCGCGACGGCCACCTGCGGCGTGGTGAGTTCGCCCGGCAAACCCACCGTTTGAACCAGTTGTTGGATGACCAGGTCATGACGGACATACCGCGCGAAATCGTCGGCGGTCAGGCCTTCCGGCTGCAAAAATTGTTTGACGAAGGCGTCCATCGGCACGGGTTGCCCGTTTCGCCCGAACGAACGCAACATTTCCGCCGCCGTTTGTTCCACTACGTCATCACTGATATGAATCCCCAGGTCGGCAGCTTTTAGATTGAACAGAAGGTGGATATAGATTTCACGCTCCAGGTCGTTTTTGGAGAGATTGGGATTTTTGTCCGGCCACTGGTTGTAATGAATCCGATAAAAGATATAGTACTCGTTTCTGCCTTCGACATAATCTTGCAACGTGAGTTTGTGGCCGTAAATCGTGCCGAAATCATCGCTTGCCCGTCCGCCGCCACCACCGACGCGCGAAGGCCCGGCACCCCAATAAATGAAGGAAATAATCGTGAGCCCGGCGATAAACCACCACAGCCACTTTGAATGCTTGCGAATCGTCCCGATCATAGTGAAAAAATGGAATGTTCAGTGTACGCAGCCGGGGCATTTGCGGTCAAACTGCATTTCGCAATCTTAATCCTGCTCTTAATCAGTGATCCCGAATGTCCGAATGATTGAGATGAGCGAGTCAAGGATTACGCATTGCTTTCAGCCACTTGGCCGCATCCGCTGCCGCATAGGTGATGAGAATGTCCGCGCCCGCCCGCCGCATGGCCAGCAGACATTCCAGCGTCACCGCGCGCTCGTCAATCCAGCCCTGCGCCGCCGCCGCTTTAATCATCGCGTGCTCGGCGCTCACGGCGTAGGCCGCGGTCGGATAGCCGAATTCCGTTTTGACGCGGTGAATCAAATCCAGATACGCCAGCGCCGGTTTGACCATCACAATGTCCGCGCCTTCCTGAATGTCCAAGGCCACTTCGCGCAACGCCTCGTTCGCATTGGCGGCGTCCATCTGGTAACTCCGCCGGTCGCCGAATTTGGGCGCGGACTCGGCGGCTTCGCGAAACGGCCCGTAAAATGCCGACGCAGAACTTCGCCGCGTAACTCATGATGGGCGTGTCAATGAAACCGTTTTTGTCCAACTCGGCGCGGATGGCACGGATGCGGCCGTCCATCATGTCGCTGGGCGCGACGATGTCCGCGCCCGCCTCGGCGTGGCTGGCGGCAGTGCGCGCGAGCAATTTCAGCGATGGGTCGTTCAAAATCTTTGGAGCGCCGGTCTCCGATCCGGCGTGTCCCGATTTTCCACCGAGCCGGGCCGGAGGCCGGCGTTCCACGACACCGCAATGGCCGTGCTCCATGTATTCGCACAGGCAAACGTCGGTGATGACGAGCAGCGACGGCACTTCTTTTTTCAACAACCGGACCGTTTGCTGGACGATGCCATTTTTCGCATAAGCGCCGGAAGCCTTCGCGTCCTTTTTGTCGGGAATGCCAAAAAGTAAAACTGCGGGGATGCCGTAAGTGTGGGCGCGCGCCGCCTCGCGCACAATTTCATCAGGTGAAAGCTGAAAGACCCCGGGCATGGCGGCGATGGGGTGGCGCAATTTGCGTCCGGCGCGAACAAACAACGGCAGCACAAGTTGTTCGACGCTCAACCGCGTTTCGGCGACGAGCCGGCGCAATGCCGGCGACTGCCGCAACCGTCGCGGGCGATAAACAGGAAATCCGGGTAAATTCATGGTTCCAGTGTAAGTCTTGCGCGCCTCGTGCAAAGCGCAAATTGCGGGCGGGTTCAGGCTTTGCATCGAGTGAAAATGGGTTACATTGCCCTCATGCGGCGGCTAAAACAGATTTTCTGGACGGCAGTAACGCTGGCCGTCCTGTTTTTCGGGGTTTATCTTGGCATAACGATCTCGCGCTGGCTCCAAACGGGTTCGGGATTGCGATTTGAAAACACCGCGACGGTCGTGCAACAGGTGCAGACGCTGTCCGACCTCGTCACGGTCAAATATGTCATGGAAAAAGTCGTCATCCTGGAGGACGCGAAGTGGTATGGCGAAAGCCGCGTGCTCCTGCTGGCGCACGGCATCGTCAAGGCGGGCATTGACCTCAAGCGCATCTCGGCGGACGACGTGACGATTTCCGGCAAGAGCATCTCAATCAAATTGCCGCCGCCGCAAATCACCGACGCCTACCTCGACGACAAGCAAAGCCAGGTGATTGATCACGAAACCGGCCTGTTGCGCGTGTTCGACAAGGACCTCGAACAAACCGCCCGCGAAAACGCCGTGGATGACATCCAGCGCGCGGCGCGCAACGCCGGGATTCTGAACGACGCGGACCAGCGGGCGCGATTGGAATTGGAATTATTCCTCCGGGAAGCGGGTTTTGAACAGGTGGAGTTTCACTGAAAACAGTTCACTTTCAGCGGAGAAATCCACCTTCGACTGGACACGTGCCCCGATTTTGGTCAACGGGAACGATTGATTTTGACCGGATGCGGATTTTCCGCGTCGGCCTCATGCTCCACCACAACGGCCAGCCGCCGTCGGAGCGGGGAAATTTTGCGCGCCGCCGCACGCAGCTGCATCAAGTAGAGCGCGGCTGGCGGGAGCGGAAGGCTGGCGGTCGGTAACTTCGGCTTGACCGATCACCTCTTGCCACTGCCTTGCTAAATTTGCCTTTTTGGCCATGCTTGCGATGCCGCAATTCATGTGCCAGAAAATAGTACGGGTTTGTGGCGGGAAAATGGAGATTTGGTGAATTCGCGTGTTACTTTTTGCCGAGCCGCTCCAGCAATTTGCCGTGAATTCCGCCGAAGCCGCCGTTGCTGAAGACACAAATGATGTCGCCGCCCTGTGCATTTTTTGCCATGATGCGCAACAATCGAATCCACATCCGGCAAATACGCCGCGTCTTTGCCGGCCGTTTTCAAATCCTGCATCAACTTTTCGGGATTCAACCGTTCTCCGGCGGCAATTTGCTCCAACCGCGCGACTTCGGAAACCACCACCGCATCGGCATCGGCAAAGGCGCCGGCCAGTTCGGATTGGAAAACGTTGCGCCGGGTCGTGTTTGAGCGCGGCTCGAAGAGGGCCCAGATTTTTTCGCGCGGATATTTCAGCCGCAACGCTTTCAGCGTTTCGCGAATTGCCGTCGGATGGTGGCCGAAGTCGTCCACCACGGTCACGCCGCCCGCGATGCCACGCACTTCCATCCGCCGTTTGATGCCTTTGAAGGTATCGAACGCGGACTGGATTTGATGGTTTTTCAGCCCGCAATGCTTGGCACAGGCGATGACCGCCAGGGCATTGCGCACGTTGAATTCGCCGACCAGGTTCAGGTGAAATTTGAAACTGGGAATCTCAAACTCGGTGGCCGTCGGGCCGTAGCGGAGATTGAAGGCACGGACTTTGTTGTTTTCGCCCAGACCAAATCGCTGCACGGGGCAATAATGTCACGTCCAATAACGGCGCAAGGTTTGCATCGTCGCCGTTGCCGAGCAGCAGGCCGTTGCGCGGAATCAGGCGGATGAAATGCGAGAAGGATTTTTTGATCGCGTCCAGATTTTCAAAAATGTCCGCGTGATCGAATTCGAGGTTGTTGATGACGGCGATTTCCGGGAGGTAATGGATGAACTTGCTGCGCTTGTCGAAAAACGCCGTGTCGTATTCGTCGCCCTCGATGATAAACCACTCGCTGTCCGAAAACCGCGCGCCCTGGCTGAGATTGTTCGGAATGCCGCCGATGAGATAACCCGGATTCAGCCCATTGTGCTCGAACACCCACGCAAGCAGCGCCGTGGTCGTGGTTTTGCCATGCGTGCCGGCGACGACGATGGAACGTTTGCCGCGAATGAAAAATTCCTTGAGCAGCTCCGGCAGCGAGCAATAACGCAATTTGTGATCGAGCACAAACTCGGCTTCCGGGTTGCCGCGGGAAATGGCGTTGCCAATCACCACCAGGCCGGGCTTATGGCTCAAATTCCGTTCGGCATACCCGTTTATCACCTCGATTTGTTTCGCGGCGAGGAACGTGGACATCGGCGGATAAACATTCTGGTCCGAGCCGGTGACCTCAAAACCTTTTTCTTTCATGGCCGCCGCCGCCGAGGCCATCGCGGTGCCACAAATACCGACAAAGTGAACCGATCTGATTTCCGATGGAAACATGCCGGGCAATTAAAGCACGAAGATACGAAGGCATAAAGTTTTTTGCGCTTCAACCGGTTCCCTGCCCGGGCTTCCAAGCAGGCTGGCGACTGCAAACTAGCAAAAAAATCTTCGGATTTCTTGAAAGAAACGCATCGCCTTTTGCGAGTCATTGTTGTATGAGTTATATCATGACGTTGCTGGTGGAAGATCCGATTCCCACCCGTTACACGCTCCTGAGCCGGCTGGAAGACCGTGGGGACCAGGACAGTTGGAAGAATTTCTTCGACACCTACTGGCGGTTGATCTATTCGGTCGCCGTCAAGTCCGGGCTGACGGAAGCCGAGGCCCAGGACGTGGTTCAGGAGACCATCATTTCCGTTGCCCGGGACATCCACAAATTCAAGCGCGACCGCACGCTCGGTTCGTTCAAAGGCTGGTTGCGCAACATCATCCGCTGGCGCATTGCCGACCAGTTGCGAAAACGCACTCGCGCCAGTTGGGGGGACGCCGCCAAAACCGGCGCGGACCTGCCGCGGCCGGACGTGGCGGAAATTCCCGACCCGGCCCGTGAAGCCGCGGAATCCGTCTGGGAAGAGGAGTGGCAGGCAAATCTGCTGAAAGCGGCGATGGAAAGAATCAAACCCCGCATCAAGGAAGAACACTGTCAAATCTTCGATTTATACGTGATCAAGCAATGGCCGGTGAAGAACGTGGCCCGGGCGCTGGGGGTCAATGTGGGACTGGTTTACCTGGTCAAATATCGCATTTCGGCATTGCTCAAAAAGGAAGCACGCCGACTGGAGGAAGAATGGAATGGACATTGATGTGAAGCTGAAGCCAACGTCATGACTGAACCTGCCAATCCGGCCCGTGAAGCATCAGCCGCGGCTGCCCCGCCGGCAGTTCCGCCGGTCGTTCCGGATCATCAACTCATCCGGGTCATTGGTGGTGGCGGCAGCGGCCAGGTGTGGCTGGCCCGGAATGTTCTGGGAACTTACCGCGCCGTCAAAATCGTGTATGAAACAACCGCCGGGCATAAACGCCCCTTTGGCGGGGAACTTGACGGCGTCATGAAATTCGAGCCGATCTCGCGCCAGCACGACGGGTTGGTGGACATCCTTCACGTCGGCGGCGGCGCGGCGGCGGGATATTTTTATTGTGTGATGGAATTGGCCGATGACATCGCCACCGGCCCGAACATCAACCCCGAACATTACCAGCCCCGGACCCTCGCGCATGACCTGGCCGGACGCCGGCGCCTGCCCATCGGCGAATGCATCCGGCTCGGGGCGACCATCGCGTCGGCCCTGGGTTTCCTGCACCGGCACGGTTTGATTCATCGCGACATCAAGCCCGGCAACATCATTTTTGTGAACGGCTTTCCCAAACTGGCGGACACCGGGCTGGTCGCCGAAATAGCCGAACCCAGCTCGTATGTCGGCACGGAAGGCTTTATCGCGCCGGAAGGCCCCGGCACAATACAGGCGGACATTTATTCCCTGGGAAAAGTCCTTTACGAAATCAGCACCGGCCGGGACCGGAACGACTACCCGGAACTGCCGGCGCAACTGGAGGACAACCGGGAAGGCCGGGACTTGATCCAATTCAACAAAATCGTCGTCAAAGCCTGCCGGGCAAACCCGTCGCAACGGTATGAATCCGCCGACGAACTGATGACCGCTCTGCTCACGTTCCAATTCTGCCGGCGCGACCCGCGCAGGGAAAAAACCCGTGACCTGCTGACAAAGTTGATTGAGGTCGGCGGGATTTGCGTTGCGATTTGCGTCTTCGCCTTTCTCCTCTGGCGGATTATCTGGCTCTTGCGGCACGGCCAATGACCGCTTTCTGCCGGCACGACCCGCACAAGTTCTTCCCATCACGGAACTTAAACCTGAATCATTTTTTGAAAGATTTTTGAAAGAATCAGCTATGTGCTGACGAGTTGTATTATGATAAAATGAAAATGTCTATGAAGCCATCCACCCATTCAGGACGTTCTAATCGGATAATCCCCGTCAAGGGCCAGCCAACCTGCGCATTTACCCTCACCGAATTGCTCGTGGTGGTTGGAACGCTCGCGGTGCTGGCACTGGTGCTGGTGCCGGCACTCGCAGGCACCAAAATCGACACTTGGCGTATCCAATGCCAGAACAACCTGAAACAGCTCCAGGTTGGTTTCCAACTTTTTGCGCAGGACCATGGCGATATGTATCCACCAGCGGGTTGGGCGGGTGGTTCTGGGGTAGCAGCATCGTCTCAAATTTCCTGGGATAGCTTCATCAACAAATACATCGGCGGCAATCTGTCGGATCTTGAAATTGTGGACGGCTACGGCGCTTTTTTCGCCGCAGTGGACCCGGCCCCGGCAATTCTGGCATGTCCGGCAGATCAATTCCCCAAAGTGACTTGGATAGGCGGCTACCAGCCTTGGTTTTCACTGCGGTCTTACGCCATGGTGGGGTGTGGCCCGAATCAGGGTGCGGCTGCGGATTATCAACGCGACCCTAAAAATGGACTGCCGAATTTGAACCTGCCTGGGAAATTGGGTGTCGGCATATACTGGCAATCCACAAGCGCCACTACTCTCAACTTTGATGCCCTGGGTTTCCCGACCAGCGTCGTGCGCGACCCGGCGGGAACCATTCTGCTGTGCGAAAACACTCATGGCCAGCAGGTTGCCGGCAACATCTGGACTTGTATTTGCCTCGGCCCGGTGCAAAACGGCAGTGCCCTCTATCAGATAGATCCTACAGCGACGCCACAGGATCCCACATCCAGCGTCAGCCAAAACGAAGGCAACCTTTTGTATGCCGCGCACTGGAACCGGTTCAACTATCTCTTTCACGATGGTCATGTTGCGGCTCTCTCAACACAGCAGACTATTGGCTCCGGCACGCTGACTGCGCCGAGGGGTATGTGGACGGTGGTGACCGGCGACTGAAACAATGTAATTCTCCAAATAATCTCCAAGCGCGATGAACAAAAATTGAACCTTCAACTTCCCGGAATCATGAAAACAAGAATTGTTGACGGCGGTGAATTCGCGAATCAAAACCCGCGGACGAGGCTTGCGGCCCCGAAGGTTTTCAGTGGCGGCTTCGCGGTGGCGGTCTGGTTTCTGGCCATGACGATATTTCTTCCACTGGCCAATGCGGTGCCGGTGCAATTGCTCTCGGCGCGAAATCCTTCCGTGCCCCTGCCGGCGGGTGGGGATGATAATTCCGCCGTTCCGAGCCTCAGTCCCGACGGTCGTTTTGTGGTTTTCACCAGCGCGGCCAACGACCTCGTGCCCGGTGGCAACAGTGTGGTTGCCTTGAACGTGTTCCTGCGTGACCGCACCGGCAATACGACGATGCTGGTCAGCGGCAACTTGAGCGGGACCGGCGGCGGCAACGGCAATTCGATGCTTGGCCAGGCCTCCACCAACGGGCAATTCGTTGTCTTCCAAAGCGACGCCAGCAATCTCGTGCCGAACGATACAAACGGGGTTACGGACATTTTTGTCAGCGATCTGGTGGCGCGGACAACCACACTGGTGAGCATGTCAACGAATGGCGGTCCGGCGAACGGGGCCTCGACCGATCCGGTCATCACGCCAGACGGCCGGTATGTAGCCTTCATCAGCAGCGCGTCGAACCTGGTTCCGGGAGACACCAACGGCATTCCGGATGTTTTTGTGCGCGATTTGATTGCCGGAACGAATTGTCTGGTGAGCGTGGGCGCGTTCCTTGCCCCCGGCGGCCCCAGCTCGATCATGGCCACACCGGTCATTACGCCGGGATGGCCGGTATGTGGCGTTTTTCAGCCTGGCGACAAATCTTGCACGTGCAGTTCCCAGCACTTCCACCGGCGAAGTTTATGTGCGCGATCGGCTCATGGGCACCACGACCTGGGCCAGTACCAATGCCGCGGCGATTGTGTCCGCCACGCTCGGTTTGAGCGGGCTCCGGCTTATCATCCGCGGTTGAGTGATGACGGACGATACGTCGCTTTCAAAGCCGGTGCGACGACGACGGCGGGCGCCGTCGTGATTCTGCAATATGACTCAACCCTGGCGGCAACCGCAGTAGTCAACACGAATGGTATCGGCTGGTCCACTGCTCTCGATGACAGCTACGGTCCCGAAATGACACCGGACGGTCGCTTCATCGCCTTTGCCCGTCATGAAGGCGCCCTCAATTCGGGCTACTCCAGTGTTCACGTTTGGGATACGCAACTAACCCTGGACACGCTGGTCAGCGATGATGGCAGCGGCGTCCCGACCAATACGACTTCGTATGCGCCGGTGATCAGTCCTGATGGCCAGTTCGTAGCATTCCTGAGCAATGCCACCAATCTGGTCAGCAATGCCGTGGTCCAATGGCTCTCATGTTTACCTGCGCAACCTGCCAGCCAGCACCACACAATTGGTGGACGTGGACACCAACGGCATCGGCTCGACCGCCGACACACTGACGTCCTTGAGCCTGAGTGCGGATGGGCGATACGTAGCCTTCAGTAATCCGGACGGCAGCCTGGTCAGCCTGGACAAAAATCGCGCCGAGGATGTTTTTGTGCGGGACCTGGTCGCAGGGACCACGGAAATGATTTCACAGAGGGATGCGACGGTGATTCCGCAAGCGGCTGATGGACTCAGCACGCTGTCCTCGTCATCGGTCAGTGCGGATGGCCGATGGGTGGCCTTTGCCAGTCCCGCGGATGACCTGGTTCCCAACGACACGAACCAGGAGCCGGACGTTTTTGTGCGCGACATGGTGAACGGCACCAACGTTCTGGTGAGCATCGGATTTGCCGGGGGGCCAGCCCTGGGCGGCGGCTCCGAAAGCCCGGTCATCAGCACGAACGGCCGTTACGTGGTATTTATCAGCGCGGCAACCAACCTGGTCGCGGGCCCGGTCAATACCAATGGCAATGTGTTTCGCCGCGATCTTCAGGCCGGCACCACCGCCCTGGTCAGCGTGGGAACCGATGGTGTCAGCCCCGGGAACAATGATGCTTCCGATCTGGTGATCAGCCCGGATGGACGATATGTTGCCTTCCTGAGCTCGGCGACGAATCTGGCTGCGGGAATCAACCAGCGGGGTGAACACTTACTGGCGGGACATGAATCTGGGGCAGACCGTGGGACTGAAGGGGGCCTATTACAATGCTTTCGCTCCTTCCCTGGGCGGCAACGGCCGTTACGTTGCCTACGCCTATGGCGTTAACACCACAACCACCAGATTGCAAATCCGGGACACCCAACTCGGGAACGGACATCTACACCAATGCGGGAGCGGTAACCTCGGCGGCCATCGATCCGACCGGGACCAAAATCCTTTATCGGATTGCCAACGCCCTCTACGTGGACAACATCGCCACCCGGACAAACCTTTTCTCAATCGCAAGCCAGGCACGGCTCCGATCCGGAATGCCGCCGGCTGGAGCGATGACGGCCGCTGGTTGACCTTTGTTTCCACCACCAACCTGGGTGTCCGGAGACGACGGCACCAACAAGGTTTACCTGCTCGATTTCCAGACCGGAACGCTTTCCCTGATTGGCGTTGCTGGCCCGGGCACCGGCAGTTGGGATGCATTGTCTGATGCGCCGGTGATAAGTGGCAGCGGACAGTTCGTGGCGTACCGCAGCATCGTGACCAATACGGTCATCGGAGACAATACCGCGCCCCCGAACGTGTTCCTTCTGGATCGCTTGACGGGATCCAACACGGTGCTGACTGTCGGGCAGGCCGGGTCCAGCCCGATGCTGTGGGTGTCCCGGCCAGTGGTCAGCGATGGCGGCGCGACGGTTGCCTTCCTGGACCTGGGTTCCGGCCTGGTGACCGGCGATTTGAACCGTGTGCAGGATGCTTTCGGGTATTGGGTGGACAGCGATGGGGACGGGATTCCGGATTGGTGGATGATTCAATATTTCGGGCATCCGACCGGGGAGGCCGAGCGACAATTCGCTTGCGTCGGATGACGCTGACGGCGATGGCGCGTCAAATTTGCAGGAATACCTCGCCGGCACGGATCCCACCAATCCAAACTCCGTATTCCGGCTGTCGGCCGCCGCCCCGGCCAACAGCACCATCAGCCTCACCTGGCCGGCGGTACCGGGCAGGAGCTATCAAATTCAATACAACACCAATTTGGATGATCCAGTGTGGTTGCCGGCGCCGGGCAACGTCTCGGTGATTGGCGGCCAGGGTTATTACGTTGCCCCGGCGGCCCAACCCTCCGGCTTTTACCGCGCTTTAATATCCAATTAATCGCTCCTGAAAAACGGTGGGGAAGGCTGCGGCCACGTCCTCGTTCACCCAGCGACTTCACGGCCGGGCGGTTGTTGAACATGAGCCGGCATGATGATGCGTTCGAACCCAACGCCGTGTTTTCGCCGGATGGAAGCCTGTAGCGGCGGTATGCGACCGCCGAAAACGGCGCTCACAGAGCGCCGCTACAATGCAAATCAGCCTTTCAATTTCTTTTCCAAAATTTCGCCGGCCACCGACGGGTTCGCTTTGCCCTTGCTCAACTTCATCACCTGACCCTTGAGGAAATTTAACGCGGCCAATCCTCAGTCAGCTCCGTAGTTTGCTGCGGATTATGCTTCATGCGGATCCGCCAGATCAGTTCTTCGGGACCGACGATGCGAATGCTGGCAGGAAGCCGTTGAGCGCACCATAGGACAGGCGCATAGCCGCGCTCGCCGCCTTGTGCAGCGGCGTTTTCCTGGGGTATGTCCTCGGCGTTTTCGTCGTCGCCGGATGACTTCTTAAACCACGACCAGGCGTGCGCGATCACCCAGTCGTAGCGCGGCAAATCGCCGGATGGTGTATTTTCCACCGTTTGCCGGATTTCGCGCGCGACCTTGGCCGGAGTACCCGAACGCTCCCGTCCATTCTCATGTTCCCAAATTGAATAGCGCGCGGTGATGACTGGCACCTCAATGCCGTTGCGGTCCTTGGCCCAGAATATTTTTCCTGCGCCAGCTTCGTAACGATCGTATTGAAAAGCCAGGATTGCCAACAGACCGTCAGTTTGGCTGGCGAAAACTTCGCAGGCCTTAAGAGCATCAGCAGAATCGTACCGGATAAAATTGAAACCGACGATCCGCGTGTTGGTCTGCTTCATCATCGCCCAGGTGCGCCGGGCATGTTGCGCCAGCAATTCCCACCGGTTCGGGCGATTGAGGCCGAAGTGGTCGGGATAATAATACCCGCCACCCCATTCAATGAAGCTGTCGTTTGGCGATTGAGTCGCCTGCGCGAATTCGATTGCTTCGGGGCACAACTGCGCCAAGTGGGCAAAACAGCACGACCAGCCGAACGGAATTTTTCCGCGTGCGGAATTGCCCCAGTAACTGTCCTTGCCAAAGAAATTCCCCTCCAGCCACTGCACATTGTCACCGTCGGTATCAACAAAAGCGACGGCGCTGCGGTGGTCTTTCCAGTCAATCGTTCGCGGGTCAAGGCATTTGACCTTGGGCGACGTGGTCTTCCCGGTGCCGGCCATGAGAACCGGCAGATTCAGGCTCCAATTACTGGCGGTTTGGATGTCGCCAAAGCGCGTGGACAAATCGGTATTTTCGAATTCATCGCCGCAGTTCCAACCGAGAATGGGCGACAACGGTTCCAGCCATGCCATCGCCAGTGAAGCCGGCTCGCCGTTGCCATAAGCGGTGAACACCTTTTGTGCGATGGCCAGGTCGCGAACATGAGGTGCTCGCGGGTCTTGAAAGCAGAGCGCCCGGCGGTTGAACTGGTTTTTGTAGGTTTGAAAACACCAGAGTTGTGATTTCTCGCGGACATCCAACAGCAGCTTGAGGCCGCGCGCCTTTGCGTCTTTCTCCAATTCTTCGTCCACGATAATGCCGTCGAGCAATCCAGCCAGACTCGTGGCGACGTTGACGGTGCAATTCACACCCGGACGATACGTATTGTTTTCACCCCTGGATTGGTCGCGCCGGTAAAGAATGTAACCTTTAATGATCCCTTGCCTGGTGTAACGATCCACCAATTCCCAGGGCGCAAAGGCGCCCGGCGTAGCCAACTCCGGATGCCGGGCGAGCAGGCGCACATACCATTTCTCCAGGTCGCCATCACCGTTATTGACCCAGACCAGCTCATCCCCGCGGCCTTCGTTCACCGCCTTGGCGGCCAATCCCGCCACGGACTGCACCATCATCTGGAGAGCAATGCGGGGTTCGGGAAACTCCTGCTGGTTTGTCGTTCGGATTACCGCCTTCGGAAACGTTTGCGTCGGCCACCAACGGGTTTCGTCCGCCGCGGTGGGAAATTCAAGCGACAAGAAAATGAGCGCAACAAGGAGGAGGCGGAAAATTCCTTTGGGGTTCATACTACCCCTTCAATTTCCGTTCCAGAATTTCGCCGACGAGCGCGGGATTGGCTTTGCCCTTGGAAAGCTTCATCACGTGGCCTTTGAGAAAATTCAGCGCGGCGGCCTTGCCGGATTTGAAATCCGCCACCGGGCCGGGGTTTGCCGTAATCGCCTCGTCGCAGAATTTCTCGATGGCCCCGGTGTCGCTTACCTGGGCCAGACCTTTCTCTTGAACAATCGCTGCCGGCGATTTGCCGGTGTCGAACATTTCGGCAAAAACCTGTTGTGCGGCAGAGGTACTGATGGTTTTGGCTTCGACCAGCCCAACGAGTTCAAGCAGGGCTTCGGGCCTGAATTTAAGGTCCGCCAGTGTAGAACGTAGCGCGGGCGTCTCGCCTGCGCCTTCGCCAACAGGCGGGACGCCTGCGCTACTTTGTGCATTCGCCTCGGCCAACTTGGCGCGCAGATTGTTGATGACCCAGTTGGCGACGACTTTCGGGTTCTTAGACTGTTTCGCGATACGTTCAAAGTAATTACCGAGCGGCACGTCCCACACGAACGTTTGCGCGTCGGACGCAGGCAGCCCGTAATCGCGCATGAACCGCTGCTTGCGCGCCAGCGGCAATTCGACGACGCGTGACTTCACTTCCGCGAGCCATTTTTCCGTCGGCTCGAAGGGCATCAGGTCCGGCTCGGGGAAATAACGGTAATCGTGCGCGTGCTCCTTCGTCCGCATTTCCTCCGTCACGCCCGCCACGTCGTCCCAGCGGCGCGTGGACTGGATGAGCTTGCCGCCCTTGTTCAGCACTTCAATCTGGCGCGGGATTTCGTATTCCAGCGCGCGGCGCACACCGGAAAAGCTGTTCATGTTCTTGATTTCAATCTTCGCGCCGAGCTCCTTCGTGCCTTTGGGCCGCACGCTTACGTTCACGTCGCAGCGCACCATGCCTTTCTCCATGTCGCAATCGCTGACGCCGCCGTAAACGAGGATGTCCTTGAGCGCGTTGAGATATTCGTAGGCCATGTCGGCGCTGGTGAGGTCCGGTTCGGACACGATTTCCATGAGCGGCACGCCGGCGCGGTTGAAATCCACACCGCTGTTGCACTCAAAATGAATGCTCTTGCCGACATCCTCTTCCAGATGCGCGCGGGTGATGCGCACACGCGCCATGCCGCCGTCGAACTCGAAATCCATGAAGCCGTTCGCCGTGGAGGGCTGGTCATATTGCGTGACCTGATAATTCTTCGGCATGTCCGGATAGAAATAATTCTTCCGGTCGAACTTCGCGCGCGCCGGAATCCGGCAATTCAGCAGCAGGCCGGTCAGCACGGTGAGTCGCAGCGCCTCCTCGTTGGCGACGGGCAGCACGCCGGGCAGCCCGAGGCAGACAGGGCACACGTTGGTATTGGGCGGCGCGCCGAAGGCGTTGGCGCACCCGCACCACATCTTCGACTTCGTCTTGAGTTGGACGTGCGTTTCCAGGCCGATGACCGCTTCGTAATCCATAAATGCAGGCAAAGTTTAACCACGAATGGACATGGATGGACACGAATTTTTTGCTGCAAAAGAACACAACGAATTTCTTGTCGCGTCGTAGCAAAGCGAAGACGGAAACCATAGACGAACGCGCTTGCCACGCCGAAATAAACAAATATCGTGAGCGCGTTCCGCAACCATGAAAAAACTGATCGTTATGTCACTGTTGGCTTGCTCGGGTGTTTCGCTTTCGGCTGAAAATTCCTCGCGTGCGTTGCCGCGCAGCACGCCGGAGGCACAGGGCATTTCCGCCGCCGCCATTCTCGCGTTTGTCGAAGCCGCCAACGAGCCAACCAACGCCATGCAGAGTTTCATGCTGGTGCGGCACGGTCAGGTTGTGGCCGAAGGCTGGTGGTCGCCCTACGGCCCGGAAATTCCGCACAAGATGTTTTCGTTGAGCAAAAGCTTCACCTCCACGGCCGTCGGGCTGGCCATTGCCGAAGGGAAACTCAGTCTGGACGATCCGGTACTCTCTTTTTTTCCGGAGGACGTGCCACCCCAGCCAAGCGCCAATTTGAAGGCCATGCGGGTGCGCGATTTGTTGATCATGTCCAGCGGCCAGAATGCGACCAACGTGGCCCATTTGGGTGACGTGATGAGAAATTCCGCGCAATCGGGGGAGAAAATAACCAAGGCGTTTCTTGCCGCGCCGGTGGAATGCAAGCCCGGCACGTTGTTCATCTATAACACGCCGGGAAGTTACATGCTGTCCGCCATTGTGCAAAAGGTGACGGGAGAAACCGTCTTCGATTATCTCCGACCGCGACTCTTCGAACCGCTCGGCATTGAAAATCCAACCTGGGACGCGAGTCCGCAGGGTATCACGTTCGGCGGCGTCGGATTGAACATCCGGACGGAGGACATTGCGCGGTTCGGGCAGCTTTATTTGCAGAAAGGCGAGTGGGGTGGAAAACAACTGGTGCCCGCTTCGTGGGTGGAAGCGGCCACTGCCCGGCAGACCTCCAATGGCAGCGACCCGACGAGCGATTGGGACCAGGGTTACGGCTATCAATTCTGGCGCTGCCGGCATGGCTTTTACCGCGGCGATGGCGCGTTCGGTCAATTTTGCATCGTGATGCCGGAACAGGACGCTGTCGTCGCCATCACCAGCGGGACCGGAAACATGCAAGCCATCATGAATCTGGTGTGGGAAAAACTGCTCCCGGCGATGCAGACGGCGCCGCTGCCGGCCGATGCTGAATCGGACCAAAAACTCCAACGCACGTTGGCCGGTCTGACGTTGCACCAGCCGCAAGGCTCAGCTACGGCCGCCATGGCGGCGCAAGTTTCCGGAAAGACATATTTGTTTCCGACGAATGCCCAAAACATTGACGCGGTGACGGTTGAATTCAAGGGACCGGACGCGACCCTCGTTATACGCAGTCTGGGCCGGGAACATCGCATAGACTGTGGTTTCGGTGTTTGGAAAAAGGGACGGACGGCATTTGTTGCCGGAGCGGAACCGTGGATTGCGGCGCCGGTCGAACAGCCCGTTGCCGCCAGTGGCGCCTGGACAACGGACGACACTTATATGATGAAACTCGCCTACTGCGAAACCCCGCTGGCCATCACGCTCACCTGCCGCTTTGCTGGAAACCGGGTGTTGTTGCTCGACGTTGAACACAGCGTGGAATTTGCCGCAACCAATCCGCCGCTGTTGGTTGGAGACGCCCGCTAAATCCGCCACCACTTCGCATCCTGCGACTTCATCCGGAGTTGGGCAGACGTTAGCGGTTCGATGACCGGTTCACCGTCCACGTTCGCGCGGGGAATTTACCCGGGAATGAACGCGGAGGCACACGGATTTTTCAGTTCATTCGTTGCCCGCGCCGCAGAGCACGAACATCAAAATAGCTGAGGCCGTGCCGTCCATGGTCGGCTCGTTCGAGGAGTAATCGTGAAAGTCGTCGTGATAAACCGCCGGACCTTGAAACTCCGCCAGCGGGTCCGGCTCACGGATGGTCACGCCCTTGAGCGATTTGAAAATGCGCTCGTAAACCGGTCCGTCCACGAGGCCGCCGCGCACGGGCCGTTTCAGCAATTGCACCGTCATCAGGTGAACGTCGCGCGGAAACACGGCGCCAATTCCGGTGAACATCGTGGTGCCCCACGGATTGCGACCGAGCAACCAGTCACGCTGCTTCACGGCGAATTCGTGATAGCGCCGGTCGCCGGTCATTCGCTCGTAAAGCAGGCATTGCGTGACGAGCGCCACGACCAGATTGTCCGAGCACCAGATGAACGGCACGCCGATGCGATAGGGATTCTTCTCTCCGGCGCGCACGCAGCGCTCGATGCCGTTTCGATAATAGCCCGCGAGCAGTTTTTGGAAGTCGCGATCCACGAGATCATAGAGGCGGAAGTGGCCGACGTTCACGAACGGGTAATACTGGTAATGCCCGGTCTGCTCTTTGCCCATCCAGCTTTCGTCCGCCGCGAGTTTTGCGTAGCGTTTCGCTTCGTCGAGATAGCGGCGTTTGCCCGTGGCGCGAAAAAGTTCCGCCGCGCCCCATTCCATGTCGTCGGCCCAGGTCGTTTCCTGCGTAGCGATAGGGCGAACTGTAGGAATTGCCTTGCTGCACGCCTTCCTTCGCGCGACCGAGTTCATAAACTTCCTTGCCCGCCTGCAGACAGCGCGCGGCAAAATCTTTTTGTTGTGGATCGTCCTTCCAAATTTGAAACGCGAGCGCCATCGCGGCAGCGTAGCGGCCCGCGAGATTTGCGACACCGGTGGACACGCTTTTGTATTGTTTCAAACCTTGCGGCCGGCCATCCGCAAAATAAACGACGCGCGCGCCGCCCTTGCCCCAGCCGTAATCCACCGGGTCTTCCTGCGGCAAACGCCAGCCCGCGTGATCACGGTCATCCGCAACTTGATGATAAAGCTGATCGGGCGCGGGATGCAGCTTGAGCATCCAGTCGAGTCCCCAGCGCGCCTCGTCGAGAATGTCCGGAACGCCGTTCGTACCGGGATTTCCCAGCGCATCCGCGCGGTCGGCGAACAGCGATGCGCGATTTGTGAGGTCTGAATTTAATTCGTAAGCCAGCAGCATCTGCGCGGTCGCGTTGCCGGACGTCAGCAGGTATTTCAGCAAATCCCCCGCGTCGTGCCAGCCGCCGGTGACGTCTAACGGTGTGCCATTGGTTGACGGGCCGTAAGCCGTGCGGCCGTCGAGTTGATGACAGTTCGTGCCGAGCCACGGATTATAGCCGCAGCGCTGCTCGCGCATAAACTCCAGCAATTCATCCGGCAACGCTGCCAGCGGGCGCGGGCCGATGTCGAATGGCGGCGAAACCGCGGTCCCGCAGCGGATGAAATAATTTCCCGGCTGCTGTAACGACGAAAAATCCAGGTCCGCGTGGTTCGTGAACTGTCCCCAAGCCACGCCGGAAATCGGTTTTGTCCGTCCCGTGAAAATAACTTTTTGCGACGCCGCTTCCACGACTGAGAACTTCCCCGGCGGCGCGGATTTTGAAAACGCCACTGCCAGCTTTGGCTCGCGCACGCCATAGCCGACCTGATTCGCGCGGATGTGGACGGGCTCGCGGTTTTCCAACAATTCATCCACGCGCACGAAGGCGTAGCCCCTGCCAGCCAGAAAATCCAGCAGCTCGCCAACGCGGTTCGCAAACTTATCCGCGCGGCCCGGCCCGCTGCCGAGGTGCAGCAGCAGAATAAATCCATTCAGCCCCTGCGGGTCTTCGCGCTCGCGTTGCACGATGCTTTCGAAAATCCGCTGTGAAGAGACAAAAATTTTGTCTGCCTCGCCCGTGTAATCCGCGTTGGCGCGCGTGCCCGGCGTGAAGTTCACCACGGTCAGGCCTCGCTCCGTGCTCCAGCGGACAATATCTTCGTTGAACTGTTCGAACGGCGGCAGAAAATAGCGCGCTTCCGCGCGGTTCACTCCGCAACCCGCGAGTTTTTCCAGATTCGCAGCCAGGTCGGCGCGAAATTCCGCGCGTGTCACCAGTGTTTTATCTGGCGTGGCCGGATCGCAGTAAGGCAAGTGCTTGTCCGAGTGCGGGCCGACATAATTTCCCGCCGCCACCATCCGGCGGACGAGTGGCGCGAACTGGCGGTTGGTCAGAAAATCACCCGTGAGAAAAAACGAGGCCCGTGCGTCATGCCGCGCCAACGCGTTCAAAATCATCTCGCCGCCCTCGGCAAAGGAATGTCCGGTGAATACCAGCGCGATACGCTTTTCCCCGACCGGCCCGCGGATGATGCCGCCGTCCGCGAGCAGACAGCCCGCGGCATTCGTCGCCGCCGACAATTCCGAGGCCGAAATCAGCAAGGCCAGCCCGCACAGCATGCGCCGGACGTTCATCACGCAACCATCTTTGCCAAAACCTGCCGTTGAGCGAGAAAATTTTGGCAGCCGATATGGTCATGCCGTGGCCGGATTTGCGGCGGTTTGAATCGCCGCGCGTTTGGCGCGTTTGCGCAGGAACCATTGATGGAAGGATTCCAGATAGAGGTAAATCACGGGCGTGATGTAGAGCGTGAGCAGTTGAGAGACCATCAACCCGCCAACGACGGCCAAACCGAGGGACTGCCGCGAGGAACCTCCCGCGCCGAAGCCGAGCGCGATGGGCAGCGTGGCCATGAGCGCGGCCATCGTGGTCATCATAATCGGACGGAATCGCAGCAGGCAACCTTCGTAAATGGCGTCTGCGGGTTTTTTGCCGTTCCGTTGCGCTTCGATGGCGAAGTCAATCATCAGAATGGCGTTCTTCTTCACGATGCCGACGAGCATGATGAGGCCGACAAAACCGTAAATATTCAGTTCAGCGTGCGAAACCAATGCGTTAAAAAAAGTTCTGATATTTTGTGGGTGTGCTAATTCGTGAAGCGTGTTCATGTTACACCAACTGTAAATAATCAATGTGATTAACGCGCCGAAACCCGCTGACGGCAGGCCGGACAAGATCGTCAACGGGTGGATGAAACTTTCGTAAAGAATTCCCAGGATGATATAGATGACCAGAATGGACATGACGAGCAAAACCATCAGTCCCTGTTGCGAGGATTGGTAAACCTGCGCCGCGCCCTGGAAACTGCCGGAGACGGTCGCCGGCAGGTGCATTTGAGCTTCAAGCCTCTGAATTTCCGAGACCGCCGTGCCGAGGGCCACGCCCGGAGCGAGGTTGAAGGAAATGGTCACGGCGGGCAATTGGCCGACATGCGAAATGCTGGCCGGGCCCAGACTGCGCGAGAGCCGGGCGACGGCGCTCAAGGGAACGAGGTTGGGAGTTCCGTTGGAACTGGTCATCGAACTGGTGATGTAAAGTTGCGCCAGCGCTGCCGGGTCGAGCTGAAACTGCGGTTCGACTTCGAAGACAACCCAGTATTCGGCCACGTCGGCATAAATCGTGGAGGCCTGCATTTCTCCATAGGCATAATTGAGGGCGTTTTCGATTTGCTGCGCCGTCACACCCAGCGCGGCGGCTTTGTCGCGATCAATGTCCACATTGACCTGTGGGTTGGCGATTTGCAAATCGCTCGTCACGTCCTGCAAACCGGGCAATTGCGACATCTTGTCCGTCAAAATCGGCGCCCAGTGGAAAAGCTCCTTTGTGTCGGTATCCTGCAGGCTGTATTGATACAACGACTTGGTCAGTTTGCCGCCAACGCGAATGAGCGGCAGATTTTGCGGATACACGTTGATGCCCGTCACCTGCGCCAGTTTTTCGCGGAGTTCCTGGATGATCTGGTCTGCGCTCAACTTGCGTTCGGAGCGAGGTTTCAAGCGCATGAACATGCGGCCCTGGTTCAAGGTAGAGGAAGCCCCCCCGGCGCCGATAGCAGACATGAACCCGTCAACATTCGGGTCGGCGGCGACGACTTTCGCCGCCGCCTGTTGGTGTTGCTTCATCGCGTCAAAGGAAATGTCCTGCGCCGCCTCGGTAATTGCGAAAATCTGGCCGGTGTCCTCGCTGGGAAAAAAGCCCTTTGGAATGACCACAAACAAAATTATTGTCATAACAAAAATTCCCAGCGACACCAGCATGGTGGTGCCCCGGCGACGCAGGGCAACTTGCAGCGTGCGATCGTAAGTGTCGCGCATCCCGTTGAAGAACCGCTCGAAGGCATTGTAAATCTGTCCATGTTTGCGCCCGCGTTCCGCATGCACGAACCGGCTGCACATCATCGGCGTCAGCGTCAGCGAAACAAAACCGGACACCAGCACGGCGGTAACAATGGTCACTGCAAATTCATGCAACAACCGGCCCAGCAGTCCGCTCATGAACAGCACCGGAATAAACACTGCCGAGAGCGAGAGGGTCATCGAAACTATTGTGAAGCCGATTTCCCTGGAGCCGTTCAGCGCCGCCTGCATCGGCGGCTCGCCTTTCTCCATGTGGCGCACAATGTTTTCGAGCATGACGATAGCGTCGTCCACCACGAACCCGACGCACAGCGTCAGTGACATGAGCGACAAATTGTCAAGGCTGTAGCCGAGCAACGCCATCACGGCAAACGTGCCAATGATGGACATCGGCAGCGCCAGGCTGGGAATGATGGTTGCCGATAGGTTTCGCAGGAAGAGGAAAATCACCAGGACTACGAGGCAGACGGCCAAAAACAGCGTGTGTTCGACATCCGCCACCGATTCACGAATGGATTGCGACCGGTCAAAAAGAATGTCGAGCTGAACGGCTGCGGGAATCTGGTCGCGGAACTGCGGCAGCAATTTCTTGATATTGTCCACCACGGCGACGGTGTTCGCGCCCGGCTGGCGTTGAATGGCCAGCACCACGGCGCGGGTGCTGCGTTCCGGCGTATTATACCACGCCGCCACTTTGTTGTTTTGCACGCTGTCGAGCACGTTTCCCAATTCCTCCAGCCGCACCGGGTTGCCGTTGCGCCAGGCGACAATCATCGGGCGAAACGCCGCCGCGTCCTCAAGCTGGCCGTTGGCCTCCACCGTGAACGCCTGATGTTTGCCATAAAGGATACCCGTCGGCTGATCGACGTTGCCTTGGGCGACCGCCTGTTCGACCTGGTCAATGCCCAGGCCGTAAGCTGCCAGTTTGTTCGGATCCATCTGAATGCGCACGGCATATTGTTGTGAGCCGAATACGGAAACCTGCGCGACGCCGTTCACCATGGAGATCTGCTCTGCCAGCAAATTCTCCGCGTAATTATCCACATCCGAGAGCGGCAGGGTTGGCGACGACATCGCCAGATACAAGATTGGCGCGTCCGCCGGGTTGACTTTGCTGTAAGTCGGCGGCGTGGGCATGTTCGGCGGCAATTGCCGGGCGGCTTTGGCGATGGCCGCCTGAACATCCTGCGCCGCCGCGTCAATATCGCGGTCCAGCGAAAATTGAATGGTGATTTGCGAAGCACCCTGCGCACTGACGGACGACATGGAATCCACACCGGCGATGGTGGAGAACTGCTTTTCCAACGGCGTGGCCACGGCGGAGGCCATCGTCTCGGGATTTGCACCGGGCAGGCTGGCCGAAACGTTGATCGTCGGGTAGTCCACGCTGGGCAGGTCGCTTACCGGCAGCAGGCTGTAGCCGATGATGCCGAACAACAAAATGCCCGACATGACCAGCGTGGTCATCACGGGCCGGCGAATGAATAATTCGGGAACGCTCATGGCGCAGTGCCGGGAGACGCCGCTTCAATCGAACTTTTTACGTTCACCTTCACGCCGGGCGCGAGGCGCAATTGGCCGTCTGTCACCACCGTTTCGCCGGCCTGCAAACCTTTTTCCACCACGGTTTCGTCTTGATAGGTGATGCCAACTGTAACCGGGCGATTCTCAACAATTTGACTTGTGGTGTTCGTTGGATCCGGTTTCAAGACGTAAACGAACTGACTGTTTTGTCCCGTCTGTACCGCTTGTGACGGTATGACAACCACGCTTGTCAATTCCGAAAGGGTCAGTTCCACTTCCACGAATTGTCCCGGCCACAACGCTCTGTCTTCATTCGGGAACGTCGCCCTCAATTGAATTGTGCCGGTCGTTTGATCAACGCTGTTGTTAATGAAAGTCAATTCACCCTGCACGGGCGGCCCATCCATGTTTTGAAAAGTCACCGACACCTTCAGCGTTTTGGTCGCGCATGTCCTTTTTGATTTCCGGCAGGTATTGCTCCGGCACGGCGAACGCGACATAAATCGGATGAATCCGGTTGATGGTCAACAATGTGTCGTCGGGGGCTTTGACTACATTGCCCACGTAAGATTGCAGGCCGCTCGTTGCCCCATCCATCGGGGACCGGATTTCGGTGTAGCCCAAATTCAACACGGCATTCGTGACGGCGGCCTCGTCCGCCTGCACCGTGCCAGCCAACGTATCCATGCCCGCTTTGCTGGTGTCGTAATCGTCCTGCGAAACGAGTTTCTGGTCGAACAACTTTTGCTCGCGGCCGAATTGAATTTTGGCGTTCTCCAGTTGCGCCCGATCGCGTGCCAGATTCGCCTGCGCCTGTGTCAGCGCCGCCTGCTCAGGCCGCGGGTCAATGGTGAACAGCAAATCGCCCTGCTTCACCTCCTGTCCTTCCTGAAAATGAATCTCGCTGATCATCCCCTGGATTTGCGAATGGACCGTCACCGTTGAAATCGGCATCACGTGGCCGACTGGCGCCGGGTCAATTTGCACCGGGAGGTTCGTTTCCACCGCTAGCGCCACAAGCACCGGCACGCCCGCACCGCCTGCGTTGTTTTTGCCGCGCGAACAACCATTGGCCAGCATTGCCGCGGCAAGTGCGAACGTGGAAAGAAAAAGGAATTTTTTCATGGCAGATTATTTCACAAAGCGGATTTTGACGTGCTGTTTCTTCACCGGCTGAAAAGCCGCCGCAAATTTCCGCAAAAATGCCGTGCGTTCCTTCTGGAATTGTGGATCGGAAACCGGCCGCCCCATGATGAGCCTGGTCAATTGTGGAAACGCCGCCGGAAACATCGTCAGCGAGCGCATGGACAGCATCACGTGGCGCGGGTCGAGTTCGGCGGAGATTTGGCCGCGCGCCTGCCGCTGCCGGATGCGCTCCAGGCCGCGTGCCGTCGCCGTGCGCCGGTTTTTTTCGTCAATCAACCGTTTGTCGGCCTCCTGCAACGCCTCCCATTCCAGCAGGCGAACCCAGTCCGGGTCCTTGCACGCGGCTTCAAACCAAAAGTTGAGGCTTTCCGCCGGATCGCCCGACAATGTTTCGGCCCAGGTCTGCCGCTCGGCCATTTTCAGGCGCAACACTTCGCGGAACAAATGTTCCTTGTCGCCGAAATAATGGTAGAGCATCCGTTTGTTGATGGCCGCGCGCCGCGCAATCGCGTCCACGCGCGCGCCGGCAAAACCGTTGGCGGCGAATTCTTTGAGCGCGGCGGACAGGATGCGTTCGCGCGTGCGTTGGGGATTTCGCCCCGCCGTGCCGTCGTTCAACCGTGCGGATTTTACCATACCTGGATAAGTAACCATTGAGTTACTTAAAAAGCAAGCCCGATTATTTGCGGATTAGAGCGGCGGTTTCTCCTGGTGCCAGGGCGTGCTTTGTTCGTAAGCGTGCCCGAGGCGCAAAATGATTTCCTCGCCGAATGGTTTGCCAAGTAATTGCAGCCCCAGGGGCAGTTTCGGGGTTTTTGTAAACCCGCACGGAAGGCTGACGCCGCAGATGCCCGCCAGGTTGCATGAAATCGTAAAAATATCGCTCAGATACATCTGCAATGGGTCGTCTGATTTCTCGCCGATCTTGAACGCCGCCGTCGGCGAAGTCGGCGTAACCATGGCGTCCACTTTTTCAAACGCCTTCAGAAAATCGTTGCGGATGAGCGTGCGGACTTTTTGCGCGCGCAAATAATAGGCGTCGTAGTAGCCGCTGCTCAAAACGTAAGTGCCGAGGATGATGCGCCGCTTCACTTCCGCGCCGAAACCCGCGCCGCGCGTCCGGCTGTAAAGCTCAATCGGGTCGGCGCCGTCCACCCGTGCGCCGTAGCGAATGCCGTCGAACCGCGCCAGGTTCGCCGACGCTTCCGCGGTGGCGATGATATAATAAGTCGCCACCGCATAATCCGTGTGCGGCAGGGAAATCTCCACGATCTCCGCGCCCAGTTTTTCAAATTGCTTCACCGCCGCGTCCATCGCCGCTTTCACCTCTGCGTCGAGACCGCCGATCAGGTATTCCTTCGGCAAACCCAGTTTCAGGCCTTTGATGGTTGCCGTCCGGCGAGGACCCGTCGAGCGCGGCAGCGTAATTCGGAACGGGTTGCGGCACGCTCGTCGAATCACGCGGGTCATGTCCGCCAATGACATCGAGCATCGTTGCCGCGTCGCGGATGTTTTTGGTGAACGTGCCGATTTGATCGAGCGACGAGGCGAACGCAACAAGGCCGTAACGCGAGACGCGCCCGTAGGTCGGTTTCAAGCCGACGCAACCGCACAGCGCCGCCGGCTGGCGAATCGAGCCGCCCGTGTCCGAGCCCAGCGCGGCAATCGTCTCGTCCGCCGCGACCGCCGCCGCCGAACCGCCGGAGGAACCGCCCGGAATCCGCGCCGTGTCCCATGGATTGCGCGTGATGCCGAACGCGGAATTTTCCGTCGAGCTGCCCATCGCAAATTCGTCCATGTTCAACCGGCCAAAAACAATTGCGCCCGCCGCCTTCAATTTTTCAATGACCGTCGCGTCGTAGGGCGAAATGAACTGGCCGAGAATTTTCGAGCCGCAATTGAGCGGCTGATTTTTGACGGCGATGACGTCCTTGATGGCCACCGGCACGCCGAGGAGCGGGCGGCTTGCATCGCAGCCACCTTGGGCAAGCAATTTGTCGGCCGCTTCAGCCTGGGCGAGCGCATCATCAGGGTTATGGCTGATGAAGGCGTGGATTTTCCCATCCACACGGGCGATTTGGTCGAGGCACGACTGCATCACCTCGCGCGCGGAAACTTCGCGTTTGGCGAGCCTGGTGGCGAGTTCGGAAATGGTGAGTTGGTTCAGCATCTAATCCCGGATTGCGCGGATTTTATTCCACAATTTTAGGCACGATGAACAGGCCGTTGGCCTTGGCGGGCGCGTTGCGCAGGGCATCGTCGTGCGGGAGCGACGGGCGGATTTCGTCAGGGCGCGTGACATTGACCATCGGCACGGCATGAGCGGTCGGCTCGACGCCGGCCACGTCGAGTTCATTCAACTTTTCGATGTAGCCGAGGATGTTGCCAAGCTGGCTGGCGAGTTTTTTTTCTTCGTCGGGCGTGAGCGCAGCCGCGCCAGATGCGCGACGTATTTCACATCAATTTCAGCGGCAGCCATGCGCGAAGCCTAAAGTCCAAGGCCCGAAGTTGAAAGTCCAAAGTTCGAAATCGAGCGAGGAACCGATAAACATTGTATTCCGCGTTCGAATTGCCGCTTGAAATCGGAAAGAGCGAACAAATTTAATCCTCATCAAACTTTCGTTGGACGAGGGCTTCGAGTTCGGCGATGGCTTGCTGGGCGTCTGCGCCGCGGGCGTGCAGGATCAATTTGCTGCCGGGGCCGGCGGCGAGCATCATCAAACCCATGATGCTTTTGCCGTTGATTTTTTCGCCGTCCTTTTCAACAAAGATGTCGCAGGCAAACCGGTTGGCGGTCTTCACAAAGAGCGCGGCCGGCCGGGCGTGAATGCCCAGCTTGTTCACGATGGTCAGTTCTTTGGTGATGGCCCCGCCATCCGGCGGTTTTTTCGCGCTCATCGGTTTGCTCCAAGCGAGTCTAATTGCCGCCGCGGGATTGCGCCACTTAAATTTCAATTTTACCATTACTCCGGCGGCGGCGTGGTCGGGCGACATTTGTGCGATGAGGCGCTGGTTTAATTCCTGCGCGGCATTCTGGCCGGACATTTTCAATTTGATCTGGAACGCGGCGACTTCAATGAGCCGCGCCAGGTCGCGTCCCGGCCGGACGGGAATGATGACGTGTGGAATATCCACGCCCAGGACCTTTACGAATTCCTGTTCCATGCCGACGCGGTCCACCTCCTGGACTTCATCCCACGGCTTGAGGGTGACGACCAGGTCGAGGTTTTTTTCCTTGCGGATGCTTTTGACGCCGAACATGGCGGCGACATTGATGATGCCGATGCCGCGCACTTCCATGTGATTGCGGGTGAGTTCCGCGCTGGTGCAAATCACTTCGTGGCCGTCCACGAGCGTGACTTTGACACGTCATCGGCGACGAGGCTGTAACCGCGTTCGATGAGCGCGAGGACGGCCTCGCTTTTGCCGATGCCGCTTTCGCCGCGGATGATGACGCCCACGCCGAGGATGTCCACCATGCTGCCCAATTCCGTGCCGCGCGGGGCGAACATCATTTCGAGCTTCAACGTCGCGGCATTGATGAATTTCATCGTCACCAGCGGGCTTTGGAAAATCGGCACGTTCGCGTCCGCCGCCGCCTTCAGAAATTCCTTGTCGGGACGAAAACCGCGGCTGAAGACGACGCACGGGATTTTGTAGGCAAACAAATAGGCGTAACGCGCCTCCCGTTGTTTTTTCGAGAGGGAACGCAGGTAATACACCTCCGCGTTGCCCATGACTTGCACGCGTTTGTAGGCGAAGTATTGCGTGAATCCGCTCAACGCGAGGCCGGGGCGGTTGACGGTCGGCTCGCGGATGATGCGCTTCAAATTCGCCGCGCCGGCGACGAGCCTCATCTGCAGCGCCTCGGCGTGTTCCTTGTAAAATTGGTCAACCGTGACGGTCTCGTGTTGCATGCTCATTAGAGATTACAATCAGGATTTAGATCGGAAAAAGGCGGTGAACCGTTTCAACAATTTCTTGATCATGATCTTAATCTTAATCCTGTTCTCAATTATAAATTAAACTCCGGCCCCAGGTAAATCTCACGCGCCTTCGGGTCGTTCGCCAGAAATTCGGACGAACCTTCCACGAGCACCTGTCCCTTGTGGATGATGTAGCCGCGGTCAATCAATTTCAAGGTTTCGCGCACGTTGTGGTCGGTCACCAAAATGCCCAGCCCGCGCTCCTTCAAACGCCGGATGATCTTTTGCACCTCATAAACCGCGATCGGGTCAATGCCGCTGAACGGCTCGTCCAGCAGCATCAGTTTCGGGCTGGTCACCAGGGCGCGGGTGATTTCCAGCCGCCGCTTCTCGCCGCCGCTCAACGTGTAGGCCTTGTTCCGGGCCACCGGCGTCAAATCCAGTTCCTCGAGCAAATACTTCAAACGCACCGTGCGTTCGTCGTCCGACAGTTTGCACGTTTCGAGAATCGCCAGGATGTTTTCCTCGACCGTCAGTTTGCGGAAGACCGACGGTTCCTGCGTCAGATAGCCGATGCCAAGCCGCGCGCGCTGGTGCATCGGCAGCCGCGTGACGTCGCGCGCGGTGAATTTCACCGCGCCCGCGTCCGGCTTCACGATGCCAACGACCATGTTGAACGTGGTCGTCTTGCCCGCGCCATTCGGGCCGAGCAACCCGACGATTTCACCCGCGCCCACGCTCACCGAAACGTCGTCCACCACGCGGCGGTTGTGATACGTCTTCACCAGTTTTTCCGTGATCAGCAGGGGAGTTTCAGCAACCGCGACCGCAACGGCCGGCCCATTGGCGCTTTTCTTTGATTCAGGATTGGATTGAGGTTCGCTCACGGAAAATTCATTTCAAAATCATTTTGGCGCGGCCGGTTTGTTTGTCGTTGCCGCCGGCGAATTGGTTCCCGACATCGCGCCGTTCAAATTTTGTCGCAAAATCATCTTTGGGTTCGTCATGCGCGAGACGGTTGTTCGCCCGGTCCCAGTACAATCGGTTCGCCGGTGAGCCATGCCCTGTGCGTTTTCCAACTCGGCGATTGCCCGTGAGCGTGACGGTTTCATTCGTCGCGCCGTTTTGCACCTCATAAACATAAACCGCCTTTTCGCCGGTGGCGTGGATGGTCTGGCCACTTTCGTCCGCGAAATCAATGACCACGTTTGTCTCGGCGACGATGTGGTCGACATGCCCGCCGTCCTGCGGCAAGTCGGCGGCGAGCCATTCGCAGCTCAATTTCATTTCCGGATCGTTCACGCGGACGTTGCTCGTGATAAATCGCCCTGCGCTTGGTCAAATCGAAATCAGCGCGACTGTCCGCTTCAATCAGCGTCGGTGGGCGCGGTTTTGGCGTCAGGACAACATGGGCGGTGTTCGTGGGTGCCGGCAGGGAATGTCACGGCGGCGTTCATCGCATTTGCCGCGACGGCGTTCGTGTTCGTCTGGGCGCGCAGCATCCCAACGTTCGCCATGGCCAGCAACACGATGAGGTAAAAATTTTTCACGGTCCGGTTTTTCATTTCATCGTATTTTCAATCACGGTGCGCACATTGTTTGAGATGGTGAGGAAGGAATCGTTTTGCCGCCACAAAAAACCGTCGCCCTCGACGTGGAATTTTCCATCGCCCGCCTGCAACTGCAAATGTCGCGGCGAATTCGCCACGCGGTTGAACGTGTCATAAACGCATTCCGGCGCGTTCACGATCAGTTCCGGTTTGCCGTTCACGTTGAACGTTTCGAGTTTGAGCTGCTTGATGACGAGCAGCCCGCCGGCCTGCGGCTGCGCTTCCGCTCCCGACAACCGCGATTTCATTTGCTGTTGATGCGGCGGTTCAAAATATTCGACCGACGTGAAATCGCTCGCGTGTTGGACGCCTTTTTGTTGCGTGCGCCCGCTGGGAACCGCAATAAGCAGAATCGTCAGCATTGCCAGAGCCAAAACTGATTTCGTCAGGTGGGGCGAGACTACCGGCGAGCCGGCGTGCGGGAAAGAACCGCCGGTTCTCGGCTCGCGGGTACGCTCGCCCCACCGCCGGATGGTTGCTTTTTCCCTGTCACGTGTCACACGTCACCTGTCATTTTTGGTAATGCGCGACGATTGAATCCCATTTCCCCTGCGCCTGCAAAATCATTTCCGCCACTTCGCGGATCGCGCCGTGGCCGCCCGGCGCGCGCGTCACATAATGCGCCGCCGCCTTCACTTCCGGCCGCGCATCGGCCACCGCCACCGCGAAACCGGCCCGCCGCAGCGGACCCAAATCCACCACGTCGTCGCCCACAAAACAAACCGCGTCCCAATCCAGGTTCGCCCGCCGCAAAAGCTTTTCGACCGCGCCACTCTTGCCTACCCGATCGCCCTGCTGGATGAGAAAATCAATTTTCAGTTCGGCCGCGCGCAATTCCGTCACGGCCGATGGCCGCGCCGAAACCCAGCCGACTTTGAAGCCGGCGCGGCGCAGAAACACCAGGCCAAGGCCATCGCGGATGTTGAAGCGCTTGATTTCGCGTGCGCCGCCGATGAATACCGCGCCGTCGGTCATCACGCCGTCCACGTCGCACAGAAATAATTTTACGCGCTTGAGCCGGGTGACAAGTGACATGTGACGAGTGACAGGATTTTTCGTGCGTCGTGTGGTTGCTGTTTTCTTGTCACTTGTCACACGTCACCTGTCACTTTGCCACCACGTTGAAAATTTTAAGCAGGTTCTTGCAGCAACGCCGGCATTTCGGCCAGCGGAATCATGTTCGGCCCGTCGCTCAACGCGCGGTCGGGTTGCGGATGCGTTTCAATGAAGAGGCCATTTGCGCCGGCGGCGAGCGCGGCGCGGGCAAGCACGGGCGCAAATTCGCGCTGGCCGGACGATTTGTCGCCGCCGCCACCGGGCAATTGCACGGAATGCGTCGCGTCGAACACCACCGGGAACCCGAAGCGCTGCATCAATGGAATCGAGCGCAGGTCGGCCACGAGATTGTTGTAGCCGAACGTCGTGCCGCGTTCCGTGAGCAGGATTTTTTTTGCGCCCGCGCGCCGGGCTTTATCCACAACCTGCCCCATTTCAGCCGGCGAAAGGAACTGGCCTTTTTTCAGATTCACGATCTGGCCGGTGAGCACGGCGGCTTCAATCAAATCCGTCTGGCGGCAGAGGAATGCCGGGATTTGCAGGATGTCCACGACCTCGCCGGCGACGGCGGCCTGGGTTTCGGTGTGGATGTCCGTGAGCACCGGCACGCCGGTTTTCTCGCGCACTTTGGCGAGCACGCGCAACCCCTCGTCGAGGCCCGGCCCGCGAAAAGATTTGGCCGACGTGCGGTTGGCCTTGTCGAAACTGGCCTTGAAGACGTAAAAGATGCCGAGTTGCGCGCAGGTTTTCTTGAGCGAAGCGGCGACTTGCAGGCACAGCTTCTCGTTTTCAATCACGCACGGCCCGGCGATCAGAAACAACCGGCGCGGCGAATTGAGCGCTTTCCAGATGGCGGCGTCATTGAGCACACGGAAGTTTTAGCAGCGAAGCGAAAGAAAGTAAATGGCGCTGGTTATTTGAACCGTATTTTCAAATCACCGTCCCGTGCGGGATGACGGCGTTTTTGGGGATGATGATGATGCCGTCGCGGATGTAGTAAAGTTCGTGGTCGAGTTTATCCGGTTTGCCGGCAGGCGAAATGGTCACGTTGTTCCCGATGCGCGCGTTTTTATCAATGATGGCGTTTTCAATCTTGCAGTTCGCGCCGACGCCCATACGCGGCTTGCCTTCGCGTTCGTAGGCCTCGACGGATTCCTGTGATTCGTAATAGTCGCTGCCGAGGATGACGACGCGGTTCAACTCGGTGCCGGCGCCGATGATAGTGCGCAGCCCGACGATACTGTTGGTGATGCGCGAAGGGTTGATGATGCAGCCGTCGGAAACGAGCACGTGGTCAATGTGCGCGCCGTTGATTTTGGAACTGGGCAGATACCGCGGATGACTGTAAATGGGGGCGCTCATGTCGAAGAAGTTGAACCGCGGCAGTTCGGAAACGAGGTCGAGGTTCGCCTCGAAAAACGAGCGGATGGTGCCGATGTCCTCCCAATAGCCCTGGAAAATGTAGGAGAACACCCGGCGCGAACTGATAGCGTGCGGGATAATGTGCTTGCCGAAATCGGTCAGCGGATTGTCCAGCAGTTCACGGATCAGGCTGCGATTGAAAACGTAAATGCCCATCGAGGCAAGGAACAATTCGCCGCCGCCCTTGATGCCAAATTGTGAGTGCCATTCGGATGGCAACCGCAGCGAGTCGAGCATGGCGGGGTCGGACGGTTTTTCGGCAAACCGCGCGACGCGGCGATCCTCGCCGACTTGCAGGATGCCCAGCGATTGCGCAGCCTGCCGGCTGACGGGAATGGTGGCAATGGTGATGTCCGCGCCGGTCCCGGCGTGCTGGCCGATGATGCGGCGCAGATCCATCCGATACAACTGGTCGCCGCTGAGGATGAGCAGGTAATCGAAATCGTGATTGAGAAAGTGCGTGAGATTTTTCCGCACGGCGTCGGCGGTGCCTTCATACCATGACGTGTCGGTGAGCGTTCTGCTGCGCCGCGAGGATTTCCACGAAGCCGCTCGAAAAGAGGTCGAATTTATACGTCCCCGAAATGTGGCTGTGCAGCGAGGTGGAATTGAATTGCGTCAGAATGTAAATGCGCCGGAATCCGGAGTTGATGCAGTTGGAAATCGGGATGTCCACCAGCCGGTATTTGCCGGCCAACGGCACGGCGGGCTTGGCGCGCTCCTTGGTGAGCGGGAACAGCCGCGTGCCTTGCCCGCCTCCCATGATGACGGAGAGGACGTTGCTGACATTGATGGTCTGGCGGCCGCTGTGCAACATAACCTGGATTACGCCGACAATATATTGCCACCCGCAACCGCAGGGCAAGCAGTGGATGCCGAATTATTTTACGAGGCTGTCCGCCCATCACGCACGATGAACGGCGCAAACTCGTCGTGATGCTGCGGCGGAATGCGGACCTTGAACCGCGCCTTCGGCCCGCGATAGCTGCTTTCGATGACCTGGCCGACCTGATGCAGCCGCGCGATGACGGCGGACTGCTCGTGCGGCACGCGCAGCTCCAGAAATTCCCGCTTGGGCCGCAACTGCGTGCTGATTTCCGCGAGCAGCGAGGGAATGCCTTCGCCCGTCGTCGCCGAAATTGCGACCGCATGCGGATGATTTTCCTGCAGCCGGTTCAGCGCGCCGTTCGCCCCGCTTCCGTCGGGGTTGAGCCGGTCCAATTTGTTGAGAACCATGATGGTCGGCTTTCCGCCCGCGCCGATTTCGGCGAGCACGGCATTCACCGCCTGAATCTGTTCCTCAACCTGCGGATGGCTGACGTCCACGACGTGCAACAGCAAATCCGCCTGCACGACCTCCTCCAGCGTGGCCTTGAACGCCTCGACCAGCTTGTGCGGCAGTTTGCGGATGAAACCTACCGTGTCGGTCAGCAAAACATTCTGGTTCGTCGGCAGGCGCAGACGGCGCGTGGCCGGGTCAAGCGTGGCGAACAGGATGTCCTTGACCAGAACGTTCGAACCGGTGAGGGCGTTGAGCAGCGTGGATTTGCCGGCGTTGGTGTAACCGACGATGGACGCGAGCGGCCACTGGCTGCGCTGGCGCCCGCTGCGCTGGATGCCGCGTTGCTGGCGGACCAGTTCGAGTTCGCGCGAGATTCTGGCGATGCGGTCCTGCACCCGGCGGCGGTCGGTTTCCAGTTGGGTTTCGCCTTCGCCGCCGCGCATGCCGATGCCGCCCGCCTGCCGCGACAAGTGGCCCCAGAACCGCGTCAGGCGCGGCAGCAAATGCTGGAGCTGCGCCAGCTCGATCTGGAGCTTGCCTTCGCGCGTCCGGGCGCGTTGGGCGAAGATGTCGAGAATCAGCGATGTGCGGTCCAGGATTTTGCAGTTGAAAATCTGTTCGAGCGTGCGGCTCTGCGCGGGTGACAATTCGTCGTCGAAGATGACGGTGTCCACGTCCTGGCGCCGGCAAAATTCGGCGAATTCCTCCGCCTTGCCCTTGCCGATGAACGTGGCGGGCGCCGGCGCATCCAGCTTTTGGAAACCGTCGCCGACGACTTCGCCGCCGGCGGTCGCGGCCAGCTCGACGAGTTCGGCGAGCGAGTCGCGCGTGTCCAGGCGGCGACGCGATTTGAATTCGGCGCCGATAACGAAAACCCGCTCGGGCCGTGTTTTTCTGGTTTCAATGAGCGCTTTCAATGTCTCTCACCCCCATCATAGCACAAACCGTGGCTAAAAATCCAGAACGCGCAAAAGTCGGTATTGTGTCATTTTCAATGGTAGGGACGCCTCGCCGAGGCGTCCGGACAGCGCGGCGCGCTGTCCCTACCTTCAAATTGATACACTACCCAAAAGTCGGTAGTGTCCTGATTTGAAAACCGAATTACCGAACGGAGCGCGAGTTGTCCCAACTCGCAGTATCCTTGATCAGTCCAGCCGCTGCGGATTGGGGACAATCCGCGCTCCGGTCAAATTAGGACACTACCCAAAAGTCATGATTTACGGATTGCGGCTGCAATCATCGGCCTGAATGAAGGCTTGTTCCGGCGGATTTAAACTTTTGCTCTGCGACAAAGACTTCATTCCGGCTTGCTTGCGCGACGGGTCTTTGCAAGAATTCAGCGGCGCGGGCGATGCAACAGCAAAATTATCCCAAACATTATTGCGGCGTGTTCGGCATTTTCGGTCATCCGAATGCCGCCGAATTGACCTACTACGGTCTTTACGCGCTGCAACATCGCGGGCAGGAAAGCGCTGGCATCGTCACCTGTCACGATGGTAAATTTTTCAAGCACCACGGCATGGGACTCGTATCGCAGGTTTTTAATCCGAAAATCCTGCACGATCTCGTCGGCAACGTGGCCGTCGGCCACACGCGTTATTCCACGACCGGCACGTCCAATCTTCGCAACGCCCAGCCGCTCACCGTGGATTGCACGCGCGGCCAGATCGCCGTGGCGCACAATGGCAATCTCACCAACGCCGCAGCGCTCCGCGATGAACTCGAAGACCGCGGGCTGGTTTTCCAGACGAGTGTGGACAGCGAAATCATCATCATGATGTTCGCGCAGCCGTCGCTCAACGGCGTGGAGAACACGCTCGTGCAAACGCTCCGCCGCATCGAAGGCGCCTATTCACTCGTCATCATGACCGAAAAGGAGTTGATCGGCGCGCGCGATCCGTTCGGCTTCCGCCCGTTGGCCCTCGGCCGCGTGGACGGCGCGTGGGTGCTGGCGAGTGAATCCGTCGCGTTTGACCAGATTCACGCCCAGTTTGTCCGCGATGTTGCGCCCGGTGAAATCGTCGTCATCAATGAAAAAGGATTGGTCAGCTTTCAGGCGTTTCCCGAACACACGCGGCGCGCGTTTTGCATTTTCGAATACGTTTATTTCGCGCGGCCGGACAGCACAATTGCCAGCCGCAGCGTTTATGAAGTTCGCAAGGAAATGGGCCGGCAACTCGCGCGCGAACATCCCGTCGCCGCCGACCTGGTGGTTCCGGTGCCGGACAGCGGTGTGTGCGCGGCGCTGGGCTATTCGGAGCAATCCGGCGTGCCGTTCGAGATGGCGTTCATCCGCAACCACTACGTCGGACGCAGCTTTTTGCAGCCGTCACAACTCATCCGTGATTTTGACGTGCGGGTGAAATTGAATTTGATTGCGTCGCTCGTGAAAGGCAAACGCGTCGTGATCGTGGACGATTCCATCGTGCGCGGCACGACGTGCAAGGCGCGCGTCAAGACGCTCAAGGAAGCCGGCGCGAAGGAAGTTCACGTGATGGTGAGTTGTCCGCCACACATGAACCCGTGCGTCTATGGCATTGATTTCCCCGACCGCAGCAAACTCATGGCGGCCAATCACAGTGTGGCGGAAATCCGCCGCTACCTGAGCGCCGACTCGCTGCATTATCTGTCACAGGACGGCATGGTCAAAGCCACCGGCCTGCCGAAGGAATCATTCTGCCTGGCCTGTTACGACGGGAATTATCCCGTGCCTTACGACCCGGTGCTCGACAAGCACATCATCGAACGCCGCAAATGCCAGGCGCAAACCCTGGGCGAAGCCGCCGCCAAGGACGGCGAACAAATCAAATTGATCCAGATTTAGCGGGGTGCCTGGCCAACCCCAAAACCGGGGACGAAGGGCGCCAAAAATTCCGGAGGTTTTCGCCAGCTTGAAGACGGGGAATTGTTCACCCCCTTCAGGGTCATCGCTTGCAGAAGCGTCCAAAATAGAGCAGTTTAACCACATGCACCCATGTCTCAAGCGGGTTGCCAGCAATGCCCGGTTCTTCAAAACGGTAATTCTGGTTGTTCTTTCTTTTTGTGTCCTGACCAAAATTTCTGCGCAAGGTACTTACTCCAAAATCGAAGCCGCGTTCAATGTCACCAACTTGACGACCGATCCATTCGACTACACCGTCACCGATGTGCGGGTGCAGATTTTGCAGCCGGACAATTCCGTTGTTTCGTTGCCGGCGTTCTTTGACGGCGGCACGACGTGGCGGGTGCGCCACACACCGACGATGGCCGGCGTTTACAGCATCAGCAGTGTGACCATGAACGGGACTCCGCTTTCCGTCAGCAATTTGCAGCCGACCTCCTGGACAGTGGCCGGCTCGCCGACGGATGCGGGTTTTATTCGAGTTGATCCGTCGAATCCGCGCCGCTTCGCCACGAGCAACGGCAAACGTTTTTTTCCGCGCGGCGAAGACGTCGCCTGGGACCAGACCGACGGTAACATCGTTTACAGCGTTACGAATATTTTCTGGAAAATGGGCGCCGCGCACGAAAACTGGTCGCGCGTCTGGATGGACCATTGGGACGGCAAAAATCTCGACTGGCCGGCCTCAGGCCCGACGCTGCCGCTGGGCCAGTTGAATCTGACCGTCGCTCAGAAATGGGATGGAATTGTAGCCGCAGCGGAACAGGCGGGCATTCATTTCCAGATGACGTTGCAACATCACGGGCAGTATTCCACGACCGTGGACCCCAACTGGGGGCAGAATCCATACGACATCACCAACAACATCGGCAGCACCAACGGATTCATGACGAATCCGGTGCAATTTTTTACGAACCAGACGGCCATCGCCTTGACCGAGCGCAAACTGCGTTACGCCGTGGCGCGCTGGGGTTATTCGACTTCCATCATGGCCTGGGAACTTTTCAACGAAGTCCAGTTCACCGACGCTGGACAAACGGGACAATGGGGAATCATCCAGTCATGGCACAACCAAATGGCGTCATTTATCCGTTCGCAAGACCCATATCAACATCTCATCACCACCAGTTCGGACCTCACCGAACCCATTTGGGACGAATGTGATTATTACACGCACCACGATTACCCGAGCGACGTGATCACCGGCTTGCGGGACGCGCCGGACATCAGCGCTTCCCAGCCGGTCAGGCCCGATTTCGGCTCCGAATGCGCCACGAATGGCGTCCCAAAACTTGGCGTGGATGCTCCACTTTGGGCCGGCCTCATGAACGGCCAGTCGGGCAATGAGGAGCCGTGGTGGTGGGACAGCATGGATGGGGAAAATGATTATGCTTACTTCCAGGCCGTCAGCGATTTCATCACCCGGTCGGGTTTAGGCGACCAAAATGTCTTGAACAAAACAATTCCGGCAGTGACGGGCGGCGCGAACGGCCCGTTGACATTTGCGCTGGGCGGCGGCTGGGCCACGGCTTCGCAAGACACGTTCACGGTTGGAAACACCGCGCCCGACGGCATCGGAACCGCGCCGAGTTATTTGCAAGGAACCTATCATCGGTCCATGACGCCGAACGGCTACACTTTCAATGTCAACTTTCCGCAGTCCGGGACCTTTTCCGTTCAAATTCTTACCATTGCACTTTCGGGCGCCGGGCTGGAAATTTTTACTCGACGGAATCGTCCAGACCAACATTTCGTTTCCCGCCACCGCCAGCGACACCTCCACGAATTTTACCACGACCATTCCCGTTGCCGCCGGCGCGCATAGCATTCAACTTTACAATCCCGGCCTGGACTGGGTTCAACCTCGGCAACATCACACTCAATCCGTATGTGCCGACACTCGCCGCTTACGCGGTCGGCAACTCGAGCTTTGACGCAACCTGGATTTGGAACCGCACCAATGTTTTCGATCCTGGCGCCAGCAGCAGTGTGGCCGGAACGGTGCAGGTCGCCGGATTGAATCCCGGAACTTATACCGGCACCTGGTGGGACACATTCGCGGGAACAGCGATAAGCAATTTCACATTCATGGTGGCCGATGCAAATCCCGTCACATTGAATACACCGGCCATTTTGCGTTCAGCCGCGCTTTACGTCGGGCCACCGCCGCAGGCGAACATCATCGCGCCCGGTCTCACTCAAACGCTTGGCTCAAATTCGCCCGCGTTAAGCGTGCCGCTCACGATTGCCAACAACGGTGGCCTGCCGCTCGGCTATTGGCTTTTTGTCACCAACGCAAATCCAATCGCCTACAGCGCAATAAATTCCAGCCAACCGGGCGGCCCGGCTTACACTTGGAAGGATATTTCCGCCCTGGGCCAGGATATTTCTTCAAGTTTCACTGCGCTCACACCCAAACTCGCCAGGGATGAAGGGATAGCCGGCCCCATCAACATCGGCTTTGCTTTTCCCTTTTTTACCAACTCTTTCCCGCAACTCTACGTTTCGCCCAATGGTTTCGTCACCTTCAGTCCTTTCAGCGGTGACACTTCGACAAATACAACGCTTCCGAACCTCTCCGCGCCGTCCAATGCCATCGCCTTTTTCTGGGATGATTTAATCAACAAGACCGGCCACGTCTATACTCTCACGGATACCATCAATGGCACCTTCACCCTGGAATTTCAAAACGTGTTTTTCAAAAACACCAATGCTCCGGTGAATTGCCAGCTCATTCTGAAAACCACCGGCGAAATCCTGATGGAATATCAGTCCATGGCCGTTTCCAACGCCTGCACCGTCGGTGTCCAAAATGCCGCCCGCACCCAGGGTACAACCGTTGCCTTCAATCAAAATTATTTGCAGCCCAATTTCGCGGTTCGGCTGACGCCGACTGCGTGGCTCGGTTTTGATGGCAATGCCGCGTTTGTGCCCGGCTCTGAATCCAATACTGTGAATGTTTTGTTCAATCCCACCGGACTCGCCTACGGAAATTATACCGCGACGATCCTGGTTCAAACAACGGACACAAACCAGCCGCTTGTGGCCCTGCCCATTTCACTGGCGATTACGCCGTTGGCGACCTGGCGGCAAACCCACTTCGGCACAGCGCAAAATTCCGGTAACGCCGCCAACACCGCCGATCCCGATGGCGACGGCCTGATTAACATCCTCGAATACGCGTTCAACACCGACCCGAATGTCCCCAACGCGAACCCGATTTCTTTTGCGCAAAGCGGCAATTATCTCACGGTTACTTTCAACCGCACCCATCCCGCACCAACGGACATCAGCTACGTGGCTGAAGTCTGTACCGATCTGACTTCCGACATCTGGAACTCCGGCCCCAGCCTACACCTCGCAAACCGTGACCGACAATGGCAACGGCACCGAGACGGTCACCGTGACTGACCTGGCTCCCATCAACTCGACGCCGATGCACTTCTTGCGGATTCGTATCGTCCCCCAGTGAATTTCAGGGCCGATACCCGCGCTGGCCCGAACCGCGTTGCGCGATAGGCTGATGTCCGTTGGCAGGATCAAGATTACGAATGGAAACCCCGTTCTGGAGCACTAAAACCGCATTGACGCTGCGTGTTCCTGCGTTCAGAATTGCGGTAATTATGAAAGCGCCCGTGCATTTGGAAGCAGAACGGCCGGCGGCTTTGTTCCGCACTCCGTACTCCGCACTCCGCACTCCAGCCATTCCGACGGTTGACCAGGTCATGGTAGAGGAACGCGCCACCGCCTTCACCAAACGCAGCATCAAGACCAGTGCCAAGCTCGCCGGGCTGAAAATCGTGGTTTCGATGATGGATTTGACGACGCTCGAAGGCAAAGACACGCCCGGCAAGGTCGCCTATCTCTGCCGCAAAGCACTTCAGCCCGCTGATCCGAAATATAATGTGCCGCCCTGCGCGGCCGTTTGCATTTATCCGAACATGGTGAAATACGCGCGAAAATTTCTGGGCGAAAATTCACGCGTTCACGTTGCGTCCGTCGCCACCGCCTTTCCCAGTGGCCAGTATCCCCTGCGCACCAAACTGGATGAAGTCCGCCGCGCCGTCGCCGATGGTGCGGATGAAATTGACATGGTCATCAACCGCTGTGCGTTCCTTTCCGGCGATTACGCGAAGATGTTCGACGAAATCGCCGCGACCAAAGAAGCCTGCGGGCCGGCGCACCTGAAAGTGATTCTCGAAACCGGCGAACTCGTCACCTACGACAACGTCCGCCTTGCCAGCGAAATCGCCATGCAAGCCGGTGCGAATTTCATCAAGACCAGCACCGGCAAGGTTTCGCCCGCCGCTACCATCCCCGTCACGCTCGTGATGCTGGAGGCCATTCGTGATTACTTTTTCGACACCGGAATCCGCATTGGCATGAAGCCCGCCGGCGGCATCCGCAACGCCAAGCAGGCGCTGCATTACCTCGTGATGGTGAAGGAAACCCTCGGCGACGACTGGCTGACGCCCGACCTGTTCCGCTTCGGCGCGAGCACGCTGGTCAATGACGTGCTCATGCAAATCGCCAAGACCGTGGACGGAAATTACCAAGGCCCTGATTATTTTTCCCTACCGTGAAAACCAAATCCACCGCTCTCAAATTCGTCAGGCGCGTATCGCCTGCCAAACTACAAAACGGCCAGCCGGTCGTTCCGTTGCGCGAGCGCCGGCTCGTATTCGGCGACCGATGGGATTACGCGCCCGCCCCGGAAGAATCGAAGAATTATGTCATTCCACCGCGCCATGAGCTGTTCATCGGTGGAAAATTTGTCAAAGCCACATTCGGGCAAGCATTTTGATTCGATCAACCCGGCCACCGAAGACAAGATCACCGAAATCGCACTCGGCGACGCAGAGGACGTGAACATCGCGGTCAAGGCGGCGCGGCGCGCTTACGAAAAGGTCTGGAGCAAGATGCCGGGACGCGAGCGCGGCAAATATCTTTACCGCATCGCCCGCATCATCCAGGAAAAAATGCGCGAACTCGCCGTGCTCGAAAGCATGGATGGCGGCAAGCCCATCAAGGAAACGCGCGACGTGGATTTGCCGCTCGTGGCGGCGCATTTTTTCTACCACGCCGGCTGGGCGGACAAGTTGAACTACGCCTTTCCGGGCCGCAACCCGCAGCCGCTCGGCGTCGCCGGCCAGATTATTCCGTGGAATTTTCCGCTGCTCATGGCCGCGTGGAAAATCGCGCCCGCGATTGCCTGCGGCAACACGGTCGTCATCAAACCCTCGAAGACGACGAGTCTCACGCTGTTGCGGCTGGCGCAGATTTTCCAGGAAGCGGAATTGCCCGAAGGCGTCGTCAACGTCGTCACCGGCGTGGGCGATACCGGCACGGCCATCGTCAAGCATCCCGACGTGAACAAAATCGCGTTCACCGGCTCGACGGAAGTCGGCAAGCAGCTCGCGCAGATGATCGTCGGCACGGGCAAGCGCATCACACTCGAACTCGGCGGCAAGGCGGCGAACATCGTTTTTGAGGACGCGCCGATTGACCAGGCCATCGAAGGCATCATCGCGGGAATTTATTTCAACATGGGCCACGTCTGTTGCGCCGGTTCGCGGTTGCTGGTGCAGGAAAGCATTTTCCCGACGGTCGTCCACAAACTGCGCGACCGCATCCAGACGCTGCGCATCGGCAATCCGCTCGATAAAAACACCGACATCGGCGCCATCAACAACAAGCCGCAACTGGAAAAAATCCGCGAACTGGTCCAAAGCGGCGTGGATGAAGGAGCGGAACTGGTGCAACCGCGCTGCACGCTGCCCGAACGCGGCTACTGGTATCCGCCGACGTTCCTCACCGGCGTGACGGCGTCCCATCGCGTGGCGCAGGAGGAAATCTTCGGGCCGGTGCTCGCCGTGATGACCTTCCGCACGCCGGAGGAAGCCGTCGAACGCGCGAACAACACGCCCTATGGCCTGAGCGCCGGCGTGTGGACGGACAAGGGCAGCAAGATTTTCAAGATCGTCAACAAACTCCGCGCCGGCGTCGTCTGGGCGAACACGTTCAACAAGTTCGACCCGACCAGCCCCTTCGGCGGTTACAAGGAAAGCGGCTTCGGTCGCGAAGGCGGGTTGCAGGGCCTGGCGCCTATTGCCGGTTGGATTGAACCAAAATTTCCAAGGAATCAACCCGCCGCCCTCTGGCAAATTCATTTCTTCGCAAGCGATCAGTCAAGGCCTTAAAGAAACTGCTCAATCAAAAATGGATGATTTTATTCAAGTGTTCGAGAACTACAGAAAACATTTCGAACAATTGCGAGGTCACGGCTCGCGACATTTCACACGAAAAGAGCTTGCGGCTGCTTTGGGACAGGCCGAAAAACTTGATGCGGACTTAATGATCTCCGACCTTGTCCGCGTCGGCGCGGTAGCCGTAAAAGACAAGCGTGTGGTGAACCTTTCTGACAGTTTTGAAATTCCGTATTTGTATGCCTTGGCACTTGAACTAGGAGGAACTCATGAGTGAAGAAATTTTTGAAAAGGAACCGTCGACTGCAAAGCAAAAACTTGCAAAGCTGGCACCAGAGAAAGCGTTGCCACAGTCTCCATACGATACACTTGTAAAAATCATCAAAGGTTACGCCGTCGCTTCAAACGGTGGAGAAACTCAAGTGAACTATAAATTTCGCGAACCATGAACAATCATCGCCTCGACGTCAAAAAAACCTACAAGCTCTACATCGGCGGAAAGTTTCCGCGCAGCGAGAGCGGACGTTACCTGCCCGCGAAGTCGGTGGCGGGCGCGCACCTCGATAATTTCGCCCACGCTTCGCGCAAGGATTTCCGCGATGCCGTGGTCGCCGCGCGTGCTGCGGTGGACGGTTGGGGCAAAGCCACCGCTTACAATCGCGGACAGATTCTTTATCGCGCCGCCGAGATGCTGCAAAACCGCGCGGGCGAACTGGTCAACGAAGTCGCGCGTTCAACGGGTGTGAGCGCAGCCCGGGCGAAACGCGAGGTGATACTCGCCATTGACCGGCTGGTTTATTACGCGGGCTGGACGGACAAATACCAGCAGATCTTCGGCAGCGTGAATCCGGTGGCCACGTCGCACTTCGATTTCACCACCCCGGAACCGACCGGCGTGGTCGTCGTGCTCGCGCCGGATGAGCCTTCGCTGGTCGCGCTGGTATCGCTCGTTGCGCCGGTGATATTGAGCGGCAACACGGCCATCGTGATACCGTCAGAAAAATTCCCGCTGCCGGCGGTGACGTTCGCCGAAATTCTGGCCACCAGCGATCTGCCCGGTGGCGTGGTGAATATTCTGACCGGCAAGCGCGCCGAACTCGTCCCGCACATCACCGGTCATCTGGATGTGAACGCGGTGGTGGACAGCGCCGGCAACGTGGAGTTGAGCGCGAAGTTGCAGTCAGGCACGGCCATCAATCTCAAGCGTTACGCGAAACGCCCGCTCGCGCCTGCCGACTGGTTCACCGCAAAAGCTGAGGACCCGTATTGGATACTCGACACGGTCGAATTCAAAACCGCGTGGCATCCGATCGGATTGTAATTTTTCGGAAGGACGAGCTCTGCGAGTCCCCAATTTCATTTTGAAAAATCAGGGACTCGTATAACTCGGCCCTCCGATTTATCCGCTACGCCAATTCCTGCGGGCCTTTGCCTCCGTTCAACAAAAACAGAACGGCCATGCGCACCGCCAGGCCGTTGGTCACCTGCTCCAAAATCACCGACCGCGCGCAATCGGCGATTTCGCTGTCAATTTCCACACCGCGATTGATCGGGCCGGGATGCATGATGAGCGCGTCGGGTCTGGTTTTGGCCAGCCGCGCCTTGTTTAGGCCGAAGAGCTGTGTGTATTCGCCGATGCTGGGGAACATCGTCTTGCGCTGGCGTTCGTGCTGGATGCGCAGGAGATTGATGATGTCCGCGTCGCGGATGGCTTCTTCCACGTCGTGCGTCACGCGGCAGCCCATTTGCTCAAACGTTTTGGGCACCAGCGTGGCCGGACCGCAGAGCGTCACCTTCGCGCCGAGTTTCGTGAGCGCCCAGATGTCCGAGCGCGCCACGCGGCTGTAAAGGATGTCGCCGAGAATCGTCACGTTCAGCCCGGCGATTTTTCCCTTTTTCTCCCGGATCGTAAACGCGTCGAGCAACGCCTGCGTGGGATGCTCATGCGCGCCGTCGCCCGCGTTGATGACGTGGGCGCCCAGCACACGCGACAGGAAATGCGGCGCGCCCGACGCGCTGTGGCGGATGACGATGAAGTCGGCGTTGAGGGCTTCGAGGTTCCGCGCGGTGTCCTTGAGCGTCTCGCCCTTTTTGAATGACGAGGCCTCGGTGGAAAAATTGATGATGTCCGCGGACAGCCGCTGTTCGGCCAGTTCAAAGCTGATGCGCGTGCGCGTGGACGGCTCGACGAACAGATTCACGACGGTTTTGCCGCGCAACGCGGGGACTTTTTTGATGGTGCGCTTGCCGACGGCCTTGAAGGCGCGCGCGGTGTCGAGCACGATCGTGATTTCCTCCGCCGTGAGCGATTCGATGTCCAACAGATGTTTGCGATCCATCTCATTTCCTTTCCAGCAACACTTCACCTCGCCGTTTTCCGCCAGACGCAGCGAAATTTTTTCATCCAGCGCCGTCGGCACGTTTTTGCCGACAAAGTCCGCCTTGATGGGCAATTCGCGATGGCCGCGGTCCACCAGCACCGCCAGTTGGATTCTTTTCGGGCGGCCAAAATCGTTCAGCGCGTCCATCGCCGCGCGCGATCGTACGGCCGCTGAACAGCACGTCGTCCACGAGCACGACGGTCTTGCCGGTCACATCGAACGGGAATGACGGTGGGATGGATTTTCGGCGCGGCGCGCTGGTCCAAATCGTCGCGGTGCATGCTCACATCGAGCATGCCGACGGGCACGGGCTGTTTCCAGATTCCGGCAAAATGTTGGCCAGCCGGGCCGCACGAGCGGCACCCCGCCCGTGGGAATGCCGACGAGCACGACCTCCGCGCTGACTTCGTTGCGCTCGGCAATTTCGTGCGCGATGCGCGTGAGCGCGCGTTGGATCGCAACGGCGTCGAGGATGACGGTGGGTTCAGGCATTGGAAATCGGAGCCTGAAGCTGAGTGTCTCAGTGTACGCCCGTCCTCGTAATCGAAAGTTCAAAAATCGAGGACGAGGACGAGAAGGAGCACGATGGAGAAAAGAAAATCGCGAACCCGCTCCGCCGGGCGGAGCCGATTCGCGTATCGCGTTTCGTTTTCATTTTCCCTTCGCGGCCTCACGGGGCTGCGTTAAAGGAACACGGGTTTAGTTTGCAGCAGTCTGACGGGTTTTGCGCCAGCTTGCGCGGTGCTTGATGATCCAATCCGTCAGCGCCCGCTCAAAGCCGATGTCGTGCCCGGCCTTTTCCGACTCAATCCATTTGTGCCGGAGGATTTCCTCGCGTTCCGCCTGGAACTCGCGGTAGAGGGACGAATTCTTCAGCAAATCGTTCGCCGTTGCAGTGTCTTTGATAGCGTCCGACATAGATAAAATGCAAAGTTCGCAACTAAAACTTAAATCCCGCCGGAAAATTTAGCAATCGAAATCTGCGTTGTTAACTTATTTGAAATGAACAGGTTATGAATCATTCAAGCCAGCTTTTCCCGCAGCGCCCCGGCAATTTGAATGAATGCCTTTCCTGCCGGATGGTTCGGCGCTGAAACCACGATCGGCACGCCCTGGTCGCCGGCTTCGCGGATTTCAGTAAAAATCGGCACCTCGCCGAGGAACGCAAGGTTTTGCCGCGCGGCTTCCTGCCTGCCGCCGCCGTGACCGAAAATTTCCACGCGCTCGCCGTTCGGCGCCGTGAAGTAACTCATGTTCTCGACGATGCCGAGAATCGGCACGTTCACCTTGTTGAACATCGCGATGCCCTTGCGCACAACGCCGAGCGACGCCTCCTGCGGCGTGGTCACGATGACGCCGCCGTCCAGCGGCACAGTCTGGCACAACGAGAGTTGCGCGTCACCCGTGCCCGGCGGCAAATCCACGAGCAGGAAATCCATCCCGCCCCACTCGACCGCGAACAGAAATTGCTGGATGGTTTTAGCGATCATCGGTCCGCGCCAGATCACCGGCTGTTCGTCCGTCAGCAGCAGGCCGATGCTCATCACTTTCACGCCGTGCCCCATTGGCGGAACGAGCCGCTCGTCCTCGCTGACCGTCGGACGCTCGTGCACTCCCATCATCAACGGGATGCTCGGACCATAAATGTCGCAATCCAACAGACCGACGTGCGCGCCAAGGTGCTTCAACGCACAGGCAAGGTTCACGGACACGGTGGATTTGCCGACGCCACCCTTCCCGCTGGCAATAGCGATGACGCGCTTCACGCCGGGAACTTTGCTTTGGTTGGCAAACGGATTTCCTGGCGCGGCCTGGCCGGCTGCCGGTTGCAGCACCTCAACCTGAACGCGACTGACACCCGGCACATTTTTCAAAACGCGTTCGGCTTCGGCTTTGATTTGCTGCGCCGCATCGGGATTCGGCGAGGTCAATTGCATCGAAACGCCCACCGTGCCGCTGGCGATGGAAATCTCTTTCACCAGTCCGAACGAAACGATGTCGCGCGAATAGCCGGGATATTTGACCGCCTTCAGCGCGCTTTTAATGTCCTCTTGCGTAAGCATTTTCCATCAAATTGCCAGCCAACCGCCCGAAGGCAAGCGCATCCGGACTTGCTTCCTCACCCATTGCATGAAAAATTAAGTGTCTTGATTCGTTAGATGGACAAAACAAATATGATACAGACGACGCAAAAGCAGGCTGGACAATTTCTCGAAAAGTTCCAGCACTTCGAATCCGCCACGCAACAGCCCTCGTGGTTGCTGCCGCTCCGCAAGGCCGGCATGACGCGCTTCGCCGAACTCGGTTTCCCAACGTTGCAGGATGAAGACTGGCGTTTCACCAACGTCGCGCCGATTGCCAAACTGCCGTTCAAGCCGATGTTCGAGGCTGCCGCAGACGCGACGGAATCGGCCCTGAAAGACTACGCTTTCGCCAATCTGGCCGGACCGCGACTTGTATTCGTCAACGGTCATTTTAATGCCGGGCTCTCCTCCGTGCGCGATTTGCCGGCAGGCGTGAAAATTGCCAGCCTCGCTTCGGCATTGGTCTCGGATACCGTCCTCATCGAAAAGCAGCTCAACCACTGCGCACGAATGGACGACACCGCGTTCGCGGTGCTGAACCAGGCATTTTTCCTCGACGGCGGGTTCATCCATGTCCCAGCGGGCAAAGTCATTGCCGAGCCGATCCAACTCATTTTTATTTCGACCGCCAAACACAACGGCGACACCACTCATCCGCGCAACCTCATCATTGCCGGGGCCAACAGCAAGGTGACGGTGATTGAAAGCTATCTGTCCACCGGTGGCGCGGCGTATTTCACCAATGCCGTCACCGAAATTATTGCCGGCGACAACACGGCGCTCGAACACGTGAAATTTCAGGACGAAGCCGCTGCTGCCTTCCACATAGCGACCATCGCCGGCGAACTCGGCCGCGCCAGCAATGTGAATATCCATTCGTTCGCCCTCGGCGCGAAGCTTTCGCGAAATAATATCCGCACCAAACTCGCCGGTGAAGGTTTGGAGTGCATCCTCAACGGCCTTTACCTCACGCGCGGCGAGCAATTGGCCGACCATCACATGATTGTCGAGCACGCGCAGCCGCATTGCGCCAGCCACGAGTATTTCAACGGCATCCTCGACGACAAATCGCGGGGCGTTTTCCACGGACGGATTTACGTTCATCCCATCGCGCAGAAAACCGATGCGAAACAGACAAACAAAAATCTGCTGCTCTCCGACGACGCGACGGCGGACACCAAGCCGCAGTTGGAAATTTACGCCGACGACGTGAAATGCACGCACGGCGCGACCATCGGCCAGTTGAATGACGAATCCATTTTTTACCTGCGCTCGCGTGGCATTCCGGAAAACACCGCGCGGCGGATGTTGATTCACGCCTTTGCCGGCGAAATCATCGAACGCGTGCAATGTGAGCCAGTGCGCGAGCAACTGGATAAAATCGTGTGGGATCGGCTCGAAGCGAATCCCCATTTGCTGGAGAAATGAAATGAAGGCTCCAAGCACCAACATCCAAGCGCCAGAGAAACTTCAAGCGCCAAACTTCAACAAGCGCGGCTTGCGATTGGGGTTGGATGTTGAAATTTGGAGCTTCTCTGGATGTTGGAGCTTGGAATTTGGAGCTTAAAAATGTTCGACGACATCAACGACCTTTATCAGCAGGTCATTCTTGACCACTGCAAGAAGCCGCGGAATTTCCACGAGATGCCGCAGGCGACCTGCTCGGCCCAGGGTTACAACCCGCTTTGCGGCGACCAGTTGAAACTCTTTCTCGCCTTGGATGGCGACATCATCAAGGACATCAGCTTCGTCGGCTCGGGCTGTTGCATTTCCAAGGCATCGGCGTCGTTGCTCACGGAATTTGCCAGGGGCAAAACGAAAACCGACGTGGAAAAAATGTTCGGGCAGGTCCACGAAATGGTTACGACCGGCAATGTGCAAGGCGATGTCGGCAAACTGGCGGTCTTTGCGGGTGTGTATAAATATCCCGCCCGGGTGAAATGCGCGATTTTGTCGTGGCACGCGGTGATGGCGGCTCTCAAAGGCGACGCCAAACCGGTGAGCACAGAAAACGAACAGACCTGATTGATTTCGGCACCAACAACGGCGATGATGTCTGAGGTAAATCAAACTTAAGCGAGTTTTTATGAATTCCAACGAAGCAAAAACTTTGACCCGCGATGTGGAGGCTGCCGTCGTGCCCGTGGGCACCAAGGTCACCCTCCAGAAAGGTGAGACCGCGTACATCACCCAATCGCTCGGCGGCAGTTACACGGTCGTCGTCAACGGCAACATGTTCCGCATTGAGGACAAGGACGCCGACGCCCTCGGCCTTGAAGTCCAGGCCCAACCCGCGGCGGCCGCGACCGGCCCGGTCTCGCAGGAGGGACTTGAAAAACAGGTCTGGGAGGCGCTCAAGACGTGTTACGACCCGGAAATCCCCGTCAACGTCGTTGACCTTGGCTTGATTTACGATTGCCACCTCACGCCGGCCGGCGAAAACAGTTTCAAGGCTGACGTCAAGATGACGTTGACCGCCCCCGGTTGCGGCATGGGCCCGACGCTCGCGCAGGACGTGCAAAACAAACTGCTCTCGCTCGAACCAATTGACGAGGCCAACGTCGAACTGGTCTGGGACCCGCCGTGGAACCAGGGCATGATGACCGAGGCGGCGAAACTGCAACTGGGGCTGATGTGAGACACGGATTTCACGGATTTTCACAGATTTATTTTTTGAATCCGTGTCAATCAGTGTAATCCGTGTCTAAATTTTTCGATGAGCATTTCAACAAAAATAGATTGGGCTGCGCTGCGAAAGGATTTCCCCATCCTCGACCAGCAGGTCCACGGCAAGCCGCTGATTTATTTCGACAACGCCGCCACGTCACAAAAACCGCACGCGGTGATTGATGCGTTGGTGCATTATTACGAACATGACAACGCCAATGTCCATCGCGGCATCCACGAATTGAGCAACCGCGCCACCGCCGGTTATGAAGCGGCGCGCACACGCTCGGCCAAATTCATCAATGCAAAAAGCGCCGAGGAAATCGTGTTCACGCGCGGCACAACCGAAGGCATCAATCTCGTCGCCAGTTCCTGGGGCGCCAAAAATCTTAAATCCGGCGACGTGATTCTGCTCACGGAAATGGAGCATCACAGCAACCTCGTTCCGTGGCAATTGCTCGCCCAACGCACCGGCGCGAAGCTCGCCTACGTGCCCATCACCGGTGACGAAGGCATTCTCGATTTGTCCAGGCTCGATTCGCTGCTCACAAAGCAGGTTAAGATTTTTTCGATGGTCCACATCTCGAATTCGCTCGGCACGGTCAACCCGGTCGTTGACCTTTGCACCCGCGCCCGCAAGCTGGGCATTGTCACGCTCGTGGACGCCGCGCAAAGCGCCGGGCACATGCCGGTGGATGTGCAGCAGATTGGGTGCGATTTCCTTGTGTTTTCCGGTCACAAGATTTGCGGGCCGACGGGCATCGGCATTTTATATGGCCGGCAGGAATTGCTCGACGCGATGCCGCCGTATCAGGGCGGCGGTGAGATGATTTTATCGGTTGAGTACCAGAAAACCGAATTCAAGAAAGCGCCGCACCGGTTCGAAGCCGGCACTCCGGACATATCCGGCCCCATTGGTTTGTACGCCGCAATGAATTACCTCGACGCCATCGGGCGCGAAAACATCTGGAAACACGACCAGGAACTCGCGAACTACGCCTACGCAGAACTCGCAGCGCTGAAAAATATCCGGCTGTTCGGCCCCAAAACCGGTCGCGCCGGGCTGGTGAGCTTTCTACTCAAGGATGTTCACGCGCACGACGTGGTGACGCTGGCGGACCAGGCGGGCGTGGCGTTGCGCGGCGGGCATCATTGCACGCAACCGCTCATGCACCGGCTCGGTGTCGAATCCACCGCCCGTGCCAGTTTCTATTTTTACAATACAAAGGCCGAAGTGGACCGGTTCGTGAAAGTGATAAAGGAAACCCAGAAATTTTTCGGTGTATGACAGTCATCGAAAAAGTCGGGCTGGAATCGCCAATGCGCGAGGTGTTGGCGGCTTTCCCTGGTGCGCAGCGGGCGTTGTTCCGCCGCTACCACATCGGCGGGTGCAGCAGTTACTTTCAAAAATCAGGAAATTTCCAGCCAGACTTTGATTGCCCGAAGAATGGTTTCCATTTGTGATTGATTCAGCACGCCGAGCCGTCGCACCAGCACTGAACCGGGAATGTGACGCAATCCTTGCGCGTCGAACGCGCCGTTTTCCAACCACGGAACTTTCACGGCCACCTCAAATCTTCCACCACGCAAGGCCGTCGTGTGCGGCACGATGGCAAAAAGCGCGCGCTCGTCGTCGCGAAAGGGTGTGTTGAAGATGACGGCCGGACGCACTTTGGCGGTCATGCCCAGGTCCACCAGCCAGACTTCACCGCGCCGGGCGTTTGGCATGTTTGGCCTCGGCTTTGTCGTAGAGTTGGAAAGCGGCGTCGGCGGAAGCAATCAGATCCGCCTCTGTTTCGACGCCGTACGTGTCGTCATAAACAATCCCCCCGCCGCGCTGGCGGAACTGGTCGTGAACGGCCCGTTCAACGCGCTCGAGTTCCTCGGCGGTTAATTTCGGCAATACGGCCTCGATTTCAGTAATCGTACTCACGGCCCTCAAGATAATCGCCAATGAACCAAGCGTCAACGGCAGCCGTCTGACTTTAATTCGACAGAAAGGATTGTTCGGGTAAATTTGCGTCGTGCTTGTTGAAACAAAAGTCGGCGTGGAATCGCCGATGCGCGAGGTGCTGGAAGTTTTTCCCGGCGCGCAACGGGCATTGTTTCGGCGGTATCACATCGGCGGCTGCAGCAGTTGCGGGTTCAGTCCGGACGAGACGCTGGCGCAGGTTTGCGCGCGCAACGGCAACCTGGATGTGGCCGAAGTGCTGGCGCATATCCAGTCCAGCCACGAACAGGACGCAAAGATTTTGATTTCACCGAAAGAACTTACCGAACTTTTGCAGCAGGATAAATCGGTGAAACTGGTGGACGTTCGCTCGCGCGAAGAATTCGAGGCGGTTCACATTGAAGGTTCGGTATTGCTGTCGCAGGACGTGATGCAGAAACTAATGGCCAGCGGTTCGAACACAAACCCGATTGTCGTCATTGATCACGTGGGCAAAAACGGTCTGGATGCGGCGGCGTATTTCATGGGGCACGGTCTGCAGAACGTGCGCTGTCTGCGCGGTGGCATTGATGCCTGGGCACAGGAAGTGGACCCGAAAATACGGAGATATAAATTGGGTTAGGGTCGGCGCCACGCCGACCGGACGCCGCGGCGCGGCATCCCCACCGTCAGACGTTGAACTTGAACAGCCGCATGTAGCCACGGCACCAGACGGCTTAATCGCGTCCTGCCGCCGCGATAAACGGCTTCAATTCCTGCATCAGCTTCGCGAACAGGTCGAATGACACCTGCTGCGCGCCATCGCTCCAGGCTTCCGCCGGGTTGGGATGCACTTCGATCAACAACGCGTCCGCGCCCATCGCCACCGCGCCCTGGCACATCGCCGTCACCAGGTCCGCGCGCCCGGCGCCCTGGCTCGGGTCAATCACGATCGGGCAGTGCGATTCGCGCTTGATGATGGGGATGGTCGAGAGGTCCAGCGTGTTGCGCGTGTAGGTTTCGAACGTCCGGATGCCGCGTTCACAGAACAGGAGGTTCGGGTTTTCGTTGGCGAGGACGTATTCGCCCGCGAGCAGCCATTCCTCGATTTTCATGGAAAGTCCGCGCTTGAGCAGGACGGGCTTGCCGGTCCGGGCAGCCGCGATGAGGAGCTGGAAGTTCTGCGAATTGCGCGCGCCGATCTGGATGATGTCCGTGTATTCGGCCACCATTTCGGCGTGGTTTTCGGAAAGCAGTTCGGTGATGATGGCCAGACCGGTGGCGCGCCGCGCCTTGTCGAGCAGCTTCAGGCCTTTGTCGCCCAGTCCCTGGAACTCGTAAGGTGACGTGCGCGGCTTGAACGCCCCGCCACGCAGGAAGGTCGCCCCGGCGGCCTTCACCGCCTCGGCGGTGGAGAGCAATTGTTTCTCGCTTTCAACCGAGCACGGTCCGGCCATGACGTGCAATTTTTTGCCGCCAATGACATGTTCGCGGACGCGAATGGTGGAGTTGGCCGGGTGCGCCTCGCGGCTGACAAGCTTGTAACGCTTTTGGATGGGCGTGACACTTTCAACCGCACGCGGGAATTGCGAGACCAGTGTCTCGAGGTTGGCGTGGGTGAGTTCGTCGCCGATGGCACCGATGACGGTGCGCGCCACGCCGCGCATGACGTGGGGGACGTAGCCGAGTTTGCGGATTTCCTTGAGGACGGCCTGCTCCTCTTTCCTCGAAATCCGGGGTTTGAGCACGATGATCATGGTTTTTTTATGGGTTGGCCGAAGGTCGCAAAAATAAAAACGCCGCAGGCGTTTGGCGACCTGCGGCGATTGGTTTGGTTAAAGTTTTATCGCAGCCGCAAGTGCGCGCCGGCCTGGCTAAACCAATAAAAGAAATATTGGCTGCTCGCTGCGTTGTTCACTTGCCTGCTGTTCACAAGACGAAGGTAACAGAACGAAATCTATAGTCAAGTTCTGCCTGCCCTATAGTGACTGTAGTGTTCCAAATCGGCTTAATTTACGATATGGGATTTACGATTTACGATCCGCAACCACAATTCAGCACACTGCGAAAATCGTATATCGCAAATCGTAAATGCCTAAACATTGAACTTGAACAGCAGCACGTCGCCGTCTTTCACAACGTAATCGCGGCCTTCGATGCGGTAGTGGCCGGTTTCGCGGGCGTGGCCGACCGAGCCGCACTTCACCAGGTCATCCCAGTTCACCGTTTCGGCCTTGATAAACCCGCGTTCGAAGTCGGTATGGATGGTCCCGGCGGCCTTGGCGGCCGTGTCACCGGCGTGAATTGTCCATGCCCGGACTTCCTTCTCGTTGAACGTAAAAAACGTCCGCAGGCCGAGCACGTGATACGTGGCGCGGATGAGCTGGCCGAGGCCGGATTCCGCAACGCCGAGTTCCTTCAAATACGCCGCAGCCTCCTCGGGCGACAGATCAATGAGGTCGCTTTCAATCTGCGCGCTGACGACCACGGCTTCGCAGGCGAGGTGCGTTTTCACGTAGTCGCGCACTTTTTGGACGAACGGATTTTGGTCGGCGGTGGCAAGGTCGGATTCCTTGACGTTGCAGGCGAAGATGGTTGGTTTGTCGGTCAGCAGGAAGAAACTGCGCTGGACGATTTTTTCATCCGGACTCAGCGGGAGCGCCAGTGTGTTGGCTGGTTTGCCCGTGTTCAGGTGCGCGCCAATCTGTTCCAGCAGGTGCTCCTCCAGCAATGCGTGCTTGTCGCCGCGCTTCACATCCTTGGAGATTTTTTCACGCCGCTTTTTGACGGTTTCGATATCGGCCAGCACCAGTTCGGTGTTGACGATTTCGATGTCGCGCACGGGATCAATGCCGCCCGGGACATGCACGATGTCGGGGTCTTCAAAACAGCGCACGACGTGCACGATGGCGTCCACTTCGCGGATATGGCTCAGAAACTTGTTGCCCAGACCCTCGCCGTGCGATGAGCCTTTCACGAGGCCGGCGATGTCCACAAACTCAATCGTCGTCGGAATCAGCGTGTTGACGCGGGCGATTTTAGCGAGCGGTTCGAGCCGCGGTTCCGGCACGGTGACGACGCCGAGGTTCGGCTCGATGGTGCAAAAGGGGTAGTTCGCCGCCTCGGCCTTGTGCGAACGGGTGACGGCGTTGAACAACGTGGATTTGCCCACGTTGGGCAGACCGACGATTCCAGCTTTGAGCATAATGGTTTAGCGGGAAAAATCCCGGCGCGGGTCACATCATCCTGTGTCTGGCCAGCAGCCACGCGATATGCACGCCGTCGTACAATCCGATGCCGATCAGGCAAAGACCTGAAAAGCGTTCCATGCGCAGCAGGGTGAGTTCGCTGAACCGCCCCCGTCCGCGCGATACCCCGTAGCTGAGCGAGCAGAACCACGCATTCGCACCCAACGCCACACCGGTAATGAACGCCGTCTTGGTCGCAATTGTGTCCTCCACCCATTCGTAGGAGGTAAGCCAGGCCTCATGCGACATGAAGTAAGCGGCCGCCACGATCCAAAACAACAGCACACCCATGTTGCCCATCACGCGGACAAAACCAATCATGAACGCCGAGTGCGGTTGCAATTTTTCGTCAATGCGCTTTTCAATTACACTGGCGGGGCCGCCGAGTTGCGTGGGGGCGATGACGGATTTCGCTGTGAGGAATTTCAGGCCCATGAACAGCATGAACGCGAAGCTGAACACTTCCATGGACGTTTTTACGATGCGGCTGTGAAAAAATGACGAAAATCCCGTGAACGCAATCGTGCAGTAAATCACATCCATGGCCGAAGCGCCGAGGCCAATGAGCGTGGCCCAGACGAAACCGCGCCGCGCGCCCTCGTTGATGATCGTCAAATTCACCGGGCCGACGGGCATGGACAGCAGCAAACCGCTGACAAATCCCGTGAGCGCCGCGATGAGAATGGCCGTCTGTTCCGCCATGGTTTAATGGGCCGTGTCCGGTTCGTCCTCGTCTTCCTCCTCGATTTCCCGGCGCCACGCGCGCGAGATGCTCGGTCGCACGAAACCATAGACGAGATAGAGCGTGAAGAACGCCGGCAACACGTAATAAAGCACTTTTTCGCGCAAAATCAGCAAACAGCCTAGAAAGAGCGCCGCACCGATGGCCTTTGCAAACGTGCTTCGGGAGCGCAGGCCGAGCGATTTGAAGCTCGGATACCGCACCGTGCTCACCATCATGGCCGACAAAAAGATGAGCACGATTGCCAGCAGATAATTCCAGTGACCGAGGTCCTTCGCCTTTTCATTGAAATGAATGATGAGCAGTGTCAGCGACGCCACCAGACCCGCCGCCGAGGGGATGGGAAAGCCTAGAAAATCTTTGCCGCCGCCGCTGCCGGCCATCGCGGACAGACAATTGAATCGCGCGAGCCGGAACGCGCCGCAGAGCAGATAAATGGACGCAATGAACCAACTGATTTGCCGGTATCGCCAAACACATTGCCAGCACGACGCGCTGCACCAGAAACGCCGGCGCCACGCCGAACGAAATCAAGTCCGCCAGTGAATCGAATTCGCGCCCGAACGGGCTGTCCGCGCCGCCCAGGCGCGCCACGCGCCCGTCGAGCAAATCGAAAATGCACGCCAGCAAAATGAAGGCGAGCGCGAGTTTGATTTGACCGAAGTATTCATCGTCCAGCGGATCGGCCTCGACGATTTTCGTCAGCGCCACAAAGCCGCAGAACAGATTGCCCGCCGTCAGCAGGTTCGGCAGGAAATAAATTTTCAATTTTTCGTCCGAATTGTCCGGCGGCGGTTGTTGTGACGACGGTTCGTTCATTATTTGATTTTTCTGCGTTGGAAAATGACGAATGACGAAGCGCTAATGTCTAAAGAATGACGAAATCCGAATGATAAAAATTCCCGGAGCGCCTCGCTTTGGGAAATTTGTGATTGGGATTTCTTTAGTCATTATGGTTCAGGAATTAGTCATTTCAGTCGAAAGATGCAATCATGGTTTCACCGCCGGTCACCTTGTCGCCGAGCTTCACCTGGATTTTCGCGCGGGGCGGCAGATAAACGTCCACCCGCGAGCCGAATTGAATCAGGCTGATGCGCTCGCCGCGCTGGACGGTGTCGTTTTCCTTGATCCACGGCACGATGCGGCGGGCAATCACGCCGGCGATGAGGCGCACCCCGATTTTTTCGCCGCGCGGTTCGGCGGCATCCAGGCCGATGAGCACGTTTTCGTTGAACTGTGCCGACTCGGCCTTCAGCGCGCTGAGATACTGGCCGGGCGTGTGTTTGAAACAGGCGACGCGGCCCGTCACTGGCGCGCATTGCACGTGCACGCTGATCACCGAAAGAAAAATCGAAATCCGCCGGCATTCGCCGCCCATGAATTCCGGTTCGTTCACAGTGTCAATCGCGTCCACCTTGCCGTGGCCGGGCGAAACGACAAGGTTCGCGGCCGTCGGCACCAGCGGGTCGGGGTCGCGGAAAAAATAAAAAACAAAGCCGGTGAACAGCACCCAGAACCCGACCAGCGCCCACATCAAATAATCCAGGATGACAATGGCAAACCATTTGGCCAGAAACGCGACGGCCAGCAGCGCGAGCACCGCCGCCCGGTGAGGCCGATAAGGCGGAGCGCGGCGAGGAGGGCTTTGCCGGAGTTTTTCACGCCACCAAAATAAAAATTTTCGAGCGCCACTTGCAATTCGGCATTTTCGGGGCAATTTAGGCAGTCGCAAAAACACAACTATAACAAAAACCAAATTCAAAAACGATTATGCCATTACACACACCTGATCTGACGAAATTCCCGCCGCGCAGTCCGCGCGTGCGGCTGGGCGGTTACGTGATTCTGCCGCGCATGCTGGACAAGGGCCGGGCAACCGTTGCCGGCAAACACGGCGAATACCATTACGCGTGTCCGCTCGACGAGGGATTCCTGGAATTCGTGGGCATTGATTCCAAGGCATTGAAAAAGGAATTGAACAAGAGCGACACTGAAATTCTCAAATGGATTCAGAAACACGCGAAACACAAACGCACCGCGCCGGAAATTGCCGCGTGGTCGGCGTGGCAGGAACAGCGCGCGCCGGACAATCCGGATTCGCGTGAATATTTCAACGGCCTGCACAAAAACGCCGCGCCCAGGCGCACGGACATTGTCACGTGGTTTGACGTGCTGGACCTGGACGATTACGTAAGCTTTGGCGGCAAAGGCTGAACCCCGCACAGTTCCGTCGCTCCTGAAGCGATTGCCATAAAGCCGCTTTGGGAAACCAGGGCGGCTTTTTTCGCGCCGTCGTAAAAGCGGGCTTTTCAATCATCCCCCTTCATTTATGAACCGAGTCCTCGGCCCACCGGCAAGTGGTTTTTGCCGTTGAAGTGTTCAAAACGTCAATTGATTGGCTCTTCGTTGCGAAAATCAAATCGGATGGCCCGCTCACAAAATCACCTCATCTATGGATGCTCCTTTTGAAGAAGGGCTTTATCCAGATTGGTGCGGGCCAGTGCAAAGTCGGGCTGGAGGGCCAAAGCCTCCCGAAACTGAACGATGGCCTCGTCCACCATTCCCTTGGTGAGCAAGGCCATCCCGAGGTTGTTGAGGGTGGACACATCGTCAGGCTTGATTTGCAAAGCTCTTTGGTAAAACGCCACCGCCTCGTCCACCTCCCCTTTTTGGAAATAGGCGTTACCCAGGTCAAAAGAAGCCATCGCCTGGTCAGGATATTGTTCCCGGATCTTCTGGAACTGGGCAATGGCCTCGTCCACCTGCCCTTTATGGAGCAGGATGAGCGCAAGGCCATGACGGGCATCGGCAAAATCGGGAAAAAGTTCCAGTGCCTCTCTAAATTCAACAATGGCCTCGTCGTCACGTCCCATCTGGACGAGTGTATTGGCATAATCGCCATGAGCCTTGGCGAGCGCAACAGCAAGATTACTGCGGATTTCCGCGTAGTCGGGTTTGATTTGCAGCGCCTTTTGGTAATGGGCGATCGCTTCGTCCACATTGCCCTTTTTGAACAGAGCGTTGCCCAGGTTATTGTGGGCTTCCACGTAGTCGGGTTCGATTTGCAGTGCCCTTTGGAAATGGGCGATCGCTTCGTCCACGCTTCCCTTTTTGAGCAGAGCGCCGCCAAGATTGTAGTGGGCTTCCGCGTTATCGGGTATGATTTGCAGCGCCTTTTGGGAATGGACGATCGCTTCGTCCACGCTCCCCTTTTTGAGCAGAGCGGTGCCGAGGCCATTTTGGCCAACAAAGTTGTCAGACGTGCAGGCAAGCGTGTGAGTCCATAATGTTTCACTGTCCTGCCAATAAGCGGTCTGGGTGCGCGCGCAGCAAATCAAGGCAACCAGAATGACCGTGGCGCAGCCGCCCAGCACCACGCGGCGGTGACGCCAGCCAGCGGACAGATCCGCCGCCGCCCAGGTCAGCAACAGATACAAGCCGATCTGCGGCAGATAGGTGTAGCGATCCGCCCGTGCCTGCGCTCCCACCTGAACAATCCCAATCACCGGCACGAGCATGATGAGATACCACAGCCAGCCGGCCATTAAATAGGGGTGATGACGACGCAGGACAAAAACGCCCGTGGAAATGCCGGACACCAGAACCAGTGACAGCACCACCTCTGAAACCCCGATACTCCCGGCCGTAAACGGGTAAAAAACCGCCAGACCCGACGGCCAGAACATCTGGCCCAAATAGGTCGCATAGGAGATCACGGCATTACCCACACGTAAGGACAGGGACATATGCTCGAACGGCTGGATGGCCTTTGCCTGGGCAAAAAGCGTGGCCACACACGACGCGGCGGCCAGTCCGAACAAGGGCAGCTTTTCAAGCGATCAGCCGTCGTTGAATCGGGAAATGATTGCGGCGGTCTGTGACCGTCGCATCGGTGACATTCGCCACACGATCCAGCGGCCAGTAGTCCAGCAGCAACAAGACGAACGGCAGCGTCACCAGCATCGGCTTGCACATCAGCCCAAGAGCAAACAGGAACATCACCGTCAAATAGCGGCCCAGTGACGGCGATTTGCGCACATACCGGACATAAGCCCCAAGCGTCAGCATAAAGAACAGTCCGCTCAACACGTCCTTGCGTTCTGACACCCACGCCACCGATTCCACCCGCAACGGATGGATGGCAAATACCGCCGCCACAAACGCGCTGCGCCACAATGCCCCCGTCATTCCCCGCAACGTCAGGAACAGGAGAATCGCAGTTGCCGCATGGAGCAGGACATTGGTCAAATGATGGCCACCGGCATGTAACCCGTAAAACTGGCAATCCAGCATGTGCGACATCACCGTCAGTGGATGCCAGTTGGCCATCACGCTATGGGTAAACGCCCACTCTATACCTTTCAGATTCAGGCCTTGAATGACCTGTGGGTTTTCATACACGTATTGGTTGTCATCGTAGTTGACAAACTCATGCCCGAGCGTCTGGCCAAACACCGCCCATACAGCGGCCACGAGAAACACGCAAACACCAACGACCGCCCGGCAGTTGCCTGACCCAACCGGAGGGGCTGGCTGAGTTGTGTCATTGGACGGAGCCGGTTGAAGCGCTTTTTGTTCCGGGCTCATGCCTTCAGAAGTGTTGCATGCTCATTAACTTCGTGGGACGCACGAAACACAATTAAGAAATTCCGCCCTGGACAACGAGCAATAAATACAACCGCATATGTTCATCGGCGAATCTGCCTTTGTAGTCGAACTCCCAATCCCGCGAACCAGCAGGATTGGTGTAAATTTCCGCGCCGAAAAAGGTGGGCGGCGGCAAGGCCTCAACGAATTTACGATATGCGATTTGCGAATTCTTCAGACAATCCAACTACCGCGTAAATCCTGTATCGAAAATTAGATTTTCAAGCCGACGCCTGGGCCTGGGCCGGTTGCACGGATGGCCCGTTTGAATTTTCCATTTTCCACGGCTCGATTTTTTCGATGCGATGCCGGTGTTTTGCGCCGTGCACTTCAAATTCCACTTCGTCCCCGATCTTGCGGTTCAGCAGCGCCTGCGCGACGGGCGAAAGATAGCTGATGATGCCCTTTTCCGGCTCGGAATCCCAGGCCCCGAGGATGGTGAAGGTCTCCGGTTCATTTGTATCGAGGTCGGCGGCCCGCACCACGGTGCCGATGCCGGCGACGTCGGTGCGTGCATTGGAGAAATCCGTGCCGCGGGCGCGGGTGAGTTGGGTTTCCAGCTCGTCCTTGCGGCGCATGAGGATTTTTTGCATTTCCTTGGCGGCCTTGTATTCGTGGTTTTCGCTGAGGTCGCCGTAGCTGCGCGCGAGGGCGATTTCCTTCGAGTTGGCGGGGATTTTTTTCTGCACCAGTTCCTCGTATTCGAGCTTGCGGCGTTCGAGACTTTCCCACGAAACGAGCAGCGTGGTGTCCTGTTTGGTCTGTTCGCCGCTGACGAGTGATTGCACGGCGGGATGCGCCTTGACCAGCCGCGCGAGGAGCGAGCGCTTGTCCATGTCGTCAAACACGGGTGAAAATTGCAGCGCGCGCGTGAGGTCTTTGATGACTTCGATGTCGGCGGACGCGGTCAGCTCGGCGAGTAATTCGTGGTCGTCGAGGATGAATTCGCGCAGGCGGTTGGAGCGTTTTTCGTTGAATTGATCGCGTTCCATGGCGGTGAGCATGGCGCGGAAAACCTCCGGGCCGAGAATGTCGGCGTAGGCGTCGCTGCGGTCGCGTCCGAGCCAGAGCAACACTTCGCTGCCCGCGGTGTGCTGGTTGATGAGGCGCGCGAGGGTTTCCTTGAGCGCGTCCATTTTGCCTTCCTGAATCAGCAGACTGGCGAACTCGCGGCAGAGCTTGGCGGAAACGGCATTAAGCGACCCGCGCAGGATTTCAATCCAGCGTTCGGGGTTCGCCGCCCTGAACGATTCGAGCGTGCGATGATGCTTGGCTGCCGGAATCAATTCCAGGACCGGGCCGAATTTGACGCCGTCCTGCGCCCAGATTTGCGCGGTGGTGATTTCGCCCTCGACGGGGGAAAGGCCGGCCACGGCACGCAATTCGTCGCGGGCAAAGACCGCTTCGAGCGCAACGGCGGGTTGGGTGCGCTGATGCGAGGCAATCTCGGTGTTGAGTATGGCAATGATTTCGTTGGCCGCAGCCGCTTTATCAGTCAAATCGGACGCATTTTTGAACACTTCCCCGGCCACGGCCACCCGCGCTTTCAATCCCTTGGCCTTGCGAAAATCCGCCAGCAAACGTTCCTGCAGCGACGTTTCCTGAGCCTGATAAACGACCGGCTCGGTTTTTTTCAGCGGCACGATGAAATGACCGTCCTTTTTCATTTCGCGGCGCGCGGTTTCCCACCATTTCTTCCAATCGTCACGGATGACATCGGGCACGAGCACCTGTTGAATCTGGTCCGCCGTCGCCCGGCCGTCGTAGCTGTTCAACACGACCTTGATCAAATCCAGATGATGCGCGGCCATCTGGCGCAGACCCTCGAGGTCGGCGGCCTTGCGCGCGAGAATATGCTCCTTGGAAATCGGCTTGAGCGATTCGGCGGCGAACGCCAGATCCATCGTGTGACCCGGCTTGCCTGGAAAATCAATCGTGAACCGCGCGAAAACCGTGTCCACCGTTTTGATCCGGCCAAAGCCCCAACTGCGGTGCATGCAAAAGCCGCCTGTTGCCAGTTTGGTCAGCGGTTCAACGTGCCGCCCTTCAATCTTGCCGGCGGCGGCCAATTTCTCAAATTCCTCTCTCATAAAAGCATCGTTTTTGTCGCGTCATAAAAGCACAATGTCCTTATTAAAAAACGTGAACGGCAAAAATCCAAGACAAATCGCGGTGCGCATTTTGCAGCAACGGCGCGCCGATGGCGGATTTACTGAGGATTTGCTCGAAAACGCGCTGGGGGGAGCGCAGCTTGCGCCCGCCGACCGCGCGCTTTGTCAGGAGATTGTCTATGGCGTCGTTCGCTGGCAGGCCACGCTCGACTGGCTCATCGCCCGCAAAACCGCGCGGACGCAAACAAAAGCCCGCGTTGCAAAATTTACTGCGGCTCGGTCTCTACCAGATTTTCTGGCTCGACCGGATTCCCGGCCACGCCGCCGTGAACGAAACCGTCGAACTGGCCAAGCAAAATGGTTTCGGCGCGCAAGCCGGTTTCGTGAACGCCGTCTTGCGCGGCTATTTGCGCGAAGCCGACGCCACCAAAAAACTTCTGGCCGATTTGAAAATTTCACAGCCCGCGCTCGGTTGGTCCCATCCCGAATGGCTGGTTGCGCGCTGGCAAAAACGCTGGGGCGCGGAAAAAACGACGCAACTTTTGGAATGGAACAACACGCCGCCCAAAACATTTGCACGGGTCAACACGCTTGAAGACCGAGCAGGCAGGCTGCTCGAATCAAATGGCGCGAGGAAAACGTGGAATACGATTTCGTCCGTAGCAATTTCTTTGGCAGCGCTTCTGACCCGCTGGCGTGACGAAAATGTCGAATACGACGTCATTCGCCGCGATTGGCTTGGCGAAAATCTGGTCTTCGAACTGAAATCGCATCCACCGCTGGCAAACTGGAAAGTTTCCGGCAAGGCTGGTTTTACATTCAAGACCCGAGCACGCTGCTCGCCGTGTGCAAACTCGGGGCACAACCCGGCGAGACGATTTTGGATTTGTGCGCCGCGCCCGGCGGCAAGACGACGTTCATTGCGCAATTGATGAATAATCAGGGCCGGATTGTGGCGATGGACAATTCCAGGGATCGTTTGAAATTGCTTGAAGAAAATTGTGTGCGGCTGGGGGTGACTTGCGTCGAGTTGGCCACTCATGATTTGCTTCGCCCTCACCCTGCCCCTCTCCCCCAGGAGAGGGAACCGCAACGTGCGACCCATGAAATTTCAAACCAGGTTCGTTCCGCCAACCGGCTGACTGCGATTCCCCCTCTCCCCACGGGAGAGGGCCGGGGGTGAGGGGAAATTGTTTGACAGAATTCTTGTTGACGCTCCGTGCTCGAATACCGGCGTGATGCGCCGGCGTTTGGATTTGCGCTGGCGGATTCAGCCGGCGGAAATTCAACGGCTGCGCGACCTGCAACTCGACCTGCTCAAGCGGGCCGCGTTGCATGTGAAGAGCGGCGGAGTCCTGGTTTACAGCACTTGCAGTCTGGAACCCGAGGAAAATAGCGAAGTCGTGAAACAATTTTTGCGCGAACACAAAAATTTCGAATTGGAAGGAGAATACGAACTGTTGCCGTTCGCTGACAACGTAGACGGCGCGTTTGTAGCCGCGCTTGTCAAAGCGCGATAATCCGCGTTCTCACGAACGCGGCTACGTCCGGAGTTGACTTCAATGCCATTGCCACGACACAAACCTGTGGCATTTTAGTCCCCATGGAACTTGATCTTGAAAATCAATTTGCCGACCGCGCATATCAGATTCTCGCCAGTCTGGTCACGCCACGTCCCATCGCCCTCGTCACCACTCTCAGCGCCGATGGCAAAGTCAACGCCGCACCGTTCAGTTTCTTCAATCTCATGGGCGCAAATCCGCCCATCTGCGCGTTTGCGCCCGGTGACCGCGACAACGGCACACCCAAGGACACCGCCTTGAACATCCGCGCCATGCATGAATTCGTCGTGAATCTGGTGGACGAAAAAATTGCCGAAGCGATGAACCAATGCGCCGCGTCGCTGCCTTACGGAGAAAATGAACTCGTTCACGCCGGATTGACCGCTGCGCCGTCGTCGCTGGTGAAACCGCCGCGCATTGTTGAATCACCGGCGAGCCTGGAATGCGTGGAATGGGGCACGCTGCAAATCGGTAAAAACCGCGTGGTGATCGGTTTGATAAAACGACTTCACTTGCGCGACGAATTGTTCGACGCGGAAAAAAGAGAATCCACACGGATAAACTCTTTCTCATTGGACGCATGTCATCGCCGCACTGGTATTGCCGCACCCGCGACCGGTTTGAAATGATACGGCCGGTGTGACGATTTGCGATTTACGCGCCCAGCGTGAATAGGCGGAGAGATCGTAAATCGTAAATCGTAAATTCTACATCCCCATGATCTGGTAGCCGCAATCCACGTAAATCACCTGGCCGGTGATGGCCGCCGCGCCGTCGCTGACGAGAAACAGGCCGGTCGCGCCAAGTTCGTCGGGCAGCACATTGCGTTTGAGCGGTGACTTGGCCTCGTATTGCTTGAGCATTTCGCTGAAACCGCTGATGCCGCGCGCGGCCAGTGTGTTGACCGGGCCGGCGCTGATGCAATTGACGCGAATTTTCTTCGGGCCGAGATCGTAGGCGAGATAACGCGTGCTGGCTTCGAGCGCGGCCTTGGCCACTCCCATGACGTTGTAATGCGGCACGACCTTTTCCGAGCCGTAATAACTCATCGCCACAATGCTGCCACCCTCGGTCATCAGCGGCATTGCGGCGCGGGCGAGCGCAACGAGCGAGTAGGCGCTGACGTCATGCGCAATGCGAAAGGCTTCGCGGCTGGTATCCACAAATTCGCCTTCCAGCGCGGCCTTCGGCGCAAACGCCACGGAATGCAGGAGCAAATGCAACTTGCCAAACTTTTCGCCGACGGTTTTGAAGACACCGGTGATTTCCTCGTCTTTCGTCACGTCGCATGGCAGAATGAGCGTGTCCGCACCAAAGGTGCCGGCGAGTTCCTCCACGTTTTCTTTGAGCCGTTCACCCTGATAGGTGAACGCGAGCTTTGCTCCCTCGCGCGCCCATGCCTTCGCGATGGCCCAGGCGATGGAACGTTGATTGGCAACGCCGAAGACGACGCCGAATTTCCCCTCAAGCAATGGCATAATCGAAAATAATGTCTTTGGTTAAACCGTTTCTCAGGATTACAAATTCCAGCCGGCACGGCAATCCCTTTTGGCTTCGGATAATGAGTTGGTTCGGTGGGGCGAGGCTGCTGACGAGCCGGCCTTGGCGCGCCGAAGCAAAGCGAAGGCCGCTCGCGGGGACGCTCGCCCCCCGAAATGGCAGACTGACTCACTATCTTGCTTCCGCCTCGACCTGCGGGCGCGCGGGCGATAAGTTGGGGGGCGATGGATGCAAACACGGGTAACGTCATTGTCAACGGATTGATCAGCTACCTCGGCTTGATCATCCTGCTGACGTTTCACGAATTCGGCCACGCGTGGGTGGCGTTGAAATGCGGTGACGACACGGCCAGGCTGCAAGGCCGCGTCTCGCTCAATCCGATCGTCCATATTGACCCGATTGGCACGGTCGTGCTGCCGCTGTTCATGATCTTTGGCCCGTCGAGCGTTTCCCGGTTTGTGCTTGGCTGGGCGAAACCAGTCCCGGTAAATCCGTATAATTTGCGACACCCCAGACGCGATGACATTCTCGTAACAATGGCCGGGCCGGCCATGAATTTAGTGCTGGCCGTGGTGCTCGTCGCGCTGGCGCGCGTGGGTTTGCTGGTTCATCTGGAACAACTGGCTGATATATGCTGGCGTTTCGCGTCACTCAGCCTGCTCTTGTGCTTTTTCAACCTGATTCCCATTCCGCCGCTGGATGGTTCGCACGTGCTGCGAAACCTGACCGACATGAGCTGGGATACTTACGCCCGTTTTGCACGATACGGTTTTATCGTGGTGATTCTGGTGCTGCAAATCCCACAGGTCCGCTGGTTGTTGTGGACGACGGTGGACGGCACGCTCGTGCTGCTGGCCTTGTGTTTCGGTTTTCAGATACAGTAAACCCTGGAAGGCTGAGACTTCTGCCGGGCCGCACACCTTCCCGAATATTTGGCGCGCTGGAACGCGAGCCCTCCCATCCGAAATATTTGCGAAACGGGCTTAATGTTTGAAGTAAAGCTCCTCGACGTTCCAGGTTCCGCGATAATAACTCAGGGCCGTCGGACGCACGTTGCCGATGTTGGAGCGGACGGCGGCATAATACATCGGGGTGACGGTGAAAATCATCGGCTGCTGTTCGGCGAGAATTTCCTGCACCTCATTCATATCCTTTTCGCGTTCGGATATATCCAGCGTTTGCATCTGCGCATCCATCAACTGATCCACTTGCGCTTCCCAGAGTGTCACCGGCGTTTTCTGCCGGCAAAACCAATAGTGATCGTAACCGCTGGATTTGAGGATGTTCATGCTGCCGTAGGGATCGGTGCCGGTGTCAGAATAGTTTCCCAAAAGGACGCAGTCATAATCGTACGTGTCGTCAATTTTGGTAATGAGGGTATTGAATTCGACCGGTTGAAAGATGGCGTTGACGCCGATCTTTTGCAGGTCCGAGGTAATGAGGACGGCCATCTTCTTTCGTTCGTTATTCTCAACGTTTGTGTTGAAAACGAATTCAATTTTATTTCCGTCCATATCGGTCAAAAAATCGTCGCCGTTGCGTTTTTCAATTCCGATCTCCTTCAACAGCTCGACAGCCTTTGCCGGATCATGGGGATAGGTTTTTGTATTTGGATTATACCAACTTTGATAGCCTTGGGTTAGAAATCCGTATTGGGTAATTCCACGCCCGTACTCAACGGATTTGATGATGGCGTCCCGATTGACGGCGTACGAAATGGCCTGGCGGAATTTTATATTGCGAAACCATTTCAGTTTGACCGGGTCAACGTAAGGCTTTCCGGTATGGGCATTGATGTTCGTATTTTGATTGAACCAGAAAAAGGTGGTTTCCAGTCCAATGCCGGGTTCAAGCAAAGTGATTTTGCCGGCTGCGGCTGCGGCTTTGAACCGGTCGTAGTCATACGGATAAATGAGATCATCCGCGTCACTTTCGCCGCTCAAAAATCGCAGAGATTGCGTGTTGAAGTCCGGCACGACCGTAAAAACGATTTGGTCAAAATAAGGCAGGCGGGTTCCCTTTGTGTCCACTTCGATAAAATAAGGATTGCGTTCCAGCACCGCATATTCGGCCTGTTTATATTCTTTTAAACAATACGGGCCGTCGCAAATAATGTCCTTGGGATTCCAATTGACACCGTAGGCCGACGGAAAACCGGCATTGGCGTATTTTCGCCAAAGTATGTTTCGGATAAATCGGAACGTCATAGCCGAATGCCTGCAAAAAAGGCGCATAAACTTCCGGCGTGACGACTTGGACCGTCAAATCGTCCAGTTTGGTCACGATAAATTTCTTCCCATCAATGATAAACTCGTCCCGCAACGGATTGGGAATTTGCGGATTGTAGATGATATCGTTCCACGTAAAAATCACATCGTCCGCCGTAAGCGGCATGCCATCGCTCCAACGCATATTTTTCCGCAGCCGGAATGTCCACGTTTTGCCGTCGGGTGAATTCGTCCAAAATTCGGCCAGCGCCGGCTTCACTGTTTGCGTCGGCACATCGAAATTTAACAAACCCCAAAACATGAACCGCCCGATGTACCGGGACGACAATTCATCCGCTACGAGAAAGTTGAAAGTCTTTGGCTCGCGGAGCTCGCAAATGATGAATTGCCCACCACGAATTCCTGGCTGGCAGTTCACCACCACGGGCGGGTCGGGTAACGGGAAATTTGCGGGAGAATTTTGAGACGGAACTGTTTCGTTTTTTTTCCCGCAACCGGAAAGACAAAAAGCCGCTGTTATTAAAATTCCAATGAGTTGAACCGGTTGATTCTTCATCTGTCGCGAGCGGGGGCCGTATTATTTTTTGAAATAGAGCTCCTCGGCGTTCCAAGTCGCACGGTAACCGCCCAATGCCGTCGGACGAACATTGCCAATGTCGGGCCGAACCGCCGCGTACAAGATTGGAGTCGCAGTAAAAACCAAAGGCTGTTGTTCTGCCATAATTTCCTGGACTTCGTCGTAATCTTTTTTGCGCTCGGATTCATCCAGTGTTTTAACTTGAGCATCCATCAAAGAATCAATCCGCGCTTCCCAGGGTGTCGAAGGGGTCTTCTGGCGCGGGAACCAGTCATGCGTGTAACCGGTGGACTTGAGGACGTTCATGCTGCCGGAGGGATCAACAACGCTGCCGGACCCCAATGCCGTAAGAGCGCAATCGTAATCGTCAGTATCATAAAGCCTTGTCATGAGCGTGTTGAATTCAATGGGTTGGTAAATGACGTTCATTCCCAATTTTTTTAAATCATCCGCAATCAGCACGGCTGCCTTTTCCGCCGCGCTGCTGCCGGTATTGGTGTTCAGGACAAATTCAATTTTATTTCCATTGGAGTCGGTCAAAAAATCATCAGCGTTCCGCTTTTCGATTCCGATTTCCCTCAAAAGCTCAAGCGCCTTGGCCGGGTCATGGGGATAGTTTTTAATGTTTGGGTTATACCACTTTTTATCGCCCGGCGTGTCAAATCCATACGTGGGAACGCCGCGCCCGGAAAAGGCGGCTTTAATGATGGCGTCGCGGTTAATCGCGTAGGAGACGGCCTGGCGGAACTTTGTATTGCGAAACCATTTTAATTTTTGGGGAGCCACCAAAGGCTGGCCGGTTTTCGCATTGAGGTTCGTATTTTCATTGAAGCACATAAACTCCATTTCCAAACCGACACCGGGATCAAGCAAAGTGATTTTGCCCTTGTCTGCCGCGGCTTTGAATGTGTCGTATTCAGCCGGTCTGACCAGGTCATCCACATCACTCTCACCGCTCAAGAAACGCAGCGCCATTGCGTCAAAGCTCGGCACGACAGTGAAAATAACGTTATCAAAATAGGGCAGGCGCGTGTTGTTTTTATCCACTTCGAGAAAATAGGGATTGCGTTCGAGTATGGTATATTGCGCGGCTTTGTACTCCTTCAATCGAAACGGTCCGCTGCCGACAATTTCTTCAGGCTTCGAATTGATGCTGTAAGCCGAAGTAAATGTGCCATCGTTAACGGATTTCTCCAATATATGTTTGGGTATGATCGGCACGCCCGAGCCGAATGCCGCCAGAAATGGCGCGTAAATTTCCGGCGCAACGACCTGGATTGTCAGATCGTCCAATTTGGTAATTGTAAATTTTTTGCCGTTAATGATAAACGGGTCCCGCGTGACATTATCAATTTTGGGGTTGTAAATAACATCGTTCCATGTGAACACCACGTCATCCGCCGTCAGCGGGGCACCGTCGCTCCAGCGGAGATTTTTCCGCAGCTTGAATGTCCATGTTTTGCCATCAGCCGAGTTGGTCCATGACTCGGCCAACCCCGGCTTCACGGTCTGGGTCGGCTCATCCAAATTCAACAATCCCCAGAACATAAACCGGCAAATGTCAATGGAGGACTCTTCATTCGCGGTAATGTAATTAAATGTTTTTGGCTCACCCAATTCGCATATAACAAGACGCCCACCGCGAATCCCCGGCTGGCAATCCACTATCACCGGCGGCTCTGGCAACGGATAGCTGGCCGCGGATTTTTCCGGTGAGTTGGCCGAATCCTTTCCGCAGCCGGACAGAGCAATTGCTGCCGCAAGAATTCCAACAGCTTTCAGACAATTCTTTTTCATTCGCTCACTTGATTTTGAGATTGAACAACAAGGAAACAAAATAGCAAAGCAGGCGTCTTTCAACAACTTCGTTTCTTCGTTCCTTGAACGGTTCGGAAATTCATCCTCGCCCGCGCAGGAATTTTTTGCCACGTTTTCAAGAGTTATTGCAATGTTGCAATTTATTTTCAAGCGGTTGCTGCACATGATTCCGCTCCTCTTGGGCGTGTCTTTGCTCACGTTTTTGCTCATGGCCATGTCGCCGGGCAATTATTTCACCTCGCTTTTGCAAAATCCGCAGATTTCGCCTGACACAGTTGCCGCGCTCAAGGCGCGGTTCCATCTCGACCGTCCGTGGTATGTGCAATACGTCTTCTGGCTCAAAAATGTCTTTTGCGGGAATTTTGGCTATTCGATGGCCTATAAAATCTCCGCCACCACGCTCATCATCGCGCGGTTATGGAATACCTTTTTGCTTTCGTTTTTCGCGCTCATTATCGCATGGGGGATTGCCATTCCACTTGGCGTCTGGGCGGCGGTGAAAAAAGATTCGTGGATTGACCGCGCGTGTTCGCTGTTCGCCTTTGTGGGTTTGTCCGTGCCGGACGTGCTGTTGTCGCTGCTGGCGTTGTGGTTTGCCGCTTCAACCGGCTGGTTTCCTGTCGGTGGCGCGCAAAGTGCGCTTTATGATTTCATGACGCCAGCGCAACAATTCTGGGACCGCGCTCACCATCTCATTTTGCCGGCCATCGTGCTCGCGGCGTCCGACCTCGCCGGCATCATGCGTCGGATTCGTTCCTGCCTGCTCGACACGCTTCGGGCCGAATATGTCACCGCCGCGCGCGCGCGCGGCCTCGGCGAAGGCTGGGTGATTTGGAAACACGCGCTCCGCAATGCCATTAATCCGCTGCTCACCATCTTCGGCTATTCGCTGGCCGCGCTGTTGAGCGGCGCGTTCATCGTGGAAAATATCATGGCCTGGCCCGGCCTCGGACGGCTGACCATGGAAGCGTTTTTCGCCAAGGATTCCTATCTCGTCGTGGATTGCGTCGTCATGGCCACGGCGCTGCTCGTAATTGGAAATTTTATCGCCGATTTGCTGCTTGCCTGGAGTGATCCGCGCATTCGCCTGAAATAAAAATGGAAACTGCCGAATCGATCTCGATTGCTGAAGTGAAAATCACACTTTCGCCGCGGCAATTATTTTGGCAACGGCTCAAACGGCGGAAAATTGCCATGGCTGGCGGCGTGATTTTGATTTTTCTTTATCTCGTGGCTCTGCTCGCCGGTTTTGTCGCACCTTATAGCTACGATCGCCTGGACACGGATTACTCCTTCCATCCGCCGATTTGGCCGCGATTTCAAAGAACTCATCTCGTCGTGCCGCGTTACGAACAAGGCGGCGGCGTTTTCACCTATCACATTGTTGAAAATGATTCGAAGCCGCTTCATTTTTTTGTTCATGGCGACAAATACAAATTGTTCGGCTTGATTCCGGCCGCGATTCATTTGTTCGGCACCAACGACAAGAATTATCCGGTTTATCTTTTCGGTGCGGACCAGTTCGGACGTGACGTTTTTTCGCGACTGCTTTACGGCTCGCAAATTTCGCTGTCCATCGGCATCATCGGCATTGTTCTGTCATTCACTTTTGGCATGATCATCGGCGGCATCTCGGGATATTTCAGTGGCTGGACGGACACGGTCATCATGCGGCTTTGCGAATTGATCATGTCCATACCGGCGCTTTATCTCATCATTTCGCTCCGCGCCACATTTCCGCCGGGAATGAGTTCGCCACAGGTCTATGCCATGATCGTCGTCATCCTGAGTTTCATCGGTTGGGCCAGCATGGCACGGGTAATTCGCGGCATGACGTTGTCGTTGCGCGAACAGCAATTCGTCCTGGCGGCGCGTGCCCTGGGACAAACGCATCTCAAGGTCATCGTGCGACACATTCTGCCGAATACGTTTTCTTATGTCATCGTCGCGGCGACGTTGAGCGTGCCGTATTACATCCTCGGCGAGGTAGTGCTAAGCTTCCTTGGCGTGGGCATTCAAGAACCGAGCGCAAGCTGGGGCAACATGCTGACTGCCGCGCAAAATACCGAGTATCTCCGCAATTACCCGTGGCTGCTCGCGCCGGGCGCGGCGATTTTTATCACTGTTCTCGCTTTCAACTTCCTCGGCGATGGATTAAGAGACGCTGCGGACACAAAGTCATGAACCTGCTGGAAATCAGGAATCTCAAAATGGATTTCGGCTCCGGCAGGGAGGCGTTGCGCGCCGTGGACGGCGTGTCGTTCAACATCGGCGCGGGTGAAACCGTCTGTCTCGTCGGCGAAAGCGGCTGCGGCAAAACTGTGACGGCGCTTTCCATAGCGCGGCTCGTGCCGACGCCGCCGGCTAATTACGTCAGCGGGGAGATTTTGTTGAACGGTCATGATGTCCTGAGAATGTCCAGCATTGAACTGCGCAATATCCGCGGCGGCGTAGTGAGCTACGTTTTTCAGGAACCGGGTGCGTCGTTGAATCCCGTCTTCCGCATCGGTAATCAAATCAAGGAATCGCTTAAATTGCACAAGCCGGAGAAGGCGACGAACGCGGAAGTCATCCGCCTGCTGAAACTGGTCGGCATTCCTGCGCCGGAATCGCGCTTCAAAAATTATCCGTTCGAAATGTCCGGCGGCATGCAACAGCGCGTGATGATTGCCATGGCGCTGGCGAGCGAACCGAAATTGCTCGTGGCTGACGAGCCGACCACCGCGCTCGACGTGACCATCCAGGCGCAAATTCTCGAACTGCTCCACGAGCTCAAGCAACGGCTCGGCATGGCGATTTTGCTCATCACGCACAATCTCGGCATCGTCGGTGACATGGCCGACCGCGTGGCGGTGATGTATGCCGGGCAGATTGTCGAACTGGCGCCCGCGAAGGAATTATTGCGCCATCCGTTGCATCCTTACACGAAGGCGTTGATGAACGCCGTGCCGAAATTGGCCGGCGGCGCAAACCGCCTTTCGGCGATTCCCGGCAATGTGCCGCGCATCGGCAATTTCCCGCCCGGCTGCCGTTTCGCGCCGCGCTGTCCGATTGCCAAACTGGAATGTTCCGAAAGAATTCCCGAACTGATCGAGGTTGAACCTGGACGCCGGGTCAGATGTCCGTTTTGGAAAAATGAATAAAACCCTTTGCGCAAAGACTCTTGACGGAAGTCTATCCCTGTATTGGAAATCGGCGGATGTTTACATTGAAAAAATGAAAAATGATGTTCAGCAATAACGTAGTCCATCGTTTTTGCCTCATTGACGTCAATCCGCATTGCGCTTAATTTTCCAGCATGAGTACGGTTGCTGAAATCAAGGCTGCGATTCCCTCGCTGACGCTCGAAGAACGCGCCGAGATCGCACGCTGTCTTGGCAATTGGCAGGATGACGAGTGGGATAAGCAGATGAAACGCGACATCGCCGCCGGCAAGCTGGACAAGTTGCTGTCCAAAGTGGACAAGGACATCGCCAAAGGAAAACTGCGCGACCTTCCGTGATTTCCAAAACTCACGAGGATTTGTGGGCTTGCTTCAACGCGTTGCCGGACGCGGTTCAAAAATTGGCGCGGGAAAAATTTCGGTTCTGGCGCAAAGAGGCTTTCCATCCTTCGTTGCAGTTCAAGGAACTGCTCAAGGATGTCTGGTCGGTTCGTATCAACCAAAATTACCGCGCACTCGGCCGTCGCAGGGGAAATTTAATTGTGTGGTTTTAGATTGGCAAACACGCGGAATACAACCAACTCCTGAAGCGTTTGAAATAAATCGTAAACCTGATCGCGTTCAAGAATCCGAACACGCACTCGCGGGAAAAAACAGATTAGTCAGCTTTGTTTGTAAATATTGCCGGATTGACGTTTGCCTCGACTTGCGTTTAATTCACCACCATCAAATTGATGGTTGACCGGCTTGGGCACGGGACGGTTGCAACCCCGGCGAGCTGGAACCAGTTTGAATTTAATTATCGTTAAACGTTGCTCCCGTAGCTCAAATGGATAGAGCAGCGGTTTCCTAAACCGTTGATTCCCGTTCAATTCGGGACGGGAGTACCAGATTAACCGTTGTCCTGCAAATAGTAATAGCGCGGGAACATTAATGGCACAGGGAACCTCGTAATCGAAATGAACTTTTGACCGCCGATGGTGTTTAATAATTAATGAGAACCCGCTTTTTCAGAAAATTCAACCTGGGAATTATGCTGGCTGCGCTTTGGCTGGCCAGCGACCACTGTGCTCAACTCTCGAATTCCCAGGCACAGCCCGCGCCGCCGCCCACAACGGCTGCCGATGTCTCCGCCGTTCCGCCGCCCAGTGTTGCGCCGCCGCCGAGTATTCTGCCCAACAGCCCGCTCGCCGAGGTCGTCAAGCTGACGCATGCCGGCGTGGATGAAAGCATCATTTTGAGCTACATCACCAATTCCACCAGCACGTTCAATCTGGATTCGGAAAAAATCATTTACCTCAGCGACTTGGGTGTGCCGAATGAAGCCGTCACCGCGATGATGGAGCGCGACCAGGTGTTGCAACAGCAAATGGCCGCAGCCAACCCACCACCACCTCCGCCACCTGCGCCCGAGACCACCCCGACTGAACCGTCACCTGCGCCGGAACCCACTGAAGTTACGGTGAATTATTTTTACAGTTCGCTCGCGCCGTATGGAACCTGGGTGGATGTCGAAGGCTATGGCCGATGCTGGCGGCCGACCACCGTTGTTTACAACTCCGGCTGGCAGCCGTATTGCGATCGCGGACATTGGGTTTACAGCGATTGCGGCTGGTATTGGGCCTCGGATTATTCGTGGGGCGTCACGTTTCACTACGGACGTTGGTTTCAAAATCCACGCTTGGGTTGGTGTTGGTGGCCGGACACGGTCTGGGCGCCGTCCTGGGTGACGTGGCGTTACTCGAACGATTACTGCGGCTGGGCGCCACTGCCGCCATTTGCAGTTTACCGTCCCGGTGTGGGTTTCGTTTATCAAGGCAACGGCGTGAGCATTGGATTTGGTTTCGGCCTGGCTGTGAATTGCTTCACATTTGTGCCAACGCGAAATTTTTGTGACCCGCATCCGCGTCATTATCGTGTCGCGGCAAGGGACGAAACGCGGATATACAACCAGACGACGGTCATCAACAACTTCAATTTTGACAGCCACAACCGGACCGTCGTCAACAACGGCATCGCGGTGCAACACATTGCCGACGTCACCCGGACGCCGATTCACCCGGTTCCGGTGCGCGAGTTGAGCGTTTCGGCCCGGCAGCCGTGGCGTGGCGGGCCTGCCGGCCAGCAAAACCACGGGCCGGGCGTATCCACGGGAAATCCCACGGGAAATCCGCCGCATCCGGGTACCACTCTTGACAACCGAAACCGTTCTGCGCCGAACACCGGAACTCCAGGACAAAACCGGTTCTCGCCTCCCGGGAACATCCAAAATCCGCATCCGAATCAGCCCGGGCTGACGCCAGGACAAACCCGGACCGGACCGCCGGCGCAAAATCAAATTTCGCAACCGGGCATCAATCGCAACCCGCAGCCGAATTACATCGCGCCCACAACGCCCGCCCAAACGCCAACGTTGAATAATGATACCAAGCACACCGCGTCACCGCGCGGACAACAATTTGAAGAGCAGACGCCGAACCACTTCACCCCGCCGCCCTCTCCCGCGCCGGTGGAAAGACCGCAGCAGCATAACGACTCGCGTCCGAATGTTTCCGCGCCGCCTTCATCTTCGGCGTCGCAATCATCAAACGGGTCTAATACACAGGGTCAAAACCAAAACGGGCGGGGACATTGAAGCTCGGCCGGTGACTTTGCAGAGCGCCGCGATGGAAGACCGTCGCGGCGTTTTTGCTTTTTTAACCTTCCCGCCGCTGGCAAAATGCGCGCGTGGGCATCACGCCTCGGCAATTTGAACAAATGCGGGAGCGCCTCGGTGGCGTTTCCCCGCGCATGGCTGCGCCCCTTTTTGAAACAATACTGCGCGCCCCGGCCAATGCCCATCGTGTGATTCTCGGCGTGGATCCGTCGCTGCGCGGCACCGGCTACGGCGTAATCCGCCTGGCCAAACCGCATCCGCTGGCGCTGACGCATGGCACGATTTCGTGTCCCATGACATGGCCGCATTCCCGCTGCCTCGTGAAAATTGTCGAAACGTTGCGCGATGTTTTGAAACAACATCAGCCAACCGTCTGTGCCATCGAGGGCCTGTTCTACGCGCAAAATTTGCAGACGGCCATTGTCATGGGCGAAGCGCGTGGCGCGGCGCTCGCGGTCATTGCCGAAGCCGGCCTGGAAATTTTCGAAATTGCCCCGCGCAAGGTGAAACAGGCCGTTGTCGGCTATGGCGCGGCGCAAAAATCCGCCGTCGCCAAAATGGTCCAGCGCCTGTTGAATTTGCCAAAGCCACCCGCGCCCGACGCCGCCGACGCCCTGGCGCTGGCGCTCGCCCACGCGCAGGAAAATTCACGCTACAATTTGACGCCGATGAAAAGGATATGAACCGCGGCATAAACACAAAAAGAAAATCGGCATCGAAAATCGAACGCTGATGAACAAATAGCCGCTTTAAAAGTGATTCGGCGGGCGAAGATTCGATGGACGATGTCGATGTGGCGCATTAGGTGCATTTAACGATGATTACCTTTCTCCAAGGCAAACTCGTCGAGGCTCTGCCCACGCAGGTGGTTGTGGATGTCAACGGCGTCGGCTATGAAGTGCTGATTCCACTGTCATCGTTTGACAAACTGCCGCAGCCGGGTGGCATGGTGAAATTGCTCACGCAACTCGTCATCCGCGAGGACGCCCACACGCTTTACGGTTTCATGACCGCGGCGGAACGCGATTTGTTTCGTCTGCTCATCAGCACCGTTTCCGGCATCGGGCCGAAAATCGCGCTGAACATTTTGAGCGGCATCAGCGTGACGGCCTTTCGCGGCGCGGTGGCCGCCAGCGATGTGAAATCGCTTTCGCAAATTTCCGGTGTCGGCAAAAAGACCGCCGAACGCATCGTCGTGGAATTGCGCGACAAAGTCGGCGCGGCGGGCGCCTGGGAAGCCGCCAGCGCGCAACGCGCGTTGTCGCCGGACGACCAGAAAATCAACGACGCCGTGCTCGCGCTCATGGCGCTCGGCTACAAGCAAATTGAAGCGCACGATGCCGTTCGCGCCGCGCAAACCGTGCTCGGCTCGAAGGCGACGGTGGAAGATCTGGTGCGCGCGTGCCTGAAAAAAGGAGCATGATGGCCGCAGTTAATCCGAAATCCCAGACAACCGGCGCCATTCGCCGGTCCCGAAAATCCGGCGTGGTGGTGCCACATTCGCCCAAATGGCATCAACGACTCGGAGCGTGGACGCTTTGGGCCGTGTTCAATTTGGTTTCCGCGACTTTGCGCTATCGCTTCCACGACATCCATAATTTCATGACGCGCAAGGATGTCAGGCAGGTGATTTACTGCACCTGGCACAATCGCCTCGCGCTCTCCATGAAATTGTATGCCAATTACGGACTTCGGCACCATCAGGCCGCCGGTCTCGCGGGACTTGTCAGTGCCAGCCGGGACGGCGCGTTTCTCTCGGCAGTTCTCGAACGGTTTGGCGTGCAACCTGTGCGCGGTTCATCGAGCCGGCGCGGCGGACAGGCGATGCTCGAACTGACAACCTGGGCGGAGCGCGGCTATGATCTCGCCATCACGCCCGACGGCCCGCGCGGCCCGCGTTACGTTGTGCAGGACGGCGCCATGGCGTTGGCGCAAGTCACCGGGTTGCCCCTCGTTCCGGCCTCGTACCATTTGCATTGGAAAATCCAGTTGAAAAGCTGGGACGGCTTTCAAATTCCGCTGCCGTTTTCGCGTTGCGACGTTTTTACCGGTCGGCTCACGCACGTGCCGCGCGAAATCCCGGACGCCGAACGCGAGGAATTGCGCAAACAGCTCGAAACCGAATTGCGCGCCATCACGCGGGATTAAATGTGACACGTGGCGAGTGACAAGTGACATGAAAAATGCCAATCCGATCTTGCTCGTTCCTGTCACGTGTCACAGGTCACTTGTCACCGGGTTATGATCGCCCGCGTCAGCCTCGAAATCGCGCTACGGAAGGAGTTCGATTACCTCATTCCGCCGGGCTTGGCCGGGCAAATCGAAGTGGGCAGCCGGGTTCAGGTGCCGTTTGGCCCGCGCAAAATTTTCGGCTATCGTCACTGCGCTGGCGGAAGAATCCGCAGTGGCAAATCTTAAATCAATTTTGCGGGGTGGCCGGCGCGTCCCGCGGTGCGGGACTCGTAACGCCAAAGGTTATGAAACTCGCGCGCTGGATTGCGGACTATTACTGCTGCGCGCCGGAAACCGCGTTGAAATCGGTTCTGCCCGAGGCCGTGCGCAAGGAGGAATCCGGCTGGCGTGAAAGGCTTTTTGTTCGCGCATTGCCGTTGACTGGCGAATTTCCAAAATTGCCGAAACGTCAGCAGGAAGTCTGGAATATCATCGAGGAACGGCGCGAACTGCTGTTGCAGGAATTGGTCGAACTGGCCGGGACGACCGCCACCACCGTCCGCAAACTCGAGGACCGCGGGCTGGTCGAAATCGCCCCGCAGATTTCCGAACGCGATCCCTATGCCCGCGAACACATCCTGCCGTCGCAACCGCTGCCGCTGAATCCGGCGCAGAAGAAGCATTGGAGAAAATCAAAGCGGCGATGAAACGCAGCGAAGATGGAGGATTGAAGATGGAAGATGGCCGGCACCTCACCCCGACCCTCTCCCCATTGCTCGCCAGCTCGCCAAAAATCCACTCCATCCTCCATCCTCCATCCTCGACTTTTCTTTTGCACGGCGTCACCGGCAGCGGCAAAACCGAGGTTTATCTCCAGGCCCTCGCGCACGCGCTCGAACAAGGCAATGGCGCGATCGTGCTCGTACCGGAAATCTCGCTCACGCCGCAAACCGTCGAGCGATTCAAGGCGCGATTCAGTTCCGGCAAGCTTCAGACGCTTGTCGCGGTTTTGCATTCGCATCTTTCCGCCGGCGAACGGCACGACGAATGGCACAAAATCCGGGAGGGCCGCGCCCGCATCGTCATCGGCGCGCGCTCGGCGATTTTTGCGCCGGTCGAACCGCTCGGCCTCATCATCGTGGACGAGGAACACGAGCACACCTACAAGCAGGAGGAAGCGCCGCGTTATCATGCCCGCGACGTGGCTATCATGCGCGGGCAGATGGAGAACGCCGTGGTTGTGCTCGGCTCGGCCACGCCGTCGCTCGAAAGTTATTACAACTGCAAAAAGGGCAAATACACGCTGCTCGAACTGCCCGAGCGGGTGGACAACCAGAAAATGCCGCACGTCCGCGTTGTGGACATGCGCCAGGCTGCGCGCAAGCGAAAAGGGCCCCAATTTTTTCACCACAACTCAAGGAGGCCATCACACAACGGCTCGAACGTGGCGAGCAGACGATTTTGTTTTTGAACCGGCGCGGCTATTCGACAGCGCTGCAATGCCCGAAATGCGGTTACGTTGCCCAGTGCCCCAATTGCAGCCTCGCGCTCACGTATCATCGCCCGGAACAAAAGCTCCGCTGCCACATTTGCGGATTCATGGACGCCGTGCCTGCCGCGTGCCCGAACGTGAAGTGCAGAAACCCGGCCATCCGTTACGCCGGTCTCGGCACGCAAAAAGTCGAGGAAACACTTGTGAAATTGTTTCCCCACGCGCGCGTCCGGCGCATGGACGCCGACACGATGAAGCGCAAGGACGATTACCGCAAAACGCTCGGCGATTTTCGCACGGGCAAGACGGACATTCTCCTCGGCACGCAGATGATTGCGAAAGGGCTGCATTTCCCGAACGTGACGCTCGTGGGCATCATTTACGCCGACCTCGCGCTGCATCAGCCGGATTTCCGCGCGGGCGAGCGCACCTTCCAACTCCTCACGCAAGTTGCCGGTCGCGCCGGTCGCGGCGACGTCGAGGGCGAGGTGTTCGTGCAGGCGTTTGCGCCGTTTCATCCGGCCATCCAATACGCGCGCCGCCACGACTTCATCGGCTTTTACGAACAGGAAATCGAATTCCGCGAACAATTGAAATATCCGCCTGTCAGCCGTGTGGCGCTGCTCACGCTCAGGGGCCGCAACGAGGACAAGGTGAAATTCAGCGCCGACCATCTGCGAAAAGTCCTTGAGTCCGCGGTCCACAGTCCACAGTCCACGGCCAGCGCGGCCGATGCAAAGTCCGACTCTGGACTGAAGACCGGGGACTTGCGCGACTTGATTATTGCCGGGCCGGCGCCGGCGCCGTTGCTGCGCGCGGAAACTTTTTACCGCTACCAAATCATGCTGCGGACGCGCGCGATGAGCAAACTGAGTCAGACACTGGCAAAAATCATCGGGGCGCTTGCGTTGCCGGACGACGTGACGCTGTCGGTGGATATTGATCCGGTGAATTTGACATAGTTTATTGCCCACCAAGGTTTTTAATTCCCCTTTGCCACAAATCGAAATGATACAGCGCGACGACGACGAGGGAGTGGCCGATTTTTTCGTCGGCGACGAGTTTCGGAATTTCCGCCACCGGCACCAGCCGCGTCACCAAATCCTCGCCGTGGTCCCAATCCACATCGTGTTTCAACCGGCAATTTTCAATCAGCACGGTGTAGGTTCTGTTGCTCAAAATGGCCGGGTTTGACCAGATTTTACCGAGCAGGCGCGCGTTTTCGCCTTCGTAACCGGTCTCTTCGCGCAATTCGCGCACGGCGGTCGCCACCGGGTCGGTCTCGCCCGGATCCATCATGCCACCGGGGATTTCCAGCTCCACCGTGTTTGAGCCGTGGCGGAATTGCTCGATCATCACCAGTTGACGGTCGGGCGTGAGGGCAACGACGTTGACCCAGTCAACGCTGTCGAGGACGTAATAATCGTGTTCCTTACCCGTGCGCGGCGAAATTTTTACGTCGGAGCGCAGTTTGAAGATGCGGAAGTCGCCGATGGGCGTCGAACGGATTTTTTTCCAAGGCTGAATCATTTACGATTTATGATTTACGATTTACGATTGGCGTCAACACAAACCGCTTCCGCACGCGAAACGCAATCATAAATCATCAATCGCAAATCATAAATTTTTTGGCGCTGCCCAGCCTTGCTTCATCAAATTCAACAGGTGCGCGAGCGCGTCCTCGTAAGTGCGGCCTTTTTGTCCGGCAAGCTGGCGGGCGCGCTTGTCCAATTGCGCGGCCATTTCGGCGGATTTGTCCGCCGGACAGCCGAGCGTGACGAGGACTTTGGCGAGGTCGGAAATATCCATGTTTTGTAGCCGCGCTTGTCAAAGCGCGGAACAAATTACCGCGCTCTCACGAGACGCGGCTACGATGCAAAATCATTTCACCGCGTCGGGCGAAACAATCTTGATGCTGATGACGCCCATGCGTTTGTCGGGCCGGTCCTGCGGACGCGTCGGTGTGGTGGCGATTTTTTCCAAAACGTCGTCGCCTTTGATCAGTTTGCCGAACGCGGTGTATTGACGGTCCAGAAACGTCGGGTCGCCGTGGCAAATGAAAAACTGGCTGCCGGCGGAATTGGGATCGTTGGAGCGCGCCATGGAAACGACGCCGCGCTGGTGCGAGCGGTCGTTGAACTCGGCCTTGATCGTGTAACCCGGGCCGCCCGTGCCCCAGACAGCTTCCTTGGCAGGGTCTTTGGTCTGCGGGTCGCCGCCTTGAATCATGAAATCCTTGATGACACGATGAAAACAGGTGCCGTCGTAAAAGCCCTGGCTGGCGAGCTTTTTGAAATTCGCAACCGTGTTCGGGGCGACATCGGGCCAGAATTCAATGACCATTTCGCCTTCGGTGGTGGTGATGCAGGCAAGTTCGCTCATAATAATTTCACAAGGTTATTTTACAGAATCCGCCGGAACAATGGTCGCGGACTTGATGTAATCAAGGTTCGGAAAATCTTTTTTCAAGTAGGCGTTGCCTTCACCCTGGACGCGGCCCTGGTCCGGCCCGTGACCACCGAATTGAGCGGCGTCGCCATACTCGCCGTAGATTTTGTTAACCACGTCCATTCCTTCGGTCACCTTGCCGAATGGCGAGAAACCCTGCCCGTCGAGGCCGGTGTTGTCGCCGAAGTTTATGAACAACTGCGTGGTGCGTGTGTTTGGACCGGCGGTGGCGAAGGTGATAGTGCCGCGCGTGTTGCTGCCCTTGACGGGGTCGTCTGGTATCGTCGCCTCGCGCCACTTCGCGGAGACTTTCGGGTCGCCGTGGATGCCGAACTGGCACATGAAGCCGGGGACCACGCGGAAGAAGGCGACATCTGTAAAGTAGCCGGAACGAACCAGGTTGTAAAAACGGTCCGCGCCATTGGGCGCAAGCGAGCGGGTGACTTCAATAGTGAATTTCCCTTTGGTCGTGTCGAACCGGGCCTTGAAAGTTTCAGGCGCCTTCTCGGTGAGCCTGGCGGGGTCGGCAAAGCCAGGCGAGGCGGACGAAGGCTTCTCCCTGTTATCCGCCGATGGGTTGTTGGTGGGTTGAGATTCAGCGGTGCTGCGGCATAACAACAGCGTTACACCAGCAGCGAGACCGGCAAGGCAGATCCAAATCCATGTTTTCATTGGCTGGAAATTTTCCACACGGACGATGAAAAGTCACGCACCGAAATGCAACGGGTTTACGTTCGCATCGGCGGCTTTCCACCCTTGTTCATCGAGCGTGTAATGAGGCTGCCGTGGTCGGTTTTGTGCGAGTGGCTCAACAATAAAGCCGTCAGGACACCAGCCAAAACCAGAAAAACCACCCCAATGACCAGCGCCTTTTTTGTGTTCAAGCCGGAATTTTCCGGCGGCGGCACCATGACATTCGCCTGAACGGCCGGGGCCGGAGCAACCGGATTGGCCGGCGGGGACACTGGCGCGGTCGTAGGCTTCACCGTCGCAACGGGCGGAGGCAGATTTGTTTCCACGTTTGCGATGGCATTGGTGGGTGGCATGGCAACCGTCGGCGGCGGTTGATTGGTTGCCAACGGCGGCGGCACGGGCGCGGGCGGCGGCGAATTGGTTCCCGGCTTGGGTCCGATGATGATGAGCGGCGGCGCTTCAACGGGCGGTGGGGGCGGCGGCGGTGGCGGCGACTTGGTCGGCTCAACGAGCGCCTGCGGGAACGGCGGGAATTCGGGAAAGTTGACCAGTGCCGGTGGCAAATTCATGGTGCAACCGGTGTAATTGCCCAGTTGTGCGCACAATACGAGGATGAACGGCTGCCGCGCCTTTTTGCGCTCCGCTTGCTGCTGTTGAAAAATCTGGTTGATGCCGGCGTCGAATGGCGTCCCGGTGATCTCACCATCCCCATCACAGATTATCAGAATCGTTACCCGGCCGGAATTTTGCACGATCCAGTTGAGATAAGGGCTCAATGCGACGAAGCTCGTTTTTTTTGAGTAATGTTGTTTGGCAACAAACCGGATGATATTCGACGCAATGGTCGCGGCGTTCCCCGGCGCCCAGCGTTGCAGTGGAAACTGCCCACTGCGCACTTCCCGGTCGAACGTCCACACGCCGATGCTGTCGCCTGCGTGCAACTGGCCCCGCATATTGCTCGCCAGCATGGTGTCCAGCGCACGCTGCACCGCCGGCAGACACTTTTTCATGTCTGATGACGTGTCGAAAACGAGCAGAAAACGATTTTCAACCGGTTGCGTCACCGGCTGTGCAGGCGCTTTGGAAATCAAAAAAACGCCCGCCAGCAAAGCGGCAATGATTCGCAGGCAATGGAACAATCTGTTTCGGCGCGCTTTCGTGTTCATTTTAAATTGCGCCGCGGATGGCGATTGAAATGATTCAGTTCCGTGCGATTGTAGTTCTGTAATTCGTCCCGCAATTCCGTCAGCGCATTCTCAATCATGTGAATAAAATTTGCGCAACCGGCCACTGACCCGCCCATGCCGCTGACCACGTCGCGCTCGGCACGGTCGTCCGTGACCACCAGCGTCTCGCCGTGGGCGTTGAAACGATACGCGGCGCGTTCAATCATCTGATCGGCGGTCTGCCCCGCGCGCGAAAATAAAACTTCCACCGCCGCATCCGTTTCACGCTTCGGCGCGCCGGTAGGTGCCCCGGCACCGTCAAAAAAAATCGTGACCGGCGTGCCCGTCGCATCGTGATAGCGCGTAAGCACATGGACCAATTCGTTGCGGGCGCGTTCCGAATGGCGCGGTTGGCCGGAAGCCAGTTCCGGCCAGTTGTGCAACAGGCTGTAGCCGTCCACCAAAATCCGTATCAACGCCATGCGCGCATCGTAACCATTTGCCGCGCCAAAGGGAAAAGGTAAATTCAACACGACGGAAACACATTGTTTTTTGCGCAGCACACGGTTAAATGGACACCCGCAATGGACAGGCCCGACACCCAACGCATTTTTCAGAAATCGAACCGGCGCATCGCCGCGCTGGCGCTGGTGGTCTTTGCGCTGGATCAATTCACCAAATGGCTGGTGCTGAAAACGCTTCCGGCGTACCACGAAAAAATCATCATTGAAGGTTTTTTCAAATTTGTTCACTGGGGCAACACGGGGGCGGCCTGGAGCCTCTTCAGCGGGAACAACATCACGCTTGCTGTCGTCGCTCTGCTCGCGCTCGTCGCGCTGTTTCTCACACGGCATCATTTTGATTCGCACACGCTGCCCGGCCAGATTGCCTTCGGCCTGATTTTTGGCGGCATCGCCGGAAACCTTACCGATCGTCTGCTGCCCGGCCGGCATGAAGTAGTGGATTTTCTCCGTTTCTATCTGCAACAACGCGGCGGCGATGAAATCGGCTTTCCCGCGTTCAACGTCGCTGACACCGCCATCTGCACCGGTGTGGCGCTCATATTCCTCATCACCTGGAAAAACGAGCACACCCCGAAAAAAGCGGAATCTTCTGCGAACTAAACCAGTTCGATGAAAAAGTTCTGTGTTTATGTTTTTCTGATTTTGATCGCCATGGCTTTCGCCGGGGCCTACGGCATGTTTCACAATCAAATCAGCTACACTGTGTCTGCGGAGTATTTCACCAAATTCAAATTCCGACAATTTGGACTCGTTGACGTGAATTTGCCTGACCGCGTCCGAGCTTCGATGGTTGGTTTTCTCGCATCGTGGTGGATGGGAATTCCAATTGGTTTATTGGTGGGTGGATTTGGGTTTATTCATCCGGGACATTGGAGAATGTTAAGCGTTTCGTTATGGTCGTTCCTGGTTGTAATTATATTTACGTTTTTATTTGGACTTTGTGGATTGCTTTACGGCTGGTTTCAGACACGCAATTTCAACCTTTCAGATTATCGAGGATGGCTCATTCCAAATGATGTAGTTGATCTGCGTCGGTTTCTTTGCACAGGCTACATGCATAATTCTTCTTATCTTGGCGGTACGCTTGCGATTTTCGCCGCCGCGATTTTTCACATCGCAGTTAGAATTAAAACAAGAAACTGAATTTCGTAATGCCTGCGCGCACCGAAACTTTTACAATTGAAAAATCGCTTCCGTCCGGGCGGCTCGACGCCTTTCTGCGTGAAAAATTTCCCGCCGTTTCGCGAGTTGCACTCAAACGATTGATCGAACAAGGCCACGTCCGCGTCAACGGCCACACAGTCAAACCCACGCACCGTCCGCGCGCCGGCGAGCAAATCGAAATCCACTGGCCGGAAGCCCGGCCCGCTGAAGCGCAGCCGGAGGAAATTCCACTCGACATCCTTTTCGAGGACAAATCACTGCTGGTTTTGAATAAGCCCGCCTGGCTCGTCGTACATCCCGCCGCCGGAAACGAGGAACATACACTCGTCAACGCGCTGCTGCACCATTGCCGGGGTTCGCTCAGCGGCATTGGTGGTGTCGCGCGGCCGGGCATCGTTCATCGGCTGGACAAGGAAACCAGCGGCTGCCTCGTCGTTGCAAAAAATGATGAAACGCATCTGGCACTTTCCAAACAATTTGCCGTGCGCGAGGTTGGGAAGATTTACAACGCGATTTTGTGTGGCGAACTGGCGCGCGACTCCGGCGAAATCCACGCCGCCATCGCACGGCATCCGACACACCGCAAACGCATGGCCGTGCGCGACGACAATTCCGGCCGCGCGGCACATACGACCTACTGCGTGATCGAACGGCTGAACTCCGCCACGTTCGTTGAGGCGCACTTGCACACGGGCCGCACGCACCAGATTCGCGTCCACTTTCAATTTCTCGGCCACCCGCTCGTCGGTGACATGACCTACGGTGCGCGGCAGAATAAAAAACTCAGCGAATTGACCGGCTACGAGCCGCCGCGAGTGATGCTGCACGCGCGCGAGCTATCGTTTATTCATCCGCGCACGGGAAAGGAAATGAGTTTTGAAGCGCCGTTGCCGGAGGATTTCCGCGAGGCGCTGAAAAGCCTTCGCGCGTAGGAATACCTCGGCGACCCGGTGATTGTCTTAATCATAATCTTCCTCTTAATCGTAATCGGTTTCGGCGGATTAAGAATAGGATTGCGATTATGATTTAAGGGATTGGGACGAATTCAAAATTGATTCGCCTGTCGCGCGGGGTTTTCGCATATTGGACGGCAATGAAATCCATGACGGGTTACGGGCGCGGTGAATGCGCGCGGGACGGCTTCAAGGTCACGGTCGAACTCAGTTCGGTGAACCGCAAGCAGGCCGAGATTTATGCGACCCTCCCGCGCGAGTTGGAAATGCTCGAAGCGCCGGTCCGCGACACGATCAACCGCCACGTCGCGCGCGGGCGCGTGACGGCGCGAGTTTCGCTGCACGCCGGCAACGGCAAGCTTTCCGCGCGGATGCATCTCAACGCGCCGCTGGCCAAGGCCTATGCGCGCGAACTCAATCGCCTCGCCAAACAACTCAAACTCGAAGGCAACGTAACTCTGGACCATCTCGTGCGCGCACCGGGCGTTTTCCAGACCGACGAGGAACTGGCCGGGGCGGAAAATTTGTGGCCGGCGGTCGAGAAGGCGTTGAAACAGGCGCTCACCGCGCTCGTGAAAATGCGCGAACGCGAAGGCGCGCACCTCGCGCAAGACCTCGCTTTGCACATCAGCGTCATGCGCCAATGTGTCGGGCGAATCCAAAAACAGGCGCCGCTGGCAACCGAACGCTACCGCCAGCAACTCATCGAACGCATCAAAAGCGCCGGGCTGGAAACACCCGCACCGGATGACGAGCGGCTGCTGAAGGAAGTCGTTTTTTTCGCCGACCGCTCGGACATTTCCGAGGAACTGGCGCGGCTGCAAAGCCATTTCCAGCAGTTCGAGGATTGCCGGAAAACGAAGGAGCCGGTGGGCCGCACGCTGGATTTTCTCGCGCAGGAAATGAACCGCGAAGTCAACACCATCGGCTCGAAGGCCAATGACGCGCTCATCTCCCGCGAAGTCGTGACGCTCAAGGCAGAACTGGAGAAATTTCGCGAACAGGCGCAAAACTTGGAATGAAAAGCCAGAAGCCAGCAGTCAGAAGACGGAAGACGGAAGTCCGGCATCCGACCTCCGGCCTCCGGCCTCTGCTGATGCTCATCTCCGCGCCCTCCGGCGGCGGCAAGACGACATTGTGCCGCCAGTTGCTGGCCGCGCGGCCGGACATGACGCGCGCCATCACCTGCACCACGCGCGCGCCGCGATCCGGCGAAACAGACGGTGTGGATTATTATTTTTTTGAGCCGGCGGAATTCCAGCGGCGGCAAAAGGCAGGGGAATTCATCGAACACGCGACCGTTTTCGGCTGGAGTTACGGCATCCTGCGGTCTGAACTCGTGAACAAATTGCGTTCCGGTCGGGACGTTTTGCTGAACCTGGACGTGCAGGGCGCAGCGACAATTCGCAAGCGGGCACGGAGCGAGCCGGAACTGCAAAGCGCGCTGGTGACGGTGTTTTTGACGCCGCCCTCAATCAAAGTGCTGGAGGAACGCTTGAAAAAGCGGGCTTTGGACGCGCCGGAGGAGATCCAAAAACGACTCGGCATCGCCCGGCAGGAAATCGCGCAGTGGAAGAATTTCGATTACCTTTTGATCAGCCTGTCGGTTCAGGAAGATTTGCGGCGGATGCTGGCGATTGTCGAGGCGGAGAAAATGCGCGCGGCGCGGTCGCAAGCGCTGGAATTTTGAATCCCGGCCTTAATCTTAAAAAGCCATTGGGTATCGAATTGGCAGAAAGAAGGATTAAGATTAAGCTTACAATCAAGATGAAGAAAAACATCGTCCTCGGCGTAACCGGCTCCATTGCCGCGCACAAGGCGGCGGATGTGGCGAGCCTGCTGGCGAAGCAAAAGTGCAGCGTGCGCGTGGTGATGACCGCCGACGCGCAACGGTTCATCACGCCGTTGCCGTTCAAAGTGCTCTCGCGTCATCCGGTCGTGACCGGTCTTTACGACGAAGAGGAAGGCTGGAAACCGACGCACATCGAAATGGCGGATGAGGCGGACCTTTTGCTCATCGCGCCGGCGACGGCGAATGTGATTGCAAAACTGGCGCACGGCATCGCCGACGACGCCCTGACATGCATTGCGCTGGCGCTGAGTCCAAAGGCGAAAATTCTGATCGCACCGGCGATGAACGGCAAAATGTGGTTGCACGCAGCCACGCAGGAAAATGTCAAAACCCTTAAGGCGCGAGGCGTGGAATTCATCGGCCCGGACGAAGGAATGTTATCCTGCGGTTACGAAGGCGTCGGTCGGTTGTGGCCGGTCGGGGCGATTGCCGAGCGCGCCCTGAAATTGTTGCGCTGAAAATTTGTCCGCGGCGGTGAATTTATGAAATCGAGCCATCGGCAACGGCTGAAACGGGTGTCCGCGTTGCTGGAGATTCCCACGCCGGACCCGCCGCGGCTGCTGCGCCGCGTCGAGCTCATGGAGCGGGACATCATGCTGCCCGTCAAGGCGGTGTTCATCGGGATGATTTTATATTCGTTCCACTCATCGGCGTGGTTCGGACTGACGTGGAGCCTGCTGGATGTGACGGCAGAAACGGTTCAGTTCATTTTTTGGTTTTACATTCTGGCCAACGTTTTTTTTGCCGCGATTTTGCTGGCGGCGGAACGATTGCCGCTGGCGCTCGTGCAATGGACGGTGGTCACCAGCAGTCTGGTGGATGGGCTTTTTATTGCGGCCATGGCGTTGATCACCGGCGGGCTGGACAGCATATTGTTCTGGATGTTTGTGGTTTTGATTGTCCGCAATGCCGCCAGCGTGCCGCCGGGGTTTTCCCAATTGTTTTTGAACTTTCGCCATCAGCCTTTGTTACGTGCTGATGGCGGTGCTGGACGTTTCCATCGCGAACAATCTGGATGACACGACCCGCCGAGGCGCTGGATCATGACGCCGCATGAGGAATTGGGCGAACCGTTCGTGTTGCGCCTGGCGGTTTTATGGCTGACGGCGATTTGTTGTTACGGCGCGCAGGTGTTGCTGGAGCGCCAGCGGCTGGCCGTCGAGGAAGCGGAAGAATTCGCCGCTCGCGAGGGCCAATTGCGCTCCGCCGGCCGACTCGCCGCCGAGTTCGCGCACCAAATCAAAAATCCGCTCGCTATCATCAACAACGCCGCATTCTCGCTGCAGCGTTCGATAAGTGACGGCAAAGGCGTCGGGGCGCAGCAAATCGAAATCATCCAGGAGGAGGTCGCGCACGCCGACCGCGTCATCACGCAAATCATGGGCTACGCACAGTTGAGCGAAGGGCACGTCGAGAAGCTCAACGTCGTCGAAGAACTCAACCGTGCCATCGCGCAGGTCTTTCCGCCGGCGGTGCCGACGGGAATCAAAATTCGACGCGAATACGGCCACGGCTTTCCGCCCTTGCTCATGCAGCGTGGCCACCTGTCCGAGATTCTCGTGAACCTTTTGAAAAATGCGCGCGAAGCGCTGGGTGAAACGGGGAACGTGTTCATCACTGCCGATTGTCGCCGCGATCATTCCGTTGAAATTTCCGTGCGCGACGACGGGTCGGGCATTCCCCCCGACAAAATCGAACGCATTTTCGAGGCTTACTACACGACCAAGGAACACGGTACGGGCCTCGGCCTCGCCATCGTGAAACACAACGTCGAGCTTTACGGTGGCAATGTGCGTGTGGAATCGGAGCTTGGAAAAGGCGCCAAATTCACCTTAATCTTTCCGGCGAAAGCGTTGATGAAACTATCCTTGAAATGAGCGCGCCGTTGTCACCCGTGCTCGTCGTGGACGACGAGAAGAATATGCGCCGTTCGCTCCAGACGTTGCTGGGCGACGATGGCTACGAAGTGCGCGCCGCCGAATCCGCCGAGGAGGCGCTTGACCTGCTCGCGGGCGGGGAATTTTTCATGGTCATCACCGACGCGCGGCTCGGCGGCATGAGCGGTTACGAATTCCTCGCCGCGGCTCACAGCCGGTGGCCTGAACTGCCGGTGCTAATGCTCACGGCCTATGCCACGCCCAAACTTGCCGTGGAAGCCATCAAAGCCGGCGCGATTGACTACCTGAGCAAACCGTTCGCGCCGGAGGAATTACTGCACGCCGTTGCGCGTTGCGCCGAGCGCCATCAACTCCTGCGTGAAAATGCGACCCTCCGCTTCCGCACCGGCGAAATTTTCAGCCTCGACCAGATCATTGGCGAATCCCCGAAGATGCGCGAATTGCGGCAATTGATTCAGACCGTTGCGCCCACCGACACGCGCGCGCTCATCCTCGGCGAAAGCGGTACCGGCAAGGAACTCGTCGCCGGTGCGCTTCACAGTTTGAGTCAGCGGCGGGGGGCCAATTACGTCCGGATCAATTGCGCGGCCATACCCGAAACACTGCTCGAAAGCGAACTTTTCGGCCACGAAAAGGGCGCGTTCACCGGCGCGCTAAAACAAAAACCCGGTCGCGTTGAGGAGGCGGATGGTGGCTCGATTTTTCTCGACGAAATCGCTGACATGAGCAAGCCGCTCCAGGCCAAGCTGCTCCGGTTTCTCGAAGACGGCACGTTCACGCGCGTTGGCGGCACGCAGGAACTCCGCGTCAACGTCCGCCTCATCGCCGCAACCAATCGCGACATCGTGCAAGCCATCGCCGCCGGTCATTTCCGCGAAGATTTGTTTCATCGTTTGAACGTGGTGCAATTCCGCCTGCCGCCGCTGCGCGAACGTGGCAGCGACATTTCGCTGCTTGCCGAACACTTTTTGAAAATGTTTCGCCCCGCGCTGAACAAAAACGTGGACGGGCTCGCGGCCGCTGCGCGGTCCAAATTGCTTTCCCACACATGGCCCGGCAACGTCCGCGAATTGCGCAATGTCATCGAACGCGCGCTGATTTTGGAAAAGACGCGCGAAATCCAGCCGTCCAGCCTGCCCGATTTCCAGGTCGAAGCGCGCTTGCAAAAGGCCCCGCTCCTTCAGTCTGCGCCCGGCGAATCGCTTGATGACGCGCTGGCCCGGATGGAACGCGAATTAATAACCCATGCGCTGGAACAACATGATTTTAACCTGACGCGAGCGGCGGAATGTCTTAATCTGACACGCCATTCACTCCGTTACCGGATGCAACGGCTGAACATGAACGTCGGTGATGGCCCATCGGGTGAGACCCCGTGACTGCCAGCCGGTAAATTTCTGAGAGCTGATTTTGTTTCGATGTTATGGATGACGCACTGCCAGCAGTAGGCCCGATGACAGCGACCTGGGTGGATTTTTTTATAATGGTCGGGGTGTTCGTGCTGATTGCCATCGGCGCGCTGATTTGGGTCTTCTACTTTCGCAAGAAGGGACGAAAGCACCGGCACAAGCATCGCCACCAACGCGAACGACGTTCCGTCAACCCCACGCTCGCCCAGACCGGCGGGTTGCCGCCCCCGCGGCCGCCGGAGTCGCCTGACAGGACGCCTTCTCAAACGCCATAACCCCGATGCATCACAGCCGCGCGATCACCCGCAAAAGCGCGTCCAATCTGGCTCTCGCCTTTGTGGTGCTTCCGCGCGCCAAACGCAACGACATGGCCGCCCTCTACGCCTTTTGTCGCGAAGTGGATGACGTGGCTGACGGCGAATCCACGCCTGCCGAAAAACGCCGCGAACAACTCGCCGACTGGCGCAATGACGTGCGCCGCGCTTGCGAAAACGAAAGACCGCAATTCACTGTGAATCAGGAATTGCAGCCGGTCATCGCCAAATATCGCCTGCCGTTCGTGCTTTTTGATGAACTGATCAAAGGCTGCGAGATGGACCTCGACATCAAACGCTACGAAAATTTCGAGCGGCTGGATTTGTATTGCTATCGCGTCGCGTCCGTCGTCGGCTTGTTGAGCATTGGAGTTTTCGGCTACCAGAATCCCGCCTGTCGCGATTATGCGATTTACCTCGGCAAGGCGTTGCAATTCACCAATATTTTGCGCGATGTCCGCACCGACGCCGGACGGGGACGGATTTACCTGCCGCAAAGCGAACTCAAAAAATTCAACGTCAGCGAAGAGGACATTTTGAATTTTAAATACTCCGATGGGTTTCACGCACTCGCCGCCAATGTAGCCGATCGCGCGAAAAATTTTTACCGGCTCGCGCGGCAAACCCTGCCCGCGGAAGACCGTCGTGCGATGGTCGCCGCCGAACTGATGGGCTCGGTTTACTGGGAACTGCTGCAAAAACTGGAACGGCATCAGTTCAACGTCTTTGGCCCGCAGACATTGCGACTGGCCAAGCCGTATAAACTGGCGCTGATTTTCCGGTTGTGGCTGCGCTTCACCTTTGGTTCAACTTCGTTCAACTATGGACCGGCCTGAGATTCAGCGGCGCCTCATTGTCAACGCGGACGACTTCGGCCTTTCACATTCCATCAACGAAGCCGTCGTCCGCGCTCATGGTGAGGGCATTCTCACCACCGCCAGTTTGATGGTGAATGAGCAGGGCTTCGATGAGGCCGTGAAGCTGGCAAAAGAAAACCCGCAACTGGGTGTTGGCCTGCATCTAACTTTGCTGATGGGACATTCCACACTGCCGCCGGAAAAAATTCCCGGCCTCGTCAACCCGCGCGGTGAATTCAGCGGCAAACCAGCCGCAACCGGCTTCCGTTATTTTTTCCAGCGCGATTTGCGCGAACAGTTGCGCGCCGAAATTCACGCCCAATTCGAAAAATTCCGCGCGACCAGCCTGCCGCTCGATCATGTCAATGGCCACTTGCACCTGCATCTGCATCCGACCGTTTTCCACATTCTGATGGAGGACGCTGCGTCACTTGGCATCCAGCGCCTGCGGCTCACACGGGATTGCCTGATCCGCAGCTGGCGGATGGCGCGTGGTCGCTGGTTTTACCGCATCTCGCACGCGTTGATTTATGAATGGCTCTCGAACCGTGCGCGCAAGCCGCTGCACCAACACGGAATCAAGCACGCGGAGATTACCTTCGGCCTGCTGCAACATGCGCGGGTGAACGAAGAATACATTTTGAAACTGCTGCCGGAATTGCCGCCGGGCGATTCGGAGCTTTACTCGCATCCGTCGCTGGATGAATTTAAGCATGAGTTCGATGCCCTGGTCAGTCCGCGCGTGAAGGAACTGGCCGAAAAACTCGGCATCAAACTGATTCGTTACCAGGATTTGTAATATGCTCAAACTGCTCTTGATTTTGCTGGTCGGCCTCACTTTTGAATCCACCGGCGTCGTGTTGCTGAAAAAAGGCATGACGCACATCGGCGACATGAACGGCATCACCGCCGCCGAAATCTTCCGGGTTTGCAAGGCCGGGGCGACCAACCCGCAAATTCTGCTCGGCGTCTTTTTCGAAGCGTTGTTTTTCCTCTGCCTGCTCATTTTGATGTCGAAGAGCGACATCAGCTTTCTCTGGCCGTTGACGGGATTGAGTTTCGTGTTCGCCACCTTCGCCGCCATCTGGTTTTTGGGCGAAAGCGTGTCGGTAATGCGCTGGGTTGGCGTGGCTTTGATCGTGGCCGGCGCGGCGTTCATCAGTTACAGCCAACACGCAAAGGAAAAGCCCGTGCCGCCAACTCCAGCACAAACGCAAGTTACGGAAAAGTGATTTTGGCAAGGACTTCCGCCAGCCGTTCCGCCGCGAATCTGCAGTTTTTTTGAAGCCGCAACAATCCGCCGGCTTTACCAGGTGATTTGGCAATGGCCCAAAAGAGTTTGCCGTAATCCAAACTTTTGTCCGGTTTGGAAAGCGGGTTGAAATTCAGCGGCAAATCTTCATTCGCAGTGTCCGAAATCACCCGCACCGTTGCGCACGGAATCCCGCGCTCGCGGCAGACGGCGTGAATCGCCGCCGATTCCATCTCCACCGCATCCGCGCCGGTTTCCGCGCGTAACTGTTTCTTTTCGGCAACGGTCGTGGCAATTTTGTCTGCGCAGAAAAACATTGCCGGCTTCGCGCCGGCGGCAGAAAGTTTTGCACGCAGATTTTCGTCCGGTGTTTCAAAAACGACTTCGCCGAGTTTCAATTCTGGATTCAGTCCACCAGCAAAACCACATGTGAATACTTGCCGCGTTGTCTTTCTGCCAAAGAATTCTAACAATGATTTTTCGGCGTTTTCTCGACCGATACCGGTTATTAAAACTTGGTTGAATGGTCCCCAAAGTCTGTCGGGTATCGGCTTGGCCTCGTTTGTTAGCGCAAAACAAGTGAGTCGTTTCGGATTTATATCAAGCCAGTCAGAAAAGAGGCCGTGTTTTCGATCTTTCATTTAATTCCTGCCAGCCTTTCCTTCCAGATTTTGTAAAGCTCCAAGGTGGCGCGCACGTCGCGCAGGCAGTATTCGGCGATATCACGGAATTTTCCTTCGGCCATCAGCGTGGCCACGGCCATGCCGGTGACGCCGTGGCTCTTGGGCGATTCGATGCCGAAGGCCTTGCAGTAAAAATCCAGATTGAATCGTCGCGCCGCGCCGTCGCGTCCGCTCACGCTGTAAAACGTCAGTTGTTCCGCCAGGTCGCAATGCGGGTCGGTGGCGTAACGATAGCCAAGCCAGTTCTTCTTCGAGATCGGCACATTGAGCAGCGCCGAACGGAGATAAATAAACGGCACATCAAAACCGCGACCGTTGAACGTCACGACCGAGTCGTAATGTTTCGCCACATCCCAAAACGCCGTAAGCAACTCGACCTCGTCCGCGCACGGCACAAACTCGACTGGCCCGCCTTCGTTCGCTTCGTCTTCAAAATCCTCGGCGACGAACAGCGACTGACCGCGCTGTGTCTCAGCGTTGAGCATGGCGATGCAAACAACCTGCGACGTGAACGGCCACAGACTCATGAACTGTTTGATTTCGGCACGCTTGGTTTCGCGGGTGGGTCCGTCGGCAATTTTTTCGGCCTCGCGGAACAAATATTCCTGTTGTGCCTCGTCAAAATTTTCGAGCGGCAGCGCGGAAGTTTCGATGTCGAATATAAGCGTGGCCATTGGCAACAAACTTGTTTTAGAAGAATCAAACCGGCTCGGCAATCAAATCGTAGCCGGTGTGGCCGACAATTTCGGTCCGGGCAAATTCTCCAATCGGCTGTTCGCCCCGCGCGCAAACCCGTCTTTCAATGTCCGGCGCCGCCCACACGCGAGCGACAAAACAAAATTGAGTTTTTAAATTTCCTTTTCACGCATGAATCTGTGCCGATGAATTGTTCTTGTTCGAACCGTGTACCGGAAAACAGTAGGTTTTAAGTCAAAGTGCCCAAGAATGTTACAGGCTGGCAAATTATGAGACAAATCAACGTTGCGGCATAGCTTTGAAGCAAAATCGGTAACATCAACACCGCCAACTCGAAATATTCGTATCCATGCCCAACAACGCGATATAGAATGAATGGCCGAACGGGAGTGTTTCTTAATTGGGTTTGGCACCTGGCTTGCTGAATACTGCTATCGTTGCGGCTACGACAGGCAATCAAGTGAACAAAACTGAACTCATTGTAACCCGCCTGTTGTGTTGTTCACGCCGCAGTTAAGAAATACATGAAAACGACCAAAACCGTCCGCAAGGCGGGTTTCACGCTGGTGGAAATCATGATCGTCGTGGCCATCATCGGCCTCTTGGCGGCGATCGCCATTCCCAACTTCGTCCGGGCCCGCGCCACCTCGCAAGCCAATGCTTGCATCAACAACATGCGTCAGATTGACGCCGCCGTAAATGAATTCGCATTGGAACAAGGGAAAGTTACCGGTGCCCCGGCACCCAGCCTGACCGCGGACTTGACACCCTACATCAAGCTGAATGTGAATAATGCCATTCCCGAATGTCCGGCTGGTGGTTCCTATACCGTGGGCACAATCGGAGCCTCCCCGCAAGTTACTTGCAACCTTGGCAACACGGTCAATCCGGCGCACCAGCTGCCATAATTGAAACTTGGTTTGTTGTTTGAGACAAAAGCCCGAGGCAAATGCCTCGGGCTTTTTTGTTGCTACAATTCTCCGGCAACCGGAATTTTCACCTGTCGTCCACCTGGATTTTGGCATCGGCATTGCTGATTGAGAGACTTGTGCGGTCACAACGGGCAATTAGTGAACGATAACTGTAATCATTGTAACCCGCCTGTTGCGTTGTTCACACCGCAAAGAAAAAGTTAACGTGATATGAAAACTGCCAAACCCACGCGGGTGGCGGGCTTCACGCTGGTGGAAATCATGATCGTTGTGGCCATCATCGGCCTCTTGGCGGCGATTGCCATTCCCAGTTTCGTGCATGCACGCGCCACCTCGCAAGCCAATGCTTGCATCAACAATCTGCGGCAGATTGAATCCGCAGTTCAACAGATTGCCATCGCAAATGGACTCCACGTTGGCGACCCCGTCAGTCTCGATGATTGTACCCCCTACATCAGGTTGAATTCCAATAACGAGATTCCTGGTTGTCCTGCTGGCGGCAGTTACAGTCTGGCCACTGTCGGTACGATCCCACAGGCTACGTGCTCACTGGGAATTAATGTTACTCCAGCCCATGTGTTGCCTTGACGATTGGGATGGTTTGCACGGGCGCAAGGCTTTGCCTTGCGCCCTTTTTGGTTTTGATCTGGCATCAGGTCTGCTAGCATTCCAATCAGTTTGCTGAAGGCAAGAGAGAACCTTTGGCCATGCAGCAAACTAAGCAATAAATTAAACATAAATAATAAACTAAACATGAAAACAACCAAAACCGTCCGCAAGGCGGGTTTCACGCTGGTGGAAATCATGATCGTCGTGGCCATCATCGGCCTCTTGGCGGCGATCGCCATTCCCAACTTCGTCCGGGCCCGTGCCACCTCGCAAGCCAATGCTTGCATCAACAACATGCGTCAGATTGACGCCGCCGTAAATGAATTCGCATTGGAACAAGGGAAAGTGACCGGTGCCCCGGCACCCAGCCTGACCGCGGACTTGACACCCTACATCAAGCTGAATGTGAATAATGCCATTCCCGAATGTCCGGCTGGTGGTTCCTATACCGTGGGCACAATCGGAGCCTCCCCGCAAGTTACTTGCAACCTTGGCAACACGGTCAATCCGGCGCACCAGCTGCCATAATTGAAACTTGGTTTGTTGTTTGAGACAAAAGCCCGAGGCAAACGCCTCGGGCTTTTTTGTTGCTACAATTCTCCGGCAACCGGAATTTTCACCTGTCGTCCACCTGGATTCTGGTATCGGCATTGCTGATTGAGAGACTTGTGCGGCACAACGGGCAATCAGAAAACGATAACTGTAATCATTGTAACCCGCCTGTTGCGTTGTTCACACCGCAAAGAAAAAGTTAATGTGATATGAAAACTGCCAAACCCACGCGGGTGGCGGGCTTCACGCTGGTGGAAATCATGATCGTTGTGGCCATCATCGGCCTCTTGGCCGCGATTGCCATTCCCAGTTTCGTGCATGCACGCGCCAAATCGCAGGCTACCGCCTGCATTAACAACATGCATCAGATTGATGGCGCAGTCACCGAATGGGCTTTGGAACAGGGAAAAAAGACGGGAGACCCTGCTCCCGGTTTAACTCCAGACCTGACCCCCTACCTCAAGCTGAATGTGAACAATGCAATTCCCGAATGCCCGGCTGGTGGTTCCTATACCATTGGCCTGGTGGGCGCGGTTCCTCAAGTCACTTGCAACCTTGGTAACTCGGTTGATCCCTCTCACCTATTGCCTTAACAAGGCCAAGCTTGGATCAGAGACTCGAAGCGTTGCTACAAGCATTTTATTCGAATGACACCGGTGGCAGTTGACTCTCGCAACCATTTCCATTAGGAAAGGGGCCATGGCAAAAACCGCCTGCTGAGATGAGTGTTATTTTGAAAACGGAAAAGTTGCGTGTCGAATTCACCAGTCGCGAATTCCGGCAGACGACGAAAGTCGCCTTAAGCTGCCTCGATTTGGAAGTGAGCGCCGGTGAAATCTTTGGTTTTCTCGGCCCCAATGGCGCGGGCAAGACCACGACCATCAATGTCCTGCTGGGTTTTGTAACGCCGAAAAGTGGCGCGGCGTATCTTTTCGGCATTGACGTGCGCCAACCCATCGCGCGCCAGCGCATCGGTTATTTGCCGGAACTGACGTATTACTACAAATTTCTCACCGCCGAGGAACTGCTGCGCTTTTATGCAAAAATTTTCGGGCTGTTGCGGGCGGAAGCGGACAAACGCATTGACAGCCTGCTTAAGCTCGTGGATTTGGAGCAGGCGCGCCGGCGCCCCCTCAAGACTTATTCCAAGGGCATGCAGCAGCGTGTTGGCCTCGCCCAGGCGCTGATCAATGATCCGGACCTCCTGATTTTGGATGAGCCCACCAGCGGTCTCGACCCACTCGGTCGCATGAAGGTCCGTGAAATCATCCAGCGTGTGAAAAACGAGGGCAAAACCGTCTTCTTTTCGTCACATGAACTTGGTGAAGTCGAAACCGTCTGTGACCGTGTGGTCATCATCAACGAAGGTGAGTTGAAGGCCGAAGGCCGCGTGGCAGATCTGGTCCAAAAATATCAGACCTCCAGTCTGGAACAGGTCTTTCTGAAAGTGGTCGGCTACGAAACAAAAAACACCCGGGTGCCAGCCGCAACCGGAACCCCTGTTGCATGAATAAAATTTTTGCCATCAGCAAAGTTGTCCTGCTCGAAATGTATCGGCGCAAGGACTTTTATGTCTTGTTCATTGTCACCGCCTTGATCACCGCCGTGATGGGGTCGGTAACCTTTTTCAAAGACGCGCAAATTGTCCGTTATCTCAAGGCGATTTGTCTCTTTTTAATTTGGGCTTCTTCGCTATTTATCGCCATTGGCGCCACGGCGCGGCAGATTCCGGCGGAACGCGAATCGCGCACCCTCTTTCCGCTCATGGCCAAGCCGGTGTCGCGTGCGCAGATTTTGCTGGGCAAATTCCTCGGTTGCTGGCTGGCTTGCGGCGCAGCGCTGGTGATTTTTTACGCCTTCTTTGGCTGCGTGGCGGCCGCGCGCGAACATCAATGGCCGCTGGCAAATTATTTCCAGGCCTGGGCATTGCATTGGGCGATGCTCGGTATTCTTGTCGCGATGACGCTGCTCGGCTCGCTGGTGCTGACGGCCGTCTCATCGAACATCACTATCACCTTCATCGCCACGGTCGCCATTTTGCTCGTAGGCCGGCATCTGCACCAGGTGACTTTGTCTATGACCGAACCGAGCGCAACCATAATCACCGGCCTTTATTACATCATTCCGCATCTGGAATTGTTCGACCTGCGCGACCTCATCGTCCACGACTGGCCCCTCATTCCGTGGGGCATCTGGTTCATCGCCATGGCTTACGCAGCGGCTTACTCGGCGTTGCTGCTGCTGCTGTCGTGGCTGGTGTTCCGCAGGAAAGTACTGCAATGAAAACGACCCGGCCGTTTTTCTTGCTGTTGCTGTTGCTGGTGGTGTTTTGTTCAGGGCTGGCGGCGAGGATTGATTGCTGGTTTATGGGCTGGCCTGGAAATCACGAGCAATCACTCAATCCACTGGATGTGATGATTGGCGACGCGCAAAAATTATTTGCCGGTTCCTTTTACCGCGAGGCAGACGTCTATTATCACAGCGGTTATTACCCAACCATATTCGACAATCGTGAAGCGTTCGAAACGGCGCACATGGCCGAGGACACCGGCGCGGTCGCCAGCCACAACCAGGGCGATGAAACCGGTTTCATGGGCGCGCCGCTCGATGTTATAGACGCCTTCAACCGCCACTTCATTCCCAACCGGCACACGCATCTGGATGAAGGCGGCCCGACGGATGATTTGAGCACAAGCCAGGAAGTGCGGGAAATCCTACCCTGGCTGAAAATTTCCTCCGAACTCGACCCTGAAAACGTCCAGACCTATATTGTCACCGCCTTTTGGTTGCGCACAAAGATGGACAAGGTTGCCGAAGGGGAACAGGTTTTGCGGGAAGGATTGCGGCATAACCCGGACAATCCCCAACTCCTTTACGAACTGGGCCGGGTTTATTTTGAAAATTACCACGATTTGCAGCGCGCGCGGAATATTTGGGAAGCGGCGTTGAGAAATTGGAAGGAGCAAATGGCCGGCAAACCCGATTCAGAAAAGCTTAACTTTGACAACAAGTTCATCGTTGAACAACTCCAGACCCACCTGGCGTTGCTCGAGGAAGCCGCCGGCAATTCCCCCGCCGCCATCTCCCATTGGGAACAAGCAAAATCCGTTTCACCAAATCCCGGCGCGCTGCAAAAACATATTGACGATCTCAGACAAAGGTCCGTGACGCAAACGAACGCTCCGGCGGTCATGTCCCACTGACGGCGCAATTGCGCTTTGTTTTTTGGCGGCCGCTTTGTTTTAATGGCCGTGTGAAAACCCGGCAGGCCAAAATTTCCAGGAAAACCAGAGAAACTCATGTCATCGTCAATCTCAACCTCGATGGCAAGGGCAAATCGCAAATTAAAACCGGCATCCCCTTCTTCGACCACATGCTGGCGCTCTTTGCCAAACATGCGGTTATGGATTTGAAACTACGCTGCGCAGGTGATTTGGAAGTGGACGCGCACCACACCGTTGAAGATTGCGGCATCGTGCTCGGCCAGGCGTTCACACGGGCGCTCGGTGATAAACGTGGCATCCGCCGCTATGGCGCTGGATTTCATCCGAAAAATCCTCTCTCGGGTGAAGCCTATGTGCCCATGGATGAATGCCTCGCGCGCTGTGTCGTAGATTTCGGCGGACGGCCATATCTCGTCTGGCGTGGATTGAATCAATTCGCCCAAAAGCGCGTCGCCAAATCGGAAAAAGTCCAGGACATGTCGAGTGCGTTCCGCTTCGGCCTCGCGCGCGAATTTTTCCAGGGCTTTGCCAATGAAGCCCGTTGCAATCTGCACCTCGAGTTGCTTTACGGCGACGAGCCGCATCACATCGTCGAGGCGCTGTTCAAGGCCTTTGCCCGGGCGGTGGATGCCGCATGTCGGCGCGACCCGCGCATTGCCGGACAGCTGCCCAGTACCAAAGGGAGAGTATGATTCGCTTGCGGTTTGCCCCGGGTAATGCCGCCACCGACGTTTTTTGAAAATCCTGATTCTCAAACCCAGTTCGCTAGGCGACGTGGTGCAGGCGCTGCCCGTGCTGCGTTTGCTCAAGCGGCATCTGCCAGCGAGCGAAATTTTTTGGTGGATCGATTCGCAATTTGCACCGCTCCTCGAAGGTGACCCTGATTTGAGCGGCGTTGTGCGCTTTGAACGCCAACGCTGGACCTCTCCGCTTCACTGGCCGGAAATGCTCCGCAGCATCCGCTGGCTGCGCGCGCAAAATTTTGACTGGATCATTGACCTCCAATGTCTTGCACGCAGCGGCGCGTTCGCCTGGCTTGCCAACGGGAAATTTCTCATCGGCCTCGATGAACCGCGCGAGGGCGCGCGCGGATTTTATGACGTTGCCATCCGCCGCGCGTCGTTCCACACGCATGCGGCGGACTGGTATCTCGCCGTGCTACCCCGGCTCGGCGTGCCCATCCATAATAATTTCCAGTGGCTGCCCGAACGTCCCGCCATTGCCGCCGCCGTCCAATCCCAATGGCCGGCCAACGGCGCGCGTTGGATCGCCCTCCAGCCCGGGGCGCGCTGGGAAAATAAGCGCTGGCCGGCCGGGTATTTCGCCGAACTCATCCGCCAGCTCGCGCGACAATTTCCCGACACACGATTCGCCATTCTCGGCAGCGCCGAGGACAGACCGCTGGGCGACATCATTGCCAGGGCCGAGACGCAACGCTGCTTGAATCTGTGCGGACAAACCTCGTTGCCGGAAATGGTTGAATGGTTGCGGCGCTGCCGGTTGATGATCACCAACGACACAGGCCCGATGCATGTCGCCGCCGCGCTCGGCACACCGCTGGTCGCGCTTTTCGGCCCAACCGAACCACGCCGTACCGGTCCCTATGGCCGGCTTGAAGATGTTTTGCGGATTGACCTTCCCTGCTCTCCCTGCCTGAAATCGCGCTGTCACTACGAAAAACCGAACGAATGCTTGAAGGCAATTTCCCCCGTAACGGTTTTCGAGTGGGTCCAAAGGAAACTACAGCCGGCCACAGTGTAAGCACACTTGCGTTTTCAGCGCAAACGGCGTTACGTTCGCTCTAGTGACCACTTCAAGCCAGACCCATCCCGGCTCGACTTCTGCCGACGCCGAATCTCCGTCCCGGCCCGCGTTTGTCACCACGCATTGGTCGCTCGTGGTTTCCGCCGGGGACAACGACACCCCGCATGCACGCGACGCCCTGGAAAAACTTTGCCGCGCCTACTGGTTCCCGATTTACGCGTTTGTGCGGCGGCAGGGGCATGGTCCGCACGACGCCCAGGATTTGACCCAGGAGTTTTTCGCCCGGCTGCTGGAGAAAAAATACCTCGCCAGCGCGGATCCCGCGAAAGGCCGGTTCCGTTCGTTCCTGCTGGCGTCGCTGAAACATTTTCTCGCCAACGAATGGGACAAGACCCAGGCCCAAAAACGCGGCGGCGGACAATTTTTAATCCCCATTGATGCCGCCACCGCCGAAACGTCCTGCGGCATCGAGCCGGCCGACAACCTTACGGCCGAGAAAATTTTCGAGCGACGCTGGGCGCTCACGCTGCTGGAACACGTGCTGCGCCGGCTGCGCGCGGAATATGTCCGGGATGACAGGGAAAAATTATTCGAGCAATTGAAACCGACGCTCACCGAGGTGAGCCGGTCGGTTCGTTACGCGGAAATTGCCACCCGCCTCGGCACGACTGAAGGTGCGGTGAAGGTGGCGGTGCATCGTTTGCGGCAGCGTTACCGCGAGGTGCTCCGCGCGGAAATTGCGGACACCGTCGCCAGCCCGGGCGAGGTGGAGGACGAAATCCGGAACCTGTTTGCGGCGCTGGCGGGGTGAGGCCCGGCGAGGATGGATGATGGAAATGGAGGATGGCAATCGCGGTATTCAATCCTCAATCCTCCGTCTTCCATTTTTGTTTGATAATTCCCGTAACCTTTGGCTGGTCTTTCTTCAGTAAAGGGTGGAATGCGGTATTTTTCGCATAAATACGTGATTTCGGCCAAATCAAATCGCAAAATGAAAGGCGCGATATGAATCCAGGACTTATCGGGGGCATTATTGGTGGAATTATCGGCGTAGCCGGTGGATTGCTTGGCACCTACTTCAGCATCAAGAACACGAAAGGTCCGCAGGAACGCGCCTTCGTTATCAAAGCGAGCGTTGTGTGCTGGATTTTGGTTCTGGCGTTTGTGTTCGCCATGTGCCTGATTCCGGGCCTTTACAAGTTATTTCTCATCCCGGTTTATTTCGTTTGTCTGGCAGCGGGTATTCTATTGTGGAACAAGAAGCAGGCGCAGATACGTCTTGAAGAATCAAAGAAAAATCCAGCGCCGCCCTTCACATCTCCCACCCAAATCATTCCCCGCAAGTGCCCGCAATGCGGTGCGGAATTGAAACCGAACGTGTCGGAGGGACTTTGCCCGGCTTGCCTGCTGCAACGCGGCATCGCGACTGAAGGCGGTGCACCGCCCGGTACGCCGCCGTTCGTGCCCCCCCCGATTCACGACCTCGCCAAACTGTTTCCCCAGCTGGAAATTCTTGAACTTATCGGCAAGGGCGGCATGGGCGCTGTTTACAAAGCACGCCAGCCGGCGCTCGACCGGTTCGTCGCTCTGAAGATTCTCGCGCCGCGGTCGGGCGGCGACCTTGATTTTGCCAGTCGCTTCACCCGCGAAGCCCGCGCGCTCGCGAAACTGAATCATCCGAACATCGTCGGCGTTTACGACTTCGGGCAGGCCGACCGCCTGAGCTATTTCATCATGGAATTTGTGGACGGGCCGAACCTGCGGCAGGTGGAGCACGCGGGCAAACTTCCGCCGCGCGAGGCGCTGGAAATCATTCCGCAAATTTGCGCCGCGCTCCAGTTTGCGCATGACGAGGGCATCGTCCATCGCGACATCAAGCCCGAAAACATCCTGCTCGACAAAAAAGGCCGCGTAAAAATCGCGGATTTCGGCCTGGCGAAAATCCTGGGACAGGAACCGAAGGACTTCCGGCTGACCGGTGTCCGGGACGTCATGGGCACACCGCATTACATGGCGCCGGAACAGGTCGAAAAGCCGCAGGAGGTGGACCATCGGGCGGACATTTATTCGCTCGGGGTGGTTTTCTATGAAATGCTCACCGGCGAACTGCCGCTCGGAAAATTCCAGCCTCCGTCGCAAAAAGTTCAGGTGGACGTGCGGCTGGATGAAGTGGTCCTGCGTTCACTCGCCAAAGAACCGGAGCTGCGTTATCAACAGGCCAGCGAAGTCAAAACACGGGTGGAAACCATCGCCAGCACCGCCGCGCCGGCGTCGGCCCCCGCCGTGTCTGCCGGGGAAATTCTGGCCCGGGATTATACTTTGAACATTCGCCACTGCCTGCGTCGTGGCTGGATTTTGGTGCGAAATGATTTTTGGCCGCTCGTCGGGATGTCGGCGTTCGTATTGGTAGTACTGTCCGCAGCCTCATCGTTTGAGATGGTGTGGACGTCCGGAAATTCGTCCGGAAACCCGTCGGGAAAAACATCCGTTCTGGGGCTCCTCCTGAGCGGTCCGCTCATGGGCGGATTGTATCTGTACTTCCTTAAAAAAATTCGCCGGGAGGACGCGGGTGTGGAAACGGCCTTCACCGGTTTTCGTCAGCCTTTTCCCCATCTCGTCATCGGCAGTTTCCTGGCGTCTTTGTTGACGGTGCTGGGCTTTGTGTGCCTGGTTCTGCCGGGCGTTTATCTTTTTGTGGCCTGGATATTGACCTTCCCCCTGATCGTTGACCGACGGCTCGATTTCTGGCCGGCGATGCAACTAAGCCGCAAGATCATTTCCAAACATTGGTGGAAAGTTTTGGGATTCCTGATTGTTTTGGCGCTGATTGATGTGGCGGGAGTGGCCGCCTGTGGCGTTGGTCTCTTTATCACGTTCCCCGTCACTTTCGCCGCGTTGACGTATGCCTACGAAGACATCACCAGCGTGGTGAAAAGTCCGGCCGGCACCTCCCCATACATTTCCCCAATCGCGCCCACTACTCCGCCGATGCCACAGCCGGACCGATTCTGGCGGCGTTTTGCCGTCGTGATGGCCTGCGTGATTTTGATTCCGGTTGCGATTGCCATCGTCGGCCTGTTGGCTGCCATCGCGATTCCGAATTTTGTTCGCGCCCGGCAACACTCCCAACAACTTGCCGCCCAACAATGGACCAGGGAAGGCTGGCAATTGTGGCAGGCCCAAAAAATGGACCAGGCGGCGGCAAAATTTCAGCAGGCCGTCCAACTCACACCGGACAATGCGGATTCGTGGAACGGACTGGGGTGGGCATCTTTCAATTCCGGCAAATCGCAGGAAGCCGAGACGGCTTTTCAAAAGGCCATTTCGCTGGATACCAACCAGCCGGGCGCGCTCAACGGCCTCGGCCAAATCAATCTGTCACGCAAACTGTACGATCAGGCCGAGACGTATCTGCTCAGGGCGGCGCCGCAGGCGCCAGCCGCCTGGTACGGATTGACGCGGCTTTATCTGCTTGAAGGGAAATTTGACCAGGCCGAAACCTGGGCGCAAAAACTGGTTGACTCAGGTCAGGCGGATGACCTTGCGCGCCAAATGCTCCAGGCGGCACGGGAGAAACATCTGAGCGAAGGACTGCGCTTCAGGATCGAACCGCCGGCGGCGCTGAGTGAAACCGGCCGCACTCCAGCCGGCTCAACCTCCACGAATTCCGTTCCTGCCTCCGCCGAAACCTGGTCGCCGACGCTCGCGCCAGGTGAGAAACCGGATGTGCAGAAAATCCGGGATGAGGTGAAAACCCTGATGGAGCAAGGCCATTACGAGGAGGCATTGCAACGGCAAATCTGGTATTTCAATCATGCGTTAGAATATGGAGAAGTGGACCCGGTCCGGTTGTCCTTCGGCATCACGGACTGGGCCGAACTGGGCCGGCGCTATCCCAAGGCGAAGGAAGCGTTGGTCGAAATCCGCGACCGAGATACACAGAAGCTCATTGAAGGCAGCGGCAATTCGGATTTGTTTTCGGAGGTCGATGCCATCAACAGCCGTCTGAATCAGGACGATGCGACGTATATGTTGTTCAAATCGCTCGACATGAAAAACCCGGAACTGGCACAGCGATGTTATTTTTACGCCGAAGATTTACTCGCGCAAAAAGGAGAGTATCAACTGTGCCGGAAATACATGGGCCGTCCACAATTCAGATTTAGTCTGATTCAAGACGAATGGGAATCAGACCGTGATGCCCAAAAGCGCGCGGCCAGCACACGCGAGTCGATGGTATTACAAATGGAAGCCAACAACCGGTTTGTCGGCCAGACCTGCCGGTTGATCGAAATCTTGGTCGGTACGGGACAAAAAAACCGAGGCGGAAAAAATCCGCGACCAGGCCGTTGCCATTCTCGATGATCCACGGCTGAAGTCCGCCGTCAGTGACGCGGAAGAAAAAACTCAGGCCCGGAGCGTAGTTCAACCCCCCTCCTCAACAGCCGAAGCGATGGGCCAAACCGTCGCCGGACTGCCGCCAGTGGTGGTGGAAACGCAACCCACTTCCGGCACGCGCAATGTGGAACCGGGCGTCGCTGAAATCCGCGTGAGGTTCAGCAAAGAAATGGCCGACGGCTCGTGGAGTTGGTCCACCGCCTGGCAAAACTCTACGCCGGAGAGCATCGGGGAACCCCGCTACGAATCAGATCATCGAACCTGTGTGCTCAAAGTGAAGTTGGAACCGGGACGAACCTATGCCTGGTGGCTGAACAGCGACCAGTTCAAGAATTTCACGGACCTGGCCGGCCGGCCGGCGGTTTCCTATTTGCTGATTTTCCAAACTAAACCAAACTGAAGACCAAAACTATGAAAACGAAAGCATTGCTCACAACCCTCATCATCGGCGCGATTTGTCGATTCGCGCCGCTGCCCTGCCAGGCGCAGAATGTTGATTCCATGGCGCCGGTCGTCGTAAAAACCGTTCCCGAAGCCGGCACCAAGGACGTTTTGCCCGGCGAAATGGAAATTCGCGTCACGTTCAGCAAGGACATGATGGATCAATCCTGGAGCTGGAGCACCGTGTGGAAGGATTCCGACGCGACAAGCCTCGGGAAGCCTCACTACGACACCGATCTTCGTACGTGCATCCTGAAGGTGAAACTGGAACCGAACAAGACGTACGGTTACTGGCTCAACAGCCAGAATTTTCACGGCTTCAAGGACGCGCAAGGCCATGCGGCCGTGCCTTACCTGCTCGTCTTCCAAACCAAGGACAAGTAAACGAGTGGTTTGATCTCCCGAGATTCAACGCCTGCCACCGTTGGCGCTGAATTTTATGCCATACGGCATGCGCCCTGACCAAGCTTGCGTGGACGGCTCGGACGGCGTTACGCTTGGTGTGTGACCATTCCTGCTGACGCTGCGACATCCAGCACGACCTCAACCGGAGAAAATGCGCCGCAGCAACCCGTGTTTGTCACGACCCGTTGGTCGGTAGTGTTGGCGGCTGGTCATAGCGACACCGCGCACGCGCGGGCGGCTCTGGAAAAACTTTGCCGGGCCTACTGGTATCCGCTTTATGCCTACGTGCGGCGGCGCGGACAGTCGCCGGAGGATGCCAAGGACCTGACACAGGAATTTTTTGCGCGCCTGCTGGAGCGCAACTGGGTCGGGCGCGCCGACCAGCAGAAAGGACGCTTCCGCTCCTTCCTGTTGTCGGCCATGAACCATTTTCTGGCCGACGAATGGGACAAGGCGCGGGCGCAAAAACGCGGCGGCGGCATGACGCCTGTGCCGCTGCAATTCGACACGGCGGAAACCCGTTACGGCTATGAACCGGTTGACAATGTCACGCCGGAACACAGCTACGAACGCCGGTGGGCCTTGACGTTGCTCGACGAAGTCCTGCAGCGGCTGCGTTCAGAATATGAGCAGGAAGGCCGGGCGGAACTTTTCGCCACGCTGCATCCGTGCCTCGTGGGCGACCGCACCGCCCAGCCTTATGCCGAACTGGCCGTGAAACTCGGTGTCAGTGAAGGCACGGTGAAGTCCGTCGTACACCGCCTGCGCCAGCGCTACCGCGAGTTGCTGCGCGACGAAATTGCCCAGACGGTGGCCGGGCCCGGCGAAGTGGACGAAGAGTTGCGGCACCTGTTCACCGTCCTGGGAAGCTGATAAGTGTTTTTGTCCGCAACCTCTTGCCGCCGTTTCCTAAGTAAGAGGTGGAAAGACGAATATTATGGAAACGACCAAAACCTGTCCGAATTGCCGAAAACCGCTGCCCCCCGACGTGCCGCTGGGACTGTGTCCGGAATGCCTTATCAAGGCCGGCTTCCCCACCGGGACCGAACCGGGAGCGGCAGGTGAGGCTGCGGGTGCGCGGTTTGTGCCGCCGCCGGTCGCGGAAATCGCCCGGCTTTTTCCACAACTCGAAATCCTCCGCCTCATCGGCAAGGGCGGCATGGGGGCGGTTTACAAGGCTCGGCAGCCGGCGTTGGACCGCTTTGTCGCGCTGAAAGTGCTGCCGCCGGCAGTGGCCAGTGATCCCGGCTTTGCCGAACGATTCAACCGCGAGGCGCGCGCCCTGGCGCGTCTGAATCATCCGAACATCGTGGCTGTGCATGACTTCGGCAAGGCGGGCGCGCTGCATTACCTGCTGATGGAATTCGTGGATGGCGCCAACCTGCGCGAGGTCGAACGGGCCGGAGAATTGACGTCGGAACAGGCGCTGGCCATCGTGCCGCAAATCTGCGAAGCACTTCAATTCGCTCACAACGAAGGCATCGTTCATCGCGACATCAAACCGGAAAATCTTCTGCTGGATAAAAAGGGCCGGTTGAAAATCACCGACTTCGGTATCGCCAAGATGGTTGGTATCGAGGCTGGCCAACAGGTGCTCACCGGCGCGAAGGATGTGATGGGCACGCCGCATTACATGGCACCGGAACAGATCGAAAAGCCGCAGGCCGTGGACCATCGCGCCGACATTTATTCACTGGGCGTTGTATTCTACGAAATGCTCACCGGCGAACTCCCGCTCGGCAAGTTTGCGCCGCCATCACAAAAAGTGCAGGTGGACGTGCGGCTGGACGAGGTGGTGCTGCACGCCCTGGAAAAAGAGCCGTCGCGGCGCTACCAGCAGGTCAGCCAGGTGAAGACGGACGTGGAGACAATTGCTGGAACGGCACTGCCGCCGGCAGCGGGATTTGCGGCAAAAGGAGGCCCGGTCCCGCTGTTGGCCACCGCGTCGGACAAAACGACCAGCAACAAGGCCATTCTTCCCGCGCTGCTGATGGCCATCTTCTTTGGCGTGTTCGGCGCGCACCGGTTCTACGTTGGAAAAATCCGGACCGCTTTCCTGCAACTGGGTCTTTGGTGCGGATGCGTCCTCCTGATCATTGCCTGCGCCACCACGGCTGGAGATTGGCAACCCACCTTGGGGATCCTGCTGGGGTTCTCAATATTTGGGAGTGTCATCTGGGCCACGATTGACTGGATTCTGATCGCTTGCAAGGCGTTCACCGACGGCCATGGAAGGAGAATGACTCATTGGCTCCATCCGCATAACGGCGATTTAAAAGCCGCGCCCGGCCCAATGGCCGCTCCGCCGTCAACTCCGCCGCCAGGTGGAGCCTCCTCTCCGACTCTGTCCGGCCCCACCCCGCCGCCGCCGACACATGAAAAAACACCAGTCAATGGCACCGGCAAGATCGTGGCGCCAGCCGTGGGGCTTATGGTGGCCGCTTTGTGGAAATTGCTTTCCGCCCTGACCGCTTTGTTTTTCCTTTCCGGCCATACCCGATGGCTGGATCGAATGTTGGGCGATTGGGGCATCGGGTCCTTTTCCGGCATGGCCGGTGTCAGCCTGGTGCTCTTCAAAGTGGTTCCGGCGCTGGTGATTCTGTTCGGCGCTTTCCAAATGCTGCGGCTCCGGAACTACGCCTGGGCCCTTGCCGCCGCCATTTTGTCCATCGTGGCCTGTAGTCTGATCGGTCTGCCTATCGGCATCTGGGCGCTGATTATTCTGTTGCAGGCGGACGTCCGGGAGACCTTTGCGCGGGCAACCGTTTCGCCACCGCCCCGGACTGGGCCGTGGCCGCTGATCCTGGCCGCCGGGGTCGGGGTGGTCGTGATCGTCACCGGTCTGGCGGCTGCCGTTTTGCTCGTGCGCGAGGCAAAAACTCATTATAGCTCAACTCTCGACGCAACGGCAATTTCAGCGCCAGCGGCGCCTGAGTCTGTGAATGCCGCACCCGTGCTTCCGCCAGTTCGCATCAAGGCCGGTTCGTCCAGGCCGTTCACAGATTCGGAGGGCAACTTGTGGCTGGCCGACCAGGGTTTTGCTGGTGGTGAAACCACGGAACGTTCCGACCACCTGGCGATCGCCAACACCAAGGACCCGGCGCTATACCAAAGCGAAAGATACGGCATGACCTCGTTTTCATACCCCCTTCCGAATGGCAAATATCTTGTGAAGTTGCATTTCGCCGAGACCTACGACGCCATCAAGGGGCCGGGCGGGCGGATATTCACGTTCATCGTGGAAGGTCATGAATTCAAGGATTTCGATGTCTGGGCCAGGGCCGGCGGTGCCCAACGCGCCTTCGTGGAAACCGTCAATGTGGAAGTGACCGATGGCCAACTGAACATCCGCTTCACCCCCCAGCAGGAAAATCCCGAGATCAACGGCATTGAAATCCTGCCGGCTCCACCCGTTTCTCCGGTTCTGACCGACAGCAATGCCATCATCGTCCCGGGCACCCATGAGGATTCCAGCAAAACTTTGAACATCTCTTCACAAAATGGTCAGGTCGTTATCGAGACCACCAACGGCAGGTTGACGGCGGACAAAGTTACACTCCGAAACGGCTCCAATAACTCAATAACCCTGACGGCAACGAAAATGCATTATGTTGTGGCGCCATCTACACCGGCAACAGCGCCAACGCCAACGCCAACGGTGCAACCAGTGCCACCGGTGCCGCCAGCACCGGCCAGCACGGCCATGTCCTCGCAAACGATGGCTGTCGGAACACCGAGTAAACCCCAAGTGCATCGGCCAAAAATCCTTGGCCCCCTGACGACCACCGATGCGTTTCAGCAGGACTTCAACCAGACGCTCCCGCTCGCTGCCGGTGGCCGGCTCCGCCTCGATAACGTCAATGGCCGGGTCGAAATCGCTGGTTGGGACGGAAAGGACGTGGTCATCAAGGCCCTCAAACACGGCAAAACCCAGGAGAGTGTTGAAACGACTAAAATCAACGTTGTTGCGTCGCCGGATGAAATTGCCATCCACACGGAGCAGCCGTCCAGTGAGACCGGGTTTTCGGCGATTTGGTCCTGGTTCAAGAATGGCGGAAATAACAACGCGACCGTGGATTATGCCATCCAGGTCCCACGACACG
>CAVWHM010000022.1:0-21046 GCA_963754775.1 uncultured Verrucomicrobiae bacterium
AGCTTTATCTCGGCTCGATGATCCGGCAGGTGGATTCGAGCCTGCTTGATGAATGGGAGAAAATGCGCGACCCGAATTTCCAGCGCGCCGAAACAAAGGAAGTGCGTCCGCCCGGCGCGGAAGAAGCCGCTCTCGACATCACGCGCGACACCAAAGCCTTCACGGCGGCGATTCGGAACCGCATTTTTGTTTTTCTGCGCGGGCTGGTGATTGCCGATTACGAAGCGGCGCTGGCAAATCTTTCCGCCACCGGTAGGGCTGACCTGCCGGTCAGTCAGGATGCGCAGGCACCCCGACAGGTTTCTGTCGGGGCAGGTCGCGTTCCTGCCGATGCCGAGGGCCAGCCGTGGACGGCCGACCGTTTGCGTGCGGCGATGGAAGCGTACGAACTCGAACACGAGCGCATTTGCCTCGACCCGAACGCGCGTAACGCGCGCCACACGTACGTCGTTCCTTCCGAAGACAAGAAGAACTGGCGCGTCCAGCAGATGCTCGTTGACCCGGAGGAAGCCAACGACTGGGTGGCGGAATTTGAAGTGGATTTGACCCAGTCCCGCGCCTTAGGCGAACCGTCTCTCCAGTTGCGGCGCATCGGCAGTCTGGTATGAACTAAAACTGCCAAAATGCGCAGTCCGGTGATAATCCTTCCTGAACCGGCCAGATAATGATTGGAGTTTGAAGCCCGCCTTCTTAGAATTTGGCGCGTAACCCGTTATGAAATTCTGTTCCATTCTGCTCTTTGCGTCGCTCTTCTGTACCGCCCGCGCGGAAGATGCCGCGATCACCGGCAAGGACATCATCCCCGATTGTCCCGCCTGGGTGAATCACGCCGTCGTTTATCAGGTTTATCCGCAAACGTTTTACGATTCCAACGGCGACGGCATCGGCGACCTGCCGGGCCTCATCCAGAAGCTGGATTACATCAAAAGCCTCGGCGTGGACGCCATCTGGATCAACCCGTTTTTCGATTCGCCGTTCAACGACGCCGGTTACGACATCCGCAATTACTACAAGATCGCGCCGCGCTACGGCAGCAACGACGACGCCCGCCGACTGTTTGCCGAGGCGCACAAACGCGGCCTCAAGGTCCTGTTCGATTACGTCATCACCTACACCTCGATTGACAATCCGTGGTTCGTCGCCTCGTGCGAACAACAAACCAATCGCTATTCCAACTGGTATATCTGGACGGACAACGTCTGGAAAAACGAGCCGGGCAACCAGTGGGTCCACGGCTATGGCCATCGTAACGGCAATTTTTTCAGCAATTTTTTCTGGAACGAGCCGGCGTTGAACTGGGGTTACGGCAATCCCGATCCGGAGAAAAAATGGCAGTTGCCGACCGATCATCCCGACGTGCTGGCCCTGCGGGCGGAAATGAAGAAAGTCCTGCGTTTTTGGATGGACATGGGCGCCGACGGATTTCGCGCCGACATGGCGGGAGCGTTGGTCAAGGGCGATGATCCCCGAAATGAGACCCTGGGCTACTGGCGCGAGGTGCGGCAAATCCTCAACACGAATTACCCGCAGGCCTTCACCGTTTCGGAATGGTCCGGCCCGCGCGACGCGCTGGACGGGGCGTTTCACGCCGATTTCTATCATTGGGTCGGGGGCTTCAATGATATTTACCAGAAAGAGAGCTGGCGCATCGGGAACGGGATGTCCGACGGCCACAGTTTCTTCGACCGCGAAGGCAAGGGGAACATCAAGAATTTCCTGGATGGCTACTTTTCCGCCTGGCAGGACACGCGGTCCAAAGGTTACATCTGCCTGCCGCTGGGCAACCACGACATCGCGCGGCTGAACAACCGGCGGAGCGTGGACGACCTGGAAATGATCATCGCGTGGGGCATGACGATGCCCGGGGTGCCCTTCCTTTACTATGGCAACGAAATCGGCATGCGCCAGTTGGAGAACCTGCCGCAGATCGAAGGCTGTTACAAACCGCGCGCCGGGGCCCGCACGCCGATGCAATGGACCGGGGGAAAGAACCTTGGCTTCTCGACCGCCGACCCTTCCAAACTTTACCTGCCGGTGGATCCGGCCTCCGATGCTCCGAACGTCGCCGCGGAGGAGAACGATCCCAACTCGCTGTTGAACCGGGTGCGGAAGCTCATCCGGCTCAAGCACACCGAACCGGCGCTCGCGGCCTACGCGGAATTTGTCCCGCTTTACGCGAAGGAAAACACCTATCCGTTCGTTTATGCCCGGGCCAGTGGCGGGGAGACTCTGTTGCTGATCTTCAATCCGGCGGCCCGTGATACCACCGCCGAGTTCAAATTTCCGGTTGCCTGCCGCGAGTTGACACTGCTGGCTGGAAAGGAAATTCATACGACCAAAGATGGCCAGACCCTCAAAATTGAAGTCCCCGGCCAGACTTACGCCATTTATCAGGCGGTAGAATAGCCGCCCGGCCACAGCCCGGGCCTCGGAAGTTATGGCATCAAATCGGAACACATTGCCGAATTGGTGAAGAAATCCAAGCAAGCCTGCAGCCCGAAGGCGAACCCAATCGCACCCGCGCCGGAAGAACTGGCCGAAACACTGCGCCTTGCCTTGTAAACTGTTTAAGAATTAGCCGACCAGCCCTGGACTATTTGTTGACGGTGCGCGTCCTCTACTGGTTCTACAACTATGAACGTTGATGCGCAGAAGTAAACGCAGATGGCGAACGCGACCGCCACCAAACCGGCAGCGGCGGCCAGCAACCAGAGCCTGCTGCGTTTCGTTCGGCCGAACGAATAATACCTTTTGAATCGTCGGTCTTTTCCCCTTCGAGCGGGTCAAATCAACTGAAGGGCTTCTGACTTCTTCAAGGCAGCGTCACAGCCCGATAGAACCGCTGGTTTAAACCAGCCGGATTGTCGTCTTGAAATGGCAGAAGATTGCTGGGCGCCAGGACGGTCGTGAGATCCAGCCAATCGAGCAAGTTCGCGGACGCCTGAACCTGGTAACGCCGGTCTGGTTCGCCGTTGATGGTGAATTGGATTGACCCGTTCGGAGACGCGCTAAAGCTGGTGAGCAGCGCCGGCTGTGGCGGACCGAGCGGCACAAACTGGAAACTTTTAACCACCAATTCCACCTCCTGGCCATCCGTCGGCGGATGACCGAAAAGCAGCCAAAGATTAATACGCACGTTTTCGTCGCCGGTTTGCGGGACAGCGGATGCGTTGGTGAACACCCAGTTGCCGATCAAGTCGGTCGGGTTTGGATTGGGCGCATAACTGCCGCTCTGACTTTGAAAAGTGACCAGGTTGCTCTGCCAGGTGAACAGATGTGTCGAATCCATCAGTCCGGTCGGCACGCGGTAGCGCGCGTAATGGCCGCTGAGATAATACGGTTGAACCGTAAATTGCGCGTTGTTGGTGTCCGCGGCAAAACCGCGCGAGCATTCAACATCTATTTCCCGGTAAGTGTAGGCCGGATCGTCACTCCAGGTAAACAAGCCAAGGACGATGTTTGTGTCCAGGTTGTCCACGCGCGAACCCAGTTCGAACCGATAGCTGCCGTAACCGAACGTTCGCGCGGAGACAAGTTCGGCACATTGCCATTGATTCGACCGGTTGGTGATGCGCAGGTGCAGCCAGCCTTGGGTGTCCGTCCAGGCATTATTGGTGCTGTCAGAAAAATAATTCGGTCCCGGGCCAAGCTGATTGGTGCCGGGACTCGTCTTCACCCACCAGTCGTAGCTGGAAAAGCTGATCCAACGAACGCCCGGATATTCGCGCGTGACAACGGCGCTGGCAATCGCCTCGGAAAAAACGTTGGTCGGCAGAAACGGTTCGCCCAATACGCAAGGTTGGTTGTAGTTGGTGCTGACCAGCAGGGCCGCAATCCGGGTGGCGTCGTTGTCGCTCCCGCCGGTGGTGATGTCAGCGGACCAGCTCCCGTCAGGTTGAATCGGCGTGAGTGCTTGCGCGCAAGTGGGCTTGGAATACCAACCATAAGGCGGGACATCAATGAACACGGCCACCCGAAAAGCGGCCGGATCTGCACCCAAAACCACGCCAGCGAGATTGGCGGTTGTACCATAAGCTGGAAGGTTCGTGATGATGATTGCGGGTGGCGCGGGACTCGTGCGGGCGCAGCCGGCCAGGAGAAGAACCGCGGCGTATTGCACTATGAATTTCCTGATTTTCTGGCACGCAGCCATGATCAACGATAGCTGTTCCGGTTTAAACGGGCAAGTCGGACCTCGTTTGACTGCTGCGCCCGCTTGAAACATCGGACCGGATGCGAATTGATACCCGGGGTGTTTGCTCCAGTGGAACTTGCGCAGGCGGTGTTCGAAGCGCCGTTCGTGGTTGTGTCGCATGGGGCGGAGGCTGATCCGATATTGAATTACGGCAATCGCGCAGCGCTCATACAATGGGAAATGTCGTGGCAGGAACTGATACACCCGCCGTCGCGGCTCACCGCCGAGGCGCCCGGTCGCGGGGAACGGGCGCGGTTGCTGAAAACCGTGACCCGGCGCGGGTTTATTGACGATTATGCCGGCGTCCGTATAACGATAACCGGCCGGCATTTTCGAATCAGCCGGGCTACGGTCTGGAATCTGCTGACGGAAGACGGCAAGCCCTGCGGTCAGGCAGCGATGTTTGATCGCTGGGAATTTCTTTGAGCTTTGACGATGAAGTTTTAAGCTGGCCACGAATACTTTGAGCAACGCCAATTCCAATCTGGCCATCGGAATCTCCGGGACGCGCGAGCGCACCATCGTTTTGCTGTTGTGCCTGCTGGCGGCGATTCACGTCTTTGTTTTTTCCGCCGCCTTTCCTTTTTTCAACAACGTGGACGAGCAAATCCATTTCGACCTGGCGGTGAAATGGTCGCAAGGACACGTTCCGCGCGCCTTGGAGCCGGTGTCCGACGAGGCGGTGCGTTACATCGTGCTCTACGGTTCGCCGGAGTATGTGGGCATCCCCACCAACTCCCCCGATGGGCAGTTTGCACCGCCGCCGTGGAAGCAGCCCCTGGAAAAAGTCCGCCAGGCCCTCATCGCTAAAACGGCGACCTGGCAGACGGTGACAAACTACGAAGCCTCGCAGCCGCCGCTCTATTACACGCTGGCGGGTTTGTGGTGGCATTTGGGAAAGATGTGCGGATTTCACGACGGTTTTTTGCTCTATTGGGTCCGCTTCCTGAATATGCTTTTGGTCGCGGCGCTCGTGTGGCTGGGCTTTGTGGCCGCCCGGATGATTTTTCCGGAAAATTTATTTTTGCGGCTCGGCGTGCCGGCGTTGGTCGCGTCCATGCCGCAAACCGCGTTTTACTCGATTCAAAATGACGTGCTCTCGCCGCTATGTTTCGGCGTGGCGTTCATTTTGCTGGTGCGATGGCTGCAGGCCGAACTGCCGGGCGCGCGCCTGGGGATATTCACCGGTCTGGTGCTGGCGGCGACGTTCCTGACCAAAATCAGCAACCTGCCGTTGCTGGCCGTCTCCGCCCTGGCCGTGCTGTTAAAAATGTGGCGGCTGTCCAGGGCGGGACAACTGCGCGCGGCGGCTCCGGCCATTTTATCGCTCGCGATTTGCGCCGGATTGCCAATGGTGCTTTGGCTCGCGTGGTGCAAAATCGTCTTTGGCGATTTCACCGGCTCAGAAGCGAAAATCAGGTTCCTGGGCTGGACCTGCAAACCCTTCGCCGAATGGTGGCATCATCCGATTTTCACGCTGCACGGTTTTTGGATATTTCTGTCCGGCAACCTGGCGACGCTGTGGCAGGGCGAAATTTTGTGGCACCGCAAGCCGCTCGCCATCCATGGCGTGGATTCGGTTTATGCGATTTTGTCCGTCGGCATGGTCGCATTGACACTGGCTGCGCTTTTCCGGCGTCCCGCCGTCACGACCACGGCGCAATGGCAGGTGCTATGGTTCGCCTTCGGCTGTTTCGCCGCAGCCCTCGCGTTTTTCGGTTGGCTCTCCATCATTTACGATTTCCAGGACTGTTTTTATCCATCGCGTGCGCATCCGTATTTTACCTCCGGCCGGCTGTTGCTCGGCGCGCTGATTCCATTCCTGCTGCTCTTCGTTTTTGGGCTGGACCACGCCCTGAGCCGTTTCAGCAACCAGGCAAAATTCTTCCTGCTGACCGGAATAATCCTGTTCATGTTGATTTCTGAAATCACAATTGACTGGCCGGTTTTCGCGAATCCTTACAACTGGTTCCACATGTGAAACGAGCCGCATCCTGATCATAATTGTCCAAAAACGGATTAAGATGCCGATGACAATTCGCGGTGGACGGAACCATCCCACAGCGCCGACACGGAATGGCCAGCCGCCGGGAAGCAGCCCGTGCCGGTAACGACCGCAGGATTATCGCGCAGCAAATTCCTGCGAACGGAGGAGTTCATCCGGGTGATTTTCCATCGGGCCGGCGGGAGTAGCCGGCTGGAAACATTTGATCAATTGATTCGAACATTGCCGGGGGCAGCTTCGAAAACGGGGAAGCAGTTCGTCGAGCAGGTGTTTCCCGGCAGGGACCCGATCGGGTTGGGCAGCCAGACATTTTGCCGGGACCGGCCGGCCCAGTTCGATGTGGAAACGCCAGCGGCCTTCGTCAATGATGGAACAGGGAATCAATTCCGCCCGGTGATGCATGGCCAGCCGCACCGCGCCGGTGGCCATTTGAAAAGTCCAGCCCCCCGCAACGGGCACGTTAATCTGTTTGCCGGCCGCCGCGTCAATCGCCACCAGCAGCGAATTTCCCGCGGCCAGAAATTCGTGCGTCGCCCGCAATTGATCCGGGTAGAAGGCGGTCGGGACATCGGGAAAAGGAGAAAGCTGGTCCCCGCGCCGGTGCACCCCGGAACGGGATTCGGATTTCCCCATGACCAGCGCAGCGACCGGAACACCTGCCGCCCGCAGCCAGAACCGCAGCAAAAAAAAGGGGCCGAAATGGCAAAAGGCCAGCACAACCGGACGTCCGCCCTGCCGGGCCTGCCGCAGACGCTCAAGTCCTTCAATGTGACAGCGGTCCATCCATTTGGTTTCCGCCAGCCGCTCCGGGAAATATTCCAGCAGGTTATTCAAATAAGCATTCCCCCGCCATTGCCGGATGGTGCGGACCGACTTCGCTGCGCCAAGACAGGCCGGCAGCGGTACGGAAGCCGGAATCCCCCTGAACGCGGCGCGCACGAAACCGTACGGCCGCAAAATCCGATAAAGCCCTCCTGCCGCCAGCTTGCGTTCCGCCCCGCGGACCAGGGGAAAAAACAACCGGCCGCAAGTTTCCTGGTACCTGTTTTTCATGCCACCCAATCCAATCGCGCCACGAATTCTTGAGCAACTGGACGCAGGATTCAACTATTTCTTCTCCCAAACGCCGCGCTTTACCAACCGAAGAACGCACCGGCGCCAACCAACAGCCCGGCGCAGAATCAAACGTAGTCAAGTTCAGTGCAGGATTTCGCCTCGGGTCGCATCGCCCGGCGCGTCCGGCAGTTGCACGCTGGAAACGGTCCGCATCGTCTTGTGGTCGGAAAAAGTCCAGACGACTTTTTTGTCGGGCGTGACTTCGATGAGATGCGGCGCCTGGCCGAATTGATTGTGGCCGAGCCAGTTTGCCATCACCGTGTTTCCATTGGGCTGGCGCTGGAGAGGGATCGTTCCGCCGTTTTTTAATTCACGGTCGCCTGTCTGTTTGAGATCACGGCGTCGCCGGTGCCATTAATCACATGCCTGATGCCACCGTCGCGCCGCCACCCGAGCCGGAGTGTCACTATATGATGCATCTTGACGCCGGGAACGGTCGGGGTTTCGATGGCATTATCAGCGACAATGCCACCGGCGCGTAGAACACGGAATAGACGCCGAGATCCCCAGGCTTCATGCGTCGTTACGTCATCCGCCACTTTATACGAAGCATAACCATCGACGTCCCCATGCCGCCAGGCTGCCTGGCTCGGTGGATCGTATGGCATTTCGGATTGGTAGAAATAGACGCGACCGCCGTTGCCGTTCCAGAGTGTTTGATACTCCTGGCAATGTTCGACAAACAGGCCGTAGAAGGTGACGTTGTTCCCGTTGACGATCAAACCGGTGACGTTTTCATTTGAGCGGTCCAGCCTACGCCCTGGCCGTGATCCGCGCGCCAGAGCCAGAAGTTGTCGCCCACGACATTGTTACAATAGATGGTGACCATGCCGGTGGCGTTCCCGACCGACGCGCCTCCCACCCGGCAGAAAATGTCGTAAAAAAACAGCGGGTCCGCGGCGTGGGACGCCGAACTACCCGGCACCCGACTGCAACACATGGTCGAGTTGTCTCCCGCTTCAAACGGATGCCTCCCACTTTCATGCCATCCACGTCGGAAACCACCATGGCAGGGGTTCCATAGTCCGGCACCAATGTCGGGTATCCCAGTCCAAGCACCACCGTGTCCGGTCGGGATACCCGGAGGCTGCTTTCCAAATGATAAATGCCCGGGGTTAACAACAGATTCTTCCCCTGTTTCAGGGCCGCGTTGATGCTGGCGGCATTGTCCGTTTCCGGGTGGGCCAGGTAGAATCGGTCTATCGGCAGGGGCGTTCCGGGAGCGGTCGGGTCTGGCCAGGTAATTCCCTGCGCGCCGTCGGTTTCCAGGCTTGGGAACCATGACAAAATAGTGCCCCTTGCGTCAATAAAGAGATACGGTTTTTCCCGGATCAGCGGCGTTTGATCAATCACCGTGTAAGGCGCAACGGGCCAGGTTCCGGCGGGCGGGTTGACCACGCCGACGAAAACCATGTTCCACGCTCCGCCGTCCCAACTGCCCCATTCGGCGTTTCTGGAGAGCCATTGCTGCTGAGATCCCGAATTAACCTGGCCGTCAATTTTACAATCCGCCATGAAACCGCCGCTCGACCATCCGCCATCCGACAGCGCCAAATCTCCCTTCACATGCACGCGGCGCAAGGCGGTGCCCTGTGACACCGCCCAGATATCGGTATTCTGGTCCAGCGTTGGAGTCACTGAGAGATTCTCGACCGCGCGCCAGAAATTAATGGTGGCATTCCCACCCAGCCAGCGGCGCCTTGGAGCGCACCGCGCCGGTGATGGCAACGTCGTCAGGTGATTTTCCAAGCCCCAGGACTTGCATGTAGAAACCCACCTGCACGTCCAGATTATAATTTCCGGGTTTAAAGAGATACGCATAGCGGTTGGAACCGAACTGGTTGCGTTCTTGTTGGCTGAATATGGCGTCAAGCTGGCTTTGAATATTTGTCATAGACGGGTCGAATATCAGAACGTTCGGCCCAAAATCCGGAACCGTGGACTGAACCGAACGGGATGCATCAGCGACTGTTTCAGAAATAGAAATGCTTCGGCCGGAAAGGAACAACGCGGCGATCAGAGTGATGAATGATAAGGTGTTCATATTTTTGACGTTTTGCCGGATCGTTCCGCAGGTTAAAAAACTATTTGCCGGTCCTTTCCCCGCGCCGGCGGCGGCTGGTTGAAAAACACGGCGGACGTCGCTCGTGTCGCCGGCAACGGAATTCGGACGTTGCACCGTGAAAATGTAGCAACGCCGCGCGCGGGGTCAATCCATGCTGCGTGCTGGTGGTGGTGTGGTTTGAAAATATAGCGAAAGCAGTAAAGGTTTTGGACTGGGCGGGCAGGTTCACCTTTTGCGTGCGCATAAGGAGGTTTGTGATTTATTCTGCGGATCTGACTCGGTATGGACGACACGAACTCATTGATTAAGCAACGCCGCGAAAAATTGGACGCATTGCGCGCCAAAGGCATTGACCCGTTCAAAAACAAGTTCACACCGGCCGAATCCTGTGCCGACGCGCGAAAGAATTACGCCGAAGGCCGCGAAGTGGCGCTCGCCGGTCGCATCACCGCGCATCGCGACATGGGCAAATCCATGTTCATGGACATCCGCGACCAGAGCGGGCGCATCCAGATTTACGCGCAGAAAAACGTCCTCGGCGACGAACAATGGAGCCTCTTCACGCATCTCGACCTCGCGGATTTCATCGGCGTGCGCGGCACGATGTTCACCACCAAAACCAGCGAGATTTCCGTCAAAATCACCGGGTTCGTCATTCTGGCCAAGGCGTTGCGTCCGCCGCCGGCCAAATGGCATGGACTTGAAGACACGGAAATCCGTTACCGCCAGCGCTACCTCGATTTGATGGCGAACCCGGAGGTCAAAGGAACTTTCCTCAAACGCAGCCAGATCATTGCCGAAATCCGGAATTTTCTGCACGGGCGCGGTTTTGTGGAGGTGGAGACGCCGATGATGCAGGCGATTCCGGGCGGTGCGGCGGCGCAGCCGTTCAAGACGCATCACAACGCGCTCGGCTGCGATTTTTACATGCGCATCGCGCTGGAACTGCCCTTGAAGCGGATGCTGGTCGGCGGGGTGGACAAGGTGTTCGAGATTGGCCGCGTTTTCCGCAACGAAGGCCTCTCGCGCAAACACAATCCCGAATTCACCATGCTCGAGGCGTATCAGGCATTCGGCGATTACGAGAGCATGATGGAACTGGTGGAGTCGTTAATCGTTCATCTTGCGGCAACGGTGTTTCCAAAAAGTGAAATGAAATTTCCGTGCGTGCGGAATAGCGAAACACAAAGGGAAATTTTACAAGCGTTGGTTTATTGCTGGTCCAATCTAGGAAGGTTTATTGAAGCAGCACAGCAATCTAAATCTTCCGAACTCCCTGCGGCCAAATCATTACTCAGTGAACTTTTTGAATTGCGCGAGAGATATGGTGTGAGCCACTACGATAAACCTCATTGGGAAATCGCTCGTCTTGCGTTAGATGAGTTTGCTCCACTTTTTGAACGAACAATAAGAATTCTTGAAAATTGGACAGACCCTGAGCATCCGACGGGTCTTAATTCTTGGGTACCGCAAGTTCATAGGCATATCGCAGCAATCGAAAGGCTGAAAAAAGAAGAAATAATTAGTTTAAGTCGCCCATGGCGGCGCGCGAAATACAAAGATTTAATTCGCGAAAAAGCCGGCGCGGATTGGTTTGAAATTTCTCCCGCCGAACGCCGTCGACGCGCAATTGAAAATTTGAAGCTTGGCGGTGACATTGCAAAAGATTACGAAGACTTCGAAGTTACCCAAGCCGTGTTTGAGAAGTTGATTGAGCCGACATTGATCAATCCAACGTTTGTGACGCACGCGCCGAAGGAATTGATTCCGCTGGCCAAACTTTCGCCCGACGACCCGACGACCGTCGAAGTTTTCGAGTGCTGCATCAACGGGCAGGAAATCGCGCCGGCTTACACCGAGCAGAACGACCCGATTGCGCAACGCGAACGGCTGGAACACCAGGCTGGCGGCGAGCAGCAGAAACTCGATGAGGATTTCCTCATCGCGCTGGAACACGGCATGCCCCCCGCTGGCGGCATGGGGATGGGCATAGACCGTTTGTGCATGATGTTGCTCGGCCAGGAAAGCATCCGCGATGTCATCCTGTTCCCGCAGTTGAAACCGAAATGAACCGATTGTTTGTATTGCTTCTGTCGCTGGCGACCTTGCCAAGGGCTTTTGGCCAAAACGGTTCCCTGCTGGATACGAACCTGCCATCGCATTTTTTTGGCTGGAACCGGGGGGTCCACATTTATCTCCCGCCTTCCTACCAAACGCAGCCGCAGCGTCGTTATCCGGTGTTGTATTTGCAGGACGGCGAGAACGTCTTCAGTTCCGCCGGGACGAACGCCGCATTCGGTTGGGGCAGTTGGCAACTGGACCGGACTGTGGACACGCTTTGCCGCGCCAAGAAAATGCAGGAGATCATCATGGTCGCGGTGGACAATAGTTGGGGGCGCCTCGGGGAATACAGCGGTCGCCATCACGCCCCCGGGGAAATGGCAACGAATACGACCTTTGAAAATTACGAGTCCTTTCTCATCACGGAACTGAAACCGCAAATGGATCGCGACTATCGCACGTTGCCGGGGGCGGCACACACCGCCGTTATGGGCTCTTCGCTGGGCGGCCTTTGCAGCGTGGTGCTGGCTTGGGATCACCCGGAGATTTTCGGCGGCGCGGCCAGCCTGTCCGGTTCCTTTCAGGTTGAGCAGACAAATTTCTTAAACGAGGTGCTGAAAAGTTTTCACGGACCACCCAAACCGTTTCGCGTCTATCTCGATTCCGGGGTTGTGGACTTCATGGGCGGCGATGATAATGGCTCGTTGACCCAACAGGCCGCCGCCGAATTCCGGCGCATCGGCTGGGCGAATAATCTGGAATGGTTCGTGGACAGGAGGCCGCTGACGCCGGCGAAGTTGAAAAAGTGCGGCCTGCGCCGCGATAAATGGGCCGAGGCGCAAACGAGCCAGCACAATGAATTTTACTGGCGGCTGCGTTCCTGGCGCGCGCTAACCTTTCTATTTCCGCCATTGAAGGCGAAATCGTAATCCTCCGTAGCGGCGACTCGGCAGAGTGCCGCCATTTGACCAAAGAAGTTAGCGGCGCTCTGCCGAGTCGCCGCTACGAAAACCAAAAATGTTGACCATTGCCGGATTAAGCAAAGCCTTTGGCGGACGCGTCCTGTTTGACGACGTCTCCCTCACGCTCCAGTCCGGCGAGCGCGTCGGCCTCGTCGGGCCGAACGGCGCGGGCAAATCCACCTTGCTCAAGATCATCCTCGGCCAGGAATCGCCGGACGCGGGCGAGGTCACGTTCATCCGCGGCACACGGTTCGGCTACCTGCCGCAGGAAAGCGAACCCGCCGGCAACGAAACCGTCCTCGATATTGCCGTGCCGCACGACCACGAACACGACGGCCAGTTCGTCGCCCGGGCCAAACAGATTCTTGCCAACCTCGGGTTCAAGCAGTCGGATTTCACGCGCCCGGCGTGCGAGTTGAGCGGCGGCTGGGTGATGCGCGCGCATCTCGCGCGGTTGCTGGTGCAGGAGCCGGACGTGCTGATGCTCGACGAGCCGACGAACCATCTCGACCTCGAAACGCTCCTGTGGTTTCAGGAGTACCTGCGGAATTATCCCGGCGCCATCCTGCTCATCTCGCACGACCGCGAATTTCTCAACCGCCTCTGCACACACGTTGCCGAGTTGCGCTCATCGCGCGTGCTGCGTTACACCGGCAACTACGACGAATACCTCGAACAACGTGCCGCCACGGAGGTGACGATGGTTGCCACCGCCAAGGCGCAGCAGCGTGAAATTGACCGGATGCAACTGTTCGTGGACCGGTTCCGCGCCAAGAACACCAAGGCCGCGCAGGCGCAGAGCAAAATGAAACAGATCGAGCGGCTCAAGGAGGACATGGTCAAGACGCCCGACGGTCCGGGCCCGACGGTGGGATTCCGTTTTCCACAACCCCAACGCAGCGGCCATCGTGTCATCACGCTCAAGCATGTGAAGTTTGGTTATGAAGTGAAGCCAGACGGTAGGGACGCGCTGCCGCGCGTCCCGGCCGAGCAGCAGCTCGGCCCTACCAAACTTATCTACGAGAACCTGAATTTTGAGGCCGAGCGCGGGCAACGCATCGTGCTGGTGGGACCGAACGGTGCGGGCAAATCCACGTTGTTGAAACTGTTGGCCGGCGTATTGCACCCGCTGTCGGGTGAGCGCCGGCTCGGGCACAATGCGAAATCCGGCTACTTCGCGCAGCACCGCGCCGCCATGCTTAATCCCAACCACACCGTTTTGCAGGAGGCGCTCGAAACGCCGCAACGCATTACGGAACAATTCGTCCGCACCGTGCTCGGCAGCTTTTTGTTTCGCGGCGACGACGTGTTCAAACCCGTCAGCGTGTTGAGCGGTGGCGAGAAAAGCCGGCTCGCGCTGGTGAAACTGTTGCTCGACCCGCCGAACCTGTTGCTGATGGACGAGCCGACGACGCATCTTGACCTTGCGAGCGTGGACGCGCTCATCGAGGCGTTGCAGCCTTACGAAGGCACGCTGATCTTCATCAGCCACGACGTGCACTTCATCCGCGTGCTGGCCAATCACGTCGTGCGGGTCGAAAACGGCCGGCTCCGGCATTTCACCGGCGGCTACCAGTATTATCTCGACAAGACATCGCAATCCGCCCGCGCCGCACTGACAAGTTCGGGTTTCGGAGGGGCGAGCTCTGCGAGTCCCAATAATTCAAATTCAGGGATTCGTATAACTCGTCCCTCCGAAACTGATCGCAAGGGACAAAAGCGGATGGAAGCCGAACAGCGGCAGGCGCGTTCGCGCAAACGACAGGAAATCCAGAAACGCATCGCTGCGCTCGAAAAGGAAATTGCGGAACTGGAAACGCGCGAGAAGGAATTGGCGGCGGAATTGGAAAAGCCGGAGACGTACGCAACAGGCGGGCGGGCGACGCAGATCAACCGCGAGCTGATGCACGTCCACGAGCGCCTGGCCGAGGCGAACGCGGAATGGGAAAAGGCGGGGACGGAACTGGCGCAGTTCGAAGCTGAGGCTGCCGCGACGTGATCCGGTTCCCACAGTTGATACCAAAGTGATTTTTCCGGGGGGTCGCCGTGTCGGCGACCCAAATTATCTCAAAAAACGGGACGGCGGCACGCCGTCCCTCCCAAATTCACAGCTTGTCGACGCCAGCCAGAAGGCAGTTCCAGAATGTTCATCCGAAACCCCGAAAAATTTTGAGGGGGTTTTTGCGGTTTGGTGTATAATAAGCATCGTTATACTCGATTTTGATTATGAAGAAATTGAAAATGCTTGCAGCCATGGCGCTGACCGTTCCCTTCCTCGCCTCACCGTTTGCCGGCCTGGCGGCCGACACGAATTCAGTTGTTGCCGCCAAGCCCAAACCTGACCTGCTGACCACCTGCCCGGTTTCCGGCGAGAAACTTGGTGAGATGGGCAAGCCTTACATTTTTGTGTATCAAGGCCAGGAGATCAAACTGTGCTGTCCGGGTTGCAAAAAAGATTTCGACAATGCCCCGGCCAAATTTGTCGCGAAAATTCGCGCGGCCGACAAGAAGGACGCCAAAAATTGACCGATAAAAAGCAATAACCGTCTGGCGGGAAATCCCGAACGGAATGATAGTCACGGCATGAAGATGGTATTGGCCATGGTGTGCAGTGTTTTGCTGGTGGGAACTCCGTTCCTTCCGGCGCAAACGCTTTCGCCGTGCGCCCAACCACCGGTGCGCGCCTGCTGCCATTGCGGCGGCAAAATGCCGTGCTGCTCGGCGAAACCGGCGCCGAACTCGCAACCCGCGCCGGCGGTTCCGGCACAAACCGGCGGCCAAAACCAGGTTTCATTCCTGGCGCCGAACGTCCCTGCCTGGGCTTTGCCTGACGCCACGCTCTCCCGACTTTCTCCCGCCACTCCAATATCATTTGCCGTGAGGGGCTGCCCGCTTTACGCGCGGGATTGCGCCCGGCTCATCTGATTTTTCCCTTTCAACGCCCGTAGTGTCCTCTGAGCCGGACGCTGCGGACTTCGTTTTGCTCCACGGAATTTTTGTGCCCGTGAACTGTCTAAAATGGCCCGTCTGCGCACAAACAGCGGCAACCGAAACTGAAACAACTGACAATTTATGAAAACAAAAACAATTTTGATTATCGCCTTGGCCGCCGTTCTCGGCGGGAGCGCGATGTGGATCGCCCCGCATCGTTCATGGGCGGCGGACACCTCGGCCGCCCGCCGCAACATACTTTACTACACCTGCCCCATGCACCCGTCCGTCAAATCCGACAAGCCGGGAGACTGCCCGATTTGCGGCATGAGTTTGGTGCCGGTTTATGATACCAAGGCCGGCGCCGGCACAAATACTCCACCGACCACGACGGGTACCAACACGGCGCCGGTGAAGGCGTCGGGTTGCTGCTCAGCCGGCGGGTGCCATTAACACGGGAAAGTCATGAGGTCGAAAGTCATTTTGTTGACCACGCTGGCTGTCGTTGGTGTGTTTGCCATCGCCGGTTGCCGTGGCATTTCCACGCCGGGCGAGCGGCAGGCGCGCCACGATCTCGGCGCGGTTGCCGGCCAATACCGGCCTGGAAATGGCCGCCCGGTACTGCTCGAACTGACGCCGGATTCGAGCCTCAGCAACTTCCTGGCTTACGCGCTGCTGAATTCGCCGGTGGTCGAGGCGGCGTTTTACGACTGGTCGGCGTCCGTCGAGAACATCACGGTGACGCGCTCCCTGCCGGACCCGCAGTTGACCTTCCAGGCTTACATTCAAGACACCATCACGTCGCTTATGCCGGGACTCGCATGGAACTTTCCCGGCCCCGGCAAGCTCAGGGCGCGCGCCCGGGTTGCCGCTGCCGACAGCCAGGGTAAATATTTCGCATTCGAAAGCGCCGTGCTGCAAGCCGCGTTCAATTTGAAGCGGGCCTATTACCAGCTCGGCCTGCTGGATGAACAGCTTCAACTCAAGCGCGAAACACTTTCGTTGCTGGAAAATCAGGAACGCGTCCTCCGCGCGCAAAACGAAGCGGGTACGGCGACGTTGCCGGACTTGCTGCGTGTCCAAAGCGAGCGCGACCGTGTCCATACCGACCTCGCCAATCTTGAGGATTTGCGCCGTTCGCTGCTGGAAGATTTCAAGGCCGCACTCGGCTTGACGCTGGAGCAGCCCGATCCCCCCACGCCCGCGCATTTTGAGATGAGCCGGGAAAGTCCCGATGCCGACGAACTGCTCCGCGTGGCGTTTGAGCGCAACCCGCAGCTGGCGGCGATGGCTGCCGACGTGCGTGCCGCCGAAGCCGGGATCGCGGTGGCCTACAAGGAACGCGTGCCGGATTTCAACGCGGGCCTGTCCGCCGACGTTTACGCCCCGCCATTCTACTGGCCGCAAGCCGGCATGACGCTGCCGATCTGGCGCGACAAGCTCGCGGCGGAAGTCGCGCAGGCCAGGGCGAATGAACTGGCGGCATCTTCGCGGCTGAGGGCGGCGCAAATTGACCTGGCCGTGAGTTTCGCCGAAAAATCATTTGCCTATCGTGAAACCAGCCGCAACCTTGCGTTGATCGAAGACGATCTCGTTCCCAAAGCGCGTCAATCTCTGGGAATCGTCCGTGCCGGTTATCGCGCCGGCACGATGGATTTTTCCAGTTTAACGGACGCGGAACGGATGCTGTTAGACCTGAAAGTCGCTGCCGCCGAAGCCCGCACGGAACGCGAGATTGCGCTCGCGGAACTATCCATCATGGTCGCCGGCGTGCCGCCGCGGGGCGTGCCAATTTTGTCGAACACACTTCACCGTTGATTTACTGGAATATTTTATGAACTCGAAATTGAAATTGATTCCTGCCGGGATTCTGCTGTTCGCAGCGATTGGCTTGGGCGCATTCATCGCCGGTTGCTCGCGCCAGCCGGAAACGTCCGGCGCCACGGCGGCTTCGTCGGAGAAAACACTCTACACCTGCGGGATGCACCCGTGGATCATCCAGGATCACCCGGGCAACTGCCCGATTTGCGGCATGAAACTCGAACCGGTCCACAAGACGGCAAACGCCGCTGCGCCCTCCGCAGCTTCGTCCGCCATCGCCATTGACCCCGCGACGATCCAGATGATGAACCTCCAGACGACGGAAATCACGCGCGGCCCGCTCCGCCGGACCCTCCGCACGGTCGGCACGATTGATTACAACGAAACGGCGCTGACGGACGTGACGACGAAGTTCAAGGGCTGGATTGAAAAGCTGGACGTGGATGCCACGGGTGAACTGGTGCATCGCGGCGAGCCACTGTTTGAAATCTATTCACCGGAACTTTACAGCGCCGAGGCCGAATATCTGGCGGTCTTGAATTCCACAAATGATTCCAGCGCGTCGGCATTGCGCGAGGCGGCGTTGGGAAAATTAAAATTCTTCGACATCTCGGACGCACAGATTGCCGACTTGGAAAAAGCGCGCGAGCCGCGCAAGACGTTACAGATTCTCGCGCCGATCGACGGCTTCGTCACCGAAAAAAACATCGTGCAAGGCCAGATGGTGGACGCGGGCATGAAGCTTTACCGGCTGGCCGATCTCGGCATCGTCTGGGTCTTCGCTCAGGTTTATGAACAGGATTTGCCTTACGTCCAGCTTGGCCAGGAGGCGACGGTCAAACTTCTCCTCGCTGCCCGACCGCGAATTTCGCGGACGCGTCACCTACGTTTATCCGGACGTGGACGAAAAAACGCGCACGGCAAAAGTACGGCTGGAATTTGAAAACCCCGGTTATTTCCTGAAGCCCGGCATGTTCGTTTCCGTGCAAATCACGTCCGAACTGGAACCTTCGGCATTGCTGGTGCCGGATTCGGCGGTGCTGCGCAGCGGCGAGAAAAACACCGTGTTCGTCGCGCTGCCCGGCGGCAAATTTGATCCGCGCGCGGTCGTGCTCGGGCCGGAATCCGAACACGACATGTATGAAGTCATCAGCGGTTTGCACAAAGGCGAACGCGTGGTCACATCCGGCCAGTTCATGCTGGATTCGGAAAGCCAGTTGCGCGAGGCGATTGAAAAAATGCGTGGATCGGCAAGCGCGGCAACGGAATCGCCGTCCAGCACCACACGAATGAAACGGCGTCGGCCTTATCCACCAATGCTGAAACGGAAGGCGTGGTATATGTCTGCCCGATGCCGGAGCACATTTCCATCACTTACGATCATCCGGGCAACTGTCCGATTTGCGGCATGGCACTGGTGCCGGTGACGCCAAGCGAACTCAAGCAACTTCAGCCCGGCGGCAAGGTGCTGTACTACACCTGCCCGATGCCGGAGCACAGCAGCGTCCACGGACAAGCCGGGCAAATGTCCGATCTGTGGCATGACACTCATTCCCGTGATGGCGCCGCCGGACGCAGCCACGAATTTGGTGATCCATGCACCAAACACCAATTCCGCGTCCGAAAGACCAATTCTTTCCAACAACCGGCGGCAAAACAACTTTACATCTGTCCGATGCATCCCGACGTGATTTCCGACAAACCCGGCAAATGTCCGAAATGCGGAATGGATCTGGTGCCGGTGACCGACGCCACGAAATAATGAGGAATTCCATGCTCCACGCGATCATCGATTTTTCGCTCAAGAACAAGTTCATCGTCGTGCTGGCGACGGTGGTGCTGGTACTCGGCGGCGTTTACGCGGTGCGAAACATCCCGCTCGACGCGATCCCCGACCTTTCCGACACGCAGGTCATCATTTACACGCCGTGGGAAGGCCAGGCGCCGAACATCATCGAGGATCAGGTCACTTATCCCGATCACGACCAAGATGCTTTCCGTGCCGCGCGCGAAAGTGGTGCGCGGCTACTCGTTTTACGGCTACTCGTTCGTCTATGTCATTTTTGACGACGGCACCGATCCTTACTGGGCGCGGAGCCGCGTGCTGGAATACTTGAGCAGCATCAGCGGGCAATTGCCCAAGGGCGTCACGCCCATCGCTCGGCCCGGACGCCACCGGCGTCGGCTGGGCGTTCATGTATTCCATCAATTCCACGAACCGCAACTTCGCCGACCTGCGTTCGATCCAGGACTGGTATTTGAAATATCAACTCACCGCCGTGCCGGGCGTTTCGGAGGTCGCGTCCATCGGCGGTTTCGTGAAGCAATATCAGGTGACAGTGGATCCGACGAAATTGCGCGCCTATAACCTTTCGCTGAGCGGCGTGAGCCAGGCCATCGAACGAAGCAACGGCGAAGTCGGCGGACGTTCGCTCGAACTGTCCGAGCGCGAATTCATCCTGCGCGTCAAGGGCTACATCGAAAATCTCGACGACCTGAAAAAAGTCGCCGTGGGCGTCGGTGAAAATGGCGTGCCGATCCTGTTGCGCGACGTGGCAAACATCCAGTTCGGCCCCGACATGCGCCGCGGCATCGCCGATTTGAACGGTGACGGCGAGACCGTCGGCGGCATCGTCGTCGTGCGCTACGGCGCGAATGCCTACAAGGTCATCCAGGACGTGAAACAACGGCTGGACCAGGCGATGAAGGCGCTGCCGCCGGACGTGAAAGTCACCATCACCTACGACCGCACGGCGTTGATTGACCGTGCGGTGGCGACGCTCGAAGAAAAACTGCTGGAGAAAGCATTGTCGTCGCGCTCGTGTGCCTGGCGTTTCTGCTGCACCTGCGCAGCGCGCTGGTGGCGATCATCATTTTGCCGGTCGCGGTGCTGATTGCATTCCTGGTCATGTTCGGGCAGGGCATCAGCTCGAACATCATGTCGCTCGGCGGCATCGCCATCGCCATCGGCGCGATGGTGGACGCGGTCATCATCATGATAGAGAACGCCCACAAGCATCTCGAACGCGACCAGGGCAAGAAGCCGCACTGGGAAATTATCCGCGACGCTGCCGTCGAGGTCGGGCCGGCGCTGTTTTATTCGCTGCTGGTCATCACGGTTTCGTTCCTGCCGGTGTTCACGTTGCAGGAACAGGAAGGCCGGCTGTTCAAGCCGCTGGCGTTCACCAAAACATATTCGATGGCGGCGGCGGCGCTGCTGTCCATCACTCTCGCGCCGGTGTTGATGGGCTGGTTCATCCGCGGCAAAATTCCGAAGGAGGAAAAAAATCCGATCAACCGTTTCCTGATCTGGCTTTACAAACCGGTGGTGGACCTGGCCATCCGGTATCGCTGGCTGGTGGTGGTGGGGCGGCGGCTCCTCGTCGGCTGGGTGTTTTTCCCGTGGAACTCGCTGGTGGCGCGTCTGCTGCCCAGGCCGCGGCGCAGGAAATGGCTTTCCCATCGCGGCAAAATTTTTCCGTATCAAAACATCGGCTCGGAATTCATGCCGCCGCTTTACGAAGGCGACTGCTTTACATGCCCACGACGTTTCCGGGCATTTCGCCGACGAAGGCGCGCGAACTGATTCAGGCACCGACCGCATCATCAAATCTTTTCCCGAGGTCGAAACCGTTTTCGGCAAAGTCGGTCGTGCCGAGACCGCCACCGATCCTGCGCCGATGGACATGATTGAAACCACCATCCGCCTCAAGCCGGAAGCCGACTGGCCCGCCGTGGATATCCGGGACGACGATGGCAAAATCGTCGCGCATCGCCGGCGCACGCCGGATGAACTGGTCGACGCGATGAACGCCGCCATTCAAATTCCCGGCCTCAACAATGCGTGGACCATGCCCATCAAGACGCGCATTGACATGCTCTCCACCGGC
>CAVWHM010000023.1:0-208728 GCA_963754775.1 uncultured Verrucomicrobiae bacterium
TATAATCACTGGCCGGATGCCCCGGCTCCACGGCCCTTTCAGACGATGCAGGGTCCGTAATAATTACCAATAGCCGGGACCCCTCCAGGGACCGTTTTCGACCCATTCTTGTTCGCTGTCGCGGGCGATGGCAACGGCGCCCTGAGCTGGTCCAAATCGGCAGCAACCAGGTTGGAAGCTGATCCTTGTCCTTATTTTTAACTACAAATTCGGGGATGCTTGAATGCGAATTCCGTGGTATCGTTAATCCTCTTATGTCTCAACATTTTGCGAAGCCCTGCCTTGCCGGCAACTGGTTCCGCCACCTTTTATTGAAGCCGTCAAGTATTAATCCCCCCGCAACAATTCTTGCGATCGTGTGCCTGCTGATTCTTCCGTTGGGCGCGTTCGCGCAGTTGCCGACGCCGACCTACGGATGGAATCTCGGAAATACGATGGAGCCGCCCTGTGGCGTAGGCTGTTGGGGCCCGCTGCCAACCCAGGCGCTGATCAACGGAGTCACAAACGCCGGGTTCAACACCATTCGTGTCCCGTGCGCGTGGGACAGTCACGCCAACCAGTCTACGTACCAAATTGATCCCGCCTATATGGCGCAGGTCAAACAGGTGGTTGACTGGTGTATCGCCGACAACCTGTACGTCATTATCAACGACCACTGGGATGGTGGCTGGCTGGAAAACAATATTGGGACATCTGTGGACCCGACGATCAACGCGAAGATGAACTCCTACTGGTCACAGATTGCGACCAACTTTGCCGGTTACAATAACCACTTGCTGTTTGCGGGTGCGAATGAACCCAACGTCAGCACTGCCGAACAGATGTCCACGTTGATGACTTACTATAACACTTTCATCAGTGCGGTTCGCAGCACGGGCAGCAGCAACACCTCCCGCTGGCTGGTGGTCCAGGGGCCAAGCACCGATATCGATACGACGTATAACTTGATGAATGCCCTGCCTACGGACCCAACGCCGGGGCGCCTGATGGTCGAAGTACACTACTATTCCCCGTGGAACTTCTGCGGGCTGACAAGCGATCAGACCTGGGGCGATATGTTCTACTTTTGGGGCCAGGCTTATCACTCCACCGACGATCCTTCTCGCAATGCTACCTGGGGCGAAGAAGACTATTTGGACGCGGAATTCCAGAAGATGACCGACAAGTTCGTAAGCCAGGGAATCCCCGTGATGATTGGCGAGTTCGGGGCCATGAAGCGCACGACTCTTCCGGAACCGGACCTTGACTTGCATCTTGCTTCGCGGACCTATTTTCATAAATACGTCGCCGATTCCGCCCGCAGCCACGGGATGAGTCCCTTCTATTGGGACACCCCGGGGGCGGGACAAGCGTTCGACTGGAGCGCGGGTACGGTCTATGACCCGGACAACGTGACGGCGTTGACGGGAGGCCCGGCGCTGCCACCCCCGGGCGCCCTGCCGCCGGTGCCTCTTCCCTGGATGACGCAGGACATCGGCACGGTGGGACTCTCGGGCACCGCGGGTTTCACCAACGGCGTATTTACGCTGGTTGGGGCCGGAGGGGACATTCAAGGCACGGCCGACGCCTTCCGCTTTGTCTATGTGACAGTAACCGGACCGTGCACGAACACTGCCCGGGTCGCCTCCGTGCAGAACATTGATCCGTGGTCCAAAGCCGGTATCATGGTACGCGCGAGCCTGGACGCCAGCGCGGCCAACGCCTTTGTCGCCGTGACTCCGAGTAATGGCGTGACCTGGCAATACCGTTCGAGTGCCAGCGGCGGCACCAGTTGGAACAACACGAGCGGCCCGAGCGCGCCTTACTGGGTCAAGCTGGTGCGCATTGGAAACACGTTCACAGGATACTGTTCGTCGGATGGCGTGACGTGGACGCAGCAAGGAATCACCACAAATATCATGTCATTCACCGTGTATGTGGGGCTGGCCCTGACCAGCCACAACAGTTCGAGCCTCGGCACTGCCACATTTGACAACGTGACGGTGCAGCCGGGCTGGCCGGTTGCGCCCGCCGCCCCGGCTGGTTTGACGGCGACGACGGCGATGGCAGTGTCGCGCTCAATTGGTCCGCGTCGGCCACGGCCACGAACTACTTCGTCAAACGTTCCACTGTGAGCGGCAGCGGTTACACGGCGATCGCGACCAACTCGAACCTGACGTTTACCAACACCGGATTGGCCAACGGCACGTTGTATTACTTTGTGGTAAGCGCGTGGAACAGCGCCGGCGAGAGCACGAATTCTGCGCAGGTCAGTGCGCGTCCGACATCGCTCGCGCCCGTCACCATCAATGTAACCAATCTGTCCGCGCAGCCTGGCTTTGCCTGGCCGGCGGACCACACGGGCTGGCAGTTGCAATCGCAGACGAATGGTCTCGGCACAAACTGGGTCAACGTCACCGGTTCGGCACAGACGAATCAGGTGGCGATGCCGGTGGACAAGGCGAACGGCGCGGTGTTCTTCCGGTTGGTGCGGCCGTAATCACTGGCCGGATGCTTCGGCCCCAGCCAGGTCAGTCACGGCGTAGCGACTTGTGTCGCCGGAATCCGATGAAGGCGGAAGCGAAGACGGATCAGTTTCAAGATGTGCGAATACCACGAAACCAGGAACCGCCGCGTTTTTGCTTCACCCGGTCTGTTTCTGCACGTAGCCCCGGATGAGCTTAACCATTACAATAATCCGTTCTCCATCTTTCCAGTGGCTGACAAGAAGCACTGTGCCGATCAGTGCAGTGGTGAGCATAATCGCGCCGACAATACCTAATAACAGATTGGCCGACTGGGTTTTGCGGTCAAGTGCATCGATAACCGCGATCTTGGTGGCATACCCAACGATCCACTGTCGGGCTGTGGCATCGTCGGTCGGTGCGGGTCCTCTCCTGAGCTCCTGAATGTACGCCTTCTCGTCAAGGGGAGTCATCGCATCATTATGAGCAGGCAAAAAACTGCGGAATCCGATGAAGTAGAGGAGGCAGACAAAACCCAGCGTCACGTAACGGGTGTAACGCCACCGGCGGGCATTCTTTTCCTGTCTGGCCAGGTACTCGGTCAGAACCGCCCGGTCTTCAACCGTCAATTCTGCCCCTTCCTTCTTGTCTGCTGTATCCAATGGGGGTTTGGACTTGCCAAGCATGACACGACGTTGTCAAACGCCGCTGGTGCCGTCAAGAGCCGGCTGCCACAGCCCGTTGTTGCCCGGTTGTGCTGTGGTTAGGTGACGTTCGTGGGTGGGGCAGCTTTGGCCGGTTGGTGGGGATAATGGTTACGGCAGACGCCAGACGCCGCGCTCGATGTGCTGGCGGCCATGAACGGCTACCAAAGGCTCAACGGAAGCAAATGTTGCAGCAGATGCGGCTGAACAACTGGTTGATGTTTAAATGATCCCCGCCCTGCCCCCAGCATGTGACCAACGCTACAAACTGAAGTTCAGGGTTTGGCTGGTCCGGAACCGGGGAACCATTCGGTGTGCTGGTCGCCGGTACGGCCCCAATAGGTGACGCGTTTGCCGCGCAGGAAGGCGAAATAACCCTGCACGCCGCCAGCCATCGCGCGCCGGGTGAACTCCCGATACGGCTGGTTGTGGCGTTGGCTGTCCAGAATATTTGCGCGCAATGCGGCGGCATCAAACTCCGGCGCGACCGGTGGCAGGTCCTCATAATTGATGGCGGTCGCCACCACTTCGCCGTCCGCACTGTAAAAGCGCTTGCGCAGCCCGACGTAGTCCACATGATAATATTCCACGCCCGCCACGAGCAGTTTGCCGACGACCTCGGGAAAGGACATGGTTCCGGCCAGCGTCCCGCGCGCCACGTCGAGAATCATTTTAGAATCCATGGTGGGATGGTGGAAAGTTTTCATCCGGAAACGAAGAAAAAACCGACACGCACGTTGGGGAAACGCGGGCAGCCTGCTCCGATGCCGTATATCGGAGGAATAATCACTGGCCGGAATCAGGACGGAAATGCGGTGTCAAAATCGTAACCGCCATGGAAGTCCGCCTTGGAGTCCTTCTCCTGTTTGATCAACAATCCCGCTGCGATGAGGTTGAAAACAATTTCACCAAAATCCTCGCACTTGAAAATGCCCCAACCGTTCAATGTGGCTTTGGCTCGCTTGCCATAGGATTCAATGGCGAGTTCGCGCAAACCTTCGAGCAATTGAGCGCCAGACATGTGCCCGGGCTTGCCGGGCTCCCAAAACATTTTCTGTGCTCTGGCCAATCCCGCCTGCACAAAAAGATAGGCCGCTTTGGCATAACGGGAATCCTTGGCCACCAAACCGTCCAGCATCACGCTACGTTCATCCAAGAATGGAAATCGGCCCACCCGGCCGCGTGTGTCGACGAAATCTGTAAGCTCTTTTCCACAGACTACGCACAAATCGCGTCTGGTCATCTTATCACCCACGATTTGGGTGAGATGAATTGTTGCTTCACGTTCATGGCATTGCTGGCAGAGCATCGTGCCAAGTCTATCATACCGTCACGACAGCCGCCAGATACCGCGATCGATATGAATCAATAAACCGGCATCGCGCCTCGTCGCGCCGAAACACAGTGAAGGCGGAAGGACCTGCAACTGCTGGCGGATTTTATCCCGCACATGCCGGTTGTCGGGATGCAACTGCTCGAGTTCACGGGTGAAGGCGTAGGCGTCAGCGGTGGTGAAAGAATTGGTAGGGACATCGCGCTGCGATGTCCCCGGCGGTAAAGCCGCCGGAATCTTGCGCCCGCTTGGGGCGCGGACGGCGGAGCCCGCCGTCCCTACCTCACTGATACGCCGCACAACATTCAGCACGTCCAGCGTCCAGCCGCGTTGCTTGATGGAAACATCTTTCAACGGTTTGACGCGATGGAATTTTTCCCACTCTTCATAAAGCCGTCAGTCCGGAGTATTTATTCACCCATTGCGGGAACGATTTTCCACGAAATTCGTTGCGGAACGTTTGGCGTCGGCTTCAAATGGTTGAATGAAAAAGTTTGCCACCATCGCTTTGGCCATTGCCGGGCTCACCGGTTTCCAGATAAACGCTTTCGCTTGGGGCAGCAGCGGGCATTTCCTCATCGCGGCGGAAGCGTATCGCCAGCTTTCACCCGAGTTGAAGGCGCAGGTGTATGAGGTTTTGAAGGCGCATCCGGATTACGCCAGATGGACAAATGCGTATCATCCGAATCCGGTCATTGATGTTGCCGCATACGTCTTTATGCGCAGCAGCACATGGCCGGACGAAATCCGGCGCAGCGAAAGCCTATATGACCACCCAAGCTGGCATTTCATTGATTATCCGCTAAGGCCGCCGTCATTTCCGATGGAACCCGGCCCGGAGCCAACGAATGACATTTTATTTGGCATCCAACAATTTGAAACAGCCTTGAACGACACCAACGCCAATCCCGAATTGCGAGCGGCAAGTTTGTCCTGGCTTATTCATCTGGTCGGCGATGTCCACCAACCGCTCCATTGCGCTTCACTTTTTTCGGACGCCTATCCGACAGGCGACCGGGGCGGGAATGAATTTTACGTCAAGCCGGCGGACCAAGCGGTCCGGTTGCACGGGATTTGGGACGGTTTGTTGGGGGCTTCGCCCAACACGCAAATGCAATGGAGATATGCCGTCAAGCTCGGCGCTGAATTTCCGAAAGCATCGCTGGCAGAATTGGTGACGCACCCAACGCCGAAAGGCTGGAGCTTGGAAAGCCGCGAGCTGGCAATTGAGAAAGGATATTTGCGCGGCGAATTAAAAGGCGGCACCAATGGGGAGACAGCCGTGGCTCTGCCCGCTGATTACACCAAGACGGCAAAAGCGGTCGCGGAGCGGCAATGCGCGCTGGCTGGATATCGTCTGGCTGATGAAATTCAGAAATATTTGAATCTGGGAAGAATTGTTCCATTGCTGCCGGAAAATACAAACGTCGTCGCGCAAGTCGCCACCAACAAAATCGGGACGGCGGATGCCAGTAAATATTACGACCAGACGATGATTGTCACGGGGCGAGTGGTTCAAGTTTCTGTCCGGCCAAACATCACAATCCTGAGCCTCGACAAATCTTCCTTTGACGCGCCATTAACCGCCGTTGTCTTTGCGGAAAACGCGGGCGCGTTCAAAAATTTGGAAAGCCTCACGAATCAGGATGTGGAGATCACCGGCAGTATCACGGAATATCGCAACCGGCCGGAAATCATCCTGGAAACGCCTGACCAGATTAAAGTCGTTGGCGGGAAATAAAGGCGGACGTCGCGGCTTGCCGCGCCATAGCCGGGGCTGTTTTTTTTGACAGACTTGAGCCGTTTGGGGAAATGGCGAAAGGTTTGCGGACCGCGACAGCGGCCATTCACACACGGGGAAACATTTGGCAAGAACTGGGAGTTCCATTTGCCGGAGGCAAAGGCCCGCAGGGCCGAGCAAGCGGGCGCGCGCGAGTCCATTAACCGGGTTAACAAGATTCCGGGTGGGGCGAGCGTCCCCGCGAGCCGATGCAATCCTGCAAAATCTTGTTCATCCTGTCTAAAAATTCACGGCAGACGCCAGACGCCGCGACCAATGTGCTGCAACAATCCCGCGTCGCGCCTTGTCGCGCCGAAATCGGATGAAGGCGGAAGGACCTGAAGTTGCTGGCGGATTTTGTCTTTCACGTGCCGGTTGTCAGGATGAAGCTTTTCCAACTCGCGGGTGAAGGCGTAGGCGTCGGCAGTCGTGAAACTATCGGAGGGGCGAGTTCCACGACGCCCCAGCTTCCCGAAGTTTGGGTCTCGCAGAGCTCGCCCCTCCGAAACGAGACGACGAATGCCATTCAGCACGTCCAGCGTCCGGCCGCGTTGGGTGACAGAAACATCCTTCAATGGCTTGATGCAATGGGACTTTTTGCGAACTTCACTTTCTCCCTTGAATTCAATTCTGCCGACTCTACGATTCGGGCGTGAAGTTCACCCAATATTTCATGGCCATGCGGCAACGTCCGGACCGCGCCATAATTCAGATGGAGTGGATCCAACGGGTGATTGACCATCCCGAAAAAGAGGTCGTGCAACAGGACGGACGCATCCGTCGCTGGGCGCGCATCAACGAGATGGACGGACGCGTGCTTCGTGTTATACGAGCAAGTCAACGCTTGAACGCACCTCGCCTGGTCGGCTATTCTTCGGCCGCTCCGGCGTTGCGCCCGGTGTTAAAAAAATACCCGCACGCCTTGCGACACGCGGGTGAATTAAAATCGGGCAGTGCCATCAACCGGAAACCACGCCCAGGACTCGCGGCAAGAATTCGCGGCTGAAAAGATCCACCCATCTGCCTTCTCGATCTCGAAAGGCCATGCACTTGAAGCCGTCACACTGGACTTGCACCGGCAAGCCCAAAACCGGCAATGCCCCGTATTTATTGTTTTTAAATTCCTCCGCTTTGTCCTGCATGCAGCACCCTACGCTGGAATCAGGGAAAGCGCTCACTTTATTACAGAATATATTTCCCGAAGAATGTGTGGACATTGAAGGGAATGGCCGCTTTAATCAGGTCAATATCAACCAAAGGCTTTCATGCTGGCAAATTATGTTGGAAAATTGCTGTTCCCGCGATTGCAGTCCTCACAATACGGACGCGAGTTTAAAATCATCGCGGCTTCCATATTGCTTGGCCTGTTCGGCGGCGGCATCCTGGTCACGGTAATGATTCTGAGAGGGTCTGTCGGCAAATAGAAATTCCCGGCGCATAAACGCATGAACAGCCAAAGACAAAAGTATTCAATCTACCGGGACAATGATTTGATCGCCTCGGATTTGTTGTCCCTGCCCTCCATCATGAAATTTGTAAGGAACGATGCCTTGAGAGAACATTCCCAGGGGCGGCCGGCCTGCTATATGATTACCGGCTCGCTCGGATTCAGGCGCCGGGGAAATCATTTGAAAGGCAGGATGGTTTGGGACGGTTAAACGTCAGGTCCGGGTGCGGCCCCGGTTTGTGCCTCCCGGCCTTGAGGGGCAGACAAAATCCGCGCGGCGCCGTCCGCGCTAATAATATCGGAATAAAACTTGCGCGGGCCCGAATCCGGGCGAGATTGACCCAAGCAAGACCTTTAGAGTACCAGCCCCGTCGGGCGTTTGTTGAAAGTCCTCCTTCAGTCTTCAAAACAGGAAATTGTTTATGACCATGTTTCTATTTTGGTGCGCCATTGGAGTTGTCGCCGGAGTCGTTTTTGGCTCCTTTTTCGAATGGACGTTGCACCGTTATTTCATGCACCGCCCCGTCGGGTGGTTTCGGTATCCGTTTGAACGGCACGCGCTGGTGCATCACCGGATTTTCAAGGCGGACCACACCTACCATCTCGTGAATGAACGGGACAAAAAGACCATTCCCATGGCGTGGTGGAGCGGGCCGGCCCTCGTGGCCTTGTGCCAGTTGCCGTTTTTGGTTCCGGCCCTGCTGCTGCATAAGTGGGGGGTTCTGTGCGGCGCGGCGCTGGCGTGCACGCTGTATTTCACGGCTTATGAATACATGCATTGGTGCATGCATCTGCCGAAGAAACGGCACGTGGAACGCTCGGGCATCTTCTTCCGCTTGAACGGGCACCACCTGCTGCACCATCGTTACATGGGCAAAAACTTTAATGTGGTGTTGCCGCTCGCCGATTTGTGCTGCCTCACCCTGCTGCTGCGTTCTCGGGTCGCCTTTGCCCAGGCGCAAGGACCGTCCGTGCCGAACGTACAGCCGAAGCGAAGCTATCCTTTCAAGGTTCCGGTGCTGGCTGCGGCGAAGAAGGGTTAAGCGCCCGGAGCGAAAACAGGTTCTGCGTATTGAACCAATGGAGGTCCCGCAACCGCATGCCTGCCTGCCATCGTGTTCGCCACGGCCAGTCGCGTTAAATTAAAAGTGCGAATTCCCTTCCTTAGCGCAGGTTTTCTGCTACGTTCGGAGCTTTCATGACTCCGATTTCAGGTTTTATTTTCTGGATGGCCACCGGCTTTGTCGTCGCCACGGTCTATGCTTCGTTCTTCGAGTGGACGCTGCATCGGTTTGTGATGCACCGGCCGCTGTGGAAGTTCCGTTACCCGTTTGAAAGCCACGCGCTGGTGCATCATCGCGTCTTTCGCGCGGACGAGACGTACCATTTGATTCAAGCGAAGGATGCCAAAACGATACCGATGGCGTGGTGGAACGGGCCGGTGCTGGTGGCGGTCGGGCTGTCGCCGTTCGTCATGGCCGCGTTTTTCCTGGTCAGTTGGGGTTTCCCCTGCGGCGCGCTGCTGGCGTGCGCGGGCTACTACGGGGCTTACGAATACATGCATTGGTGCATGCACCTGCCGAAGAAGCGGGTGGTGGAACGGTCGGGGATTTTCTTCCGGCTCAACGGCCATCACCTGCTGCACCACCGTTACATGAAAAGGAATTTCAACGTGGTGTTGCCACTGGCGGATTTGTGCCTGGGCACGCTGCTGCTGCGCGCGCCGGTGCATTTCAAACAGGCGCGTGGACCAGCGGTGCCGGACGTGCAACCCCGCGTGAAGAAGCCGCACGTGGCGACAGCCTGAATCCCATTTGTGCCGGCAAACGCCTGAGTTTTTTGGGCAGGGATGCCTTGCCGGGGCGTCCGTCGGAAATTCCGCCTCCCATTTTTGAGCATTCCCGGCGAGAGGCCCACCAATCATAGCGCGCGACCAGCCGGCTTATTCGCTCGAAATCTCATTCAGAGCCAACTAGGGTGATTCCCATGTTGCTGGTCACATCGAACAAGTCGAAGCAGTTGCTGCATATCAGTTACATCGGGCCGGTGCGGTTGAAGGAGTTTCAGCGCAGCCGGGAGGATCTGACGACGCAAATGAAGGAGCTGTCGCCGGGTTTTCGTTTGCTGGCGGATTTCAGCCAGATGGAGTCAATGGGGCTGGATTGCACGCCGGAGCTGGGCCGGATGATGGATTTGATCGGTCAAGCGGGCGTGGATTTGGTCGTGCGGGTGATTCCGGAGCCGGGCCGGGACATTGGAATGAATATCCTGACGGTCTTTCATTACCCGCATCGTCCCCGGGTGGTCACTTGCCAAAATCTGACCGAAGCGGCCAGATTGCTCGAACTTTAGCGGGAACCCCCATCCGCCGATGTGTGCCACAGGCCAGCGCGGCGCGCCCAATCTTGCGAAGTTCCCAAAATGCTGTTTAATAATTTCCCGGCCGGGGCATCGTGCGTCTGGCCGGACGCAACGCAGCTTGAGCGCCTGAAAAATTTGCAAAAAGATTTTGATGAGCATGACCAATCCGCCCGCCTTGCCGTTCGAACTGGTGACCAACACGGTCGTTGGCCGCATTTACAGCCATTTTGCCCATCACGAATCCTCCACGGCAACGCGCATCCTGCTCATCATAGTTCTGGCTGTTCTCGTGCACGTGTTGGTCAAAATCGTCCGGCACATCAGCGAATGGTTCATCAACAAGAGCCAGGCGCAAAAGACTCCGCTGGATTTCGTGACCCAACAACCAAAATTCATCACGCTCACCCGGCTCATCGTGAGCGGCGTCATCTTTGTCATCTATTTCTCTGCGCTGGGCCTGGTGCTTCAGGAATTCGGCGTCGACATGAAGATCTACCTGGGGAGCGCCACAGTTATCGGTCTGGCCATCAGCTTCGGGTCGCAAGGCCTGGTACAAGACGTGGTGATCGGCCTGACGCTGATTTTTTCGGACGTCATGGACGTGGGCGACATGGTGGAGATTGCCGGCACCGTCGTCGTTGTCGGACGCGTGGAGGAAATCGGCCTGCGTTTCACAACGCTCCGCAATTTTTACAACCAGATTGTGTTCATTCCCAACCGCACCATCGCCAACGTCAGCCGCTTTCCGCACGGCGGGGTGTTTGCGTATGCGGACATCCAGCTTCCGCAGGGTGCCGACCGGGAAAAGGCCGCGGCGACGGTCGCGAACATTGTCAGGGGGATGTGGCGACAATTCGGCGCGATTATTTTGAGCGAGCCGGTCATCGGCCCGGCGGAAACGGTGCCGGGTGGCGGCTGGGATTTTCTGCGCATTCACTTCAAAATCTGGCCGGGCCAGGGGAGCCTGATTGAAACGACGTTTCGCCAGCAGATGGTCAGCGCGATGAAAAACCTTGATCCGAACTACGCCGACTGGCAGGTGCCGGTGACCTATCGCGCCATGACGGCAACCAAGAAATCGTAAGGCTGCTTCCGGACTCAGATCGAGGTTTGCGGCCACGCTGTTTCCCTTGGGATTATCGCGCTCAAATAACTTCACTCCCTTGACCGGATGGCATTTCGGACGCGTGACAAAGCCGAACGAACACTGTCCAACCTGGTAAGAGCACCTGCGACACGAGGCAGGGGTAGAAAGTGAGGTTGCCATGTCTAGCTATTGTTATGAGGCTGTGGATGCCGGCGGGCTGAAAAGCCAGGGTACACTGGATGTTACCGATCAAAGTGAGGCGCTGAAGCGGATCAAGGAAATGGGGTTGTTCCCGACCAAGGTCGCGGAAGCAAAGCCATTCCAGCGCCGGTCAAGGGCAACCGCCGTTTCCCAAACGTTCAAATCCCCGGTTCGAATGTCGCGCGGCAGAATCAAACCGGCCGTCCTCGCCGTGTTCACCCGCCAGTTGGCGACCCTGATTGACGTGGGGATGCCGCTCCTGCGCGGGTTGCGCATTCTGGAGGAACAGGCGGAAAATCAAGCGTTGAAGCGTGTCATCATGGAAGTAGCCATGACTGTTGAAAGCGGAGGAACATTGACCGAGGCCTTGGCGGCGCATCCCAAAATCTTCAGTCCGCTTTACGTGAACATGGTCAAGGCCGGCGAAATCGGCGGCATTCTGGAGGTCGTGCTCCGGCGCCAGGCAGAGTTCATGGAGAAGGCGCTGAAAATCAAAGGCCGGATCAAGGCCGCCATGATTTATCCGATTGCCGTGATGGTAACCGCGGCGGGCATTCTTACCCTTCTAACGGTTTTTATCATTCCGCGGTTCCAGGCGGTCTTTGAGGGATTGCTCAATGGGAGGCCGATGCCGGCATTCACGCTTCTGGTCTTGAGAATCAGCGATTTGTTCAAAAGCCACTTTCTGGCTGGTGGAATGACTGTGCTTGCCTTGACCGTCGCTTTCGAGGGCCTCATTCGCACCCGGCGCGGTCGGCGTTGGTTTGACCGTTTCAAACTGTCCATGCCCGTCATGGGCAAGGTTTTACGCAAGGTGGCGCTGTCACGATTCGCCCGGACCTTCGGGACCCTGCTAGGCAGCGGCGTGCCGATTCTTCAGGCATTGACCATCGTGAAGGAAACGGCCGGCAACGTCGTGGTTGCCGGCGTCATTGCCAAAGTCCATGACAGTGTGAAGGAGGGCGGAACCATCACCGGGCCGCTGAAGGAATCGCGGATTTTCCCGGCGATGGTTGCCGGCATGGTGGACGTGGGCGAACAAACCGGCGCGTTGCCGGACTTGCTCATGAGAATCGCCGACACCTGCGACGAAGAGGTGGACAACGCTGTCAGCGCCGCGACGTCGCTGCTGGAACCGATCATGATTATTTTCCTGGCGGTGGTCGTGGGCAGCATCGTGATTGCCATGTTTTGGCCGCTCATCATCATCATCAACGACCCGGGCATCGCGGGCGGGGGCGGTGGGGGCATTTGAAGTATCCTGACATCGCGCGTTCTTCCCGATTTCAACTTTCAGTTTCACCTGATTTCATTTCACCGAAGTGGTGCTTTGACAGAAATGCCGACGGGTTTTATCTTGCCGGAATTAATGAATACCATTAATTATCGGCATGAGAGCGGTTGTTTCCGTTCCCGCCGTCCAGGCGCCCGCCTTCGACCTGGCCGCCCAACCTGTCGTATGGCACGGCAGGAATCCCTGGGGGAGAAAGCTGGAATATGAAGAGAATGAAATCGCCCGGAATCGGCGGCATCGCTGCCGCGCTAGTGCTGGCGGCCGGCGTGGTGGTGATGCGTGGTGCGGGTGGTGGGCAACCGGATGACGTTTCAAGCAAGCAACCAGTCAGCCTGAAGGATATGAACGATTTCAAAAAACCGGATGCGGCACAGTTGAAAAAACAACTGTCTGCGGAACAGTTCGCGGTCACGCAGGAGTCGGCCACGGAACCGGCCTTTCACAACGCGTATTGGAACAATGAGAAGCCGGGCATTTATGTGGATGTCGTGTCGGGCGAGCCGTTGTTCAGTTCGCTGGACAAATTTGATTCAGGTTGCGGCTGGCCGAGTTTTTCGAAGCCGCTGGAGGATTCAAGCATCACGGAGCGTTCGGACCATTCCTTTTTCATGGAGCGCACGGAGGTGCGTTCGAAACTGGCGGATTCGCATCTCGGCCACGTGTTCGACGATGGTCCGGGGCCGACGCATTTGCGTTATTGCATTAATTCGGCGTCCTTGCGATTTATTCCAGTGGAAAAAATGGCGGCAGAAGGTCATGGCGCCGAACTCGCGCCCTTCATCAAGGCCGGCCTCTACAAACCGCCGGCCACCTCGCCGCAAACCAACAGTCCGCCTAAAGAGAAATAAGGCCGGCCGCAACCCGCCAAACCATCCGACAGAATTTGTTGAAGCCGGAGCGGGCGGGAGGAAAGAACCACACCGCATTCGCAAATCTTTCGCTGGCGCCGTTTTGCCGGTTTCTTGCCGACGCGCGTGTGGCAGGATTGGGGGCCGCCGCGTTTGGGGTATATCTGATCCCGCCGCCGTTTTTATCATGCCGATGCACAAAGCACAGGCTGCCTATGATCCCCTCTTCCGGGCCATCGCCTGAAGTAATGTTTATTTCTGCTTGACGATTTTGTCGTTTGGCTGGAAGTTTGGCCCGCCATGAAAACTCTTCTTTCGCTTGTCGTAGCCACCTTTTGGGTCGTCGTGTGCCAGGCCGACCTGCCATCCGCGCTCCCACCGGCGGACGCCCCGCGAGCGGCATCGCCGCGGATAGCGAGCACGAATGAGCCGGCCAATTATGTCATCAGCGTTCAATGGAAGGATACCAAGATGGGCAGCAGTTTTGTGCAGATGATGACCGCCGAAGGCCCCTTCAATCTCGACGCGCTCGAACACAGCACGATGAAGATTAACGGCCCGGAGATTCCCACCACCATCAGACTCTCCGGCGACCTCACTGTGCTGAGTCCGGTCAAGGGCCGGCTCAAATTGTCCATTGGCCGCACGGTGCCCTACATGACGGGCACTTCCAGTGGGCCGGGTGGCACAACCGCACCGTCCTACCAGCAACTGTCGGTGGGATTGGATTCCACGTTTATCGTCACTTTCGGGAAACCGCTGGTGATTCAGGGGGATGAGAATGGACAGATTTCCATTGTGGTGAAACGCGACGAAGGTTAGTGCGCATTCCCCCCCGAGGTCATTCCACTGCTTGTCTGCGTTTCATTATGATGCGGCGGGTTGCTTTGGTGTGACCAGCCGCGTGGAAACGATCCCCGGATTACGCTTGTCCCCAACCGCAGCGGTCAGAAAACCAAGAAGAACACAGGGATCGCAAAGGCTGTAGATTCTTTCATAAAAAATTCCCGCGCGCATAAAATGACACGGGGCAACGTCCATCAAGAACGTCGCCCCGGCCAAAGCTGTTTGCGGCAATGATCAGTAACGGTCCCGGCGTCCGCCGCCGCCACCGCCACCGCCACCGAAGTCCCGGCGCGGCCCGCGATCACCGCGGGGACGTTCCTCTTTCGGGCGGGCAATGTTCACCGTCAATTGCCGGTCCCCCAGCGTCGTCCCGTTCATCGCCTGAATCGCCTTTTGCGCTTCTTCCGGCGTTGACATCGTCACGAACGCAAAGCCGCGCGAGCGGCCGCTGGTCCGATCCATCATCAGGTTGGCTTCCACGACCGTGCCGTGCGCCGCAAACGCCTCCTGCAGGTCATTCTCTGTCGTGTTGAAGGAAAGATTTCCCACAAACAATTTCGTGCTCATAGTTCATTCGCTGTTCAAGACTAACCGCTTTTCCGGACTGTTCCCGACCATCGGGTTTCAAATCATCACCGAACCATGTTCACTTGAAGATTTGCCATGACCTGAAATGACAAGTTATCTCACAGACCCGGGCAATATAGCCGGCGCAAAAACCGGTGCAAGCAAATTCCAGCCAAAAGCCGCCGGTGCCGGCGCCGCAGGATTGCCGTCTCCATCCAGTCACCACGCCTTCGCGCCTTTGCGATAAAAATCATTTTGTGTTCCGGGCTTGCGCGCGGCAGGTTTGCCTTCGACAATTTGGCTTACATGGCAATGAATTCAACTCGTAGTCCCGCACTGCTGGCGCGGCAAGGCTGGTTCGGCCTGTTGCTGCTGGTCGTGTGCTGGCCGTTGAACTGGACGTTGCCCGGGATGCGAACGGCCTACCTGTTCTTCCCGCTGTGGCTCGGCTACATCCTCGTCGTGGACGCGCTGGTGCTGGCGCGCGCCGGCACTTCGCTGTGGACCCGTTCGCGCCGGGACTTTGTGTTGCTGTTTGTGGCGTCGGCGCCAGTGTGGTGGCTGTTTGAAATGGTCAACTGGCGCACGGGCAATTGGGAATATCTCAGCACCCGCGTCCTCACGCCGCTCGAATATTACACCCTCTGCACGCTTTCGTTCTCGACGGTCATGCCGGCGGTGTTCGAGACGGCGGAACTGGTGCGCACGTTCCGATGGATGGAGACGTTTGCATCACGAAAACCCGTCCGGCCAACGCGCAGGCTCTCTCTCGGCCTGATGCTGACGGGCGTGGCAATGCTGGTGCTGACGCTGCTCTGGCCGCGGTTTTGTTATCCGTTCGTCTGGGTTTCGCTGGCGCTGATTTTTGAGCCGCTGAACCGCCGGCTGGGGCGGCGGCATTTGCTCGAATGGTTGCAACACGGCGATTGGCGGCCGGTGCTGGCTCTGTCGCTGGGCGCGCTGGCATGCGGGTTTTTCTGGGAGATGTGGAATTATTGGTCGTGGCCGAAGTGGATTTACCACACGCCGGGTGCGGGCTTCCTGCACCTCTTCGAGATGCCGTTGTTGGGCTACGCCGGCTACGTGCCGTTCGCGCTGGAACTGTTCGGGTTGATGAATTTTCTGTGGCGCCGCGCGCCGCAGTTGCGGATTTGAGGCTGGCAGACGACCCTTCCCAATCCGCGCAATCCAGGGTTAAAACGTGGAAATTCGCCCTTTCCCGGGCCAATTTTCCAAAAATCCAACATTGACAGCCGGGCGCATTTCTGGTCTTATCAGTTCCCTTTTGTGGGAAATTTTATGTACGCCGTATTGGAAACCGGAAGCAAACAGTATCGTGTGGCCGCGGGCGACACGTTGGAAATCGAGCGCCTGACCGTTGAGGCCGGCAAGCCGGTCACGTTTGACCGCGTGTTGCTGGTAAACCGCGACGGCAAAGTCGCGGTCGGCTCGCCCACCGTGAGTGGCGCAAGCGTGGTGGCCGACGTGGTCGAACACAAGCGAGGTGAGAAAAAACTCACGTTCAAGATGCGACGACGCGAAGGTTATCACAAAAGCATCGGCCATCGTCAGGAATTGACGGTGGTGAAGATCAAGGAAATCAAAACTTAGTCGTGACACGTGGCATGCGGCACGTGACACGAATTCAGTATCCTGTCACCCGCCACTTGTCACTCGTCACAACAAAATTATGGCACACAAGAAAGGTCAAGGCAGCGTCCGTAACGGCCGCGACAGCGCCAGCAAACGGCTCGGTGTAAAGGCGTTTGGCGGCGAATTTGTCACCACTGGCAGCATTATCATCCGGCAACGCGGCACAAAATTTGTCGCCGGCCAGAACGTCGGCACGGGCCGCGATTGGACGCTCTTCGCGCTCGCGGACGGCAAGGTGAAGTTCGACAAGAACAGCACCCGTGTGAATGTGGTGGCCGAACCCGCCGCGAAAAATTAAGCGGCACAAATGAATTTCAGGGCGAGGCCAGGCGCCTCGCCCTTTTTGTTTCCGCTCGTCTTAATCGTAATCGTGATCTTAATCTTATCCGGCGACAGAGATTAAGCTTACGATTAAGCGCAGGATTAAGAACGCTGACGCATGTTTGTTGACGAAATAAATATTTACGCGCGGGCGGGCCACGGCGGCAAAGGCTGCATCGCGTTCCATCGCGAGGCGTTCGTGCCCAAGGGCGGGCCGAGCGGCGGCAACGGCGGGCGCGGCGGCAGCGTGATTTTACAGGCCGACCACGACCTCAACAACCTCATCGCACAGTATTATCAGCCGCGCCTCATCGCGCCGGATGGCCGGCCCGGCCTCGGCAAAGGCATGGACGGCCACGCCGGAAAGGATCTCATCGTCAAAGTTCCCTGCGGCACGCTCGTGTGGCGGCTCGCGGACACCACGCCGCCCATCGAAACAAAAAAAACGGAGGACGAGGATGACAAAACCGGTTTTCAAAACCAGCGCGGGCAAACGGCCATTGATTCGCAGCGCGAGTGGCGCGATGGCGCAGGAAATTGATTTGCGCCGGGAGGACGCGGGGGAATTTTCCGCCAGCGAATCCGGAAAAGGCGAACTGGTCGCCGACCTCACCGAAAACGGACAACAATTCGTGCTTTGTAAAGGCGGGCGCGGCGGATTGGGTAATCGCAATTTTGCCACCGCCGCGCGCCAGACGCCGCGCTTCGCGCAGCCGGGCGAACCGGGCGGGGAGGGCAATTATCGTTTCGAACTGCGGATCATGGCCGAGGTCGGCCTCGTCGGCTATCCGAATGCCGGCAAATCCACGCTGCTCACGGCCATTTCCAAGGCGCGGCCGAAGATCGCGCCGTATCCGTTCACCACGCTGCATCCGCAAATCGGTATTTTGGAATATGCCGACTTCCACCGGCTCACGGTCTGCGACGTGCCGGGATTGATTGAAGGCGCGCACCAAAACGTCGGCCTTGGCCATGCGTTTCTGCGCCACATCGAACGCTGTAAAATCCTCGTCCTGCTGCTCGACATGGCCGGCACGGATGGCCGCGCGCCCTGGGACGATTACCAACAATTGCTCAGCGAACTGAAACTTTACGATCCGGCGCTGCTCGAAAAGCCGCGCCTCGTCGTCGCGAACAAAATGGACGAGCCGGTGGCGGAGAAAAATTTGAAGCAGTTCAAAAAGAAAATCCGCAGGGTTTCGCTTCTGCCGATTTCCGCCGCGTTCGACCAGGGCACTGAGAAATTCAGGAAGCTGATCCGCAAGGCGGTGGAAGAAGCAACGGGATAAATATGAGCGAAGACCCAAAAGCCCGACAAACAATTATCCGTATCCGTCCTGGAGATCGGTTTCCTCTTTTTTTGCTTTGTTTGGTATTTATTGTCGGATTTGGTGCAGCTTATTACGCTATCGACATATGGCAGCCAAATGATTTTTTTGAGCGCGTCCTAAAATTTCTGGGCAGTGAATTGAGCATGACGTTGCTGCTTTTTGCTTCGCTTGTCATGATCCGTTGTTTTGTTTCAACGACAAGGTTAGACAACATTTTGGCTTCTGTCACAATGAAGGTTTTAATTGCGATGATGTTGGTGGGATGCGCAATAACTTCACTTCTTATTTTAGTGTTACTCTAAAATTCCAAGATTATGTGCGTTCCAGAAACCGCATCACGCTGTCGCCGTGCTTGAGCGCCTTCACTTCGCGCCACGGCGCAACGATTTCCAGCGTGTCGCGTCGGGCGTGACCGAGAATGAATCGTCCGCCCGGCGCAAGCAGCCTGGGCAGGCTCGCATCATCGAGCAGTTGTTGGGCAAATGAAGTGGAGCGGTGGCCGATGTTTTTTTCGCCGTAGGGCGGGTCGGCAAAAATCAAATCAAACTGCCGGCCGCTTTCGACGAGCTGGTGCGCCGCCGGAAACACGTCCTGCGTGCGGACTTCGAGCATATCCCCGTAGCCGGCCGTTTCCGCATTGCCCCGGATAAATCCGGCGTGCCGGTGCGATTTCTCGACGCACACCGCCGAGGCCGCGCCGCGGCTCAGGCAATCCAGGCTCAACGCGCCGGTCCCGGCGAACAATTCCAGCACGCGCGCGCCGACGACCCGCGCGCCGAGACTGTTGAAGACCGCCTGTTTGACGAGGTCGGGGGTCGGACGAACCGCAAGTCCTTGGGGAACTTTCAGAATCCGCCGCGCCGCTTTGCCGCCGGTGATGCGCATGGGGAATGTTAACCACGAAACACACGAAATACACAAAAACAAATCTTTTCGTGTGGTTGTGTATTTCGTGGTTTGACTCCGTCCTATTTGAAAATCTCGGCGAAGAATTGTTTCATGGCCTCCCACGAACGTTTATCCGCCTTTTCGTTGTAGGCCGCGCCCTTGGAATTGTCGTTTCCGGCCATCGGCTGGGTAAAGGAATGAACCGCGCCACCGTATTTGATGAGTTGCCAATCTACACCACCCTTGCGCATTTCGTTCTCCAGAGCGGCGATGTCTTGCGGTGATGAGAAGGGATCATCCGCGCCGTGGCACACCAGCACCTTGCATTTGATGTTTTTGCCGTCGTCCGGGTTGGGCGCATCCAGTCCGCCGTGAAAGCTCACGACGCCTGCGACGTCCGCGCCGCTGCGCGCCAGTTCCAGCACCGTCGTGCCGCCGAAACAATAGCCGATGGCGGCGATGCGTTTTGAATCCACCAGCGGCTGTTGCCGCAACGCCTCCAGACCGGCATTGACGCGGGCACGCAGAAGCTGGCGGTCGCTTTTGTATTTGCCTGCCTGCGCGCCGGCTTCCGCCGTGTTCTGCGGACGGACACCTTTGCCGTAAATGTCCGCGCAAAACGCAACGTAGCCAAGCTGGGCGAGCATCTCCGCGCGTTTCTTTTCGTAATCGGTCAACCCCATCCACTGATGCACCACGAGTACGCCGGGGCGTTTGCCCTGGATGGCGTCGTCATAGGCAACGAAGCCTTCGAGCGTGGCGTCGCCCTGTTTGTATTCAACAGTCTCGGTATGGATGGCCGCGCGCACGGTCATGGCGCAACTTAATGCCAGAAAAACGGGAATCAAATTTTTCATGCGGGTTTACCAATAAACCACCTCGCATAAAATTGCCAGTTCGTTTCAAACCTGCGCTTCATGCACGGCGTAGCGGACGTCTCGACAAGCGCGCTGCTGACTCCTAAGCTGGCGGGTCGCAAGCCATGACGCGCACGGAAAAACTTCTGGCTGAACTCATCGCGCTCCCCAGCGTGAATTCCGCCTTCGCTCCATCCGATGGAGCTTCGGCGCGACAGGCTCGCCTTCGTCAATCGTATTATGGCGAGAAGAATGTCGCGGATTTTCTGGCTGCCACCGCCGCGCGCGCCGGACTCGAAGTGGAATTTCAGAAGGTTTTACCGGGCCGTCCCAATCTTATCGTGCGGCTCCTTCCGCGGAATAGAATCCGCCAGACCATCTTGCTTGCGCCGCACCTGGACACGGTCGGCGCCGACGATTCACAATTCGTCCCGCGCCGGAAAAACGGGCGGCTGCACGGACGCGGCGCGTGCGACACAAAAGGCTCCGTCGCCGCCATGCTCGCCGCGCTTTGTGAATTGGCGAACGCCTAATCGCGTCCGAACGAAACCGAAATTGTTTTCGCCGGTTTGATTGACGAAGAAAACGCGCAGGCCGGTTCCCGCGCGCTCGTAGCGCAGGCGTCCCGCCTGCGACTTGTGGAAAAACAGCGCAACAGGCGAGACGCCTGTGCTACGACGCTGGCAATTGTCGGCGAACCGACACGATTGCAGGTGGTCACCGCGCACAAGGGCAGCTTGTGGCTGCAACTCGAAACGCGCGGCAAGGCGGCACACGGCGCAGCGCCCCATCTCGGCCAAAACGCCGTCCACGAAATGGCGCGCATCGTGGACGCGCTCGAAACGGATTACGCCGCGCGGTTGCGGAAGCGAAAACATCCGCTGCTCGGCATGGCGACGGTGAACGTCGGCACGATTTCCGGCGGTGCGCAACCCAATATTGTGCCCGACCGCTGTACCATCACGATTGACCGGCGGACGCTGCCGGGCGAAACGGAAACCGGTGTTCGCCGTGAAATGGCCGCGTTCCTGAACTCGCAAAATCTGTCCGCAAAAATTTCCGACACGAAGCTCGCGCCAGCGCTGGCGCTGGAAACGGACCCGCAGCTGCCGCTCGTCCGGCAGTTTTTACGGAGTGTCGGCCAGTCGAGACCGGTGGGAGTGGATTATTTTTGCGACGCGGCGGTGCTGGCCGGCGCCGGCATTCCGAGCGTGGTGTTCGGCCCCGGCGACATCGCGCAGGCGCACACGGCGGACGAATGGATTTCACTGGCATCGCTGGAACGCGGCAAAAATCTGCTTTTGACCTTCCTGAAATCGCTTCCCTGAACCAGCCGGTTCTTTTATTGTCCTACGCCCATGCCCGCAGCCACAACCGAGACGACCCCGGCAGGTTCCACTTCGCATCATGCCGCCTTTTTTCGCCAGAGCGGCTGGCTGATGATTGCGAATGTGGCCAGCGGCTTGTTGATGTACGCAGTCCATTTGTTGAACAAAAAGATCCCGCCGGCGGAATACGGCGTTTTCGGCGTGTTGCTGGCAGTGGTGATGTTCGTGCCGAACATGCCGCTGCAAATGGTGTTTGCCCAGCAGACGGCCCGGGCGCTGGCCACGAACCGGGAGCGCGAACTGGCGGGGATGATCCGGCTGGCCTGGCTGGGAACGCTTGGACTGTGTCTCTTGTTGGCCATCGGCGTGGGGATCTGGCAGGCGGAGATTCTGGCGGCCTGGAAATTGGCGAACCCGGCCGGCTTGTGGATTACGCTGTTGGTGGTGTTGCTTTCGTTTTGGCTGCCGCTGTTCTGGGGTGTGTTGCAGGGGCAACAGGATTTTTTCTGGCTGGGCTGGTCGAACATTTTCAACGCCGCCGGCAGGCTGGGCCTGGCGTCGTTCATCGTGCTGCTGCTCGGTGGTTACGCGGCGGGAATGATGGTGGGAGTTTGCCTGGGGCTGGTCACGGCGGTCGGCATCAGCATCTGGCAAACGCGGTCCCTGTGGCTGAGGCACGCGCAACCGTTCGACTGGCGCCGCCTGCTGGCGCAAATCGGCCCGCTGATGCTGGGGTTTGGCGCGGTGCAATTTTTTTTCACAGCCGATACAATGTTCGTGAAGGCATATTTCTCCGGCGATGATGCGGCGTTTTATGTGAGCGCCGGGACTTTGTCGCGCGGACTTCTGTGGCTGGTGGTGCCGCTGGCGACGGTAATGTTTCCAAAAATTGTTCACAGCGTCGCGCGATCGGAAAAGAGCAACCTGCTGGGCATCGTGCTGCTCGGCACAGCCGTTCTGGCGGCGGGCGGCGCGCTGGGGCTGACGGTGCTGGGACCGTTGGTCATCAAGCTGGCTTACTCGAAAGACTATGTTTCCGTCGCTGCGGCGGTGTTGCCGTGGTATGCGTGGGCGATGGTGCCGCTGTCCCTGGCCTACGCGCTCGTCAACAACCTGCTGGCGCGGTCGCAATTCCGCATCGTGCCGGTGCTGTTGCTGCTCGCCGCGGTGTACGGTGTTGCGTTGACTCAATTTCACGACAGCCTGATAACGGTGCTGAAAACCCTCGGTGTTTTCAACCTGCTGCTGCTGGGCGCGTGTGTGTGGTTCACGTGGGGCAAAATAGGAGATAGGAAATAGCAGATGGGAGCTGGGGAATAAAAACTTGGTTCTCCAAATCTGTGCCCTAACTCCCAACTTCTATCTGCCATCTCCTAATTTTGGGCCGGGCAACGGCGCCGGCGCGCGCAGTTTTTTGTAAATCCAGCCTTCCAATGGGCGCAACGGACGGAGCCATCGGTAAAACGGCGAATAAATCAGCCGCACGCGCAATGTGGAGAGGAACATCGTCAACGAGGAGTGAATCAGCACCACCTTGGACCCGGCCTGGTCCGTCCACTCGGTCGGCGCCTCGAGGATGCGAAAGCCCGCGCGCTTGATGGACACCAGGAGATTGATGTCGAACGCCATGTCGGCAATGCGGAGGAATGGATGAATTTTTTCGACGACCTCGCGTTTCATCACCTTCGCGCCGCACTGTGTGTCGTGGATGTTCATCCAGAAGAAGAACTGCACAATCTTGTGAAACGCCCGGCTGGCGAATTGCCGGTGACTGGCTTGTGATTGATGGATGACTGCCCCTGGCATCCAACGCGAGCCAATGACGCAATCCGCTTCGCCAACGCGGCGGACCAGTTCGAGAAAGGCGCGCGGCGGCGTCGCCCCATCGGCGTCGGTGTAACCGATCAAATCCGCGTGCGCCGCAAGTTTCAGCCCTTCGATGAGCGCGCCGCCCTTGCCGATGGCCTCGCGGAATTCCAGCGCGTGGACCGTTGGAAATTCCGCCGCCACGCGCCGGACCACGCCGAGCGTGTCGTCGGTGCAACCGTTGAGCACGACAACGATTTGAAATTCGCCGGAATAATTTCGCCCGAAAAATTCCGCGTAATCGCGCAGCACCGGTTCGATGCGCGCTTCTTCGTTGTACGCCGGAATCAGGATGAGCAGGCTCGGGTCGGGCACGCAAAATCAGTAACAGAAACCAATGAGGCAGGCAATCTTGGGAACGACAATGCGTTCAATTGTTGGTCTCTGATGGAGCAACCAAAGCCCTTTGAAATTCCTTACTTCCTAATGCGCGGATAAATCCATCCTGAAATTCCTTTTCTGTCAACGGACGGAGAATTATGACTTGCGTGAAATTTTTGTCGCGAACAAATTGAATGGCACCACCTTTGGGTGTGAGCCGATAAACGCCCAGTTCGCCCCCATTGTTTGTATCTATCGGTTCAATATTTGGCGTGCCAAAGGCTTCCCGCAAGAAAACTTCCACTGAAGGATAACACTCCTTCGGCATACGAATTACAGTTCCATATTGGTCATCCGAATATCGCCATCTCTGGCTGATTTTCGGCAAATCGTTGGTAGCAATCAGCCGTGCATTTGGAACCAATGTCAACGTCCGCTGCAGGACAAAGTCAGCAACTTCGCCGTGACCGCGTTTGAATTCGTCATGAGCGCACCCGAAAAGAAAACATGCGAGCAAGATTGAAATCTGACTTATTCGGCGCATGCTCAATGGATACTCGATTTCGTCTTTTCTTTCAATAACTAACGTTTAACCTTGCCGCATGGATTCCCGCGAAGCCCTAATCGCGCTCAATCTCATCGAACACGTCGGGCCAGTGCGCGCGCGGCTGTTGCTCGAACATTTCGGCGACGCGCCCCAAATTCTGGCCGCCTCCAGATCCGCGTTGCTCCGCGTCCGCAATGTCGGCGAGGAAACCGCCGACGCGATTGCCGGATGGGAAAAATCCATTGACCTGGCGGGTGAACTCAAGCGCATTCAGGAATTCGGCTGCCACATTTTGATCCAAAGCGACACCGATTATCCCGAAATGCTCCGGCAAATTTATGACCCCCCGCTCGTGCTGTACGTGAAAGGCGCGCTGACGGCGAAGGACAAAAGCGCCGTGGCGATGGTCGGCTCGCGGATGACGACGCATTACGGCATCGAGACGGCGCGCAAGCTGGCCTACCAACTGGCCTACGTCGGCGTGACGGTCGTGAGCGGCGGTGCGCGCGGGATTGACACGGCGGCGCATCAGGGCGCGCTGGCGGCGAAAGGCCGGACGGTGTGCGTGCTGGGCACGGGCATCAACATCGTGTTCCCCCCGGAGAACCGGGATTTGTTCGCGCGCATCGCCGAATCCGGCGCGGTCATCACGCAATTTCCCTTCAACCGCAACGGCGACAAACAATCCTTTGCCATCCGCAACCGCATCATTGCCGGCATGACGCTGGGCACGGTGGTGGTCGAGGCCGACCTGCACAGCGGCGCGCTCATCACGTCGAATTTTGCGACGGAATACGGCCGGCAGGTCTTCGCCGTGCCGGGCCGGATTGATTCGCCCCGCAGCAAGGGCTGCCACGATTTGATCAAAAAAGGCGCGAAGTTGTGCGAAGGCGCAGAGGACATTTTGAGCGAGTTTGAGTATTTGTTCCCGGCCAGCAACCGTCCGCCGTCGCCGGGCGAAACCGGCGTGCTGCCCGCGCTCGAACTGGGTGATAACGAGCAGAAAGTCTATGACGCGCTGAACCACGAGGAATCTTCCATTGACGAAGTGATCCGGCGCAGCGGCCTGCCGAGTTCGGCGGTAAGCGTAGCGTTGCTCGGTTTGGAAATGAAGCGTGTGGTGAAGCAACTGCCGGGAAAATTATTTGTGCGGAACACCTGAACGTTTCCGGGCTTGCACGGCCGGTTGCAATGGACTAGAACACGCTCAATCCAGTGCGCTTATGGCAAACTACACACTCATCGGAGGCGATCAAAAACAATATGGCCCAGTGACGGAGGAACAGTTGCGCCTGTGGATTCTCGATGGCCGGCTCACCCTGCGATCCCAGGTCAAGGCGGAGAGCGATGCGGAATGGCGTCCGCTCTCGGCGTTTCCCGAATTCGCCGCCGCGCTCGCCACCAGGTCCGCCGCCGCCGGCACGCCGCCGCCGTTGCCATCCACCGTGCCGCCCCTGCCGGCAAAAACCAGCGGCCTGGCCATCACCTCGCTGGTGCTGGGGATTTTGGGCCTGTTCACCTGCGGCATCACGGCGTTGTTTGGGTTGATTCTGGGAGTCGTGGCCATGGTCAAAGCGAAACAGCCGGGCCGGGGCGCGGCGGGCGGAAGCGGCATTGCGCTGGCCGGCGTGATCGTGTCCGCGATCTTTCTGCTCATGATTCCGATTTTTGCCGCCATGCTGCTGCCGGCGCTGGCGGCGGCAAAGCAAAAAGCCCAGGAGATCAATTGCATGAACAATGAAAAGCAACTGGCCCTGGCGGTGCGGATTTATTCGGATGATCACACAAATCAACTCCCGCCCGCCGCGACCTGGTGTGACGCCATCCGGTCTTACGTTGGCTCGGAAAAAACTTTCCTGTGCCCGGCCGGCGATCCAGGCAAGCGTTGCAACTTCGCCTTCAACGCCAAATTGGGCGGCATGGACGAAAGCAAAATCGCCCCGGACAGCGTGCTGATTTTTGAGTCAGACGGCGGCTGGAATGCGAATGGCGGCCTGGAACAGATGATTGGCAAACCGCGGCACGCCGGACGGTTCGTGGTCGCTTTTGCGGATGGCCATGTGGAAGCCGTGACCGATTCCCGACTGAGCACCCTGCGGTGGAACCCATGAACCGGAAACAACCCAATTCCCGTTTAACTTAAAATAGCTATGATGTATACAATCATCGGCGGCGACCAAAAAGAATACGGCGCGCTCACGGCGGAAGATATGCGCAAGTGGATTGCCGAAGGACGGCTCAACGCGCAGACGTTGACCAAGGCGGAAGGCGATGAGGCATTTCGTCCGCTCGGGGGGTTTCCGGAATTCGTTGACGCGCTCGCGGCCGCAACGGCGGAACCAATCCAACCCATAACACCCATTCAGCCTGCCAACAACGGGAACCGCGATGCCGCCTTGCGACAGGTCAAGGGCCCGGCCATCGGACTTAAAGTGACTGCCGTGATTGGTCTGATGTTGGTTGCGGTGAGTTTGGTGATTAATGTTCTGATGTTGAGCGGTATTCAAACCGGCTTGCAGCAAATCAATGATCCTCAAGTCCAGAAACTGTTAAGCTCGATGGGCGGCGGCCTGGGAATCGTTCAGAACCTTATCGGCGCTGTCGCGGGTGTCATCGTTCTAATGGGTGCGGCCAAAATGCAGAAACTGCAGAATCATCAGTTTGCGCTCACGGCCGGCATTGTGGCCATGTTGCCGTGCATTTCGCCTTGTTGTGTGTTCGGGCTGCCCATTGGCATCTGGGCGTTGGTGATTTTGAACAAGCCGGAAGTGAAGTCACAATTCAGTTGAAGCATAATGACCGCCCGGACCGCACGACCGTTAAGCCGCGCCCGCGTCGTGAGTTGCGTGCTGGTCAATCTGGCCGCCACCCCGGGGCTGGGTTCGCTGATGGCGCGCCGGGTTGTGGCCGGAACCGGTCAATTGTTGCTCGCGGTTGTGGGATTTTGTTTGATTGTCGTCTGGATGTTTGAATTGTTTCATCGCGTTATTCTCGAACAACTCGGTGAACCGGTTTCGCCAAATTCATCCGGCTGGATGGGGCAGTGGGGATTAGTTTGTTTTGGTGCAGGCTGGTTGTGGTCGCTGGTCACGAGTCTGAGTCTGTTGCGTCAGGTCAAAGCGGACGAGCTGGCCGGACAAAAACCTGTTCCGCCGCGACTGGCGGATTTGGCTGGCAAACCTCCCGAACAATCGTGAAATTTCCGTGACGGCGACCAAAACAAGAAAGGCGAGTTATGTATAAAATCATCGGGACCGACGGCCGGCAATACGGGCCGGTGAACGCGGAGCAGCTCCGGCGCTGGCTCGCCGAGAACCGCGTCCATGCCCTGACCCTCGTTCAAACGGAAGGCGCCCAGGACTGGAAACCGCTGAGTGCCTTCCCTGAATTCACCGCCGAGTTGAATGCCGTCCCGCCGCCGATCATCCCGGCAGCGAGCACCGTGGCCGCGCGGGCCTCGCACAAAATTCCGGCTGGCATCCTGGGGATTTTGCTGGGTTCACTTGGCATCCATAAATTCATTTTGGGCTACACTGGCGCCGGTTTGATTATGCTCCTGGTCACCGTGCTTTCCTGTTTCATCCTTTCGCCCATCATGCACATCATCGGTCTCATCGAAGGTATCATCTATCTGTGCAAGCCCGACGAGGAATTCGTGCGGGTTTACGTGGACAGCCGCAAGGAATGGTTTTGACCATGAAAAAATTCACCGCCGCCCAAATCAAAACCGCGCTGGCCGCCCGGCCGGAGTGGAAAAAGCAGGGCGTGTTGATTACACGGACGTTTCAATTCAAGGATTTTCCCGCCGCGATAAAATTCGTGGACACCGTCGCCGAACTTGCCGAACAGGCCTGGCATCATCCGGACATTGACATCCGCTGGAACAAGGTGACGCTTACGCTCACGACGCATGACGCGGGCGGATTGACGAAAAAGGATTTTGTGCTCGCGCGAAAATTTGATGAATTGTCACTTCGCTGAATCAGCGCGCGGCACCGTCGCTGGTATGGTTGGTGGCGCTCCTTGCGGGGGGGCGTTGGTGCGCGGCAGCCGCCCAATCCAGATGTCGCTGACACCGTAATTCCATTCGAGCTGCGGGATGTTGGGCGGGCTGCTGCGTCCACCGCTGATGACCAGCCGGTCTTCCGGTCGCATTTTTTCCACCCACGGCGCGTAGGTTTTGGAATCGCCGAAATTCCACAGGATTTTGTGATATACCCGGAAATCTTCGTCGGGCATCAGCGCGGGTTCATAACCCAGAATGTATCGCCAGTCACCGTTGGGATTTTTGAAAAAGGTTTGATAGAAAATCGCCATGTCCGAAGAATAAAGGATGCCGCCTTTGTCCGGCAGCCAGCCCGTGAGGCTCTTGTCGTCGGGGGTGAGATATTGTTGGGTTAGATTATACGTCCAGCGGCTGTTAAAGTCGTTGGTCGTGGCAAGAAAGGTCGTTACCGCCAATCCACCAACCAGCGCCAGGCGCTTGAAAGAATCCGCCGCGAAACGCGCTTCCAAAAGCAACTGCAAATCGCACGTTATTAAAACCATCAACGCTGGCCAGCCCCAGTCGGCCGTGAACCGCACCGCCTTGAAACCGAGCACCCAGGTAAGCGTGGCGAGCCAGAAAGCCGGATTGGTAGTCAGTGCTCGCGCTTTCAATCCGGCCAGCTGGCGCAAAATCAGCAGCCCGCCCAGAATGATCAGCCCGAAAACATCGCCGGATGACGAACGAAATTCGGTGACCATGGTGCGTTGGGTAAGGTGCATTCCAAAAGCGCGATAGGCCATTACGACGGCCTGGTAAAGGGATTCAAACGGATGGCCGGTAAAGGAAGCGCCCAGAAATACACCCGCCAGCCATCCTACTATCAGCGCCAATCCCCAACGAAACTGTCCGGCGAGGAAGAAGGCCGCCACCGGGAGCGCCCAGAGATACCACACCCCGTGCACAAACGAGCAAATCGCAATCAACAGGGCCATCCACACTGCCGTCCACCATCTTGGCGGAGTTGAACCCCGGATTTGCCAGGCGAAAAGAATGATCAAGAGTCCGGCGATCGTCACCAGAAACGGACGCCCGAGCAGCAGCCGCCCCAAAACTCCCGAAGTGAGGGCGGTGGCTGTCAACGCTATCAACCACGCTTCCGGCCGCTTTAACCACGGCAGCGCCGACCATCCCACCAGCGTGAACAGCGCCACGACGGCAAATACAACCAGTCCTTCGGTGCTGCAGTTGGTCCAAAGGTGAATTTGCCGCAGCAGGAAATGCCAGCCATAGTTGTGATCAATCTGGAATGCGGGGCCAAGCACCAGAATTTCCGGCCAGGGTTTGCCGCTCACCGCCTTCGCCGCGTGCCGCAGTGCGTCGTCCGGCGGCAGATAGCCATAGCTGATGATCTTCAAAGGAATGGCCAGAATGACCAGAACGACAATGACCCAGGCCGCCAGCGGAACGTAACGCCGCAGCGCGTTTAAGCGCGTCGCATAAAAATTGTTCTGGCCGTTTGTCATCGGGGCATCACGCGGAAATCTTTACGGGGGCGCCGTGGCTGGAATGGTCGGTGCCGGCGGCGGCGCGTTAGTGCGCGGCAGCCGCCCAATCCAGATGCCGCTGACACCATAATTCCATTCGAGTTGTGGAATGTTGGGCGGGCTGCCGCGTCCGCCGCGGATGACCAATCGGTCAGCCGGCCGCATTTTTTCCACCCACGGCGCGTAGCCTCTGGCGTCGCCGTAATTCCACAATATTTTCTGGTAAATCTCGAAATCTTCCTTCGGCATCCACGTTGGCTCGAAACCAAGCATGTATCGCCAGTCGCCCTTGGGATTTTTGAAGAAGGTCTGGAAAAACACGGTCACGTCTGCCGTGTAAAAAATGCCGCCCTTGTCCGGCAGCCAGCCTTTGAGGTCGGGATTGTCGGCGGTCAGGTATTGACTCACGAGGGTTGAGGACCAGCGGCTGTTGAGATCGCTGGTCAAACACAGAAACGCCAAAGCCCCCAGCCCGCACACCAGCCCCAGCCGTTTGAACGAATCCACCGCGAACCGCGCCTGCAAAAGCAACTGCAAATCGCACGTCATCAAAACCATCAATGCCGGCCAGCCCCAATCCTCCCAGAAACGCGAGATGGTGAAGCCGAGCACCCAGCAGACACAAACGAGCCAGAATGCCGGGGTGGCGGTCAACGGCCGCGCGTTTAATTTCGCCAGCCGGCGCAAAATCAGCAGCCCGCCCAGGATGATCAGCGCCAGCACGTCGCCACCAAACGGCACCAATTCCGACGCCATCGTGCGCGTGGTGGAGTGCATCCCGCCGGCGAGCAGTGCCAGTTTCACCGCTTGCACCGGATAACCCACGGGATGCCCCGTGAGCGCTGAGCCGAGCAAAACCCCCGCCACCCAGCCCGCCGTCAGTGCCAGCCCCCCGCGGAACTGTCCGGCGAAGAAAAACGCCGCGATGGGCAACACCCACAAATACCAGGCTCCGTGCACAAATGTCGAAAGGGTGAACAAGCCGGTCATCAATACAATCACCCGCCATTTCGGCGCCGATGCCCCGTACATCGGCCACAGCAGCAGCGTCATCAAAACAGTCATGGACACCAGGAAGGGCCGTCCGAGCGTGAACCGCTGCGGCAGGTCCGAAACAATCATCGTCACCGTCAACGTGATCAGCCATGCCTCCGGGCGCTTCAACCACGGCAGCACCGATCCGGCCGTGAGAAAAAAAAGCGCCACGACGGAAAAAATCACCAGCGCCTCGGCATCCCAGTTTTCCCAAAGATGAATTTTTTTTAGCAGCAAATTCCACCCGAACTCATGGTCAATCCGGTAGGCGTGGTTGAGCACGAGGATGGCCGACCACGGCTTGCCGCTCACCGCCTTCGCTGCGTGCCGCAACGCGTCGTCACCCGGCAAATAGCCGTAGCTGATGATTTTTAAGGGGATGGCCAGAATGACCAGAATGACAATCACCCAAACCGCCAGCGGAATGTAGCGCCGCAGCGCCTCAAGTGGCGATGCCTGGTGATTGCCGTGGTCGTCGGTCATGTTGGCGCGGCGCAATTTTGAAGATCAAAACACCGTCGGCACGCCTTCGTCAAGCATTCGCAATTTGGAAGTGAGATTTTCCTTCGCGGCTATCTCGCGCAGCCAGCGCGGCGGCTCGTCCATTGCCTCGAACGACAATTTGAAGGTCCCGTAATGCATCGGCACCAGCCAACGCGCCCGCAAATCCCGGAATGCCCGCACCGCTTCATCCGGTCCCATGTGCACGCGACGGAACGATTCCGGGTGATACGCGCCGATGGGCAACAGCGCGATTTCCGGATAAAGCCTTCTCCCGATGTCCTTGAAGCCGTCGAAATAGGCGCTGTCGCCCGCGTGATAAATTCTCCGGCCTTGATACTCCAGGACGAACCCGCCGTAACCGCGATGGTGATCGTGCAACGTGCGCGCGCCCCAGTGCTGGCTGGGCGTGAAGGTGACCTCCCAATTGCGTTGCGAAAAACTCTCCCACCATTCCAGCTCGATGATGCGTGCGAAGCCGAGGTTCTGGGCCAGATCGCCGACGCCCCGCGGCATCACGCCGATTTTCGGACGCGGCAGGCGGCGCAACGTCGGTTTGTGGAAATGATCGAAGTGCGCATGCGTCAGCAGCACCAGATCAATCCGCGGCAGGTCGCGGATTTTCAAGCCGGAACGCTTGATGCGCTTCAGGAGGAACAGCCAGTTCGCAAAATTCGGGTCAATCAAAACGTTCAGGTCCGTAAATTGGATTAAAAACGAGGCGTGACCAATCCAGGTGATGGCCACCTGCCCGCGTTTGAGCTTCGGGAAAACCGGGTGGCGCTGCTGCCCGGTCCGCGGCGTGAGCCAGGCCTTCCAGATCAGTTCGCGAAAAAACGTGCGCGGATTGAAATGCTTCGACGGCGTCAAATCCTTGAACGAGCGCGGCAACTTCCGGCGCGGCGGCGCGGGTGGTGGTGAAACCGGTTTCGTCATACAACACTTGCATTCTAACCCCGGCGCGCGCCGAGTGAAATGGAAAATCAATCCGCGACAACCGCGATGATCGCCGTTAAATTTCCCGCGTGAAAAATACGGCGAAGCAACTCGGCACCTTCCTGCGCAAACAGCCGAAACTCGGCATAGGTGTTCACATCGCCAAAACCGCTGTCGTGCTCGGCGACGTGACGCTCGGCGCGCATTCCAGCGTCTGGTATGGCGCGGTGCTGCGCGGCGACATCAACCGCATCGTCGTCGGCCACCATTCCAACATCCAGGACAACGCCGTGCTGCATCTCGCGGACGATTTCCCGTGCATCGTCGGCAATTGGGTGACCGTCGGTCACGGCGCCATTGTTCACGCGTGTAAAATCGGCGACGAAGTGCTGGTGGGCATGGGCGCGGTAATATTGGACGGCGCGGTCATCGGCAAACAGACGATCATTGGCGCGAAGGCGCTCGTGACGCAGGGAATGAAAATCCCGCCCGGCTCACTCGTCCTCGGTGCGCCGGCAAAGGTCGTGCGCAAACTGACGAAGCAAGAACGCACCCGACTGAAATGGTGGGCGCAAAAATACGTGGACAACGGAGCGTATTGCCTGAAACACAAAATCAATGTGGGCAGGCCTTTGCTGAGTTAACGTAGGAGTCGAGGTAACGAGACTCTGAAATTAATCCCGGTTGAGACGCGAGAAATTAGAGACTCCTCACGTCGTCTCCTACGATTTTCCAAGACAACGCACCGGCCTGAAATGGTGGGCGGAAAAATACGTGGACAACGGAGCTTGATATTCTGCATCGCCCATAAGGTTCTCACCTTCGCAACATCCCCGGTAAACCACCGCCCATCTTGGCCATCATTTTCTGGAGCTTGCCCATCTTCTTCATCATCTGCTGCATTTGCCCGAACTTGTTCAGCATCGTGTTCAATTCCGTCACGCTCACGCCGCTGCCCTTGGCAATGCGGATGCGGCGCTTGGCGTTCAGGAGAGCCGGGTTTCTGCGTTCCTGCAATGTCATCGCGCAAATCATCCCCTCCATGTGTTTGAATTCCTTTTCCTGCTTCGACAGGTCGCCCTGCTTTTTCAACATCTCCGTGCCGCCCGGCAGCATCCCCACAACGCTTTCGAGCGAGCCGAGCTTTTTCATCTGGCGCAATTGCTCAAGAAAATCCTCCAGCGTGAACTGGCCTTTGCGCATCTTTTCTTCCATGCGCTTCGCATCGTCCAGGTCCACCGCTTCAACGGCCTTCTCGACGAGGCTGACGACGTCGCCCATGCCGAGAATCCGTGACGCCATGCGTTCGGGATGAAACGGCTCGAACTCGTCGAGCTTTTCGCCCACGCCGGCAAACTTGATGGGTTTGCCGGTGACGGCTTTCATGCTCAACGCTGCGCCGCCGCGCGCGTCGCCGTCGAGCTTCGTTAAAATGGAACCGGTGATTTGCAGTGCCCGATCGAAATGCGTGGCCACGTTCACCGCTTCCTGGCCGGTGGCGGCGTCCAGCACGAGCAGGATTTCCTGCGGCTTCACCAGATCGCGCAGACGGACCAGTTCCTGCACGAGCGGCTCGTCAATCTGCAACCGGCCGGCGGTGTCGAAAATCAGAACGTTGCGGTTGTTTGTTTTCGCGAAATCGAGCGCTTCACGCGCGATCTTCGAAACGTCCGTTTCGCCACGTTTCACAAACACCGGCAACTCAAGCTGTTTGCCGAGCGTATCCAACTGGTCCATGGCCGCCGGACGGTAAACGTCCGCCGCGACGAGCAGCGGCTGGCGGCCTTGTTTCTGGAGCAGCCGCGCAAGCTTGCCGCTGGAGGTGGTTTTGCCCGAACCGTGCAAACCGACCATCAGGATGCAAGTCGGGTTGGCGTTCAAATTCAGCCCCGCGTTTTGCGAGCCAAGCAGGTCCACAAGTTCGTCGTGGATGATTTTGACAATTTGCTGGCCGGGCTGGATGCTTTGGACGACTTCCGCGCCGACCGACTTGGTTTTGACGCGTTCGATGAAATCGCGGGCGACCTTGAAATTTACATCGGCCTCCAGCAAGGCCATGCGGACTTCCCGCAGGGAATCGGCCACGTTGGCCTCGGAAATCTTTCCGAGCCCGCGCAGGTTCCGGAAGGCGTTCTGGAGCTTGCCGCTTAACGAATCGAACATCGCATCAAACTAACAAGCGCGGGCGAATTGACAAGCGCGCGGCGGCGTGGCTTAATATCCGGCCACGCATTGGTAGGGCGGCGCTGCTGCGCCGCAATGGCAGGCCGCGCGGCAGCACGGCCCTACCTTTTGGTTGGTAGGTTACCCAAGTGGCCAACGGGGGCAGACTGTAAATCTGCTGGCTATGCCTTCGATGGTTCGAATCCATCACCTACCACCACTTCCAAATATCGGGGGAAACACCCGTTTTTATTCAATATTATCACACGATAACCAGTTTTATCGCTGCCAGAATGAAACAGCGGGGTTGAGCCGTGCTGTCCGCAATCATTTCGTCCCGCGTGCTTTTAACGACGGGTTCCGTTAGTCCAAACCCGGTCCTGGGAATATTTCCAAATGGCTTTTCTTGCATGGTGAATGCAATTACATTCCGGCCGGTGAAGTGAGGCAATACGCTCCTGGCAGCCTTTCTTCTGCGCGGCGATGGCATTGGGAATTGCTCACAGTGGATTGTTGTCCCTGCTTTGGACGCCGAAGTAGTTTATTATCCGATTTTATGTCAACGACCCTTGGCCGCAAGGCGGCTGTGATTGCGGTTTACGCCGAGAAATACGTGTTGTCTCTCGTCTTTTTATATGCCGCCCAAAACGAGTTCCATAAACTCTGGGTTGGCTGGTCCGGGCCTCCAGGTACAGCCAGCGCCGTGTTTGTTGGAGTTGTCCGTCACGTAATTTTTTTCCTGCTGAACTTATTCGTCGGTCTGCTGTTGTTGCTCGGGCGCCGGGCTGTCGTGCCGCCGCAAAAGCTCAAAGACATTCTCATCCCTTTGGCCTCGTCTTTGGCCCCCCTCATGTACCAGACCATTCCATGGTTTCCGATATCGCTTCAAAAAAGTCTTTGCCCGCCTGATTTGCAAATGCCTCTCGCTGCCGTCGGCTTGTTTCTTGGCATCACCGGGCCGGTGGTGGCAATCTGGAGCGTTCTGTATCTGGGGCGGTCTTTCGGCATTCTGGTTGTGGTGAGAAAGGTGGTTCTGGGCGGGCCTTACAAATGGGTGCGCCACCCGATGTATCTGGGTTATATTTGCCAGTTGGCCGGCCTTGTTCTCGCGATCTTTTCTTGGGCTTGTTTCATTCTCGTCCCAATTCACGTTTTTCTGTTGCTTTACCGGGCACGTCTGGAAGAAGCGCGGCTTTCCGAATACAGCGCGGAATATCGGGAATCCATGAAGCGCACCGGCTTCATTTTCCCGAGACTCCGGCGCCTTGCCGGCAGTTCGCTGGAAGCGGAGTGAAAGGAACTGTCTGGAAGGCCCAAACGGCAGCGCGTCGCCAGCCGACCGGCGGCTCGCACCGGGAACATGCCCCCACACTCCTTTCGGGGCGGGCGTCCAACATCACCCATCCTTCGTAACAGTTCTGCGGGGCACGGAAACGCCGAATGCCGAATTTTCCTCCTCGTGAACAATTTAAATTTCGATGTTCGTTATTTGATGTTTTTGACAAAAAACCCACGAGCGAGCCGCCCAAGCGAGCCGCCTGCGCCGAAATCAGCGGGTTACACGATCATTTTGGGGCAGAATCGTCATTTGCCTAAAAATGGACTTAAAATTTGGCAATCTTGGGCAAAGCCTCCAGAAGCAGAAAAGGCTCCAAGCAATTTGCCTTGGAGCCTTTCGACAATTATTTGATTTGTGACTAATCAAATGCGTGACCGGCGCAGCAGAGCACGTCTTTGATTTTGTGCCGGACAAGGTCTTTTACTTGTATCCGGGCCGGACCGAGATACTTGCGCGGATCAAATTCCTTCGGATTTTCAAACAGCGCTTTGCGGATGGCCGCCGTCATGGCCAGGCGCAGATCAGTGTCAATGTTCACTTTCGTGCAACCGGTACGGCGTGCGACTTCAATGTCAGCCTCCGGCACGCCGGCGGTGTCAGTTCCCAGTTTGCCGCCGTATTTGTTGATTTCCTCGGCCAGCTCTTTCGGCACACTCGATGCGCCATGCAGCACGAGCGGATAATCGCCGAGGCCGGCATCCATGAGCGCCTTTTTGATGGCTTTGAGCCGTTCCAGGTCGAGATGCTGTTCGCCTTTGAACTTGTAGGCGCCGTGGGAATTGCCGATGGCGACGGCGAGTGAATCACAACCGCATTCCTTGACAAATTTCACCGCTTCCTCCGGATGCGTGTAATGGCCGCCATGCGAAAAGTTTCCGCCCGCCTCGCCTTCATCGAACTGCGCCCCCACAAGTTGGCCAAGTTCGGATTCCACCACGCAATTGTGTTTGTGGGCGTATTCCACGACTTTTTTGGTGATTTCGACGTTTTTCTCGAACGGCTCGTGGCTGGCGTCAATCATCACACTGGTGAACCCTTCGTCAATGCAGTCCTTGCACAGTTCGAACGTGTCGCCGTGGTCGAGATGCACCGCGATCGGGATCGTGGAGAGGCTGACGGCTGCCTCGATCAGCTTCTTGAGATAGACCGGGTTGGCGTATTGGCGCGCGCCCTTGGAAATCTGGAGCATCACCGGCGCCTTTTCTTCTTCACACGCCTCAACAATGGCCTGAAGCAATTCCATGTTGTTGACGTTGAACGCACCAAGGGCGTATTTGCCCTTCAACGCCTTCGCGAAAAGTTCTCTGGTGTGTGTCAGTGGCATAAGCTTTCCATGTTGTTTGTTGTTGAATCGAATTCGGATTTTTCCAACAGCGGGCAATCATAGCCTAACCCGCTCAAAAGGAAATAAAAAATACAACCGGCAACGGCACGTTGTTTGTCATTTTTTGGATAAATTGCTTTGCGACCGGGCGACTTTGGACAAAAAATCCCGTGTGCAGGCGCGCTTCCTTCTCGGTCCCGCCGGCAGCGGCAAGACATTCCGCTGCCTTGCCGAAATTCGCGCCGCCTTGCAGGAAGACGCGGAGGGTTCGCCGTTGGTCCTGCTCGCGCCCAAACAGGCCACCTTTCAGCTCGAACGGCAGTTGCTCAATTCCGAATGGTGGGGCGAACGGCCCGTCCCGCCCGGCGGCGATCCGCGCGATCCAAAAGCAACTTCATCCGGCGGCTCGCCGGGCCTTCGCCGCGACGAAGCGGCTTCGCCCGCGCAGGCGGGAGTCTCGCCCCACCAGCTTTCGGGCTACACGCGACTCCAAATTTTTTCATTCGAGCGGCTCGCACTGTTCGTCTTTGAAAAACTGCGGGTCGCGCCGCCGCAACTGCTCACCGAGGAAGGCCGCGTGATGGTCTTGCGTGCCTTGTTGATGCTGCATGAAAATGAATTGAAGTTGTTCCGCCGAAGCGCCCGCCGGCCGGGTTTCGCCCGGGAACTCAGCCGGTTGCTCGGTGAATTGCAGCAACACCAATTCACATCCGCCAAACTCCGCGCCCTCGCCTCCCGCCTGGCCGACCAACGCGAATTGCAGGATAAACTCCAAGACCTCGCGCTGCTGCTCGATGCTTATGCACACTGGTTGACCGAACATGAATTGCAGGATGCGAACCGGTTGCTGGATTTCGCAACGGACGCCTTAAGGGAACTCCGAACTCCCATCCTTCGCCCAGGAGCTACGGAGGGCAGGCCGAACTCGGAACTCCGATGTTCCGCCCTGTGGCTCGACGGCTTCGCGGAAATGACGCCACAGGAATTGGACTTGCTCGCCGCCATCCTGCCGCATTGCGGGCGCGCGACACTGGCGTTCTGCCTCGAAAATGAACCCAAAGCCGAAACTACATGGTTTTCCATCTGGTCGTCCGTCGGCAAGACCTTTCAACAATGCCGGGAACGGCTCGCGAATCTGCCGCGTTGTGAAATCAGCGTTGAAATCCTCAAACGCCATCCGCAAAAAAACCGCTTTGCCCGGGATTCTGCGCTGCGGCATTTGGAGGCCGGCTGGCAAAGCAGCACGCGCGTCCCGCCTGCGAAATCCGAGGCCGACGAGGCTGCGCTGCCTTCGGTCCAAATTACAGTCTGTCAAAATCCCGAAGCCGAGGCCGCGTTCGCCGCGCGCGAAATTGTAAAATTTGTCCGCGCCGGCGCGCGGTTCCGCGACTGCGCCGTGCTCGTGCGGAACCTGGACGGATATCACAAACCGCTGGCGCGCGCATTTCGCCGCTATGGTGTCCCGTTTTTCCTGGATCGCCGTGAATCCGTCGCCCATCACCCGCTGGCCGAACTCACCCGCAGCGCATTCCGCACGGCGGCCTTCGATTGGCCGCACGACGACTGGTTTGCCGCGCTCAAGGCCGGATTCTCCGGGGTTGAAGAAATCGAAATTGACCGGCTCGAAAATGCCGCACTTGAATTCGGCTGGCGCGGCAATAAATGGCGCGAACCATTGCCGACCGGGGACCCTTCGCTTGAATGCCTGCGCAAAAAGATTTTCCCGCCGTTTGGGGATTTCGCCGTGCGGCTCACGCGACATAAAAACCAGCCGACCGGCGAGCAATTGGCTGAAGCCTTGCGCGAGTTTTGGGACGCACTCGACGTGGAAAAGACACTCGAAAAATGGAGCCTGCCCGAACGGGAAACCGCGTCACCCGTCACCCGTCACCAGTCACTTCATTCGACCGTCTGGGAACAAATGAACGTGTGGCTGGACAACGTAGCGCGCGCGTTTTCACGCGAAGCGCTGCCCTTGCGCGACTGGCTGCCGGTTTTGGAGGCCGGGCTGGCAAATCTGACCGTCGGTGTGATCCCTCCCGTGCTCGATGAAGTGCTGGTCGGCGCCATTGACCGCGCCCGCAATCCAAACTTGAAATTCACGCTGGTGCTCGGTGTGAACGAATCCGTCTTTCCCGCCGCGCCCGCCGCGCCCCCCATTTTGACGGACGCTGACCGCGATGAACTGGAACAAGGGGGCGTCACGCTCGGCCCGGATTTGCGTGAACGGCTGGCGCGGGAACGTTTCTACGGTTACATCGCCTGCACCCGCGCCAGCGAAAAACTGGCCGTGACCTTTGCCCGTCACGATGCCGATGGCAAAACCCTGAATCCATCGCCGTTTGTCTCGCAGTTGCAGCGGTTGTTTCCCAAACTGGAAATCGAGGAATTCAGCGGCGAAATCGGCCTGGCGGAAGTGGTGCATCCCATCGAAATCGCCTCGCCGCTCGTAGAACTAAACTCCCCTCACCCGGCCTTCGGCCACCCTCTCCCCGCCATGCGGCGCGAGGGACGGGGTGAGGGGCTCGACGACCAATGGTCTGAATTGCTTGAACTCCCGATGTTAAAAAAGTTCGCCGAGCGTTTACGCCGGTTGCGTGAGCCGGATCCAGCAGAAGATTTGTCGCCGGGACTGGCGGAAAGGCTTTTTGGCCCGGGGCTGCGGACTTCGGTGAGCCGGCTCGAGGAGTTTGCCCAATGCCCGTTCCGGTTTTTTGTCCGCAGCGGTTTGCGGGCCGGCGAGCGGAAGATTTTTGAACTCGACGCGCGGGAACGGGGCAGTTTCCAGCACGACGTGTTGAAAGTTTTCCATGAACGATTGGCCGCCGAAGGCAGACGCTGGCGCGATTTGACGCCGCCCCGGGCGCGGGAACGGATTCGCGCCATCGCGGTTGAATTGACGGAAAATTTCCGCGGCGGATTGATGCGCGACACGGCGCAGACCCGGTTCGAGGCGCGGGCGATGGCCGAATCATTGCAGGATTTCATCGAGGTCGTGGTGACGTGGCTGCGGGAGCAGAACGAATTTGATCCGGCGGCGGCGGAAATGGATTTCGGCGGTGACGACGCTCGCGCGCCGGCGCTGGAATTGGATTTGGGCGATGGCCACCAGCTCGCGCTACAGGGACGGATTGACCGTGTGGATTTGTGGCGTGAGCCAGGCAGCGATGCCGCACTGGCATTGGTGCTGGACTACAAATCCAGCGGCAAAAAGCTCGATGCGATATTGGTGGAGCACGGCGTGCAGTTGCAGCTGTTGACGTATTTGAACGTGCTGCGGCATTGGCCGGACCCGCACGACGTGCTCGGCGTCGCGCGTCTGGTTCCGGCCGGTGTTTTTTACGTGAACTTGCGCGGCCAGTACGAAAGCGGCAACACGCGGGCCGAGGTGCTGGACGATGCCGGCGACGCGCGCAAACGCGCCTACCGCCACACGGGCCGCTTTGACGCCAGCGTGCTGCCGAAACTGGATCGCTTGGGAGCGGCGGACCAATTCAGCTATCAACGGAACAAGGACGGCTCGTTGCGCAAAGGGTCGGTTGAGGCCCTGCCGCGTGCGGAATTCGAAAAATTGCTGGATCGGGTGGAGACGCAATTGCGCGGAATGGGCCGCGCGATTTTTTCCGGCGTGGCGAAGGTGGACCCGTATCGCAAGGGCAGCGAAACGCCATGCGAATATTGCGATTACCGCGCGGCGTGCCGGATTGATCCCTGGACGCACCATTATCGCGTGTTGCGCGCGCCGCCGAAGGAAACGGGTGCATGACGCTCCACGGAAAATCCGATCCCGGCTGGTCCGCGCTCGTGGAAGAATGGAAGGCCACCCAGGAACGCCTGCGCGAACGGATGATTCTCGCAGCATTGAAACCGCTTCCACGATTCGTCGCCGGGGCGGATTGCGCGTTCTCCAACGACAAACAAACTATCTTCGCCGCTGCCGTCATTTATGACCGCGAAACGCAGCGCATCATCGAAGTCGCCCACGCCACCCGGCCGGCGGAATTCCCCTATGTTCCCGGTTTTCTCAGTTTCCGTGAAGGCCCGGCCATAAAACAGGCGATTCGTTCGTTGAAACATGCATTCGGCGCGATTCTTTTTGACGGACAAGGCTTCGCGCACCCGCGACGCTGCGGCATCGCGTCGCATCTGGCGATTGAACTGGACAAACCCGGCGTCGGCGTCGCCAAGAGCCGGCTGATTGGAACTTTTGGGAAACTGGCATCAAGTGCCGGAGCAACGACGCCGCTCAATGATGGCGATGAACAAATTGGCGTCGTGCTGCGGACGCAGAAGGGAATTCGACCGGTTTTTGTGAGCGTCGGGCACCGCGTAGATTTGGTGTCGGCAATCAAACTGGTTCTGGCCTGCTGCACCCGCTATCGCATTCCCGAACCAACGCGGCAGGCGGACATCGAAGTGGCGAAGTTGAAACGGCAATGAAAGTAGGACAGGCATCTTGCCTGTCTCTGAATTTAACCACGAAACACACGAACGACACGAAAACTTTGAGCCGCAAAAAAAGGCGTGGAAGGCACAAGGCCAAAATTCTGGAGGGCGGATCTCTGCGACTCCCAAGTTTTTATCCGCGAATTTCGCGAATTGACGCAAATTTTTGGGGTGGGGCAAGCGTACTCGCGAGCCGAAAGTTTTTGCTCCGTAGCGGCGCGTCGGCAGACCGCCGGTGATCGAATTCAAAAAGGCGGCGCTCTGCCGAGACGCCGCTACGCCCGCTCAATAAACAAGAACGAGAACCGCCGCCTGCTGTGCCGACTTCACCACATCCTCAAATTTTTCATCCTTCGTGTTCGGCGCTTTGAGTTTGGCCGACACGTCCGGCACGGATTCGAGGAAGCTCAACAGAAAACTGCTCTTGATCGCGTAATTGACATTCTCCGGCAACGCGCCACTCGCCGCCAGCGCCACTGACGCATCCAGCTTGGCTGATACGATGCCGATGACGTTGCCATGTTCGTCCACCAGCGCACCGCCCGAATTGCCGGGCTGCACCGGCACGCTGATTTGAAAATAGCGCGGGTCGTCACTTGCGCCGGACAGCGACGCGATTTCCCCTTTGGCCAGCTTGGGCGCGAACCCCTGCAACCCGATGTCAGGAAACCCCACCGTGGCTACCGTGCTGCCCAGTTTCACCGTGCGACTTGCTGCGATGGGCAATGGAGAGAATTTCCCATCCGCTTTCAGCAGGGCCAAATCATTGGCCGCGTCCACGCTTATCACCTTGGCGGCGATCATTCCTGCGCTCGTGACCAAACGAATCTGTGCACCATCTTTAACAACATGATTGTTCGTAAACAAATAACCATCGTCCGTAATGAAAAAACCCGTGCCGGTGGCCGATGGCTGGGAATTCACAATGTCGTTGCCAGAAACAGACGGACCTGATTCCGGTGTTTTGCGCGGTTTAAACTCACGAACCAATTGTTGCGCTTTGGCGATCTGCTCCGGTGTCATCAATCGTTCAACACGAGCGAGATTACGTTTTGCAAGTTTGCTGCCTTGAGCAGCTGCAAGATCATCCCATTTGTAAGCTTCTACATAATCCTTCGGGACACCGTCGCCGTTGTGGTAAGAAGCACCTAACTCTGACTGGCCACTTGCATCTCCTTGTTCTGCGGCCCTGCGAAACCATTTTGCTGCTTCAACTGCATCTTGAGTCACACCGTCACCTTGGGTATAACAAACTCCGAGGTCATGTTGGGCTAAAGCAACGCCTTGCTCTGCAGCTTTGTGCCACCATATCGCAGCTTCCACATAATCCTTTTCCACACCTTGGGCGTTGGCATAGCAGAAACCCAGCATGTATTGAGCCTTGGCATAATTCTGATCGGCGGCTTTGCGATACCACTTCACCGTTTCCGTTTCATCCTTCACAACGCCTTCGCCCAAATCAAAACAGAAGCCGAGAGCATATTCAGCTTCGGCATTTCCCTGTTCAGCAGCCTTACGAAACCATTTGGCAGCTTCAGAATAATCCTGAGCGACGCCCCTACCATGAGAATAAAGTGTGCCGAGGACATATTGTGCGATTACATCGCCATTTTCTGCTTGAGGCTTTGCTGCTTCGAATAGTTCACGATCTTTTTCACTCTGTTGGGCAGATGAATCTGGTGAAGGGTGTATCCTGTTGGTCTCAACAATTTCGAAGTCTGACGGGTTAACCTTTGCAGAGTTTGTCTTATCCGCATTCTGGCATTTGCCTATTGAAGCCGAAGCCAGCACCAATGCAAGTGCACATATTGCCCAGTTTGTTTTCATTTCGTCAGAGGTTAGTTGGTTTTGGTTGACCGACAAGCGAAACGCCCCCTACTTTAGGAATTAGTTTGAGCTTCTTCTCGCTAATTTCGTGCAGTTCCTCCTCCAAATTGTAAAGTTCACATTTCTTTGAATTTATTAAACATTCCAATCGCCCAATCCTGGCAATGCACTGTTTGAGTTCCTGAATTATTTGGTGTTCGGAAGGCAGCATGGGCCGATGACCTACAGTTGGAACAAATTCAGCCGATGTGGATTCGGGGGATACGCCTACAAGCAACGCTTCGAGCCTGCGCCGTTTCTGTTCGGTTTGTTTATAGACAGTTGGATCACACAAAAGTGCGACGATGTTCCCGTTGTGCGTCAGCGCTATCGGTTTTCCTTCCGTTTCAATTTTCTTAGCAATATCTTCGGGATTGTCTTTGAGGGACGAAACTGAACATTTTTTCATCATCTTAAAGTCAATAAGTGGGGTGAGTAATTCGATTATTTCGCTTAGTTGCAACTCGCGCTTTTTCATGCTTGTTATCTAAAGTTAAACATTCAAACGCTATAAAGCCCGTATCGTCCGTCCCAAAACGAATTTAAGAAACTCGTCCTGCTAGTGATACTCCTGCAACGTCTTCACGCCGTAGCCCGATTTCTTGAGCGCCGCGATGCCGAGCGCGGCCGCTTTCGCGCCGCTCAATGTCGTCATAATCGGCGTGCCGGTATAGACGGCCGTCGTGCGGATTTTGATTTCGTCGGCGCGCGGCGTGGCGCCGCTCGGCGTGTTGATGACGAACTGGATTTCCTTGTTCTTGAGCAGGTCAATCGCATTGGGTCGGCCCTCGGCGAGCTTGAAAATGCGCTGAACTTTCAGCCCGGCCTTTTCCAAAACGGTGGCGGTGCCGCTGGTGGCGACCAGCTCAAAGCCCAGTTCGACAAACTGTTTTGCCACCGCCGTGGCCTGCTTTTTGTGCGCGTCGCTCACGCTGATGAAAATCTTCCCGCTCAGCGGCAGGGACGCGCCGGCGGCGATTTGCGATTTCGCGTAGGCGATGCCGAGGTCGGCGTCCAGGCCCATGACCTCGCCGGTCGAGCGCATTTCCGGCGAGAGCAAAATGTCCTGCCCGCGAAAACGGTTGAACGGGAAAACCGACTCCTTCACCGTCCAATGTTTCGGCCGGATTTCCTTCGTGAAGCCGAGTTCCTTGAGCGTCTTGCCGGCCATGACTTTCGCCGCGAGCTTAGCCAGCGGCACGCCGATGGCCTTGGATACGAACGGCACGGTGCGCGACGCGCGCGGATTCACTTCGAGCACGAAAACCTTTTCGTCCTTGACGGCATATTGCACGTTCATCAGGCCGATGACCTTCAATTCACGCGCCATGGCGTGGGTGTAATCGCGGATCGTTTCGATGACCTTTTTGGAAAGCGTGTGCGGCGGCAGTACCATCGCCGCATCACCGGAGTGTACGCCGGCAAATTCGATGTGCTCCAGTATTCCACCAATGACAATGGTGCCTTTTTCGGAGTTCGGAGTTCGGAGTTCGGCCTGCCCTCCGTAGCCCCTGGGCGAAGGATGGGAGTTCGGAGTTTCGAACTGGCCGACATCCGCAATGCAATCCACGTCCACTTCTGCCGCGTCCTCCAAAAATTTGTCCACGAGCACCGGGCGTTTCGGCGATGCCTCGACCGCGAAGCGCATGTAATGTTGAAGCTCGGCGTCGGAATAAACGATTTGCATCGCGCGGCCGCCCAGCACAAAAGACGGACGGACCAGGATGGGGTAACCGAGTTTTTGGGCGACCTTGAGCGCCTCGGTTTCGTTGGTGGCAATGCCGTTGGGCGGTTGCGGAATCTCGAGTTTGTCGAGCATCGCGGCGAAGAGCTTGCGGTCCTCGGCAATTTCGATGCCCTGCGGCGAGGTGCCGATGATGTTGACGCCGTTTTTCTGGAGGCCGAGCGCGAGGTTGAGCGGCGTCTGGCCGCCGAATTGCGCAATGGCGCCCCAGCACTGTTCGCGTTCGTAAATGTGCAGCACGTCTTCGAGCGTGAGCGGCTCGAAGAAAAGCTGGTCGCTCGTGTCATAGTCGGTGGAGACGGTTTCCGGGTTGGAGTTGACCATGATGGTCTCGAACCCGTCTTCCTTGAGCGCGAACGCGGCGTGGACGCAGCAGTAATCGAATTCAATGCCCTGCCCGATGCGGTTCGGCCCGCCGCCCAGGATCATCACCTTTTTCTTCGGCGTCTTTCTGACTTCATCGTCGCCGCGGTCGTAGGTCGAATAATAATAGGGCGTGTAAGCCTCGAACTCGGCGGCGCAGGTGTCCACGAGCCGGTAACTGGGCACGAGGCCGAGCTTTTTCCGCCGGGCGCGGATTTCATCCTCGGTGGCGCCGGTCAAATGGGCGATCTGCCGGTCGGAAAAACCCAAACCTTTTGCTTTGGCCAACAATTCAGGATTCAGTGGCGCCATTTTGCCCGAACAGTAAGCCGCAAAATATACGTCGTGTCCAGTGCGATTGCCCAAATCCGCTTGCCGCCCGGGGCCGTTTGCGTTACGAAAAGCGGCGATGAAAAAATTTGGGCGCGCGCTGTTCTGGCTGACGTTGTTTGCCCCCACCTTTGCTTCCGCGCAAATTGATCCCGTCAAGCGCGATCTGGTTCAGATTGGCTACAATGCCGCGTTCGAAGGTCATGCCCCGCTGGCTGCCTACGCGTATTTTTATCATAACCAGCCGGATTTTCTGCGCACGAACCTCACCTTGCGGCTGGCCCTCGCGCCGACTTATCTTGACTCAGAGCTGGGCTTCGTCGGCGGACTGGGGCCGAATACGGATTTTGCCCTCGGAGTGGCTGGCGGCGGTTATGCGGACGATTATTCAGAAATTCGCGGCGGCACGTACTATCCCAGCGAATCTTTTGACGGCAATGGCGGGGAAATTTCCGCGAGCATTTATCATCTGTTCGATCCCGGCGACGAAATTCCGCTGAACTTTGTCTTGCGCGGCACGGCGCATTATTCCTTTTACAACCGCAGCGACGATACGGCGTCCAGCTTTGCACTGCCCGCCGACCACGGCGATTTCAGCGTGCGCACCGGTCTGCGCTGGGGCGGTGTTGAGCCGACCTTGTTTCCGCCGCTCGCCATGGAATTGTCCGTCTGGTATGAAGGCCATCTGCGCAGCGATTCCGGCGCGTACGGTAATTTAACCAGCGATGGCTACGATCGCGAACTCAACGAGCAATCGCATCTGTTTTGGGCGGAAGCGGCGCTGGCTTACACGCTGCCCCAAAGCCAGCAAAGTTTTTACGTCCGCCTGACTGCCGGCACGAGCGTGGACGCCGACCGTTTCAGCGCTTACCGGATCGGCGGATTTCTACCGCTCATCGCGGAATTTCCGCTGTCGCTGCCCGGCTATTATTTTCAGGAAATCAGCGCGCGCCAGTTTGTGCTGCTCAATGCCAATTACCTTTTGCCACTCGACCCCCAAAAGCGATGGAACATTGACGTCAACGTCGCCAGCGCATTCGTGGATTATCTGCCCGGCGAATCGCAGCCCGGCAACTGGCTTAACGGCGTAGGCGGCGGAATTTTATATCACTCGCCCTCTGACCGCTGGAAAATCATGCTCAATTACGGCTACGGCATTGACGCCATCCGCTCGCACGGGCGCGGCGCGAACAGCCTCGGCCTGCTGGTGCAATTCGATCTCGGCCGCAAGCACAGTCAGAATTTCAATCCCACGCAGCCGTTGCTCTGGCGCGGGTGGGAGCGAATCTTCGATTGAAAATTGGCCGCCGCCATTTCAAAATTCAAAATCTGCTTGCGCGTCATCACGTGGACTGCATCATGATGCCATCAGAGCGCATATGGTGGAATTGGCAGACACGCTACTTTGAGGTGGTAGTGGGGCAACCCGTGCAGGTTCAAGTCCTGCTATGCGCACCAACTTTTACCGCAGCGATGCAAGGACGAAGGCTGCCGCGCCGAAGCTCGTGGAGCACAAGCGGGCTGATCTGACGAAGTGCGGGCGGCTACGGCTTGGCAGGCCAAATTATTTTCCCGTTAAAAATTTCTCCGCGTATTTGCCGAGCAGATCGGCTTCGAGGTTCACCGCGTCGCCTACTTTGCGCTCACGCAACGCCGTGATTTCGTAGGTGTGCGGAATAATCCAGATGCGGAAACTCTTTTTGTTCACGCCCGCGACCGTCAGGCTGATGCCGTCCACGGCCACCGAGCCTTTGAAAACGATGTAACGCATTACCTCCGGCGGCGCGGCGATGTCCAGCACATGGTCCTGGCCGGCGCGCTCCCAGCGGACGATTTTGCCGACGCCGTCAATATGGCCGGTTACGAAATGCCCGCCAAATTCGCCGCTGGCACGCAGCGGCCGCTCCAGGTTCACGAGTGAACCGGCCTTCGCGAATTGCAGGTTGGTGCGCCGCCACGTTTCTTGGAGCAAATCAAATTGAACCAGTTTGAATTTGCCGCGCGTGGAAACTTTTACGGCGGTGAGGCAACAGCCGTTCACCGCCAGGCTGCCTCCGGGCTTCAGGCCGCGACCGGTCGCGTTGGCGCGCACGGTCAGTTCAATGGATTTCGCCGCCGGTTTGATGCGCTCGACGATGCCCGCTTCTTCGACAATGCCTGTGAACATTTCCACCAACTTAATGGTGGGGCGAGACTCCGTCGAGCCGTGTTTACGCCACCCGCGCCGTCAGCAACAAATCCGGGCCGAGCCGTTTCCACTCGACGTCGCGAAGCGGAAGCGCATCCGCCAGGGATTTCGCACCTTCGCCCGCCACGGCCTTTCGTGAATCGCGTCCGCCCAGAATTTTCGGCGCATAAAAAAACGCCACGCGGTGCGCGAGTCCGCCGAGCAAAAATGATGCATTCACCTCGCCACCGCCTTCGACCAGCAGGCTCATGACGTTTTCGGCGGCGAGTTTTCGAAGCAACCAGGGCAAGTTGATTTGTGGGTGGGACGGGGCTGCTGACGAGCCGGCTCGCGAGGACACTCGCCCCACCTTGATTGTGGGCGCAACCATGACGTTCACGCGTTTGGCCAGTGTTGCCACGCGGGGCTTCGGCGCACGATTGCACACGACAATCGTCGTCAGCGCGGCATATTTGTCGCTCACGACTTTGGCCTTCAACGGCGTCCGCGCCAGCGAATCCAAAACAATCCGGCGCAGTCGCGGATTGTGGACTGTGGACTGTGGACTGTGGACTGGCCGAAACGTCAGACTCGGATTGTCCGCCAGAATTGTGTTGATGCCCACCAGGACCGCATCGCTGCCTTGCCGGAGTTTCATTCCGTACGCGCGTGCTTTCTCGCCGGTGATCCATTTCGATTCGCCGCTGGCAGTGGCAATTTTACCGTCCAAGGTCATCGCCGCCTTGACGGTGACAAATGGCATGCGATGGACAATCCAGTGATTAAATGCCTCGTTCAGCCGCACACACTCATCGGCAAGTTTTTGGTGGGGCGAGGCTACTGACGAGCCGTGCTCCGGCTCGCGAGGACGCTCGCCCCACCGCGTCACATCAATCCCTGCGCGTTTCAGAATCTTGAATCCCTTTCCCGCGTGTTTCGGGTTCGGGTCAACTGCACCAACAACCACGCGCTTGATGCCGGCGACGATGATGGCGTCGGTGCAGGGCGGCGTGCGACCGTGCGTGGAACACGGTTCGAGCGTCACGTAAAGCGTCGCTCTACTCAAATTGTGGCCGCGTTTCTGCGCATCGCGGAGCGCCTCGATTTCCGCGTGCGGCAGGCCTGCGCGCCGGTGCCAGCCACGCCCGATGATTTTGCCGCCCTTCACCAAAACCGCGCCGACCATCGGATTTGGCGAAGTCATGCCGTAACCGCGCCGGGCGAGCCGGAGGGCGAGGCGCACGAATTGATGATGATTAACCACGGCTAATTTTTTTCTTCAGAAATTTCCCGAATTCGTCAATGTCCGCAGCTTGTTTGAATTCGTATTTGAAAATGGGGAATTCAGCCTGACCAAATCGCAGCCAAAATGCGTTGTGGCGTTCGTCAAAGCCAGTTAGCAACCGCCAGTTTTTATTTTCGCTCCAGAAATCTTTTATCCCGCGCTCGTAACCATCATCGCTTAGAATCACGTAATAATGCCCCGTTGCCGGCGCCATGTGACTCTTTTGTTCTTTCCGCTTTTTGTATGTGTTGATCAGAACAACACACAGTAAAATGAAACCACAAAGGGAAAAACCCCCTCCGATAAAGGTCGTGCCAGATTCGTTTGCAGTCTGATTCAGGTAATATGACTCGCAGGCGAGCAAAAGCAGAAAAATAACCACACAGATTAACAGCGCAGGTGTTTGCAAAAGCATCAGGAAAAAATCCCACTTTTGTTTCGGGTAGTCGCAGACTGGCTTCTGAATTTCAATCCGCATAAATATTGTTTCCTTTCATTCCTCAAACAACGCCTGCGCGAATTGTTTGGCATCGAAAGGTTGCAAGTCGTCCGGCTGCTCGCCGAGACCGATGAATTTGATGGGCAGACCGAGTTCCTGCTGGATGGCCACGACCATGCCGCCTTTGCTCGTGCCATCGAGCTTGGTCACGACCAGGCCGGTAATGGGCACGGCTTTGTTGAACTCACGCGCCTGGTTGAGCGCGTTCATGCCGGTCGTCGCGTCGAGCACGAGCAGCACTTCGTGCGGCGCCCCCGGCAGTTGCTTGCCGATGACGCGATGCAGTTTCTGCAATTCCTGCATCAAATTGTGCTTGGTGTGCAGGCGGCCCGCCGTGTCAATGAACAGGTAATCCGCCTTGCGCGCCTGCGCCGCCGTGACCGCGTCGTGCGCCACGGATGCCGCGTCCGCGCCGTAAGCGCCCGCAACGACCTCGACTTTCAATCGTTGTCCCCACAATTTGATTTGTTCGATGGCGGCGGCGCGAAACGTGTCGCACGCTGCGAGCAAGGCGGATTGCCCGCGCAATTGAACGGCATGGGCGAGCTTGGCGGCGGCGGTGGTTTTGCCCGTGCCGTTGACGCCGACGATGGAAACCACGGTCGGGCCATGTGCCGCTTTGATCAAATCAGTTTTATTCGAGCCCCCGGTCTCCGCCAGAGGCTTCGACGCGGCAAGCAGACTCTTCTCCACTTCCGCCCGTGCCACGCTGAAAACATCCAGTCCTGCGCCGCCCTGGGTTTCGTAGGTATGTTTGACTGCGGCGATGATTTGCGCGGTTACGGTCAGGCCGAGGTCGGCGGCGATGAGCGCAGCTTCGAGTTCTTCCAGCGACGCCGCGTCCAGCTTCGGCGAGCGCGTGACAATGCGTTTGATTTCGTGGGCCAGCTTGCTGTGCGTTTTTTGCAGGCCGGCGCGAAATTTCTGGAAAAGTCCCATGAGTTAATGCGGAGTGCGCCCGTTCTCCGCAGCAGGGCCGCTGCGGCGAGGGGAGTGTGCGGAGCGCGAAATTTCCGCCCCCGACTTTCGACTCTCGACCCGCGACTTGAGCCTTTCCACGTGTTCATAGGGCAGTTTGACGGTGCCGATGAGCGGCTTGCCCTTGCTGAAGCCGTGGCAGTCGGAGCCACCCGTTACGAGCAAGTGAAATTTATCGGCGATTTCCAAATAGCGCCCGGACGCCGCCGTCGAGTGTTTTGTGTGAAAACATTCAATGCCGTCCAGCCCGGCGTCCACGAGCATGGGAATGATATCGTCCGTGCGATTCAAACCGGGGTGTGCCATCACCGCGAGGCCACCGGCCTGATGAATCAACTCGACGCCTTCGAGCGCGGACATCTTGGCTTTCGGGACCCATGCCGGACGGCCTTTTTTCAGAAAACGGTCGAACGCTTCGTCGAGTGATTTGCACAGGCCGGCCTTCACGAGGGCGCGCGCGACGTGGGGCGCCCCGGTGATTTGCAATTGGCCAGCGCAAAAACCGTTTCCACCTCCAGCGGCACATTCAATTCGTTGAGCTGCGCCACCATTTCCCGGATGCGATCCTGCCGGACGGCCTGAAACCGGGCGATATCCACGAGCAATTTTTCGTTTTGCGTGTCCACGAAATAGCCGAGCAGGTGAAGCTCGGTGTCGTTGTGTTCGGCGGTGAGTTCCGTGCCGGTAATAAATTCAATCCCCGCGGCCCCGCAAGCTGCCGCCATGCGCGCGCAGCCTTCGACCGAATCGTGGTCCGTCAACGCCATCGCCGCGAAGCCGAGCCGCTGGCCGTGCCCGGCCAGTTCCTCCGGTGAAAACGTGCCGTCGGAAAAATGCGTGTGCAGATGGAGATCGGCGAATTTCATTTCACAATTCTGGCAGGGCGCATCAATTCGCCGCGCACTTTGTCCAGAATGCCGTTGACGAACTTCCCGCTGTCCTGCGTGGAGAACTTTTTGGCGATGTCCACCGCCTCGTTGATGCTGACCACGGGCGGAATGTCCTCGCGGAACAGCATCTCGTAAATCGCCAGCCGCATGATATTGCGGTCCACTGTGGCGATGCGGTGGAAATCCCAGTTTTTCGCGTGCTGCCGGATGCGTGTGTCAATTTCCTCGCGGCGCTCGATGACGCCGCGAATGAGCGGGTCGGCAAACAATCGCGTCTCGGCCTCCTCGGCGGTCGGCGGCGGCAGTTCATGGGGCTGGCCCCACGTCGCCGGGCCTTTTTCCTCGGCGATGGCCGCCGCGCGCTGTGTGCCCCAGAATTCATCGAGCGCCCGATTCAAATCCTCCGGTGGATTCAAATCGTGCTGAAACAGAAATTGCACGGCGCGTTCGCGCGCCTCGCGGCGTTTGCCCATAAATCAACTCAATGATGCCGCAGAAAATCGTGTGGGGGAAATGAAAAATTGCGCGTGGGCGGGCCTGCGCTATTTTGTTCGCATGAGCAAAGTGAACAAACTGTTGCACACGCGCTACCGGGTGAACGATCTGGAACGCACCGTCAAATTTTACCGCGACGTGCTGGGCCTTCAGGAAATCAAGCGGCACAAATCGCCGCGCGGTTCGGAGCTGGTTTTTTTCAAGGCGCCGGAAGGCGACGAGGAAATTGAAATCTGCAGTTTCCCGGCCGCCGGCCCGGTGCAGGTGCAGGCCGACCTCACGCATCTTGCGTTTGAAGTGGACAGCCTCGAGGAATTCGGCAGACACCTGGCGAAGCACGGCCTGAAATATTCCGACGGCCCGACGAACACTTCCACCGGCACGGTCTTCGCGTTCATTGACGCGCCGGAAGGCTACGAAATCGAACTCATCCAAAAAGGCAAAGGGAACTACTGATTTTCCCCGGACCCCAAATCCCAGATCCGAGACCCTAAACTCACATGAGCGTTTTAATTGTCGGTTCCACCGCACTCGATTCCATCAAAACTCCGAACGCGGAAAACCCGCGCCTGCTCGGCGGGTCGGCCAGCCACGCTGCCGTGGCCGCGAGCTTTTTCAGCCCGGTCAAATTGATCGGGGTTGTCGGTGACGATTTCCCGAAGAAATATCTCCAGCTTTACCGGCGGCACAAAATTGACCTTGAAGGCTTGCAAATCCGCCCCGGCAAAACGTTTCACTGGTCGGGCGAATACGAAGAAAACATGAATCGCCGCCGCACGCTCGAAACCGAACTCGGCGTGTTCGAGACTTTCACGCCCACGCTGCCGGAATCTCATCGGCGCGTGTCGTTCGTCCTGCTGGCGAATATTGCGCCTGCCTTGCAGCACCACGTGCTTGATCAGATGGCGCGCCCGCGCTTTGTCGCCGCCGACACGATGGATTTGTGGCTGAACATTGCGCTGCCGGATTTGCTGCGCCTGCTCAAGCGCGTGGACCTGTTCATCCTCAACGACAGCGAAGCGCACCAGTTGACGAAGGAAGACAACGTCATCGCCGCGCTGCCCAGGCTCCACAAGCTCGGCCCGCGTTACGTCATCATCAAAAAGGGCGAGCACGGCGCGATTTTGTCATCACCGAAAGGCCTGTTCGTTGCGCCGGCCTATCCATTGAAAAAACTTGTGGACCCGACCGGCGCGGGCGATTCGTTCGCCGGCGGTCTGATGGGTCATCTGGCGACGGCGCGAGGCCCGCTCGAAGCGAACCTCCGCCGCGCGATGATTTACGGTAGCGTTGTGGCGTCCTTCTGTTGCGAGGGTTTCGGCCTGACTCGAACCACCAAAATCAAGCGCCCCCACATTGACCGGCGCGTGAAAGAACTGGAAAAGCTTACGAGGTTCTGAAAATCATAGGGCATGACCATTGAGCAAAAATCGGAACTCAATCGGTTTGTTGACCAATCTATTCCGCTGACTTGGGATTATCGGTGGCGGCAATTGAAAATGTTGCTGCCGCTTTTGGTTTTTACTTGTGTATGTCTTCTGGAAATGGGCGTTTGGAAAGCTTGGCTTGCCGACAAACTCTCTTTTGATTTTATCCTCACTCTTTTAGGCGGATGTCTTGTCCTGTTTCTTTTTATCTTTGGGATATTGGAAATTCAAATTCGAACCGGGCAACGTTCAAAACGAGTCATGCAGATTGAAGACAAGAGAATTATTGTCAGGCCTGCAAAAAACCAGTTCATCCGATGGAAGCGTGTTTCGAAGTTTCAGTTTGAACCTATTCCCGAAGCCCCGGGCTTGATGAAATTGAAGCTGTTTGGCCTTGCGTCAAAAAAGCCGCGCAGGGCGATTTGGTCAATGGTACTGGAAAATCCGGCACAAGTGCAGGAGTTGATCGGATCTCTGCAAAAGAGGGCGGCGGAAGTCCCGACCAATTATCAAATTGAGCTTTTGGAGAAACCGATGCCATTGGAGCATCCTGCCCGGTTTTCTTTTCTTGGATCGTCAATTTATTTGAGCGGAATGTTTTTGCTGCTTCATGGCGTGCCCATGTTGTTCGCGACATTGGGCCGAAGTCATCACGATTCGGATGGAAATTCAAAACTACCACTGGCAGAAATCGCCAAGCTCAACCATTTCTTCTTGAAACATTTTTCAAGCAAGGAAGAGTTTCGCCACTTTTTGCTGACGCTAAGTATTATTTTAATTGTTGCCGGAGTATTTCTGCTGATTTTGGGTTGGTTGCTGATGAATCGCAAAAAGGTCGGCGAGCCAAACGCGCTGACATCGACCAGCGCGTGAAGGAACAGGAAAAGCTGACGAGGTTCTAGCCGCCGATTACGTGGTTTGCGTTTAAATGTCTGGCGTGAAAAATCCGTGTTCATCCGTGTCATCCGTGGTTAAATTCCGCCCGTGAAAGCCGTCATTTTGGCCGCTGGCAAGGGCACGCGCATGAAGGAACTCACCAACGAGTTGCCCAAGCCCATGCTCCGCGTCCAGGGCAAACCGATCCTCGAACACATCATTGCAGGAATTCTGGCGGTGGGCGTTCGCGACATCTTCATCGTCACCGGCTGGCGCGCTGACGTGATCGAAAACCATTTTGGCGACGGCAAGAAATTTGGCGCAAACATCGCATTCGGCCGGCAGGTGGTCCAGGACGGCACGGGCAAGGCGCCGGAAGCGGCGAAGAAATTCGCCGGCGACTCTCCATTTCTGCTGACTTACGGAGACATCCTGGTTCCGCCCGAAACCTATCCGCAAATGATACGGCGTTTTGGCGAAGGCGATTTCGCCGGGGTCATCACCGTCACGCGCGGAGAGGACGTGGCCAAGGGCGGGCTGAACTTTTTCGATGAACAATTTTGCCTGAAACGGCTGGTGGAAAAACCCTCGCGCGAACAGTTGGAACAATTGCGCCGGGACGGCTGGCTCAAGCCCAACGCGCCGGTCTGGTATAACGCGGGCATTTACATTTTCCGCCCGTCGCTGTTCGACTTCACGGCGCGCCTGCAAAAGTCGCCGCGCGGCGAATATGAATTGACTGACGCCATCAGCGCGATGATTGCCGCCGGACAAAAGCTGGCCGGGTTGGAGATTCAAGGCCGCTGGGTGGATGTGCGCGACCCGGAAACGCTGGCGAGGTTGGATAAGGAAACGCAGGAGCCGACGTGAGGAGGCTCTGACTTTAATTCCGCACTCCGCACTCCGCATTTGATTTGAGACTCGTCACCTCGTCTCCTACCCAACAAACTTTGGCTCGAACACCGGGCCGAGGCCGTGTTTCTGGAGCAATTCGGCGAATTTTGCGATGGCGCGCTTTTCGTCCGAGGCCAGGTGGTAATGCACGTGCCAGCCGAGGTAATCCCGGCGGAAATCCTCGTCGTATTCCTCGCGGGTTTCGATCAGGTAATCCAGGTTCTCGAGGCCGAATTGTTTCGCTTCCAGCAGTTCGCGGCGCAGTTCCTTGTTTTCAACGCCACGTCGCAAAGCCCACACGGCAAACACAAAGGGCAGATGGGTCAGCTCATACCACGCCGTGCCGAGATCGAAGATTTCGTGCTCGTGCGGGGCGCGTTGGAAGTCAATCGCCGGATCGCCGATGAGCAGCACGGCGTCGTGTTCCGCCGCCCTTTGCGGGTCAGGCAGCGGCTTGAATTCCGGCTTCAACCCGCGTTCCGCCAGCAATACCTTCAATAGATTCAAGCCCGATAACGACGCGGTATGGCAATAAATCTCCTTCAGCTTCGCGAGTGGCTGGCGATGGGCGAGCAGTACGCTGTAAACCTCGCCGAGTGACGCGATGGCAATGCCGTCGAGAATGTCATAGCGGTCGGTGAGCAAAACCTCCGCCGTGCTGACAAGCGCGGCGTCGAGTTCATCGCGCCGGAGCATTTCGGCGAGTTCAGCGGGCGTGGCAAAAATGACCGTGTCCTCGATGCCGCGCGTGAGCGGCACGGCGTTGAGATATTGCACCGAACCAATGCGGAATTTTGGAACTTCGGCGGCGGACATTTCAGGCGATAAACGGTTTAAGGGATGTACTGGCTCTTGGAATAACTGATCAACTCGGCTTCTTCCTCAGATGTCGGAATGGCCAGCGTGAACGCCGTGCGCCGGCTTAAAAGGACGGTGGTTTCCCGTTTGCTGAAATTGTCGAGGTAGTAAACGAACAGGTAAGTCCCGGGTTGTGGTCCGCGCTTGATGTCAATTTTCTTGTAGCCGTCGAGCCAGGTCGGGTTCTCCGTGTCCAAGAATAAAACCAACAAAGTCCCGGCCCGGTTTGGAAGTGTCTCGCATAATGCCGATGCGATGGGGAACCCGTCCGAGCATATTCCAGATGCCTTCAATCGGATCGAGGCTCCGTTGATTCGCCTTGAGGTAGGCGGCGAATTCTCCTTCCGGGATGGTGATGGTTTCCCAGGTATCCGAGTAGCGGAGCAAATCGGCCACCAGGCGAAAATCCGCGTTCGCAAAATCCGGTTGTTCCATGGTTTTGATCTGGATGGCATCGGCGCCTTTTTCCCGGGCGGCTTGCATTACTTTGAACATCTCGCTTTCGACCGAGCCTCCCCGCATCGTGAAGTGGCCGCCGCCAACGGAAACGGTCCCGATCACTTCGCAAGGCCGGGGAACGGTCATGTCCTCCGTATAAACGAGGATGGGATAATCAGCCGGCTTTGCCGGTCCAGCGGCCGCTTTGGGTTTATACGTCATCACGGTTGAGCAGCCGGTCAGTATCAATGTTGAAAAAAGAAACAGCACCAGATAACAAACGGGCGCGGCGCTTAAATAATGCGCCGGTCCGAGACGGAATTTTAGCGTGTCCTTAGTCATGCTGTTGCCAGGTTTTCTTCGAGCACTTTCGACCGTGCAGCATTTTCACTCGCGTCTGGCGCAGGCGGATTTTCCTGCACTTTTATCGGCTCGTAGAATGTGTTGCGCTGGACCGGCGTGCGGCCGGCTTCGCGGATGGCTTTGAGCATGGCCGCCTCGGTCTGCAATTGCGGCGAGGTCGCGCCGGCCATGTGGAAAATGTGTTCCTCAATGATTGTGCCGTGCAAATCGTCCGCGCCGTAGCTCAATGCCACCTGCGCCAGTTTCAGGCCCAGGCCGACCCAATACGCGGTGATGTGGTCGAAGTTGTCGAGGTAGATGCGGCTGACGGCAATGGTGCGCAGCGAATCGAAGCCCGTCGGCGGTTTTTCGACCGGGATATCGTTGTCCTCCGGCTGATACGCCAGCGGCACGAAGCCGACGAAACCGTGCGTTTCGTCCTGCAACGCGCGCAACTGCCGCAGATGATCCACGCGGTCGGCCAGCGATTCGACGTGGCCGTAAAGCATCGTGCAGGTGCTGCGTCCGCCCATGCGATGCCACGTGCGATGCACGTCCAGATATTCCTCGGCGGATTCCTTGCCCTTGGCGATGGCTGAGCGGACTTCCTTGCGGAAGATTTCCGCGCCGCCACCGGTGAGTGAATCGAGTCCGGCGGCCTTCAATTCAGTCAAGGTCTGCTCGACGGATTTTTTGGCGAGCCAGGCGAGATGGAGGATTTCGATGGCGGTGAAGCATTTGAGGTGCAGACGCGTGGCAGGGACGAGCTGCTGCTCGTCCTGGCCGCGACGGCAGCGCGGCCCTACCATCGGAGTCGAGTGCACGCAGCGCTTTCAGCATGTCGGTGTAATAAGTGAACGGCAGCGACGGATGCAGGCCGCCGACGATGTGCAGTTCAGTGATGCCGATAGCCAGCGCCTCGCGCGCTTTTTGCACGATCTGATCGGTGGTGAACTCGAAGCCGTCGGCGTCGCGTTTCTTGCGCGCGAACGAGCAGAACTGGCACGACAGGATGCAATAGTTCGAGTAGTTGACGTAGCGATTGATGATGTAGCTGGCGCGGTTGCCGACTTTTTTCTGGCGCGCCAGGTCCGCGATGGCGCCGACGGCGTTCAAATCCCTGGACTCAAACAGCCGGAGCGCGTCAGTCTCGGAAATGCGTTCGCCGGCGGCGACCTTGTCATAAAGGTCACGCAACTCGCTGCGTTGAACGAAAAAGTTCATTTTTCAAGTAGCGCCGATGTGAATCGGCGGACCAATCCGCGCTTTGATAAGCGCGGCGACAGGGTTAGCAGCTTTCGGGCGACAAGGCAAACTCAATCGTTGAATGGACGATCCGAGTTGAGTCGGCGCTGGCAATGCGCCAAAAACCATTCATGATCTGGCGAAATGGCTTATCACGAGGCTGCGGGATGAATTTATGGAAGAGCAGATTTTAAGATTACTGGGCCGGCGGGATTATGCGCCGGCCAATGTGCCGGAATTGCTCCGGCATCTCCGGCTGGCGCCCCATCGCCAGCAGGAATTGCAGGGGGTGCTGCGCCGGCTGGAACAGTCCGGTCAGATCGCCCGCACGAAGGGGAATCGTTACATCCAGTCGCGCGAGGCGGACCTCGTCCCGGGCCGGATTCGCATCAATCGCCAGGGGAAAGGCTTTTTGCAGCCGGACGATCCGGAGTTGAAGGAGATCATGATTCCGGAAGGGGCGACATCCACGGCGCTCCACGAAGATCGCGTGCTGGTGCGGCGCGATGTCCGGGCGAAAGGGTTGAGCCCCGGGCGCCTCGAGCAGGAGACGGGCGTGGTGATTCGCATCCTGGAACGGAAACGGACGCAACTGGTCGGCACGTTGCAGCGGGGCCGCGAGTTTCTTTACGTGATTCCCGATGACCCGCGCATGCCACACGACATTTATGTGCCGCAACCGCGCGACGTCGGCCGGCCCGCGCGCGTCGGCGACAAGGTCGTGGTGGAGTTGCACGAATGGGAATCGCGGCACACCAACCCGGAAGGCGAAATCATCGAGGTGCTCGGCTCGCCGGACGAGGAAGGGGTGGACATGTTGTCGGTGCTGCGTCAGTACAACCTGCCGCTGCATTTTCCGAAGGAGGCGTTGCACGAAGCGCGGGCCATCGGGACGGCTATTTCGCCGCCGGAACTGGCCGGGCGCGAAGATTGCCGGCGGCATCAGGTCGTCACCATTGATCCGGACGACGCCAAGGATTTTGACGACGCGATTTGTCTGCAGCGGGGTTCGCCGGGACATTGGAAACTGTGGGTGCACATTGCGGACGTGTCGCATTATGTGAAACCGGGCACGGCGCTGGACAACGAAGCGCGCCGCCGGGGCAATTCAACCTATCTGGTGGACCGGGTGATCCCGATGCTGCCGGAGGCGTTGAGCAACGAGTTGTGCTCGTTGAAACCGGACGTGGATCGCCTGACCAAATGCGTGGAATTTCTGGTGTCGGACGAAGGGCACGGGTGTTGAAGGCGAGGTTTTATCCGGCGGTGATTCATTCGCAACGCCGGTTCACTTACCGGGAAGTGCTGGCGATTTTGCAGCGGAAACCAGGCGACCGGATTGAGCAGATGTTGCATGACGCGAACACTGCTGGCCCAGCGGATCCGGCGACTGCGGTTCAAGGCGGGTTCGCTGGACCTGGATTTTCCTGAAATGAAAATCCGGCTGGATGAACAGGGCCGGGTGGAGCGCATTGAGAAGGTCGAGAACGATGTTTCCCACCAGTTGATCGAGGAATTCATGTTGCTGGCCAACGAGGCGGTGGCGGGCCAGTTGATGGGCCGGAATGTGCCGGCGATTTACCGGGTGCATGAGGAGCCGGACGAACGGCGGTTGCAGGAATATCGCGAGGAAGTGCTCAGCCATCACGTGCCCTGCGCGAATTTGACGAAGCGGCCGGAAGTTCAGAAGCTCCTGCAGAAGCTCGGCACGATTCCCATCGGCGCGGCGCTCAAGATCGGGTTTCTCCGGTCACTCATGCGCGCCCGTTACGCGGTCGAGCCGCTCGGTCACTACGGCCTGGCCAAGACCAAATACACGCATTTCACGTCGCCCATCCGGCGGTATGCCGACCTGGTGGTGCATCGCGCATTGTTTCAAAAGAGCCACGGCCCGGTCCATTCATTAAAGGAAACCGCGGAGCATATTTCCGATACGGAACGAAACTCCGCCGACGCCGAGCGGGACAGCAAGGACGTGAAGCTGTATGCCTTCCTGAAGGCGCAGCTCAAGTCGCCGAGGCCAACGCCGTATCCGGCGCTGGTGATTGACGTGCGCAATTTTGGTTTCTTTGTGGATGTGCCGGGGCTGGCGATGAGCGGGCTGGTGCATCTTTCCTTTCTGGAGGACGATTTTTATGTGTTCGACTCAGACCGGAGCCAGTTGGTCGGCCGGCGTACCCGCCGGGTCATCCGGCTCGGCGACAACGTGCGGGTGCAGGTGGCCAAGGTGGACAGTTTCAAGAAGCAGGTGGATTTCCGGCTGGCTCGGGATGGCGACGAAGGACGCGACACGTTCTGCGAAAGGGCGTGAATCGGATTCGAAGCACCGGCGGAAGCCGGCTGCGCGCTCGCGACGGAATTGGCGATAGGACGACGTTGTTGTAAAAGTCGAGAAACTCGCTGCGTTGGCGGAAAAAACTCTCAACATTCAACTTTCAACGCCCAACCTCCAATGGTTTGGCGCGGTTGGCTTTCATTGAATTTTCGATGTTGAATGTTGAGCGTTGAATGTTCTCTTATTTTCAACGCAGCCGGAACCCGCCCTGAAACACTATCTCGGCCACGGTCACAATCAAAAACACCGCGCTGACGAGGGCGTTGAGGCGGAAGAAGGCGAGGTTGATCCAGTTCAAGCTGCGGCGGCGGGCAATCCAGTGTTCCAACACCAGACAGCCAACGATGACGAACCAGCCGGCGAGATACGCGATGCGGAACTGGCAGAGCAATCCGAACAGCAGCAGCAGTCCGCACATGATCATGTGCGCCAGAAACGCGGCGGCCAGCGCGTTCTTCGGTCCCCACGCCACCACGAGCGAATGCAGGCCATGGGATTTGTCGAACTCGTAATCCTGCAGCGCGTAAATGATGTCGAATCCGACCAGCCACAACACCACCGCCAGCGCGAGCGTGGTCATCTGCAAAATTTCCAGAACGGAAACGTCCGCGCCTTTCACCGCCAGCCACGCGCCGACCGGCGCGAGCGCCAGGGAAAGGCCCAGGAAAACGTGCGTGTAATCTGTGAACCGTTTTGTGAACGAATAGAAACAAATCACCAACAATGCGATGGGCGACAGGTAAAAGCACAATGGATTGAGAAAGCAACTGGCGACGACCAACCCCGCCGCGGACAAAATACAAAGTGCGATTGCGCTCGTCAGCGAAATTTGTCCGGTCGGGCAAATGGCGGCTGGCCGTGCGCGGATTCAGCGCATCGAATTTTCTGTCCACAATGCGATTGAAAGCCATCGCACAGGTTCGCGCACAAATCATCGCGGCCAGAATCAGTCCGAAAATCTTCCAGCCCGGCCAGCCACGGTGATCGCGCGCCGCCACCATCATCGCCGCCAGCGCAAATGGCAGCGCGAAAACCGTGTGCGGGAAACGCACAAACGAAGCCCATTTTTGAATGATTGAGAACATCGAACGTTGAACTTTGAACGCTCGAACCTCGAACTGAACAACAAAATTACGTCGCGTGCAGGTTTTTGCGATGTTGATGCGCTTTGCTTTTTGGCCAGTTTGTTTCGTTCAGCGGTCTGGACGCTGGCTTTGAAAATCCGAATCAACTCCTCGCTCTCAACCTGCACAAAGGCAAGTTGAGGATCACCCCGCAGCCAGCGCTTTCGCTCGACCAGTTTGACCCAGCGGCACGTTTCCCGCAATTCCTTGAGGCAGATCTTCATTTTGTGGATGAAATCCTCGGCGGATTCCGGCGTTTGGGCTTCGCCATGGTTCCCATAGGGCGAGGTGCCTGACCGCAAAAGTTGGCCGGAAATGTGATTCCCCGCCCGCGAGTTTGGCAATTTTTCTGAAACATCAATCACTGCCGATGCGAATTCCAAGGGTCGCTCTTCCAAGTCATACTTTCGGCCTCTATTCCAATCGGCGCACCTCGTTCGAAGTTTTTTTGTTCAGAGTTCAAAGTTCGATGTTCGAGGTTCAAAGTTTCCGCCATTTGATTCGGTATCGGATGTTCGATGTTCGATTTTTCCCATATCATTCCTTTTCCTCCGCCCAGCGCGAAACAAGTTGTTGCGGCAGCCCCAGATGGTCCAGCACACGCGCGACCACGGTGTCCACGACATCCTGGACGGTTTTCGGATTCGAGTAAAAACCCGGGTTCGCCGGCAGAATCGTCGCGCCCGCCTGCAGCAGCAATTCCATGTTTTTGACGTGGACGAGGCTCAATGGCGTTTCGCGCGGGACCAGAATCAACTTTCTTCGTTCCTTCAAAACCACGTCCGCGGCGCGGAGCAGCACGTCCTCGCTGTAACCGTGCGCGATGCGGCCCATCGTGCCCATCGTGCAGGGGATGACGACCATGGCATCCGGCGGATTCGAGCCGCTGGCGAACGGCGCGTTCATGCTTTTGACGTTGTGTGTCTTGACCCCGGCGGGCAGGCGCAGGCCGCCGGGCAATTCCCCGGCAATGACCTGTTGCGCGTAATTGCTCATCACGACGTGCAATTCGTGCTGGCGCGGGTCGAGATTGTCCAGCAGACGCTGCGCGTAAAGCGCGCCACTGGCTCCGGTGATGGCGACTAAAATCTTCACTCCCGCAAATGATGACGGCGCAATTCATTCGCAGCAAGCACAACAAAGTTTCCGTGCCGGCAAATTTGCGATATACGATTTACGATTGACGCGATTTGCTCCGGTGCGCACGTCAATCGTAAATCGCAAATCGTAAATGAGGAAACAGCTTGAGTCCGACTTTGCCTTCCGCACAATGGCCGCGTGTTAAAACCGGCTGGCATCTTTTTTATTGCGGTATTTTTTTTGGCGGGCTGCGCAACCGCGCCATACCGCGCGCCCAACGAGCCGTTGCCGCCCAACTGGGCGGCGACCAATGAACTTCAACAACTGCAAATTCCCCAACCGCCGCGGCCCAGCGCCCCGGTCGTTTACCCGAAGCCGCCGCCAACGAACGTCGTCCGTCCCGCGCCGGTGACAACGTGGCTCTCACTCAGCCGCTGGGCTGCCGAACACAAAACCGGCACGCCGCATTTACTGTCCAGTCTCCCGATGGCCACGTATGCAATTGGTTCGGCAACCGGCGTGATGACTTTGGAGATCGGCAGCCGTGAAGCGACCTGGAACGGCATTGAAATCAATCTCGGCTTTGAACCGCAACTCATCGACGGCCAGATTTTCCTGCACGAACTCGATTTGCAGAGAAACCTTGAACCGCTTTTGTGCGACCCGCCGCTGACGTTCAGCACCAACCGCGTCATCATGATTGACCCCGGCCACGGCGGGTCGAATACCGGCACCCACAGCGTGCTCGACGGCCGGTTTGAAAAGGAATTCACGCTCGACCTGGCATTGCAGCTCGCGCCCTTGCTGGCGACCAACGGCTGGATGGTCTTCCTCACGCGCACGAACGACGTGGACGTTTCGCTGGACGACCGCGCCGCGTGCGCCGAAGCGCATCACGCGGATTTGTTCATCAGCCTGCATTTCAATTCCGCCGCGCCGAACGAAAAACAGGCCGGCCTCGAAACGTATTGCCTCACACCGACGGGCATGTCTTCAACTCTGATACGCGGTTACAACGATTTCTGGTCGGATAGTTTTTCCAACAACGGCTTCGACGCCGAAAATTTGCAACTCGCCGTCCGCCTGCACGCGGCACTGCTGCGGACTACCGGTCTGGAAGACCGCGGGGTGCGGCGCGCGCGGTTCATCGGGGTGCTGCACGACCAACACCGGCCCGCCGTGCTCATCGAGTGCGGGTACCTGTCCAATCCGCACGAGGCGAAATTGATTGAATCCCCGGAGTTCCGGCAGAAACTGGCGGAAGCCATTGCCAACGCGCTTAAATGAAAACGGACCGTTGCATCGGTGAATCGAAATTCGGAGACGGCGTAGCGGCTTCTCGGCAAAGAGCCGCATTCCCGATTTTTTTGAAACTACCGGCGCGCTGCCGAGGCGCCGCTACGGTCAATTGGAAGTTTCACCCGCCTTGCGAATGAAACATATTCTTGTCACAGGCGGGGCTGGATTTATTGGATCGCATTTGGTTGAACGACTGCTCAACGACGGCAGACGCGTCGTCGTCATTGACGATCTCTCGACCGGCCGGCTGGAAAATCTTGCGGCGGTGAAATCAAATCCGCGGCTGCGAATCGTCAAATCCAAAATTTCCACGTGTGCCGAATTGCCAAAACTGGCCGCGAATGCGGAATTTATTTTCCATCTGGCTGCGACCGTGGGCGTTGAACTCGTCGTCAAATCGGCGCTGCACGTTCTGGAAGCAAGCTTCCACGAAACACAGATTTTGCTGCGCGCCGCTGCCGCGAACCGCACGCCGCTACTGCTGACCTCGACCTCGGAAGTTTATGGCAAGAGCGCGAAGCCGGCGTTCGGCGAGGACGACGATCTGCTCATCGGCCCGCCGGGGCAATCACGTTGGAGTTACGCGTGCTCGAAACTCACCGACGAATTTCTCGCGCTGGCCTACGCGCGCGAAAAAAACCTGCCCGTCACCATCGCGCGGCTGTTCAACACCGTCGGCCCGCGCCAGACCGGGCGTTACGGCATGGTGCTGCCCCGCTTCATCGCCGCGGCGAAAAAAAGCGAACCGCTGAAAGTCTTTGGCAACGGCAGGCAGACGCGGTGTTTTTGTCACGTACACGACGCGGTGGAAGCGTTGGTGCGGTTGCAAAGAGTAGCGCAGGCGTCTCGCCTGCCATTGAAATCTGCAGGCGGGACGCCTGCGCTACAGGAGAAATGCGTCTTCGGAGAAATTTTCAACATCGGCGGCACGGAGGAAATTAGCATCCTTGAACTCGCGCGGCTGGTGGTCAAAACGCTTGGCTCGAAATCGAAGATTCAAATCGTGCCGTATGACAAGGCGTATCCGGTTTCGTCCACGGGCTACGGCGTCACTGGCGTGCCGAGTTTTGACGACATGCGGCGCCGCAAGCCGCTGGTGAAAAAACTTGAACGCTTTGTGAAGTTCCGACCCGCGCACGCCGTTGCGCGAAATCATCCGGATGACGGCGAAATAAAAAATGCGTGAAGAGCATGAAGTGAGCGGAGAAATTTGAAGGCTACTTGGAAACGTTCTCGTTGGTTGCCTTCAATGCTGCTGCAACCATACTGTCCATATTGGTATCATCATTGTGATGTGGATACTTGGCGCGATACTCAGCAACCCTCCGAAGAAAATTCTGATAATTCTTGGCATGTTCAATCGCTGGATTTTCTTTCACGATTGCACTCAATGACACGACTCCGATATCAAGCTCTTCTTCCAAATTATCAGAGACTGCATTCGTATTTCCTGACCGTAATTCATTAAGGGTGGTGTATGCATCTGCCGCCCGTCCAAACTCATCGGTTACTATCACGCTGCTTACCGTGTGTACATAACGGGTGCGCTCAATGTAAAAACCCACAACGCCGCCCGCGATGAGCGCGCATAACGCGACTACAAAACATGCCTTCTTCATACTTGGCTTATAGCATCAAAACCAAATTCATCGTCAAAAATTAACGCCTTCCCGCGCGAGCAAACTGCGTTTCCAATCCAATCCGCCGGAGAAGCCGCCCAGTTTTTTGTTCGCCGCCAAGACGCGGTGGCACGGCACAAAAACCGGGACCGGATTCGCCCCGCACGCGCCACCCACGGCGCGGACGGCTTTGGGCTTGCCAATCGCCTGCGCGATTTCGCCGTAGCTTTTCGTCCGGCCAGTGGAAATCTTCCGCAGGGCGTTCCAGACGCGTTTCTGAAATTCCGTTCCACCGCTCAAATCTAGCGGCGGCAAATTTTTTGGTTTGCGCCCGGCCAGGGAGCTTTTCAATCCGGCCGCTCGTCGCCCGATGCCAGCGGAGGATTTTGGCAGGGATTTTATTGGTAGGGACGCGCTGCTGCGCGTCCTGGCCGACCAGCAGGTCGGCCCTACCACCGCCAGGAAAATTGAGTTCAGCCAATCCTTTGGCGGAATAGCGTGCGATGAATTGGCCATCGGCCGTGGGAATGGACAGCTTGAAGAATTGATTCTTCATGGGCGTGATTCGGTCAGTGGTTGCGCAGATAGACCAGGAAGGTGCCGAGCAGCACCACAAACAGAAAAATGGCGAACGCGATGAAACGGTTGCGCGCCACGCGTTTTTCGTAACGCAACGGGCGCAGGCCGCGAACGCCGCCGGCGGCCAGATACGTGACCAGCCGCGGGTTGGAAGCCACCGGCCGGCTGAATCGCCGGCGAAGGCGCTGGATGAACGCGGGTAAATCGTATTTGCGCACGCCGAGTTCGTTGAATTGATCGGGCGTGGCGGTCTCGTCGTTGGCCGGGAGCGGTTTGACCTCCTCAAAGACCGGTTCTTGCGCGGGCGGGGACGGCGGCGGTTCGTGCGTGCGGTCAATGGTCGCGCCATGCGGAATGGCGGTGGAACGCAGGCGCGGCGCGGGATTGTGCTGAATTTGCGTGTCGAGCCTTTTGATTTCGGCTTCGAGCGCGGCGATCTGGCCGTTCAAGGTGCGTGCGCGGTCGGAAATCGGGTCAACCGTTTTCGCCTTTTTTTTCGCGAACGCCATACGACTTCAACTTTCAGTGACGCAACAAAACGGCCAGCATCAAACCCAGCGCGAGCAACGCGACGAGCGCCAGCGGCCACGTCAGCGCCAGGCCGAACTTGCACAGTTCGCCGAAACTGTGCGTGGCGAAGGGTGATGCGGCGGGCGGCGGCGCGCTTTCGGTTTCCGGGTTGGCCGGGGTTTCGCCGGACAGGATGGGAAACTTGAGCCGTGCGGCGTTCCATTCCATGCGCGCGTTTTCGATGGTGGTCAGTCCGCGCGTGAGTTCGACACTGAAATTATCCTTGTTCCAGGTTTCCTCATGGATGCCCTGGATTTTGTCGAGGGCGTCGCGGAAATCGGCGACGGTCTTGACCATTTGCTCGGCGTCGCGGCGGGCGTTGAACTCGGCTTCTTCGAGCAGACCGAGGCCGCGCGTGAGGCTGTGCACCATTTCCTGCCGGCCGGTCTGAAATTCATTCTGGCGGCGGCGCAATTCCTCGAGCGCGGCGCGTTCGCGTTCCAAACCCTCCTGCGCGCGTTTGAGTTCGGCGAGCTTTTGCTGCGCCTCGACGACCTTGCGGTCCACCTCCTCGCGCGTGGGCGCGCGGAGCGGATCGCCGGCGGGCGCGGGGTTTCCGTAAGGCGATTTCTGGGTTTGAAAATCGGTGTCCACAAATTCGGTTGTATCGTATTCAGCAGCCATGAAACGACTTTAGTCCCCGCGCGCGAACCTGTAAAGCGGCGTATTGAACTTTTACCCGGCGCGTCGTCACGAAAATTTTTCATTCTGTCTGTTGATTTCCGTGTGCAGCGTTTTATAGTTCGGTCGATTCGACACATGAGATGAGCAATTCAACCGAGGCGGCGCGACCGTGGGACATCGAAGCGGCACGCAACCTTTATAATATTCATCGCTGGGGCGCGAAGTATTTTGACATCAACGACGAGGGCCACGTCGTCGCCAAGCCGCTTCAGGACGCGGGCGTGGCGGTGGACATCACGGACGTCATCGAGGAGGCGAAAGGCCGCGGGTTGAAATTTCCGCTGCTCATCCGGTTCCAGGACATTTTGCGCCACCGGGTCGAGGCGCTGAACCAGTCCTTTCGCAGTGCGATTGCGGAATACGGCTACCGGGGCCGTTACCGCGGCGTGTTCCCGATCAAGGTGAATCAGCTCCGCGAGGTGGTGGAGGAAATTCTCGACGCGGGCAAGCCGTTTGATTTCGGCCTCGAAGTCGGCAGTAAACCGGAACTGCTCGCCGGCCTGGCGCTGCAAAATCAAATCGGCAGCCTGATTGTTTGCAATGGTTACAAGGACGCGGAGTTCATCAAGATGGCCATGCTCGGCATCAAATTGGGCAAAACGATCATCCTGGTCGTCGAGAAACTGGAGGAGTTGCGGCATATCATTGCGATTTCCAAACAGCTCAATGTCGAACCGTTGCTCGGCATCCGCGCGCGGTTGGTGAGCCGGGGCGCGGGCCGCTGGGCGAGCAGCGGCGGCGAAAATGCAAAATTCGGCCTGAGCACGGCCGAACTGCTGGAGGCGACGGAGATGTTGAAGGCGGAAAATCTCGGCCACTGTTTCAAGCTGCTGCATTTCCACGTTGGCTCGCAGGTGCCGGACATTCTCACGGTCAAAAAGGCGGTGCAGGAGGCGGCGCGCCTTTACGCCAAGCTGCACAAAATGGGTTTCCCGATTTCCTACCTCGACGTCGGCGGCGGGCTGGGCGTGGATTACGACGGCAGCCGGTCGGCGTTTGACAGCTCGACGAACTACACGCTGCAGGAATACACCAATGACGCGGTCTATTACATCGCCGACGTGTGCAACGCCGAAAACGTCCCGCACCCGGACATCATCAGCGAAAGCGGACGCGCCATCGTCGCGCATCACAGCGTCCTGATCGTCGAGGTGTTTGGCGCGATTGAAAAAATCCGGCCCGGCGAATTTTTGAAATTTGGCGAAAAAGAGCATCCGCTCGTCAACGAGCTGCTCGACATCCGGAAAAACCTCGCCAAGCTCAACCGGCTCGAGGCTTATCACGACGCGCTCGAACGCCGCGAGGACGCGCAGCACATGTTCACGCTCGGCGTGCTGGATTTGCCCGACAAGGCGAAGATCGAGGACCTTTACTGGCAGATCAGCCGCGACGTGGTCGAACACTACAAGGGCCACGCCTACGTGCCGGAGGAAATCCGCAAGCTCGAGGACAGCCTCAGCGATCAATACCTCTGCAACTTCTCCGTCTTTCAATCGCTGCTTGACCACTGGGCGCTCGACCAGTTGTTTCCCATCATGCCCATTGCCCGCCTGAACGAGCGGCCCACGCGCGAAGGCACGCTCGTGGACATCACCTGCGATTCCGACGGCCAGGTCAGCAAGTTCATTGACCTGCGCGACGTGCGCGACACGCTGCCATTGCACAAGCTTAACACCAACGGCAACGGCCAGCCGGAGCCGTACTACCTCGGCTTCTTTCTGATGGGCGCCTACCAGGACATCATGGGCGACCTGCACAATCTGTTCGGCCGCGTCAACGAGGTCCACGTCTTTCTCGAACCCGACGAACCGACCGGCTATTACATCGAGGAAATCATCGAAGGCAACACCATCATCCAGTCGCTCGCGGCCGTGCAATACGACGAAAATGAACTGAAGCGGCAGATGAAGGCGCAAATGGACGAGGCCATCAAATCCGACCGCATGAAGCCGTCCGAAGCCATGCGCCTGCTGGATGATTACGAGCGCGGGTTGAAGGCCTACACGTACTTGAGCTTTTGAACCCGAGGCCGATGGGCGGAGGATTGAGAATGGCAACTCATCGGCTTGCAAATGCCGGCCTCAATCTTCTATCCTCCGGCTTCGCTTTTCATGGATGATCCCGCGCCCAACGCCGAATTGCTCCGCTCACTCGGACGCCTTGCCCGCGGTCTGTCCGCGCTGTTTTGGGGACTGCCCGCGTCGTTGGTCATTTGCGCCGAAACCGCCAAGGCCGACTGGCTCAAGCCGCTGGGCCTCGTCCCGGCCCTGGCCGGCACCGGTTTGCTGCTCTATGGCCTCCGGCAGATGAGCGACTTCCAAAAACAGGAACGCCCCTGGCGTAACGCCCTCGACCGCGCAAAACTCCTGGGTCTCGTCAACTTCGGCCTTTGCCCGTTTCTTTACTGGCAGAATAAAATGCCGGAAGAACCGTTCTTCAACGCGGCGGTGTTTGTGCTCGTTTTGTCCGCGCTGCTTTTTTTGTTCAACCTGAATGTCGTCCTCAAACAGCTCGGCGCTATGCTGCCGGACGAAACGCTCCGGCACGAAACGCTCCTCTTCACCGCGCTCAACCGCTGGCTGCTCGTCGGACTTTTGTTTCTGGGCGTGGCTTTCGTCGTTTTCCTTCACTCTGCGCAGTGGCAACTGGCGCTCGGCAACTTCTCCGACTGGCTGAGCCGGCTCGGCTTCTGGGCGTTGACGTTCTTCGCGCTGCTGCCCCTGGCCATGACCATGGCGCTCATCTGGAAAACCAAGGAAGTCATCCTCGACAGCGTCTTCGGCGCCAAATGAGGGAAACATCGAACACCGAACATTCAACCTCGAATGTGCGCTGCAAAATAAATTGAATGTTCGACGTTCGGCGTTGAATGTTGAATGTTTAACCGAATGAGAAACTCCGGCTTGTCCCAAATGGGTCAGCGCACCGGCGAATCGCCCATCTCGTGGCTCATGCAGGCGGCGCTGGCGCGGGCCAGGCTCATTTCGCTCGCCGCCGGCTTCACCGACAATCCTCTCGTTGCCCGTCGCTGAAACCCGCGCGGCGCTGAATCACATCCTGCGTTCGCCCAAAACCGGCCGGCCCGCGTTGCAATACGGTTCAACTGCCGGGGACCCTGAACTGCGCCGGCTGACGGCGGAGCATTTGCAGAAACTTGATTGGGGAGGGACGCCGTGTCGGCGTCCCAAAAATCAGGGACGGCGGCACGCCGGCCCTCCCGAAATTTATTCACCCGAACGCCTGCTCATCACCAGCGGTTCGCAGCAACTGCTTTACATGACCGCCGAGGCCTTGTGCGACGAAGATGACATCGTGCTCGTCGAAGACCCCACGTATTTCGTTTATCTCGGCATTCTCCAAAGTCGCGGGCTGCGCGCGCGCGGCATCCGCCTTGAACGCAACGGACTGGATCTGATGCATCTCGAAAAGATCCTGCAATCGCTCAAACGTTCCGGGGACTTGCGCCGGGTCAAAATGTTTTACCTCGTCAGCTATTTCCAAAATCCGACCGGCGTCACAACCAGCTTTGAGAAAAAGCGCGGCCTTCTGAAATTGCTGAGAAAATTCGAACGCGCGGCGGGACATCCCATTTATCTGCTCGAAGATGCGGCGTATCGCGAATTGTACTTTCCCGGCAGGGCTGACCTGCCGGTCAACCTGGACGCGCAGCAGCGCGTCCCTACCATGCCTCCTTCGACCCTCGCGGTTCCCGGCGCGGCTGAGCGCGTGATTTACGCCGGCACATTCACCAAGCCGTTTGCGACCGGCGCGCGGGTGGGTTATGGCGTCCTGCCGGAACCGCTGTTCACGGCGGTAAAACGCATCAAGGGCAATCACGATTTCGGCACGGCGAATTTGTTGCAGCAGCTTTTTGTTCGCGTACTGGCTTCGGGTGCTTACAAAAAGCACGTCGCGCGGCTGCAAAAGCGTTACGCGTACAAAGCACGCGTGATGAAGCTGGCACTTGAAACACATTTCCCGCCATCCGTCGAATGGTGGGAACCGGCAGGCGGACTTTATTTCTGGGCGCGCCTGCCGCGCAACATTTCGACAGGCGTGAAATCAAAAGTTTTCCGGACCGCGCTGAAGAATGACGTGCTTTATGTGCCGGGCGAATTGTGTTACGCGGACGATCCGGCGCGTGCAAAACCGGTCAACGAAATGCGCATCAGCTTCGGCAGCGCGAGCGAGAATGACATCCGCGAAGGCATCAAGCGGCTGGGCAAGGTACTGCGGAAATTTGTTTGAGCCGAGTTGTGAAGCGATTTCCAACAAGGCTGAAATTCGCCGGTTTTTGATTTGCTATTTGTCTCCGCGCAGGGCTGAAACAAGGACGAATGCAGCCAAAAGGAGCAAAATCGTCAACGCCATAATTATTTTTATGTCATTCATTTTTCTATTACTACCTTTCGACGCAGTGCAAAATAACTTGCCGATATTAAACCCCTCGCCAGAGCCAACTCTCAATTCGAAACTGTGAACGGGTTTGGAATTACGGTCATTTTTTCGCCGCTTTCGTGGCATTTTCTAATCCTCCATATTTGCCAACCCCTCTTGCCGTGTTTTCAGCGCCAAACGTTCAGCTTCTTTGTCGCCATATTTGTTGACCGAGAATAGACGCTTCTTGACAACACCGACTCTTGGGCTCCATGAAGCTTCCCAAAATTCGTATTCAAACCCTTTGACCTTCTTGACTAATTTTCTAGCGCCGACAACTTTGTTCTTGAAATTTTTGCGCTTTATTTGAGCATACTCTCGTCTTGTTAGCGGCGGGTAAAGCTTGTGTAGAATCTTTGCTCGCGCCACCGCCGCCTTGAAACAAGTCTCTTCGGATGAATACTGGCTGAAATTGAAAATTTCGTGGAATGGGTGACCACGGCGTTTGCCTTTAACCAAAAAACCAATTTGGCTTTGCTCTGGGTAATTTACCTCATAAAGCAGGGACGCGTCGGTCTTTTTTATGCCACGTCGATTTAGCATTACGAAAATATAATAACATCCGACTAATGCTAACGCAAGGGGATATTTTTATCGATTCGGAAATTCACTAAAATCAAACCATTCACGAAGGCTGTTCGCACCAGCGTTTCAAGCGATCAGGAACCAAACTCACCCCGGCGGCCAGGCCATGTGGCGTCCACCAAGGATGTGAACATGCAGGTGCGGCACGGCTTCGCCAGCGTCGGGGCCGTTGTTAATAACGATCCGGTAGCCGCTTTCCTTCAGTCCCAACTTGTCCGCGACCTCGGCGGCCTTCAGCAAAAGATGGCCGAGGACCTTGTGGTCTTCCGGCCCGGCCTCGGCGATGCGCGGGATGGGTTTCCGGGGAATGATCAAAACGTGCCTGGGCGCCTGGGGATTGATGTCGCGCAGCGCGAAGACCAGATCGTCTTCATAAACGATGGTCGCCGGAATCTCGCGCGCGATGATTTTTTCAAAAAGTGTTTTGCTCATAGTCTTTTTGAACCACGAAACACGCGAAATGACACGAAATTTTTCTTCCTGATCTGTTATTCGTGTATTTCGTGATTCGCTCATTTCATTCCACCACCAGCGCGCAGTCGGCCTGCTCCGGTTCGGCGCCCAGGCACCCGCGGAGGTATTCGACGATTTGCTCCTCCAATCTTTCGCAACGCAAACTCCAGCGGCGCGCCCCGGCCAGTTGCTTGACGCAGCCGCGCAGGCCGCGAAAGCGCACGAGGCGCGGTATGTGGCGCAGTTGTGCGCGCAGTTCGCCCCGCAGCCGCGGAAAGAAAAACAACTCGCGGCTTTCGCCGGATTCGCGCGCGAGCATCAGCAAATCGGCCTCGACAATCCCCCGGCGCCCGCGCCGGGATGGTGCGGTCTCTTCGGAAGAGACGTTGAACCCCAGGCCGCGCAGCACCTTCTCCAACGCCTCGGCAAATTCACCCACGGTGACGGTCTCGCGGCCCAGTTCATTTTTGAAATAATGAAAAACGGAGGCCGTGGCGTGATGCAGCAGTTCGGGATCGAATTTCTCCACCGCGTCGCCAACGAGTTCGACGGAAATCATTTCCGCCGAGAACGGAACACTTTCGCCGCTGGCGAGCCGGAAGAGCAAACAATCGGACATCAGGGCGATCATTGCCGGGCCTCCAGTTTTTTGACCTCGTGCACAAAGTCGGTGGCTTCCTGAAACCGGCGATAGACGCTGGCAAACCGGACATAGGCGACCTCGTCAATTTCGCGCAGGCCGTCCATGACCATTTTGCCGACGAACTCGGCCGGCACCTCGTTCTCGTATTCGTCAGTCACGACGGCAACGATGTGGTCCACCAAATCTTCCATCGCCTTCGGGCTGATGGGGCGTTTTTGGCAGGCTTTCTTGACGCCGGACAAAAGTTTCTCGCGCGAAAACTCCTCCCGCCGCCCGTCGCGCTTGAGCACCATCAATCCTTCGCGTTCCATCTCCTCGTAAGTGGTGAACCGATGAGCGCATTTGGCACATTGGCGGCGACGGCGAATCGTAGCCCCTTCACGCGAGGCGCGCGAATCAATGACCTTGTCGTCCTGACAACCGCACTTTGGGCAGCGCATAAAGCCACAGCTAATTGTGGTCACACGTTTGTAACATACAAAACCTGGGGGTGTCAAGGCCAGGCCAGAAGAAGTATCCACCCCCGGGGAATCCCTGGTCGTGTATGTCAAATTGTTTCTGAAAGTTTTTTCACAAGCTCCTCGATTGTCCAGTTGTGGTTTGTGAGGCGTGCGCCCAATGCTGGCGTGCATCCAAGCGTTTGATGCACCTTGCAAAAGTTGTGTGCCACAACAAACAGGGCAACGCTACAACGATGATTAACCAGCTTGCGTGACCAACCAAGACAAAGGCGCGTAAAACGCCGATTGAACGTCCTGACGCTCAAATTGAGGCGTTCAATATGGCTTGTGCAAATCTTGTCAATGTCCGGCTCGCCAGCAATCGTTTTCAATTTGATGCCGGTGCATTTGGGCTGACTGTAGCGGTGGTTCGGGTCAACTTGATTCAGGGGCTTTCCCTGACTGCCGTAAATCTTTTGCATCACGGCCAGATTGAGACGGCCAAGCAGATGATGCCGGATTGTGTCAGGGTAGGCATTCCAGCCGTCACAAGTGATTTGAACCACGCCGGGGACGCGCTCTGCCAAGTCCGCAACGAAGTCGTTTGTGTTGCTGTAATCCCGCTTGCCTGTCAGGTGCGATATAATCAGCTTTGTGCGCCTGTCAATCGCAAGGAACGTGTAAAAGTCACCGCGCAAGGCGTCCCATTCGACTGTGCGGCTTTGACGTATGCCGACACGCGCCCAAAGTTCATCAAGCTGAATGGACTCGGTTTTGACATTGCGGACAACCTCATCGTGAAAGCGTTCGCACTTCTCGCCAATTACGCGCACGACTTCAAGCACGGTGTTTTTGTCGCAACCGGCCAGCCTTGCGGTTGCCCTGACGCCGCAGCCTTCCGATAGGCAACGGACAATTTGAACGATTTTACTTTCATCCAGACACAAGCCGATGAAGCGGCGTTGCTCGTTAAAAGTTTTCCCGCATTTGAGGCAACGAAAGCGTTGCACAGAACCGGAACGGGTTTTGAAACTGCCGAACTTTTTGGTTTTACCACCGCAGCACAGACACGCATTCACTTGACCTTTCGCAGCCAAAGATTAACGTGTCGCTGTATCTACACGATATGCAACCGATGGTCTTTGGCCTTTGGTTGCGCTCCGTGAGTGCTCAAACACTTGCGGAGCATTATTTTCAGTTTGGGGATTAGGGAGCGGATTTCGCGCTAATGAAGCGCATTGCCAACGCCCGCTCCCGTTCCCAAATTGTCCGAAACCTTTTCATGCTGGTTTCCAAAAATTATTACCGTTTAGGCGGATTAACTTCACACGCCGCTGCGTCTTTAATCGCTGCAATGTCACCGCCACCGCCACACTGAAATTGTGCGGGTTTTCTTCGCTTGGTCTGAACCCGCAGGCAATCATGCAATCCCGAATTTGTGAAGTGTTCGCGCCATGTATTGAAACGCCTTTCAGACGCCCCACAACATCAAGAATTGCGTCCGTTAATCCCATCTTGGCGTATTTGTCAGGCTCGGATTGCGGGTTGGCTAGCTTTTCCGATTCTTGCGCCAACGTCCGTAAAGTCGCCAGTTTTGCCCGCAGCGTTTCAAGCTCGGACTCTTTGACCTTGATGTCTTGTTCGTATTTCACTCGGAGGATTTCCAAGCGGTCATTAGGGGCTTTTTTGTTCACGCCCTTCAATCTAACATGTTTAATAAACATGTCAACACTTTTTTTCGTTTTGTTAAACACTGGTTTATTAAGCCGTTTTGGGCGTGATTTTGCTGTTTTGGTTGGTGTTTTCATATTAAATATCGGACAGATGTTTTACAAATTTTTAGCACTGGCAATAATCAGCACCACCGTTGCTTGTGCTGCGCTTGGTGCTGTGATTTTTGGAACGCACGGCATTGGAGCGGGGGTTGGCGGAGCGATTCTTGGCGGCATTGCGGGAATGTTTGTCGGTCTTGGGGTTGTTGGCGTGATGGAAATTGTGGCGATTGAATTGTGGCCGATAATTCACCGGCATCGGGCGCGGAAAGAGACGGACGGTGTTCCAAAACAGAAAAATGAACATTTATCGCGTTAAGCACGGCACAATTCCAGTTTCGGATTTCAAGCCGGACGGTAATCGGGCAAAAGTATTGCGCTGGTTTGAAAATGAGCATCTCAAACACCCCCACGATTGTTCGTTAAGCGTTGAGCATGAGCAGGCGGGGGATTTTGAATTGTGGGCAGACTTCGTTTCCGGCCCCTTAACTTTGCCAGCAGGCGGGGGAGTAGTAGCAATAACGGGACGTGAATCACTGGCTCAAACCACCGTAGATAAAATCGAAGTTGCGCCAGCTTCAAATCAAACGCATAACTGCGATTTTGTAATTTTTGATAACTTCGCCCATAATCCGTGAATCCTGCCAGGGTCAAGGTCAATGAAATATCCGCGTCCCAATCGGATCAAATGGTCGCCGTAATGTTCTCCCTGCGTGTATCGGAAAAGGCGATACCAGACTTGAATGTAATAAGCGCGATTGTCATTTTCCGCTAACTTTCGGACGTGCGACAATAAAGTATCATCGCCGACTCTTTGCAAAGCGGACTTCCCATCTTTTAAAACAGGATTTTCAGCCAATGCTCATGCGGACATTTGCGCCAAATGAATTTTCGGCAACAATCCGTAACCCACCATCGAATCCCTCCATTCTTCCAAAACCGTCTTGCATTCGAGTGATTTTTGATTATGCTCCACCGCTCCCGTTTTGCGGGAAACACCATCTTGAACGACTGATTTTTTGAATTTATGGCGACAGCAAACGATCTCCGCCGTGGCATGGCGATCAATTACAACGGCGACATCAGCGTGGTGCTGGACATGCAACACCGCACGCCAGGCAACCTGCGGGCCTTCGTGCAGGCCACGCTCCGCAGCATCCGCACCGGCAAATCGTCCGACGTGCGGTTCAGTTCCACCGAGCGCATCGAGCCGGTGCCGATGATCACCAAAAAAATGGAATACAGCTACAAGGACGGCGCGGACTACGTTTTCACCGACCCGGAAACTTACGAAACCGTCACGCTCGCGGCGGAATTGGTCGGCGACACGAAGAATTTTCTGGTGGAGAACGGCCAGGTGACGGTGACGTTTGTCGAAGAAAAGGCCGTGACCATCGAATTGCCGGCCAGTGTGGCGTTGACGGTGGCGGATGCGCCGGAAGGCATTCGCGGCGATTCATCGAACAACGTGCAAAAGCCGGTGACGCTCGAAACCGGCATTACGGTTCAAGTGCCGTTGTTCATCAAGACCGGCGAGAAAATCAAGGTGGACACACGCACGGGCAAGTACATGGAACGCGCCTGACGGAAATTTTGGATTCAAATTTCGAATGTAGAATAAAAGCCCGCCTGCGCGGGTTTTCTTAATTTACGGCGGTAATTGCTTTTCAACCCCCGCGGTTTTGGTTATTCCTCGGGTATGGCCGAGCGGCAGCAAAAAGGAGAACGAACATTTCGCGGCATCGCCGTTTCCGCCGGCGTTTGCCGCGGGAACATTCTCGTTTTGCATCGCACCAGCCACGTCATCGCCCGGCGCGAGCTGGCCGAAAACGAAATCGCCGGCGAAGTCAGCCGCTTTGAACAGGCCCTGGTCCAGACCCGCCAGCAAATTCTGGAGGTGCAGCGCAGGGTGTTGAAAGACTTGAGCGCGGCGGACGCGGACATTTTCGACGCGCACTTGCTGATGCTGGAAGACCAGGTGCTGGTGAACGAAGTCATCCGCCTGGTCCGCGATCAAAAGGTCAATGCCGACCACGCTTTTCATGCCGTCGCCGAGCGTTACACCGAGGCGCTGGCGGGCGCGAACGACGAATATCTCCGCGAACGCACCGCCGACCTGCGCGATCTGACGGCGCGCGTGCTGGATAATTTGCTGGAGGCCAAGGACCAGTTCGGCCTGCATCAGCTCGCCGAACCGTGCATTTTGATCAGCCATGATTTGAGTCCGTCCACGACCGCGCAACTGGACAAAAAACTGGTGCTGGGTTTTGCGACGGACATCGGCGGCAAGACCTCGCACACGGCCATCATGGCGCGGTCGCTGGGCATTCCGGCCGTGGTCGGCCTGCAGAACATCAGCCAGGAATTGAACAGCGGCGATTACGCGCTGCTCGATGGTTACAATGGCGTCGTCATCGTCAATCCGACGGACCAGACGCTTTTTGAGTACGGCCAGCTTTTGAAGCGCAAGGCTTCGCTCGAGGAAAAACTTCACGAAATCGAGCACCAGCCCGCCGTCACGCTGGACGGAAAATCCATCCACCTTTCCGCCAACATCGAAGCGCCCGGCGACATCGCGGCCGTGCTCGCGCACGGGGCGGATGGCGTCGGCCTGTTCCGCACGGAATTTCTTTTCATCAACCGCGACAAGCTGCCGACCGAGGAGGAGCAATACCAGGCTTACCGGCAGGTTGCCGCCGCATTGAAGCCGCATCCCGTCGTCATCCGCACCCTCGACCTGGGCGGCGACAAGTTCGCCTCGCACCTGCAACTGGCGCAGGAGATCAACCCGTTTCTGGGCTGGCGGGCGATCCGGTTTTGTCTCGCGCAGCCGGAATTGTTCCGCGCCCAGCTTCGCGCCATTCTCCGCGCCAGCGCCGAGGGCAACGTGAAAATGATGTATCCCATGATCTCCGGCATGGACGAATTGAACCAGGCCAATGCCCTCGTCGAAAAATACAAGGCCGAATTGCGCGTGGAGGGGAAGTCCTTTGACGAAAAAATGGAAATCGGCGTGATGATCGAAATTCCGTCCGCCGTGCTCATCGCCGGCGCGCTGGCGGCCCGCGCGCAGTTCTTCAGCATCGGCAGCAACGACCTCATCCAATACACGCTGGCCGCCGACCGCACGAACGATAAGGTTTCGCATCTTTACGAGCCGACGCATCCGGCGATCATCCGGCTGATCAAAATGACCGTGGATGCCGCGCATCAAGGCGGCATCCGCGCCGCCGTTTGCGGCGAAATGGCGGGGGATCCCGTCCTTGCGTCGCTGTTGATTGGCCTGGGCGTGGATGAATTGAGCACCGCACCCACCGGCATTGCCCCGGTCAAATACATGATCCGCCGGCTGAAGTTGAATGAAGCCCGCGAACTGGCCGCGTTTGCGCTCCAATCTGAATCGCCCACGGAAACCCTGGCCCGCTGCCAGACCCTGGCGCGCGCAACGGCGCCGAGCCTCTTTGAAAACAAAGCATGAAAGTCATCGTCCTCGCCGCCGGATACGCGACGCGGCTGTATCCACTCACCCTCACACAACCCAAACCGCTGCTGCCGGTGGCCGGCCAGCCGATGGTTGAATACGTCCTCGACAACCTCGCACCCATCGGCGGGATTGACCGGATTTACGTCGTGACCAACGCCAAGTTCGCCAGCCATTTCCAGAAATGGTCGGCGCATTATCGCACGACCAGGGCAAAGTTGAACTTCACCATCGTCAACGACGGTTCAACCGACGACTCGAACAAACTCGGCGCCATCGGCGACATTCATTATGTCCTCAAAACGCAAAACGTGGACGACGACTTGATTGTGGTGGCCGGCGACAATCTGTTCAGCGAGAAGCTGGGCGGCTTCGGCAAAATCTGCCGGGAGAAAGAAGCGCCGGTGCTCGCGCTTTACGACGTGGGCGACCTGGAACAAATCAAAAAGTACAACTCCATTTCCGTGGACGGCAACGGTCGCATCACCTTCTTCGAGGAAAAGCCGAAGAACCCGACCAGCACGCTCACCGGTATCGCGCTGTACTATTATCCCAAGTCCACAATCCCGCTCATCCAGCAATACATCGCCGAGGGCAACAATCCCGACCAGCCCGGACGCCTCGTGCAATGGCTTTACCCGCGCACGCCGGTTTACACCTGGCGCGTGCCGGGCATCTGGTTCGACATCGGCTCCAAGGAGACGCTCGAAGAAGCCGGCCAAATCTTCGCAAAACTTTCGCGAGGCGCGTAATCAGGCTTTGCGCCGCTTAAAGCCGACAACTGCCACGCCCAAGCCGACAAGGGTGATGATGGTTCCCAAAACAATAGGCGCCACTATGTCACTGTTCCACACTCCCAAATCCCGGTGCTTGGCGAGCGCCGGGAGGACGATGCCGGGACCGAACAAGACACCGAAAATTCCCAGTAGAATAATCGCAATTCGTTTCATAAGCGTCCTTTCCACTTTTTTGAATTCTCTCTTGAGCGTTCCGGGTTTTCCAATTTCTTGAACGGCAATCTCAAAAGCCGGTTGCACGTTTAATCCCGCTTTCATCTGCTGCGCGATTTCCTCACGCAGATGGCTTTCCAGTTCCTCCAGCGGCACGGGTGTTTTGACTCCGGTGGCGAGCATTTGTTGCCGCCAGTCGGCGATGGCTTGTTCGAGATCAAACATGTTGTTTCGTTCTATTCATTGGCCTAGGTGTTTTGCCGGTGCGCCGCTTTTTCCAATCCATGACCGACACCCCCAAGCAACGCCATCACTGTCCATCCCCAAAGAAACACCGCTATCAATCGGCCGGCGGGCATTTCCATTCCAGCGGGATGCAACATCATATGGGGCAGAAAATTTATTATGAAGAGCCGTATCCAGACGACGCCTCCCAGGCAGCTCATAAAACCGAACACCGTTCTGGCCAACTGATTGCGGATGACCGGAAGAAACTTATGGTTATATCTCCAGCCCAAAACGGTTGTTGCCACTGCGGCCAATCCGGACACTTTCACCATCAAACCGGTTTCATGGTCGAAAAGAAAAAGAAGAGTCCACAGCGAAAATAAGAGCGCGACCGCGACACAAGCAATTCCTGCGAGCTCTACGAACTTCGTTTCCATCGGGGTGCTGGCTTTTTTAAATTCCCTTTTGAGAACATCGGCATGGCCCATTTTGTGAGCCGCGGAATTGAAAGCTTTCTGTCCGTCCACCCCCGATTGCATCTGCTGCGCGATGTCTTCGCGCAGATGAATTTCCAATTCCACCAACGGCACTGGAGTTTTGATGCCAGCGGCGAGCATTTGTTGCCGCCAGTCCGCGATTGCTTGTTCGAGGTCAAACATATCCGGTTTGACAGGCCTTTTCTTGGTTGCTCACGAAGCGGCCATCGCCGTTTTTTTCAAAGCGGCTTTTTCCAGTCCGCCAATGAAGCCAAATAGAACCCCGGCTGGCGGCAGCATGATCCAAAGAGGTCCCCCGTCGAATCTGGGAAGTATGAACAAGAATCCAACCGGCTCGGTGACGTAGCAAAAAAACCACACCCACAAAAGCCCCAACAGCCTGCCTCTTGAAATGCAAATCAGGTCCCTCACTCGCCGGCTCAAGTTGGCAGGACCGTGGCCGAACAGCCCGATACCCGCGAGCAAAATCATCACGGCAACGGCAGCCAGCCCGGACATTTGCTGCGCGGCGGTTATTTCCGAAAAACATCCAATCTTCAAAAGGAGGCAGGTCGCCCAGAACAATGATTCCACACCCAGGCAGGCAACCATGATGGCTCGATATTGTTTCAACGTGCGTGCCACCTTCGTTGCGTCAACTTTCTCAAATTCGTCTTTCAGTACATTCGCCATTCCGATTTGTTGAACCGCCATTTCGAAAGCCAGTGGCGCGTTTGTTCCGGACTTCATTTGCAGCGCGATTTCGTCGCGCAAATGAATTTCCAATTCCTCCAGCGGCACGGGCGTCTTGATGCCGGCGGCCAGCATCTGCCGCCGCCATCCGGCGATGGCTTGTTCGAGATCAAACATATTGTTCCTTTCGCAGCCCGGACAAAACGGAATGAACCAGCGACCATTGCTCGTGGTGCCTGGCCATTGCCGTTTTGCCGTCTTTTTTAAGTGAGTAATATTTTCGCTTCCGTCCAGTCTCGCTTTCCGCCCAGCGCGATTTGATCAAGCCCCGGTGTTCCATCCGATGCAACACCGGATAAAGCATGCCGTCCGTCCATTGCAATTTGCCGCCGGAACGGGCCTTGACCTCTTGAATGATGGCGTAACCGTAACTCTCGCCCTTCGCGAGCAGCGACAAAATCAGCGGTTCCGCCGACGCCGCAACCAGTTCTTTGCGAATCATAGAGACACGATACATAGAATTAATATGTATGTCAAGCGGGAAATTACTAAAAAAGAAAGGCGTGCCAATTCGTGGAATTCGTGTCTTTATGTCCCCCATGAACATTCAAGTCGCCGTTCTGTGCGACGCCGCGACCGACGACAACGGCAAGCTCAACCTCCTCGGCTCGTTCGACACGATTTACGCGCCGCAGCTCCCCGCCGTCCATCCCCAATGCGCCGTGGCGTTGCGCGTCACCTTTACCGCTGGTGACGAGGGCCAGCACAAGCTCGCGCTGAATTTTATCAACGCCGACGGCCGTTCCATCATGCCTCCCATTGATGTCCCCGTAGCGGTGGCGCTGCCCGAAGACGCGCATTTTCTCACGCGCAATTTCGTCGTGAACATCCAGCAATTGAGATTCGCCGAGGCGGGCTTGTATTCCGTGGACATCCGGCTTGACGACCAATCGCAGGCGACCATCCCGCTCCTGGTCAAACTCATCCAGCGCGCGGCCGCGTGAGGAGTGCGGACAGTTTGTCCGCGGTTCCCCCAATCAACGCGGCCAAGCGGACAAGCTGTCCGCGCTCCGATGACGACTTTGAGCATTGAACTTCGGACTTCGGACTTTAATAATTCGCGCATGGCAAACGAACCGATACTGCAACTCGATTTACCGGGCATCAAAAAACTCAAGAGCGGCAAGGTGCGGGAGATTTTTGATCTGGGCGACCGCCTGCTATTCGTCGCCACCGACCGCATCTCCGCCTTCGACGTCATCATGCCCAACGGCATCCCGCGCAAGGGCGAGGTGCTGACGCAAATTTCCCATTTCTGGTTCGCGCAAACGGAATCGTTCCAGCCGAATCACCTTATTTCGCGTGCGAACGAGCCGTTGCCGAAAAATCTCCAACCGTTCACCGACAAACTCGCCGGCCGCAGCATGATTGTGAAAAAGGCGAAACCGCTCGCCATCGAATGTGTCGTGCGCGGCTATCTGGCCGGTTCGGGCTGGAAGGAATACCGGGAATCGCAGACCGTCTGCGGCATCAAACTGCCGCCCGGCTTGAAGGAATCCAGCGAACTGCCCGAACCGATTTTCACGCCGGCGACCAAAGCCGAAACCGGCCACGATGAAAACATTTCGTTTACGCAGGCCAAGCGAATCGTTGGTGACGACATCGCCGGGCAGGCCCGCGCGGCGAGTTTGAGGATTTACAATTTCGCCCGCGATTACGCGCGCCAGCGCGGCATCATCATCGCCGACACCAAATTCGAATTCGGTTTGGACCACGGGAAGCTCATCCTGATTGACGAGGTGCTGACGCCGGATTCCTCGCGGTTCTGGCCGGCTGACCAATACACGCCGGGCAAGGGCCAGCCGAGCTTCGACAAACAATTCGTCCGCGATTACCTCGAAACGCTCGATTGGGACAAGACCCCGCCCGGCCCGAAACTGCCGGACGATGTCGTCGCCAAAACCAGCGCGAAATATCTTGAAGCCTACGAGCGGTTGACGGGGAAAAAACTGTAACCCCAAATTAATGAGCAAAAAACGCGACATCGCCGGTTTGTGGTGGTTGCCAACAAATCCCGACGAGCGTTGGGCAGGAACGCTCACACTTAAACCAGACAAATCGCCGAAACTGACCATAGCAGTTCAGAAGGGCGCTTTTGAATCGTTTGGCCAGAAGCTTTCTGCGCCACCGATCATTCATGGTTGCGACCAGAATGGCAGTCCCATTTCGCTCATAATTCCGGGCTGGCCGCGAACAAGAGGCGGCATGGCTTTAAGCCAAGTTGAATACTCCGCGAACTACGCAATTCTAAATCTGGAGGTTTCTCATCAAGATGATTTCAAAGTCAATGAGTTCACTCTCCGAATGCAACACCTGCAAGGTTGGTTTGGCGTGACGGGGTTTTTGAGTGCAGGGGCAAATTCTCCTGAAGTGGATTTGTGTATTCGCTATAAAAATCCCAAAGACGAAGTGTTTTCAATAGGCAAAGACTTATCTGTCGAATTTCGACCGGGCTATACTCTGCACAATGGTTTTAATGAGAAAAAACTTCAGGAAAATTTAAGCGTGGCGTTTGTTTCTAACAATGGAATGGGCCTGTCGAAATGCAAGGAACTCCTCAATCACTTTCGTTTGCTGCTTCACTTTGCAACCTTAGAAAGGAATTATCCGTTGGAGATTAAAGCAAGAAAAGACGGTCACGGATTTACACACGACGGGAAATTTTATCCGCAAGACATTGAAATTTGGAATTCCATCATCAAAGAAGATGTTGCAGCTGATTGGCACTCTAACGAGTGGATCTTCAAATTTGCAGACGTTCGGCAAAACTTTTCGGATTTTTTCTCAAGATGGATCAAGCTGACCGGGGACTATGAAGAAGCGTTGAGTAGTTATTGCGCAACGGTCTATCACAATTTACCACGAGAGATTGAACATATTTGTATAACCCAAGCTTTGGAGGCATATCATGGGATTAAATTTGCGTCTCACGAGCAGCGGAATTTTTGTAGCAAGATTCAGCAGCTTGCAGAAACATATAAAGACCATCTGAAGGGTTTATTGGATGACTTGTCTGAATTTGCAAAAGCAGTCCGTGACAACCGTCATTATTACACGCATCACAACCCCGAAGAATTGAAAGCTGGCAGGATTGTAAAGGGCGCAAAACTCATTCGCCTGAATGAAAAACTAAAACTCATTTTCCAAATGTGTATCTTGACCGAAATGGGTATTTCTGCCGAACGCTTTCCAAGGCTACGACGACAATTGGCTTCAGACATAATCGAATTGGCATAATGCAAACGCTTGTCGAAGATTTTCTGCAATACCTGCGCCACGAACGCGGGCAGGCGGAGCACACGCAGAAAACCTACGCCGCGTTGCTCGGCAAATTCATCGCCTGGGCCGGCAAGCAGGAATTAACGAACTGGAAACAGGTTGAGCTGAAACATCTCATGGCCTTTCTTAAGCATGAACGCGAGCGCCCGCTGGTGGATGAACCCAAAGAGTCCACCAGGCGTTTGAGCAGCGAGAGTGTCTATCTCGAAATCGCCGCGCTGCGGGCGTTTTATCGCTTCGCCGAGACGGAAAAACTTTTGCCGGTGAATGTCGCGGAAAATCTGTCTTTGCCGCGCCGGTGGAAACGTTTGCCGAAAGCGCTGACGAACGAGGAGATCGCCAAATTGCTCACTCCCGAACCGCTGGAAACGCCGGAAAGTTTGTGCGATCAGGCCGTTCTCGAACTCGCCTATGCTTCCGGCTTGCGGCTGGCGGAGCTGCGCAGTCTGCGGCTGGAACAGCTTCATCTCGAGGCCGGCTTCATCAACGTCATCGGCAAAGGCAACAAGGAACGCGTCGTGCCGGTCGGTCGCAAGGCGGTTGAAGCGTTGAATCGTTATCTCGAGGTGGGGCGGCCCAAATTGGTTACGCCGCGTTCGCCGGCGAACGTTTTTTTGACGAAACGCGGCACGCCGTTCGCAGCGGTGACGCTCTGGCTGCGAATCAAAAATCGGGTTCGCCGCGCCGGGGTTGCGCGCAACGTGACGCCGCACATGTTGCGGCACAGCTTCGCCACGCATCTGTTGGAGCACGGCGCGGATTTGCGCGTGATCCAGGAACTGCTCGGCCATGCAAACATCAGCACGACGGAAATTTACACGCACGTGACGGGCCAACGGCTGCGTGACATTCACCGCAAGTTTCATCCACGGGCATAAAGCGGACCCATCCGGACGCCACCTGGTTTGCAAACCGTTTGCGGGCGCGACAAAAAAGTGCCACAGTTATGGCATGCCTCCCCGCACCGTTCGCCTTGCCGCCATCGCGCTGGCTGTGTGCGCGGGCCTCGCCCGCGCCGGGGAAGACCTGACCGACCAAATCGGCGATGACACTTTATGGCACGACTTTTCCACCACGCCGGAATGGAGAGAGCCGGTGCCGGCGAAATCCACGCAGCAATTTCCGCCGGTGTCTGCGGCGTTCGGTCCGGTCGTGCCTTCCGCGCATCAGCCGTCCGGCGCACTATCGGGTCGCGTGGTGTTCATGAATTCCGGCCACGGCTGGACGTGGTATACGAACGGCTGGAATTTGCAACGGCCCGTGGCATTGAATTCAATGAACGAGGATTACGGCAATCTCGACCAGTTGAATTTTTTCGCCGCCTACTGTTTCAACGCCGGGGCGATTGTCGCCTCGATGCGCCCGCTCGGCCAGCAGACCAACGAAGTGGTGATTGACAACGTGGACGCGGGCGTCACGTTCGCCGGCGCGTGGAGCGACAGCACTTCGACGGTCTATTTCGGCAAGCCCGGCGACGTGCCGTATCGCTACGCCGCGTTCGACAATACTGAATCAGCCACGGCGACTTACACCCCGACGATTCCCGCCGCCGGTTATTATCCGGTCTATACCTGGGTTCGTCACGGCTCGGATCGCGGCGACCAGCTTTACCGCATCCGCCACACCGGCGGCGAATCGCAGTATCGCGTGCCGCATTATCTGGTCGGCAACGGCTGGGTTTATCTCGGCGAATACTATTTCAACGCCGGTTCAAATTCCGCGAACGGCTCCGTCATCATCAGCAATTTGCGCGGCTCGACCAACGGTACGTGTGGTCATCGCCGACGCGGTTCGTTTTGGCAACGGCATGGGTTCGATTGATCGCGGCGGCGGCGTGTCCGGTTATCCGCGTGAAGAGGAAAGCTGCCGTTACTGGATTCAATATAATCTCGCCCAGGGCCAGTCCACGTCGCTTTATGACATCAGCGGCTACACCGATGAGCAGGACAGTTGGTATGCGCCGCCGCGCATGTCGGTTGAAATGACCGAGACGAACGGCACTTCATTTTTCAAACGCATCCACCTTAGCTTTCACTCGAACGCCAGCGCCGACGGCACCCTGCGCGGCGACGAGGCCCTGATCACCAGCGTGCCGACACCGAATCAGGCCGCGCTCGCGCGAATTTGCGGCCAGACCGTCAACGACGAACTGGTTGCGCTTGGCTCGCCGCCGCTGGAATTTGCCTGGTATGATAACGGCACGAACATCACTTATTCCGGCGGCTACGCCGAAATCAGCAACAACAACTTCGTGAATGTGATGGACGCCACCATCATCGAGGTGGCGTATCACGACAATGCGACCGACGCCGCGCTGATGTGCGACTCGAAAGTGCGCGCCGCCATCGCCCGCGCCGCCATGCACGCGGTCGTCAAATACATGAACCAGTTCGACGCGAACAATCCCGTGCCGCTGATTTTCCTGCCCGAACCCCCCGCGAACGTCCGCGCCATCGGCAAAACCAATGGCATCGTCTCGCTCGCCTGGGCGGTGCCGGTGAGCGTCGCCAACAGCGGCGCGCCGACCAACTACATCGTCTATCAATCCACCAACGGCTACGGCTTCGGTAATCCGATTTCCGTCGGCAACGTGACAAATTTTACCGTCACGAATCTGACGGCGGGCGTGGATTATTATTTTCGCGTGGCTGCCGCGAACGCGGGCGGCGAATCATTTCCGTCCGCCGTCGTCGGCTGCCGTCCGCCGCTGTTCGGCACGTCAGCGAAAATTCTTTTTGTGAATGCGTTCGACCGCTTTGACCGCACAACGGACCTGAAACAGTTTCTTGTTGCGCAAAATTATGTTCCGCCCGGCGGTTCCGGCAACAATAACCGCGTGCTGCCGCGCCGCGTTAATTCCTTCGACTATGTCGTGCCGCACGGCAAGGCCATCAGCGCGGCGGGCGTGGCGTTCGATTCGTGCCAGCACATCGCCATCACCAATGATCTCGTTGCGCTGACGAATTATCCCATCGTCATCTGGGCGTGTGGCAACGAATCCACCGCCGATGAAAGTTTCAGCAGCGTGGAGGAGACCAAAGTCGCGGCATTTCTCGCCGCCGGTGGAAATCTTTTCACGTCCGGCTCGGAAATCGCGTGGGATTTGGGCCGCGCGGGCGTCTCGACGACGGCTGATCAGAATTTCATCCACAACCAGCTTCATGCTGCCTACGTCGCCGACAGTTCCGGCGTCTGGAATTTCACCGCCGTCACCAATTCGATTTTCGCCGGCAACACGAACGGCACTTTTGACGACGGCTCGAAGGGAATTTATCTCGTCGGCTATCCCGATTTGATTGCGCCCACCAACGGCGCAACGGCGGGCGTGAATTACAGCAACCTCACCAGCGGCGTGGCCGGAATCATCTACAACGGCGCGGCGGGCGGCGGCAAGGTCATCTATCTTGGATTTCCGTTCGAGACCATCACCAGCGCCGGCGTGCGCAACGCTTACATGGCGGACCTGCTGAATTTTTTCAACGCCGCGCCGCTGAGGTTTGAATCCATCACCCTGCTGCCGGGCAATCAAATCAATCTCGTGATGAGCGGCCTGACGGGAACTTACACGCTGCAAACGGCGGCGGTTCTCCCGGCGTGGGGTTCGCTCACCACGCTCACGAACACCACCGGCGCGTTTGAATTTACCGACGCCACCACAAATTCCGCCGTGAAATTCTACCGCGTGATGTCCGCGCCGTGACGGGAAGATTTTCGTGTCTGATCCGCCGGGGCGTGTTAAAAACAGGGCATGGGCGCGCAACGAAAAGTGATTTTCACCGCAATGTTCCTGGCCGGCTTTGTCACCGCCGGTTGCTCGCAGGAACCCCAAGCCGCCAAAGGACACGTTATGAAAACTCTGCTCACCAGCGCCGCGTTTGCCGACGGCGAGCCCATTCCGGCAAAATACACCTGCGACGGCAATGACGTATCGCCGCCGCTGCAATGGGCGAATGCGCCCGCGAACACCAAAAGCTTCGCCCTCATCGCCGACGATCCGGACGCGCCCGCCGGCACGTGGGTGCATTGGGTGCTTTATGATTTGCCCGCCGACAGCAGCGCATTACCCGAGAACATTGCCAAAACCCAAAACATCACCGGCAATGCCAAACAGGGGGTGAACGATTTTCGGCGGCCCGGTTACGGCGGGCCGTGTCCGCCGCCCGGCAAACCGCATCGCTACTTTTTCAAGCTGTACGCGCTCGACACGATGCTCAACCTCAAACCCAGTGTGACGAAAAAAGGATTTGCTCAAGGCGATGGAAGGACACGTTCTTGCTGAAGGACAGTTGATGGGGACGTATCAGAGGAAATAAACGGAAAACATCGAACATTCAACATTCAACGCTCAACATCCAATCAATGTGCGCTCTCAGCGGCATTGGATGTTCGATGTTGGTTGTTGGTTGTTGAATGTTTCCGATTTTTCAGTCTTTCTTTGGTACCCATTTCGTGGTTCATTTTCGACCGTTTATGAGCAAAACCGCATTGTTGTTCGCCGGGCAAGGCGCACAAGCCGTTGGCATGGGCAAGGACCTCGCCGAAAAATTTCCGTCGGCGAAAGCCTGGTTCGATCGCGCCAACGCGGCGCTGGGTTATGACCTCGCCGCGATTTGTTTCAATGGCCCCGACGCCGAATTGACCAAGACGGAAAACGCACAGCCGGGAATTTTTCTGGTGAGCTGGGTCGCGTTCCAATTGCTCAAGGAACAGGCGCCGACGCTCCAATTTGACGCCACCGCCGGATTGTCACTGGGCGAATTCACGGCGCTGGCGGCCGCGGGTGCAATGAGTTTTGAGGATGGCTTGCGCGTTGTGCGCCAACGCGGAAAATTCATGCAGGAAGCGTGCGACGCGACGCGCGGCGGCATGGCTGCGGTCATCGGGTTGGACGAAGCGCCGACGCGCGAGGTTTGCGCCGAGGCCGGCGTGGTGCTGGCGAATCTGAATTGTCCCGGCCAGCTCGTCATTTCCGGCGAGGTGGACAAAATTGCCAAAGCCGTCGAACTCGCCAAGGCGAAGGGTGCCAAGCGCGCAATTCCGCTGCCGGTCGCCGGGGCATATCACTCGCCGCTCATGGCGAGCGCACAGCCGAAGCTGCAGGCGGAGTTGGCGAAAATAACCATCTCATCGCCATCCGTGCCGGTGATTTCCAATGTCACGGGGCAACCGCACGGCAGCGCGGCGGAAATTTCCGCGCGGCTGGTCGAACAGGTCACCTCGTCGGTGCTTTGGGAAAAATCCATGCGCTTGTTGCTGGCGCAGGGTTTCACGCGGTTCATCGAACTCGGCCCCGGCACGGCCTTGAGCGGTTTCATGAAGCGGATTGATAAGAACGGCGCAGATGTTGAACGTGGCGGATGTGGCGAGTCTGGAAGCGACGGTAAAAACTTTAGCATCGTGATTCAGCAGTCGCTGGCCGCCCGACAAATGCGCCGACCAACATCAAGCCGCATCCCGCGAATATGGCAAGAATCAGATGCGAGGCGGCGAAGATGGGTTTGATCACATCCACGCTGGCTTTGTCGGAACCCGGATTTAATCCAACCAACATCAGCAAAGAGATAGAAATCCAAGCGACCAGAAGCCCGACCAGCCATTTTCGAGTCGACGCTGAAATTTTGTGCAGAAGACAGAACGGTATAACAGCCGCTATCAAATAAATAATGCCAAATTCGCCGTCTGCGATTTTGCCGTAAACTCCCAATTGCTTTATCAATTGGCCGAAGCTGTCGGTTGGACTGAGCGATTCAAATTGTCCCCTTGTAATCACATGAAAGAAGCCTTCAACCGTACGTGGGTAACCCCAGTTCATTGGTGGGGTCGTCATGGAAAATATCGGCAATAAAAAACAGGCGCTGATACCGGCAAGAAACAACACGCCACAGAGGCAGGATGTTTTCCATTCGCTGAAAAAGCGGCGTGTTTTGAATGACAGAATGCCCCACATGAGTGTGGTAATGACCGCTGCACAAATCAGAATGTTCCGCGATGATATGCCGATATACCAGCCGAACTGGTGCAAATGATTGTTCATGACCAGAACCCCCCACAAAAAGAAACTGATTCCAAAAAATATTTCCCGACCGAGTTTGCGTTCGCCCATCGCCAACAAAAACGGCAACCCGAAGGTTGCCGGAATCAATGCCTGGCTTTCGCTCAACGTCAAACCATGAACGAGTACCGCCGCGTAAAGGAAGCGCCTGCGTTGCGGCGCGAAAACCCATCGCGTCATGAGACAGATCGTCAGTGCAAACAGAAGGAGGCTCAACGGCCACGCGTCAGCCACCACCGTTTTACACCAGAAACAGCTGTCAAACCCAAACCCCAATCCCGCGACGCAACTGCAAACTGCGCGCAAGGACTTTTCTTCATTTGGAAGGAGATTTTTAAAGCTGGAAATATTTTCCGCCGCCAAAACTCCAACACGCGATACCATTAACGCGATCAAACCGCACGCTAGAGCGCCTGCCACCGCGGAAGCGGCTCCCAATCGCCACGCGATATTCGAAAACGGCAGCAGCTTGATGAAAAGCCAGCCGTAAATTGCCCAGAGCGGATGTCCTGGAGATATGGACACGCCCGGATACATCGCCGCCGTGGAATAGAAACCTGAATAATCAAGGTCAACTTCCGGCGACAGCGTGAACAAATAAACCGCCAGCGCCAGCAGTGTCGTGACACCAAAACTCACCCAGTCCACTTTCTGAAAAAAACGGGGGCGTCCGCCGGGTTCGCTGCAAGTTTTGCGTCGTCTGTCGTCACACGATTTCGTTCAATAGACACCGCAGTCTCCAAGATTTGTATAAATTGGGGGGTGTATCGATATTTTTTGTGTGCATTCGGGCCCGTTCGCGGTTAAACAATGGCCCGCCATGAAACAACTTGAGAATCAAATTGCCGTCGTGACCGGCGCGGGCCGGGGCATTGGCCGCGCCATTGCGTTGAAATTGGCCGCCCACGGGGCCGACATCGTGGCGGTGGACCTGAAAACCGACTTCGTGCAGGAAACTGCTGATGAAGCCCGGAAACTGGGACGCAAAGCCTGGACCGTCGCGGCCAACGTGGCGGACGCCGCCAGCGTCGAGGCCGCCGCCGGACAGATTTTGAAGGAGCCGGGGCGGGTGGATATCCTGGTGAATAATGCCGGCATCACCAAGGACGGCCTGGTCATGCGCATGAGCGAGGCGGATTGGGACGCCGTGCTGGACATCAATCTCAAGGGGACGTTCCTGTTCACCCGGGAACTCAGCCGCGCGCTCCTGAAACAGAGGTCCGGCCGCATCGTCAACATCGCCTCGGTCATCGGATTGATCGGCAATGCGGGCCAGTGCAATTACGCGGCCAGCAAGGCCGGCGTCATCGGGCTTACCAAGTCGTGCGCCCGCGAGTTCGCCAGCCGGGGCGTCACCGTCAACGCCATCGCGCCGGGTTTCATCCAGACGGCGATGACGGACAAATTGTCGCAGGAACAGAAGGAAGGCATCACCAAACAGATCCCGCTGGCCAGTCTGGGCCAGCCGGAGGACGTGGCGGAAGCGGTGTTGTTTTTCGCCAGCCCGGCGGCGCGTTATGTCACAGGCCAGGTTTTGGCGGTGGACGGCGGGATGGTGATGTGAGGGGTCAAACAATAAAATTGAAAAAAATGTGATTCAGGGCTTGACGCCCCCCGTTATCATAGCATAGACACAGTTCAAAATTTAACCGGAGCAACCCATGGCTGAAAAATCTATCGAACAACGCGTAAAGGACATCATCGTCGAACAACTCGGTGTGAATGCGGATCAGGTGACCCTCGAGGCGAAATTTATTGAAGACCTCGGCGCCGACTCGCTGGACACGGTCGAGCTGGTCATGGCGCTGGAGGAGGAATTCGGCATCGAAGTGCCCGACGAGCAGGCCGAAAAACTTCAAAGCGTCGGCGATGTCATCAAATACATCGAAGACGTGCAGCAGAAGTAGTCGCGACGTGAAAACTTCGGGGCAGTTTCGGCTGAACTCAGCTTGATCTGCCCCTTTTGATTTTATGGGAAGCCATTCAACGCAGTGCCGCGTGGTCATCACCGGCCTTGGTGTGGTCACACCGCTCGGACACCAGCTCGACGCCTTCTGGAACCATCTCGTCTCCGGGCAATGTGGCATTGACCGCATCAGCGCCTTCGACGCGACGCCGTTCGACACGCAAATCGCCGGCGAGGTCAAAAATTTTGACCCCACGCCCGCCTTTCCGTCCCCGAAGGAAATCCGGCATACCGACCGTTTCTCCCAATTCGGGGTCTTCGCCGCGCATCGCGCGTTGCTCGATTCCGGTCTCGAGCTTGAACGGGAAAATCACGACGAAATCGGCGTCATCATCGGCTCCGGCATCGGCGGCCTGGCCACCACCATCAAACAGCACAAAGTCCTGCTCGACCGCGGGCCGGACCGGCTCTCGCCGTTCATGATTCCGATGCTCATCAGCAATATGGCTTCGGGGCTGTTCTCGATGTTTTACAATTTGCGCGGTCCCAATTTCGCCACCTGCTCGGCCTGTGCGACAGCCAACCACGCCATCGGCGAAGCCTGGCGCGCCATCAAAATGGGCGACGCGCAGGTGATGTTCGCCGGCGGCGCGGAAGCGGCGGTGGTTTCGATTGGCATCGGCGGTTTCTGCGCCATGAAAGCCATGAGCCGGCGCAACGATGATCCGAAGCGCGCCTCGCGCCCGTTCGACAAGGAACGCGACGGCTTCGTCATGGGCGAAGGCGCGGGCGTCGTCGTGCTCGAAGAATTGGAACACGCCAAACAACGCGGTGCGAAAATTTATTGCGAGATTGTCGGTTACGGCAACACCGCCGACGCCTACCACCTGACTGCACCTTCGCCCGACGGCGAAGGCGCGGCGCGCTGCATGAAAATGGCCTTGAAAACCGGCGGCTTGAACCTCGAAGACGTTTCCTACATCAACGCCCATGGCACTTCCACGCCGCAAGGCGACGCCTGTGAAACGCAGGCCATCAAAGCTGTTTTCGGCCAGTACGCAAAAAAAATTGCGGTCAGTTCCACCAAGGGCGCGCTCGGCCACATGCTCGGTGCCGCGGGCGGCGTGGAAATGAGCATTTGCGCGCTCGCCATCAAGCACGGCGTCGTCCCGCCGACCATCAATTACCAGGTGCCCGACCCCGAATGCGATCTGGATTACGTGCCGAACACCGCGCGCGAACTGAAGGTGAACGCCGTCATCAACAATTCCTTCGGCTTCGGCGGCCACAACGCCAGCATCGCGGCGAAAAAATTTACGGGTTAAACCGTGAACTTCCTTTCGCTAATTGAAAACAAGCGCGAAGGGAAGATCCTCGCACGCGGACAAATTCAAAGTTTCATCCGCGAATTTACCGCCGGGAGAATTCCCGATTATCAGATGGCTGCGATGCTCATGGCCATTTACTTTCGCGGACTCGACACCACCGAAACCACCGCGCTCACGCTGGCCATGCGCGATTCCGGCGACGTGCTGAAATTCCCGAACGACAAACGGCCGCTGGTGGACAAACACTCGACCGGCGGCATCGGCGACAAGGTTTCGCTCCCGCTCGCGCCACTGCTCGCCTGTCTCGGCTTCCGGGTGCCGATGATTTCCGGGCGCGGCCTCGGTATCACCGGCGGCACACTCGACAAACTCGATTCCATCCCCGGCTTTAAAACGCTGCTGCCTGCTGAAAAGATCGTAGCGCAAGTCCAGAAAGTTGGCTGCGTCATTTGCGGCCAGACCGAACGCATGGTTCCGGCGGACAAAAAAATCTACGCGCTCCGCGACGCTTCCGGCACCGTGCCCAGCATCCCACTCATCACCGCGTCCATCCTTTCAAAAAAGCTCGCCGAAAGTCTCGACGCGCTGGTGCTCGACGTGAAATTCGGCTGCGCCGCGTTCATGCCAACCAGGGCCGATGCCCGCAAACTTGCCAAGGCTATGGTCGCGCTCGGCAACGAGTGCGGCGTGAACACCCGCGCGATTTTGACGGACATGAACACGCCGCTGGGCCGCGCCGCCGGCAATTGGTTGGAAGTGAAGGAAAGTGTGGCGGTGCTTGAGGCCGGTAGGGCTGACCTGCCGGTCAGCCAGGCCGCGCAGCAGCGCGGCCCTACCGATTTGCTTGAACTCGTCATCGACTGCGCCGCGCATCTGCTCGTTCAAACCCGCAAATCGAAATCACTCGCCGCCGCGCGCCAACAGGCCGGGGATTGTCTGAACTCCGGCTCCCCGCGCAAAAAATGGGACGAAATGCTCGTTGCTCAGGGCGCGGATCTGAAGGCGTTCAACAAAAAACTCGCGCCCGATTCCATCGCCCCGGACGTGGTTGAGTTGAGGGCGGGGAAATCCGGTTACATTTCCAAGATGCGACGCGCGGCTCATTGGCGAAGTCATCCGCGACCTCGGCGGCGGCCGGCTCACGAAAGATGCCGGCATCAACTATGGCGTGGGCATTGACCAAATCGTCAAGCCCGGCGAGCGGGTGGAAAAATCCGCGACGCTTTGCCGCGTTCACGCCGCTGATTCAAATCAGGCCAAAGCAGCCATCGCCTGCCTGAAGGCCGCCTTTGAAATTTCTGCGAGACCGCAGGGCAAAACTTCGCTGGTCGCGGAAGTCATTCAGTAGAACAGGCGTCCCGCCTGTCTCCTGATTTCACAAAACCAGAAAATATGGAGACAGGCAGGATGCCTGTCCTACACTCAAAGACTCTAAAATTTTCTCCGCCGCCGCGCGCGGATTTTCCGCCGCATAAATCGGACGGCCAATCACCAGCCAGTTTGCGCCTGCGGCGACGGCTTCACGCGGCGACAGCGTGCGTTTCTGGTCGTCGGCCTTTTCCGCGCCGGTGCGGACGCCGGGTGTGACCAGTTGCATGGCGGGCGGGATCGCCTGCCGGAGTTTGGCAACTTCCAGCGGCGAACAGACCAGCCCACGCAATCCCGCTTTGGTGGCCACCGCGGCCAGGCGGCGCACCTGATAATCCACGTTCGCATCGAGGCCGATTTCCTTCAGCGCCCCGGCGTCGAGGCTCGTCAGCACCGTCACGCCCAAAACGAGTGGCGGACTGTGGCCAAGCCGCCACGCGGTTTCCTGCGCGGCCTGTTCGGCGGCCTTGAGCATTTCCAGGCCGCCGCTGGTGTGCACGGTGAGCATCTGCACGTCCAGCTGCACCGCCGCGGTGACGGACTTGGCGACCGTGTTGGGGATGTCGTGAAATTTCAAATCCAGGAACACCATCGCGCCCCGCTCGCGAATCCGGCGCACGATGTCCGGTCCGGCGACGGTGAAAAGCTCGCCGCCGACCTTGAAACCGCCCGAAACCGGGGCCAGTAGTTCCACGAGTTTCAGCGCGGCCCCGGCCGTCGGCACATCCAGCGCAACAATGATGGGATTGCGTTTATCAACCACAGACGCACACAAGTAAGCACAGTTTCCAGAAAAGTGCATCCGCGAATTTTGACTTTGCCATGAAAATTTTCTAGCCTGCCCGCATGAAAGTCATCCGCCACACCGACGCGAATTTTGCCCGAAAGCTCAGCGAAGTGACCGCCGCCTCCAGCCTGTTTGATCCGGAAGTCGAGCAACGCACCCGCGCCATCCTCGACGCCGTGCAGGTGCATGGCGATACCGCGCTGCTGGAGTTCACGGAGCGCTTCGACGGCGCGAAGCTCGCTGCCGACCGGCTGGCCGTCACGCAGGCGGAATTGTTCAATGCCTCGCTCGCCGCCGATGAATCGCTGCGCCAGGCCGTGGCCGAGGCGGAGAAAAACATCGCCGCTTTCGCCAGGAAATCATTGCGCAAAAATTGGCAGACGAAAAATTCGCACGGCGCAACCGTTGGTGAAAAATTTGATCCGTTCCAGCGCGTGGGGGTTTACATTCCCGGCGGCAAGGCGCCGCTGGCTTCCACCGCGCTGATGACCATCACGCTCGCGAAGGTGGCGGGTTGTCCGGAAATTGTCGCCTGCACGCCGTGCGGCCGGGATGGCGGAATCAATTCGGCGCTGCTGTTCGCCACGCGCGCGGCGGGCGCGACGGAGATTTACCGCGTCGGCGGGGCGCAGGCGATTGCGGCGATGGCTTACGGCACGAAGACGATTCGTCGTGTGCAAAAGATTTTCGGTCCCGGCAACGAGTACGTCGTCGCGGCCAAACGCTTGCTCGTAGGGCATGTCGCCATTGATTTGCTGCCCGGGCCGAGCGAAATACTGGTGCTGGCGGACGACACGGCCAACCCGAAATTTGTTGCCGCCGACATGCTGGCGCAGGCCGAACACGGCTCCGGCCACGAACGCGTCTGGCTGGTGACAACCTCGGACAAAATATTAAAAGCCGTCGAAAGGGAAATCGCGGAGTCAATTGCCGAAACTCGCGCGGCGCGAATTTATTCAACGCGCTTTGCAGAACAACGGCTGGCTGATTCAGGTGAAATCGCTCGAAGACGGCGTGGCGCTGGCAAACCGGCTGGCTCCGGAGCATTGCGAAGTGATGACGCGCAATCCGCGCAAGGTTTCCGAGGGCATTTTGACGGCAGGCGCGATTTTCCTCGGGCCGTGGTCGCCGACGGTGTTGGGCGATTACGTGGCCGGGCCGAGCCACACGCTGCCGACCGGCGGCGCGGGCGCGTCGTTTGCCGGCCTGACCGTGGACCAATTCCAACGCCGCACCAGCGTGGTGGAATACAACCGCGCCTCACTCAAGAAAGCATTGCCTGCCGTGAAAAAGTTTGCGGAACTGGAAGGCTTGGGCGCACATGGAAAAGCTGCGGAAGCGCGGTTGAAATCGTTCGCGTAAATGAAAGTTGCTGCTTACCATGCTAGATGCAAAGAGTGCCGGAAAGATTTTCCCTACCCTTGGCTGGGAGATTTTTCTTATGGCTCGTTTTTGTTTGCTGGCGAAAAAGGTGGAATTTTCGGGTACGTAAATGCTCTAAATCATCCGGTTTGGGATTTTCTGGAGTCTATATTGGTCAAACCGGGTTCGGGCAAACAAGCCGACTCGGATCATGCAGATCGGCTTCAAGCAGCGTTTGCACATTTCGCTGACCGAATCAATAGACCAAGAACTCTGTAACCATGATGTATGCCCTGTGTGCCGGTCGTCGCAAGTTGATTTATGGCCGACAGAATACACTGGCACCATTGAAGTCGATGAAGTCACCTATGCGAATTTTTTGTCCTTACCTGAACCTGTTCGCAAGCAAGGCGTTTTGGAATTTGATCGCGTTGGAAGACTCGTTGTATGAGTTCAAGAGATTCTCAATTGGTTCGCCCGCTGGTGCGCGAGTTGCACCCTTACGTCTATGGCGAGCAGCCGAAGATCAAGGGGTTGATCAAGCTCAACACGAACGAGAATCCGTATCCGCCGTCGCCGAAGGTGCTGGCGGCGGTCAAGGCGGCGGCGGACGGGCGGCTGCGGCTGTATCCGAACCCGACGGCGCAGGCGTTGCGCGAAAAACTGGCGAAGCTGCATCGTTGTCACGCGGACAACCTCATCGTCGGCAACGGCTCGGATGAATTGCTGGCGCTGGCGACGCGGGCGTTTGTGGAGCCGGTAGGGACGCGGTGCCCCGCGTCCGCGACCAAAAGGCTGCGCGGCAGCGCAGCCCTACCAAGCGGAACGGTCGTCCAATATTTCCCCCAAGCTATTCGCTCTATCCGGTGCTGGCGGACATTCATGGCGCGCGAAAAAATCCGGTGCCGCTCAAACCGGATTTCAGCCTGCCAAGCCTGGCCGAATTGAAACGGGGCGGAGTTTGGAGATTTGACGCCGCGCTGACTTATGTGACAACGCCGAACGCGCCGAGCGGGCGCGGTTACAAAACGTCGGAACTGGAAAAACTATGTGCCGCGCAGAAGGGCGTAGTCATTCTCGACGAGGCTTACGTGGATTTCGCGGAGGAAAACGCGATGCGGCTGGCGTTGAAATATCCGCATGTGCTGGTGGCGCGGACGTTTTCCAAGGCGTATTCGCTGTGCTTCCAGCGCGTCGGCTATTTCGTCGGGCACCCCGAACTCATCGCGGCGTTGCACAAAATCCGCGACAGCTACAACGTGAACGGCCTCGGCCAGATCGCGGCGGAAGCGGCGCTGGGCGATTTGAAGTATTATCGCGCGAATTTCAAAAAAATCATCGCCGCGCGCGAGTGGCTGGCCCGCGAATTGACGAAGCTCGGTTTCCGGGTGTTTCCGAGCCGGACGAATTTCATTCTCGCGCAACCGCCGCGCTTCGCCGCGCACGAATGGCAGCACCAATTGCGCGAACGGAAAATCCTCGTCCGCTGGTTCAGTTTTCCGGAAGTGAAAAATTATTTGCGGATCACGATTGGCACGCCGGCGGAAGTGGAAGCGCTGGCAAGGGCCACGAGGAAAATTCTGTTCGGATGAACCGCAGCCAATGGAAATTTCCGGCTCCAAAGCCCGTTCCCGGCGCGACGCCGAAAACGACAGACGGGACGCCCGCGCCACCCTTTTTGTTTCCCGCCGGTGCAATTTCTGCTAAGAAGCCGGCGTGTATCTGGAATACTACGGATTGAAACAGGCGCCGTTCGACATCACGCCGAACCCGCGTTTTCTGTTTCACAGCCGGCGGCACCGCGAGGCGTACAATCATCTGCTTTACGGCATCTGCGAGCGCAAGGGTTTCGTGCAGCTCACCGGCGAGGTCGGCGCGGGCAAGACGACGCTTTGCCGCGCGTTGCTCGAACAGCTCAACGGCCTGTTTTCCACCGCGCTCATCCTCAATCCGGTGCTGGACGCCGACGGACTGATGAAGGCCATTGCGACCGAATTCGGCCTCGATGTCCAGGGACGCGACCGGTTGGAAACCATCACCCTCATCGGCGAATTTCTGCTCAAGCAGGTCCAGCAAGGCAAGGAAACCGTGCTCATCATTGACGAGGCGCAGAATCTGACCGAGGAATTGCTCGAACAAATCCGCCTGCTCTCGAACATCGAAACCGATGATCGCAAGCTGATGCAAATCGTCCTGCTGGGACAGCCCGAATTGCGCGACCGCCTCAACAGCCACCGCCTGCGCCAGCTCCGCCAACGCATCACCGTGCGTTATCATCTCGCGCCGCTCACGCGGGTTGAGGTCGGCCAATACATCCAGCACCGGCTCGAACTCGCCGGCGCGCAGGGCGTGCCGTATTTCACGCAACCGGCCCTCTGGCGCGTTTTCGGTTACAGCCACGGCATCCCCCGGCTCATCAACGCCGTCTGCGACAAGGCGTTGCTCGCCGGTTTTGTCGAACAAAGTGACCACATCACCTACCAAATGGTGGGCCGCGCCATTCGCGAACTCGAAGGAAACATCCACCTATGAGCCGCATCAACGACGCGCTCAAACGCGCCCAGCGGGCGCAGCAAAACAAATCAGCCGCCGCCCGGCACAAAAATGCCGGGGTTGCTGCCGGTCGAATCCAGGCCCGGCAACGTCATCGGCTGGATATTGCCGGGGGTGATTGGTTTTTTGATTGTGGCTGCGTGCCTTTTTATCGGAATGGCCCTGGTCACACGACACCGTGACAAAAGCGCGCCGTGAACCCAGGCTTTCGGCGACGCAACAGGTGATACCCGACAGCCCATTCCCGCGCCCAACGTCCGCTCCACTTCCAGCACCCACCGCGCCACACACCCCCGCCGCCGCCGCCGCCGCCCGAACCGAAGTTGCAGGGCATTGTCTATGCCGCGACGCGAGCCGTGGGCGATCGTGGACGGCAAGACCGTCCATGTCGGCGACTGGCTCGGCGAATTCCGCGTGAAGGAAATCTCGCAACACAACGTCACGCTGGAAAAGGCCGACGGCTCGCAGAAGAAATTGGGCTTGGACAAATAAAAATCCGCGTCATCATTTCGCGTGCGCTTCCTGAAGAAATTTCTTTCCACGTCGCCAGCCACCGCCCGGGTCGCGCCGTTTGTGGTTTTTCTCGCGCTGACGTTTTGCCAGGGGCAATTCGGCGCGGCGTCGGCTTATTGGTTTTACTTCGCCAAAACGCTGGTTGGCGTGTGGCTGATATGGGAAATGCGCCCGTTCGTGGCGGAAATGCGCTGGGCCTTCAGTTGGGAAGCGGTCGTCGTCGGCATGGGCATGTTTGCGATTTGGGTTGGCATTAGACCGCGAATGGACGACGCAAACCTCGCTATTGATGCAAAATCGGCGTTGCGCAAATTTGCCGGCAGCCGGCCAAGTTCCATGGAACCCGAACGCACAATTTGGCGAAAACTCGGCGCTCGCTTGGCTGATGATCGTCACGCGGATTCTTGGTTCGACATATGTCGTGCCGCCGCTGGAGGAGGTTTTTTACCGCTCGTTTCTCTATCGCTATATCGCCAAACCGGATTTCCTGTCCGTGCCGCTCAATCAATTTTTGCCGCTGCCATTTTTTGCGACTGCGGCCGTTCTTCGGCTTTTCCCACAACAATGGCTGGCGGGCATTTTGTGCGGCGCGGCATATCAATGGCTGGTGTTGCGCAAAAACCGGCTGGGTGACGCGATGACGGCGCACGCCATCACGAATTTCCTGCTGGGCGTGTGGATTGTCTGGAAACACGCGTGGCAGTTTTGGTGATATTCTATTAATCGTCACCGTAATCTTGATCTCCGGTATCCGGCGATTGCGATCAAGATCGGGATTCCGACTGCGAATTTTATTTCGCCTCGATGTTGATGTTGTTGCGTTCGAGCGTGCTGCCTTCCTGCGCGGCCAAGATTGGCGAGCGCCTCGTTGTAATTGGCCAGCGCGCGGATTTCCGCTGAGCGAGCGGAGGTGAGGGTGTTTTGATATTGCAGCACGTAAAGGTGGTGGCTTTGCCGACGGCATAGGTTTTCTGTTCGGCGTCCAGCGCGGCCTCGGCGTAAATGCGCGCCTGTCGCGTGGCGTCCACTTTTTGATAATTGGATCGCGCCCACCATGGCGTTGTCAATCTCCACCATCACATTTTGTTCGAACTGTTTGAGCTGCAGCAAGATTTGCTGCAGCGTCGCCTTGTCGGATTTATATTGATTGCGCGGACCGACGTTGTTGAGCGGGATCGTCATTTGCGCGCCATAACTGTAAAACGGAGCGTTGCCCTCATGGAATTGCTCGAATGTGCCGCTGAATTCCTTTGACGCGCCATTAAAACCATAGGTGCCGATCAGATCCAGTTCCGGGAAAAAGTTGATTCCGGTAAAATTTCAACTGAATGCCCTGTTGCTCCACATTCAACTGCGCCTGCAAGAGGTCCGGCCGCTCGGTCATGCCCTTCCGCCAACTGTCCTGCAAATTAAAGGTTTGCACGGGCGCGGTGAGTGCCGCCTTCGGCTGGATGTCCATATCGTGCCATTGGTAATAGTTCGTATCCGCGAGCAGGCTATTTAAAGCGTTCTGATCGCTGACCAGCGTAAATTGCGCGGCAATCAGATTGGCCCGGCTCTGTGCCACCTGCGATTCATCCTGCTGGACGCTCAAGATGGCAAGCGTGCCGATTTGCACGCGCTGGTTGTCCTGATCAAGTTGCGTCTGGGCGAGCTCCAGCGCCTCCTGCTGCACCTTCACGTTTTCCAGCGCGTAAATGAGTTCGTAGTAGGCATTCTCAACGGCGGTAACGGAGGTGATGATTTGCTGCCGCAGGCCTTGTTCGGAGTATTTCAAGCGGTTCTTGGCGACACGAATGGTCAGCCGCGTGTTATCGATCCAGAAATTTTTCAACAGCGGCTGTGTCAGAGTGACTCCGATAGTGCCAGCCGGTGCTGTCAGAGTGAACCGTGCCGGATGAGATATCGCTCCGCAATGTTGCCGCTAAAATCGTATTGCAATCCCCACGGCAGTGAACCGCCGATGCCCGAGTTAAAACCGTTTGCCTCGGTCATCCTGGCCGGGATCGGTTGGTCGAATACTGATTGAAGGTGCCGCCGGCTGACATGTCGTAACTGTGCTTGCCGGAAATGTTGAATGCCGGATCGTAACCGCTGTAGGCCGCGCGAAGTTGTAAAGTGAAATTTGCGGATTGTAGCGTTGAATTTGCACGTCGAGATTGTGCTGCAACGCCTCCTGAATGCAGTCCTGCAATGACATCGCGCGGCCATTGGCGTTGATCGTGCCGGCGGTCGGCATTGGTCCCGGGGACGGGGCTGGTGCGCTGGTCTCGGCCGGCGCGGTGGCCGCATTCGTGTCCGTTTGCGTGGCAACCGGGTTTGAATTTGTTTGGACGGCGACCGTATTGGCCTCCGGTTGGAGTGCCGGCGCGTTGGTCTCGGCTGGCACGGTGGCCGCATTCGTGTCCGTCTGCGCCCGCGCGGCCAGGGCCAGGGAAAAAACAAGCAAAAAAACACTGAAACGTTTCATGGTGCTGTGCATGCTGTGCATGTTGCGGCTTCCGCCGCGATTCGTCAAACCTAAGACGCGCCGGCGCGCCCGGAGGTAACCATATGGTTAATTCCGGGTCAGCTGGATTCCCGCCCGGAGCCGGCGACGTGGATGGCGGAACATCCTCGATGACCGCGTTCTTCTCCAGCAGATCAAGCGCCTTTTCGTGCAGGATTTGCTCGTAAAGTTCGGGCACGCCGTCGCGTTTCTGCAGATCCTTTAGGAATTTTTCGAGCGGAATCTGATACAACGCCGCCAGCGACTGCGCGCGTTTCAAAATTTCCTCCTGCGACACCTTGATTTCTTCCTTCTCCGCAATGCGCTGGATCAAAAACGACAGCTTCACGCGCTCCTTCGCATTGTAGGTGGCCGCTGAATAGATTTGCTCCTTTTGCTGCTCAATCATCTCGCGGGTGATGCCGCGCTTGGTGTTTTGACGCACGATGTCATAGACCGCGTTGCGCGTCTCCTGCGCGACCGCCGATTCGGGCAGATCAAAATTCACGCGGTCGAGCAGCCCGCGGATGACCTGCGTGCGGATGGCTTTGGCCTGCGAATAATTCAATTCGTTCTCCAGGTCCCGCCGCACGCCGTCGCGGAGTTTCTCCAGGTTTTCCGCGCCGTAAAGCCTGGCGAACGCGTCGTCCACCGGCGGCAGGATTTTTTCCTTTATCTCAACGACTTCAATCTCAAAAACGCCCTTTTTGCCCGGCGAGTTCCTTCGTCACGAAATCGGCTGGGAAATCCACGCTGACCGCGCGCCGGTCGCCCGCCCTGGCGCCGGTCAGTTGCTCGGCAAAACCGGGCAGGAACGCCTCCGGCCCGATGTCCACCCAGAAATTTTTCTGCTCCGTCAGCCCCTTCGCCGTCGGCGCGGTGTCGGTGATGGGCTTGCCGTCGCACGTGCCGGTGTAATTCACCACCGCGATGTCGCCCGGGCTGCGCCTCGCGCGCGACCGTCTCGAACTTCGTGTGCTGCCGCCGGAGCAGTTCCACCGCGCGCTCCACGTCGGCCGTCCGTGACGGACTTGGCCTCGCGTTTGACCCGCAGCCCTTTGTAATCGGGCATTTGAAATTCCGGCGCGGTCTCGATGGTGGCGGCGAATTGCAGCGCCTGACCGCGGCCAAACTGGATTTCCTCGATATCCGGGTAGCCAACCACGGCGATTTTCTTTTCGTCCACCGCCTTGCGATACGCATCGCTGATGAGTTTGCGCTTGGCCTCGGCCTTGATGTCGGCCTCGTATTTTTTGGCGACCAACTCGCGCGGCGCCTTGCCTGGGCGGAACCCGGGCAGCGAGGCCTGTTTCTGGAAATCCTTCGTGACGGCGGCGAAGGCCTCGTCCACGGCCTTGGCGTCCACTTCCACCCGCAGCAATTTTTTGCACGGGGCCAGATTTTCAACGGTGACGTTCACAATAATTCTCGCTGGTCAGCGAGCCGCGCAGCTTACGTGAATCGAGCCAATTCCGTCAACGGTTTTGATGGCTTGCCGGCGGGGTTTCCGCTTTGATGTTGCCGAATGAAGCAAATCTTTTTCATCACCGGCACGGACACCGGCACCGGCAAAACGGTGCTGACCGCACTGCTGGCGCGGTTTTTACGCAAACGCGGCGTGAACGTGGCCGCGCTCAAACCGGTTTGCTCCGGCGGTCGCGACGACGCCCGCATACTGCGTGTCGCGTCGGCCGGCGTGCTTTCCCTTGACGAAATCAATCCGTGGCATTTCTGCGCGCCCATCGCTCCATTGCTTGCCGCGCGCCGCGAACAGAAGCGCGTCAGGCTCGCCGAGGTGCTCGCGCACGTTCGCGCGATGCAAAAACGCTTTGACGTTTTGCTGATCGAAGGCGCGGGCGGTTTGCTGAGCCCGCTCGGCGAAAATTTTGATTCGCGCGACCTCCTCACCGCCTTGCCCGCGACGCCGATTGTCGTCTGCCCGAACCGGCTCGGCGCGGTGAATCAAATATTGCTGACCCTCGAAGCCCTGCCGAAAAGTTTTCGGCGCATGGCGCGCGTTGTTTTGATGTCACCGCCGAAGCCGGACGTGCCACCGCTACAAACACAAAACTGCTGGCGGAATTTTTTGACGCGAAGCGGATTTTCACGCTGCCGTGGCTGGGCAGAAAATTTTGACGGTGGAGCAAGCTCTCCGAAATCCGGCGGATGAGCCGGCCGCTCCGCGAGCTGTTCCGAATTTAATTTTTCGCCGGCGCGTTGGTGAACAGGAACGATTCCCGCCACGGCTGGTGGTTTTTGTAGAGTTGCAGCCGTTGTTGGATGCCTTCGAGGTTTTTCATTTTAGCGGCGATGGCGAGATCAAGGGCATTTTGCGTGGCGTCCAGCGCGTTGGTGAAATCGCCGGTTTCCGCGCAGGCCATGCCCAGCGCGTCGAGCACGAACGGTTGCGCGCCGCCGGTCAGCGCGTTGGCCTTGGCCGCAAGCACGAGCGCGGTTTTCCCGTCGCGAATTTCAGGATTTTCGGCGGCGGCCAGCACATGGGCGGTGTAGGCGAGGATTTGAAAATTGTCCGGGTCAATCCGCAGCGCCGCGTGGAACTGATCCATCGCTTCGGCATCGCGGCCTTGTTTCAGCAGCGTTTTGCCCATTTCAAAATGCGGCCAGGGATAGGTCGGGTCGAGCCGCGCCGCGTTGGCGAATTCATTCATGGCTTCGCTGAACCGGCCGAGTTCGGCGAGCACACTGCCGAGGCCGTCATGCAAAGACGGAAGTTCCGGATTCAGCCGGACGGCTTCGTGATATTCGGCCAGCGCCTGTTCCGGTTTGCCCATTTTATCCAGCAGGTTGCCGAGGTTATTGTGGGTTTGGTAACGCTCCGGCGCGAGCTTCGCGGCAGTGCGGTATTCGGCCAGCGCTTCATCCAATTTCCCTTGCTGTTCCAGTGCCACGCCGAGATTGGCATGCGCGATGTCGTTGTCCCGGGTCACGGCGAGCGCATGGCGAAAGAGCGTTTCGCTATCACACCAGAAACGCAATTGATGCTCCATGGCCAAAAGGCAGCCGCCCAAAATTAAAACCGCAACAGCGGCCACGGCAATGGGAGGAAATTGAAAGCGCGCCGCCAATTCGCGGAAGCCGAACGTGACAGCGAGGAACAGGCCGATGGAAGGAATGTAAGCGTAGCGGTCGGCCAGCGCCGCGCCGCCAACCTGCACCAGCCCGATGACCGGCACGAGTGTGCCCAAAAACCACAGCCAGCCGACGAGCAAATACGGCCAGCGCCGCCGGGCCAGCCAGACAGCGAGGGAAAGGAAAATCAAAACCGCGACCGCGGCTGCGATGGCAAACACGGGAATCTTGTCTGGCATCGGATAAATGACGGCGAGATCGGCCGGCCAGATCATTTTCAGCAGGTAGCGCACAGCGGCGACCGGCGCGTTTTCCAAGCGATAGCGCAACGAAACTTTTGCCAGCGAGACCACGGCTTCTCCATGTCGCTGCGCGAGAAAAGTGACAATGCAGGAAATGAGGGTGAGCAGAAAGAACGGCCACTTCTCCAACGCCAATCGCAGAACCCCTGCCACCTGCCACTTGTCCGCCGCGCTGAAGCGCTGCGAAAGCGGGTCTCCGGTCACTCGCTTGAGCGGCCAGAAGTCGAGCAGCAACATTACAAACGGCAGCGTGACGAGCATCGGTTTGGACATCAAACCGAGCGCGAAGAAAATCAGTGCCAGCCAATAGAAAGGTGACACGTGACACGTGACACGTGACAAGTCGGGCACGGGCGCGGCTTCTTTGCCAGTCACCTGCCCCCTGCTTGCCGCGCTGAAGCGGAGCGAAAGCGGGTCACTTGCCACGGATTTTGCATAGCGCACATAAGCCAGCAGGGTCAGCAGCCCGAAGAACGTGCTCAACACGTCCTTGCGTTCCGAAATCCATGCGACGGATTCAACGTGCAGCGGGTGCCAAGCGAACAGCGCGGCAACGAACGCGCCTGGCCACAACGTATTCGTCAGTCGGCGCAGCAGCGTGAAAAGCAAAACCACATTGGCCGCATGGAACAGGACGTTGACCAGATGCTGCGCGCCGGGGTTCAACCCGAACAGTTCGCAATCCAGCATGTGCGAAAGCCAGGTGAGCGGATGCCAGTTGCCCGCATGTGCGGTCGTGAAGGCCCATTCGACGCCGGCCCAGGTCAGGCCGTTTTGGACAACCTGATTCCCGGTGACGTAATCGTCGTCGTCATAGACCAGGAAGTTGTGGCGGCATACCGGCAGATAAACCAGCAGTGTGACCAGCGCGAGCAACAAACCGATGAGGCGTGGACGGGCCTTCGCCGCGCCGACTGTCCGCCATAGCCTTGGCGACGGCGGAAGGGATTGTGTTGGAAAGCCGCCCCGGCGCCTGCCGGGCAGGTTTCCTGGCTTTCGCGGTTCTGGCTTCGGCCACGCAGGCGGGACATCGGCTTTCTTTTAAGCCATTTTGCCCGCCCGGCAAGCGTAGAGAATTTTTTCCCGCAAAAAGGCTTGGCATTCCTCCGCGCGGCGATTAATAATTTGTCCGGCAGGTAGAGGCTCGACCGCCTGCCGCTTGGCCGCTACATCGGTTCCTCACGACCAAGTTACCAGTCGTTATGATGAGCGGATTTTCGTTTATCGTCGTGGGGGCCGCTTCGAATCAGGCGGAACTCATCTACGTTTGGAAACAGGCGACGCCCGAAGGCAAGGCCGTCATCGCCTGTCTCTTCGTCTTTTCCATCATCGCGTGGTCGGTAATGACGTCCAAGGCCCTGCAAATGCGCCGCGCCCGGAAGCTGAACCTGTATTTTTCCACGGAGTTTCGCGCCCAGAAATCCGTGCTGGAAATTTTCGACCGCAGCCTGCAGGTCGAAGGCTGCCCGCTGTTCATGGTTTATCAGGTGGGCTGCACGCAACTGGACGCGCGGTTGCGCGGTCCCGGCGGCGACCGGCGCAAGCAACGCGTCACGCTCAAGAACATGGAACACGTCAAACGCGCCATCGAAAACGTCGTCGCGCAGGAATCGTTGAAACTGGAATCGGGTTTGATCTGGCTCGCCATTGCCGTGAGCGGCGCGCCGTTCCTCGGTCTGCTCGGCACGGTTTGGGGCGTGATGAGCGCGTTCGGCGGCATTGCGCAGGCGCCGCAGGGCGCGGCCACGCTCGCCGCGATGGCGCCCGGTGTGGCGGCGGCGCTCATCACCACCGTCGCGGGCCTGCTGGTGGCGATTCCCTCGATGTTCGGTTACAACTGGCTCGTGCACAATCTGCGCGTGTTCACCGTCGGCCTCGACAATTTTGCGCAGGAACTGGTTTCCAAAATGGAGGCGGAGTATCTGGAGGAAGAATGAGAAACGTGACAAGTGATATGTGGCATGTGACACGGAATGTGACTTGTCTTGTCACCTGTCACCTGTCACTCGTCACATAAAAAACATGAGACGATTTTCACAACGCAGTTATCTCGTGACGTTGAGCGAAATCAACATCACGCCGCTGCTCGACCTCGCGTTCGTGCTGCTCATCATCTTCGTCATCACCACGCCGCTGCTGGAGCAGAGCATCAACCTCAAGCTCCCGCGCGGCGGCCAGCCGGACAAATCGGTGAACAAACGCGACATCCGCACCGTCGAAATCAGCAACACGGGCGTTTATGCGCTCGACCGGCAGCGGATGCCGTTCAACGAATTGATGGCGCGGCTGGCGGCGGAATCCCGCTCGAACCCAAACCTTATTGTTTACATCCGCGCGGACGGGGACGGGCCTTACAAAAACGTTGCGGACTTGTTTGATGGCTGCCAGCGCTATGGCATCACGCGCTATTCGCTCCGCACCGAACCGGCGAAATGAACCGACTGCAAAAAAAATGCGCAATCGCGACGGCGGGCTTTCACCTGCTGCTGCTCGTAATTTTGATCGTCGGGCCTGGCTTCTTCGCGCCGAAACCCAAGGCCGACGACCTGCAGATTCTGGATGTCATCCCGGCCAACTTGATTGACGCGGCGTTCAACAGCGGTGTGCGCAACGCCCAGCCGCCCCCGCCGGCGGTTCAACCGGCACCGCAACCGCCCGCGCCGCAGCCCGTCGTCACGCCCCGCCCGCGCCGCCCAAAGTGGAGACGCCGGAACCCATCAAGCCGGTCGTGAAGGCGCTGACCCCGGAGCCGAAGCCCGCGGAAAAACCGAAAATTCAAATCAGCACACAATTGGTCACGCGCACTGCGTTGAAAAATCTGACCACGAATCCGACGGATGATTCGCGCCGGCAACAGCGGTTACGGCAGCAGGCGTTCCAAAATGCCGTTCGGAGTTTGCGAAACAATCTTACTTCCACCACGACAATTGACATGCCGGGCAACAGCAGCGTGGCTTACGCCAATTACGCCTCCGTGGTAAAGAGCGTTTATGAACAGGCGTGGGTGCCGCCGGACGACGCCCAAAACGACGATGCCAATGTCAAGGTCACCGTCACCATCGCCCGTGATGGTACGGTGAATTCCACCCGCATCCTTACGCCGTCGGGCGACGCGGGGGTGGATGCCTCCGTGCAGCGCACCCTGGACCGCGTTACCTTCATCGCGCCGTTCCCGGAAGGTACAACGGAGCCGGAACGGACTTACACCATCAACTTCAACCTCAAAGCCAAACGATCGCTGGGATGAAAAAAAATTGCCTTCAACTGATTAAGATTTGCCTGCCGGTTCTCCTTTTTGCCGCCGTGATTGCGCGCGGCCAGAACGAGATCACCATCGAACAAAACATTACCGTCATGGGGATGACGAAACCAATTCCGGTTTCACTGGAAGGGTTCACCGGTGAAACTTTGGACGTTTTGAAATTCGATCTTTACGTGCAGGGTTTCAGCTTTGTCGGTCCCGACGCCGCGCAATACCTCATCAGCGGCAGCAACGCCGGCAACGTGCAGGGCCGGGTTACGGATCGCTTTGCCAAAAGTTCGCTGCTCGCGCGCAGTTATACCGGCGCGTCGTTGCGGCGGGAGGCGCACGCGTTCGCCGATGACATCGTACTGGCCATCACCGGCAAAAAAGGCATCGCGCAGACGAAAATCGCGTTCAAGGACGAAGCCCCCGACGGCGCCGGCGAAATTTACGTTGCGGATTTCGACGGCCACAATCCGCAGGCCGTCACCCATGACGGCGACATCGTGGCCGCGCCCGCGTGGGTGCCCGGCCGGCTCGCGGTTTATTACACCTCCTACAAGCTCGGCAACCCGGACATTTTTTATCACGACCTCACCACCGGTCAGCGCCGCGCCATCGCGCGCTATTCCGGCTTGAACTCCAGCGCCGCCGTTTCGCCGGACGGCACGAAGGTGGCGATGATCCTGAGCAAAGGAGGCAGCCCGAATGTTTATGTCTGCAACGCCGACGGCACGGGCCTGAAAAAATTGACGGCCACGAGCGAAGATTCGTCGCCGTGCTGGTCGCCGGACGGACAGTGGATTTGTTTCGCAACCAAGATCAACGCGCGGCGGTTGCTGGCCAAAGTGCCGGCGGGCGGCGGCGGGGTCCAAACCCTCAGAACCGTCGGCGTCTCGAATCCGACCGAACCCGACTGGTCGCCGGACGGCAAATGGATCGCGTTCACGTCGCAGATGGGCGAATTCGACGTGTGTGTTGTGCCCGCCAGCGGCGGCACGGTCACGGTCCTGGTGCCGGGCGAAGATCCGTCATGGGCGCCGAACTCCCGGACACTGATTTATGCGCGGCGCACGACTTCCTACCGGTATGTGCTGTCTTTGCTTGACGCCCCGACGAAACAAGTCAAAGATATCGCCCGAGTTTCGGGAAGTGATTCCCAACCCGCTTGGGCGAGGTGATTTTGAATTTTTTAAGAACTTTTAACTGAAATTTAACCAAAGCTAAAATATGAAAACGACAAAACTGATTTTCCCACTGGTGCTCGCGCTGGCCGCCACTCTCGCCACGACGGGCTGCAAACACAAACCGGTTGGCGTTACGCAACTGCCCGGGCAAAAACCAATGGTCGGCGAAAATAACAATCCCCCCACTTTGCCGAATACTCAGCCCATCAATCCGGAAAACCAGCCTGGCGCTACGCCGCTGGCCAATCCGGACGTGTTCGACAACATGCTGGCCGACCGCGCAGCACTCGCGGCGTACACAATTCATTTCGCCTATGACAGCTCCGCAATCCGGAGCAGCGAGAAGGCGAACCTGGCCTCGGTCGCCCAGCAATTGAGCGGCGATGCCAGCACCAAGCTGCTCATCGAGGGCAATTGCGACGAACGCGGCACCGAGGAATACAACCGGTCGCTCGGCGAACGCCGTGCGCTGGCGGCGCGCGAAGCGCTGGCCAAACTGGGCGTTGACCCGATGCGCGTCGAGACCCGGAGTTTCGGCAAGGACAAGCCGGTGGATCCAGGCCACGACGAATCCGGCTGGGCCAAGAACCGGCGCGACGATTTCGTGCTCCTGCATCCGAAGCCAGGCTCGTAATCTTAATTTGGGAGGGACGCCGTGCCGGCGTCCCTGATTTGCCGAAAAGTTTGGGACGGCGGCACGCCGTCCCTCCCGGCTTTTTGCCGCTTTACTATTTCCTGGAACGGGCGTAGCCTTGGTGAGGCTCGACAAAACTTATGAATGCCATGTTAGCAGCTTTTCTCGGCGGATGGGATTGGGTCATCGTGGCTTTGGCCGTTCTGCTTTTGTTTGGCGCCAAACGCATCCCCGATTTGGCCCGCAGTCTGGGCCAGAGCATCAAGGAATTCAAGAAAGGGGCGCGCGAAGTGACGGATGAAATTCAAAACGCAGCGAATGAGCCGCCCGCCCCGCCGAACAAATCCGTGAAGAATGGCCAGTCGCAGCCCGGCCAAGCCGCTTCGCAGCCTTCCAACCCGCCGAAGTCCTGAACGGCGGAGAATTTCTCGGCATGGCCGGCGAAAATGAACCGGAACGTCCCGACAGGGCCGAAGGCGGCCCGGTCAAAACCTTTCTCGAACACCTCGAAGATTTCCGCTGGGTGCTCATCAAGAGCATCGTCGCGCTGTTTTTGGGAATGTTGATCTGTCTGTTTGCGGCCAACGACGTCGTCCGCATCGTCAAGTGGCCGTTGACGCATGCTTGGATTCATTACTCCGGCACCAACCAGATCGTCACCGTGAGCTTCGGCACGAACCGTCTCGGCAATTTTCCGCTCACGCCCGAACAGCAGCAATCGCTGGACCTCGGCACGAACCGTTTTGTGGCCGTTGAAGTCGAGCCGCTGGTTATTGGCACCAACCGCGTGCTCGGCTGGCGGGTCAATCACGACCCGAATGTGGCCGACGACGCGCAGCGGGCCAGAATTGACTTGATCAACCTCAGTCCGGCGGGCGGATTCGTCGTCGCGTTCCAGGTCGCCCTGTATGGCGGCGCAGTGCTGGCGTCGCCGTTTATATTTTACTTCGTCGTTGCCTTCGCCTTCCCGGCGCTGAAATTGCGCGAAAGAAAATACGTTTATCGCGGCCTGGCCATCGGCATCGGTCTGTTCCTTGCGGGCGTGGCCTTTTGTTATTTCGCCCTGATGCCGGTGGCGCTGTCGGCGGCGCAACTGTATTCACAATGGCTTGGTTTCGGCGCGTTTCAATGGCGGGCGGAGGATTACATCAGCTTTGTCTGCAAGTTCATGCTCGGCATGGGGCTGGGCTTCGAACTGCCGGTGGTGATTTTGACGCTGGTGAAAATCGGCGTGCTCAGCTACCGCACGTTATCGAAGGCGCGGCGTTACATGATCATCATCAATTTGATACTCGGCGCGGTGCTCACCACGCCCGAACCGATCACGATGCTGGTCATGTTCGTGCCGTTGCAATTGCTTTACGAAATCACCGTCTGGATTGCGTGGTATTGGGACCGGAAAGAAAGAAAACGGGCTTTACATCCGGCGGATTCCGCGTAAACTGTGTTTGTAAAAATAACAAATCGAGAATTTATGCATAAAGCAATGCCCTTTCTCACTGTAGCCGCCCTTGCCACCTTGTTTGTGTCCGGTTGCGCCACACACGAACCAAAACTCGGAAGCGGCATAAAAAACTATTACATAGACACGGACACCTACTCCGGTTTCAGCAACGGCGAAGTCAACATCGTCGACGTTATATCGACCTTCGGTTTTGGTAGCCGGTTCAAAGTATTCGACAATTGACCGTGCCTGAATCCGCTTTCATCAACGCGCCAACCATCATCCGTTGGCGCGTTTTTCTTTTGTGAGACCATGGCGCTCGAAAAGAAATCCCCCTGCAAGGTCAATTTGCTGCTGAATATCCTGGGCAAACGGCACGACGGTTTTCACGAACTTGAAACCGTTATGCAACCGGTCAACCTTTTTGACGAAATCCGTTTCGAACGCGGTGGAAATGGAATTCAGCTCACCTGCGATGAACCCGCCTTGCCGGTTGACTCCAAAAATCTCGTTCATCGGGCGGCGGATGCGTTCCGCCGGGCGGTGAAAATTTCGGACGGTATCCGCATCCGGCTGGGGAAAAAAATTCCGTTGGCCGCCGGACTCGGCGGGGGCAGCGGCAACGCCGCCACGACCTTGCTCGCGTTGAACGAACTGTTCGACCAACCGCTCTCAGCCGCAATCCTGACCAAACTGGCCGCGTCGCTCGGCTCGGACGTCCCGTTCTTCCTGCAAAACCGGCCAGCGCTTGCCACCGGGCGGGGCGAGAAAATCCAGCCCTTGGATTTCTTTCCAGCGCTGCACGGCAAGGCCCTCCTGCTGATTCATCCCGGCTTCGGCATCTCGACGGTTTGGGCATATCAAGGCCTCGCGCGGTTTCCGGCGGCATTGAACGGCCGGCGTGGCCGCGCGGAAAAATTGGTTTCCTTGCTTCAGGCCGGGGATTTGCGGGCCGGCGGCGGCGAATTTTACAATGCCCTCGAGGCGCCTGCGTTCGAAAAATATCCCGTGCTCGCGCTGTTTCAGGAGTTCCTGCGCGCGAGCGGCGCGCTCGCCGCGCTCATGTCCGGCAGCGGTTCGACGACGTTTGCCATCGCCGAAAACCGGACAGCCGCCGAATCGTTGGTGGAAAAATTCAAATCAAAATTCGGGCAGAACTGCTGGACCGCGGTGGTGCCAATTTGAAGGCAGGGTCGCCTCGCCGAGGCGACCGGTGCAAATTTTTTCACTTCCCACCGACGGACGCCGCGGCGCGGCGTCCCTACCTTGACTTTCTAAATCGCGCGCGCGCAAACTCCACCATCTCTTTTGCCGCCGGAATCTTGAACGCCAGCGCGGCCAGCCAGTACACCAGACCCGCAATTCCCGCCGGCACGAACACTGCCCCGATTTTCAATGCCACATTGCCGTGGCCCAGTGAGTTTTCCCACAACCGCCAGCTTTCATACGCGATGAGCCCGGCAATGATCGTCAGGGGCAGCAGCCACAAAAGATTCTGGCGTGGCAATTCCAGTTCGAGCTTGCCGAGCTTCTTCCGCAAGGCGAACAGCAGCAGTCCCACGTTGAAACACGAGGTCGCGGTGTTGGCGATACCGGGGCCGCCTTCGCGCAACGGGCCAAGCAGTACCGTGGCGGCGGCAAGATTGACGGCGAGGCAGACCAGGCTGATTTTCATCGGCGTCTTCGTATCACCGAGCGCATAAAAGGCGCGCGCCAGAATGTTCACGGTCGAAAACATCACGAGTCCCGGCGCGAGACAAGTGAGCGCGTAGGCGACGCGGAGGGTGGATGCGCTGGTGAACCTGCCGTGTTCAAACAGCAGCCGCACGATCGGCTCGGCCAGCGTCACGAGCAACGCCGAGGCGATGAGATTCAAAAAAAACAGCGTGGACAGGCCGTGCCGCAGGGTGGCACGAAACTCGGGATAATTCCCGTCCGTCGCCAGTCCGGCGAGCGTCGGCAGCAGATAGGTCGCCAGCGAAATGCCGAAAATTCCCTGCGGGAGCTCCATGAGGCGCACCGCGCCGTTAAACGAAGAAACGATGCCGGTGCCCATGAAAAACGCGATCAATTGCACGAGCGCGACGTTGATTTGGAATGCTGCCACGCCGATCGTTCCGGGAATCATCTGGCGCACGACGCGTTGAACGGTGGCATCGCGCCAGGGCGAAACCCAGCGGTAGCGGAAACCGTCGCGCCAGAGCGTGGGCAGTTGAAAGGCCGCCTGCGCCACGCCCGCCGCCAGCACGCCATACGCGAGCGCGAAAATTTGCACCGGCAATTTTTGTTCCTTCGGAAGCCCCACGCCGAATTTCGGCGCGAGCAGATAAACAGACGCAATCATCACGACATTGAGCATGGTGGCGCCCATGGCCGGGATGAAAAAATGGCCGCGCGCGTTGAGCATCCCCATCATCGCCGCCGCCAGACAGACGAGCAGCATGTAGGGGAACATCACGCGCAGCAGCCGCAGCATCAGCTCCCAGCGGGCGTCAAATTGATGCACAGCCAGGGCGATGGATATGCCGGTCATGACCAGCGCGATGACGACGCTCGCGGAAACAATGAGGCCGGAGATGACGGCATTGGCCGCGCGCCACATTTCCTTTTCGCCGTGGATTTTTTCCTTTTCCTTGAAAACCGGGATGAAGGCCGCCGTCAGCGCGCCTTCGCCGAGCAGACGGCGAAAAAGATTGGGGATCGTGAACGCATACTGAAACGCGTCGTTGACCCAGCCGACGTTCATGAACGCCATGTAGGCCATCTCGCGCACCATGCCGAGCAGGCGGCTGACGAGAGTGGCGGCGGCCATGGCACCGGACGACTTGAGCATCTGCGACATCGCGCCAAGCTTAAGTTCAAAGTTCAAAGTTCAAAGTTCAAAGTTTTCCTATCGTGCCTCGTCGTCGTCCTGCATCCTCGTCATTTCGAATCGAGAAGGACCGAGGACGAGGAGGATTCAAACTCCAATTGGCAGTTGGCAATCGGAATCTGGCGATTTAATCTGCTCGCGTGAGCATTTATGAAGAACTGCAATGGCGTGACTTAATTGCCGATTGCACCAGTTCTAGAACGTAGACATTTTAGTCGAAAGTGGAAAAGTTTCGGACAAGGCTCGCCGGGCTTTGGCACCGAAAAGGAATCACGCTTTACTGCGGGTTCGACCCCACCGCCGACAGCCTGCACGTCGGCAACCTTGTGCCGCTGCTGGCACTGCGACGGTTTCAATTGCTCGGCCATCATCCCATCGCCGTGGCCGGCGGTGCGACCGGCATGGTGGGTGATCCCAGCGGCAAGACACAGGAGCGCCAGTTGCTGACCAAGGAAATACTGGATCACAACATCGCCAGCGTGAAAGTCCAGCTGGCGAAGCTGCTCGATTTTGAGACGAAACAAAATCCGGCGCGGCTGGTGGACAACGCCTCGTGGACGGCCAACGTTTCGTTCCTCGATTTTCTGCGGGACATCGGCAAGCATTTTTCCGTCAACCAGATGGTCGCCAAGGAAAGTGTCCGCGCACGGATGGAGGACCGCGAGGTGGGCATCAGCTACACCGAATTCAGCTACATGCTGCTCCAGGCATTCGATTTCATGGTGTTGTGCCGCGACCACAACTGCGAATTGCAGATCGGTGGCAGCGACCAGTGGGGCAATATCACCGCCGGAATTGACCTCATCCGGAAAAAATTGGGCAAGACAGCCTACGGCCTGACGCTCCCGCTTATCACCAACGCCGACGGCACAAAATTCGGCAAGACCGAAGCCGGCGCCATCTGGCTCGATCCGAAGAAAACCAGCGTTTACAAATTTTACCAGTTCTGGATCAACACCGATGACCGCGATGTCATCCGTTACCTGAAATATTTCACGTTTTTGTCGCAAGAAGAAATCGAGTCGCTGGAAAAGCAGCACGCGGAAAATCCCGGGGCGCGGGAGGCGCACAAGGCCTTGGCCAAAGCTGTGACGGAGGTAGTCCATGGTCCGAAAGCCACGGTTGAAGCAGTCAAGGCGAGCGAAGCGTTGTTCGGTGGGAGCTTGGACGAGATTAGTGAACAGACGTTCAACGATATGATAGGTTTCTCCGATGCTATGATGAGTTCGATGTTTGGGGAACGACCCAAGAACACGCCTTGGCTGCCGATTAGAAAATCGAGATTTCAGGGGCAAGGAACGTTATTGACCGATTTGTTAGTTATCGGTGGCTTAAGCGCGTCAAAGAGTGACGCACGCAGAAAAATTCAAGAGGGTGCCATTTACGTCAACAATTTCCGAGAAACCAATTTGCAACGTTCGATAACGTTGAACGAGCTAAAGTTCGGTAAAAACCTTCTTCTTCGGAAGGGTAAAAAGAACTATATCTGCCTCGTTGCTATTGAAGACATTAAATTCGTTCGAGACGATCAAGGATAGCAAAGGCAAAAAAAATTACATTGTCTTGACGGCGAGGTAGCAGCCGACGTGAGTCGGCTCTGACTTTTCTGGCTGAAATAATGAGCGGACTCACGTCCGCTGCTACAAATTTGGACTGCGCGGACATATCATCGCACACCAAATCAATAAACCAAAACCAGCACCGCCGCGTCTTGGGCAGATTTGACCACCTCCTCAAACTTCCGGTCAGCCGTCCCCGGCGCTTTGATCTTGTTTGCCACATCCGGCACAGATTCAAGAAAGCCCAAAAGAAAACTGCTTTTGACGGCGTAGTTCACGTTTTCCGGCAACGCGCCACTCTCGGCCAGTGCCGCCCGCGCGCTCAACTTGGCCGACACGATGCCCACCACGTTGCCATGCTCATCCACCAGCGCGCCGCCCGAATTTCCCGGTTGCACAGGCACGCTGATTTGAAAATAGCGCGGGTCGTCCGACGCGCCGGACAGTGACGCGATTTCCCCTTTGGCCAACTTGGGCGCGAACCCTTGCAACCCGATGTCGGGAAAACCGACCGTGGCCACTGTGCCGCCCAGCTTCACCGTGCGACTTGCTGCAATCGGCAACGGAGAAAATTTCCCTTCCGCTTTGAGCAACGCGATGTCATTGGCCGCGTCCACGCTTACCACTTTGGCGGCGATCATTCCTGCGCTAGTGACCAAACGAATCTGCACGGCATCTTTAACAACATGGTTGTTCGTAATCAAATAACCATCGTCCGTGATGAAAAATCCCGTGCCGGTGGCCGATGGCTGGGAATTCGCAATGTTGTTGCCAGAAACAGATGAACCCGATTCCGGCGTTTTGCGTGGTTTAAACTCACGCGCCAATTGCTGCGCTTCAGCAATTTGATCTCGTGTCATAAATAAATTTTCCGCGTCGTTAAGTAACCTTTTTGCATTTTCATTACCTTGCGCTGCGGAAAGGTTTAACCATTTGCACGCTTCAACATAGTCCTTAACCACTCCGTCGCCTTTCAAATAGCGCGCTCCAAGAACCATTTGAGCGTTTGCGTTTCCTTGTTCTGCGGCCTTACGAAACCATTTCAGGGCTTCGATATCATCTTTAGTCACGCCATCGCCTCTGGTATAACAAACTCCAAGGTCGTTTTGGGCTGAAGCATCGCCTTGTTCCGCAGCTTTGCGCCACCATATTGCGGCTTCCACATAATCCTTTTCACGCTGTCGCCGTCGGCATAGCAGAAGCCTAGAATGTATTGCGCTTTGGTATAATTCTGATCGGCGGCTTTGCGATACCACTTCACGGCTTCCGTATAATTTGTCTCTACGCCTTCACCCTTGTAATAACATACACCAAGAGCTTATTCAGCTTTGGCGTTTCCCTGTTCAGCAGCCTTGCGAAACCATTTGGCGGCTTCAGAATAATCTTGATCACGCCCATTCCACGATAAAAAAGTGTGCCGAGGAATATTACGCTATTACATCGCCATTTACTGGTTAGAGGCATTGCAAGCTGCAAAATGTTCGCGATCCTGTTCTTTTTGGTGGGAAGACAATAGAACCGCGCATGCAATAAGCACGGAAGTGTCCAAGTTAACGAATTCGCTTTCATATTCACAAATTAGTAGGCTTCAAACAGCCTATGTTGCTCGGGTTTGTTGGTGTGGAAAACAAAGAATCCAAAACATCCATATAAAATCAACATCCAAACGCCCTCATCGCCGGTTTCATCAACGTGACGCCAACATTCAAATACACATTGCCCACGCTTCAAATACGGTTCCCGCATTATCTTCGTCGTAATTCTCAGTGGCTCAACAGAAGACTGCTGCCGAACGTAAACGGCTTCAAAAGTTGATTGTAGAAATCAAAGTCAGGATGCAGCGTAAATAGCAGACCTTTTGTAATTCTAATCATCCCATCTTTGAATTCCTGATCGTCAATCCCTGCTCGGATTAGTTCTGGTCGTTCCGACACAGCCTGCATTGTAACCGCCAGCTTCTCCACAAACTGCATTTGGCGCTCTCTTGCGAAAGTGCTACCGATGACCTTCTCGTCCAAAATTCTTTGCCCAACTTCATTTCGGTCAAACGGCATTGAAGCAACAATTCTAAGCCGCTCATCAAATCCAGAGTGTTTATTATTACACTCAAAACAACAAGGCACCTTAATCAAATCGTCTGGTCTTGGTTTTGGGAAAAGGCCCATTGGCGGTATGTGGTCTAGAGTAAGTTCATCAGATGGGTGTTTCTCGCCTGGTTTGAGATCGTATTCTCTCACCGGGACACCACACAAATAACAGTTTTGTTTCGGATTATTCAATATCTTACCGCGAGAATAGTTGTTTCCCACCGACCGGCAAGTCTGGCGCATCCGCCCGTCCAAAGGCCAGGCACGAAAAGACATCGAAGGCGGCGGCGTGAACATCAACAACGTCCGCGAATCAAACTTCCAACGCGCGGTGACGGCGAGCGATTTGCTTTTTGGCCAGTATCTCCTGCTCCGCAAAGGCAAAAAAAATTACGTCGTCGTCAATGCGAAGTGATTGGCTGGCTACAGAATTTTGCGCCCCGGCTCGCCGATACTGGCAACGGTGCAAACTGCTTCGGCTGTCCTCGCACGACACTGCGTGTGGGTGTTCCTCAAATGAACTTTTCCGGGTGCATTGACCGTAATGCCTCTGTGGCTTTCTCAACGGTGTCTTTGGCTTCGCCTAGACTCATGCCCGGCTGACTGGAACGGAGTTCTTGGATGGCGTCACTCGTTTGACCTTCATAAATCAACTCAGCAACCTCCTCATCAATGCCGAGAGCTTCTTCCTCTTCCGATTCGAGATCATTATCGCCAATATCATCAGACGTCGCGTCGGCTCTTTCGAGGTCGAGATCAATAAATTTTTCATCCAGGTCAGCCATATCATACCGTTGCGTGTCGTAATTCGGCACCAGCCGGCTCAACAAAATATCCCGGATTCTTGATTGACGTTGTTTGGCTAGTTCTGCCCCCGGTTCGACTTTAGGATTCAATGCGGAACGCCATTGTTCGTCTGATGGACGAGCCGACGGAGGCAAAAAGGCTCGTTCAATTGTTACACATTCCATCCGCAGAAACATCAGCATATTGAACATGTTTAATTCAAGAAATTTCCCCCCGTTCTCAGACGCTAGATAGGAATCAACCAAACGGGTTTTAATTTTCTTCCAATCCTCGGGATGTTTTTTTGACCAAATCTCAAAGGCTTCCGTTTCTCGATCCATTTCAGATTTCAAAACCGAAAGTTTGGCGGAAAGATCGGAAATTTTCGTCGACCGAGCGGCATCTGACATTTTTTTCGATTTTGTGAAGAAGAATGCGGATACGACCAGACTCCCCAATAAAACCATTGCTTTTATGAAATTCTTGATTAGTTTCGCTTCGGCATCTGCTTTGGCCTGCTTCTCGGCTTGAGCTTCCTTAGCTTGAGCTTCCTTAGCTTGAGCTTCCCTAGCTTGAGCTTCGGCCTTTGCTTGAGCCTCGGCCTTTGCTTGGGCTTCGGCCTTTGCTTGGGCTTCGGCCTTTGCTTGGGCTTCGGCCTTTGCTTTTGCTTGAGCATCCATTTTTGCCTGAAAATCAGCTTTTGCCTTCAAGATTTGTTCAGTTGGCCGTTCATTTGCGAGCCGGGTTGCATAGTCCATCGCGTTAGTATCACCTTGCAAAGCCGCCTGCACATACCACTTATAGGCTTCCAAATCATCTCTTACTACGCCATAGCCACGTTCATAGCAGAACCCCATATAAAATTGTGCTCCTAAATAATTCTGTTCAGCAGCCATGCGAAACCACTTTACCGCTTCCACCTCGTCATTCACCACGCCTTTGCCAAAAAGGTAGCAGAGACCTAGATTGTATTGAGCCTCTGCAGAATTGTTTGTGTTGGCCATGTTATACCAATGTACATACTGGGATCTGTCATCGGCCTGAGCGTGAGGCTCTTCAGTTTGAGCCTGAGCGGTTATGCCAACACAAAGAATCGCCCGGAAGACTAGAATTCCAAATAATGCTCTTGTTACTTTCATTTATTCCTCAACTAAAAAATATTTTTACACAAATATAAACCCAAAAAACGAAAAGCCCAACCACAACCAACGCCAAAAACCCGTTCAGTGAGCCTTTGACTTCTTCCAACTCTTTATTGGCCTTCTTGTATTCAACAGTCGCTTCCTGCAATCTTCGCCTAGGATTCTTTCCCTCAATCATGAATCTCTTTACATCAGGGTCAGTTGCAAAAAAATTCCCGGCGAACTCAAAGAACTTGAAAACTTTGAGAATGCTTTTGAAGCGTAAATCGTTTTTTTTGCCTGCGTATCTTTTCTCGACCAGCGGCAACAGTTGCTCGATTAAATACTGCGCCTTTTCTTCTTCCTTTAACAGCGGGAGTGTCGTTAAAACCGTCTGTCGAAAATTAGTTATCCGTTGTTCTTCGGCCATTTGCTCTTGGCGCGCCGCCATTTCGAGTTGTTGGATTTCCAACAAGCGCTGATGTCGAGCCGTGGCTTCTGCTGCGGCACTCGCTTCGCGTCGCATCTTTTCAACCGCTTCAGCCGTCTGTGCTATGTTAACCGCGCTCGCCACCGCTGCGGCTGCGGCTACTCTTTGGGCGAATAGTTGCTTCTTCTGCAGTGCCACTTCTTCTTGCCTTCGTTCTTCTTGCGCTGTTTTTCGACGTGTTCATTCATAAGCCATGATCGGGTGATTTTGTTCCTCGTGTAGCTACTCTTCCACCAGTTCGAGACTGATTGTGTTGATTCTCCAAGAGCTTCATGGTTTGCCTTTCGGTGAGCTTCTTTATGCTTCCCCGTGCTGTAAGCTTCTTGACGAGACAGAAGTCTTGGATTTTAGCCAGCACTAGGCATCGACCACCAGGGGCATCCCTTGTTTTATATTTAACTTCGCACAACCCAACATACCCCTCGTTAATTTGGTAACAAAAGACGTGGTCTCGCTTCCTACTTCATCAAATAGTGCCTTACCACGCCCCTTATTGAAACCGCGTGCATATGCGTCAAAAAGTTGAAAAGGTTCTGGCATCGAGAGAAACGTCCGGAATATTCTGCTAGAAAGTATTTCATCCTTGCCTTCCATTTTGGCATTCCAACGGATTGCCCAGTAATTTTTTGGTTTCATTTTTTGGCGAGAGTTCTTGTTGTTCATTTAAATTCGTTGGTTTTTATTCCAATTCTCCGCGGGCTTTGGCTTCCTCCCGCGCGCGGCGGACGCTTTCTTCATACAAACGGTCATATTTGACTTCCTGTGGGTTGGCGTCCCCTTGCCGGGGCAGGGAGTTGATATGCGGGAACTGGCCGTCGAAGGCCGGGTCAATCGCCAGAATCCGTTTTGCCGGCGGCGGATGGGTGGACAAAAAATCGAACCACGGGTCGTAAGCGGAATTGACGAAATACAGATGACTGGCGGTTTCCGCGTAAGGCGTGTCGAGCCGGCCGCCCTTGAAAAGCCCGCCAATTTTTTTGAATGCACCGGCGATGCCCGCCGGATTGCGGGTGAACTGGACTGCCGCCGCATCGGCCAGCCATTCGCGCTCCCGGCAAATCAGGCTCTTGATCAATCGGACGGAGGGCGCGGTGATGCCCCCGACGATTAAAAATAAAACGCCAATCGGCGCGGTCGGCAGAAAAACCGGCTTGGTTCCCGGGTCAAAAATGGATTCGCCGATTTCCGGGGCGCGGGTCGTCCCATGCACCAAAATGCGACCGACAATCGTCGGCCAGAAAAGGCCGTGCGCCAGCGCCATCAACTTCATGTTCAGCCGCGTGTCCCCGTTCACCACGTGGCTGAATTCATGCGCGATGATGCCCTGCAATTCGTCACGGTTCAGCAATTTCAGCGCGCCGAACGTGACGCCGATGGCCACGTCATCGCGCGCATTGCCCGCGGCGAAGGCGTTGATGCCGCGCTCGCAGTCGAGCACGTAAACTTCCGGCACCGGCACCCCGGATGCGACGGCCATTTCCTCGACGACATCACGCAATCGTTTTTCGTCGAGGTTGGCGGAGGTTTCTTCCAATTTTCGTCCGCCGAGCAGTTCCGCGACCGCCGGGCCGCCGCCAGAGAGCAGGTGCATTTTATAAAGACAGCCGAGCGCGGTGGAAAACAAAGTGCCGGCCGCGACCCAGAAGGCGAGACGCGGATCCCAGATAAATTGAAAAAAAGTTGTGCTGGTTGCCAGCGCCGGCGAAAAAAATCGGATGGGCAAGGCCAGAATCAGATACGTCAGGACCACAAACGCGAACACCGCCAGTCCGAACAAGTACAGGAGCAGGCGCGTTCGCCTTTTGGCGTGGGCTTCCTGGTCAAAAAAATCCATGGGTTGCTCCCCGCTTGTAGCAAAAGGCGCTGCCGGGGAAAACACTTTTTGTTCCACGAACGCAAAATCGCGCCGGCGTGACGGTAAAACAGGCCTGCCTGAAACTGCTTTGCGAAGGCATAGCACGGCCAAGCCACAACCAAATCTTTTTGGACTGCGGCGGGAAGCGAAGCGCCACGCCGCTTTGGAAGTTCTGTCCGCAGTCGAAAAGCGGTGTCGCCGCTGTGCTCTGCCACCGCAGTCCAAAATCTTCGCAACCAGGCGGCGCTAACGAACCTCCGACCGCGCCTCGAGGAATTTTTTTAATTCCATCGCCGCCTTGCCGCCAAACCCGGGCACTTCGGCGATTTGTTCCAGCGTCGCGGTTCGCAATCGTTGTACCGAGCCGAATTTTTTCAGCAACGCCTGCTTGCGCCGTTCGCCGATGCCGGGGAATTCGTCCAGCACGCTTTCCGAAATCCGCTTGATGCGGAGCTGCGCGTTGTAGGAGTTGGCCACGCGATGACATTCGTCGCGAATCCGCTGGAGCAATTTAACCGCCGGATGATCGAGGCCGGGCCGCAGCGGTTTGCTTTCGCGAGGCTGGTAAATTTCCTCGAACTCCTTCGCCAGCCCGATGACTGGAATTTTTTCGAGGCCGAGCTTTTTCAATTCCGCGCACGCGGCATTCAACTGGCCTTTGCCGCCGTCAATCAGAATCAGGTCAGGCAATGTAGCGCAGGCGTCCCGCCTGCTTCCCGCCCAAGTTTCCCCACCCGGCTTTGGCAGGCGGGACGCCTGCGCTACATTTACTTCGCGCAAAAACCTTGAATACCGTCGCTTTACAACCTCCGCCATGCTCGCAAAGTCATCCTGCCCCTCGACGGTTTTGATTTTAAACCGGCGATAATTCACGCGGTCGGGCCGGCCGTTTTTGAAGCTGACCAGCGACGCCACGGCGAACGTGCCGCTGATGTTGGAAATGTCGAAGCCTTCAATCCTTTGCGGCGGGTTTGGCAAATCGAGCACTCTTGCCAGTTCGGCCAAATCGTTTTCCGGGTTGATGGAAAAAGGCAGCGTGTAAGGCACGCGCTCGAATTTCCGTTCCTTCTTCGTTGTTTCCCCCAGGTCGCGGAGGAGGTCGCGCAAGTCGGCGGCTGTTTCGAAATCCTGCGCGCCGGCGGCCTTTTTCATCCGGGCTTCGAGCTGTTCCTTCATTTCGTGGCACTGGCCTTCGAGGAAATCACACGCGGCGCCGACCTGTTCCAGATATTGTTTGCGAGTGACGTTGCCAATGCACGGCGCGGTGCAGTGTTTCAGATGCGCGTAGAGACAATGTTTGTAGTCGCTTTCACCCGGTGTGAATGCGCGGCAGCCGCGCAGATTGAATTGCCGCCGGACGAGCGCCAGCGTGTTGCGCAGCGCGCCCGAATTCGAGAACGGCCCGAAGTAACGCGCGCCGTCGTCCTTCCGGAGCCGGGTGAACGTGAAATTCGGGATCGGGTCGTTTAGATTCACCTTGAGCATCAGAAATCGCTTGTCGTCGCGGAAACTGACGTTGTAACGCGGATGAAATTCCTTGATGAGCTTGCCTTCGAGCAGGAACGCCTCCGGTTCGCTGCGGACGACGTGAAAATCGAAATCGTAAATCGCCTCGACGAGCGCATTGAACTTCAAGTCCCAGCCCAGGCGGCGCGACGGATGGAAATACTGGCTGACGCGTTTGCGCAGGTCGCGCGCCTTGCCGACGTAGATGACCGTGCCGAACCGGTCGCGCATGAGATAGACGCCCGGCTTGTGCGGCAGCGTGCTGACTTTTTTGCGGATGGCTTCGGTCGCAGGCACACCTGAATTTCATGCAAAGCCGGCAAGGCGCAAAGGAATTTTAACCGGAAATTTTCGCTTGCGCGCCGAAAAGAATCCGCGTATTGAGCAGCAAACCCAACGAAAGGAAACCTATGGCAGACACCCAAAATCCACCGCCCGCCCAACCATCGCAACCCGCAACCCTCACGCCGCCTCCGGCGACCGGCGGCGAAGACAAAACGGTCGCAATCATAGCCTACCTCACGTTGATTGGGTTCATTGTGGCCATCGTCGTTCACATGAACAAAAAGACGAAGCTGGGCGCGTTTCATCTCCGCCAGATGCTCGGTTTTTTACTGACCGGCATCGCCGTCGTGTTTTGTGAAATCATTCTCATCTTTATTCCCATCCTCGGTTGGCTGTGCATTGTAGCTCTATGGCTTTCGATGCTGGTGCTTTGGATTCTGGGACTGGTCGCGGCCATCAACGGCCAGATGAAACCCATGCCGGTGGTCGGGCCGCTCTACCAGAAATGGTTCGGCACCACCTTTGACTGATTGGCGGCACCCTGGGATTTGCGCAGTTCGAGCCGCGCACAAATAAATCGTGCCCGCAGCTTTCAGGCTGCGCGCGGACGGATTCGTTGGGTCGGACGCAACCTGAAGGTTGCGGTTACACCTTCTTTCGCAAATGCCGGTGGACGAAGAAATAATAAAGTCCGCCGAGCACGAGCGCCGCGCCGCCGACCCAAAATACGACGCGGTGCATTTCACCTTTGGTGATGTCGGCGCCGATGTTGATGCCGAGCCAGCACAACACCGAACACCAGATCGTTGCGCCGAGCACCGTGAACAGGGAAAATAACCTGTAATCCATCCGCGCGATGCCGGTGGGGATGCCGACGAGTTGCCGCGCCCCCGGCAGCAGCCGCGCGACGAACACGCCCATCGAACCGTAGTGCGACATCCAGCGTTCGGCTTTTTCCAGTTTCTCTGGCGGAAACAAAACGAGCCGGCCATAACGCAAAGTGAGGGGCCGGCCGGCGTACCGCGCCAGCCAATACATGATCGTCGCGCCCAGCCACGAGCCGAACGCGCCGGTAACGACGATGCCGATTTGCGCCGGCCAGCCGGACAAATGGAACTGGAAAAGATTCAAGCCGTCTCCCGACCACGCCAGATGCGCTGCGGGTGGAATGATGACCTCGCTCGGCAGCGGCAGAAAGGAGCTTTCCATCGTCATCAACAACACGATGAGCGGATAACCGCCGGTTTTGAGCGCGCCGAGGTACCACGTGATAATGGGTTTGAAAAAGGAATTGAGCATCGGGCTTTAAAAAATGAATCCGCTAATTACGCGAATTGGCGCGAATTGGAAAGTTGAATAAAAATTAGCGGTCATTCGCGAAATTCGCGGATCAGGCTTTCAGGAAAAACCGCCGCTGTTTTTCGCTGATGGGCATCCCCAGTTTCTCCATCACTTGCAGCATGTCTTCCCAGACCTTGCGTTTCTCGCTCATGGCCTGGTTGCGCAGCAGATACGCCGGATGATACGTGGGCATGAGCGGGATGCCGCGATACGTCTTCCAGGTGCCGCGCAGTTTGGTGATGCCGATGGTCTTGCCCAGCAACCCTTCCACCGCCGTCGCGCCGAGGGCGACGATGACTTTGGGCCGGATCAAATCAATCTGCTCGTGCAGATACGGAATGCACGTGGCCATTTCGTCGCTCGTCGGTTTGCGGTTGCCGGCGGATTGGCCGGGCGTGTCCGGACGGCACTTCAAAATGTTGCCGATGTAAACGTCCGCGCGTTGCAGTCCCGTGGCCTGGATGATTTTCGTCAACAACTGGCCGGCCTTGCCGACGAACGGTTCGCCCTGCTCGTCTTCGTCCGCGCCCGGCGCCTCACCGATGAACATGAGTTGCGCGTCAATGCTTCCGACTCCAAACGCAACATTTTTGCGCGACGATGCCAGGTGCGGGCATTTAACGCAGGCCAGCGCCCGTTCGCGCAAGGCGGCGAACGCCGCAGCCTTCGCCTGCGGATCCAGCGGCGGGCTTTGAGTGGGAAGCCTTTCGCCCGGCAGCGTGAGCAGGTTCGCCTGCTCGGCGGCAGGCTGAGGAGCGCCGGTCTCCGACCCGGCGCGTTTGGGGAGTTCCGTTTGCGCCGGGCCGGAGGCCGGCGCTCCACTCGCGGGAGACTTGAAATTCGCGATTTGAGGTTTTCCCGCAACCGGCTGCGTCAGGGCACGGAGCGTTTCCGGCAAAACGGCGACGTGGCGCACGCCGCGCGATTTCAAATCTTCCAGATGTTGAATCGTCGCGTCGATCAGTTGTTCATAGGCGCCGGCCATGGGTGTCATCGTAGCCCATGGCGCGGCGGCTGCACGAAAATTATCCGGCGCGTCCGGCAGAACCCTGCCCGGCTCCCTCCGATTTGGTGCAATCCAAGGCTTGTTTCTTGTCGTCCTGATGTGCTGTGTTAATGTTCGTCCCCGACGACCATGAACTTGCGCAACAGCAAAGACTGGATGGCGCACTTTAAATTCAGTTCCCTCCGGACAAGGCTTCTGAATTGCCGCCGTGCGATGGGCAATGCCTTTGGCGCTTCCGCGGGCGGGACAAAACGGCGGCTTTTGTTTTTTGAGCTGTTCGTGGCGCTTTCACTGGGCGTGACCTACTACTTCCTCGTTGAAAATTTTGCCATTGGCAGCCCGAACAACTATACCAACGGCTGGGTATTCACGTCGTGTTCGTTTCCGGGTTTTCATCTGGACAAACTCGGCGATGTCTGGAAAGGGCGGTTGTCGGGTCTGTTGTTGTCTGGCTGGCTGTTTGATTCCCTGGTTAAAGACAACAAGTTCGGCATTGAACAGTACGAAAGCCTTTTCGGGTTATATCAAAGTTTGTGGCTGTTTCTGTTGTTCCTGGCCGTCATTTTTGCCTTGCGCCATTCGCTGTTCATCAACCTTGGCATCTTCGCGGGGTTGATGTATGGTTTTACGCCCGCCTCCGGTCTGTATTTTTATCCGTGGGACCTGCCCGCCACGTTGTTCTTTACACTGGCCGTCCTGTTTTTCGAGCGCCGGCAAATGTGGCTGATGGCCGCGGCGATTTGCGCCGGGTGTTTCTTCAAGGAAACCGTCCTGGTCTGCGCCTTGCTGGTGCTGTTTGCCAGTCCCTGGAAATGGGGGAAGCGGGTGCTGGCCTTTGCCGGCATCGTCGCGGTGTATCTGCTGGGAAAGAAATTCCTATTGAGCCAGTTGCACTTCCACGTGGCCGCCTTTTCCATGAACAATGCGACGAGTCTGACCGGGTTGTTCCGGCCTGCGCTGCTGATTGACAATTTCAAAGCTCTCTTGTCGCCGACTCTCAACCACGCCATTTTTGTCAACGCGGGTACCCTGGTGGCGGTCCTGGCGCTGGGTTGGCGCAGACGGTTTCTGCCGTACATGGCGGTGATTGTCGTTTATCTGGGAGGACAATTTATGTATGGGGGGCTCAATGAATTTAGAATTTTCATGCAGATCCTGCCCTTGAGCCTGATTATGTTGAGTGAGCGGTGGCAGGAATATGCGGGGTCAGGTGCGGCGGAGGCGTTGCCTGCGGGTTCTGCCCCGGCCTGGGCGTTGCGCGAAACGTTTCCGGTTCTTATGCCGCTGACGATTGTGTTGATCGGCCTGTCCACCGGCATCGCCGCCTGGCGCTATTATGACATCTGTGAAAACCTCCGGCTCGACGGCCGGGAGCCGTCTGAACTGGGCCGGCGCACTGTTGAACCGGAGGGGCACGTCAGTAATCTCAATGTCGAGTATCAAGAATTACGCAGCGAGTATGTCAAAGATGAATTGGAACTGGCCAGGGTTTCTATTGATAACCAGCACCCTTCAGACGCAATAAATCACTACGAACGGGTTCTCGAACAGGATACAAATTCAGTGGCCGCGATGAGCGGACTCGCCTGGTTGCGCGCCACAGCTTCCGACCTGCGCCTGCGCAACAACGGCGAGGCGCTGCGGCTGGCTGAACGGGCCTGTCAACTGACTCAAAACAAGGAAGCCTCTCTGGTCGGAATCCTGGCCGTCGCCTACGCTGAAGCCGGACGCCTCAGCAATGCAGTTGTCACCGCCCCAAAAGCCCACGCGCTGGCCCTGGCACAGGGGCAAAAAGATGTGTACGTCGAGGCCGAATTGGACCTGGCCAAGGGCTCCATTGATAACCAGCAGCCTTCAGATGCCATCAATCACTACCAACGGGTTCTCGCGGTGGATGCAGATTCAGTCGCCGCGATGAGCAGTCTCGCCTGGTTGCGAGCCACAGCTTCCGACCCGCGCCTGCGCAACGGCGACGAGGCGGTGCGGCTGGCTGAGCGGGCTTGTCAACTGACTCAAAGCAAGGAGGCCTCACAGGTCGGAATCGCGGCTGCCGCCTACGCTGAAGCCGGACGCCTCAACGATGCTGTTGCCACCGCCCAAAAGGCCTATGCGCTGGCCCTGGCCCAGGGCCAAAAAGATGTTGCCACAAGAACTGAACAGTTGCTGAAATTGTATAAATCCGGGCAGCCTTACCACCAGGAAGCCAGGCCGGCCCCTTGAAACGCAAGCCAAGCAACCAGGAACTCTTATGAATGAACCCGCGCGCAAAAATGATTTGAAGCTCTTATCCGTCGTCATGCCGGCGCGGGACGAGGAGGGTTGCATCGCCTCAACGGTTGAGCATCTGCATTTGGAGTTAAGCCTGCAAAAGGTTCCACACGAAATCGTGGTCGTGGACGATGGCAGCACGGATTCGACCTGGAAGATTTTGTGCGATTTGACCCGGAAAATTCCCGAGCTTGCGCCCATGCAAAATACCGGCTTGCACGGTTTTGGGCGCGCCATCATTGAGGGATTGAACCAGATGAAGGGCGACGCCGTCGTCATTATGATGGCCGACGAATCGGATGATTGCCGCGACGTGGTGCGTTACTGGAAATTGCTGAACGACGGCTGGGATTGTGTGTTCGGCAGCCGGTTCATCAAGGGCGGCGGAACGATTGATTATCCGCCGGTAAAACACGTCGTGAACCGGCTGGCAAATTTTTTCATCAAGGTGCTGTTCCACATCCCGTTCAATGACACGACCAACGCGTTCAAGGCTTACCGGCGCGAAGTCATTGATGGCTGCCGTCCGCTGATCGCCCCGCACTTCAACCTCACCGTCGAACTGCCGCTCAAGGCCATCGTGCGCGGCTTCACCTGGACGACGATGCCCGTCACCTGGAAAAACCGGCGCGCGGGCATGGCCAAATTGAAGATCAAGGAGATGGGCAGCCGCTATTTCTTCATCTGTTGCTACGTCTGGCTGGAAAAGTATTTCAGCCGCGGTGATTACCGGAAAAAGTAGCCGGCGTTTCCCGCGAAAGAGCGGAAGTTTGAGAAGGTGATTCGGGCGGCGCGTGAGCACGTCCCGCCTTATTCGAAAAGTGGGCATTTCGATAATGCCGTCGCCAGCACCTCAAAAGCCGCTTAAAAATCCGACGCGTCCGGCGGAAACCAAACCTGCCGCCTCCCGATGTGGAGCAATCGAAGGCTTTTTCTTGTCGTCACTGTGCGCAGTGCTAAAGTTCATCCCCAACGACCATGAATTTGCGCAACGGCGCAAGCTGGCTGGCGAACTTGAAACTCAATTCCCTCAAGACAAGGCTTCTGAGTGGCTGGGGCGCACTAGGCGGCGTCTTTGGCCGCCGGAATGGCGGTTCATCATCGCTGCTGCTGTTTTTTGAGTTGTTCATGGTGCTTTCACTGAGCGTGTCCTACTTCTTCTTGGTCAGGACCTACATCACCCGTGGCGATCCTATGAACCGCTACGTGTTCACCGCAGGTTCGGAAAAGTTTTACTCACTGGACCTACCAACAATAAATGACGCCTGGAAGGGTCGCCTGTCGGGCTTGTTGTTTTCCGGCGCGATGATTGATTTTGCAGTCAGGGAACACACCGTTACCAAAGAACAAATAGAGCGAGGCAATAATGTTTTTGGATTGTACCATGCTTTCTGGCTGCTGCTGTTGTTCCTTGCCGTCATTTTCGCCCTGCGCCATTCGCTGTTCATCAACCTCGGCATCTTCGCCGGACTGGTGTATAATTTTTCGCCCGCCGCCGGTCCGTATTTTTATCCGTGGGACCTCCCAGCCACGTTGTTTTTCACGCTGGCCGTCCTTTTTTTCGAGCGCCGGCAAATGTTCCTGATGGCGGCGGCGATTTGCGTCGGGTGTTTTTTCAAGGAAACGGTTCTGGCCTGTGCGGTGCTGGCGTTGTTCGCCAGTCATTGGAAGTGGTGGAAACGGGTTCTACTGTTTGCCGTTCTCGTCGCGGCGTATGTGGCGGGGAAAAATTTTCTGTTGAGCCAGTTGTCCCTCAACGTGTTTAGCTTTTCAATGGGGTATGCGTCGAATTTTGTTGAGTTGTTTCGGCATACGTTTCTCATTTACAACCTGAAGGTGCTGTTCTCGGCGACCATCAATCATGTCATTTTTGCCAACGCTGGAACTTTGGTAGTGGTTCTTGTACTGGGCTGGCGCATGCGTTTTCTCCCCTACATGACGCTGATCTTCGTGTTCCTTGGTGGACAGCTCATCTACGGCGGGTTCAATGAATTTCGCATTTTCATGGACATCCTGCCCTTGAGCCTGATCCTGTTGAGCGAGCGGTGGCTGGAACATAGCGGGTCAGTTCCGGTCGGCGATGGATCTGCCGGATTTGCCCCGGCCTGGGCGGTGCGCAAAACTTTTCCAGTTCTGTTCCCGATGACCATCGTGTTGATTGTGCTCTCCATTGGAGTTGTGGCCCGGCAGTATTATATCATCTTCGAAGACCTCCAGCCTGCTCACCAAGCGCGGTCTGAACTCGGCAAATACAACATCGAACTCCAACCAGGCGTCACTGATCCGGAATTGTTGCGAAAGGGGTATGCCGATGCCGAATTGGAACTGGCGAGTATTTCTGTGAGCAACCAGCAGCTTTCAGACGCCATCAACCACTACCGCCGGGTGCTTGAATTGGACACGAATTCGGTCCCTGCCTTGAATAATCTTGCCTGGCTGCTGGCCACGGCTTCCGACCCTCAGTTGCGCAATGGCAAAGAGGCGGTACGCTTAGCCGAACGGGCTTGTCAATCAACTCAATATAAGCAGGCTTTTCTCATCAGAACCCTGGCCGCCGCTTATGCCGAAGCCGGACGATTCGACGATGCCGTCGCCACTGCCCAAAAAGCCCGCACGCTGGCGCTGGCACAGGGACAGAAGGAGATTGCGGCACAAAACGAACAGTTGCTGGAACTGTATAAATCCGGCCGGGCTTATCATCATGAGGCCAAGCTTGCCCCGTAAACCGTCCCAATTGCCACGAGAAAATCCGACGCGTCCGGCGGAAACCAAACCCGCCACCTCCCGATGTGGAGCAATCGAAGGCTTTTTCTTGTCGTCACTGTGTGTGGTGCTAATGTTCATCCCCGACAACCATGAATTTGCGCATCGGCGCAAGCTGGCTGCCGAACTTGAAACTGAATTCCCTCAAGACAAGGCTTCTGAATTGCGGGGGCGCGCTGGGCCGCATTTTTAGCCGTCGGAATGGTGGCCCCTCATCCTGCTGCTGTTTTTTGAATTGTTCATGGTGCTTTCATCTGAGCGTGTCCTACTTCTTTCTGGTCAGAAACTACATCACCCGTGGCGATACCATGAACCGCTATGTGTTCAATGCCGGTTCGGAAAAGTTCTACCAACTGGACCAACCCATCATGGGTGCGCACTGGGACAGCCGCCTGTCGGGCTTGCTGTTTTCCGGCGCGATGATTGATTTTGCAGTCAGGGAACACACCCTTACCGGGGAACAAATACTGGAGCGATTCAACAATGTTTTCGGATTGTACCATGCTTTCTGGCTGCTGCTGTTGTTCCTGGCCGTCACTTTCGCCTTGCGCCATTCGCTGTTCATCAACCTCGGCATCTTCGCGGGATTGATGTATAATTTTTCGCCCATCTCCGGGCCGTATTTTTATCCATGGGACATGCCGGCGATGTTGTTTTTTACACTGGCCGTTCTGTTTTTTGAGCGCCGGCAAATGTGGCTGATGGCGGTCGTGACTTGCGCCGGGTGTTTTTTCAAGGAAACCGTTTTGGTCTGCGCCCTGCTGGTGCTGTTCGCCGGTCACTGGAAGTGGGGAAAGCGGATTCTAACCTTTGCCGGCATCGTCACCGTGTACGTGCTGGGGAAAAAACTTCTGCTGAGCCAGTTACACCTCCAGGCGGCGGCGCTCTCACTGGGAGATGCGACGAATTTGCGGGGGTGGCTCGCCCCCGCGCTCCCCATGGAAAACCTCGTTGAAAATCTCAAGGTGCTTTTTTCACCGACGCTCAACAGCGTCATTTTCGCCAACGCGGGAACCCTGGCGGCGGTGCTGGTGCTGGGCTGGCGCAGGCGTTTCCTGCCTTACATGACGGTAATCCTGGCGTTCATCGCCGGGTTGGTTCTGCTTCCTCTGAAGCCTGCCCGGCATTACTGAAGTTCGCGTTTTCATGCAAATCCTGCCATTGAGCCTCATCCTCTTGAGTGAGCGCTGGCTGGAACAGGCCGGGTCAGTTCCTGCCGGCGAGGGATCTGCTGGATTTACCCCGGCCTGGGCGGTGCGCAAGACCTTTCCGGTTCTGCTCCCAATGACTATCCTGCTGATTGCGCTCTCCACCGGAGTTGCCGCCTGGCAGTATCATATCATCTTTGAAGACCTCCAGCCCGGCCACCGGGCGCGGTCTGAACTTGGCAAATACAACATCGGGCCCCAAGGACCTTATCAGCAACCAGGAATTCTTACGTTCGGAGAATTCCTTTGCTGAATTAAAACTGGGCATGATTTCCATGGAAAACGGGCAGGATTCCGCCGCCATCAATCATTACCAACGGGTGCTTGAGTCGGACACAAATTCAGTCATCGCCCTGAACAATCTTGCCTGGTTGCTGGCCACGGCTTCCGACTCCGGCTTGCGCAACGGCCAGGAGGCAGTGCGTCTGGCCGAACAGGCCTGTCAATTAACTCATTACCAGGATGCCGCTTTGATCGAAACCCTGGCCGCCGCTTACGCCGAAGCCGGTCGCTTCAACGATGCGGTCGCCACCGCCCAAAAGGTCCGCACCGTGGCGCTGGCGCACGGACAGAAAGAGATTGCGGCAAGAAATGAACAGTCCCTGGAACTGTATAAATCCGGTCGGGCTTACCACCAGGAAGCCAGGCCTGCCCCGTAAACCGTCCCCGAAGCCACGAGAAATTCTGGCAAGTCCGGCAGGACTTGAACCTGCAATCTTCTGATCCGAAGTAATCGAGGGTTTGTTTCTCCGCGTTTCTGTGGAGTGCGAGAAATTGCATCAAACACTTGTAAATTCAGCTCTTTATGTGTTGTGTATTCTGCCAAAACCGGGCGAAACCAGTAGTAAAAGCCGGTGACGTGTTACTACTCGTGTTGCGAGTGCTGGGATGAGGCTTTGAATCACCCGTCGCCCGCCTCGGATGCGCACAGGAAATCTTCCGCACCGGACTCGCGGTTCAACCCGCCGGCTGTTCAAAAGTGTGGGCAGCGATGCCGGGCGTCAGAGCGAATCGGCGAACTTCTGCATCGCCTCCTCCTGTTTCTCGATGCTTTCCACCAGGCGGAACTGCGTGCGGCAGCGGTCGAGGTTGTGCCGCGGCCGGTGCACGCGGAAGTAAGTGTCGCCGCTGAGGAAATCCGTCAGGAACCGGATGCCGATGGTGAAGGTGATGAGTTTGCCGGAAAAGGCGATGAGCGCGCGCTCCGCCTTGGTCAGAAACGGCCCGGTCCCTTCGAGATAACCCCGGGCCAGCGCCTTGAACATCGGCATGCCCATCTGGACCTTCGACAGGTCGAGCTCGTCCTCCAGCGTTGGGCTGGTCGTGGTGCGAATCATGTCGCCGAAATCATAGAGCACGCAGCCCGGCATGACCGTGTCGAGGTCCACCACGCACATGGCTTTGCCGGTCTCGATGTCGAGCATCACGTTGTTGAACTTGGTGTCATTGTGTGTGATGCGCTCCGGGATTTTGCCCTTGGCCAGGCCGTGAAGGATCACATCCACGATTTTCTCCTGTTTACAGGCAAACTGGATTTCGGCTTTGGCCTCGACCGCGCGGTTGAACTTGTCCTCCGCGACGGCCTTTTGCAGCGCCGCAAAGCGCCGGCGCGTGTCGTGAAAATGAGGAATCGTCTCCGCCAGGCGCTTGCCGGCCAGGTCCACCAGCAGGCTTTGGAACCGCCCGAAGGCCTTGCCCGCTTCATAGGCCTGGATCGGCGATTCCACCGTCTCGTAGGTGCGCGCGCGCTCGACAAACGCGAACGTGCGCCAGCATTCGCCGGCGGGCGACGTGAAATACGTCCGGCCCTCGCGCGTCGGGATGACCGTGAGCGTGCGGCGCGACACGTCCCTCACACCATGCTCCGCCAGCTTGCGGCGCTGGTGGGAGGTAACGCGCTCGATGTTGTCCATCACCGCGTCCGGATGCTTGAACACCTTCGTGTTGAGCTTCTGGTGCACATAGCGCACGTGTACGCCGCCCTGGTTGTAGGCGGCGATGTAGGTTTCGTTGATGTGCCCAATCTTGCACGGCTCGGCGTGGAGCAGGTCGCCGTAGATCTGAAACTGCCGCGAGACTTCGAGAATTTGCGCTTCCTGGTAGTCGTCCATAAGGTCGGGGTCATTAAACACCAGCACAGCCAGAACTCAAGCAAATCGCCAGCCCGCACCGCTGCCGGATAGTCAGGGCGGGTTCACCGTTGTCTTGTCCTGTTCCTTCTTCCCTCTGTTGTTTCGGCGCGTGGCGTGGACAATATTTGCAGCCGTGCCAAAGTGGAGCGTTTCAAAACGCCGGCTGCTGCTTTTGGTACAACTCGCCGATTTTGCGAGTCGCTGAGGGGACAGAAAAACGCGAAAAACCCAATAAAATCTGGCGCGTCCGGCAGGACTTGAACCTGCAACCTTCTGATCCGAAGTTATTTCCTTGACAGTTTTGACGGGTTGCCTAAAATCGCCTCATGCAGCGAGAAAAGCAAGCAAATATGCCTATGAAATCAATATCTTTGAGCAATCCGGCAAAACCCGCCGCAACCCCGGTTGCAACGGGTCGCAACCTGAAAAGTGGCAGCAAAGTGGCAGCATTTTCCGACGAGCACGAACCCGCAAAATGGGCGGGCCGTTGGTCGAATCTGGCCGCCGACCACGTGAAGCGATGGGAAAAGCGTCTCTACGTCCCGAAATCCGGCCACGAGGGGGATGTTGTTGAAGCCCGCCGACTCGCCGTGCGGATTCAACACCTGGGCAGGCGCGAAGAATTTCGGTTCGAGACTACGAACCGCCAGGCTGCCGCCATTCAAGCACTGGAAGTGTTCCGTTTCCTCAAATCGAATGGCTGGCCGGCCACGCTCGCCAAATACAAGCCCGAAGTCGAAAAGGTGAAACTCAACACCACGATTGGCGATTACCTCGTCGCCGTCCATGATACGAACCGCCTGCGCTCCCGCACTTTTTTGAACTATCAAAACGCGCTGCGAACCGTCGCCGCCGAAATCTTCGCCGTGAAGCTGGACAAAGGCGCGTCGAAATTCGATTACCGGAGCGGCAACCGCGAGCAAAGCGGGCGCGCCACATGGATTGGGAAGATTGACGCGCACCGGCTGGGCGAACTCACGCTGGAAAAGGTCACGGATTGGAAGCGCAAACGCGTCGTCCGCGCCGGAAACTCGCCCGCTGCCATCGCCTCCGCCAAGCGCACGGTCAACTCTTACATACGCTGTGCCCGCTCACTGTTCGCCCCCGGCATCGTCCGCGAAGTGAAGGGGCTGACGCTGCCCGACACGCTGCCCTTTGTCGGCGTTGAACTCGAAGAAACCGGCTCGATGAAATACGTCAGCAAGATCAACGCGCAAACCCTCATCGCCGCCGCAAAGCGCGACCTCAAAACCAAAGACCCGGAAGCCTACAAAGCTTTTCTGCTTGGTCTGTTCGCTGGCCTGCGAAAAGCCGAAATTGATTCGTTGGAATGGGGGATGATTGATTTTTCGGACAACATCATCCGGCTGGAACAAACCGAATGGCTGCACCTGAAAACTGACGATTCCGCCGCCGAAATCACCGTTGACCCCGAAGTGCTGGTCGAACTTCGCGCCATGATACCGGAGCCAACAGACAAGCCGGCACAATGGAAGCAATTTGTTCTCGTCGGCACTCGTCCGCCGCGTCCCGAATCACCCCGGCCCTATTACCGCTGCGAAGAAACGTTTGAGCGGTTGAACGCATGGCTGCGGAGCAAGGGCATCACCGCCAACAAACCGCTGCACGAACTGCGGAAGGAACTCGGCGCCCTGATTGCGACTGAGCAGGGCATATACGCCGCGAGCCGTTTTTTGCGGCATTCCGACATATCCACCACCGCGCGCCACTACGCCGACCACAAGGCACGCATCAGCGTCGGTTTAGGCAAATACCTCGACACGTCCATCGGTGTTCCCTCGCAGCGAGCCAAAGCCGCCGTCGCATGAAGAAACAGGCTGCTCCAAATCAAAGTGCCTTGCGTCGGAATCTTCTGGAACGCATCCGCGAGGCTTCGTTCCCTGCCGATTTTGACAAGTTCCATTGGCGGGAGTTGGAAGACGCCGGGTTGCTGGGTGGCTTTGTGAATCAGGGCTTGGACGCAAAGACATTCCGGCTCTTCGTGTTGCTCGCCACACAAGCAAAGGAACTACGCAAACAGCGCGACCGGCTGGCTCGCCGCGTTGAACTCTTGGAGCACTACCATTCGCCCCAGTGGGATGCCGTTTGGGAAGAACCATGCCCTATCAAAGCGGCCGCGCTTCGGCGCGAAGCGGAGGCAGACGACGCTCGCATCAACGAGCAGCGCCGCAAACAACGCGATCCGCTCGCGGGCTTTTTGGAAATGTTGGGCAAGGTTAAACGGCGCGACTGGGAGTTTCGAGACAAACGGCGGCGTCATCGCTGATTCCGAGCCGTCTTGTGGCACGAGCCAATGTCCGTAATGGACTACCACGAAGCGACGGGGTTAAGCCGCCGCACAATTCAGAACAGGCTCGACCGTCTTGGTGCCCGACCAATCGCCGGGCGCAAGCGGCCTAACGAGCCAGCGCGCTATGGTCCGGGAGCGAATCATGCATTGCTGTGCGACTGGCTTATCCGATACGTCAAAAACCCGAATGCGCGCCGCGGATGGCTCGCTCGCACACTGGTTCACTGCCAACACGAGACGCCGACGCATTATGCTCAATTGTGTGAATCCATCCGGCCAGTGTTGGAATCTTTGAGTATTCAAACGACGGCGCAACGCCAGCAATTCGTTCGTTACTTGGGGGAGTGCAAAGTGATACTCCATCCACCGCCACCGCCGCCGACTTTTTTGGAAGACCCTCTTTCCATCCTAGGCATAAGCGGCCTCCAGGTCGCGTCTCAATAACGTCGGCTGGCACTGTCCATTTGGTCATGGGCTGTGGGAAAATCCGGGCTTCTCCAAGCTTGTTTTTTTCTTTTGAGAAACATTCCGGCCAATTTCCGTGGGAAAACCGTCCCTCTTTTTCGCTTTAGTGCGTCCGTGTGACTTACGTTGTGGCCGTCAACACTGCGTTGACCTTCGTTGTGTGCTGCAACGATGAGCCGGGGAATAAACAGATGATTGATCAAGTTGAACAGCCGGCAGCCGGCAGGCCTGCCGCGAGCAAAACCACCCGTGGGACAGACGGCAGCAAATTCTTCACGCCGCGCCAGGTGGCAGACCGCTGGGGTTGGCATGTGGAAAGTGTGCGCCGGGCCATTCGCCAAAGGCGGATTGAATCGGTCGTGCTTTCCCGCCGGCTGCTCGTGCCCGTTGAGGAGGTCGAGCGGCTTGAACGCGAAGGACGCATAGCCCGCGCTGCTTGAAAGCCGGTCGTCTTCACCGACCAAATCGGTGAAGACGACTGGCAAAGCAGGATTACCAGATTATGAGTAACAGCGACACGGAGTCACAGAGTTACGGAGACACTGACGACACGCAGGACTCGAAGGACGTTCCGCCCCTTGCAACGTCCGTAAAGACGCTGCAAGAGGCGGTCCAACTCTCCCTCAAGGATGGCCTGACTGACAAGTGCCTGTTCATCTTCGCACGTGCGCTCAAGTCTTTTGAAAGAACTCATAACCGCCCCCTGCCGCCAAAAGAGTTGGACGCAGCTTTCGCGCTTTGGTGGAGCGCGGCGACGCCGCTGCTGACGCCTGCTGACGACTTCGACGAATGGCGACTCGATTTCCTGGCCACGTTCTCAAAGACGAAGTCACCGCTCGGCTCGAACTCACTTCAGGAAGCCATACTTCGTGCCAAGGCCGGTCCAATGCCGCCTCAAGCCGAACGTTACACCAATCCCAAAATCAAGCTCCTGGTCGCCGTCTGCTGCCACCTACAACTGCTGCAAGGCGATAGCCCCTTTTTCCTCAGCGCCCGCGCCGCCGCAAAGGTCATGGAGATGAAGAATCCTGAGCAGGCAAGTGCCATATTGACCGGACTTGTGTTCGATGGTGTTTTAACCGAAGTGAAGAAGGGCACACGCGCCGGAAGGCGGGCCACCCGATTTCGGTTCAACTTCGGCGAGTGATCTTGTAGCGCACGCGGCAGCTCCGCGCCGCCGCGCCGGCACACGGCCCGCCCGTGCGCGAGACGCAGTGGCGGGATGGTGCCCGGATGCGCCTCGGCTCGATTCCGGCCCGAAACGCGCGGCACACGCAACCCGACACAACCCATAGTGCAAGCAGGCTTGCTGGGCAGACCGCCTCCTTTTGAAATGAATTTTTCCGCCAGCCAATGGGTTTTAAGTGCGGGTAGATAGACCTCCTGCCTGGGGCAATACCCGCTGCCCTTGTTTGAAGGGGGCCAGTTTTCCCCGGGCCCGCCTGCCTTTCTTTTTAACTGGCGCACTTTTCCCCGCCAGCGAATCTCGCCGACAGCCAAACCCAGCCTGTCCTTTTGGAAAACTTTTCCGGGCGATCTAACCCGTGTCCGCCGTCGAACGCTCGCAAATGTCCGTTTTGAGCCTGCTGCTTTTATTAAGCCGTGCTACTTTTTTATACATGTATTTTTACTCGCGTACTTTTCTCAGAGCGCCGCTATTTCGGCCCGTTGCCGGTCCGTCCTTTTCAGAACTTGGATACTTTTCCCGGCTTCACCCCTCATGCTGACTTGATGCCGTCCTTGTTCGCAAAAAAACGGCCACCGTCAGCTAACGTTTGGCCGTCTTGCCTGCACCAGCCGACGGCTTACGGTAATTCACCGGCCCGGGTTCACGCAAAACGGTGGGTTTGGCCAGCGCGCTTTCGAGGATCAACACGCTGCCGTCACGGTAAGTCACCACGGCGCTGCCGTCCGCGAATCGTTGGCGTCGCGGCCGTGCTTCTGTCTTGCTGGTTCTCTGTGGTGGACGTGGCATTGTGCGTCAGGTGAATTTCGCTCCTTTCTGCCACTGGCGCAAGCTGGCTCGCCGGTCTCAAAAAAAATCGCGCGCGACGGCCCGGCGTCAGCCACCATACACTCACCCTCTCCGCCTCGAACGGGGAGAACCGGCAGTTGTCTAATGAATCATGCCCTTCACTTCGTCACAAACATGAAAAACAACGTATGGAGAATTGAATATGAAACTGAACATTAAAGCATTCGCGCTCACCTGCGGTATCCTCTGGGGGCTGGGGCTGTTTTTTCTTACCTGGTGGTTCATCGCATTTGACGGTTCCACCGGCCAACCCACACTCATTGGCAAGATATATCGTGGCTATACGGTTTCCCCAATCGGCAGCGTCATAGGGCTGGTATATGCCTTTTTCGACGCTTTGATCGGCGGCGCGATTATTTGCGTGGCTCTACAACAAAATAGCGGGTTGCACCGACGCCAAGCCGACAGGTGACAAAAGCGCCTGACCCGCTTCGAGCAATGCGGGATGGCACGGCAATCGTTCTGCACCCCTCAACTTTCAACTTTCAACCTTCAACCTGCTCAAATACACGCCGGATGAACTGAATTCCACACTCCGCATTCCGCATTCCGCATTCGGGATGGCCAGAGTTGCCCGACGGCCATGCCTCGATTTGAACACGGTTAGCAGTTAATTTTCAACTGCGACGTTCGCAGATTTGCATTGAAGTGCTAAGAAAGAATGAAGCCCAATCCTTTCAGGACGAGACGCGTGGTGGGGCGGCTTAGTCTCTCTCCCCTTCCGTGAAATCCTCGCAAGTCGCCAAATGGATAAAACGCCGATAAAGTGAAGACATGGTCGTTGAACTCCCTAGCATAATCCAGAACATCAACGATGGCCTGTCTCATCATTGCATCCGTTGGTCTGCTGCCGTGCATGACTTTGTCGCGAACGGACTCTGCATCCTTTAATTTTTTTGCCGCGGACGGTTTAACAGACTGGCCGAACAGGGATTCAAACAAAGCCCTGAAACTATCCCGCGTGAGATGTTGTTTTTGTATTACTTGGCGGGCCATATCGGCATCGGCGTGATGAAGTTTGACGACGCCGCAGTAAAGAGTGTCTCGGTGCGCCAACTCTACTCGATAGAACAAATAAGCAAGGCAGACTTCAAGGGGCAATGTTGGCTGAATCAAATCCGAAAAATACGTGAAGTGCGGCTGTACACCCGCCGGCAAATTCGCAAAATGATTCAACAAACTGTTCCGGTTTGGGAATGGATTAGGCATTACTCGTATTTCCCGCTGGTCTTCTTCCTGATCGCTTCCAAATCTTTCCCCTCCGGCATCACGAACAGGCATTTCCCGCCGCTGCGACCTTCCCACACCGCGCCGACGGCGCGCTTTTCCTCCGCGTCAGCAAATAAATGTTCGCCCTTGTATTCCACGACCAGTTCGCGTCCGTCATTCAGTTGGCAAAGGAAGTCGGGATAAAACCAATTCTTCGAGGTTTGCAGCCGGAACGAAGTCGCCTTGTTCGCAAGATTCCGCACCCAAAACTTCACTTCCGGCAAACCGTCGAGGAACTGCGCGCATTGAAATTCCTCTTTCAGTTTGCCGCTCGGCGTCGTTTCCAGCAGTTCGCCGGGCTTTGGGCCGAAGTAATGATTCTTGAACTGGAAACCGCCTTCATAGAGCCAGCTCGGCTCATAGCTCATCGTCTTGAAATTGATCGACGCGCTCGTCGCTGACGGTCAGGGCGGAATCCGGCAAAAGAAATTGCTGGAACGCCGCCTTCCGTTCGCTGTCGCGGTGCTGCTGGATCCGTTCCTCGACTTCTTCCCGCAAGCGGAAGCGGTCCAGCGCCAGCACGCTCATGTCGGCGATTCCAAACTTCGCCATCAGGCCGCGAATCACCTTTCGCAAAAACTCCGCCGATTCGCCGGCGGGAATGTCCTGATGGTCAATGTGCCGGTCGAGCCAGCCGACCAAATCTTCCAGCTGTCCAATCGCCCGAACCACCCAGCGCGATCACTTGTTGGTGCAACGTCGCCACGAAATCACTGTCCGGCTTGTCCTGCAACATGCTCGTCTGCACTTCGCCTTTCGCGCCCACGTCCACCAGATCCCGCCTTGCCTGCTGGCCGCTTCAGCGGGTTGTAGCCGTCAGCCAGCGAGGCGTCCTTCGCGCTCAATTTCCACGGATGCTCCAAGCAGAAACGTGCTCTCGAACTCAAACAACATTCCATTCTCGCGCACGCAAAGCAGCGGCACGATGAAATCAATCTGCTTTTCGTAAGGCGACGGCTCGCGTGTTTTGCCGCTTCCGCCAAACGCCTTGTCCATCTCGCGCACCAGTTCGACCGCTTCGGCAACTTTCGCTTTTGCTTCCGGCGTCTTCACGCAACTCGCCAGCTTCTCCGCTTCAACCTTGTCGAGCGGGACGAGCACGGTGATTGCGCCGCTGGCCGTATCAATCCGCGCCTTGCCCGCCAGTGCCGTCACTTGTGCTTGCGCCACCGTCGCGTCAATGTCCGCTGGCGACACCTGCACCGTCTTGGGTTGCGCGCCGAGTGGCAGCGCGCCTTGCGAAACGGGAATGATAATCCGTTCCGCTTCCGCTCGCGTGAATCCGTTGCTTTCCAGCGCCTCCCGCAACTCGTTCAAAACTTCCGGCAACGAATCCGAAACGGAAAACGCATACGCGCAATTCAAGTCGGGATGCTGTTTCGCCTGCGCGTTCGGCAGGCGGAGAATGCGCCCGACGATTTGCTCAATCGCCGTGGCCGAGCGCGTCTCCTTCAAGCTGCAAAGCACATAGGCAAACGGACAATCCCAGCCCTCGCGCAACTTTCTGCACCGTGATAATGAAACGCACCGCCGGCTCTTTCGACGATTTGATTTCTTCCGCGCTCGGCAATTCGTCGTTGCGTGCCAACCGAAATTTTCACTTGGTCTTTGGCGATGCCAAACTCGTTCGCCAACCGCTCGCGCAACGGCTCGCACGCATCCACCCGCTCCGCCTGAATCAGCATGATCGGGCGCAAATACTCGCCGGTCTTTTGCGCCTCGGCGATTGCGATTTTTTCCAAGTCGCCGCGCAACGTGATGGCTTCGGACAGCAATTGATCGCGCTGGCTTGGATGCCGGGTGATTACGCGCAACGGCAGCTTCACCATGTCCGCCGCCTTCAATTCCGCCGCTGAAACATGATGCAGCACATTCGACGGCGCTGCGCCGGTGCGCGCGGGCGTGGCGGTGAATTCCACGATGCACGACGGCAAAACATTTCCCAGCGTGGCAAAGCGACAAATCCGTGCGCGCGTTGTGCGCCTCGTCAACGATGACGATGGGGCGGCGCAACCGCAGCATGTTGACCAGCGACGGTTTTGGTTTTCCATCCGCGCCCGGCAGCAAATCCGCCAGCCGGTCGGCGGGCACGTTCAGCAAATGTTCCGAAAAACTTCCGTTCTGGTCATAAACTTTCCGCCCGGTCGTGTCTTCCACGCGAAATGCCTGAATCGTGGAAACAATGACAACCGTTTGCCCGTCCACCGTTGCACGCGGAAGCCGCAACGCTTCTTCAATCGTCACCACTTCCACCGAACCGCACGCCAGTTCCAATGCGCGGCGATACGGATGGCGCGGGTCACGCAACGCATCGGCGGTCTGGTCGAGAATCGTGTTGCTCGGCACGAGCCATAGCACTACCGCGCGTTCGGCGCGCATGAAATCCGTCATGGCCAGTCCCGCCGCGTGACACGCCAGCAACGTTTTTCCGCCGCCTGTCGGCACGCGCAGGCAGACATAAGGCATCTGCGGTTTCATCCCAGCCGCGTTCACCGGAATGTAAGGTATGAGCCGTTCCGAAAGTGCGCGCCGTGATTTCGCGGAAAGCCGGGTCAGGATTCTGCTCGCGCGCCGCGATGCGGAAGAAATCCCGCAGCGAATCCAGCACCCGCGTTTGATAATCTTTCAGCGTTATCATGACACTTTGATTTCGTAAGGCGTTTGCCGGACGATGATGCGCTCCGCCTGCAACCGGTCGCGGCCCAGCAGACAACCGGCGCAGTAAATCACTTTCTGCCCGTCAAACTTGGGCAACTGCGCGAGCACGCTGCGCGTCAAAATATTTCCGCCGTTCGCGCTCTTGTCGCCCAGAATGCCGTTGAACAAAAGATAAATGCCGACGCCGCGACACTCGCCAATCAATGGCGATTTCAGCACGCGCTCGCGCGGCAACGGCTCGCCGGTTTCGGTGAAATAAACGTGCCGCGCCAAATCCGCGAAGCGCACGGATGGTTTGATTTGCCCGTGCTCGTCAAACAACGGCTCGCCGAGTTCGCAGAAGCGGAAGCCACCGCCCAAGCCTTCGACTTTCTCGCCTTTGGCGTTGGTGTAACCTTGGGCGACGCGCTTGACGCGCTCGGCGGTGATGTCGCGCGCGATTTTGGGTTCCATTTCCACGAGGATGAAACGGCGGTTGCCGCCGTCCGCTTTGTTCAAATTCAAAACTGCGTGGCCGGTCGTGCCGCTGCCGGCGAATGAATCCAGAATCAAATCGCTGGGTCTGCTGGCAATTTGAAGAATCGCTGTTCAATAAGTTTCGTTGGCTTTGGAGTGTCGAAAGTCTGTCGCTGTCCGAAAATGTCTTCGAGTTCTTCGTCTGGCGTCATCGTTGTCTCCGACATCTTCGCCGAGACCAAATGTGATTCTGCGACTCAGCCCTTCCTGACATCGATTCAAGATAAGTTTTTCTGAGCGACTTGTCGTCTCATTTGCCCGAAATACAATTTCATCCTGTCTGAATCCATTTCTGCCATTGGCTCACTTACTCCAACGCCATTCCTTTGCGGGCGGCATCTAAATGATTTTGCCAGACGGCGTCGCCAAGTCATAAATGAGGTTCGGTCTGTACAGGGCATTGCCGAACGTCGCCAGACTCGTCCACGGCCCGATCGGGATCATTGTCGGGATTCGTGTAATTCGGCATTGTGTCTCTTCTTTGCCGCGGAATATCGCGCGAATGCAAATACTTCGTACTTTGGCATAAGCAAGAACGTAATCGTGGTCGATTGAAATTTTTCGCGATGCCTTTGGTTCGAACGTCTGTTTTGCCAAAGAATTGTCGCACAAATTGTTTTCCCGCCAAAAATTTCATCCATAGCAATGCATGGCGTGTTCAATTTCGTTATCATCAATGCTGAAATAAAAATTGCTCCGTCTTCGCGCAGGAATTGCCGGAGCAACGCGAGGCGCGGATACATCATGCAGAGCCATTTGTCGTGGCGGGAGAGGTCTTCGGCTTCCTTGCCCACGGCTTTGCCGAGCCATTCGCGGATGAGCGGGCTGTTGACGTTGTCGTTGTAAATCCAGCCTTCGTTGCCGGTGTTGTAAGGCGGGTCAATGTAGATGCACTTGACCTGGCCGGCGTAGTAAGGCAGCAGCGCCTTGAGCGCGACCAGATTGTCGCCCTGCACGATGAGATTGCCGCTGCCGGGATCGCCACAGGCCAGTTCCGGCACGTCCTTGAGCAGATGAAACGGAACCTGGTGGTGATGGTTCACCACGGCATCCTTCCCAATCCAGTTCAGCGTCGGCATGGCGGTGGTTACTCGGTTTCGTCCAGTGGCTCCGGCACGTAAACACGTTTCAGCGGGAGCAGGGCTTTGTAGCGCGAGTCGAATTGCTCGTAGTGTTGGAGAATGAGCGTGACCAATTCGTCGCCGTCAATCAACCGCAAGTTGCTTTTGTTGCGAGCAAAGGCTTTGGCTTGGGTCGTGAAAGTTCCAAGCGTGACCACCAACCCGAATTCGGAACGCTCGACCTTGCCGTTGAGTTGTGACACGACAGGTTCGCCGATAGTTCCTTCAGCGCTTTTGACCTGCACTTTGACGAGCGGCGGCTCGAAACCAAGTTCGTCTTTGTGCGCAATAATATCCACGCCGCCGTCCGGCCCTTCGGGTGAAAGTCTGGTGCGATAACCCATCGTCGCCAAAAGGTGCGCGACAAACTCCGCGAGCGCATGGCCTTTCAACTCTTGGGCCAGCAACTTGACGATGTAATCGCGGGTTGTTTGTTCGATGTCTTCCGCGACGTAGGAAACGGAATCGTCCTGCTTCGGCGGTTGTGCCGTGGGCTGGCCTGTGAGGGCGGCAAGGAATTCGTCGGCAAACTGCCGGACTTGGAAGAAGCTCAACGCAGAGCCGATTTCGTAAAGCGCGCCCTGCGAGAAATGGGTGCGGGGAATTGCTTTTAGCCATTTTACCGGCCTCTGCCGCGGATAACCCGGCTGGGGTTTAGTGTCGTGTTTGGCCGGGCCGGTGATTTCCCCGATATGAACCAAACGGTCGCTCTTGGATGGATAAATGACGAGGTCGCCAGTCTTTACTTCGTGAACGAAACGGAAAAGCTGGCCGGCAGCATTGCGAATAAAGCCCTCCGGGCGAGTGGGGTAGCACTCTTTTACGCGGGACTTAAAGGCTTCACGGTCGGCGGGCAACTTTGTGACATCCCCGACTTCTACAAAGCCAAGCGCAATAACGTTGTGCGTGAGGAAAAGTTGGTCGGCATCACCCGTTTTCCCGGCGTGGATGCCCCAAAGGGTAGAAGGTTGCTTGCTCATGCAGATTGGCTGGCATCGTAGTCAACGCAAGTCTCAACGGAAAGGAAAACTAGCGGCTCGCACGATTGCTCATAACAACCCTGTAGGCGGCAATTGCCCCGTATAAACGATTTCGATGCTGACGACTTGAGGGTTCAAAATCACAACGCCGCCGTCGGTTCGTCGGCTGGGAAAGTAAATGCCGCTCGCGTTGTCCATCGTTCCCAAAGTTTGAAGGCACTCGACTACGAATTGAGACTTGAAATACTGCCCGGTCTGGAGGTCGCGGTCGTTGTAGATGGCAGTCAGGAACGGTTCTGGCAGTTTGCTCATGTTCCAGACCGGCGTCTCTTGGCGTAGTTTTGACCACTCGTAAATGGGTGTTCCCGATGGTCTCGTTTCGGCAACAGCCACTTTGAATGTGTCGCCGTACCAGTTGCCGCTATCGCCGGGCAGCTTGAAGCTTCCTCCTCCCGTCGAGACGAACCCGGTCCAATACTTCTGCGCGTCCCCAGTCACAGCTCTACACATTGGCTGTCCCGCCGGCATATTGTCCAACAGACTGTTTCCGCTGGCCATGAGCCAGCCCGATATTTGTGAATAATAATTTTCCATATACCATCATTTACACGCACAGCAGACGGAATTTGTGGTCTAACGCAACTTTTTCTCAAATTTTGTTTTTCACATTTGACTAGATTATGTGTAGGGCCGGAAGGTCTTTCGGACTGCCCGTTCTAGTTCTTGGTTTCCCCGCCCGCAACACTCGCAACGAAAATCCCCGCCCATTCTCGAACGGCTCGACCGTCGCCGTGACTTCCAGCACCGGATACCGCACCGTCGCCAGTCCGTAGCTTTTGTAGGTCTGCGCGAATAATTCCGTTTCCACCATGCCCGTCCAGTCCGCCAGCGTCAGGAATTTCATCGGCTCGCCGGTGATCTGGTGATGCGTGCGCTGCTCCACCACCAGCCCGCACGTCACCACCGTCTCGCCGACGTGTTCGCCCAGCCGCGCCACGGGGCAATAGGTGTCCCAAGCCACGTCGTCAAATAATTCCAGCGGATGCCCGCTCACCGCGTAGCCGAACAATTCCGTCTCGGCCTCCAGTCGTTCACGGCGCGTTGGTTCGCGCAGCAAGGCCGGATTCGCGCGAAGAAATCCGAAACCGGATTCGTGCGCGCCGTCAAAATCAAATTCCAAATTCCGTGCCCGGTTTCTGCCTCGCTGCCACTGCTCTGATGCAGTTGCTGCGCCTCCCAAAACTGCCGCGTGCGCGTCTGGCCAAATTCATCAAAGCCGCCCGCGCGAATCATCGCCTCCAATTCTTCCGGCGACGGCTTTACGCGGCGATGAAAGTCGGCCAGCGAAGCGAACGCTCCGCGCTCGCGCTCGGCCAGCAGCCGTTTGCTGGTGCGGTCGGTCAGTCCTTTGGCGCGGGTCAGCGGCACACGGATCGCATTGCCATGCGACCGCGAACTGCGGGCCCGGTTCGTTGACGGTCGGCGGCAGGAATTTCAACCCGAGCCGGTAGCTTTCCAGCACATAAACCAGCGGGTCATAAAAGCCTTTGCCGTTGGTCAGCACGGCCGCCATGAACTCCGCCGGGTAATTGCGCTTGAGCCAGGCCGATTGATACGCCTCGACGCCATAGGCCGTGGAATGCGCCTTGCAAAAGGCGTAGCCGGCAAAGCCCGCGACCAGTCCCCACACTTCCTCAATCTTTTCCGGCGCGTGTCCGCGCGCCCGCGCCGACGCGAAGAATTCCTCCTGAATCTCCGCGATGACGGCGCGCTTCTGTTTGTTCAACGCCCGGCGCAACACGTCCGCCCGGCCCGGCGGCAAGCCGGCAAACGCCTCGCAGATTTGCAGAATGTGCTCCTCATAAACCACCAGCCCGAACGTGTCGCGCAACACGGGTTCCAGCGACGGATGCGGATACGTCACCGGCTCCAGCCCCTGATAGCGCCGCGTGAACGCCAGCTTCTTGCCTTCGTTGGCCGCGCCGGGCCGGATGACGCTCACGATGGCGATGAGCGTGTCAATGTCCCGCACGTTGCACTGGCGGCACAGGCCGGTCATGGCCGGGCTTTCGATGTGATGCACCGCCCGCGCCGCCGCCGGAAATCATTTCCCAAACCTGCGGGTCCTGCCACGGCTCCAGCGCGTTCAAGTCCACGGTGATGCCGCGCTTGGCCAGCGACGCCTTCACGTCGCGCATCGCCGCCAGCCCGCCTTGCGCCAGCACGTCAATTTTCACCAGGCCGATGGCTTCCACGGCGTCCATGTCGAAATGCGTGGTGGGATAGCCTTTGTTGGAAATGAACGTCGGCGTCAGTTCGTGCATCGGCTGGCGCGACAGCACCACGCCGCACGGGTGCATCTTGGGATAGCGCGGAAAGCCGTCGAGAAACTCCGCCATGTCCAGCGCGGTCTTGAACGGTTCTTCGTTCAACGGCAGGTCGCGGTTTTCGGGACTGGCGGCGAGCAGTTCGCGCAACTTCGCCCCGCCGCTCGGCGTGGGTTCGTCCGGCACCCAGCCGCCGCCGAAGCTCCACGGAAAATGTTCGGTGAACCGGCGCACTTCGCGTTCGGCCACGCCCAGCACCTTCGCCACGTCCGCAAACGCGCTGCGGGCCTGAAACGTCGAGAAGCCGCCCACCACGGCGCAATGCTCCCGGCCATATTTGGCGAAGATGAGGTCCACCACGTCGTCTTTCCGGTCATGCGGAAAATCAATGTCAATGTCCGGCAGCTTGTTCAGCGCCATGCGTTCCTCGTTCAGAAAGCGCCGGAAATAGAGGCCGAAGCGGATGGGGCAGACATCGGAAATGCCGAGGCAATAGCACACGAGCGAGTCCGCCGCGCTGCCGCGCGTGATCCATTCGATGCCGTGCGCGCGGCAATCTTGCAGGATGTTCCAGACGACCAGAAAGTATTCCTCGTAGCCGACGGCGCTGATGATGCGCAATTCCTGTTCGATTTGCGGGCGCATGGTTGCGAGTGCGATCGCCGTAGCGCCGCGCGCGCCGTCCACACGAGCTGGTGAAGAAATTCGCGCGGCGTGGAACCGTCCGGCGGCACGAACGCGGGAAACTGCGGCTTGCCGAACGGCATTTCAAAATTGCAGCGTTCGGCGATTTCCAGCGAGTGCGCCAGCCATTCGGGATGTTCTTTGCACGCCGCCGCCATTTCTGCCGGCGTGCGAAAATGAAACCGTCCGTCCGTTGCGTTTGGACGGATGTTCCTGGCGGAGCAACGTCAGCGTGCGGATGGATTGCACGATGTCGTATTTCATCCGGTCGTCCGGCGCTGGCGTAATGAATCGCCGGACAGGCGACGACGGGAAAGTCCTAGCTCCGCACCCGGTAGGGACGCGCTGCCGCGCGTCCGGCCGATGAGGTGCTCTCGTCTGTGCCATCTGATAAAAACGTCCGGGAAACAGTTCGGCCAGCCGCAAGTCCGGGCTGACGGCAATCAAGCCGTCGGTGAATCCGTCCAGACGTTCAAACGCGATAGGGCGGCGCTGCTGCGCCGCAACCGCGCCTTCCTCGTTGCTCTTTCTCGGCTTGGCGCGACAACAGCCGATTCAAATTGTGATAGCCGCGCGCGGATTCGACAAAGAGCAAAAGCGGAGTTGTCCTTGGTGGCCGTTGCAAGGACCAATTCCGTTCCGAAAATCGGTTTGATGCCTGCGCGCTTCGCCGCCTGCGCAAACTCCACCGCGCCGTGCAGACCTGCCCGATTTGAGCCAGTCCTGCTGCGTTCAATCGCACGGCGGTTTTCGGTCCAATGCCCGGCAACCACTTATTCGGCAGGGAGTGAAGAAATTGCTTTTCCTGTCCGCCCCGGCAGCAGAGTTGCTGAAGGATTGGCGCACGGGTCAAAACACCCAACATTCAATGACGGCGCTGTTGCGGCAGTCTCTCTACAGCCGGTTGGCCGGTTACGAGGACACCAACGATGCCGAGCGGCTGGCGGTCGATCCGGCGATGCGGCAGGTGGTGGGCGGGCGGGCGACCGAACACACGGCGGCTTCGACCAGCCAGATGGGACGTTTCGAGACCGAAGTGTTGACCCAGCCGAAGAACCTGAACGCCTTGACGAAGTTGTCCGGGACCTGGATCGACCGGCTGCGGGAACACAGACGCCATGCGGGAACTGGTCTTGGACATGGACAGTTCCGTGAGCGAAACCTACGGCGAACAGGAAGGCACGGCCTACAACGGACATTTTGCCTGCACCTGCTATCATCCATTGTTTTGCTTCAACCAGTTTGGCGACGTGGAAGGCGCGCTGCTGCGCGAGGGCAACGTGCACAGTGCCAAGGATTGGCGGGCAGTGCTGGAACCGGTGGTGGCCCGCTATCCTGCTCGCAAGCTTCGGCGTTATTTTCGGGCGGACGCCGCCTTTGCCCAGCCGGAACTCTATGAGTATCTGGAAGCCGAAGGATTTGAATATGCCATCCGCCTGCCCGCCAACGATGTATTGCTGCGGGAGATTGAGCCAATGCTGACCCGGCCAGTGGGCCGTCCGTCCAATACGCCGGTGGTCCGGTATGCCGGCTTTTTGTACCAGGCCAAGAGCTGGAATCGGTCCCGGCGGGTGGTTGCCAAGGTCGAATGGCACAGAGGCGAACTGTTCCCCCGCATCGGGTTCATCGTGACCAACCTGACCCGGCCCGGCCAAAACGAGTGGTGCGGTTTTACAACCAGCGGGGAACGGCGGAGCAATGGATCAAGGAAGGCAAGAATGCGGTCAAATGGACGCGGCTGTCGTGCCATGATTTCGTGGACAATCAGGTGCGGCTGCACCTGTTCGTGCTGGCCTACAACCTGGGCAACTTTCTGCGGCAGGCGGTGCTGCCGCGGGTCAGTAAGGCACTGGACATTAACGACGCTGCGGGAGAAATTGATCAAGATCGGAGCCAAGGTGGTGCGTCATTCCCGGAAGATTGTCTTTCCAGATGGCAGAGGTGGCGGTTCCGCGAGCGTTGTTCCGGTCCATTCTTCAGGCAATAGACCGCTTGCGCCTGCCCGCCAGGGCCAGCGGATGAATGAAAATTGAATGAAAGCAACCATCCACACAGGTGAAGTGTCGTCGCCTCCGGCTCAACCGGCTGGCTGGGGCCGGAAAATCTGGCGGCGGCTCCGAAAAACACGTTTTGGGCGTGCGAAAAGGCTTGCACAGACAAGCGTTGGGAGGATAATCGCCAAAGCGACCGGAGAAACTCAATTGGCACCATGAACATCAAGTCAAATGGGAAATCCCGGATTGACGCGTTGCCGTTCAGGAATCAAGATAACCCACGATTCCCAAAGCTCTAAACGACCCAAAAACTATGAAAAAATTACTCATCTCCACTGTCATTCTCCTCACTGCGGCAGCTATTGCCAATGCCCAACTCTCCGGCCTCGTCTACAATTCGGGGACGGGCAATTGGGAGTATCGCGCCCTAAACCCAATTTCAGGCGCAACCACCCTGCTGAATGCCTTTGCGATGCCCGATGGCTTTGATTCTTTTTTCGACCGATCCTTCCGGCGGCTCTGCTTATGTGCAGTCCGGCAGCACCCTTTACGACCTCAACCTTGCCTCCGGGGCCATTTTGAATACGCCAACTCTGGACACGATGATCGCCGGCTATGGCGTCGGTAACGGCGGGTTGGTCGGCCTCGACTATAACTCGGGCACCGGCAATTGGGAGTATCGTGACATTAATCCAGTTACCGGCGGCACAACCTTGTTGAATTCTTTCACTTTGCCCGATGGGTATGAAAGTAGTTCTTTTTTGACCGATCCTGCCACCAGCTCTGCTTATCTGCAGTCCGGCAGCACCCTTTACGACCTCAACCTTGCCTCCGGGGCCATTTTGAATACGCCAACTCTGGACACGATGATCGCCGGCTATGGCGTCGGTAACGGCGGGTTGGTCGGCCTCGACTATAACTCGGGCACCGGCAATTGGGAGTATCGTGACATTAATCCAGTTACCGGCGGCACAACCTTGTTGAATTCTTTCACTTTGCCCGATGGGTATGAAAGTAGTTCTTTTTTGACATATCCATCCACCGGTTCCGCTTACTTTTTGTCAGGCAATACGCTCTACGACTTGAATCTTGCTTCCGGTGCCATTTTGAACACTTCAATACCGGACCAGACGATGCAGGCAATCGGAATAGACCCGGTTCCGGAGCCGTCCCCATTGGCATTGGCCGCTTTGGGCGGACTGGCCTTTTTGCTGCGCTTGCGCAAAAAATCAGCTTGAGGCTGAGCAGTTTTTAGTGTCCAACCAACGGGAAGAAGGCGGGCGCCACAGCCACAACACAGCCACCCCCAGCCCCGCCAGCACAACGCTGGACGGCTCCGGTACCAGGACGATTTGCGATCAAACCGCTTCGTGAGGCTTCTTCAATTCCGCTCTATCCGCATGTCGTTCACCACCGAGTTCCAGACGGACGCGAGCGTGGTGACAACGTCAACGAAGTCGAAGCCGAGAGAATTGCTGCGCTTATCTGCGCTGCAATTGAGCAACCAGAATTTGAGAAGAACGATGAAGGGAAAGCGACAAGTTTCGGGGTCGTATCATTGGTTGGTGATAAGCAAGCCCTGAAAATTGATGCCATCTTGCGCCATCGAATCGAACTGGCGGAATACAACTAAATACCTTGCGACAAGCGGTTCAGCAGGCTGATAGGTGACGGTTGACAGGGTTACGGCTATATCAATCTGCGTTAAGCATCGCCTCAATCGTTTCGAGCGCATTTCCTTCAAGCCGATTGTTCACGTAGATGAACGTCTCTCGCCCCGGCCCGGCCTTTTTACCATCCGCGATTAATGTCTTGCCGGCCTCACGCGCCTGCGGGTTCGGTTCCTTCACCTTGTCGTAGGGCTGGAATGTCTTCACCGCTTCCTCGTATTTGCGTCCGGGCTTCAGGAGAAAACGCGCGACCATCAGATTCGGATTCGTGCGGCTGCCGGGCAACGCCATTTGTTCGTTCACGGCTGGCATGGCATCCCATGAATTGAAAATGTGTGTGACACCGTGCCGGGCCAGACAGCCAAAGTATTCAGGGGTCAGCCAGTGCTTGTTGCGCATCTCAATCGCGTAAGGCCAGCCCTTCGGCAGCTTGCCGAGAAACGTGTCAAGGTCGGCCACAAAATCGCGTCCGTGTTCGTAGTCGCTCGGCCAGAACCTTGAGAACTCAAACATCAGCACGCCGATCTTGTCCCGAATTTCCTCACACGGATTAAGAAATGCGCCTGCAAACAACTCCGCGTTGAGAAAATTCGGGTTCGGCTGTCCTGCCTTCGCGCCGAAGCGCGCCAGGTTCGGAAACTTCTTGATCGTCACCGCGTCAGTCACCTTGAAACCAAATCGAAAATCATCGGGCACGGCGTCGGCCAATTTTTGCAGATATTCGGGGCGCGGGAAATCGTAATACGCCGCGTCCACGCTGACCGTCTTGAAAACCTCCGCGTATTCGCTCAAACAATCCCGCTCAAACCGGGTCTTGGCGACTTTGCCGCGATACTCGTAACGCGCAGGCGTGTAGAGTTGACCGAACCAGCCTTCATATTTCCAACTCGACGTGCCGATGAACACGCCACTGGCGGCAAGCGCCGCCGCCGTTTTTTTCATCTGGTCACGGTCAAAGGCCATGTTCCGAAATTGTAGGTTCCCCCGCGTCGTGTCAACGTCTGCCGAACACCAATTGGCCCTTTTGCCACAAATTTCCGCGCAGACGAATCCATCGGGCACCTTCGACTCGCCCGCCGCGAGCTACCCCCCCCCCGCCCCCTCACCTTTCTGTTCCGGTCAAAGCGCCAGCAATATCGCTTCCTGCTCCTGCCACGGCACCGGTTCCGGCGGGTGGTCTGACATCGCCGGGCCATCGGAGGGCGCGAGCACTTCTGACATGGCAATGTCGAACGCTTCGTCTTCACCGAGTCCGCGCTCCTGCTTCAACTTGTCCACCAGTCGTAGCGCCTGTTGCATCTTCTTCTCAAGATGATTCCTCAGCTTGCCCTCGCGGTGAAGTTGCCGGACCAACTCCGGTTGGTTCTCAAACATCCATTCAAGGTGGACTCGTTCCCGGCTGTCAGGGAAGCTGTCTGGTTCCGCACTCATCGTCGTTTTGTCCACGGTGCGAAACAACAACAGGCAAGTCAACGGCACAGCACAGGCTTGTCAGCCGGCGCGAAGAAAGAGTCGCTGGAACACTCCGCAACTCACTGTTCGCGCGCTCGCGCGGGCGAATTGGACTGCCGGCGCGACGGGAACGGGGACTTAAAAAGTGGCAGCAAAGTGGCAGCATGAAGATTTTTTTGCGTTAAAACGAAGAAACACATAAACACACAAAAGCATTGCAAACACTGAACAAAATAGCTGGCGCGTCCGGCAGGACTTGAACCTGCAACCTTCTGGTCCGAAGTCAGAAGCTCTATCCAATTGAGCTACGGACGCCTCCTTCCATTCTGCCGATTTTCCGGCGGCATTAAAAGCGGATTGTGCGCGCCGGTTGACTTGGCGAACGGGTTTGTTAGCGTGGCGCAACACGCATGGCAAAAAAGCCGTTTGAACGTCTCATTAAAATTTTGACCGGCATTCACACCGGCGCGGAAGGCGAATTCAGCCGGCTCGAACGCTTCGCGCATTTTTGGGCGCTGGCGGTCAGAAGTTTTGTGCGCAACCGCTGTCCCGTCCGCGCGGCGGCGCTGTCCTACACCTCGCTGCTCGCACTTATTCCGCTGCTGGCGGTGGCGATCAGCGTTACCAGCAGCCTGCTCAAAAGCGAAGGCGAGGAAAAAATTTACGAGGCGATTGACAAACTCGTCTCCGATATCATGCCACCCGCCGGGTCGAATACGAATGCCGCCTCCTTTTCGCTGAATCTCAGGCACGGCACGCCGGCGGCGCTGACCCCGGCGAATTCCGAAACGGCTGGAACCCCGGCCGGCTCCGTTGCGGAAACCAACATGTTGGTGGCCGCCACCGGCCCCGAGGATCGTGTGGCCAACGCACAAAAAGAGGCGGCCCGGAGCATTCGTGATTTCATCCAGAAAACCCGCAGCGGCACGCTCGGAGTGGCCGGGACGGTCCTGCTGATCTTCGTGGTTTTCTCCTTGCTTGGCCGGATTGAGGAAACCATGAATGACGTCTGGGGCGTCACCCGCAGCCGGAACTGGCTGACCCGGATCGAGCACTACTGGTTTGCCATCGGATTGGTGCCAACGTTGCTGGTCGCCGGCCTGATTCTCGCCTCGGGCCCGCAGTTCGCCGGCGTGCGGCAGTTTGTCGAATCCATGCCGCTGGCGAGCAGGGTAATCTTCAACTTCCTCCCGCTGGTCCTGCTGTGGCTGGCCTTCGCGTCCTTCTATAAAATCATGCCGAACACCCGGGTCTGCTTCAATGCGGCGCTGGTCGGCGGTGTCGTCGGCGGTTCACTCTGGTACCTGAACAACGTCTTTGGCTTCCTTTACGTTTCCCGCGTTGTTTCCAACAGCAAAATTTACGGCAGCCTCGGCCTGGTGCCCGTGTTCATGATCGGGCTTTATTTTTCGTGGCTGATTTTGCTGTTCGGCGCGCAGGTCGCCTATGCGTTTCAGAACCGGTCGGTCTATTTGCAGGACAAACTCGCGGAAAATGTGAATCAACGCGGACGCGAATTCATCGCGTTGCGGCTGATGACGGGCATCGGGCAACGGTTCCAACACGGCCTGCCGCCGGCCACCATCCAGGAAATTTCCACCGAACTGGGCATTCCCAGCAGGCTGGTCCAACAAATTTTGCAGACCCTGCTTGCCGCGCGGCTCGTCACCGAAGTCGGCGGCACAGAGGGCGCTTACGTGCCCGCGCGACCGCTTGAATCCATCAACGCCTACCAGATTCTCCACGCCCTGCGCACGGGCACCGGACAGGAATTGCCGATGCGCGACGAACCGGCGCGTGCGGAAGTCTATGGCGAGTTCGCCCGCATCGAGGAAGCCGAGCGTCAGGCCGCGTCGTCGGTGACGATGCTGGCGCTGGTCAATCGCGCCCGGGCGCGGCCGGAAATTGCCGCGCCGCCGGGATTGAAGGCCGTCCAGCCGCGCGGCCCCGCCGTTCAGGGGTAAATCTCAAAGTTTCGCAATAAACCGTTTGAGTCGGTTCATCGCTTCCTTGAGATTGTCCATGCTGGTCGCGTAGGCGCAGCGGATGAAGCCTTCGCCACATTCGCCAAACGCCGTGCCCGGCACCGCCGCCACTTTTTCCTCGTGCAGAAATTTCATGGCAAAGTCTTTCGACTTCATCCCAAACTTCGCCACGCTGGGAAAGGCGTAAAACGCGCCCAGCGGGCGGTGGCATTCGATGCCCATGTCGGCAAATGCGGCGGCGATGAAATTCCGGCGGCGACGGTATTCATCCACCATCTCGCCGATGTCCGTATCCGGGCGGGCGAGCGCTTCGATCGCGGCTTTCTGTCCCATGGAAGAGGCGCAGAGCATCGTGTATTGGTGGATTTTCATCATCGCCTCGACGAGTTCCGCCGGGCCGCAGGCGTAGCCGAGGCGGTAACCGGTCATCGCCCACGCCTTCGAGAAACCATGCAGGAAAATCGTGCGATCGCGCATCCCCGGCAGGCTCACGATGCTCGTATGCGGTGAATCGTAGGTCAGTTCGCCGTAAATTTCGTCGGTGACGACGATGAGGTCGTGCTCGCGGGCGAACGCGGCGATGTCCTCCAAATCCTGCCGGCCCATGACCGCGCCGGTGGGATTATTCGGGAAATTCAGCATCAGCACCTTCGTCTTCGGCGTGACCTTCGCCTCCAGCATCGCGCGCGTGAGGCGGAATCCGTTTTGCGGTTTGGTCTCAACGGCCAGGGGGACACCCTGCGCGAACAAAATCGTCGCCCGGTACGACACGTAGCATGGCTCGTGGTAGAGCACTTCGTCGCCGGGTGTGATGAGCGCGCGCAGGGCGAGGTCCAGCGCCTCGCTCACGCCGACGGTGACGAGAATTTCGTCCTCCGGATTGTATTCCGCGCCGAATTTTTTGCCGACGTATCCGGCCAACGCCCTGCGGAGTTCAAGGTACCCGTAGTTGCTGGTGTAATGGGTCACGCCGCGCTCGAGCGCGAACACGGTGGATTCCCGCACGTGCCAGGGCGTGTCAAAGTCCGGCTCGCCGATGCCCAGGCTGATCACATCCTTCATCGTGCTGACGATGTCGAAGAAGTCGCGGATGCCCGAGCGCGGGATGTCGCGCACCGTCGCGTTGATGCGGTTATGGAGCGACACTGAGTCTTTCTTCGGCATGGCCGGATTCCATCAACACCCCGAGGCGTTTGTAGGTTTTGAGCATGAAATGGGTGGACGTGGACAGCACGCCTTCGAGCGGTGAAAGGCGTTCGCTGACAAACGCGGCCACCTCGCGCAGGTTGCGGCCCTCGACGAACAGCAGCAGGTCATAGGCGCCGCTCATGAGATACGCCGAGCGCACTTCGGGAAAACGGCTGATGCGGGCGGCGATGGTATTGAACCCGCCTTCACGTTGGGGTGTGACCTTGACCTCGATGACGGCTGTGACCGTGTCGAGATCAAGTTTATCCTCGTTCAACACGGCCTGGTAACCGCGGATGACCCCGCTCTTTTCGTATTGGGCGATGCGCTGGTCCACCTCCGCGACAGAGAGGTTCAGCATCCTGGCAATGTTCTCGCGCGACTCGGTCGCGTTGGCCTGCAAAACTTTCAACAGTTCATCCATAATTCACCTCGTGGTGAGATGGAGGTAAAATAGCGGCTTGCGGCGGCCCGGTCGAGCGGAGAAACAACCCAACGCCTGCATCAGGCCGCCAACCGCTTCTGAAGCATCCCCCGCCATTCGTCAATTGCCCTCGAATCCGCAAATTCAACCGCGCGGGCTGCGGCCGTCCGGTAGAATTTCATCAGGTCGGCGCCACGGAGCCTCTTAATTTGATCAATAAAGCCAAGCTCATCGAGAACCTGGTTCTTGATGACGACGGGTATTTTGCGAACTGCAAGTCCTGGTGACGCGAGCCCGAGGCCCGAACTGATTTTCCTTCCACTTCGGAAGATGAGGTCGAACAAGTTCCCCTCATATTTCTCCCCGGCATAGGCCCGCGCCGTGCCCAAAAGGAACTCCGTTGCCTCAGTCCGATCGGAAAGCTTGATAATGTCCATCCCCGCCTCGCGATAGGCAGAAACGTCCTCGGGTCGTATAAACGGACTGCGGAGGAACTCAACCGGTTCCGACAGAAACGTGTACGAACAACTCATCAGGAAGGGGTCCTGCTTGACCTCCGGGTTGCCCGTTTCCTGCGATGCGCGTCCCGAGTATTCGTAGTGGGCAACCCGCCGCGGGCAATGATCGAGGCAGGCGATGTTCGCGTAGAGTTCCAATTCGCAGCGGACCGCCCGGCGGATGGCGCGCAGCGAATCGAAGTCCCGGTTGATGGTGAACGGATTGAGGTTGATGACGTCCACACCGAGATCCTCGAACTGCCTCGCGGCGGCCACCGTGTCCACTCCGGCAATCAGAGAGACGTTCAATCTGAAATCAGGAAACTCCCGTTTAACGAATTGCAAGAGGAAGGGATGTGCGATGGTGATACCGCTCACGCCGCAGCCCGCAAGATACTCCAGGAAATTGGAAACCTCCCGCAACCAGCCGGGGTCTTGCTCCCGTCCGCCAAAGCCGGGGGCGTTCATAACGTAATTAAAGCGCAGGCCGAGTTGACGCGCACAGCGCACATGCCGCTCAAAAACATCCGGCTCAACCTGCGGCAACCGGTACGCCGGGCGCCCGTGCCCGGTGATGTTGGTCCGGTGCGCGCCGTAAACCTCCGAGAAGCGCGTGTGGCTGTGGGCTCGATTGAGCGAAACCAATTCATTCAACAGCGCGTCGCTCCAGGACGTTGCAATCGAATACTGCAACGGCGGGGCCTTTCCCGCCGGGGCCATGCTTCCATCCGAACGGGGTGCGGCGAATTTATTTCTCGCCAGATTCATGGCTTGGACGGTATTCCCGCGTTGATGGGTGTCAATTCAAAAGCCAGCGGCGTGGTTTGCGCCGGGGCGACGGGATTTCTTTTAGGTTGCCACGGAATCACCGTGAAATATTATCACGGCCGTAGACCGGTATGGCCAAAACCGAATCAGAAGACAGGAATCAGCCCGGGAAGTTTGCCGCTCCAAACCGGGAAGAGTAAAACCATGACGACGAATACAAACAATCCCGGCCCCCTCCGGTTGACAAGTTACCTGCCCGGAAATAATCCGGGGCCGCCGCCTGTCAATTTCCGCGCCCGATTGCTGATCGGCGTCCTGGAAGGAACCGGCGTCGGACCACAGGTCATCAAAGCGACCTTGCGGGTCTTGAAAGCGGTCGAGCAGGCTATGAATCTCAAGTTCGAAGTGCGGCATGGCGGGTTTATTGGCGAAAAGGCTGTGGCGTCCTGTGGCAAATGGCTGCCCGAGGACACCATGGAATTTTGCGCTGACATTTTTCAGGTAGGAGGCGCCATTCTCAGCGGCCCGGGCGGCGGCCGCTATGTTTACGATTTGCGGCGGCGTTTTGATTTGTTCTGCAAATTTGTTCCGGTGCAGCCCGTGCCGGAACTGGCACGCGCCAGCAGGATCGCCCCGCGGTTCCTGAAAAATGTGGATATGCTCATCGTGCGCGACAACACCGGCGGCGTTTATCAGGGCCGCTGGAGCGATCGCGCCACCGACAATGGCCGGCTCACGGAACATTCGTTCAGTTACAGCGAAGCGGAAGTCCATCGGCTGGTCGAAGTGGCCGCGCGCGCGGCGGCCGACCGCCGGGGCAAATTGCATATCATCGTCAAGGATGGCGGCGTCCCCACCGTCAGCGCGCTCTGGCGCGATGTCGGTGGCGCGGTGGCGCGCCGGCACAGGATCGAGGCGGCATTCATGAACGTTGACCTCGCCGCTTACGAATTGATCCAAAACCCGGCGCACTTCGATGTGATCGCCACCCCGAATCTTTTCGGCGACATCCTGGCCGACATCGCGGGCGTTTTGGTTTCGTCGCGCGGCGTGACCTTCTCCGGCAATTTCGACGCGCACGGCCACGGCGTCTATCAAACCAACCACGGCTGCGCCCACGACCTGGCCGACACGGACACCGCGAATCCTGCCGGGCAAATCCTTTCGCTGGCGATGCTGTTGCGCGAAAGTTTCGGCATGGACGAGGCCGCTGCGCTGATCGAAAAATCCCTCGCCGCAGCCTGGCGCGCGGGTTGGCGCACCGCCGACCTGGCCGAACCGGGTTGCCGGATTCTGGGCACGAACGCCATGGCCGACAAGGTTGCCGAACAGGTCCTGCGTTCGGCGGAAATCCTGCAGCTGGCATGAAGCCCGTGTTGCTGCTTGTTGATTTGCAAAACGACCACCTGGCGGCACCTGTACTTCATCCGCCAGCCGATGCCGTAGTCGCCCGCGCGGCAGAATTGCTTGATCATTGCCGGCGCCACCGCATCCCGATCATCCATGTCTGGACCACCCTCCGCCGCGATAAGGACCGGCGGCTGCCACACTGGGAACGGGCGGATCGCTGGATGTGCGTCGCCGGTACAAGCGGACATCAACCTCCCGCCCGGCTGCAGCCGCGAGCGGGCGAGATCATCATCCACAAAACCGGCTTCAACGCCTTTGCCGGCGCAACCCTTGACACCGCGCTCCGGCGGTTGGATTGCGACGCGGTGATTCTTGCGGGCGTTCAGCTTCACACCTGCGTTCGCACTGCTGCGGCCGAAAGCCTAGAACGCGGCCTTCAGGTTTTCATTGCCGAAGACGCCGCCGGCAGCAACGACCCGGTTCACGCCGCCGCCGTCCGCCGCTGGTTGGCGGAACGCTGCGTTCAATTTGAACCGGTGAACGCGGTGCTGTCGCGCTTGGACGGGAACGCGCCGTCAACCCCGGTCCATCGCTCGCCGCGCGAAATGGAAAAGGTTTTATTTGAAGTTCCGATTGCCGACGCAGGTGAAATTGCGGCGGCGGCTTTGCGCGCGCGAAACGAGTGGGAAAAATGGCGACAAACAAAATTTTCATCGCGCCTTAAACTTTTTGAAAGGGCCGCGGCGCGATTGGAAGCCGCCGCGCCAAAACTCGCGCGGCAAATGGCCGCTGAAATCGGCAAACCGCTTTCGCACGGACTCGAAGAAGTCCGCCGTGCGGCGGTGAACATCCGCGACGTTATTCGCCGCGCCGCAAACTTTGAACTCCAGACGCTCGAGGGCGCCGGCATGGTGCGCCATCAACCACTCGGCACCGTCGCCATTATTTCGCCGTGGAACAATCCGGTGGCGATTCCCGTCGGGAAAATTGCTCCGGCCCTGGTGTACGGCAACACGGTCATCTGGAAACCGGCGCCCGCCGCCACGAACATTTCGCGCGCCGTTTTGCAACTGCTGCGCGACTCCGGCGTGCCGCGCGACGCGGTTCAACTTTTGGCCGGCGACCACACCACGGCGCAACAACTGGCCGCGAATGAAACTGTCAATGCCGTCGCGCTCACCGGTTCGGCAAAAGCCGGTTTTGCGATTCAGGAAATTTGCGCGCGCCGCTTCGTGCCATTGCAGGCCGAACTCAATGGCAACAATGCGGCCATTGTCTGGGATGACGCCGATCTGCCGCAAGCCGCCGGGCAGGTTGCCTGGGGCGCTTTTGGTTTTGCCGGACAGCGCTGCACGGCCAATCGCCGCGTGATTGTGTCGAAGAAGAATTTTGAAACTTTTCTGCGCGAATTGAAGGTCGCCGCCGAAAAACTGGTCTGGGGCGACCCGTTGAAAAAATCCACGGACATCGGCCCGGTAATTCATGCGGGCAAACGCGATGAACACGCCGCGTTGATTCATGCTTCAAAAAATTCCGGCGCGGCACACCGGGTTGAATGGCTCTTTGAGAAACGCGCCCGGGAACCGTGGGTGAAGTCCGGCGCTTATGCGCAGCCGGTGATTGTCGGCTGCGACCGCCCGGAGCATATGCTGATTCAAGAAGAGACGATGAGTCCGCTGCTCGTGGTGCAACGCGCCGACGATTTCGATCACGCCTTGAAATTGTGCAACGGTGTGCGCCATGGGTTGGTGGCCGCGCTTTTCAGCCATTCGCCCGAACTTCAGCAAAAATTCCTCGCCGAAGCCCGGGCCGGAATCCTTAAGCTTAACTCCGCGACCGCGGGGGTGGATGCGTCGTTGCCATTTGGCGGCTGGAAAGCGTCGGGACTTGGCCCGCCCGAACACGGCGAGGGCGACCGGCTGTTTTACACTCGGATGCAGGCGGTTTATGGTGCGAAACCATCCGCATAGGCGGCGCACCATAGATGTTGAACCGCCTTCAAAGTTTCACGTCGCCGAGCTTTTTGATTTCCGGAAAGAACCGGTTCATCAGCGGGCGGCAGTATTGACTGACTTTTTCTTCCAAAAAATCCGGGTCAATTTCATTGATCATTTGCCGTTGCACCGGATTTTGGTATTCGCGAGTCCGATTTAACCGGACAGTGTAGCGGGGCAATCCGGCAAAATCCGCGATTTCATATGCGCGCGGTCTGATCTGATCGGTGCGGACAATCAGAAGTCGTTCTTTGGGAATCGTGGCGAGTACTTTGTCATTATGCGCCGCCCAACGCGCGAGATAGCCGTCGAGCGTGTAGAGGCCGGTTTTTTTTAAGACCTGTTCTTCCGGCGAATAGACCGCGTTTTCGCGGTCGTATAGAAATTTCCTTATTTGTATCCGTCGCGGCTCCGGGCTCGGATTGTGCAAGACGCGCTTGAACTCCGAGTTCAACCACGAATAGCAATCGCGGATCGTTAACACAAAGCGCGCGCCGGAAAATTCACTTGCCAGAAAGTCGAGGATCAACACATTGAACCATGAGGAGTCCACTTCCAAAGCCAGTTCGCGGTCGCGCGCGCGTATCCACCCGCGCATTTCCTCGTCGCCGATGCGGCGGTTGCTCCAGTCAAGGAATATTTCAATCAGTTCCGTCGCCTGCGGTTCATGACTGGCGGCCACGTTTCGCGAAAACATCGAGCAAAGGGAGTGCGTGCCGCTCTTCGCCGTGCCCACACAATAAAGTTGCGTCCGGCGGACCCTGGCCCGGCCCAGTAGAAGCCTCTTGAAACGGAAGGCACAGCCTGCAATCAGCGTCATAATAGTGGGGCTCTCTGCCCATCAAAATTTTACGGCGGCGAGCGATTTTTTTCGAGCAGTAACTGCGGCAACCGCCGCTGTTTGCAATGGGTCAATGCGGCTCGACTTTTTCCGTCAGTTGCCGGAAAATTCAAAGTCATGACTGAACCAGAAAACTTATATTCGCCCGCGCTTCCGCAAAAATTCCGCGCCGAAGCCCGGGCGGGAATCCTTAAGTTTAACTCCACGACCGCAGGCGTGGATGCGTCGCCGCCCTTCGGCGGCCGGAATGCGTCGGGGCTTGGCCCGCCCGAACACGGCGGGGGCGACCGGCTGTTTTATACACAGAGGCAGGCGGTTTATGGCGCGGACAATTTGCAATGAATCTGGATTTGCCGCACACTCCAAAACAAAATCAGAAACGTGACAGAAGCTGAAAACCATTTTCTCACCAGAATCGGGCCGGGAACGCCGATGGGCAACCTGATGCGGCAGTATTGGATTCCCTTTCTGCAATCCGCGGATTTGCCGGAGAAAGACGGCGCGCCGCTGCGAGTGCGTTTGCTGGGCGAAAACCTTGTCGCGTTCCGAAACACGGAAGGCCGGGTCGGTTTGATTGACCACGTTTGTCCGCATCGCTGCGCGTCGCTTTTCTTTGCGCGCAATGAAGAAAACGGCCTGCGTTGCCTGTATCACGGCTGGAAATTTGATGTCGAAGGCCGGTGCGTGGACATTCCCAACGAACCGCCCGGCAGCCATTTCAACGAGCAAATTCGCATCACCGCGTATCGGTGCGTGGAACAAAACGGCATCGTCTGGACCTACCTGGGGCCGGACCACAACCATCCACCGCCGCTGCCCGAACTGGGCTGGGCGCTGGTTGAACCGAAACAGCGCGGCGCATTGCGCTATCAGCGCGCGTGCAACTGGTTGCAGGCGATGGAAGGAGATTTCGATTCCTCGCACTTGAGTTTCCTGCATCTCGCCTTTGACCCGAAACTCCAGGGCACCGCCGAAAACAAGCAGGCCGGCATTGATTACTACCGGAACATTGCGCGCATGGACAAACAGCCCCTGCTGGAGGTGCAAGATACTGATGTCGGGGTCATGTATGGCGCCCGGCGTGATGCCGAGGAAGGAAAGTTTTACTGGCGCGTCACACAATTCATGCTGCCGTTTTATACCAGCGTCCCCGGCTTCGGCGGAAAAAACCGCGACAAAGTATGGGTGCCGCTCGACGACGAACACACCATGGTCTGGGAACCGCACTGGTCTTCAACCCGCGAATTGTCCGAAGCGGAACAAAAAGGCTGGAAAGACCGCGTCGGCCCCAGCGGTTTTCTGCCCGACACGGATGATTGGCTGGGGAAAAAGCGTTTCGCCGCAAATGCGGAGAACGATTATCTCCTGGATCGCCAGCGGCAAAAAAACGTCAATTTCAGCGGCATGGAAAACGTCACGCCCATCCAGGACGGCGCCATGCAGGAAAGCATGGGCGCGATTTGCGACCGCACGCAGGAGCATCTTGGCGCATCGGACGCGGCCATCGTGCGTATGCGCCGCCGGTTGCTCAACGCGGCCCGGGAACTGGAAAAAAATAAAATTCCGCCGGGCGTGGAAAATCCCGCGCTCTACCACAAACACGGCGACCAGTTGTTGCTCACGGCTGCCGACCCCTGGGTCGAAAAGTATGAGGCGAAGATGAGAGCCGATTACGCCGCCGCCCGGTAATCAGGGCAAAACTGCCGTTTTAATTTTAGGGCGCCTGAAACGTATGGATTGGAACGAGTGGTATCAACAATATGACAGTTTTCCGAGCCTGCAGGCACGACTGCGGATTGTCTGCGAGCAGATCATCGCGACGCTCAACGATTGCCCGCCCGGCCCAATTCAAATCGTCAGCGTCTGCGCCGGCGATGGCCGTGATGTGATCGGTGCGGTGCAAAGTCATCCGAGACGGAATGATGTGGTCGCCTGGCTGCTTGATAATCACGCGGAATCCATCGCGCGCGGCAAGGCGGCGGCGGAACAAGCCGGCCTGGAACGGCAACTTCGATTCATCGAGGCCGACGCCACCCGGGTGGGCAATTATGCCGGCGCGGTGCCGGCCGACCTCGTTTTGCTTTCCGGTTTTCTCGGCCACTTGCGCCATAACGATGTTCCCCGCTTGATTGAAAGTCTGCCTATGCTCTGCCGGACCGGCGGTTGGGTCGTCTGGAGCCGGCACCTCGTGATGCATAAGGGCCGCGAGCAGGTCCCGGTGATTCGCGAGCTTTTTCGGCAGACAAGGTTCGAGGAGGTCCATTTCGAAACAACCGCGCCGGACGCTTTTGCCGTCGGCCGCGGCCGCTTCACAGGGCGGGTCAAGCCTTTGGATCCGGCGCGGGTGCTGTTTGACTTCGTCGGCCTTGATCGCCTGTTGCCGGTTCCGCCGCCGACTCATTTGGATTTACCCGGGGGGCGAAATGACTTTTCCGGCGAAAACAACGGAACCGTGGCCGGTGAAAATTTGGGCAACGTGGAACAGTCCCTTCCTGAATGCTTCGCGCAAATCGTGGCCCGGCATCCGTCGCGCCCGGCCATCGGCGCGGGGGAATGGCAGCCGAATTACGCAGAATTGAACGTCTCCGCCAACCGGCTCGCTCAGGCATTGATTGCCCGCGGCAGCGCGGTGGGCGGGCGTGTGGCGTTGCTGATGCGGCACGATGCGCCGCTCATCGCCGCGATGCTTGCCGTTCTCAAAGCCGGGGGAATTGTCGTCGTGCTGAATCCAACCGATCCGCCGGCGCGTCTTAAACAAATTGTGGCGGACGCGGACCCGGGCGCGATGATCACGGATTCGGCGAACCGCGAACTGGCGGCCCAAATCGTTGAAAATAATCAGCGCGTCATTCGCTTTGAAGAACATTCAACTGGCCCGGCTCACGATCCTGACATCAAAGTTGCCCCGTCGGCGGTAGCCTTCATCATTTTTACTTCCGGTTCGACCGGCCGGCCAAAGGGCGTCATGCAAACGCACCGCAGCGTCCTCCATAATGGGTTTCGCCTTTCACTGGGGATGCGGTTGCAGGCGGAAGATCGAATCTCCTTGCTCGCTTCGCCCAGCGGCGGTCAGGGCTTGAGCACGGTGTGGTGTGCGTTGTTGAACGGCGCGGCGTTGTGTCCGTTTCCGGCGATGGAAAACGGTGTCACTGACCTGGCGGACTGGATGAAGGAAAACAAAATCACCGTTTTCGTTTCGTCGGTATCCATCTTCCGCCATTTCCTCCGAACGTTGAAAGACGGCGAAGGCTTTCCCGCCGTGCGGCTGGTGCGATTTGGCTCCGAACCCGCCACCGCGGACGACTTTGCGGCTTGTCAGAAACATTTCACCGCCGGATGCGTCTTGTTGAATTCACTTTCCTCGACGGAAACCGGCAATATCACCCAACTCCGCTTCACGCTCAACGACCCTGTTGCCCCCGGCCGGCTGCCGGTGGGATGGGCGGCCGCCGGGACGGAGATTCAGTTGTTGGATGAGCAGGGCCATGAGGTCGGCAACGGTGAAATTGGCGAGCTCGCCGTGAGCAGCCATTTTCTTTCATCGGGTTATTGGCGGAACGAATCATTGACCGCCGAACGTTTTTCCGCCCGCCGCGGGCAGGAGGACGTTCGGGTCTTTCACACCGGCGACGTGGGCCGCCGCGCGGCGGACGGTTCGCTTATGTTCATGGGGCGCAAGGACACGCGGGTCAAGGTTCATGGCTACCGCATTGAGTTGTCCGAAATCGAAGACGCGCTGGTCTATCAGTCCGAAGTGGAGGGGGCCGTTGTCTGCACGCGTGAGGCGCCGAACCATGACCTTCAACTCGTCGCCTACGTGGTGCTCCGCGCCGGCAGGAAATGCACTGCGGATACGTTGCGGCGCGTGCTGCGCTCCACCCTCCCCGGTTACATGGTGCCCAACGGCTTCGTTTTCCTCGAAAAATTTCCGCTCACGCCTCATGGCAAAATTGACCGGCAGGCGCTGCCGCTGCCGCCTGAAAACCGGCCGGCCCCGAGTCGCGGAGCGAGGCCGCGGGACGTCGTCGAGGCGCAATTGGCGCGGGTCTGGCAGTCGGTCCTGGGGATTTCGCCGATTGGCCGGCACGACGATTTTTTTGATTTGGGCGGCACTTCAATTCAGTCCGCCGAAGTGCTGGCGCGCATGGAGGAGTTATTCGGCGCGTCCTTGTCGCCTTCAACCCTGGTCGAGTACAGCACCATCGAACGGCTGGCCGGACTGGTCGCCGGTTATGTGGTGATTCCCTCGCCCGGTCCGCTGGTCACGTTGCGCGCGGCGGACGCCGGACGACCGTTGTTTCTCGTTCACAGCGGGCAGGGCGAGGTGACTTCATACGGACTGCTGGTGCGGCGACTGACGGGACACCCGATTTACGGCCTCCAGTCCGTTGGGCTGCAAGGCGAAAGCTGGCCGCTGATGAGCATAGCTGCCATGGCGCGCCGGTATCTTCCGGAAATTATCGCCAAAGATCCGACCGGCCCCTACCTGTTGGGCGCCACGTGCATGGGCGGAATGGTTGCCTTTGAACTGGCGCAAATGCTGGTTCGCCAGGGCCGCAAAGTCGGGTTGCTTGCCCTGTTGGATGTCACTTATCCGCTTCCCAAATGGCAGCATCATGACTTGATCGAGAGGCTGTACGGTCCGATTCGAGATCCGGTGCGTGACGCGTTCCGCATGTTGCGCTGGTTCATCGTCCGCGCTGTCGGCTTGGGACACAGTCAGCGCTCGTTGCTCGCCTACCGGCGCTTTGTGGCGAACATGAACAGCCGCGCCAACCGCCGTTACCAGCCGGAATCTTTCCCAGGCACCATCACGCTGTTCCTCACCGTCGAATCGAAATTCCCGCGGGAAGACCTTCGTCTCCGGATGCGCCGCTACGCAAAGGAGACGCAAATAATCTCCCTTCCCGGCAATCGCTCCGGGCTGTTTGCCCGGCCGGCGGTGGATGAACTGGCGCGGCAATTGCAGGGCTGCTCTCGAAGTCGCCGAAGGGAAAAGGCCGTCATGACACCGAACATCAAATGGTTGCAACGATTGCCGGAACCCGCCGAATTGCCGGGCGTGGACGAAATTCATCTCTGGCAAACCGAACTTGATGAGCCGCGGGCGAAAAGTGAATTTTTATTTCACACGCTTTCGTCTTCCGAACAGGAACGCGCCCGGCGGTTTGTTTTTGAGGCGCATCGCCGGCGTTACCTTGTCACCCGGGCCTGGCTCCGGTCCGTGCTCGGCGCCTACCTGAATTTGTCTCCACAAGCCGTGCCTTTGGCGGCCAATGCCCACGGCAAACCTTGCATCGCCGCGGAAGCCAATCACCCCGGTCTGAAATTCAATCTTTCCCACTGCGACCGTCTTGCGCTGCTGGCGGTCGCGACGGGGCGGGAAGTCGGCGTTGACTTGCAGGGCACTTTGCGGGAGGCCGCGTGGCCCGCCATCGCCGAGCGCTTCTACACGCCGGATGAACAGGAACACGTGCAAGCCCTGCCACCGGCAATGCGCGCCCCGGCTTTTGCGGAAATCTGGACGCGCAAGGAAGCCGCGGGCAAAGCTGCCGGGGAGGGTTTGACGTCGCGGATTTTCTCCATCGCCGTCGGTCCGGCTGATTGGGGAATGGTTGACTGTGGCGGGGGTTTGTCTGTCTGGTCGCTCCCGGCCCGGGACCATTTTGCCGCAGCTCTGGCCGTGCGTGAGCCGCTGTGAGCCGGGCGCGGGTTAACTCCAAATCTGCCGGTCGAGCGAACGGTATTGAATGGCCTCTGAAATATGGTCGCTAAGAATTTTCTCCGACCCGGCCAGGTCGGCAATCGTCCGCGCCACTTTCAAAATCCGGTCGTAAGCGCGGGCGCTCAGGTTCAAATCCGCCATTGCGTTCTTCAATAATTCCTTCGTCGCCTCGTCCAGCTCGCAGAACTGTTTTAATTCGCGCGTGCCCATCCGCGCGTTGCAGGTGATTTTCGGCTTGTGTTTGAAACGCTCGTGCTGGCGCCGGCGCGCGGCAACGACCCGCTCGCGGATTTGTGCCGAGGTTTCGCCCGTGCGATCGCCGGCAATCTCGCGAAACTTCACTTGAGGCACTTCCACGTGCAAATCAATGCGGTCGAGCAGCGGCCCGGAAATCCGGCCCAGATAATTCTGGATTTCACGCGGCGAACTTCTGGATTCGCCCGGCATCTTGCCATCCGGCGTCGGGTTCATCGCCGCCACCAGCATAAACTGTGACGGAAATGTCATCGTGCCCGCCGCGCGCGAAATTGTGACGTGCCCTTCCTCCAGCGGCTGGCGCATCGTTTCCAAAACACCGCGCTTGAACTCCGGCAATTCGTCCAGAAACAAAACGCCGTTGTGCGCCAGCGAAATTTCGCCAGGCGTCGGGTTGATGTTGCCCCCGAGCAACCCGGCGTCGCTTGCCGTGTGATGCGGCGAACGGAAGGGACGCTGCGTCACGAGCGCCTGACCCGGCGACAGCAGGCCGACGATGCTGTGAATCTTCGTCGTTTCGAGCGCCTCGTCCAGGGTCAGCGGTGGCAAAATGGTCGGCAGCCGTTTGGCGAGCATGGATTTGCCGGTGCCCGGCGGACCGATCAGCAGAGCGTTGTGGCCGCCCGCCGCGGCAATTTCCAGCGCGCGTTTGACGTTTTCCTGGCCCTTGACCTCGGCGAAATCCAGGTCGTCGTCGTGCGCCTGGTCGAAAATTTTGGCGATGTCCACCTTCGTCGGCGCAATCTTGATTTCGCCTTCGAGAAAACCCGCCGCCTCGCGGAGATTTTGCACCGGTACAACCTGCAGCCCGGCAACGACGGCGGCTTCAGCCGCATTTTCCGCCGGAACAAGCACGCCGGTCTTGCCGTCCGCCCGGGCGCGGAGGGCGACGGGCAGAACGCCTTTGGAAGGGCGAACGGCGCCGGTCAGCGCGAGTTCGCCCACGATGACGAAATTGTCGAGCTGATCGGTTTCGAGTTGTTCGCTGGCGGCCAGCATGCCCAGCGCAATCGGCAAATCGAAAGTCGGCCCCTCCTTTTTCACGTCGGCGGGCGCGAGATTGATGGTCGTGCGGCCCATCGGGAATTTGTAACCGGAATTGCTGAGGGCGGTGGTCACCCGGTCGCGCGATTCCTTCACCGCGGCGTCCGGCAGGCCGACGATGACAATCAGCGTGTCGCCCCAGCCCGCGTTGACTTCGACTTCGACGGGATACGCTTCAATGCCATTGAGCGCGGCGGAACAGACCCTCGCTAACATAAGAAAGTTATGGTCCAAACCGGCTCAAACATCAATTAAGTTTTTAGGATGCGGTAGGACCGCAACCAGAACTTTTTGGACTGCGGCGGGAAGCGAAGCGCCACGCCGCTTTGGAAACTCTATTCACAGTCGAAGAGCGGTGTCGCCGCTGCGCTTTGCCACCGCAGTCCATAAACTCCAAAAGAGTTGACTGGTTGTGGCCTGGGCGCATTGTGCTTTCGATGTCAGGATAATACTATCCACAGCAGAAAATGCCACGCGAGCTCTCTCAAAATCTCAAGTCAGTGCTACAAGAAGTCGGTGAAGGCGCTGCGCTCCTTCGGCTCTCCATCGAGCTTTATGACAATCCGCGATGGCGAGTTTATCGAAATTACGCAGAGGACGGATGCGACATTGTCATTCTAGGCCCAAACCAAATGATCAAAATAGAGGTGAAGAGTCGTCAGAATCTCATCACCGAAGATCCAGGCCGGCGAGGCATTCACTTCACTCTGACCGAAAAAGAAAAAGAAGCGGCAGACTTTGTTATCGCATACTGGTTTGACCGGTCTGCGTTCTTTGTCGTTCCAACATCGATGCTGAATAGGGTTAAGAATAAAGAAAAGTGGCTTTACAAGTTTATCCCCTATTTTTCGGACGGAGAAGGAGACTTCACACCTCCATCGAAGCAGTTCCATGAAAGATGGGATCTCGTTCTGGACAGAACCAAAAGGGATTGACTGGTTATGGCCAAGGCGCATCATGCCCGCGAAGTCAGGATGAACGCGGGAAGGGACAAACATTCGGGCTTCGTCTTTTCCCGGTAAAAGACATCAAATAACAAAGTGACTTCGTTCAAATAATACTGTCTGACATCCGATGTTTCCGCCTGACGTAAAGCAGCAAGCGATGGTCGCCTGTGGCAGACGGTGCTGTCTCTGCCATAAGTTTTGTGGCATCAAGATGGAGTGCCATCACATGGTTCAACCACGCGACGGCGGACTCGACACATACGACAATTGCATCCCGCTCTGCCTCGACTGCCACGCTGAGGTAGGGCACTACACTGACACCCATCCCAAGGGCACCAAGTTCACGCCAGATGAGCTCCGTCTGCACCGAGATCGCTGGTATAGGAAGATCGACACCGGCATTTCTGAGGGTGCACCCGGTGATCACCTCGGCTTGGACCTTCGATTGTTCCGAAGACTTGTCGCTCTGCTTGGTGGCAGCCACAAGATGTTGCACTTTCGCGATCACGATTACGGTGCGAACTATTCCGTGGCTGTTGAAGAGTCACTATACGCCTTCCTCAGAACGGTTGAGTTGCCAGAGGCTGAGTTTTTTGACCTCGAGATGGAGGCTGCCCTCGCTGACCTCCGTGGAGTCATACTCTCCTACACGGAAGCATGTACCAACCGGGTCTGGTGGAATGGGGATGGGACCGCTGGTGTTCCCTCCGAATGGTGCAGCGGTGAGCCAGAGGTTGAGAAGCGATTCTGGGACGCGGTGAAAGTCATGAACGAGAAGGCTACTCCGATCTGGGAGAGCTACTGCCAGTTTGTCCGGGCTGGCAGACTTCGATTGAAGGCCGACATGAATGTCGAACCAAGCGCTGCACCGAATGGCGGCCCCGCGACTTGTCCTGGCAGTTCGGAAGTCAAGGAGGGGCCGTCATCGGCGATCTGATCATTAGAACTTGCAGTTACTTCTTCGCCGCCAGCAGTTCGTTCACTTTTCCCATCACGGCGAACGCGTCGGCGACGTAAAGCACGTCGGCTTTGCCGCGCGCCCAGCCGCAGTTCGGGTCAAGATTGATGGCGCGGCGCTCGGCGATGAAACGCCAGCCCACCGTGTGCGGCTCCTCGCCGTGACAGCAGGTGCTCAATCCTTTGGGATGACGCGGCGTCGCGCCGGTCTGCCCAATCTGGTTGAGATGCGAAAGGAACGGCAGGACCGCCTGGCCCTCGCCGCTCTGGTCCACCAGCGATTTGCTGCTGCCCAGCGACGCGCGCGCCTGTTGCAGAAAATCGCGAATCAATTTCTCCGCCTCCGGCACGTGCGTCTGGCCGTCGGCTTGTTTCTTCGTCCAGCCCGCGCCGGTGACGAATAGCAACTTTGCATCGGGCCGGATGGTCTGCTCATCGGCTGCCGGCGCGTGGAACCCGGTAACGGTTGTGCGCATCGCGGAATCCGGCAGCGCGACCGCGACATTTTCCACCGTGGCGTTGCCGGCGCCGCACTCGCACGCAGTCTGGCTGCCCGGATCAATTAAAATGAACCATGGCCGTTGCTGGCGTTGCAGCGCGGCTTCCATGCGCTGGCGATAATACCAGCGGTTGACGGTCACCTTATCGCCGCTGGCGCTGACGCCGGTCACATGCGTGTCGGCGCGTCCGCCGAAGCGTTGCGCGACGCCGGGCAACACGCGGTTCCACCTCGAAGTTGCCGGGGCGACAACCAGCGTGGCTTGGGCTGCTTTGCAAATGGCTTCCGCCGCCGCCGCATCGGTGGCGTAGCGCGACTGGCTGAAGTCCTTGCCGACCACGCCAAAATATTTCGCGGCGGGGCAGGCAGCGATGGAGTTGGCCGCCGCCTGAACATTTTCGCCGACCAGACCCACGACGAGTTTTGAGCCGGTGAGTGATTTATGCAGCAGTGGCCGCCGCGTGCAGCGCTTCGCGCGCGGACTTGGCGAGCGAGCCGTCAGTTTCGGTGTGTGCGAGTAACAGGATGGTTTCCATAAATTAATTTAGCCGCAAAAAGGCACAAAAAGCGCAAAAACCTAAACTGCTTCGGATAAAATATATTTTCGGACTTCCAGTTTGCTGGAACCGAAGTTGATCAGCAGCCCGTGTTCAATCCGGGAGCCGCGCAAATAACCAAGAAGCTGCGCGATGTGCTCGTCGGCGAGAGCCTTGCACGCCTTCAATTCTACAATCAATTCACCGGCGACAAACAGGTCGGCAAAATAGTCGCCAAGAACTGTTCCATCTTCGTCCAGCACCTGCAAAGCGTGCTGTTGTTCAACTTGAACACCCGCCTTGCGAAGCCGATTGGCCAGTCCATTTTCATAAACTTTTTCCAAATGGCCATGCCTTAAGTAACGATGCAAGGCGAATGCGGTTTCACGAATCTGGTCGCAGAGTTGAAAAATTTCCTTTTGAGTCATCATGTTTTTGCGCCTTTTGCGCCTCTTTGCGGCAATTCCTATTTTTTAATCCATTCAATGATTTCCTTCGCGATGTCGTCCGGCGATTTGTCCTTCACGATTCTGGTTTCGCGCAATTGTTTCGGCAGCGCAACACTGGCGAAGCTCAACCCTTCGCCCGCAAGTTTTGTCGGCTTGGACTTTTGCAGCGCCGGCATCACCGTGCGCATGTTGACCATGCCGACTTGCGGATTGTTTTTCGGTTCAGGCAAATTGCCCGTCGCCCAGCCGAGCAACGCCGGCGGGCCAACACATTTGGAAATCTGGTGCTTGCCGCCTTCAACCCGCTCCAAAATCTCCAGCGCCCCGTCGGCGGCAATCTTCAATTCATCCACGCCCTGAAATTGGTCCACGATGCCAAGGCGCTCCCCGACCATTTGCATCGTCGCGCCCGCGCCGCGCGATGCCGATTCCCAACCTCCGAAAACCAGCAGCTTCGATTTATCGAGCCCTGGAATCGTCTGGATGGCCTCGGCCAACGTGGCGGCGACTTCAGCGGCTTCAGTGAACCCGCTGGCCGGCCCGTCGAGCGCCACGAGTTCGAACGGCACTTTTTGCGCGACCGTCATCATCACCTGCTGTAGCTTGGCCTTGGGACCGAGGCTGACGAGCCAGACCTTGCTGCCGGGGGCGTTCTTCGCGAGGTTCGCCGCCTCGTAGAGCGCGTGGCTCGCCCACGGGTCGAGGACGGCGGGCAGCATCATCTCATTTTTCAAAGCCGGCCCGGCCGGCGATGCGACCGGCTCCAACGTTTGCAAAGGGTCGGGCACGATGCCGGCGCAAACGACGATTTGGTATGCAGTGTTCATAAATCAGGATGGCCGCAAAAAGTCACGAAAGGCGCCCGTCCTCCGTAGCAGCACTGCGGAGGATGGACAAAAGAATTTGAACTCGGCCACAATCGCAATGTGATTCATATCGTGCGCGTGAATAAAGCTTAAATTGATTGGAAGACAAGTCTTGGAAAGTCTTTGCCAAAATATGGCGCGTAGCGCGGGGGCATGAAGGATTTTATCCGCGGAGGTTCAATTCTCCACCGAGTGCAGGCCGCCGGTGCCGGCGCAGAAGGCGATGTTTATCTCGTCCGGATTGGGCGCGGGATGGTTCAGGAAACAACGGCGTGGTTTCTTTCGCCAGCACGTTGACGGCCAGCGGGAACAACGCGCGGGCGTGAGACAACGCCGCCGAAGCTGTCTATGAGAAAGATGGATTCAAGCACTGCTGCGCGGAGCATGGCGGCGCGAGCGGCAACGGACAAAGCTGCTATGCTCGTGCTTCGCCTTGGCAGAAGCCGGCGACAACCCCCGGTCGCTGGTGGGTGGCAAGGCGTTTAATCTGGGCAAAATGATCGCGGCGGGTCTGCCGGTGCCGCGCGGCTTTTGTGTCACGACAGACGGCGTTCGATCGCTTCCTGGCTTCGTGTTCGAGGCGGACTGAATTATCCAATCTGCTGGCGCAATGTTCCGGCGATGAGATTGGGCGGATCGCGGAACTGAGCCGGGAAATCCGCTCCTGCCTGGCGGAGGTTCGCGTGCCGGAGGTGGTGAAGGATGCGGCGCTGTCCGCGTGGCGGGAATCGGGTGGAGAGCGGAGCTTTGCCGTGCGTTCCAGCGCGACCGTCGAGGACGCAGCCGGGATGTCTTTTGCCGGTCAGTTTGAATCCATTCTGAATGTGCGCGGGGCGGACGCGTTGCTGGCGGCCATCAAGACGTGCTGGCTGTCGCTTTTCTCCGAGCGGGCGCTCGTTTACCTGGCGAGGCAGCGGGTGCCGGCGGAGAAGGTCAGGATGGCGGTGTTGGTGCAGGAAATGGTGGAGGCCGACCACGCCGGGGTGGTGTTCACCGCCGATCCGCTGACGGGAGCAACGGACCGGTTCGTCGTGGAATGCGTGAGCGGCCTGGGCGAAGGACTGGTGCAGGGGACGGTTCAGCCCGAGCGGATGGTGGTTGAAAAGCGAACGGGGCGCGTGCTGGCTTCGCCTGAAAATGAACTGCTTTCGTCCGCAACTCTCGAAAACCTGTGCGATCTCGCCCGCCGGACAGAACGTCTCTTTTCGGCGCCGCAGGATATCGAGTGGGCGCAGCGGGATGGCGGGGTGTTCCTGTTGCAGTCCCGTCCGATCACAACCAAAGCTCCGGCCAGGACGTGGGAGGACCGGCAGGTCTGGACCAATGTCAACACCGGCGAAGTGATGCCGGACGTGATGACGCCGATGACGTGGTCCATAATGCAATCCTTGCTGGGTGTGGTCGGTTCCATCTTTCGCCTGGTGGGCGCTGATATTACGCGCGCTCCGCTAGCGGGGCTCGTTGCCGGCAGACTCTATTTCAACGCCAACACGAGTTTGGCTGCGGTCAGACCATTTTCCTTCCTGCACAAGGGACTCCCGGATTTTGCCCGGGCGGCGGGAGGCGATCTGGTGGAGGCATACCGCCAGGCCCCGCTGACCCTTTCGCCGGAAGATCTCCCCGACCTGGGTTTCCGCTGGCCGAAATACATCCTCTCCTGGCCTCGCATCTTTTACGATCTCATCACCCATTCGTCCCGCCGCCGTGGCTGTGCCTGGCTGGCCCGCTTTAAGAAGCAAACGGATGAACTCGACCGCCTGGATGTCGGGACCCTGTCCACGCCGGAACTGACCCGGCTGGGCGTCCAATGGATTCAGGAGGTTTTCAAAGACGCGGATGTTCTCTACCTGGCGACGCAGGGGGCGGCGCTGCCGGTGTTTCTGAAAGCCTGCCGCGATTGGTTGGGCGAACCCGGCCTGGCGCTCCGGTTGTTCGCCGCGTTGGGCGGCATACCGGTCGCGGAAGCCGGCCTGGCTCTCTGGCGCCTGGCCGCGCTGGCTCACACCGACAGCGACACGGCGGCTGCGGTGTCTTCCGAAAACCGTTGGCCGGAGGTCCGCGCCAGGCTTTGCCGCACTGAACCCGGCCGGAAATTCCTGGCTGCCTGGGATGCCTTCATGAACGAGCATGGGCACCATTGCCGCGGCGAATTCGAACTGTTCAACGCCCGCTGGTGCGAGACGCCCGATTACATCCTGGGGCTGGTGCGCGGCTATCTTCGCTCGCTGGGCCAGTCCGATCCGCTGGAAAATCAGCGGCGGCTGGCGGAAGAACGGGAACGCTTGACCATCCAATGCCGCGCGCGGCTGAAGAATCCAATCAAACGCTGGATCTTCTCGCATTCGCTGCGCCGTGCGCAGGAAGTGACCGTCTATCGGGAGCAATTGAAGAACCTCGGCATCCGGCGGTTCGCCTTCGTGCGCCGCGTTCTCCTGGTTCTTGGCCAGCGGCTCCACGAGCAGGGCAGTTTGTCCTGCCGCGACGACATTTTCTTCCTGGAAGTTTCCGAGCTTGAACCGGTCGCGACGGGCAGCGCTTCGTTCGATTGGCGCGAGCGCATCGAATTGCGCCGGCGGGAATATGAAAAGAACCAGAAGCTCAACCCGCCGCGGGTCGTGAACGGAAGATTCGATCCCAATGCGCCCGCCTGGCCGGTGGCGAACGCGGACGCGAAACTTTTGACCGGCATTCCGGTTTCTCCCGGCATCGTCACCGGGCCCGCCCGCGTGATTTTGCGCGCGGATGACCACGAGCAGGTTCTCCCCGGCGAAATTCTCGTCGCCCCGTTCACCGATCCGGCGTGGTCGCCGTATTTCATCACCGCCGCCGGCGTGGTCATGGAACAAGGCGGGATTCTCTCGCACGGCAGCATCGTCGCGCGCGAATACGGTCTGCCGGCGGTGACCAACGTGGCCTCGGCCACGCGGGTCATTCGCACGGGCGACCTGGTGCAGGTGGATGGAAACCGCGGCTGCGTGAGCGTCCTCAAGCGTCTGGCCGAAGACCCCACTGCGGAAATCCCGCAAACAACGTGACGCTCAACCGCGGTGGTTCAATTCTCCGCCGAGTGCAGGCCGCCGGTGCCGGCGCGGAAGGCGATGTTGGTGCGTTCGGGATTGTCCGGCAATGGTTGGGCACAATTCCACAGGCACACGCCGCAATGAACGCATTTCTCGCGGTCAAAGTTCGGCACGCCGTTTTCTCCGGACGTGATGGCCTGGCCGCTGCACAGCTCGATGCAAATTTTTGTCCCGCATTTCTCGCACAGTTCCGGGTAGAGGAACACGACGTGGTCCGTGTAGCCCGGCGGCGCCTGCACCTTGCCGCCCATGAGCAGTGCGTCCTGATGTGACACGAGCAACCGGCCATCGAACGGAATCGCCGGCCAGCCGGCCTTGTCCATCAGCGCGCCGTGCAGCGAGATGTTCTTCGCTCTGCAGTCACCGCGCAGTTTCATGATTTCCCTGGGCGAAACGCGACCGCGATAGTATTCCTCGATGCGCGGAATTCGTTTCCAAGGCGGCACGGGTTCGCCGTTCAACGTGAACCTGCCATTGGTCAGACCGGCGAGCGCCATGCCCAACAAGCCGCGCACGACGCCCCTCTGGAATCCGTCGCGGGATTTCTTCGCCACGAAGGCTTCCTGTTCCACCCAACTCGCGCGGCGGCGTTGCACGTAGGTCGCTTCGAGATTTTCCTTCGTGAACGGTTTTTTCGCTTTGAGCAATTCAAGCACGGCTTCGGCGAGCAGTGCGCCGGTGGCCCACGCTTCGTCCACGCCGGAGCCGGTGAGGACGTTCGTGCTGCCGCTGCCTTCGCCAATCCGCGCGTAACCGTCGCCGGCCAGATGCGGTTCGCCGCGCATGCCGGATTCGCCGAGCGTCTTCGCGCCCCACGAGCGGAGCTTGCCGCCTTTGAGGTGGCGCCAGAGATACGGATGCAGCATCCAATGCTGGAGATACCGGTAAGCCGTGCGCACCGGGCTGTCGAACCACGACGGCACGAAGATGCCGAGCGACGCGACGCGGTCGGGATGCACATAGAGAAATCCAAAAATCTCCGGCTCCGGATATCCGAACGTGTGCAACACGGTGCCGGGTTTGAGCGATGTATTCTCAGGTAAATCCACGACGAATTTCATGCCCACGGCCCAATCGCGTTTGTGATGTCCTTCAGGCATGCCAAAATGCGCATCGAGTTGCTGGCCGACGGGGCCGATCGGGCCGTCGCCGATGACCGTAAGCGCAGCGTGAATGTCCATGCCGGGCGTGAAGCCATCGGCGGGTTGGCCCTTCCGGTCCACGCCCTGGTCAAGCAAACGAACCCCGACGACTTTGTCGTCTTCGATAAGCGCCTGTGACACCGGTGTGCCGGGCCAGATTTGAACCGTGCCGGTGCTTTGCACCTGTGCGCCGACCCATTGCATGAACTGGCCAATCGAAAGCACCATGCCGCCCTGCTTGTGTAGAAATGCCGGGGTCCAGGGAAGCTTCAGCGCGTCCTGCTCGACGGGTAGCATCCACTTGAAGGCGCGTACCAATTTATCCATCGTTCGCAGCGTTATCGAACGCCGGCTCGCGCCCTGCGGATCAAGCAGATAAAGCACCTTTTCCTCACCGACGGGCGCGGCCATCGGGATACCGGCCTTTTCGATCTCCGGGAACGTCCCGCGCAGGGCGCGCGCCCGCGTCACAACGCCGGAGACTCCAAAACCGATGTCATCGGCGCGTTCGTAGCAAAGCACCTGCGGCGGCATGCCCGGCATGACGGCGCTTTCGACCGTTGGTGTGCCATCGGCATTGACGAGTTGCTTTGAGAGCGTGGTGAGAAATCCGGCCGTCGCCGGGCCGAACCCGACGCAGACAATGTCCGCATCCATGCGCTGGCGTTCAACGGCTGGCACTTCCAGTGCTGGCTGTGACATCTTTAATTTTGTTTTTCCATCCGCCTTCGGATCGTTAAACGTAGCAAGTCGTTCGCTCGTGTGAAAACCACCCGCTTCAGTTCTTCGCGCGCTTGACCGTGGTCCGGCGACTGCGACCCCGGTGTTACAGCTTGCTCAGAATGCGTGCGGCCTTGCTGGCATCGGCCCCGCTGTCCACGGCGATGTGGCAGATGAATTTGTTTCCGATGGCCGCCGCAGACAGTCCGCGCAAGTTAAGGCCGTTGTCGGCCAGCACTTGCGTGAGACGCATGCCTTGACCGCGCTTGTTAAGCCCTTCGATCCTCACCGAGTGCAGGCTTTTGGTTTTCTTGAACCCGGCTGCGCCGGCCGCGCGGGATTGTTTCGGACCTTTGATAGGCGTAACAAACACGACGCCGGCACCGCGTTTTTCCGGCGACCGCCGGGCGATGACGAACTCGAGGTTTACTCCCGCAGCCGATAGCGCCTTGAACTTGGCCGCCAGCGCGCCGGGTTTGTCCTTGATGGTTGCCGCCCACGTGTCCACTCGTTGTGTTTTCATAACCGATTTCCTTTCGTTGAGTTTAAACGGTGTTCTTTTCCAACAAACGCAGATTAGGACTCATTTCTTCGGGTGTCAAAATTTCATGCCGGATAATCCAGCGCCTCGCGCGTCATCACTTTCGTCAGCGCCCCGGCGGCGTGGTCTTTGGCGAGACGGCAACCGGTGAGGCAGCCATCCAGTCTGGCGCGCAAACGGACAAACGTTTCGAGCCCGTCAAATTTCACGCAGGGGCCGGCTTTCATTGGATGCGATTCCAGGATTTCAGAAACGTCCGTGTAGGCGCGGGCCGAGCCGTCAATGCCGGGAATGATGCCCTCGAGCATCTCCAGTTCCTCGGCACAGTAGCAGGCATGGCAACTCGTTTCGTCCCAGGCCGGATGGCGGTTGTAACCGTGAACGATTTCGGCGCAGATGCGGCTGACCTCACCGGCGGCGCGCGAGGTTTGCACATGGCAGAGGTCGGTGAAAAACGCGACCGTTCCGGCCAGCCCATCGGCGAGCGCCGCATTCGCGGCGCCCCTGGTGTCCAGTTCAATCACGTCGAGGACAAATTGCCGCGCCGCCAGCAGCCAGCAAAGCGCGTCGGCCAGCGGGAAGGTCACTCCCTGGCGGGATTTGTGGTAGAGCCTGGTGCCGTCCGCGTCGGTGGTGGTTTGCACATGATGGAGCGTCCAAAGCCAGAGTTGCATGGCGGTGGCGAGTGTGCATGAGCCGGACCCGGGCCGCTCGGAGGCGATGCGCCGCATCTCCACAATCCACTGCTGGAATTGCGCAAGGAACAACTCGTTCGTCATCGTGATGGAAAGCTGCAGTCGCTGTACGGCTTCGGGACCTTCGTAGGTGGCTTCGAGTTGCGCGTCCATCCATTTCTGGCCGAGGAATCCCGGGCAATCCTCCGTGACGCCATAACCGCCCATGAGGCTGACGGCCTCGCGCATCATTGTGGCGCCGTGGCCGGTGTTCCACAGCTTGCAGGCCGGGCAAAGGACGTTGGCCAGTGAGTCGAGGATTACAAATTGCACCAGCGGGTCGGTTTGCAGGGCCCCCGCGTCGTTCGGCTCGCGCGCACCCACCGGCTGCAAAGTCAGTTTCAACAGTTCCAGCGCGTCCTGTTGTTTCTTCGCCAATTCCTTGAACGCGGCGCGACCGGTCAGATTTTTCTCCGCGAGCCAATGGTCCTTTTGCTTTTCCAGGGGATCAAGTTCGTCAAACAGGCGCGCGGCGGCGAAACCCAGTGACGCGCTCGCCTCGCCCGTGGCCCAGATGTCCACCAGCCGTTGCAGCGCGTCTTCCTTTTGTTGCAGACCGAGTTCATAACGCGGCGTGCCGGGCGCGCCTTCTCCTCCGCGAAACCGGCGGCGATGATAAAGAATCACCGGCTCAACGGCGGACAGCAGTTTTGCGGCGGTCATCAGGCCGACGGTGACGCGCGTGCGACGGAAAACGGCCTCAATGATTTCGCCGTGCGAATAATTCGGAATGATGACGCCATCCTTGATTGTGTACCCGCCGATGATGCGGTGCGCCGGCACCTTCAAGTTGAACACGGGATCGTTGGTCGAGGAAAGCTGATGGACGAGCTTCTTGGTGGGCGTGCCGCGGTCGAACTTGCCGGGATCCGTTTCCTCCAGAATGATCATGCAACTGCCCTTGATGCGTGGGTCATCGGATTCCACGGCGGCGGCGACGATATTGGCGAAACCCATGTTCGTGATGAAGCGACCGCGCTTGTCCACTTGCAACACCGGCTCGCCGCCTTCCTGCCACTCGGCCACGCGCACCTTGCCGGCCAACATGCCGGTCTCGACCCCGACGAAGGGGATCGGTTCGGTGAGCGCAAACGCGGCGCGGATTTGTTTGCGGTCTTCTCCCGGTTTCACCGGCGCAGCCCCGCCAACGTATCGGGCTTTCTGCTCCGGTGTACCGCGCTCATGAATCGGCGCCAGCCCGAGATTGCCGGCGAGGCTGCACGTGGCGGCGCCGGCATCCACCCATGACAACTCGAACGCGATCAGCGCCAGTACGAGATTTTTTGGCCCGGCGATGAACCCGCCGTATTCAGGATCAAGGAACGCGGCGGTGATGCCGCTTTCGTCGAAGTGCGGGAGCAGGGCGGCCTTTGCCGGCGTCCACTCATGTGAATTGCGGCCGCCGCCGGCGACGAGGCGGGCGACCGGCCCGCGCGCCACGCCGCGTACGGATTGGACGAGCATGTGCAGTTCGTAGCGGTCGGCGAACCGCCACATGATCTGGCGGATATCGTCGCCGGGCAGGGTGTTTAACCCCGGCGCTGTCTTCTCCATGACAATCGTTCCCATAAAAATCCTTCCGTTTTGGACCGTTGTTTTTATCGGCAAAATTTCCCGCGCGTCTTCCGCAACCCATACAGACAAGGAATCTTACATAAGAATATTTTGGTTTTCAAAAATAAAAATTCAGTCCGCTAAAGCCTGCGTAATAACAAAAAGGTGATCCGCTAATTCAGAAATATCTTTGAAACCACAGCAACGCCTGCTTCAACCAGTTGAAATCGAAATAGCCGTGCCGGAAGCCGTAGCCGGCCAGCAGCAATCCGCCAAAGATCGCCGCCCATTCCCAGCAGAGCGTTTTTCCTTTGCGGCCTTTCACGAACGCGAGCGCGGCCAGACTGTTTCCGGTCGCCCCGGCGGCCAGTCCCCAAAACAACAATTGCCAGCCGGTGGAAACGGAGGAAACCTGCCAGTCTCCCAGTTGCGCGTGGGTGGCCGCCGGCAGACCAATCAGCAACAGCGCCAGCAGCGCACAGTTCGTGGTAATGATCAAAAACCGCTGCATGATTTCGTTTTGCCCGGAGCTCGGGCGGCCCACCCGCAAGTTCGTGGTTTTGCGCCTCGCGGACGAGCCGTCCGCGCTCCCTTTAATTGATTTTCTCCGCGACCTTGTATTTGAACATCCGCCTTTTCATCCAGCGCACCGCGAGCAAATCGTAGAATGACGCGAACAGCCGGTTCCACACACCGTAATGGGCCCGCCCGGCGAAGCGCGGCTGGTTGCTCACTTCGATTTCCGTGACCGTAAAACCTTCGATCTTGAACAATGTCGGCAGGAACCGGTGCATGCCCTTGAAGAATTTCAGGTTGTCAATGCACTCGCGCTTGAACGCGCGATACGTGCAGCCCGCGTCGGAAATGTTTTCGCCGCTCAGCTTGTTCCGCACCCAGTTCGCGATGCGCGACGAGGCGATGCGGACAAAATGGTCACCCTTGCCGCGCACCTTCACGCGCGTGCCGCAGACGCAATCGAATTTTTTCAGCGCCTCGAGAAATTTCGGCAATTCCTTCGGGTCGTTCTGCAAATCGGCATCCAAGGTGACGATGTATCTGCCGCGGGCGGACTTCATGCCGGCAAAACTTGCCGCGCTCTCGCCGCAGTTGAAGGCGAACCGCTGCGCGCGGATGCGACGGTCGCCCGCCGCGAGTTCCTTGAGGATTTCCCACGACTTGTCCCGGCTGCAATCGTCGGTAATGATGACCTCATAAGGCAGTTTGAGCGGGTCCACCGCTTCGCGGATGGCCTTGACGAGTTCGCGCAAATTCCCTTCCTCGTTGTAACAAGGAATGACGAGGCTGATTTCGGGTGCGTCGGCCATTATTTCTTCCCGTAAAATTCCTTGATCAAATCACAGACCTTGTCCGCGGCGTCGAGGGTCATTTCGCCGTGGATGGGCAGCGACAGGATTTCCTTTACCGCCTGCTCGGTCTTCGGCAGGCGCGGAATGTTTTTGAACCGGTTGGTGACGCCGGGCTGTTGATGGTTCGGCACGGGATAATGGATGCCGGTTCCGATGTTCCGCTCGCCCAAAAACTTTTGCAGCTCGTCGCGTCGTTCCGTTCGGATGACATACATGTGATATACCGCGCGCGCCCACGGCTTTTCCACCGGTGTCGCGACGATGCCTTTGAGCCTTTCGTTGTAACGCGCGGCGATTTTGCGGCGATTGTCGTTGAACCCGTCAAGATGTTTCAACATCACCCGACCAATCGCGCCTTGGATTTCGTTGAAGCGCACGTTGAACCCGGCGAAGTCGTGATGGTATTTGTCCTTGCGCCCGTGATTGCGCAGGGCGCGGACTTTTTCGGCGAGTGCGTCGTCGTTCGTCACGAGGCAGCCGCCGTCGCCGAGCACGGTGAGGTTTTTTGACGGGAAAAACGAGAACGCGCCGAAGTTGCCCATACTGCCGACGGTCTTGCCGTTGTATTTCGCGCCCTGCGCCTGCGCGCAATCTTCGAGCACCCATAGTTTGTGTTTCGCAGCGGTTTGAAACACGCGGTCAAGATTCACCGGATGGCCGTACAGATGCACTGGAATAATGCCGACGGTGCGGGGCGTGATGAGCGATTCGAGCTGCTCCACGTCCAGGCAAAACGTTTCGTCAATGTCGCAAAACACCGGCGTCGCGCCGCAATGCATCAGCGGTTCCATCGTCGGGAAGGCGGTGTGCGACGGCACGATGACTTCGTCCCCGGGCTTCAATCCCTGCGCGAGGTGCAGCATATAGACAATCATCGTCCACGACGTGCCCAGGACGGCGTGTTTGACGCCAGTGTAGGCGGCGAGTTCGGCTTCAAAGGCCTTGCACTCGGCCGCGAGGATGTATTGCCCGGAGCGAAGCGCGCGCAACGCGGCCTCTTCGACTTCCGGGTTTACGAAACATTTTGATAACGGGATTTTGGTCATAAATTGTTGACACGGATTACACGGATTTTCACTAATTCAAAAACCAAAATTTCAATCCGTGTTAATCAGTGAAATCTGTGTCTAGTTCAGCGTCACTGTTTTGCCGGTTTTCACGGACTCCAGCGCGGCGTTCATTACACGGACGGAATCGTAGCCGGCCCAGCCATCAGCGCGCGGCGCTTTTCGCGTCTGCACAGAATCCACAAACGCGCGCAGTTCGGCCAGCAACGGTTCCTCCGGCGGCGCTTCGATTTGTGTCACAACCCCTTCGGTCGCCTTAACATTGTTGCCGTCGCGGACGTGTTTGTTCTCGTAGGTTTTGATTTTATACTGCGCGACATTGTAATCGCACACCGCGCTCAATTTGTCGCCACAGACGATGACTTCGCGGAATTTGCCGGGAATGAAATAGTCATTTTCAACGGTTGCCCAGGTTTTGCCGCTGCGGGTTTCATATTCCAGCGAAACGAGCGACACATCGTCCATGCCGCGTCCCATGAAATCGTGATGAACCGCCAGCACGCTTTTCGGCAGCGAGCCCAGGATGAAATTGAACAGGTCAACAAAATGGATGCCGTCGGCGAACATCACCCCGCTGTCGTTGCGCGGGCGCTTGAATCCGCCGAAATGACCGCGCAACATGTTCACGCGACCGAACTGGCCGGATTGCACGGCGTCGCGGAGCCACAACGTCGCCGGATCGAAACGCAAAATATGCCCGACTTGCAGGATGCGTTTCTCCCGGTCGGCAAGCTCCGCGAGTTTTTTTGATTCTTCGTTGGCCAACGTCAGCGGTTTTTCAACGAACACGTCCTTGCCGGCTTCGAGAAATTCCTTGCACAGTGCAAAATGATTCTGCGCGGGTGTGACGATGACAGCGCAATCCACCTTGCCGGCAAAGTCCTTGTAATTTGTCGTGAGGCGCGCGGCAGGAAGGTTGATTTTGCGCGCCGGCTCAAGCTGTTTCTCGCCAACCTCGGCCACATAAAGCTCGACCGGCATCGAATTGAGGTTGCGCAGATGATTGACGCCCCAGCGGCCCAATCCCAAAAGGAGAACTTTTGTCATTCCGGAAATTTTTGAGCAAAGCTACCACCCCGGCAAGTAAAACCTTTCGCGGGCCAACATTAATTCAACAGCCGATACCAGTTGTCGCGCTGGTGTGGTTCGTAGCCGAGGTCTTTAATGAGCCGCTGCATGTCCGCGACAGTCATGCGGAAGGTCGTGCCCGCCTGGCTGACGACATTTTCCTCAATCATGATGCTGCCCAGGTCGTTCGCGCCGAATTTGAGCGCGACCTGGCCGATTTCCTGGCCTTGCGTCACCCACGAGCTTTGCACGTTCGTAAAATTATCCAGGTAAATCCGGCCCAGCGCCTGCGTTCGCAAATATTCATGCGCGCCAACCGTCGGCGCCTTGAGCTTGGTGTGCTCGGCCTGGAACGTCCAGCAGATGAACGCGGTGAAGTGGCCGGGTAGCACAGGCGTCCCGCCTGTTTTCTTTTCTCCTGAAGCCCTGGGTGCAGCCGCGACGGCTGCGCGACGTCGAAGCGATTTGTCCTGCTGCACACGCAGCCGTTCCAGGTGTTCGATGCGGTCTTCAATCGTCTCCACATGGCCGAACATCATCGTCGCGCTGGAATTCAATTCCAGCCGGTGCGCCACGTCCATGACTTCGAGCCAGTCGTCTGCTCATCGCCTTGAGCGGTGAAATGCGCTGGCGCACGCGGTCCACCAGAATTTCCCCGCCGCCGCCGGGAATCGAGCCGAGTCCCGCGGCCTTGAAATCGGAAATGATTTTCTCCAGCGGTTCATTGAACACTTCGCGAAAATGGACGAACTCGCTCGGGCTGAATCCATGAATGTTGACCTGTGGGAATTTGCCTTTGATGTGCGAAAGCAAATCCAGATACCACTGCTTCGTCAGCTTCGGATGATGCCCGCCCTGCATCAAGATCTGCGTGCCGCCTAGCGCGATCGTCTCCTCGATTTTCCGGTCCATCTCGTCGAACGTGATGACGTAGGCGTCGTCGTCCCTTTCCACGCGGTAAAACGCGCAGAATTTGCAATAGACGTTGCAAACGTTGGTGTAATTGACGTTGCGGTCAACGATGTAGGTGACGATTTCGTTGCCGCGGCCGTCGAAATCCTTCGCTTTGGCGAGCTGGCGGCGGCGGTCGGCGAGCGCGCCGAGCTCTTCGAGCGGCAGATGATAGAGGCGCAATGCCTCGGCTTGGCTGATGCGCCTGCCGTCCCAGACTTTCTGTAGCAACTCGTCCAATGACGCGTCGTAAATCACCTGGCTAAACTAACGAATAAGCGTGGTTTTAACAAGTTCGGCCCCGCACCGGGCTTGTCGCGCCGGAGCCAAGCGAAGGCGGACGCAACCGCCAGATGCCGGCGAGGATGCTGCCGATGACCGAATGAAACGTCGCCGAAATCGCGCAGGGGAGGGCGGCCAGCGGCATGGCCGAGAAATGCGCCTTGGCCAGCGCCGCGCCCAGGCCGGAATTTTGCATACCCACTTCCACGGAAATCGTGCGGCTCGTCAACTCATCGCAGCGCAACAATCGGCTGGCCGCATACCCGAGGAAGAATCCACCGGAATGCAGCAAAAACACCGCCAGAATCAATTCGCCGCCCGACCGTTTGAAATCTTCCGCGCTGCCGCCGATGATGCTGGCGCAAATGAGCGTGATCGTCAGCACCGAGACCAGCGGCGACACCGGCAGGACGAATTTTACGAAGCGCGGGGTGAAGCGGTTCAACGCCACACCAAGGACCACCGGGGCGAGCACGATCTTCAGCGTGCTCAGGAACAGGCCCAACGCGTCCACCGGCACGTACCGGCCCGCCAGCCATCTCGTCAGCAGCGGCGTCATCACAATCGCGCCGAGCGTGGAGCACATGGTCATCAACACCGACAGCGCGACGTTCGAGCGCGCGATGTAGTTGACCACATTTGACGCCGTACCGCACGGACAGCACGACACCAGAATCAACCCGACGGCAAACGGGGTTTCGAGCCGAAGCAGATGCGCGATGCTCCAGCCGAGGAACGGCATGATGGCATAATGCGCGGTAAACCCGATGGCGACCGCGCGCGGCATCTTCAACACCCTTTTGAAATCGTCCACGCTCAGCGTGATGCCCATGCCGAGCATGATGACCGCCAGTCCCCACGTAATGAAATCCCCGCTGAACCACGTGAACCCGCCCGGACGCATGAGCGCCAGCGCGCCGCCGATCAAGACCCAAACCGGGAAAAGGTTGGTGGCGAGGGCCAGCGCGCGGTTCATGGTTGCAGGGATTAAACGAAAATCCGCGCGAAGCGCAAACTTTTGACGCCACCGGCGGGAAATCCGCCGCCGGGACTCAGTGGGCGCGACGAAAGTTTTCCGGCCCGATGGTGGCCAGCGCGGCGCAAACCTCTTTGACGACTTCCTGCCTGCCGAGCGCCTTCGCGGCGCTGGCTTTGTGCAGATGCGCTTCGACAAAATTCGGGTCGAGCGTGAGGGCGCGCTCGGCGAACTCCAGCGCCTTGTCATGCCGGCCCAGCCGGCCGACCATGCTCGTCAGGTTCGCCCAGCCGACCTTGTTTTGCGGATCAACTTTCAGCGCTTGCTGCATGCACTGGATGGCTTCCGCCGGTTTCTTCCGGCCCTCAAATAAAATGCCCGCGAGGTTGTTCCAGGTCTTGAAATCCGTCGCGTCCAGTTCCAGCGCCCGGCGATAGGCGGTTTCCGCCTCGACAAACCGGCCCGACGCCGCGAGCGCAACGCCCTGATAAAACAAGGCCCTGGCCTCCGTCGAATTTTCTGCGTGCCATTCCTGGGCAAAGTCCAGCACCTGGGGCCACAACCCTTTTTCACACAGTTCGCGGGCCTGCCCGGCCTTTTGTTCCGTATCCAGTTCCAGTTCCATCCTAATAATCCGCCCAATATATCAAACGTCGTCCCGTTCGACGATAAAAATTTTTTGGGGGAACGTTGGCCGTGTTGCTGTAGCGGACTTATGCGTGACAACGACGGCGCGCAGGGAGTAACACGCCCTGCCGATTCGTTTGGCGTAGGAGTCGAGGTGACGAGACTCAAATTTTAGAAAAGTTAGAGACTCCTCACGTCGTCTCCTGCGAAATGGATTGCCGTAAAAGTTTTTTCCGCCGGCCTGTCGAGCCGAAGCTTCAGCGAAAGTTGAGCGATGGCGGCTACCAAGGCATCGTGATTCTTCCAGTTGGGAGAAATCGGGGATACGATATTTGTGGACTTCTCTTGCCGCGCCGGAGTGCAACGAAGGCGGGTCTGCCAATTCTTCACCAATGTCCGAGTCCGGGCACTCCCATTCTCGCATTGTTTTCATGTCCACCAGCCGGATCGGAAAGAGTTTACGCTGCGTTCGTTGCGCTCGATTTAGTAATCCACATTTTGATAAACCACTATTTGCTCTTGTTTGCCTTCAATCCAACACTCCAGCCCAGCAACCTCCAAAGCGTTCAGCATATCCAAAGTCTGGGCGTGAAAGGGGAGTCGCAGCCCACTATTTGCATGAATCACACGCCTTACTTCCAGACACATCACGCACCCAAGCGTCAAACTCGTCAAATAACGTTTTGGCCTCTTCGTAAGTGGCTTGCGTTCCAATTAACGAACTGAATTGAGGGCTGTCAGCAATGCTTGAAGGATATCACTGGAACAATGCCGATGCCCTTGTGGTAAAATGAAAATGACGAACCCTCCCTGTCAAATCCGCCATGACTCAAAGGATTCCGAAAGGCTTCCTTCAAGAAGTGAAGCCGGTCGTAGTATCCTTTTGCGGTAGCATCGGAAGGCGGAATACTCGTTTGAATTTGTCGCCCCAATCACTGCCGACAAATCTTTTCAGGTTGTCTGTTGGGAGCTAAACTGCGCGAATGCCAGAGCAAGAACAAGAAAGTGTTCGAGCCTCGAAAAGAACGAATCAATCATAGCGAAGTTATAATGAGCCAGTCAGCGTCTGCCGCTGGATTAACGCGAAAAAGGTGCGCCAGACTTTGGGTGAAAAATCGGATCACTCGAAGGTTTAAACTGCTCTCGGCGAAGCTTCCGCCATTTTTCGAAAAAAACGATAGCGGCTGTCGAGGCTCTTGAAATGATTTCTAATTACAATCTCGTCGGCATCAAGTGCTGCTTGTGCGGCTGGGGTGAGCAATTCTTCTTCGACCAATCTTAATGCAGTTTGAATTCGGCGATAAATTTGCGACAAGTCCACCTGTGCATCTTTGCGTGATAAAAACGAAGCCCAAATTTTTCGTCTGCCAAAAAGCATATGTTTCCCTGAAACCGAAAGCAGATACACCAGTGCATTTTGTCAAAGCGCGGCGCTTCAGGAAACTGAATGACTGTGGAAAATAAAAATTTGACAAGTCGCGGAACGGGAAAAATGTCGCGAGCAATTCGATCTTTCGCCCGCGTCAAAATATCATAAATGTCTTCGTCGGAACTGATTAACCGGCTCGAAGCCTTCCAACTTCTTTAGTATTCGCTCGTTGAGGGGTGGTTTCACAAAATCCGCGCCTCCGCGTTATAATTCACTTCGGCATTTCCAGCTTCACCTTCGCCGCCACCTGCGCCACGTCTTTGTCGCCGCGACCGGAGAGGTTCACGATGATAAGCTCGTGCTTGCTCATCTTTGGCGCGCGTTTCATGACTTCGGCAATGGCGTGCGCGCTTTCCAGCGCCGGAATGATGCCTTCCAGTCGCGCCAGTTTCATGAACGCCGCCAGCGCCGCGTCGTCCTTCGCGTAGGTGTATTCCACGCGTTTCTGGTCGTGCAACCAGGCGTGTTCCGGCCCGACGGCGGCGTAATCCAATCCGGCGCTGACGCTGTGGGTAAGCTGCACCTGGCCGAATTCGTCCTGCAAAATGTAGCGAGCGCGTGCCCTGCAACACGCCGAGCGACCCGCCGTGAAATCGCGCTGCGTGCTGTTGCCGGCTTGATGCCTTCGCCGCCCGCCTCCACGCCGACCATCTTCACGGATTTGTCGTTGAGGAACGGATAAAACAGGCCCATCGAATTCGAGCCGCCACCGACACAAGCCACGAGCAGGTTTGGCAAACGCTTTTCCTTGGCCAGAATCTGCCGGCGCGCTTCGTCGCCGATGACGCGCTGGAAATTCCGCACCATCACCGGATACGGATGCGCGCCATAAACCGTGCCGAGGATGTAATGCGTTGTGCGGACATTGGTGACCCAGTCGCGCATGGCTTCGTTGATGGCTTCCTTGAGCGTCTGTTGCCCGGCCTTCACGGACACGACGTCCGCGCCGAGCATTTTCATGCGATAGACGTTCAGCGCCTGCCGTTCGCAATCCACCGCGCCCATGTACACGACGCATTTCAGACCGAACATGGCGGCGACGGTGGCTGTGGCGACGCCGTGCTGGCCCGCGCCGGTCTCGGCAATGATGCGTGTCTTGCCCATGCGGCGGGCGAGCAGGATCTGGCCGATGCAATTGTTGATCTTGTGCGCGCCGGTGTGGAGCAGGTCTTCGCGTTTGAGATAAATTTTCGCGCCGCCGAGTTCCTTCGTGAGACGTTCGGCAAAGTAAAGCGGCGTGGGCCGGCCGCAAAATTCTTTCAGGTAATACTCGAACTCGCGCTTGAACGCCGGGTCTTTCTGCGCGCGCCGGTATTCATCCTCCAGCTCCTGCAACGGATGCATCAGCGTCTCCGGCACAAACCGCCCGCCGTACGGCCCGAAATGGCCGCGGGCGTCCGGAATCTTGGCGCTGGTTTTCTGGCTCATAAAGCGGCGATTAATCTCGCGCAAAGACGCGAAGACGCAAAGGAATTTATTTTGTCGCCTTTCGCAGGATAGGCACCCGGCCTGTCTCCAAATTCTAAAAGTTGAGCGCCCGGCAGGAAGCCTGTTCCGCTTGAACTCAACTCGCCTTCACGGCCGCGACGAGCGCATTGAGCGAAGCCTTGGCGTCGCCGAAGAGCATCCGCGTGTTGTCTTTGTAGAAGAGGAGGTTTTCGATGCCGGCAAAGCCCGCCGCCATCGAGCGTTTCATCACGATGACGGTCTTGGCGTGGTCGGCTTCGATAATGGGCATGCCGTAAATCGGGCTGGATTTTTCCTCGCGCGCGGCGGGATTGACCACGTCGTTGGCGCCGATGACGAGGCATACATCCACACGATCCATCGTGGGGTTGATGGCTTCCATTTCGCAGAGCTGGTCGTAAGGCACATTGGCCTCGGCCAGCAAAACGTTCATGTGGCCGGGCATGCGGCCGGCGACGGGATGAATGGCGAATCGTACCTCGACCCCGCGTTTGCCAAGTTCGTCGGAAAGCTCGCGCACCGCATGTTGCGCCTGCGCCACGGCCATGCCGTAACCGGGCACGATGACCACCTGCGAGGCGTAGCTGAGCAGCAACGCGGCTTCGTCGGCTTGAATCGGTTTAACCGTTCCCGCAACACCGCCCGGCCGCAGCCTGACTTCCTCCGCCGGAGCCAAACGCGCCGAACAAAACATTCGTGACCGGCCGGTTCATGGCTTTGCACATGAGCAGCGTAAGCAGTGTGCCGGAAGAACCGACGAGGGTTCCGGCGACGATCATGGAAATGTTGTTGATGGTGAAGCCATCCGCCGCCACCGCGAGGCCGGTGAACGAGTTCAACAGCGAGATGACCACCGGCATATCCGCGCCGCCGATGGGCATGACCATCGCCACGCCGAAAACGAGCGCGAGCGAAAACATCACGATGAACGCCGTGGAGTTGGTTGTCGCCCACCCAGTCAGGTAGCCGCACAAACCGACGATGACGGCGAGAATCAGGCCGTTGAGAATATTTTGGCCGGGGAACGTGTGCGGTTTTTCAAGGTGTCCCTGCAATTTAAGGAACGCGATGATGCTGCCGGAGAACGAGAGCGAGCCGATCAGCGTGGCAAACAGCATCGTGATGGCGAAGAACGTCGTGATGCCTTCGGGGCTGTTGGCGCGCCGGAGAAATTCCAGGCTCGCGACCAGCGCCGCCGCGCCGCCGCCCACGCCGTTGAACAGCGCGACCATCTGCGGCATCGCGGTCATCTTCACCGAATACGCGCCGATGGCGCCGATGATCAGACCAATCACGATGCCGACGACCATGAGGGTGTAATTCAACGTCCAGCCCTGCTGGGCAGGACGCTTCGCTGCCGCTGTTGAGCAGGGGCAGCGTGGCGATAAGCGCGACCAACATGCCGAAGGCAGCCAGCAAATTGCCGTAGCGCGCGGTTTTGGGTGAACTCAAGAACTTGATGCCGAGGATGAACAAAACCGCGACTACAATAAATACGATGGCGATAAACGAGCTCATTTTTTCTTTTTCTTGAACATTTGCAGCATCCGGTCGGTGACCATGAACCCGCCAAACACGTTGGCCGAACCGAAAACCACCGCAATGAAGCCAAGCGCGATGGCCAGGGGGCTTGCCGCGCTGGCGAGCACCAGCATGCCGCCCAGCAGGATGATGCCGTGAATGGCGTTGGTGCCGGACATCAGCGGCGTGTGCAACATCGAGGGCACCTTGGAGATCAATTCAAACCCGAGAAAAATCGAGAGGACAAAAATGAAAAAGACCAGGATTTCTGATGCTCATAAAATTCAGCTTGGTTTTGCGAGGAGCTTCTCGTTGACGATTTTGCCGCCGTGCGTGATGAGGCAGCCCTTGATGATTTCGTCGTCGAGCTTGAGGACGAAGTTTTTGTTCTGCTTGTCCCAAAATTCCTCGATGAGGCTCGTCAGGTTGGCGGAATAAACCTGGCTGGCGTGCAGCGGCACGCGCCCCGGCAGATTGGCGATGCCGACGATTTTCACCCCGTTGCGGTCGGTCACCTGGTCCAGAACCGCGCCTTCGACGTTGCCGCCGGTCTCAATCGCCATGTCCACGACCACGCTGCCCGGCTTCATCGCATTGAGCATTTCGGCCGTGACCAGAACCGGCGCCCGGCGCCCAAACACCTGCGCGGTGGTGATAACGACGTCGGAATCGCCGCAGGTTTTTTTCATCGCGTCGCGCTGCTTCTGGATTTGCTCCTCGGTCAAGCGCCTTGGCGTAGCCGTCCTTCGTCTGGCCGGTTTCGCCAATGTCAATCTTGAGAAATTGCGCGCCGAGCGACTTGACCTGTTCCTCCACAACGGGCCGCGTGTCGTAGGCGGTGACTTTCGCGCCGAGCCGTTTGGCGGTGGCAATCGCCTGCAAACCGGCGACGCCGACGCCGATGATGAAAACTTTCGACGGCAGGATCGTGCCCGCCGCCGTCGTCATCATCGGGAAAATTTTGTTGGAATAACGCGCGGCGAGGATGACGGCCTCGTAGCCGCCAAGGTTGGCCTGCGACGACAACACGTCCATCTTTTGCGCGCGGGTCGTGCGCGGGATGAATTCCATGCTGATGGCGCTGATGCCGCGCTCCGCCAGCTTTTGGACCAGTTCCTTTTCGTTGAACGGATCGAGCAGGCTGGCATGGATGGAGCCGGATTTGAGCAGCGCGATTTCTCCGACGGGCGGTTTGCGCAGGCGCAACACCATGTCGCCGGAACTCAACAGCGCCTTGCGGTCGGCGGTGAGCGTTGCGCCGGCGGCGGCGTAGGCGGCATCGGCAAATCCCGCCTTCAGCCCGAGGCCGGCCTCGACTTCCACTTGCGCGCCGAGTTTGACCAGCTTGGCCGCGCTGTCCGGCGTCAGCGGCGTCTGCGTTTCGCCCGCTTGTGTTTCTTTGGGAACGGAAATTTTCATTTCTTCCAAAAACGTGGCGCGCATACTGTACCAAAGCGCCCCGGCAGCGAAACTCAAATGTTGCCGTTTTTCCAAACATGTATTGCCACGGCTAATCCGCGGGATAAATCATCCTTTACTATTTCAGCCGGCGGCGGATTTAACGGCGTTAATGAACGCGCGCACTTTCGCGTGGTCCTTTTTCCCGGGCGAAATTTCCACGCCGCTGGAAACATCCACGCCAAAGGGCCGCACTTTGCGAATGGCTTCGGCCACATTCTCCGGCGTCAGTCCGCCGGCGAGGAAGATCGGTTTGCCGAATTTTTGCGCCTCGACGGCCAGGTCCCAATTGAATTTTTCGCCCGTTCCGCCCGACCGCCTCGGGCGAATACGCATCCAGCAGCCACGCGTTGGTCTGGTATTTTGTCAATTCCCTGAGCGTTCCGGCGTCGCGCATCCGGAAGGCCTTCATGCTCATCAATCCGAATTGCGAGCAATATTCCGGCGGTTCGTCGCCATGAAATTGCAGCAGGTTCAAGCCGCACTCGCCGATGGCGCGCACCACTTCTTGTTTCAGGGCATTCACAAAAACGCCGACCCGCATGATGAATCCCGGCAATTGCTTTGAGATCCCGGCGGCCGCGGGAATCGTCATGTGCCGCGGGCTTTTTTCGTAAAAGACAAAGCCCAGCGCATCCGCCCGCGCCTCAACCGCGGTCTGCGCATCGTCGCGGTTCGTGATGCCGCAAATTTTGACCCACGTGCTCATTTTTCACTTTTCTGCGTTTGCCACAATCCCATCTTCTCCCGTGACCAACGTAATTCGAAAAATGGAATTTGGAAAGAGTCCTTCCTGTTCCCTTCTTTTTTCTCGTCGTCCCGCCGCGAACTGTCGCAAAATCGGCTGATGCCGCGGACGATTTATTTCGATTACAACGCCACGACGCCGCTCGACCCGCGGGTGCGCGAAGCGATGCTGCCTTTTTTGAGCGACCTTTGGGGCAATCCTTCGTCCGTGCATCACGTCGGCCGGCGCGCCCGCGCGGCGCTGGACGACGCGCGCGATCGTGCGGCGAAGGTCCTCGTTTGCAAGCCGAGCGAACTGATTTTCACCAGCGGCGGCACGGAGAGCAACAACCTGGCGATTTTTGGCGCCGCCCGGCTGCTCAAGCCGAGGGGAAAACACCTCATCTCGTCTGTCATCGAACATCACGCGGTCCTCCATTGCCTTGATTTTCTCGAAAAAAAGGAAGGGTTTGAAGTCTCCAGGCTGCCGGTTGACCGTGAAGGACGCGTGTCGGTTGATGATTTGAAACGGGCGATTCGTCCGGACACCGTGCTGGTTTCAATCATGGCGGCCAATAATGAAATCGGCACAATCCAGCCGGTCGCCGAACTGGGTGCGGTCTGTCGTGAACGCGGAATCGTTTTCCACACGGACGCCGTGCAATGGTTTGGAAAGGAACCGGTTGAGAACATCGGCCGGTTCAACGCTGATTTGGTTTCGGTCTGCGCCCACAAATTTCACGGGCCGAAAGGCGCGGGTCTGCTTTTTGCCAGATCGCCTTTGTTTCCTGTCCCGATCCTTTTCGGCGGCGGGCATGAGAATGAACGCCGGGCCGGGACGGAAAATCTGGCTGGAATCGTTGGCCTGGTTGAAGCGCTGGAGCGTTTCGTTCGTCCTCCGGTTTTCAGCCGGGCCTTCCTTGAACCTTTGGCTTTGAGGTTGATCGAGCGTGTGGGAAGGAAAAGTGGTGTGGAATTTGTTGGCTCTCGTGATAAGCGCCTGTCAAACACGGCCGCTTTCGTGGTGTCTGGCGCGGACAGTATTGCTCTGCTGGCCGGCCTGGATTTGGAAGGAATCTGCGCCTCCAGCGGTTCTGCCTGTTCGGCGGGTTCGCTTGAGCCTTCGCACGTGATTGACGCCATCGGACAACGCGAATGGGCAAATTCGCTGGTCCGTTTTTCCCTTGGTCGAGAATCAACCGAGGAAGAGGTGGAAAATGCCGCAGCGTCTTTCCTGACGGTCGTTGGCCGTGTACAACATAGCTAGGATGTCCTGGTTTGCCTGTGAGTTAATTGTGGAAACTGTGAAGAAGATCTGGAATTGGAACAATTGCGCGGGCTTGGAAAACTTCCTCGTGTTTCTTTTCTCAGATTTCTCCGCGTTAACCTTGACAGAAAAGGTTGTTTGCCTTATCCACAGCCCTTAATATTAAGAATATTTTAAAGAACAAAGATACTATTAACAGCGCATGAACCTTACCATCGCGAAGGAGCAGATTCTCAATGGCCTGCAGGCGGTGCAGAATGTCGTAAGCGCACGCACGACCCTGCCTATCCTGTCGAATGTCTTGATGAGAGTTGAAGGTGAAAAGTTGGAGTTCACCGCGACGGATCTGGATGTGACAGTGGCTTGCACCGTCGAGGCAAAAGTCAAAAAAGGCGGCGCGGCAACCGTGCCGGTGAAAAAACTCTTTGGCATTGTCCGCGAGTTGAACGGGAGTGAAATAGACATTGAGGTTGACGACAAGAACATCTGCAGCATTCGTTGTGGTTCTTCATTTTATCGAATTCACGGCCTGGCGGCGGATGAATTTCCACCTTTGCCAAAGTTCAAAGATGACAAGAAAGTCACCCTGCCCCAGGAAACCGTTCAAGCCATGCTGCGGAAGACTTCCTTTGCCATTTCCACGGACGAATCCCGGTATGTGCTGAACGGCATCTACATCAGCTTGAAAGATCACAAGATGACCGTTGTGGCAACAGATGGCCGGCGGCTGGCGCTGGTGGACGAAGAAGTGGACATCGCGGAGAAAAGCGAAGGCGAATTCATCATCCCGGCCAAGGCGGTCTTCGAATTGAATCGCCTGCTTCAGGACAAAGGAGAGATTGTGGTTAAATTTGGCGAAAACCAGGCGTCGTTCGCGCTGAAAGACGAAAAGGGGCCGTCCGTGTTGGTGGTGACAAAGCTGATTGAAGGAAATTACCCCAATTATCGCCAGGTCATCCCCTCGGAAGTCAAAGAGCGCGTGCCGCTCGCGCGCGAGGAATTCCTGCACGCCCTGCGCCGCGCCGAAATCATGACCAGCGAAAAGGCGAACTCCGTCAAACTCGCCTTCGGCAAAAACAATCTGGCCATCACGGCCAATTCCCCGGAAGTCGGCGAAGCGCGCGAAAGCCTGGCGGTCAATTACAAGGGCAAGGAAGTCGCCATCGCGTTCAACCCCAAATACCTTATTGATCCGCTCAATGCGCTGACGGAAGACGAGGTTTTCTTTGAACTGGTGGACGAGCTCAGCCCCGGGGTTCTGAAAATCAACGGCCCGTTCCTCTACGTCGTGATGCCGATGCGGTTGAGTTGATCGTACAAAAACAAGCGGTCACATCTGCTCAACGGTCTCGATTCCAAGAACGTCGAGTCCCTGTTTCAACACGCGTGCCGTCAAATCGCAAAGCGCCAGCCGGCTGGCACGCGTCGCGTCATCGGCCTTGAGCACCGGACAATTTTCGTAGAACGCGGTGAATTTGCCCGCCAGGTCGTACAGAAAATTGCACAGGAAGTTCGGACGATATTCTTCCGCCACGGCCTCCAGAGTCAGGCCGAAGTTCAAAAGGTGCTTCGCCAGCGCGATTTCCTCCAGCGCAGCTAATTGAATGTTGGGCGTTGAATGTTGGGCGTTGAATGTTTCTTCCGCCTTCCGAAAAATGCTTTTAATCCGCGTGTAAGCGTATTGCAAATACGGCGCCGTGTTGCCGTTGAGCGCGAGCATCTTGTCCCAACTGAAAATCGTAATCGCCCTGCCGGTTCGGCAGCAGGTCGGCGTATTTCACCGCGCCGATTCCGACCGCGCGCGCGATGTCGCGCCGCTGCGCCTCCGGCAAATCGGGATTTTTGTCGGAAACAATTTTGAAGGCCCGGGCCTCGGCTTCGTCCAGCAAATCGGCCAGTTTCACCGTTTCCCGGAGCGGGTTTTGAACGGCTTGCCGTCTTCGCCGAGAATCGAGCCGAACCAGACGTGGGCCAGTTTAGGCTCGGAGTTCGGAGTTCGGAGTTCGGAGTTCGCAGTTTGCCATTTTCGGAAAGCGGCGAAGACCTGCTGGAAGTGCAATTGCTGACGTCCGTCGGTGACGTATATGATTTCGTCCGGCTGCCAGGTTTCAAGACGGTACGCAAGCGTGGCGAGGTCAGTCGTCGTGTAATTGAATCCGCCGTCGCTTTTGCGGATAAGCGCGGGGTGCTCCTTGAGTTGGGGAATGTCGTCGAAGAAAATCGCGATGGCGCCTTCGCTTTCACGCGCGATGCCCCTGGCAAGCAGATCGTCCACGAGCGGCTTAAGCCGCGGGATTGTAAAAACTTTCGCCGAGCGTGTGGTCAAATTTGACTCCGAGTCGCGAATAGATTTCGTCGAACTGTTTTTCCGACAGCGCAAGCATCTCGCGCCAGATTTTCAGGTTTTCTTCGTCGCCGCCCTGAAGTTTTACCAGTTCCTGCCGCGCAGATTCGAGAGTGGTTTGGATTTCTTTGGACTCGGCGCTGAGCTTTTTGTAGAGGCGCTCCATTTCACTGATGGCGTCGGTTTTTAGCGCGGCGGGGTTTAGCTCGCGCTTCCAGCCGAGGAGCAGCAGCCCGAACTGCGTGCCCCAGTCGCCGATGTGGTTGTCGGTGATGACGCGGTGACCGAGCAGGCGCAACGTGCGCGCCAGGCAGTCGCCGAGGATCGTGGAGCGAATGTGGCCCACGTGCATCGGCTTGGCCACGTTCGGCGAACTGAAATCAATCACTACGGTTCGAACGGTAGGGCCGACCTGCTGGTCGGCCAGGACGCGCGGCAGCGCGTCCCTACCCGTTTTTTCAAAGAACAAATGTTCGCCGCGAAGCGCGGATTCGAGCGTTTGGGTAAGCACGGAAATCTTCAGCCGGAAATTCAGGAAGCCGGCACCGGCAATTTCGACTTTCTCGCAAATTTCGGAAACATCGAGTTTTGCCAGAACATTCGCGGCCAACTGGCGCGGATTCAACTTACGCGCCTTGGCGAGCGACATCAGCGCGTTCGACTGGTAGTCTCCGAATTTCGGGTCGGGACACGGTCGGACGAGAAGGCTGCCGGGGTCCGCATCCGGCAGGACGGCGCGAACGGCCTGTTGCAGGCGGAGTTCAATTTGTTTGTGCGGCAGCACAGGCTTGATTTAACCACGGCAAGTCGCGCTGAAGCAAAGCGAAAGCGAAAGGGACACGGTTAATTTACAGCGAAGTCAATTCGAGGCAGGGACGCCGCGCTGCGGCGTCCGGTCATCGCAGCGCGATGACCCTACCATCATTTATTTCCGTAATCGCGGATGATGGTGAGCATGGCGGCGGCATCGGGCGCCTGTTCCAGCGCCAGGCGAAAGTCGGCCTTGTGCAACAGCTTGGCGATGTTCGCCAGCGTGTGAAGATGCTTTTGAAATTGGCCTTGCGGCACGAGAAACAACATGACCAGTTTCACCGGCTGGTTGTCGAGCGCGTCGAAATTCACGCCCGATTTCGAGCGTCCGAGCGCACCGACGACTTCGTAGATCAAATCCGTCGAGGCATGCGGGATGCCGATGCCGAACCCGATGCCCGTGCTCATCGAGGTCTCCCGTTTCTTGACGGCGGCGGTGATGGCGTCGCGATGTTCCGCCGAAATTTTACCCGTGGTGACGAGATTGCCGATCAATTCATCAATGGCTTCCCATCGGTTGGTTGCGCGCAAATCGGTGACGATTTGCTCCTGATTCAAAATGTCGGCTAAGTCCATATCGTACGTCTGCCGAGGGTTTGAACCAAACCACGCGACAATTCAAGACAGAAATATTGACAAAAGCGGCGCGTGCCGTTCAAAGCCACTTCTGCAGCCAGTGCAATACCTGTCCGGCGCCCTCCAACCACCACCCCAACGCGTTCAACAAACCAACCTTCGTCGTCAACAAAGGGACACCGAACAACAGCACACACACGTTGCCGAGAAAAATGATCACCGCCGAAAACAACCAGCCCTGCGACGTGATGTCCGATTGTCTCGTCTTCAAAACGTGCCACGTCAGTGTCACGTGAAACGCATACGCCGCGCCGATCAGCAAATGAAACCAGACGAGGTAACTCCGCCAGTCCCAAATCAGCCGGCCGAGGGAGAACACGGCAACGACCAGCGCCACGTAAAGCGGGAAAAAATAGGGCGCCAGCGCAATCAGGAAATTGCTTTTCGAAACGACAACATGGCCGCCGCTGGAGGAAACCTTGAGTTTCTTCAGCTGCCCGCCAAACAGCCAGGTCCATACGGCGTGCGTCAACTCGTGGCCGAAGACATAAATCCACATCGGTTTGGGGAGCAGCAGAAAAATCACGAGCCAGCACGCCGCACCCGCCAGCAGCGGCACCCAAACCATGTCCGCGCTCCCGCTGGCGCAAAGCACCTTCCATAAAGCCATCGCCGCGCCGGCACAGACCGGCAGCAGCAGGATGGCAATGACGAATTTGATCCACTTCAGCACGCGCGGAATTTTAACCGCAGAAGGCCAGGGACGCAGGAAAAAATTGTAGGAGACGACGTGAGGAGTCTCTGACATTCTCAGTTTGAGCCTCGTCATCTCGGCTCCTACACAACTTTGAACTTTGAACTTTGCCCCTTGGACTTAACATTCGCCCGATGACACAAGACGAAGTCCTCCGGATTTTCCGCGACAGCGGCGCGCTGCTTGAAGGCCATTTCATCCTGCGCAGCGGGCTCCACAGCCGCCAATACTTTCAATGCGCGCTCGCCCTTCAGCAGATGCCCGTTGTCGAGAGACTCGGCCATGCGCTGGCAGACAAAGTCCGCAGGCTCGGCGCGGCCACCGTGGTGGCCCCGGCGCTCGGCGGGTTGGTCATCGGACAGGAGGTCGCGCGGCAACTCGCCGTCCGGTTCATTTTCACGGAAAAAGAGGAGGGCAAACTCGTCTTGCGGCGCGGATTCAAGATTGCGTCCACCGAAAAAATTCTTGTCGTGGAGGATGTGGTGACCAAGGGCGGCCGCGTGCAGGAGACGATTGATATTGTCCGCGCGCACAACGGGAACGTCGCCGGGGTGGCGGCCATTGTGGACCGCTCGAAAGGCGCGGTGAATTTCGGGGTGCCCTTCGCCAGCCTGATTTCACTCAAAGTCGAAACGTTTGAGCCGGACAAGTTGCCGCCGGACTTGGCAAAAATTCCCGCCGCCAAGCCGGGCAGCAAATAATTGTTCGTACGCAGCCGGGTTCCAGGACGGACCCGGCGGCAGAACCGGTATCGGCTTGAAATTAAGCCACGCCCTCCAGCCGCGCCAGCGTCTGACGGGCCTGGTCCACTTCGGCCTCGGACCAGCCGGCCCCCTCCATTTTTTCAATGATGGACCTGAGCACCTCCCTGGCTTCCTGAATCGCCGTCACCGGATCCTTGATTCCCTGAAGCGCGTTGACGCAGGCGACCCTTCGCGGAATGGAAATTTCCAGGGGCAGTTTTCGCAGTTGCACCTCCGTGCATTGCCACGGTTCGAAAATTTTTGAAAAAGTCTGAGAACTCATCCTTCCGGGAGTGAGAGTCCGCAAGCGGGCATTTGTTCCCGACCATTTCTGTGCCATCCCACTAGTGCCAAATCGCATCCCAACTGTGCCAATCCGTCGCACTTGGCGCAGTTTTTTAGCGCCCTAAAAAACGGGCAAACTACAATTTAATCATTTGTTTTCAATGGCTTTATGATCTTTACCGTTTCGCGGCATTGCCATTGCTTGGAAGATGGCGAGAAGTTGTTTTTAACCACAAGATTTTATGGCAAAAGTTTTAGGTATTGATTTGGGAACGACGAACTCCTGCATGGCGGTCATGGAGGGTGGCGAGCCGTTGGTTCTGGAAAATTCCGAGGGCAAACGCACCACGCCATCCGTCGTCGCGTTCACCAAGAGCGGCGAGCGGCTCGTCGGCGAGGCCGCCAAGCGCCAGGCCGTCACCAACTCGCGCAACACCGTCTATTCCATCAAACGCTTCATGGGCCGCAAATTCGACGAGGTTTCCGGAGGAAATCAAACGCGTGCCCTACAAGGTCGTGAAAACGTCCAACGGCGACGCCGCCGTGGAAGTGGAAGTGGATGGCAAGCCGAAAGAATTTTCGCCGCCGGAAATTTCCGCCATGATTCTCGCCAAGCTCAAAGCCGACGCCGAAATGCGTCTGGGCGAGAAGATCACGCAGGCCGTCATCACCGTTCCCGCTTACTTCAACGACTCGCAACGCCAGGCGACGAAGGACGCCGGACGCATCGCCGGCCTCGAAGTCCTCCGCATCATCAACGAGCCGACGGCGGCGTCGCTCGCCTACGGCCTTGATAAAAAGAAGGACGAAAAAATTGCCGTTTACGATTTGGGCGGCGGCACGTTCGACATTTCCGTTCTCGAAATCGGCGATGGCGTTTTCGAGGTGAAGGCCACCAATGGCGACACACATCTCGGCGGCGATGATTGGGATGGCCGCCTCATGGATTGGATCCTCGACGAATTCAAAAAGGACAGCGGCATGGACCTGCGCAAGCAGCCCGACGCCCTCCAGCGCATCAAGGAAGAGGCCGAGAAGGCCAAAATCGCCCTCAGCTCGGCGCAGCAATACGAAATCAATCTGCCGTTCATCACGGCCGACGCCGGCGGGCCGAAACACATCCAGAAAACGCTGACCCGCGCGAAAATGGAACAGCTTTGCGACGAACTCTTCGAGCGCACCATCGCGCCGGTGAAGGCTTGCTTAAAGGACGCCGATATTGACGCGGTAAAGATTGACGAACTCGTGCTGGTCGGCGGCATGACCCGCATGCCGAAAGTCGTCGAGACCGCGCATTCGCTCGTCAACAAACCGCCGCACCAGGGCGTGAATCCGGACGAAGTCGTCGCCGTGGGCGCCGGCATCCAGGGCGGCGTGCTCAAGGGCGAAGTGAAGGATGTTTTGTTGCTCGACGTAACGCCGCTGTCACTCGGTATCGAGACGCTGGGCGGCGTGTTCACGCGGCTCATCGAGCGCAACACCACCATCCCGACGCGCAAATCGGAAATTTTCTCCACCGCCAGCGACAACCAGCCCGGCGTGGAAATCCACGTGCTGCAGGGCGAACGCCAGTTCGCCCGCGACAACCGGACCATCGGCAAGTTTCATCTTACCGACATCCCGCCGGCCCCGCGCGGTGTGCCGCAAATCGAAGTGACGTTCGACATTGACGCCAACGGCATTTTGCACGTGGGCGCCAAGGACCTCGGCACGGGCAAGGAACAGAAAATCACCATCACCGCCAGCAGCGGCCTCGCGAAGGACGAAATCGAGAAGATGCGCAAAGACGCCGAGGCGCACGCCGACGAGGACAAGAAACACCGTGAAGAAGTCGAGACGCGCAACGAAGCCGAAAACGCCGTGTATCGGTCCGAGAAAATGCTCAAGGAAACCGGCGACAAGATATCCGGTGACGACAAGGCCAGGATTGAGAAGGCCGTGGCGGACGTGAAGGAAGCGTTGAAAGGCAGCGATGCGGGCGCAATCAAATCCGCCGCCGAGAAGCTTAACGAAGCGTGGCAGGCCGTGAGCGCCGAACTTTACAAATCCGCGGCGGCCAAAGCGCAGGCGGAAAAGGCCCAGGCGGGCGGCCAATCCGGCCAGCCGCAGGGTGAAGCCAAGTCCGACGACAAAAAGAAGGACGAAGGCGTGATTGATGCCGAGGTCGTGGATGAGAAGAAATAAATAGAATAAGCGTGCAGGAATGAAATCCTTTGACCAATTCGAGTTCACAGGAATTCTAGTTCCGGGAGTGATTACACTCTATGGGCTGACGCGCTTATTTCCTGATGCGATTGGTTTTGTCAGCGACAAGGATATTAGCGTTGGTGACCTTGGCATATTTGTTGTTCTGGCCTACGCCGCTGGCCATCTGATTCAAGCTCTAGGAAATCTCTTGGAACTTGTCTTTTGGCAGATCAGAGGCGGAAAACCAACAGATTGGGTTCGCAATAACGACCGGAGTTATCTTTCAACCGAGCAAACGCCAGCGCTTGAAGAACGCATTTCTATTCTTTATCCCAAAGCATTGGCAAAAACGATTGCAGAACGCTCTAAAAACGATTGGGGCGCGCTCACCAAACAAATTTATGCAATTGTTGAAACAGCCGGGCGTTCACGGCGGGTCGATATATTCAACGGGAATTATGGGATGTTCAGAGGGATCGCTGCCGCACTGATTGTTTGTTGGGTTAGCGCAATTTTTTCAAATTATAACTCTGCAGGGAGTTTAATTCTTATCGGAGCACTTGCTGTGCTGGCCCTAATCCGAATGAATCGGTTTGGTATCGACTACGCGCGTGAATTGTTTATCCAATTCGTTAGTTTGGATGTAAATGCACTTCAGAAAGGGAAGCCATGAGTCTCGAATTTTATTTGTTCGATGTAGACCATGGCCAGTCGGCAGCACTTCGATTGCCGGACGGGCGCTGGTGTCTCTTTGATATCGGACGGACAGACTCATTTTCTCCAACCAAGTTCCTCCGGAAAATCACAGGGCAAGGGGATCAATTCAGATACTACAAAGGAACTGTCAGTCATTGGCATGGCGACCACTTGGCTGACCATGTGGAATTTTTGAAGGCAGCTCCAGAATTCATGCGCACTGTTGCTGCGGATAAAGAATTCATCAAGGACGTTGAGCAAAGCAGTGCCGAAGGGTCTTTTGAAGAAATTTGCACGTTTCGAAACCAGTATCTTCAAAAATACACCTTAACAAATGTGGCAAATTACGGCCCGGGCATTTCAATCCAAGAGCTGTCGTTCCCGGTAAGCGTTGCACGCAGTATTAGCTCTACCCCAAACAGCGCAGTTAATAACGCGAGCGTTGTCACCAGAATCTCGTGTTATGGCTATTCAATTTTGATTTGCGGAGACATGGAAGCAGAAGGATGGGACTATGCGCTTAATCATAGCGTCGACAAATTAATCTGGCGGCAGCAGGTTGCAAATATAGATATGCTGGTCGCTCCGCATCACGGCCACGCCTCCGCTTACTCGACGGATTTGATGAAACTTGCAAATCCCGTGGTGGTATTGGCGTCTGTCAAGTCAGGCGATGAAAATGTTGATTCCCGCTATTCTGAAATTAGAGGCATGACCATCGGAGGACAGCCGTATAAAATGATTTCCACACGTCAAAAAGGGACGGTGAGAGTGAACGTCAGCCCTGGCCAGACAATTTTGTCTCCACCTTCCACCTTGTGGTGGTTCGATGCTGATGGACGGAAGGCGGAGACGCAACGGGCAATTGATTCGCTCTTAAGATTTCCTGTTGTTCCGTCTTTGCCGACATACGGGAACAGATTTGGCTGAAACAATTTCCCCATCGCATGGGCGGTGGAATTTGATTACGATTAGCGGTTCAAAACCAGAAACATGAATGCCGGGAAAGCCAATGTGCGCATGACCGAGTGGGACAAGGACAAAACCTGTCGCCTCGGGACCCGGTATCAGTTCTGGCTGAAGCTGTCCGAGCGGCCGGACCCGGACTGGCAGCATTGTTTCTGGGAGGTCTGTTACCTGATGGACAAGCAGCGGCCGTTCCGGGCCGACCTGATGATACCGCTGATGGAGCGCGATCAGTGCTATGCCCGGGTGCTGGGCGACCCGCGCGAGTTCGAGGGCCTTCTGTATCCGCAGTTGCGGGAGGCCATCAGCCGGGCCAATGAAATGTTTGATGAACAGAAGGAAGAAGAGAGACGCAAGAGCTTGCAGGTGGCCGCCAAACGGGCGGAGGACGGGCGAATCATAGCCGAGTTGAAAACGAAATTTCGGATGGACTGAATTTTCCCGCTGCGGGTGCGGCGGGAGTTAATTACAATTAACAAACCAACAACCAACAAAGACAAACTATGGCACTAAACGTTAAACCGATTGGCGACCGTATCCTGGTCGAGCCGGTCGAAGAGAAGGAAGTAAAGAAGGGCGGCATCATCATTCCCGATACCGCCAAGGAAAAGCCGCAGGAAGGCATCATCATCGCCCTCGGCACCGGCAAAACCAACGACGACGGGAAGAAAATCCCGTTTGAAGTCAAGAAGGGCGACCGTGTGCTCGTCAGCAAATACGGCGGCACGGAAATCAAAATTGACGGCAAGGAATACAAGATTTTGTCCTCGGACGACATCCTGGCCATTCTCGACTGATTAAACAAACAATCAACCTTCCCGCCTTCGCGGGGCTGCGGCGCGGCAAGCAACACTTTATCGCGTCGAAGCGAAGCGAAGACGGATCAACCAACAACTAAGAAAATACTATGGCAGCAAAACAATTATTGTTTGATGAGGCGGCGCGGCAGGCGATTTTGCGCGGCGTCCAGAAGCTCTCCAAGGCGGTTGTCGCCACGCTCGGCCCCAAGGGCCGCAACGTGGTCATTGACAAGAAATACGGCTCACCCACCGTCACCAAGGACGGCGTGACCGTGGCCAAGGAAATCGAACTGGAAGATTCCTACGAAAACATGGGCGCCCAGATGGTCCGCGAAGTCGCCAGCAAAACCAGCGACACCGCCGGTGACGGCACGACCACCGCGACCGTGCTCGCGGAATCCATTTATCGCGAGGGTCTGAAGTTCGTCACGTCCGGCGCGAACCCCATCGGCATCCAGCGCG